>NZ_JBFAAA010000001.1:0-1244793 GCF_040639475.1 Kribbella sp. NPDC023855
CTGGCCGGCCCAGGCGACCCTGGCCTCGCCGCGCAGGTCGTTGAAGATTCCGCGGTCGGCGTTGGCAGAGGCGGCCGTCGCGAGATGCTGCTCGCGGCGGCCGCCCGCTGGGGGCGACGTGGTGGGAGGTGGACAGCCGCTGCCTCACGGGCCGGCCCAGCCGCTGGACAGCCGTTGCCCCGCGGGCTGTCCCAGCCGCTGGATAGCCGCTGGGGCAGCCCCGTGGTCTGTCGTCCGTGGTTAGCCGGTGGTGAATTGGCTGCCGGTGTCGAGGCCGGCGGCTTGCCATTCGGTGGCGCTGAACCATTGGCCGAACTTCTGGAAGCGGTCCGCGCTCAGGCTGTCGAGCACGTAGCTGTTGTCCTTCAGTACGACCTCGCCGGACGGGATCGCCGCGCCGGAGTTCTGCACCATGCCGGTCGACGTCGTGCCGCCGCGCATCGTCACCTTGTTGCCGGTGACGATCACGTCGCGCAGTACGTTCAGGCCCCACGGTCCGTTGCCGCGGGTGCGGGACTGGATCGAGATGCCGTTCACGTTGCCGGACAGCACGTTGTTGCGGACCGTCACGTTGGTCGAGGTGTTCACGTTGATCCCGCCGCCGTCCCACAACGACCGGCCCGACCCGCGACCGGTTCCCAGCCCGTTGCCGGTGATCACGTTGTCCTCGATCACACCGTTGCGGCCGATCTCGTAGCGGATGCCGTCGGCGGCGTTGTCGATGATCTGGTTGTCCCGGAACACCCGGCCGTCGTCGTACGCGTCGCTCCAGAGCCCGACGCCGCGGTTCTCCTTGATCAGGTTGCTCGCGACCGTGCCGTTGGTGGACCAGGTGGTCTTGATCCCGCCGGACTCCCAGTCGGCGATCCAGAAGCCGTCGGTGTTGTTGTTGCTCACCTGGTTGCCGAGGATCTTGCCGTTGGTGGTGCTGTACTGGCCGACGCCGAGCTGCCCGTTGTGCTGGATCAGGTTCTTGTCCAGCGTCGCGCCGTCGGCGTTGACCAGCATCGCGCCGACCGCGTGGTTCCAGCGGATGTCGTTGGCGAACACCCGCCAGCCGCTGCCGAGCACCACCGCACCGGCCTGGGGCGCGCTCGCGAAGTGTTCGACCGTCAGCCCATGCACCGCGACGTTGGTGCCGCCGGGCTCGATGGCGGTCTTCGTCTTGGACATCTCCACCGACCTGCCCTGCGGGTTGTCGCCCAAGTAGATCGCGTTGCCGGTGTAGTCGGCGTAGAAGGTGCCAGGAGCAACCTTGTCGCGGGTCTTCACCCGCTGCAGGTGCTTGCCGTTCAGGAAGACCTGCTCGCGCAGGTAGCAGATGTTGGCGACGTTGTCCTCACACTGCCCGGTCATCCCGTACGCCGGTGGCAGCGCGCCGCGGGTGACCCAGTCGCCGTTGTCCGCGGTCCAGCTGGTCAGCGGAACCGAGCCGGTCAGTACTGCGCCCTCGTCGCTACCCAGGGTCGTGTTCGCCTTCGGGCGCAACGGGCGGTCGATCCGGTGCAGGCCGGCCGCGAAGCAGAACGTCGTACCGGTCGCGGCTTTGTCGATCACGTCGGCCGCGTTCTGGTCGGTGGTGATCGTGGTGCCGTTGCAGGCCGGTGCCAGCGTAGGGCCGGCCGGGAAGCTGCCCGGGGGCAGCGGGGGCGGCGTCGGCTTCGGGGAGACCGTCGGGGTGGGCGTCGGGGTGGGTGTGAAAGTGGGCGTCGGCGTGACGGTCGGCTTCGGGGAAACAGTCGGCGTGGGCGTGGGTGTAGGCAAGGGCGTGCTGGGCACGCTGACCGTCGGGGTGGTCGGGGCGGGGGTGGGGCGCGGCCGGGGCTTGCGCGGGTGCTCACCCGGCAGGATGCCGCTCTTGCCCTCACCGAAGGCCGAGGCGCTGTTGCTGCGCGTCCCGGCCACGATCCCCGTCACGGCGACCGCACCGGCTGCCGCGACGCAGATGATGGTCACTGATCTTTTCACTGACGACCCTCCGGGGGTAGGGACTTCATTTCTGCACCCCCCTGGTGCGGCCTTCTCCAGAAGACTACTACGTCAAGTAGTCGTGACAATACGCAAAGTCGTTGCGTCGGCCAACAATTCTTCCGGGTCGGTTGCCCCAGGCATGTTTGTTGTTGCTGGGTGCATCAATTGCGCTCTGTCATCGAGGTTGCGCTGCGTGATGCAAGGCCTGGGGCATCGGGCCGGCGCCAGGACTCAGCTGGTGAGGAAACTTCCGGTGGTGTCGAGACCGGCGCTGCGCCAGCCGACGGCGTTCAGCTTGGTGCCGAACTTCGCGAACCGCTGGGCGGCCAGCTTGTCCAGCAGGTAGCGGTTGCCGCTGAAGGTCAGCTGGCCCGCCGGGACCTCGGCGCCGGAGTTCTGCACCATGCCGGTCGACTGGGTGCCGCCGGTCATGCCGATCGTGTTGCCGGTGACGTGCACGTTGCGGAGCAGGTAGCGGCCCCACGGCCCGTCGCCCCGGGTGCGGGACTGGATCGAGATGCCGTTGACGTTGCCGGACACGGTGTTGTTCCGGATCGTCACGTTCGTCGAGGTGTTGACGTTGATACCGCCGCCGTCCCACAGCGAGGTGCCGGAGCCGCGGCCGGTACCGAAGCCGTTGCCGGTGATCGTGTTGTTCTCGATCACTCCGTTGCGGCTGATCTCGAACCGGATCCCGTCGGCGGCGTTGCCGGTGATCTTGTTGGAGCTGATCACCCGGCCGTCGTCGGCGACGTCCGCCCACAGCCCGACGCCCTTGTTGGCGCGGATCAGGTTGCCGCTGACGGTGCCCGACGAGCGGGTCGACTTCATCCCGCCCGACTCCCAGTCGGCGATCCAGAAGCCGTCGGTGTTGTTGGACGTGATCACGTTGCGGGTGACGTTCGCCTTGAGCGAGTTGTACTGCCCGAGGCCGAGCTGGCCGTTGTGGTGCACCAGGTTGCGGTCGATCCGGGCGTTGTTCGCCTTCACCAGCATCAGGCCGACCGACTTGTTCCAGCGCACCTCGTTGGCCTTGACGGTCCAGCCGGGGCCGGAGACCAGCGCGCCGGCCTGGGCCGGGCTGGCGAAGTGCTCGATGGTCAGGCCGCGAACGGTGACGCCGGGCTGGTTGGACTCGATCGCCGTCGCGGTCTTCGCCATCTCGACCGCGTGCCCAGCCGGGTTGCTGCCCAGGTAGATCGCGTTGGCCGCATAGTCGGCGTAGAACGTGCCGGCCTTGACCGCGGCGGCCGAGGCGACCCGGGTCAGGTGGGTGCCGTCGAGGTAGACCTGCTCACGCAGATGGCAGATGTTCGCCTTGTTGTCCTCGCACTGCCCGCTCTTCCCGTACGCCGCCGGCAACGCGCCGCGGCTGACCCAGAGTGCGCCCGACTTGGCCCAGCTGGTGAGCGGCACCGAACCGGTCAGGACCGCGCGAGCCGAGCTGGCGATCGTCATGTTCGCCTTCGGCCGGATGGTCTGACTGATCCGGTGCAAACCGGCGGCGAAGCAGAGGGTTGAACCGACGGGCTGGGAGTTGACCACAGCCTGGGCGTTCTGGCCCGGCTTGATCACCACACCGCTACAAGAGCCGGCGACCGCGGGTCCTGCTGCGGTTTCGTCGATAGACGGCTCCGGCTTGGTCGGCGGGGTGGTGGCGGTCGGCTCCGTCGTCGTGGGAGCGCTGGTGGGCTTGCTGCTCGGCGTCTTCGACGGTGCAACGGTCGGGGGCTTGCTCGAGACGGTGCCAGGAACCTTGGTCGGCTTGGCGGTCGTCTTCGCGGTCGGGTGTTTCGAGGGGAGGACCGCGGGACCGGACGGACCGTTCTGAGCGGTGTCGCGTGACTTCTCGGCGGATGCCGCGTTCTTTTGATGAGAGATGACGGGGTAAGTGACTGTAACGACAGCCACCACGGTGGCGATAAGGGCTGCGAACAACACCCTTCTCGAACCAATCCTGCTCAAAGCACCCTCCGGGTGTCTCGGCGCGCGGTCATTCATCCCCAGGTGCGGCCAGTCATGTACCAGGTGTCACCACCGCGAGACTTAAGGTGGTGTCATGCGGGTCGCCATGTTGCACAACCGTTATCGTTCGGGTCAACCCAGTGGCGAAAACACTGTCGTCGATCAAACGGCTGAACTTTTGCGTAGCTCAGGACATGTCGTCGACTTGTACGCACAGCACAGCGACGACATTGCGCAGATGAGCCGAAAGCGTCGCGCACTGTTACCGTTCCGCTCCATCTGGTCATTTTCCGATGAACGCGATTTAACATTCCGATTGCAGTCGGCGCGTCCGGACATCGTGCACGTGCACAACACATTCCCGCTTTTCAGCCCGTCGGTACTCCGGGCCGCCGCGCGCCAGGACCTGCCGGTCGTGGCCACTCTCCACAACTTCCGGCTGATGTGCGCCAACGGAGTGCTGCAGCGCGACGGCGGGCCGTGCGAGTCCTGCGTCGGGCGGATTCCGTGGCGCGGCGCCGTCCACGGCTGCTATCGCGACTCCAAGGTGCAGAGCCTCCCCCTGGTCGCCGGCATCACCGTGCACACCACACTCCACACCTGGCAGCGCTACGTCACCACACTGATCGCGCCGTCGGAGTTCGTCCGCTCCCGGTACGTCGCCGCTGGGTTCGACGCCGACCAGATCGTCGTGAAGCCACATGCTGTCGCCCACTCGGGCGCAGTACGGGAAGGGGCGGGGGAGGCTGTTGTCTTTCTCGGGCGCTTGACCGAGGAAAAGGGCTTCGCTGATCTGCTCGAAGCCTGGGATGCGTCGCTGGGGCAGCTCGTCGTGGTCGGGGACGGGCCGTTGCGTGCCGAGGCGGACGAGCGAGCCCGGCGAGACCCTTCAGTCACGGTGCTCGGTGGGTTGCCGTGGGCCGAGTGCATGGAGGTACTGCAGTCCGCCCGCGCCGTCGTCGTACCGGCGCGGTCTTATGAGACTTTCGGGCTCGTGGTGATCGAGGCGTTCGCGCACGGAGTACCGGTCGTCGCGTCCAGGATCGGAGCGCTGGCGGAGCTGGTCGACGACGGGGAAACGGGCGCATTGGTCGCTCCGGGCGACACCGAGACGCTCCGAAAGGCCCTGGGGTTGCTAACTGAGCGTGGAACTTCGGTAACCTTCGGCCAACGAGCACGTCAGGTGTATCTCGACCGCTTCACTCCGGAGCGCGACCTGGCGGCCACGGAGAGGATCTACGCCGATGCGATCGCCCGGCACGCGGCCGACCCAAGGACAGGCCCGCGGACCGGTCGGCGCAGCCAGGCACGCGGTGCGCCGAGTAGCTAGGGCACGACCCGTCTCCCGGTGTAAGGTCAGCGCAGACGTGGGGGGTCACGTCGGTCGCTGGTGGGGTCCGGTTGTCGGGATGTTCGCCAGAAGTTCGTTGTTCAACTCGCCCGGGGGGCGACGGGGCAGAGCCCGGGAGGGCTTAGTGGGGGAGCACAGGATGCCGCAACGCATCGGCTATCTGACCGGGGTATTCGATCTGTTCCACGTCGGTCATCTCGACGTACTGGAACGAGCCAGACAACAGTGCGACCGGCTGGTCGTCGGCGTGCTGACCGACGACTGGGCCGTTGATGCCTGGGGTGCCCGGCCGTTCGTGCCGGTCATCGAGCGTGCGCAGATCCTCGAGCAGCTGCGCTGCGTCGACGAGGTCGTCGTGGTCGACGGGGTTGAGACGGAGTTGCTGACCGGTCAGCTGGGGGTCGCCACCGTCTTCGCAGCCGACGGGACCGACGGCGTACTGGGTCCTGACGAGCTCGACGAGGTGCCCGCCGGGCTGGTCAGCGTGCTGGCGTCCGGCCGCGGTTCCCGCAGCCAGATCCTGCGCGCCGCGATCGACCAGCGGCAGTCACGCAGTTCGGTCGCATGAGCGGGCGCTCCATCGGCGACGTGGTCGCGGAGCTGTCACGCGCGCAGAAGCCGTCCGCCGGCACACCGGCGTACTCACGGTTCATCAATCGCCGGATCGGCCGTTACCTGGCCGCCGGTGCGTTCCTGGCCGGCCGTACGCCGAACCAGGTCAGCCTGACCAGCGGATTCTGTTCGCTGGTCGGCATCGTTCTGATAGCGACCGTCGAGCCGAGCCTGCCGCTCGCGCTGGCGGTCACCGCGTTGCTGGTGCTCGGTTACGCCTTCGACTCCGCGGACGGGCAGCTGGCCCGGTTGCGCGGCGGCGGCTCGCCTCTGGGTGAGTGGCTCGACCACATGATCGACTGCGTCAAGATCGCCTTGCTGCACAGCGCCGTTCTGATCTCGCTCTACCGCTTCGATGCCTTCAGCAACGAACTGGTCCTGCTCGTCCCGCTGGCCTACCTGTGCGTGTCGGCGGTGATGTTCTTCGGGCTGATCCTGATCGACCAGCTCCGCCGCCGGCACGGCGCCAGCACGGCCAACGTGCGCGGCGACTCGGTGCTGAAGTCGTTGCTGATAGCACCGACCGACTACGGCGTACTGTGTCTGGTCTTCCTGACCTTCGGCTGGCCGACCCTCTTCACTGCCCTGTACGGCGTACTGCTGGCGGCGAACCTGCTCTTCCTGCTGCTCGCGATCGCCAAGTGGTACAGGGAAATGGCCGCGTTGCAGCCGGCTCCGCGGCGTACCGAGGTGAACGGCTGATGGGCGTGGTCGGCTACGCCCCGGGCGTGTACGACATGTTCCACATCGGTCACCTGAACATCCTGCGCCGGGCCAGCGAGCACTGCGACTACCTGATCGCAGGAGTGGTCGAGGACGACGTGGTGACCAGGATCAAAGGCCGGCCGCCGGTGGTTCCGCACGACGAGCGGATGGAGGTCGTCCGGGCGATCGGCCTGGTCGACGAGGTGGTCAGCGACTGGTCCAGCGACAAGTTCGAGATGTGGAAGCAGTTGCGCTACGACGTGCTCTTCAAGGGTGACGACTGGAAGGGCACCGAGAAGGGGACCCGATTGGAGAAGCTGCTCGGTGAGGTCGGTGCCAGCGTGCACTACTTCCCCTACACGGCCTCCACCTCGAGCACGGATCTACGGAGGCTCCTGGAGGGGACGCTGTGATGTCGACCCGGCCGAAGGTCCTGCTGAGCGCTTATGCGTGCCGGCCGAAGGGTGGTTCCGAACCAGGTGCCGGCTGGGCCTGGGCGAAGGCGGCGGCCCGCGATCATGACGTCTGGCTGATCACTCGCGGCAAGTTCGCGCACGAGATCACCGAGGAGTTGGCCGCGCGGCCGATCCCGTCGCTGACCGTCGTACCGCTGGAGCTGCCGAAGTGGCTGCTCAAGCTTCGCCGCCGGCACGCTGACGTGTACTGGTACTACCCGCTCTGGCAGAGGCTCGCCGGGCGGACGGCTCGCCGGTTGCATGCCGAGCATTCCTTCGACGTCATCCACCACCTGACCTTCGCGACCGACTGGATGCCGGCCGGCGTGGTTCAGGAGTCGACGGCGAAGGTGATCTGGGGGCCGGTCGGCGGTTCGACGACGGTGCCGCTGTCGATGGCGCACTGGCTCGGCTCGAAGGGCCTGCTGAACGAACTGGTACGCCGGGGTTACACCGGGCTGCTGCGCCGAGTGGTCGGCCGGAAGCTTGCCCAGAGCGCCGATCTGGTCGTTGCCCAGAACAAGGATGTGGCCGAGTACTTCGGCCGGTACGCGCGCGAGGTGACCGTCCAGCCGAACGTCGCGATCAGCCAGTTCGCGGCGGCCAGTGGTCCACGCGAGCCTTATGGTGCCCCGGGCATCAAAACCGCGCTCTTCGTCGGCCGGCTGATCCCGTGGAAAGGGTTGCTGATGGCAATCAGTGCCCTGGCTCGTCCGGAAGCCGCCGGCTGGGAGCTCCGCGTGATCGGCGACGGCCCGGACTGGCGTCGCGCCGAGCGGCTCGCGGAAGAGCTCGGCGTACGGGACCGGGTGGAGTTCGTAGGGCAGTTGCCGCGCGAGGACGTGCTCGCCGCTTTGCTCCGCGCTGACGCCCTGCTGGCACCCGCGATGCGCGAGGCAGCCGGCTGGGCGGTGGCTGAGGCACTGGCCAGCGGTTGCCCGGTGGTTTGCGTCGACCGGGCGGGCCCTTCGGTCATCGTCGCGCCGGAGGACGGCGCCGTCGTACCGTGGCGGGGCGACGTCGTCGGCGAGCTGGCCAAGGGCCTCGCATCCCTCACCGGCCGGATCGAACCAGTCAACCGCTGGGCCCCCGACCGAATCCCCGACATCCTCGCCACCTGGTACAACACAACCCGCGTACCGCACTGACAGCATTCAGTACTCCGCCGTCCCGAGCACCGGCCGATTCGGTGTCGGTGAGACTCGTCCCGGTGTCGAGCAGGTGGTAGGCCGAGTTGCTCAGTGGTTAGTCCTTGGCGGTTTTGCCGGGGAGGGCGAGCATGCGGTCTAGGGCGATCTTGGCGTACTTCTCGGTGTCGGCGTCGACCTTGATCGGGTTGACGACGTGGCCGGCGACGAGGTTCTCCAGCGCCCAGACGAAGTGAGGCAGGTCGATGCGGTTCATCGTGGCGCAGTAGCAGACCGTCTTGTCGAGGAAGACGATGTTCTTGTCGGTGTGCTGCTTGGCCAGCCGCTGGACCAGGTTGAGCTCGGTGCCGACGGCCCACGACGTACCGGGCTCGGCCTTCGCGATGGTCTCGATGATGTACTCCGTCGAGCCGACCAGGTCCGCCTTCAGGACGACCTCGTGCTGGCACTCGGGGTGCACGATGACGTTGACGCCCGGGACGCGGCTGCGCACGTCGTCGACCGAGGCGGCGGTGAAGCGGCCGTGCACCGAGCAGTGCCCGCGCCACAGGATCATCTTGGCCTTGGCAAGCTGCTCCTTGGTGAGCCCGCCGCCCGGCTTGTGCGGGTCGTAGACGACGCACTCGTCGAGGCTGATGCCCATCTTCAGCACGGCGGTGTTGCGACCGAGGTGCTGGTCGGGCAGGAAGAGCACCTTCTCGCCCTGCTGGAAGGCCCAGTCGAGCGCGACGTCGGCGTTGCTCGACGTACAGACTGCGCCGCCGTTGCGGCCGCAGAACGCCTTGATGTCGGCGCTCGAGTTCATGTAGGTGACCGGCACGGTGACGTCCGCGACACCCGCGTCGGCGAGCGCGTCCCAGGCCGCCTCGACCTGCTGGATGCGGGCCATGTCGGCCATCGAGCAGCCTGCCGCGAGGTCGGGCAGGATCACCGTCTGGTTCTCGTTGGTCAGGATGTCCGCGGACTCGGCCATGAAGTGCACACCGCAGAAGACGATGTACGGCGCGTCCGGCCGGGCCGCGGCGTCGCGGGCGAGTTTAAACGAGTCACCCGTGACATCGGCGAACTGGATCACCTCGTCGCGCTGGTAGTGGTGGCCGAGGACGAACACCTGGTCGCCCAGCGCGGCCTTCGCCTTCAGTGCCCGCTCGACGAGATGCGGGTCGGAGGCCGGCGGCAGCGCGCCGGGACACTCCACTCCGCGCTCCGAGTGCGGGTCGGTGTCGCGGCCCAGGAACAGCAGGGGAAGAGACTTCGAGCCCTCAGCGATGGTGGTCACGTCAGCCATCGTGCCACGCCGGGCCTCTTCCCCCGCATGTCGCACGTCACTGCTCAGAATGCGAAATTGCCGCCAGTTCCCGGAGTCGCGCGGTGCCGCCGGAGCGGACTGGCTCCCCGTGACCGAAGCACAGCAGCTCTGTGTCGAGGCCGGCCAGCCGGCTGAGCGAGTGCATCGCCGCGGTCCGGTCCTGGTTGAAGACGCCGAGGATGACGTTGCCCTGGTACTCGGCCACCGCGTCGCCGGTGAAGAGCACGCCGTGCTGCGGAAGGTGTACAGCGATGCTGCCCTCGGTGTGCCCCGGGATGGAGATGACCTGCGCACCGCCGCCGAAGTCGAGGACGTCGCCGTCGGCCAGCTCGGTGTCCACCGCGATCGGGGGCGCGGCGAGATGCCCGTCCACTTCCGCGAACAGGGGCCGCTCCCAATCGAGCAGCACGGGCGGCGGGATCGGCGCCACGCCTTCGACCAGCGGAACGTCGTACCGGTGGACGAGCAGCGGTGCATCACTCCACTGCCTGATCTCGGCGGCGGATCCCGCGTGGTCGCCGTGCGCGTGGGTGAGCACGATCCGGCGCAGCTCGGCGGGATCGCGGCCGAGGTCCTTGATCGCCAGCCGGATCGCCTCGCCCATCCCGATCGGTCCCGTGTCGATGAGGCTGAGGCTGTCCTCGTCCTGCCAGAGGTACGCCTGGCCGACGTCGAAACGGAGGAGATGCAGCTCAGGCGTGAGTTGTTCGATCTGCATAGCGCGAGGCTAGGTCGGGGTGCGCCACCAGCGAAGGAGATCTGCGGACAGCAGACAGTCAGGACAGCGCCTGGCGGCAGGCGTGGTCGGCGGCGCGGGTGGTTTCGGGCAGGCGGTACTGCGGGGTGAGGTGGAGCGCGTGGGCGACAGCGTTGGGCAGGCTGACCCGGTGGCCGACTGACACGAAGACGGGGTTCACCTTGGTTTGAGTCCGGAGGACCTGGCCCACGACCTCGTCGTCCAGAACCAAGTCGGAGGAGTCGCCGCGCTGAGGGCCGGGCTCGGCGTACGTGCCGACGAAGGCGGTCTTGGCGACGCCGATCGTCGGCAAGCCGGTCAGTACGCCGAGGTGGCAGGCAAGGCCGAAGCGTCGCGGGTGGGCCAGGCCTTGGCCGTCGCAGACGAGCAAGTCGGGGGTGACTGTCAGCTTGTCCAGGGCATCCAGGAGGGCGGGGATCTCGCGGAAGGCGAAGAGGCCCGGGACATAGGGAAAGGCCGTGCGGCCGAGCACGATCGCCCGGTCAACCTCGGTCAACGAGTGGCCGTCGAGGACGACGATCGCGGCGGCCAGGGCGTCACCGTCGTACGCGACATCGAGGCCGGCGACGTACTGCGTGTCAGCCGGCGACGGCCCAGGTCCGGTCGTGTCGACGCGACCTCGGAGCTGCTCCTGTACTGCGATCGCTTCGGTTGCTGTCGTCGGCCAGTGCACGCCGCGGACGCTACCGCGCCGGCCTGGTTGTCCGGGGGATGGCCCGCAGGCGGCAGCGCGGGTCGGGGGTAGGAGAGGATGTGCGCATGCGCGTGCTGATTGCTCCGGACAAGTTCGCTGGGACGTTGACCGCCGTCGAGGCCGCGGCCGCGATCGAGGAAGGCTGGCGGCGACGGGACCCGCAGGCCGAAGTACTGATCGCGCCGATGGCTGATGGCGGGCCCGGCTTCATCGACGTGCTGTCGACGGTCGTGGATGGGCGGCTGCTCTCGGTGGTCGTGCGTGGGCCGCTCGGTGCGGAGGTCCCGGCGACCGTGCTGGTGGGCGGCGAGACGGCGTACATCGAGACTGCGCAGGCGTGTGGTCTGCATCTCGTCGAGAAGGCCGATCGGCGGCCGGAAGACGCTTCGACGTACGGCGTGGGTCAGTTGATCGCCGCGGCCGTGGACGCCGGTGCGAAGCGGATCATCCTCGGCCTTGGTGGCTCGGGCACGAATGACGCCGGTGCTGGACTGCTCGCGGCGCTGGGTGCCACGGCGGTCGGCCGCAGCCTCGAGGCCGGGGCCAAGGGGCTCGCCGAGCTGACCGAGGTGGACCTGGAGCCGGCGCGGACGCGGCTGGCCGGGGTCGAGTTCGTGGCGGCGAGTGACGTGGAGAACCCGATGCTCGGGCTGCGGGGCGCGACGAACATCTTCGGGACTCAAAAGGGCATCACGGACGACCGGAAGCCTGCGGTCGACGGTTATCTGACCAGGTTCGCGGAGCTGGCTGGACGCAAGACGGCTGACCAGAAGGGCGCGGGCGCCGCGGGCGGGCTCGGGTATGCCTTGCTGCTGCTCGGCGCCGAGCGGGTCTCGGGGATCGATCTGGTCGCGACGCTGACCGGGCTCGAGGTGAAGGCCGGGCAGGTCGACCTGGTGCTGACGGGGGAGGGGGCGTTCGACTTCCAGTCCCGTGACGGCAAGGTCATCTCCGGGGTGGCGAAGGTCGCGAACGACGCGATGCGGCCGTGTGTGGTGCTGGCCGGGAAGGTCCAGATCGGAGCTCGGGAGATGCGCACGATGGGCGTCGAGTCGGCGTACTCGCTGGTCGACGCGGTCGGCGAGGAGCGCGCCTTTGCCGACCCGCACGGCTCGCTGGCCACCGTCGCCGAGCGCGTCGCCAAGACCTGGGCCCGCTGAGACGCTCGCCACCTTGACCCGCTCGGGGCGGCGGGTACGGCGTACCGGCTGTTCCAGCGGGTGGCGCGAAGTTGATCCCTGAAAATGGTGTGCGACCATGGGAATGGTTCGGGACCGGCTGATGTTGCCCCGAATGACAGCGGACTTTCCGCGCGTGGCCGCCTGCCCAGAGCGGCCGGGCGCATATGAGATGACTGGAGTCAGGAATGACTGAAGCGCAGACCGAGGCAGTGCAGACTGCGGAGGGCACCACCACGGCCAGCGGCATCCAGCTGACCGACGGCGCCGCCGCCAAGGTGAAGGCGCTGCTGGAGCAGGAAGGCCGCGATGACCTCGCCCTGCGGGTCGCCGTGCAGCCGGGCGGCTGCTCGGGCCTGCGGTACCAGCTGTTCTTCGACGAGCGTCAGCTCGACGGCGACGTGGTGACCGACTTCGGTGGCGTCAGCGTGGTCACGGACCGGATGAGCTCCCCGTACCTCAAGGGCGCCTCGATCGACTTCGTGGACACGATCGAGAAGCAGGGCTTCACGATCGACAACCCGAACGCCACCGGCTCCTGCGCCTGCGGCGACTCGTTCAACTAAGCACCACACCGAAGCCCCGCTCACCCTCGGGTGAGCGGGGCTTCGGCATGCCTTGGGGCCGGGCTAGTGCGCTGACGTCTCCTCGCGGGCTCGCTGGGGGAGGGCGAAGGTGACCAGGAGGCTGACGACGAAGAGGGCGACGGCGACCAGGGTGGCCGACTTGGTGGCGCCGAGGAACTGGTGGGCCGGGAGCAGCTGGAAGAAGATCGTGCCGATCACGGCCACGCCGATCGCGCCGCCGAACTGCTGCATCGCGGTCAGTACGCCGGACGCCGAGCCCGCCGCCTGGTCGTCGATCGAGGCCAGGATGATGTCGAACAGCGGAGCGAACACCATGCCTGCGCCGATCCCGGTGGCCAGCGTGGCCGGTACGAGGTTCCAGACCGTTGTCGCGTCACCGTAGGTGTGCAGAGTGAACCAGACCCCGACCATCGCCAGCGTCATCACCACGATTCCCAGCTGCAGCGCCTTGCGTCCCCAGCGGGGCGCCAGCAGCCCGCCGGACAGCGGTGCGCCGATCGCGATCCCGAGCGAGAACGGCACCATGGCGAGGCCGGCCTTCAGCGGGCTGTAGTGCAGTCCGAGCTGGGTGAAGAGGTTGAACACCAGGGTGAAGCCGGACATCGCCAGGAAGAACGTGGTGATCACGCCGAGTCCCGCGACGTACCCGCGGCTGCGGAACAGCGACGGGTCGATGACCGGATTGCCGGACCTGCGCTCGCGCCAGCCGAACAGAGCGAACACGGCCACGGACGAGACCAACATCACGATCGACCAGGCCGGCCAACCGAGCTCGCGACCTTGCACCAGCGGGTAGATCAGCAGCCCGGAGGCCAGGCTGACCAGGATCACGCCGGGGAGGTCGAGCCGGGATGCACCCGCAGTCTTCACCTCGGGCATGTAGCGCAGGGCGCCGAACAGGGCCAGGACGCCAATCGGGACGTTGATGAAGAAGATCATCCGCCAGCCGGTACCGAACCAGTCCACGTCGATCAGCACCCCCGCGATGATCGGGCCGGCCACGGCGGACAAGCCCATCACCGGACCGAACAGGCTGAAGGCCTTGCCGATCTCCTGCGGTGGGAAGACCGCCTTCAGGATCGCGAAGCCCTGCGGGATCATCACCGCTCCCAGCAGACCTTGCGCGATCCGGCTGCCGATCAGCATCTCCGGTGAGGTGGCCAGTCCGCAGATGGCTGAGGCAAGGGTGAAGCCGACGGCGCCGATGATAAACAGCCGACGGCGCCCGACCAGGTCGCCGAGACGGCCGAAGGAGATCAGGCCGATCGCGAACGCGAGGGTGTAGCCGGCCAGCATCCACTGCATGGCGGCCTCCGACCCGCCCAGCTCGGCGCGGATGGAGGGCGCCGCGATGTTCACGATCGTCGCGTCGACCAGGTCCATGATCTCGGCGACCAGCACGGTCCCGAGCACGATCCAGCGCCACTTGTACGCCGGTGTGCCGCCCTCAGGTGGTGCGGTGCCGGTCCCGGGCGGGCTGACGGTGGTTGAGGAGCTCATCGATGGCGCCCCTTTCTGATTTCGAACGGTGTTCGTTGACGAACACTGTTCTACACACGAACACTGTTCCCGTCAAGTACGCCGTTCGCTAGAGTGACCGCATGAACCAATCGCCGTGGCAGCCGATCAGCCCCGAGAAGCCGGCCCGCCGGGTCCGTGAGCCGCTGACCCGGGAGCGGATCGTCGACGCCGCGATGGAGGTGCTGCTCGAGCAGGGGTACGAGGCCGTGTCGATGCGCAAGGTCGCCCAGATGCTCAACACCGGACCGGCTTCGCTCTACGCGCATGTCGCCAACAAGAGGGAGCTCGACCAGTTGCTGGTCGACCGGGCGGCCGAGGGAATCGAGATCCAGGAGGCCGACCCGGAGCGTTGGCAGGAGCAGTTGAAGGCCGCGATGCGGTCGATGGTCACGGTGATGCGGGCCTATCCAGGGGTGGCCCGGGCCGCGATCGGTCAGGTGCCGCTCGGGGAACGCGCGCTGCGGAGTACGGAGAGCATGCTCGCGATCCTCAAGGCCGGCGGATTGCCGGATCAGGCCGCCGCGTGGGCAGTCGACATGATCGGGCTCTTCGTGACCGCGACGGCGTTCGAGGAGAGCGTCCAGGGGGCGTCCGGGTGGACCGAGAAGGATGTGACCCGATTCGTCAGCGAGCTGCGGCAGTTCTTCGAGGGCCTGCCGCCGGACAAGTTCCCGGTCACGGTCGCCCTGGCCGGCGCCCTCACCACCGGCGCGCTCGGGGATGAGCGGTTCGAATTCGGCATGCAGGTAATCGTCGCCGGCCTGGCAACACTGGCCGAAAACTGACTTACCGGCGGAGCTGGTCGCCTCAAGCTGTACGGGCTGATGTATTGCACCCACCCGTGCTCGTGTTCCGGGCTGGCGCGTTGTGCCCGCCCGGACCTGTGGGGTGCTGGTCGCCCGGGTAGCTGACTCGGGTCGCGTGGGGTGGTTGGTGTCTTGCACCCACCCGTGCTCGTGTTCCGGGCTGGCGCGTCGTGCCCGCCCGGACCTCTGGGGTGCGGGTCGCCTGGGTAGCTGACTCGGGTCGGTGGGGTGGTCGGTGTGTGGCACCCACCCGTGCTCGTGTTCCGGGCTGGCGCGTTGTGCCCACCCGAACCTCTGGGGTGCTGGTCGCCCGGGTAGCTGACTCGGGTCGCGTGGGGTCGTCGGTGTGTTGCGCCCGCCCAGTTGTGCTCGCGTCGCGGGCTGGCGTGTGGGCCCGCCCGACCTGTGGGTGGTGGATGCGCATGGGTGAGGCTCGTGTTGCGAGGTCTTCCGCAGCGGGTTGAGTCCCGACGGACAGGATGTAGTGCCGTTTTGCTCGCTCACCAGAGCGCCGCTGAGCGTGGCGCTGCGCGGCGGGTGGGACTACGTCCTGTCGATCGGGACACTCATCCCGCAGCGAGGGCTTGACCGGTTCGTCGGAACGGATCGAGCAATACGGCTGTGCCGGTGGGCGCTCAGTGCTCGGAGGGTGGGGTGGGCACGATGCGCCGGCCCCGCGATGTGAGTGCGGGTGGGGAGATGTGCCTGTTGACAAAATTTATACGGCGTGCAAATAATGCTGACTGTGTTAAAGAAAGAAAGTGGGGGGTGGCGGGAGGCTCGGCGGGAGAGTGCTCGGGCTTCTGTGTTGGCGGCTGCGTGGGAGTTGGTTCGGGAGGACGGGCTGGCGGCGTTGTCGTTGCGGGAGTTGGCTCGGCGGGCCGGGATCACGACGCCGACCGTCTACGCGTACTTCGAGTCGAAGAATGCGATCTTCGACGCCATGTTCGCTGAGGCCGCGCGGGCCTTTGTCGAGGTGAAGGCCGCCCTACCGGTCACGGATGATCCGGCGCGGGATCTGTTGGCCGACGCTGAGGCCTTTGTGCGGTTCTGTGTTGAGGATGTACCGCGGTACCAGTTGCTGTTCCAGCGTTCCGTGCCCGGGTTCACGCCGTCGCCGGAGTCCTATGAGCTTGCCGTGAGCGCCCTGGCGAACACCCGCGAGCTCCTCGCACGCAACGGCGTGCACGATCCGAAGTACCTCGACATCTGGACCGCCATCACGACCGGTCTGGTCGATCAGCAGGTCTCCAACGAGCCTGGTGGCGACCGGTGGACCCGGCTCGTCGAGGACGTGACGCAGATGTTCCTTGCTCGCTACGCGAAGGCGTGAGCAAGTACCTGAAGGGGGCAATCATGTCCACAGTCACCCAGCCCACGCTCCACCATCTGGCCCTCACCGTGACCGATCTGGAGGCCAGCGTCTCCTGGTACGGCGAGGTCTTCGACGTTCACCCGGTCATGGACATCCCGCATCGCGGCGGCGTCGGGCGGATCCTGGCCGACGCGGACCACCGGTTGATGATCGCGCTGCACCGGCACGAGGCCAACGACGGCCGGCTCAGCGCCGAGACGACGACCGGACTCGACCACGCCGGCTTCACGGTCGGCACCCGCGCCGATCTCGAGCAGTGGCAGGACCACCTCGAGGCACACGGCGTGGTGCGCGCGGACACGGCCGACAAGCCGCTGACCCAGTCACCCATCGCCGACGAGCCCTATGCGTCGGTGCTCGTCTTCCGCGACCAGGACAACATCCAACTCGAGCTCTTCGCCCCGAACACTGTCCCGACCGACAGGACATAGTGCCGATTTCCAGACCCTCCGAGCCTCCGCTGAGCGTAAGCAAGCCGAGCAGACCCGACTATGTCCTGTCGCTCGGCGCACTCACCGCCTTGCTGCCCGTCTAACCCAAGGTCGGCCCGTCCGGGGGATACCGTTCGGGAAGATTCCCACGGTGCCCTGCAAGGAGGTTCACGGTCGCATGCCGCACATGCCGTCTTCGTCGCAGAGTTTCCGCGTCACGGTCCCGACCAGGGTCGCTGCGGAGGAGCTGGCCGGAGCACTGGCCTTCCGTGGGCACCGGCTCGTGGCCATCAGGGAGGTGGACCATTTCAGCAAAGATCCGTCGAGTGTTTGGTACGGCAAGCCATCTCTGCGCCCCGACGAGCAAGGGCAATGGGACGTCTTCTCCGTCGCGACAGGTCCCGTGCCCGACGCGGACGAGGATTGGTGGCGCGCTCAGGAGGACCAGGCTGTGCGGCGACTCGCGGAGCGACTACATGGCCGTACGGCGAGCAGCGGAGGCGGCGCCACCGACCTCCTGCTGCGGTCTTTCACGCGCGAAGGGCTCGAGCACGACCTGGATGAGACGACCGCGCACGAGCGACGCTTGGCTGCCCTTCAAGCCAGTCCGGGCCGGACAGGAGCGCAGGAGGAACGGTCCGTCGACGAGACGCTCCCGGACGGTCCCGGCGATGCCGTCGCAGTGAGCGGGATCGAAAGCGTGGACTGGGGCGAACTGACACATGCCTACGGTCCCGCATCAGACGTTCCGGAACTGATCCGAGGACTGGCCGCCAATGGCGACAACTGGGATGAACTGCACACTGAGTTCATCGGCGCGGTGCTCCATCAGGGCAGTACCTACAGTTCCTCGGCGCCGGCCTTGCAACTCTTGGCTCAGCTGGCTATGGCCCCGCAGCTCGCCCCCAAGCGGCGACTGAGCCTTCTGTACACCCTGTTCCTCGCCGGTTGTGAGGCGGCGAAGGCCGAGGCCTACGGGTACCGGCCGGACGCCCACCACGCCGAGGTGCGAGCCACGGTAGGGAGCGCGGCAGAAGGCCTCGTGCGACTATGGCCGTCAGTTTCGCAAGCTGAGCAGCGCATGTTGTTGCTTCTTGCGGCACTGTCTGACCACTCGGTTCCAGACCATCACCTGAGCGACCCAGCCAGCCGACTGGCCGCGGCGATGATTCGCGACGAGCGCGAGGCCGAGGCAGCACTCAACGACTTGGCCAGCCGCAACGACGACCTCATCGAGCTCGCCGAGAGTCACGCCCCGACGCGTTCTCGACTGACAGCCGCCTTGGAAACACTGCTCTGGGAGCCGTGAGCCACGCTGCTCGGTCGACTCCTAGGCCGGCGGTTCGATGCAGTTCGTCACTTGCCTGCTCCGATGCGAAAAGTGTTCCGTGACCATCGATCCTCCTGGCTCAATCTCAGCCGGGATGGGTAGATTGGCGACGATGTCGAACTCGGGTTGGAGCGGCGAGCGGCAGGTCCAGTACGACGTGGCGCGGCTGGCGGCGGAGTTGCGGGCGCAGGTGCGCGGCACGGTCGGTGCCGACGCGCGGAGCCGGGCGCTCTATGCGGCGGACGGGTCGAACTACCGGGCGGTGCCGGAGCTCGTGGTGGTGCCCGCGGACCAGGCGGATCTGGCCGCTGCGGTCGCGTTGACGGCGGCGGCTGGTGCGCCGGTCACTTTGCGCGGCGGCGGGACGTCGATGGCGGGCAATGCGATCGGCGGGGTCGTCATCGACGCCTCCCGGCACGTCAACAAGATCGTCGAGGTCGACCCAGCAGCCCGTACTGCGGTCGTCGAGCCCGGCGTCGTCCTGACGGACTTGTTGGCCGCGGCGAGACCTCACGGACTCACCTTCGGCGCCGACCCGTCGTCAGGCAGCCGGGCGACTCTCGGCGGGATGATCGCCAACAACGCGTGCGGCGCCCATTCAGTTGCCTGGGGCACCACAGCCGACAACGTGCTAGCGCTTGAGGTCATGCTTACCGACGGCACCCGACTGAAGGTAGACGCGCCCGCCGCTGGCACGGCGGCGGACGCGGTGGGGACGGCCAGCGCAGTGCGAGGCAGGGATGCGGACACTGCCGTGCTTGCGGCTGCCGCCGTGAGGCGGGAGTACTACGCGGGGCGGCCGGGGCGGGAGGGGGAGTTGCATCGGGGGTTGCAAGGGTTTGTTGACCGGAATCAATTGGTGATCGAGCGTCGGTTCGGGTTGTTCGGGCGGCAGATTTCGGGGTACGGGTTGCAGTGGTTGTTGCCTGCGAACGGGTACAACGTGGCGGGGTTGTTGTGTGGGAGTGAAGGCGGGTTCGCGGCGACTCTGCAGGCGACCGTCCGGCTCACTCAGTTGCCTCAGGCAAAAGTTTTGTGCGTGCTCGGGTTTGCCGATTCGGTGACGTCGGCGGATTGCGTGCCGGTGGTGCTGCGGCACGGGCCGTTGACGATGGAGTCGATCAACCACGATCTCGTCGAGCGGCTGCCCACCGAGGTGCGGAATGCGGCTGTTCACGCGGGCCTGCCAGCGGGGCGGGCGTGGTTGCTCGTGGAAATGGGCGGAAGCAATCAACAGGATGCCGCCAAAGCTGCGGAACAGATGCTGGAAGAACTCCTGGACTCCGGTTCGCCGGCGACCGCAACACTGGTCACCGATCCCAAGGCGCAGGCGGTCCTCTGGCGCTGTCGCACGGACGCCGCCGGGTTGGCGACCCGTCGGGCCGACGGGGCTGAAGCGTGGGGTGGTTGGGAGGACGCCGCCGTACCGCCCGAGCGACTGGGCGCCTACCTCCGCGGCCTCGACGAGCTCCTCGCAAGGCACGGCCTGTCCGGTGCGTCGTACGGGCACTTCGGCGAGGGTTGCATGCACATGCGGATCGACTTCGACCTGCTCAGCCAGCGCGGCCTCACGACGTACCGCGAGTTCGTCGAGCAGGCCACCGATCTGGTCGTGGAGCTCGGCGGATCGGTCTCGGGTGAGCATGGCGACGGGCGTGCGCGCTCCGAGCTGCTGACTCGCATGTACGGCGCCGATGGCGTGCGCCTGTTCGGTGAGGTGAAGAACCTCTGGGACCCGACGCGGGTGATGAACCCCGGCATGATCGTCGACCCGCCTCCGCTCGACGAGCAGATCAGGCACAGCGGGCCGGCCAAAGACCGCAAGCTCCTCACTGTGTTTGCCTATGGCAACGATGAGCACAGTTTCGCCCAGGCGCAACGGCGTTGTGTCGGGATCGGCAAGTGCCGGCAGAGTTCCGGTGGCGTGATGTGCCCGAGCTATCAGGTGACCAAGGAGGAGCTCCACTCGACCAGGGGCCGCGCGCATCTGCTCTGGGAGATGCTCGAGGGTGATCTGGTCACCGACGGCTGGCGGTCGACCGAAGTACGGGACGCGCTCGATCTGTGTCTGTCGTGCAAGGGCTGTCTGTCGGACTGCCCGGTGAACGTCGACATGGCGACGTACAAGGCCGAGTTCACCCATCACCACTACGCGCGGCGTCCGTGGGCGAGGCCGTTGTCGCACTGGTCCATGGGCTGGCTCCCGCTGTGGTCGCGGCTGGCGGCCCGGGCTCCCAAGCTCGTCAATGCCTTCGCCAATCGCAAGCTGGTGAAGCGTCTCGGCGGAATCGCCCAGCAACGGGAGATCCCGCGGTTGGCCGACCAGAGCTTCGAGGCATGGTTCAACGGCAGAGCTACCAAAGAAGGAGCCCGAGGCAAGGTCTTGTTGTGGCCGGACACCCTGACGAACTTCCTCGTCCCGGAGATCGGCAAGGCCGCCGTCGAGGTGCTGGAGGCGGCCGGTTTCGAGGTCGTCCTGCCGGACAAGCCCGTGTGCTGCGGCCTCACCTGGATCTCGACCGGTCAGCTCGGCGTCGCCAAACGCGTTCTGGAGCGTTCCCTCGCCGCACTCGCCCCCACGCTTGCTGCCGGTACGCCGATCGTCGGGCTCGAGCCGAGTTGCACTGCAGCCCTGCGTCAGGACGCGCCGGACCTGCTGCCGGACAACCCCTTCGCCATGGCGGCGGCAGCCTCGACGTACACGCTGGCCGAATTTCTCGTCAACGCAGGCTGGGAGCCGCCGCAAGTCGGGGGAGAGGCGCTGGTCCAGCCGCATTGTCACCAGCGCGCCGTGCTCGGCTTCGACGCGGACAAGGCGCTGATGGCGGCAGCCGGTATCGAGGCCCTCGTGCCCGACGCGGGCTGCTGCGGCCTGGCCGGCAACTTCGGTTTCGAGCCTGACCACTACGACGTCTCCAAGGCTGTCGGGGAACGCGTTCTGCTTCCCGCGGTCCGCGAGACCGACCCGCGGACCGCGATCCTCGCCGACGGCTTCAGTTGCCGAACCCAGATCTCGCACGGCACCGAACGCCACCCCCTGCACCTGGCCCAACTCCTGGCGGCCGCCCTCCACGAAGAAAAGTAGAGGACAAGATCTGTCCGCTACTCGTCGTAGCGTCTGAGTCACCAGCTCACGACGCAGAAGGAACGACATGACCGTCAAGGCGATCCCCGAGGGCTACACGACGATCACGCCCTGGATCATCTCGAAGGACACGAACGCGCTGATGGACTACCTGACTCGCGCGTTCGGAGCCGAGGAGCTCTTCCGGGTCGCCGATGAGGACGGTGTCATCGGTCACGCCGAGATGCAGCTCGGCGACGCGAAGGTGATGATGTTCGACGCCCGGCCGGACTGGCCGCCGACGCCGGCCTACCTGCGCCTGTACGTCGAGGACGCGCGCGCCGTCCACCGGCAAGCCGTCGAGGCGGGCGGTACGTCGGTCACCGAGGTGACCCACCTGGCCTTCGGTGACCTGATCGGCCGGGTCCGCGACCCGTTCGGCAACCTCTTCTGGATCATGACCCGGATCGAGGACGTCACCGAGGAACAACTGGCCGAGCGCTACGCCGACCCGGAGTTCACCAAGGCCATGGAGTACGTGCAGGATTCGGAGTTCTTCCCGCCGCAGCAGTGACCCGGCGTCAGGGCCGACCGAGCAGGCGCAACGCCGTCAGCGCGTAAGCCTTCGCCGCGATCACCAGCTCATCGACGCCGACCGACTCGTCGGCGCGGTGGGCCTGATCGGTCACCGATCCAGGACCGAGCACCACCACCGGTACGCCGAGATCGCGCGCGATGAAGCCGCCATCGCAAGCCGCCGTCCAACCGCCCAGCGGCAGCGCCGGCCCTCCGGCGTCGGCCAGTGAAGCGTCGGTCACCCTCACCAGATCCGCATCGGCGTCGGTCAGGAACGCAGGCATCTCCATCGGCATCTCGAGCTCGACCGAGAGACCACGATCTTCCAGCCTGAGCGCCGCAACCCGCGCCCGCAGATCGTCGAGAACGCCGGCAGGGGACTCACCCGGAAGCAGCCGGCGGTCGGCGACCAGCGTGCACTCGGCCGGCACGATCGAACCGCCTGTACCGCCTTGGATCTGCCCGACACTCCATGTCGCCGCACCCAGCAGCGGATGCGGCCGAGTCGCCAGGTCGGCGTGCAGACGCTCGATCTCTGCAACGACGGCAGCCGCGCCGTAGATCGCGTTGGCGCCGTCGGCCGGGTTGCCCGCGTGGCAAGCCTTCCCGTGCACCGAGACCTTGAGATAGGAGTCTCCTCGGGCGCCGATGATGGTCTGCAAGTCCGTCGGCTCGGCGGTGATGCAGCCGAGCCAGGACCGGCCCGCAGCCTCGACGTACGAGCGGATGCCCTTGCCGGTCTCCTCTTCGTCCATCAGGGCGGCCAGCTCGACGGGGCCGCTCAGCCCCGTACCGCGCAACGCCGCGAGCGCGACGAGGGCGGCCGCGAGGCCGCCCTTCATGTCGGATGCGCCACGTCCGTAGATGCGCCCATCGGCCAACTCTCCACCGAAGGGATCCTTCGACCACCCGTCACCGACCGGTACGACGTCGGTGTGGCCGAGCAGGAGCAGCCCCGGACCGTTGCCACCGGCAAGAGTGATGCTGACGTTGTCCCGTCCGGGTTCGATGCGCGAAGCAACAACATCCAGCTCAAGCGACGTCGCAGCAGCAGTCAGCACCGCTACAGTCGCCGCCTCCTCACCTGGCGGATTCTGCCCGGTTGCCTGCAGCAACCGTTGGGTGAGCAGAACCAGAAGCTCCTCGTCGATGCGATCTAGAACAGCCTGCTCAACGGAAGTGATCACGAGCCCACCAGCTCACCCTCACACCGCAGCCGGGCGATGCCCTCGTGAACAAGAGCCGGTTCCGAGGTCTGCGGTAGCGGTGAGCTGGTCATGGGTCCAGTGTGCTGTCGATCGCGATGGCTGACAATCCGACGGACTACAGGCCGTGGCGGAAGCCCTGGCGCCAGCTGGCGTAGCGGGGTTGCCAGCTGAAGGTGTCCTTGGCCAGGGAGTTGTCGGCGCCGCGGATCTTGGTGAAGAAGTCGACCCCCACCTGGCCGATGGCCAGTTTCGCCAGCCAGGCCGGGATCTTGCGCGGCGCCTTCGCGCCCAGGATGCGGGCCAGCTCGGGCACCCAGACCGCCGCGGCCGCCGGGTCGTCGTCGGCGATCTGGTAGATGCCGGGAGCGCCGGTCGTGACCGCGCGCACGGTCGCGTCGGCCGCGTCGTCGTAGTGGATGAACGACCAGATGCCGGACCCGTCGCCGACCAGCGGCAGCTTGCCCTTCTGGATCAGCTCGATGGTCTCGCCGCCCTTGCCGATGGTTCCGCCCGGGCCGTAGAAGCTCGCGTACCGCAGTACGACGCCTTCGATCTCCTTGTCGCCGGTGACCGTGGCCTCCAAGCGGCGCAGGGCGTCCATCGACTGCCGGGTGCCGGGGGCCGGGTTCGGGTCGAGCGGGTCGGCCTCGGTCTTGGTCGTCGAGCCACCGCGCTGCAGGTTCCAGCCGGCGTAGCTCGCGACGACGATCCGGCGGACGCCGGCCGCGTGCGAGGCGGCCAGCAGGTTGTCGGTGCCCTCGGTGCGCAGCCGGTTGGTCAGCGCGAAACTCTGGTCGAACTTCTTGAAGTTGATGCCGCCCTTCAGCGCGGTCATCTGGTGGATGACCACCTCGGGACGCGCGGACACCACCGCGGCCTTCACCGCGGCGGCGTCCAGCCCGTCCGCGATCACCACGCCGGCACCCTGTGCCCTGAGACCGGCCGCGCCGGACTCGGAACGGATCATCCCGGTCACCTCGTGCCCGGCCGCGATCAGCTTGGGGACCAGCGAACGGCCGAGCCCACCGGTTGCTCCTGCCACCAAGACCTTCATGTCATCCTCCGTTGTCCTCGTTGTTTGACCCATGGACACGGGGGACAGGCAGGTTCGTGACTATGACGCGTGTCACATTCTCAGCGTGAGCGCAGCGTGGTCTCCAGCGGGCCGAAGGAGACGTTGAACCTCAGGTCGACCTGGAGAGCGTCTCCGTCGGGACGGCAGCGCAGGGTAACGACGTGCGGCGTCTCCAGGTGGCGCAGGGTGGCGACGAAGGTGTCGCCGTCGGCGTACGCGCTGGTCACCACGCGCTGCGCCGGATCGCGCAGCTCGTCGACGGACTCGCGCCAGTCGCCAGGTGCGAAGACGAGCTCCTGCGTGGTGCCGTCGGGAGCCTCCGCGTACTCCGTCAGGGGCCCGGCCTCGAGCGTGACGGTGCCCGTGCCATCGGGGTCCAGCCGGATGGACTTGATCCCCGTGGCGCTCGGTTCGAACTCGTACGTCCGCCCGTCGCCGCTGAAGGCGGGCCCGGTCGGCGGCAGCAGCTCCAGCTTCGGCGGGCGCGGAGTACCGTCGCCTGATTCGCCTTGCAGGGCAGGCAGCAGGTGTGTCCAGACGATGTCCATGACGGCTTGCATGTCCGGCGAAGCGCTCGTGATGACGAGAGTGGCGTCGTGGTCGGGGAAGACCAGGCAGAACTGCCCGAAGGCGCCGTCGCCTCGGTACGCGTTGTGCCGCGCGCGCCAGAACTGGAAGCCGTAGCCCTGTTTCCAGTCCGGGTTGGTCTCGGTGTCGTTCGGGACCTGCTTCTTCGTCGCCTCGTCGATCCAGGCGGCCGGTACAAGCTGCTTGCCATCCCACTCACCGCGCTGCAGCAGGAACTGGCTGAACTTTGCCAGCGACTCGGTGTTGAGGCTCAGCCCCCAGCCGCCGAAGCTGATGCCTTCCTGCGACTGCTCCCAGATCGCCTCGTGGGCGCCGAGCGGCCCGAACAGCCGCGGTCGTAGGTAGTCGAGCAGCGTCCGGCCGGTGATCCTCTGCAGGATCGCCGACAGCATGAACGTCGCGCCGGAGTTGTACACGAAGACGGTCCCCGGCTCGTGCTCCACCTCGAGGCTGAGGAAGCCGCGGACCGCCCGGCCACCGAGTCTGACGACGGTGTCCTCCGCGTGCCCGGTTGTCATCGTGAGCAGGTGCCGGACCGCCATCGCGGCCAGGTTGTCGCTGACCTTGTCCGGCAGGTCCTCCTCGCCGAAGAACGAGACGACCTTGTCATCGAGAGACAGCCTGCCTTCGCCGATGAGCAGACCGATCCCCATCGAGGTGAAGCTCTTCGACACCGAGAACAGCAGGTGCCGGTCCTGGAGCCGGTACGGCGACCACTCCTCGGCCAGCACCACGTGACCGTGCCGCTGCAGCATCACCGTGTGAATCTCTTGCTCGGACGCGTCGAGGGCGGCGACGAAGGCGTCCAGCGCGTCGGTGGATAGGCCTTGCTGTTCTGGGGTACTCCTTGGGAGGCTGCTCACCCTGAGCAAACTATCCCCTGGAACGGACAAGAAACACGTGATCTCACGCGCCGCCGTGATCCTGAACCCGATCAAGGTTCCCGATCCCGACGAGTTTCGCAGCAAGGTGGTCTCGGCCCTCACCGAGCGCGGCTTCGAGGAGCCGCTCTGGCTGGAGACGACCGTGGACGACGCCGGCTCGGCGATGGCCAAGCGGGCGATCGACGAGACCGTCGACCTGGTCGTGGTGGCCGGCGGTGACGGGACCGTGCGGGTCGTCTGCGCCGAGCTGGCCCGCAGCGGCATCCCGGTCGCGGTCCTCCCGGCCGGCACCGGCAACCTGCTGGCCCGCAACCTCGGCATCTCGCTCGATCTGGACCAGGCGCTGACCGAGTTGCTGGACGGTGGCGAGCAGCGGATCGACAGCGTTCAGATCGAGGGTGACCAGCTCGAGACCGACCGGTTCGTGGTGATGGCCGGCCTCGGGCTCGACGCCGCGATCATCGCCGACGCCCGCGACGGGCTGAAGAAGCAGATCGGCTGGGCGGCGTACGTGGTCTCGACCTTGAAGAACCTGAACCACCCGTTCGTCCGCGTCGAGATCACCGTCGACGACCGGCCACCGGTACGCCGCCGCGCGCGCACCGTCGTGATCGGCAACGTCGGCACCTTGCAGGCGAACATCCCGCTGCTCCCCGACGCCCGCCCCGACGACGGCCGGATCGACGCGGTCGTGCTGGCACCGCGCCGGCTCGCGCACTGGCCCCGGCTCGCCCTGAGCCTGCTGATCAAGTCGATGCAGGAAGGCCGGCACATCGAACGCTTCAGCGGCGAGACGATCCAGGTCCGCGCGGCCACGACCGTCCGCCGCCAGCTGGACGGCGACGAGATCACCGACGGCCATGCCCTGACCGCCTCGGTAGACCCCGGAGCGCTCCTGGTCCGGGTGCCCTGACGGCGAGCCGCCCGCAACCTGCACGAGCGGCTCGCCGGGTCAGTGCTGAACCAGTACTGCGACTGTGCGCGCCGGCACCGTGACCGTCCCGGTGCCCGCCGTCCAAGTGGTCTGTTTGACGACTGGGTCGGACCCTGCAGCCTGGATTGGGGAGAGGGCCAGGTTGGCACCCGACAGGCCGGGCACCTGCTGGGTGACGGCTGATCCGGTGCTGTTGAAGACGACGACAACGCCCTTCAGCGCGGGATCGACGTCCGGGCCGACGGTGTCGTCGATCCGCAGTACGACGACGCCTGGCTTGGCTGCTGCGGTGCCGCTGAGCGGGTAGGACAGCTTCTGGTTGATCAGGTCCGCCGAGCCCAGCCGGAAGAGCGGAGTGGAGAACCGGAGCTTGAGCAGATCGGTGGCCGCTGCGCTCGCGGTCGCCACATCGGCTGCCGACGGCTTGAGCGCCGGGTTGGCCAGCAGCGGCTTCATGAACGGCCACTTGGCCTCGTTGTCGGTCTTGGGTGGCAGGCCGTGGCCGAAGCCGTTGTCGGCGCCCGTCCAGTCGAGCGTGTTGAACCAGTCGCCCGAGTCGTAGGAGTTGCGATCCAGCGACTTGCTGCGCAGCAGGTCCGACCCCGCGTGCCAGAACGCCGGCGTCTGCGCCAGTGCGGTCGTCGTCAACGACAACGTGTTCATCCGGACCCGGTCGGCCATCGGCAGCGTCGCGGGCAGCTTGTAGGTGAGCGAGTCCCACAGGGTTTCGTTGTCGTGGGCATCGACGTAGCTGACCACCTCGACCGGCTGATCGGCGTACCCGGCCGGTGAACCGTTGTAGTCCACCCCATCACCCCGTACGACGGCGCCGCCGTCCGCGGAGCGGAAGGTGAACGACCGGAGGTTGCCCGCCAGCCCGAGCTGGACCAGGTCGGTGTCGTGGCCGAGGCGCTTGGCCTGGTCGGCCGGCGAACCGTTGACCGGGGCACCGTTCGGGTCACTCGCGGCACCGGAGCCGAAGCCCTGCTTGCGCGGGTCGTCGTCGAAGGGCCCGCCACCACGGACCGCGTCGCGCATCCGGTCGGAGAAGGTGCCGATGCCGGTGCCACCGAGGTTGCCCTGGGTGGCCTGGACGAAGAGGGCGTTGTTGGCGACCTCGCCGAAGTTCCAGCCTTCGCCGTACACGTAGACGCTCTTGCCGTCGACGCCGTCCTTGACGAGGGTCAGCTTGTCGAGCGCCGCCCGCACCTTGAGCATGTTCGCCTTGCTGTGGTGGCCCATGAGGTCGAAGCGGAAGCCGTCGACGTGGTAGTTGCGGGCCCACGAGACAGTGCTGTCGACCATGATCTTCTCGGCCATCGCGTGCTCGGTGGCGATGTTGCTGCAACAGGTCGAGGTCTCGACTCCACCGGTCTTGTTCAGCCGCTGGTAGTAGCCGGGCACGATCTTGTCGAGCACCGAGGTCGGCGCCTGACCAGCGGCCGGCGTGTGGTTGTAGACCTGGTCGAGAACGACGCGCAGCCCGGATTTGTGCAGCCCGCCGACCATCGTGCGGAACTCGGCGACCCGGGCCAGGCCGTCCTTCGCCGTCGCGTACGAGCCTTCGGGCGCGAGCCAGTGGTACGGGTCGTAACCCCAGTTGAAACCGTCCTTGGCAGCCACGGCGGAAACGCAAGCCTGCTGCTGCTCCGAGTCCGGCGGGAAGGACTTGAGATCACACGCCGGCTGCTGCTGACCCGTCTCCGGGATCGACGCAATGTCGAACGTCGGCAGCAGATGCACTGTGTTCAGGCCCGCCTGCGCCAACTTCCGCAGATGCTTCGTACCGTTGCCTTCGTCCGCGAAAGCCAGGTAGCTCCCGCGATGACCGGCCGGGACCGTCGAGTCGTTGATCGAGAAGTCCCGCACATGCAGCTCGTAGATCGTCGAGTCGACCGCACGGGCGAGCTTCGGCGACGGGCTGGCGGACCAGAGCGCAGGCTTACCGGCTGGGGAGTCGAGATTCACCGCCACCGAGTACGCCGAATCGGTGCTGAGGGCAAGCGAGTACGGATCGGTGACGACGTTGGTCTCGACCTTGCCGGTGCTCGGCGCGAACACCTTCACCTCGAACCGGTAGAGCGCGTTCTCCCAGCTTCGCCGGCCGTCCGCCGACCACGACCCGTCCGCGTTGCGCTGCATCGCGACCCGCTGCGAGCCGATCAGCAGCGTCACGTTCTGCGCGGTCGGCGCCCACACCGTGAACCGGGGAGTCCCGGCGCGCCACGTCACGCCGTACGAACGTGCGGTCGCGGCACCGGCGTACAGGTCGTCCAGTACGCCGGGAATCTGCACACCCGTTGCGTCGAGCAACCGCCCCGCATCGTCGTACTGCGCAAGCCCGAGCTGCCCGGTCAGGATCTTTCGGGCATCACCATGATCCAGTCTCAGCGCAACGTAACCGGCCAGCGCTGGGAACTTGGCGAGCACAGCCGGGGGAATGCCGGCAGGGTCGACGCGCAGCCCGGCCGAGCTGCCTCCGATGTCATCGGCATCGATCGCGAGCGATCCGGTCGGCGACCAGTGCAGTCGCCAGCGAGAGCGCTCAGGGTGCGCGACCGCCGGTACTGCGAGCAGATCCTCGCCGAGCCAGTACGCCTTGGCCTGCTTGAGATCCGGCTGGGCACCGGGCTTGGAGGTCGTCACGGTGAGGGTGTGGGTCGCGAGGACGTACGAGAACGTGACGACGAGCCCGTCACCCGGAACGGTGATCGGCACGTTGTTCGCCGGGTAGCTCTCGTCCCAGGACAGGTTGTGCGCGACCTTCGCCTCATAGCTCCCCGCTCCCAGCTCGGTGGTCGACCAGGTGTAGGTCCCGTCGCCGTTCTCGTCGGTCAGCCACGGCCGCATGCAGGACGGATCCCAGTCTCCCGGACAGCCCAACTCGGACTGGAACGACCCGGGCACCGTGATGATCGGTCCCTCCGCGGTGGAGGTGACGAAGTGCCGGCCGTGCTCGTAGTAGAAGCTGACCGGGCCCGCGGGTGCGGTGTAGGAGATGTTGGTGCCGTTCTGCGCACCGCCGGCGCCGTAGTTCACGTCCCAGTTCTTGTTGAGCGCTGCCTTGTAGGCGTGCTCACCGGCCGGGATCGTGTACGTGCCCTTCCACACCTTGTCCTTCGGGTCCAGCGCCAGCTGCGCCTGGTCGCAATCCGGTGACCAGTCCGCCGGACAGCCCATCTCGCTGTTGTGGTCGCCCGGCACCGACACGTTCGCCGGCTGTACGACCGGGCCGGTTGGACCGCCTCCGCCGCCACCAGGCGCCGGGGCGTCCCCAACGATCCCGTACGAGCCCGACACCGAGTAGTTGCCCGACGCATCCTTCAGCACCGAGCGGTACTCGAGCAGCGTGCCCTTCGGCAACTTGCTGACGTCCTGGAACACCCGGTACGGCGCGTTGTCGTCGGACCCGAGCCGCTGCCAACTCGTAGTACCGACTGGGCGGTAGCCGAAGGTGACGGTGACTGGGGTGTTCTCCGGGACCGCTGCGGCGATCTCGGCGCGGCCGCCGACGGTTGCGCCCGGCTCCGGCGAGCTCATGTAGACCGGGGGAGCGCTGCGGCGGCTCGGCAGCTGGCTGATCGCCTTGTAGACCGAGACGGACAGCGGTGCCGCAGTCACGGCCACACGGCCTTCACGGTCGGCCTTCAGCAGACCACTGCCACCGTAGATCGGCTTGAACAGGCCGTACTTCATGTAGGTCGGAATAGTGGCCGACTTGGCGGTCGTCGCGTTGTTGGCGACCACCAGGTACTCCGTGTTGTCCTTCCCATACCGGCTGAAAGCGTAGAGCCCGCCGGTGTTGGAGGAATACCGGTGCACCTGGGTGCCGTCGGCAAGCGTCGGGTACTGCGCCCGGAGCTTCTGCAGCGCGGCAATGTGCTGGTACATCGGCGCGTTGACGTCGAAGCGGTCCTTGCTGCCGATGGTCGTCGTACCGGTGCCGTCGACAACCTCGTCGTCGGTGTACTCGGCGGTCTTGGTGGCGAACATGTCCTGCCGGGCGTCCTTGTCGCCGCCCGGACCGGTGAAGCCCTGCTCGTCGCCGTAGTAGATCACCGGCTGGCCGCGCGTCAGGAACATCAGCGAGTGGGCCAGCTTGTCCCGGGCGAGCAGTTCGGTGCCGTTGGCGCCGGACTGCTTCAGGAAGGTGCCGACGCGGCCCATGTCGTGGTTGCCGAGGAAGGTCGGCAGTTGGTACGCGTTCGAGTCGGCGTCGGTGTAGTAGTCGTCGTTGGCGTAGAGGTCGCGCAGCTTGGTGCTCGGGTCGCCCTTCGCGAAGGCGACCGCGTTCTGCTGGAACCCGAAGTCGAGGGTCGCCTGCAGCGCGCCGGAGGTGGTGTAGGTGGACATGAACTTCGGGTCGGCGTCGAAGACCTCGCCGAACATGAAGAAGTTCTGCGTCCCCTTCGCCTTGGCGGCCTCGAGGATCTTCGGCGAGAACTTCTGCCAGAACTCCAGGTTGACGTGCTTGACGGTGTCGATCCGGAACCCGTCGATGCCCATCTCGGCCCAGGTCTTGTAGACGTCGATCATCCCGTCGCGGACCTTCGGCTGCTCGGTGAACAGGTCGTCCAGCCCGACGAAGTCGCCGTACTCCGCGGATTCACCGGCGAAGGTCGAGTCACCCCGGTTGTGGTAGAGCGTGGGGTCGTTCAGCCAGGCCGGCTGCTTGACCGTCTCGTCGGCCGGCGTCTTGAAGACCGGCACGTTCGGGAACGAGGTGTTGCGGTCCAGTGGTGGGAAGGTGTCGCCGGCGGCGTACTGCTTGTCGTCGAAGACGTTGCCCTGGGCGTCCTTGTAGGGGCTGGTCGACTTCGGGATGTAGCCGTACTGGCCGGACTGGTAGGCGATCACGTCCGCGGTGTGGTTGGTGATGATGTCGAAGAAGACCTTCATCCCCTTCCCGTGCGCCAGCTTGATCAGCTGCTGCATGTCCGCGTTGGTGCCCAGGTGTGGGTCGATCTGGGTGAAGTCGGTGATCCAGTAGCCGTGGTACCCGGCGCTCACGTTCGCGCCCTCGCCCTGGACCGGGCGGTTCTTGAACGACGGGGTCAGCCAGATGGACGTCGTACCGAGGGACTTGATGTAGTCGAGTTTCTGCATCACGCCGGCCAGGTCGCCACCGTGGTAGAAGCCCTTGTCAGCGGGGTCGAGCCCGGTCGTCAGCCGGTCGCCGGTGAGACCGCCGGCGTCGTTGGCCTTGTTGCCGTTCGCGAACCGGTCGGCCATCAGGAAGTAGAAGCGTTCCTTGGTGAGGTCCTGGCGGAGGCTCGGCGAGGCGAGAGCCCTGTCCGCCGCGGTCACCGCCGGTCCGGCCACGTCGACCGGCTTGACCGAAACCACGTGGGTGGTGTCGTCGTAACTGAACTGGACCTTCGCCGGGCCCTCGAGCCGGAGCGGGATGTTGGCGCCGTTGAGAACGCCCCCGGCCCCGTAGTTCTCGTCCCAGGCGCCGTTCACGGTCACCTTGTACTCGTAACTGCCCGCCGGTACGTCGAACACCTTCGTGTACGGCGCGGCCGTCCCGAGCCTGGTCGCGGGACAGGCCGGATCCCAGTCGCCCGGACACCCCAGCTCGCTCTGCAGCGAACCGGCGACCGTGATCACCCGATCCGCCTGCTGTGCGGCCTGCGCCGCTGTCGTTGTTCCCAACCCCAGCGCGACTACCGCCAGTGCGGTGAAACCCGCCGTCCATCGCCTGAAACCACGCATCAACGTCCCCTCCCACAACACTGCAACCTGCCGGGGACGCTAGCCCGGCCCTCCCACCGACGGAAGGCCTCAAAGGTCGCGGTCAGGTGACGAGACCGGGGAGGCTTTCCTCGATCGGGGTGCTGATGACGGCAGTGGCCTCTTCGTCGTACGGGGTGGGCTCGGCGTTCAGGATGACCAGCGGGACGCCATGCGACAGCGCGAGGTCGCAGAGGCCGGCGGCCGGGTAGACCTGGAGCGAGGTGCCGATCGCCAGGAAGAGGTCGGCCTGGCGGGTGGCCTCGGCCGCGTCGTCGAGGACCTGCTGGTCCAGGGACTGGCCGAACGAAATGGTGGCGGACTTGAGGATGCCGCCACAGATTTCGCAAGCCGGATCAGGGTCGCCCGCCTCGAGTCGAGGCAGGACGTCGGCCATCGGGAGGCGGTGGGCGCAGGTGAGGCAGTCGACGTACCAGACGGTGCCGTGCAGTTCATGGACGAGTGCGGGGGAGGAGCCCGCCTTCTGGTGCAGGCCGTCGACGTTCTGGGTGATCAGCCCGGTCAGGCGGCCCTGGCGTTCGAGGTCGACCAGGGCGCGATGACCGGCGTTGGGCTCGGCGTCCCACGCGGCCGCAGCCCGGCGGAACTTCCAGGCTTCGGCCCGGACCGCCGCCGACGCGACGTACTCGTCGATGTCGAACATCGCCTGCGCCGCCGGGTTCTTCGTCCACAGGCCCTGCGGGCCGCGGAAATCCGGGATCCCGGAGGCGGTGGAGATCCCGGCACCGGTCAGGACGGCGATCCGCTGGGCCTTGGCGACAAGCTCGGTCACGCCTCCGAACGTAGCGCAGCGGCCTTCCACTCCGGGGCGAGCACGGCCATCACGATCTCGTCGTACCGCTCGCCGTCCCACTTCAGCGCCTGCCGCTTGACGCCCTCGACGACGAAGCCGGCCTTCTCGTACGCGCGCTGGGCCCGCGGGTTGAAGGAGTAGACGCCGAGGTCGATGCGGTACAGCCCGAGTTCCTCGATCCCATAGCCGACGATCAACCGGGTGGCCTCGGTACCGAGCCCGCGGCCCCTGCCCTTCGGACCGATGAAGATCCGGAAGTTGCAGCTCTCGTCCTCCGGGCTCCAGTCGTTGAGCACCGCCTCGCCGACCACCTCACCGGAGGTCCGGTCGACGATCACCAGGTCCAGCCGATCGGTCTGCTCACCCCGCGTCCGGTACCACGTGCGCGCCGCCTCTTCGCCAATCTCTCCGCGACTCGCAGTGAGCTTCACCACCTCCGGATCGTCCATCGCCTCCTGCAGAGCGGGATAGTCGTCCTCGGTCACCGGCCGCAGCTCGACCAGCTCACCGGTCAACGTCGGCTTGTACGCAAAGTCGGTCACGCTGTGAAGTCTCGCCGCTGGCAGGTCGGGCGGCCACCGATTTAGCTGAGGCGGCGTACGACGTACTGGTTGTCGTCGGCCGAGACGAGTTCCTGGGCGCGCATGCGGCACCAGGCGGGAATGTCGGTGGCGGCGGCCGGGTCGTCAGCCAGGACGGTGATGGTGTCGCCGATGGCGAGGTCGGGGAACGCCTGCGCGAGTTTGATCACAGGGAGTGGGCAGAGCATGCCGCGGCAGTCGAGTGTCGTCACATGCCCACCTCCGCGCGAATCCGCCGGACGATGCCGGGCAGCACGATGGCGAAGCGGTCGACCTCTTCGTGGGTGCTCGTGCGGCCGAGGGAGATGCGGACGTTGCCGTGAGTGAGTACGCCCATCGCCGCGAGGACGTGCGACGGGCGCAGCGTGCTCGCAGTACAGGCTGAGCCGCTCGACACGGAGAAGCCCTCGGCGTCCAGGGCTGTGACGAGCGCCTCGCCGTCGACGTACAGGCAAGAGAAGGTGAGGACGTGCGGCAGCCGGTCGTCCGGATCGCCGACCACCTCGACGTCGGGGATGTCGGCCGCGACCCGGTGACGCAACTCGTCGATCCACGCCCAGTGCTGCTTGTTGAGCTCGTCAGCCTCAGTGAGGCGAGCCTGTAGAGCAGCCGCGGCGGCCAAGGCGGCGGGGACGTTCGGGTGACCGGGGGAGAGGCCGTCCTCTCGCTCATCCACAGGCCACGCCGGCGCCAACCGGGTCCCCTTCCGTACTGCGACCACCCCGACCCCCGCGGGCCCTCCCCACTTGTGAGCACTCGCGGTCAGCACCGACCAACCAGCCGGTACTACGTCGTGCGCGATGGAGGCGGCCGCATCGACGAGAAGCGGCACCTGGTGGGTTTGGCAGAGCTCGGCAACCTCGGCGATCGGTTGCCGGGTGGCCACCTCGTGATTGGCCGACTGGAGCGCGGCCACGGCTACACCTGGCTGCTCGAGCTGGGCGGCGAAGGCCTCCACGTCGACCCTTCCGAGGGCGTCGACGGCGACTTCGTTCGCAGTACCGGCTGCTGCGGCCGCATGGAGTACTGCGGAGTGCTCGACCGCCGAGTGCACGACCCGGTCGCCCACGCGGCGACGGGCTGCTGTCACAGCGAGTAGTCCGGAGTGGATCGCGGCCGTCCCGGAGGTGGTCAGGAACACCTCGTCAGGCCGTACTCCGATGCTCTCGGCAAGGACCGCTCTGGCGTTGTCGAGCAGCAGCCGGGCGGTCCGGCCCTCGTGGTGCAGCCGGGCCGGATCGGCCCAGCCGGAATCCAGCGCGGACAGCAAGACCTCCCGCGCAGCAGGATGCAGCGGTTCGGCTGTCGCGGCATCGAGGTACGCACGGCTGGTCACACGGGAAACGCTAAGCCCTACCTATGCGCGGAACGTCGGAAGGTGTCCAGTAGTGTTCTGTCGTCAGTCTCACCTGGGAAGGGAAAGGCGCCCCGTGGGTTCGAACGGCACGCCCGGAGTGGTGCGCGCAGCAGGTCTGAAGAGGGCCCGCGCCGCAGTACGTCCGGCGAAGCGACGCCTGCTGGTCGGTGCGGCGGTAGTGGTCGGCACATTGGTGCTGACCGGCTGCTCGTCGGAGACCAACGCGCAGTGGAAACGACTCGGTCTGCCCGAGGGCGCATCAGACCGGACCGAGGCGGTGAGGAGCCTGTGGATCGGCGCCTGGATCGCTGCCTTGATCATCGGTGTGGCGGTCTGGGGCCTGATCCTGTTCGCCTCCGTCCGGTACCGCCGGCGGAGCGAGGACGCGCCGCGGCAGACGCGCTACAACCTGCCGCTCGAGGTCCTCTACACGCTGGCACCCTTCGCGATCATCGGTGTGCTCTTCTTCTACACGGTAGAGAACGGCAACAAGATCACCGCGATGTCGGACAACCCGGCCCACACGATCAACGTGGTCGGCCAGCAGTGGCAGTGGACGTTCAACTACAAGGAGACCGTCGACGGCAAGGAAGGCGTCTGGGAGACCGGCACGCTGGACAAGCCCGCCGAACTGGTGCTGCCGGTGAACGAGTCGGTGCACTTCGAGCTGACCTCGCCGGACGTCATCCACTCCTTCTGGGTGCCCGCGTTCTACTTCAAGCTGGACGTCATCCCGGGCCGGACCAACCGGCTCGAGCTGACCCCGACCAAGACCGGCACCTTCGCGGGTAAGTGCGCGGAGCTGTGCGGTCTCTACCACAGCCGGATGGTGTTCACCGTCAAGGTGGTCACCGCCGACGAGTACCAGGCGCACCTGAGGGAACTGGCCGCCAAGGGCCAGACCGGCGCGGCGACCGGTGGCCAGGACGCGACCACCATTCCCGGCCACGGGAAGCAGGAGGGCGAGAAGTGACCGACTTCGCCGAGCGCACAGGCGCCGTCAGCGCGGCGACCGCGCTGCCCAGGCGGCGCAGCAAGGGCCAGATCGCGGTCAAGTGGATGACCACCACTGACCACAAGCTGATCGGTCACCTCTATCTGATGACCTCGTTCGCGTTCTTCCTGGTCGGTGGCGTGATGGCGCTGCTGATCCGGGCGGAGCTGGCGAAGCCGGGTCTGCAGATCGTGAACGAAGAGGTCTACAACCAGCTCTTCACCATGCACGGCACGATCATGCTGCTGCTGTTCGCGACGCCGCTGTTCGTCGGGTTCGCGAACGTGATCATGCCGGTCCAGATCGGTGCTCCCGATGTGGCCTTCCCGCGACTGAACATGTTCAGCTTCTGGCTGTTCCTCTTCGGCGGTCTGATCACCATCTCCGGCTTCTTCACCCCGGGTGGAGCCGCCGACTTCGGCTGGTTCGCCTACGCACCGCTGTCCAACGCGGTCCGCTCACCGGGTATCGGTGGTGACCTGTGGATCATGGGTCTGTGGATGGCCGGTCTCGGCACGATCCTGGGCGCGGTGAACTTCGTCACCACGATCATCACCATGCGGGCACCCGGTATGACGATGTTCCGGATGCCGATCTTCACCTGGAACATCCTGGTGACGTCGATCCTCGTGCTGATCGCGTTCCCGATCCTGGCCGGCGCGCTGCTGATGCTGGAGGCGGATCGAGCCTTGGGGGCTCACGTCTTCGACGCCGCGAACGGTGGGCCATTGCTGTGGCAGCACCTGTTCTGGTTCTTCGGGCATCCCGAGGTCTACATCATCGCGCTGCCGTTCTTCGGCATCATCACCGAGATCCTGCCGGTCTTCAGCCGCAAGCCGGTGTTCGGCTACATCGGTCTGGTCGGCGCGACGCTGTGGATCGCCGTCCTCTCGGTGGCGGTGTGGGCACACCACATGTTTGTCACCGGCGCGGTGAACCTGCCGTTCTTCTCCTTCATGACCTTCCTGATCGCGGTGCCGACCGGCGTGAAGTTCTTCAACTGGATCGGCACGATGTGGGGCGGGTCGGTGTCCTTCGACACCCCGATGCTCTGGTCGGTCGGCTTCCTGACGACCTTCCTGTTCGGCGGCCTGACCGGCGTCATCCTGGCGTCGCCGGCCCTGGACTACCAGCTGTCCGACTCGTACTTCGTGGTCGCGCACTTCCACTACGTGGTGTTCGGCACGGTGGTGTTCGCGATGTTCGCGGGCTTCTACTTCTGGTGGCCGAAGATGACCGGCCGGATGCTCGACGAGAAGCTCGGCAAGCTGCACTTCTGGCTGCTGTTCATCGGGTTCCACACGACGTTCCTGGTGCAGCACTGGCTGGGTGTCGAGGGCATGCCGCGGCGCTACGCGTCGTACGGGGCCAACGAGGGCTTCACCACGCTGAACGAGGTGTCCAGCGTCGGTGCCTTCGTGCTCGGTCTGTCGATGCTGCCGTTCTTCTACAACGTCTACAAGTCGCGGAAGTCGCCGCTCGTGGGCGTCGACGACCCGTGGGGCTGGGGCCGTTCGCTGGAGTGGGCAACGAGTTCGCCGCCGCCGCGGCACAACTTCGTCAGCCTGCCGCGGATCCGGTCGGAGAGTCCTGCCTTTGATCTGCACCACCCGGAGATCGCCATGTCGGAGTACCCGGACAGCGGCGCACCCCGGGACAACCTGCTGGACGCCGGCGAGGACCAGGGCCGGGTCGAGAATCTCGAGCGCAACCTGGGCGCCGGTACGAGCGTGGACGGAGAGGGTAAGGCATGAAGGCGGAGGCCTGGGTCTTCGGCATCCTGACGCTGTTCGTCCTCATCGTGACACCGATCTACTGGATCATGTCCGAGGACCCGACCGGCACCACCGCGCTGGTGATGACGTTCTTCCTGGCGCTGCTGGTGTCCTTCTACCTGGCCATCACCGGCCGCCGGATGGACGCCCGTCCGGAGGACCGCAAGGAAGCCGAGATCGTCGAAGGAGCCGGTGAGCTGGGCTTCTTCCCGCCGTACTCCTGGTGGCCGCTGTGGTGCGCGCTGACCCTGTCGGTGATCGTGCTCGGACTGGTCTTCGGCTGGTGGCTGTTCATCATCGGTGCCGGCATCGGCATCGTGACACTGAGTGGCTGGGTGTTCGAGTACTACCGCGGTGACCACGCTCACTGAGTCAACTTTTTCGGCTGTCCGAACGTCACCAGTACAGCGGGCCGTTAGTGGTTCCGCCGTACTGGTGACGTTCTCAGTGCGTGGGTATGACCGACGGGCGAGCTAGGCTTTGCGCGGCGGCTGAAAGCAATACAGGGGAGCTCAGGTGTTGAGTAGTACGGTCCGGAAGCACGGCCTTGCCGTGGCGGGGATCTGCGCGATGCTGCTGGTCGGCACCGCCTGCAGCGACACGAAGGCGGCCGATCCAGCACCATCCACCGGCAACTCGCCGAGCGCCACCAACCCAAGCACCCCTGGTTCGTCCAGTACGCCGGACCCCTCCACGACGCCGACCGACGACCCGGCCGCCGCGAACGTCAAGGTCGTCCCGGCCAAGGGCGCCACCTCGGTCCGCCCGGACCAGCCGGTCACCGTCACGAGCGACGGCGGCGAACTGTCCGACGTCACGCTGAAGGACTCCAACGGCGGGACCGTCGACGGAGTTTTCAACGCCGAGAAGTCGCAGTGGACCTCCAAGCCCGAGCTGAAGCCCGGCGCGAAGTACACGCTCACCGCTACGGCGAAGGGGACTGACGGCAACAGCGTCCCGATCAAGTCGGACTTCAGGACGCTGTCCGCGGCCCGCAACCTGAAAGCCTCGGTGGCTCCGCTCAACGGCGAAACCGTCGGTGTCGCGATGCCGATCCAGGTCTTCTGGAACAACCCGGTCAAGGACCGCGCGGCCGTCGAGAAGCGCCTCACCGTAAAGACCTCGGTCCCGGTCGAGGGCAGCTGGCACTGGGTCAGCAGCAAGCAGGTCAACTACCGGCCGAAGACGTACTGGCCCGCCGGAACCAAGGTCTCCGTGCTCATCGACACCCAGGGCGTCAACGCCGGCACCAACATCTGGGGCTCCGCGAGCCGCAAGATCGACTTCGCCATCGGCCGGTCCGTCATCACCAAGATCGATGTCAAGAAGCACACGATGACGGTCGCGATCAATGGGAAGCTGGCGCGGACGATCCCGATCACCGCGGGGAAGAGTGGCTTCACGACCCGGAGTGGCACCAAGGTCATCATGGAGAAGTACCCCGTCAAGCGGATGGACGCCCGGACAGTCGGCATCAAGCCGGGGGATCCGGAGTACTACGACATCCACGACGTGAAGTGGGCGCAGCGGGTGACGAGCTCTGGTGAGTTCATCCACGGGGCTCCGTGGTCGTCGGGCAGCCAGGGCACTGAGAATGTCAGTCACGGGTGCATTGGAATGAGCCTTCCGAATGGGCAGTGGTACTTCTCCCAGACGCTGCGTGGCGACCCGGTCGTAGTCGTTGGCACGGCGCGAACGATGGAGCCCAACAATGGGTGGACCGATTGGAATGAGTCGTGGGCGAAGTACAAGGCGGGCTCGGCCCTCGCCTGAGGTTTGCTTGCCCCACGCCGGCGCCACGCTCGCTCTGCGCCGGCTCCCGCCCGCCCGTGAAGGCGCTCCTGCGTCGCGCGACGGCGAAGGCGTGGGGGTGCGTCTAGCTCGCGGGAGCGGGCCCTGGGGCGGGTCGCCGGGGCGGGCTCCAGTCGCTTACCGGACCCGCTGACGCCAGACCCACGCCCGCGCCGCCCTCGCTCCTGCGTCGCTCACTCTGCGCCGGCTCCCGCCCGCCCGTGAGGCGCTCCTGCGTCGCGCGACTGCGAAGGCGGAGCGGCGCGCCTAGCTCGCGGCAGCCGGCCCTGGGGTGGGTCGCCGAGGCGGGCTCCAGTCGCTTACCGAACCCGCTGACGGCAGACCCAGGCCCGCGTCGCGCGACTGCGAAGGCGTGGGGGAGGCGCCGGGGTCGCCGCGATGGGGGTCCTGTTGGGTGGGCGCGCGGGGCGGGCTCCAGTTGCGTATCGGATCCGCTTGGGTGGGAGAGGCGCTCCTGCGTCGCGCGCTGCAAAGGCGGGGCGGGGCGCGCCTAGCTCGCGGCAGCGGGCCTGGGAGGGTTGCAGGGCGGGGCTCTAGGCGGATATCGGACTCGCTTGGGTGGGGGGAGAGGGGCGGGGCTCGAGGCGCCGTATCGGATCCGCCCAGGTGGGGGAGCAGGGCCGGGCTCCCGTCGCTTGCAGAGCGACTGCGAGGGCGTGGGAGAGGCATCTGGGTTGCGCAGATCGACGTACCTATGACGGTGCCGTGGGGCACGCTGCTGTCGATCGGAGTGATCGGATGACTGGTGTGCCGGCGGACAGGTAGTGCGGCTGATGTACGCCGTCTCGCGTGCAGTCCGCAGGCGTGACCGCACTAGCTTCCAGCAAACACCTCCTGTTCCTCGGCACGCGGTCCGCCTCCGTTGAGGCAGACCGGTGCACGAGCCAGTCGGCCGCGGTCGGCTGGCTCGTGCGGGGTTAGCTCAGGAAGACTGTGTGCACAGGGTCGCGTTCAGGAGCTTGCCCAGTGCTACCGGGAAGTCCTTCAGGAGGTCGATGTCGGCCTCTCCGGTGGTGATGGATGCGGTGAGGGTCTTGCTGCCGTCCGCTGTGCTGTACATCAGCGCGCCGTAGCCCCCAGGCGGGCTGCCGTTGTGCTGGTAGAAGGTGCCGCCACACGCAGGACCCAGGTCCTGGACAAACAACCCAAGGCCGTAGCTCATCTTGCCGTAAGGCTCCCGCATCTCGGCGAGCAGTGACGGCGGTAGGAGCTTGCCGGTCATCAGGGCGGTGATGAAGGTTTGGAGGTCCTGGGTGGTCGAGATCATGTCGCCGGCACCTGCCAGCAGCGAGAGGTTCTGGCGGCTGACGTCGACGACCTTCCATTCGCCGGTGTCCTGGTAGCGGTAGTAGCCGTGGGCGTGCGGCCCCGGGAGTTGGCTTCGGTTGCCTGGTACGGAGGTGCCTGTCAGTCGCAGAGGGCGCAGGATCCGCCGCTGCATCTCCTCGGTGTAGGAGTGGCCGGTGATCTTCTCGATCAGGAGCAGGGCGACGGTGTAGTTGGTGTTGGAGTAGTTCTGATCGGTACCAGGCGCGAACACCAGCGGCTTGGACAGCGCAAACTGCACCAGCTGCTCCGGTCGGTACGAGCGGAAGCGATTCTCCACCCACTCCTTGCCGGCCGAGGGGAGGCCCGGTTCGCTGGTCCCGTTGTAGTGCTCGCCGGTGTAGTTGAACAGTCCGCTCGTGTGCCGCAGCAGCATCCGCACGGTGATCCGGGGGTCGAGCCCGAGCCGCGGCAGGTACCCGGTCACCGGAGCATCAAGCTTGATCCTGCCCTCGGCCACCAGCTGCAGCACCACAGTCGCCGTGAACGTCTTGGTCACGCTCCCGACCCAGGTCCGCCCGTTCGTCGGCGGCTTCGCAGGCGAGCCCAGGCGGCGTACCCCAGCACTACCAACCCACTCGCCGCGCTCATCCTTCAGCCGGAGCTGCACCCCGCCGAATCCAGCGTCCACAAACGCCTGAAGGGCCTCCTGCAGCTCCGGCCGCTCCTGCTCAGCAGAAGCCGCCGGCAGGCCGTTGTGGGCCGCCTGAGCCGAAGGTGCGACTGCCACCCCCGCCGCCAGCGCGACCGTCACCGCCGCAACCCCTACCCGCCGGCGAAGTCCCGGCACTCTCTCAGAGAACATCTTGCGCAGCCCCGAGGCCGCGATCTTCGAAGTGGTCATGACGATCAGCCTGGCGCGGGCCCCTGACGCCGAGCCGCCATCGCGCTGACACGAACCCCGGAAAAGCAGAAGACCCCGGCCGGAGCCGGGGTCTTCTAGGTGTTGCGGAGATCAGTGGTGCTTGGTGGTGCTGACCTCGCGAGCGGTGTCCTCGTCGAGCTCGACGGTGCCGGTGATGCCTTCCACCGCTTCGTGCTCGTCGTGGTGGCCGTGCGCGTGCGCCTCTTCGATCTCTGCCGCCGTCGGTTTCTGCACCGCGTCGGCGAAGTAGAAGCTGGACAGCTTGGCGCGGACCTTGTTCAGCGCCCGCTTCGGAGCCCGTACGCCGTTGTCGTCCGTCTCCGGGCCGATCTCGAGCGGGAGGATCCGGTCCCGGGCGGTGAGCTCGTAGGCCTCGTACTTCGAGATCGGGGTGTGCTTCTCGTAGTACGCGCCCTCGGGGGTCCGGACGATGATGCCGGACTCGAGGCCGTGCAGGAGCCGCTCGTTGTCGGCGCGCTGCAGGGAGATCGCGACCCGCCGGGTGACCCAGAAGGCGAGGATCGGGCCGACGAAGACCGCGATCCGCAGGAACCAGGTCACGTTGTTCAGCGAGACCCCGAAGTGGGTGGCGATCAGGTCGTTACCACCGCCGATCCAGAGCAGGCCGTAGAACGTGATGAACGCGGCGCCGATACCGGTCCGGGTCGGCATGTTGCGCGGCCGGTCCAGCAGGTGGTGTTCGCGCTTGTCGCCGGTGATCCAGCCTTCGATGAACGGATACAGGGCGACCAAGGTGACGAACGCCGGCGGGATGAGCAGCGCCGGTATCAGCAGGTTCCAGCTGAGCGTGACGCCCCAGAAATGACTCTCGAATCCCGGCATCAGGCGCACGGAGCCCTCCAGCCAGCCCATGTACCAGTCGGGCTGGGAGCCTGCGGTCACCTCGGCCGGGTTGTACGGCCCGTACAGCCACACCGGGTTGATCTGCAGCAGCGCGCCCATCAGGGCGGTGATGCCGAAGACGACGAAGAAGAAGCCACCGGCCTTGGCCATGTAGACCGGCATCAGCGGGTAGCCGACGACGTTCTTCTCGGTCCGGCCGGGACCCGGGTACTGCGTGTGCTTGTGGTACACGACCAGGAACAGGTGAGCCGTCACCAGGGCCAGGATCAGACCCGGGATCAGCAGCACGTGCACGGTGAAGAACCGGGACACCATGTCGTCACCCGGGAACTCGCCACCGAAGATGAAGAAGCTCAGGTAGGTGCCGATCACCGGGGAGGCCTGAATCATGCCCTGGGTGATCCGCAGACCGGTACCGGACAGCAGGTCGTCCGGCAGACCGTAGCCGATGAAGCCCTCGATGATGCCGAGGAACAGCATCCCGAAGCCGATCACCCAGTTCAGCTCACGCGGCTTGCGGAACGCGCCGGTGAAGAAGATGCGGAGCAGGTGGACCATCATCGAGGCGACGAACAGCACGGCCGCCCAGTGGTGGATCTGCCGCATCAGCAGACCGCCGCGGATGTCGAACGAGATGTCCAGGGTGGAGGCGTAGGCCTCCGACATGTGCAGACCCTTGAGCAGGCTGTACGAGCCCTGGTACTCGATCTCGGCCATCGACGGCTTGAACCAGAAGGTCAGGAAGACACCGGTCAGCAGCAGGATGATGAAGCTGTAGAGAGCGATCTCACCGAGCATGAAGGACCAGTGGTCCGGGAACACCTTGCGGAGGTTCTTCTTGCCGATCTTCCCGATGCCCAGACGGTCGTCGAGATACTTGACCGGCGGGGGAAAGTCTTTCTCAGCCACGGTTGTCACCCTCGTTCCCAGAAGCTCGGGCCGACCGGCTCGGTGAAGCCGCTCTGCGCGACAAGGTAGCCCTCTGCGTCCACGGCCAATGGTAGCTGAGGCAGCGGACGGGCCGCCGGGCCGAAGACGACCTTGGCGCCGTCGGCCAGGTCGAACGTCGACTGGTGGCACGGGCACAGCACGTGGTGCGTGGTCTGCTCGTACAGCGAGATCGGGCAACCGACGTGGGTGCAGATCTTGGAGTAGCACAGGATGCCGTCGACACCCCAGTTCTCCCGGCCGGCCGGCGTCCGGATCTCGTTCGGGGCGATCCGCACCACGATCACCGCGGCCTTGGCCTTGGCGTTCTGGTACTCGACCGGGCTCTCCTCCTGGATCGGATTCAGGTTCGCCGGGGCCGCGTTGACCAGCTGGCCGACGACCAGGTCGGACGGCTTGATCGGGCGCAGCGTGACGTCGTTGACGACCCGGATGCCCTTGGCCCAGATGGTGTTGTAGAGGCTGCGGCCGGGCAGCGGGCCGAGGTCGCGGAGCAGCACGATGGCCGGCAGGCCGAGCAGGCCCATCGCGCCGATCAGCGAGCGGCGGATCAGCTTGCGGCGGGTGAAGCCGGACTCGGCCACGCCGACCTGGAAGGCGTCGATGATCTCGGTCTTCTGCTGCGGCGTGGAGTGCGCGTCGTGCCGGTCCTCGGCGATCTCGGTGTCGACCATCAGCTTCTTGGCCCACTGGATCGCGCCGGCACCGATCAGGAACAGCGCCAGCCCCAGGCACAGGCCGATCGTCATGTTGTTCGCGTTACCGGTCAGCGGCCCGAACTGGAGGATCGCGTCGCGCGGGATGGCGAAGTACGCGACGCAGGAGCCCAGGGCGAGCAGCCCGGCCAGGCCGAACATCGTCGCGACCTGGCGCTCGACGCGGTCGGCGGCCTTCGGGTCGATGTCGGTGATGCGGAGCTCGTGCGGCTCGATGCCCGGATCCGGGATCGGCTCCGCCAGCACCACCTGGCCGTCGTGACCCTGCTCGGCCTTTACGGCGGGCAGGTTGTCCTTCTCGTCGCTCACTCTGCCTTCACTCCCTTGGCCTTGACGCCCTTGGCGCCGATCCAGACCGCCATGCCGACCAGCAGGCCGATGCCGACGAGCCAGCCCCACAGACCTTCGGAGACCGGGCCGAGCCGGCCGAGGCCGAAGCCGCCCGGGTCCTTCTGCTCCTGCAGCGCGTGCAGGTACGCGATCACGTCACGCTTGTCGTCCGGCTGCAGGACCTGGTCGGAGAAGACCGGCATCTGCTGCGGGCCGGTGAGCATGGCCTCGTAGATGTGCTTGGGATCGACGTTCATCAGCGACGGGGCGTAGCGGCCGTTCGGCAGCGCGCCGCCCTTGCCGGCGAAGTTGTGGCACGCCGTGCAGTTCGTCCGGAACAGCTCGCCACCGCGGGTGACCTGCTCGTCGGTGGCCTTGCTGACGTCGTACGAGTCCTCGGCCGGTACCGCCGGGCCGGGGGCGAGGGAGGCGACGTACGCCGCCAGTGCCTCGATCTCCTCGGGCGTGTACGCGGGGGTCTTGCGCGGGACCTGCGCGTTGGGCTGCATGGCCGGCATCCGGCCGGTCCCGACCTGGAAGTCGACCGCGGCCGCGCCGACGCCGATCAGGGACGGCCCGGCCATCTTGCCTTCGCCGTTGCCAGCACCCTCGGCGTTCAGACCGTGGCAGCTCGCACAGCCGACCGCGAAGAGCTTCTTGCCCTCTTCGATCTGCTGGGACTGGGCCGAGTTGTCCGCCACCGCGTTGTCGGGGGCGAAGGCGGAGTACGCCGTCCCCACCGCCAGGAGGCCGAACAGGAGCACGACGAGGCCGGCTGACCGGTGCCGTCGTCGCGCGGAGAGGAAGCGCGCCGGTGACAAGGAAAGTCTCTTCTCACTCATTTGAGCAGGTAGATGGTCGCGAACAGGGCGATCCAGACCACATCGACGAAGTGCCAGTAGTACGACACAACGATCGCGGAAACGGCCTGTTCGTGGGTGAACTTACGAGCCATGTACGTCCTGGCCAGGACGAACACGAAAGCGATGAGACCGCCGGTCACGTGCAGACCGTGGAACCCGGTGGTCAGGTAGAACACCGACCCGTACGGCGAGGACGCGATCGTCACGCCCTCGTGGATCAGGGTCGCGTACTCCGTCACCTGGCCGGCGATGAAGACCGCGCCCATCAGGTAGGTGAGCACGAACCACTCGCGCATGCCCCAGCCGCGGACGTTCGCGACCGAGCCGGTCCGGCCGACCTTGCCGTGCTCGGCGGCGAACACACCGAGCTGACACGTCACCGAGGACAGCACCAGGATCGTCGTGTTGACCGCCGCGAACGGGATGTTCAGCATCTCGGTGGACGCGTCCCAGAGCGTCTCCACCCCCGGTGCCGCGGCAGCGGTCGTCACCGACCGGATCGTGAAGTACGCCGCGAACAGGGCGGCAAAGAACATCAGTTCGCTCGAGAGCCAGACGATCGTGCCGACACTGACCATGCTGGGACGGTCGTGGTGTCCGTGTTCACGAGACGCTGGGAGCGCGGTTGCAGTGGCCACGGCGTCATTATGTCGGTCCGGGTATCCGACAGCACGCCCACCCCCATGCATGTCGGCGACTTCCTGTTCTTACTGTGGAACAGTGCTTCCCCTCCACGCCGCGCCCGGCGACCAGATCGAGCCGTTCACAGCGGTCAGGCTGCTGACCGCCTGGACGTTCGAGCCGGTGCTACTCGCGGTGATCGTCGTCGTCGGCGGCCTCTACCTGTACGGCGTACACCGGCTCCGCGCGCGGGGGGACAAGTGGTCGCGGGCCCGGACCTTCTCGTTCGTCGGCCTCGGCCTGGGCAGCGCGCTGATCGCCACCCAGTCGGGCATCGGCAGCTACGACACGGTGCTGCTCAGCGTGCACATGGCCCAGCACATGATCCTGTCGATGATGACGCCGCTGGCGATGGCGCTCGGCGCACCGGTCACGCTTGCCCTGCGCACCCTTCCGCAGCGGCCGCGGGGCTGGTTGCTCTCCGTGTTGCACTCCCGCTTCGCCAAGGTGATCTGCTTCCCGATGATCGGCTTCACCCTGTTCGTGCTGAGCCCGTGGGCGCTCTACTTCAGCGGCTGGTACGACGCGACGCTGCGCTCGACGCTGCTCCACGATCTTCTGCACGTGCACTTCATCGCGGTCGGCGCGTTGTTCTTCTGGCCGTTGCTCGGGCTGGATCCGGTGCCCGGCCGGGTGATCTACCCGTTCCGGCTGATCCTCACCTTCCTCACACTGCCGTTCCACGCGTTCCTGGGCATCACGATCATGTCCGCGAACCGGCTGATCGCGGAGGACTGGTACACGGCCTTCGGACGGTCCTGGCCGCCGTCACCGCTGCGTGACCAGTACATCGCCGGCGGTCTGCTCTGGGGCTCCGGCGATGTCATCGGGCTGATCTTCTTCGGGGTGCTGTTCGTCCAGTGGGTCCGGCAGTCGCAGCGCGAGGCCAAGCGTGAGGACCGCCGGCTGGACCGGTTGGAGGAACAGGCGCGCAGAGCCGGACAGCCTCCCCGGTAGCATTCGCGGTGTTGTCCGCATGTCCACTCGTCACAGACACAGCTTGGGATGAATCGATGAGTTCAGAGCGTCCGCTGAAGGTGCTGGTCTACAGCGACGACCGCACCACGCGGGAGTCCGTCCGGCTGGCCCTGGGCAAGCGGCCCGCCGCCGATCTGCCCGAGATCGAGTACTTCGAGTGCGCGACCGAGCCGGCCGTGATCAAACTCATGGACCAGGGCGGGATCGACCTGGCCATCCTCGACGGTGAGGCCGTCCCGGCCGGTGGCCTGGGCATCGCCCGCCAGTTGAAGGACGAGATCTTCCAGTGCCCGCCGATCCTGGTGATCATCGGCCGCCCACAGGACGCATGGCTGGCCACCTGGTCGCGCGCCGAGGCGGCCGTGTCGCACCCGATCGACCCGATCCGGCTGGCCGAGGCAACCGCCGAGCTGCTCCGGCAGCGGGTCGCCAAGCTGCCCGCGACCACCTGATCCCGGCGCCATGGCCGCCCCTCTGGATCCCCCCGCCGGTACTGCGCCTGGCGGGCGTGCGCTGACCTGGCCGCAGGTACTCAACCCGTTGCTGCGGCACGAGGATCTCGACTCGGCCGCGACCGCCTGGGCGATGGAGCAGATCCTGTCCGGCGCCGCGTCGCCCGCGCAGCTCGCGGGCTTCGTGATCGCGCTGCGCTCCAAGGGCGAGACGGTGACCGAGGTCGAGGGCATGGTCGCGACCATGCGCGAGTTCGCCACCCGGATCGACGTACCGGGCCGGACGCTCGACGTCGTCGGTACAGGTGGTGACCAAGCCCACACTGTGAACATTTCCACGATGTCGGCGATCGTCGCGGCCGGCGCCGGGGCGAAGGTGCTCAAGCACGGCAACCGGGCCGCGTCGTCGGCGTGTGGTGCCGCGGATGTCCTGGAGGAGTTGGGTATCCCGCTCGACCTCACCGCGGCGCAGGTGGCGGCCGTGGGGGAGCTGGCCGGGATCACGTTCTGCTTCGCTCCCGCGTTCCACCCGGCGTTGCGGCATGCCGCAGTACCGCGGCGTGAGCTCGGGGTGCCGACCACGTTCAACTTCCTTGGTCCGTTGGCCAATCCCGGCAACCCGTCGGCGCAGGCTGTCGGTGTGGGGGATGGGCGGATTGCTGGGTTGATGGCCGGCGTACTGGCTCGGCGGGGGATCGACGCGCTGGTCTTCCACGGTGACGACGGGCTCGACGAACTGACCACGATGACGACGTCGCAGGTCTGGACGGTCGGGCGTGGGGCGGTCGAGGGACCGGAGACGCTGGATCCGCGAGAGCTGGGCATCGCGCCGGTGCCGGCTGATGCGTTGCGGGGTGCGGACGCGACGTACAACGCGAAGGTCGTTCGCGCGTTGCTGGATGGCGAGTCGGGGCCGGTGCGGGATGTCGTACTGCTGAACGCGGGTGCTGCGCTGGCGGCGCATGAGGGCAGCACTGGGCCGCTGGTGGCGCGGATTCGCGCGGGGATGGATCGGGCGGCTGAGGCGATCGACTCCGGCGAGGCCAAGGGCGTGTTGGACCGATGGATCGCGGCCTGCCTCGAGGTTCGTTCGTAGTACTTCTTTGGTACTTCGGGGAGCCCGCCTCCGGCGAGTGTTTCGCGGGAGGCGGGCTCTTGCCGGGTCAGCTGCCGATCTTGATTTCCTGGACCTTGGACCGCCAGATCTCGATCCACTGCGGCGTACTGCCGGCGATGTCCGCAATCGCCACGTCGGCAGTGCCGTCACCGCGATCGATCACCGCGACCATGACGGTGGAGAAGGTCTCCTGCAACTTGGGCACGCTGACGACGACCTTGATGCTCAGCTCGTGCCCGGCGTGCCCGTCGACGGTGATCGGCGTGTGGGTGGACTTGCCGATGAACTTCACGTTCTCGTCGTACAGCCCGATGATCGCCTTGGTGGCCGCCTGGATGGTGGCTTCCTTCAAGCCGGCCGGGGTGCTCACCACCTTGACCTTCGGGTTGAGCCCGCCGAAGGCGACATAGTTGCCCCACTTCGCCTTCTTGCCGTCGTACTTGTCGTGCACGGTCAACCAGGTCGCCGCGCCACCGTTGAGCCCGACCTGGAACGCGCTGCCGTAGTCCTCCCACTCGGAACTCATCACCGGCATCGTGTCCTTGTTGAAGGCAACGATGTTGGACCCGAGCACCTCACCCCGCGGCGGCGGCGGCGTAGTCGGCCGCGCCGACGGACTCACGGTCGCCAACGGCTCACCTTTAGCCGAAGGCAACGAAACCGGCGTCACCGCATCAGCCTTGTCCCAAATCCAATTCGCACTAAGCCCCGTCACCACCAGCGCCCCGACTACCAGCCCAACAGCCCCCACCAACCGCCCACTACGCCCACCGCCCCGCCCGGACTTAGGCCCATCCACAATCCCGTACGCCTCATCCCCCACAGCCTCCCCACCCCACGAAGCCTCCCCACCCCGCGCCAACTCACCAGCCCGCGCCGCCTCACCAGCCCGCGCCAACTCGCCACCCCGCGGCAACTCGCCACCCCGCACCACCGGCGAACCTTGCCCACCTTCCCCACCCGGGCCCAACGGCGCACCTTGCCCACCCGCGCCATACGCCGGCCACCCGGCCTGCCCACCCGAGCCACCAAACCCCGCCTGCCCCGGCCGCCCACCCGCGCCGTACGGCGCGGGTGCGCCGGACTGCTCCCCGGTCCCGTACCGCGGCATCGGCTGCCCAGGCCGCTCGCCCGACCCTCCGGACACCGGCTGACCGACCTGCCCGCCCGCGCCGTACGGCAGAGCCTGCCCCGCCTGCTCGGCGGAGCCATAACGCGGCATCGACTGCCCCGGCTGGCCACTCGGCCCAGCTGCCGGCCGCCCAGACTGCTCGCCTGACCCTCCGCTCATCTGCTGGTCCGGCTGATTGCCTGGCCCGTAGGGCATCTGACCTTGCGGTCCCCGCTGGCCGGGCTGCCCCTGCGGACGGACTGGCGCGTTTCCACCCGGCTGTCCAGCCCGCGGCTGCGTGCTGCCTGGCCCGGTGACTCCAGCCTGCCCCGCCCACGGCTGCAAACTGCCTGGTCCGTTGGCGGGCTCTCCCGACCACGGCTGCTGTCCGGGCTGCATCGGCTGGTTCGGACGGGAGGGCTGCGACTGCTGGTTTGCTTGCCCGGGCTGCTGGTTCAACTGACCGTAGCCAGGCGCCTGCGCCCCTTGCCCACGCTGAGAAACCTGCGGTCCCGCTGCCTGCTGAGCACTCTGTGGTTCCGCCGCCCGCTGGGGGTTCTCTGGACCACCTGCCTGCTGGGGGTTCTGCGGCCCTGCCGTCTGCTGAGGGCCCTGCGGCCCCGCGCTGTGCTGACCGTGTGCTCCTGCGCCGTGCTGACTCTGCGGCTGCTGGCCCGGCGGCGTCTGGCGGTGCTGCGGGTTCTGCTGTCCCGGCGTGTGCTGTGCCTGCAGGCCGGTGCCGAGCTGTGCGTCCTGCGGGCCGGTGCTGGGCTGCGCATCCTGCGGGCCTGGCTGTGCGCCCTGCGGGCCGCGGCCGGCCTGGCCATGTGCTCCCGGTCCATGCTGACCCTGCGGCACTGACCCGTGCTGGTTTTGCGGTACTGCCCCGTGCTGACCCTGAGGCGCTGACCTGTGCTCGCCCTGCGGCGCTGTCCCGTGCTGGCCCTGCGAGGGCTGGCTCGGTTGGAACCATTGCTGCTGACCGGGTTGTGGCGTTGGTCCTGCGGGACCAGCTTCTGGCGTTCCGCCGCGGTTATCAGCAGGCGGCTGCGGCGTACTGGTGTCTGGTCTGCGTGGTGGCAGGGGTGGCGGGGCCGGGGCTCGTGACTGGCCGAGTAGAGGGTCTGGCGAGTCCGGAGCGGTGCCCGAGGGGGCGCCTGACGGCCGAGCGTCAGCGGGGTCGTCGTCTGGGGTGAAGCTTGGTGGTGGGGGAGGGAACGACGTTGAGGGCACCTGGCCGGCGGCCGGTGGTGCTGCGGAACGCCAGTCCTGCGGCGGGCTCGGTGGCAGCCCCGACGACAGCGGCCCAGCCGACAACGGATCAGCCGACGAAGTGCCGCCTGACAGAGGACCAGGCGACGAAGTGCCGGCTGACAGAGGATCCGTCGACGAACGGCCGCCTGACAGAGGACCAGGCGACGAAGTGCCGGCTGACAGAGGATCCGTCGACGAACGGCCGCCTGACAGAGGACCAGGCGACGAAGGGTCGGCCGACAGAGGATCCGTCGACGACGAACCCTGCGACAGGCGAGCAGCCGAGGAAGGAGCGGTCGACAAAGGATCAGTCGACGACGAGCCGGCTGACAGAGGATCGGTCGGCGATGAGCTCTGCGACAGGGGACCAGCGGGCGAAGGAGTGGTCGATAGAGGATCAGCCGACGACGGGCCCGCAGACAAAGGATTAGTCGGCGATGGGCCGTCCGACAGGGGATCAGCCGACGACGGAGGGGTCGACGAAGGATCGGTTGACGATGGGTCGGTCGGCGAAGGGTTCGTCGGTGGCAAGGTGGGGTTGGGGGGTGGGGCGCTGTGGCGGGCTGGGGGGTGGGGCGGGGGTGTTTCGTTCTCAGCCAACGTTGATTCCCTTGTAGACCTGGGCTTCGGCCGTTTTCAGATCTGGCCGGTTCGTGGGGATGTCACTGATGTAGGCGACCGCGGTGCCGTCGCCGAGGTCGAAGACCGCGACCGTCAGCAGCAGGACCGAGGTGACCTTCGGGGACTTCGCCGTGACGGTTTCCTGGAAGTACCAGCCCGCCTTGTCCGACCGCTTGACCGCGCCGTTGCGCACCGCCTTGTAGGTGACCGGGATGTTGCCGTAGTTCATGTTGTGTACCTGGGTCAGCAGCGCCGTCGCGGTCGCCTTCGGGTCGCCGTTGAACGGCGTCGCAGTACCGAGCCCGCCGACGAACATGTCCGCGTACCAGTCGTTGCTGCCGTCGAAGTCCTTCTGCAGCAGGACGTACTGGCCGCTGGAGTTCAGTAGTTGCGGGATCAGCCGCTTGCGATCGGACCAGCCGCTGGCCTGCCGCGGGAACGAGATCGCGTCCGAGCTGATCCGGTTTCCCTCGTGCAGCTTGGGGTTCTTCGACTGGCCCGGCTTGGTACCGGGCGCGCCCGTCGTCGGTGTCGTCGGCGCACTGCCGGTCGGCTGCGGTGCGGGGGAGGTGCCCGGGTCCGCGGTCTTCTTGTCGCCGCCGTTGACGATGAGGAAGACCGCCACGACGACGAGGATGACGAGTGCGACCGCGCTGCCGATGATCAGCGGTGTCTTGTTCATACCGCCGCCGCTGTCGCTGTCCTTGCTCTTGTCCCTGCCCTTGCGGACACCACCGCCCTGCGGGCCGTTGTCTCCTTGCCACTGGGACGGGTCCGTGTTCTGCCAAGCACCAGCGGTTTGCTGCTGGGTCTGCTGGCCGGTGGAGCCCCACTGAGTACTTGTCTGCTGCCCAGTCGCGCCGGCGGCACCCCACTGCGTGGTCGGCTGCGGCGCCGCATTGCTGCCCCACTGCCCGGCATCAGGAGTCTGTACTACGGAGCCGCCCCACCCGCCGCCACTCGCCTGCGCCGAGCCGGAACTACCCCAACCCCCGGTACCACTCTGCTGCGGACCAGACGCATCCCCGCCACCAGCACCACCTTGCTGAGCAGCAGACGCACCCCACCCATCAGCAGCCGCCTCCTGCTGGGCACCTGCACCCCAGCCACTAGCAGCCGTCTCCTGCGGTGCACCTGCACCCCAGCCACTAGCAGCCGTCTCCTGCGGTGCACCTGCGCCCCAGCCATTAGCAGCCGGTTCCTGCTGTGCGGACGTGCCCCAGCCATCAGCAGCCGTTTCCTGCTGGGCACCGGCACCCCAGCCGTCAGCAGCCGGTTCCTGCTGGGCGGATACGCCCCACCCTGCGGCAGCCGGATCCTGTGTTGCCGGTTGCTGATTCGCGGGCGTGCCCCAGCCATCCGTGCCGGTCTCCTGCCGGGACGTGGCCCAGCCACCCGCGGCCGCAGTGCCCGACGCGCTGGAACCGCCTGCGTTGCCGCTGCCTTGCTGCGTACCAGCGTCGCCCCAGCCATCAGCTGCTGTCTGCTGTGTGCCCCAGCCGCCATTGCTGGCTTCCTGGGCGTTGGTGCCCCAGCCACCGTTGTCGCTCGGCTCGGTGCCGGCGGTGCCGCCCTCGGCGGAGTCGCCTTCCTGCTGATCGCTGGAGCTTTGAGGTGGTAGGACCTCGACAGGCGATCCCCACGGAGCGGAGCTGCTGTCGGACGTCGGTATGTTCTCGGCCGACAGCAACGAGTCGTCAGCCGGACCTGTCGGTGTCGGTCCCCATCCACCCGAAGCAGCCGCTGTGTCGTCGCCGGTCGGTTGCGACCAACGCGTGGTGGGCTGCTGCGTCGCAGCGGTGATCTCCTGGGTGGCGTCCGCGTCAGGTGTCGCGTCTTTCGGGGTCGGCGCCTCGGTGGGTGGTTGCGTCCAGTTGGTGGCAGCCCACGACTTCTCGGGCTCCGGCTTTGGCGTTGGCGTCGTCGCAGTACTGGATGAGTCGTGTGCCAGCGTGAGTTTCCAGCCGGTCTGCTGGGCAGACTGCGCTTGCTGGTTGGCGAGCTCGGCCTGCGCCTGGGTGATGGGCTCGGCGTCCTCTGGTGGCGCCGGACGCTGGGTCCAGTGGCCGGCCGCGGCCGGAACCTCGACAGGTGCCATCCACGTCGACTTCGCCTTCTCCGCAGGACTCAGCCGAGGCCCCGAAGTACCAGCTGTCGTACCCGCGTCAGTCGCTCCATCGGCAGACGCAGCAGGCGCCCCCGCAGAGTCGGAGCCCGAAGCCGCGCCGTCCGACTCAATACCCCAACCAGAACCAGCGGCCGCGCCACCACCTCCGGCAGCCCAACCGCGGCCATCGGCAGACTCAGCCGTCGACGAGCCAGCCTCCGTCGCGGCAGCGGCCCCAGCCGAGGAGCCAGCCCCGGTCCAAGTGCCGGCCCCGATGACCGCGGCCCCGACCGAGGAGCTAGCCCCAGTCGACGAAACACCTCCGGTGGCGGCAGAAGCCCCGGTCGAGGAGCCAGCGCCGGTGGCAGCGGTTCCAGCCGAGGAGCTAGCCCCGGTGACAGCGGTCCCAGCCGAGGAGCTAGCGCCGGTCGAGGAGCCAGCCCCCGTCGTGGCGGCAGTTCCGGTCGACGAGGCAGGCCCGGTGGAGGCAGCAGTTGCGGAGGCTTCGGCGGCTGAGGGGATTGGGTCCGGTTCGGGAGTGTCGGACGGGTCCGGTTCTTTTTCGGTCCGGTTGGTCCACTGCGTCCCGTTCCACCAGCGGATGGTGTTGGGCTGTCCGGTGGGGTCCGGATACCAGCCGGCGGGAGGGTTGCTCATGCGTTCACCGTAACTTCAGCGCGTGTCAGTCAGCCCGTGGATTCCGGTGCTCAGAAGCCTTGTTCCTCACCGAGGCTGAAGGCGGCCTCCAGGTCGTGGGTCGAGTACGCGCGAAAGGCGATGTGCGTCTCGGTGCTCAGTACGCCGGGAACGCGGTTGACGTGGTCGGGGATGACGGAGGCGAGGTCGTCGTGGTGCGCGACCCGGACCATCGCGATCAGGTCGAGCCCGCCGGTCACCGAGTACACCTCGCTGACGCCCTCGATCGCGGCCACCTGCTCGGCGACCTCCGGGATGCGTGCGACGTCGGCCTTGATGAACACGATCGCGGTGACCATGTCGTCCTCTCCTCGAAACCAGCCCCCTACCGCGCTGAAGCATAGTGCCGCCCGCCCCGGCCCCCAGTACGAGCGTCGCCATCCCTCAGGTCTCGAGCCAGCGCCGCGTCCCGAAGGCCAGAGCCCGCCGTTCGGGGTGGTCGGACTTGCAATGGTCAGCGCAGGGTTAAGGGGGATACACAGGGCGATCCTGGGTAGTGGAGCTGGCGCGGAGAGTAACGACGCCAGGGTGCGTCGGTGAGCTGTCTGTACGCCGTGAGGTCGGCGGGCGGTGATGCCCAGCGGGCGGGTTAGCGGGCGGTTATGCCTAGGGGGCGCATTCTGCGGCGGCGTTCGCTGGGGTGGTGGTGTTCTTCGGAGTGGGAGTTGTCGAGACGGGCTACGTGTCGGCCGGCTCCGCTGATTGGGCAGCTCCAGGTGCCGTCCATCTCGACCAGGCGGACGCCGGGGGAGTCGAGCCAGCGCAGTACGAGCTCTATTTCTTCGGGGGAGGCGGACGCCACCGGGCCGATACCGGGCAGAACTGTCTCGGCGGAGGCTCGCAGCATCTCCAGGTATTTGCGGGGATCCGTGCCGCGCGGGCTGATCCCGGCCGCGGCCAGGCGGCCTCGGCGGATGACGTGCAGCTCCCAGCCGCCGTCGTCGGTTCGCTTCGCCGCGCAGATCTCCGCGCAGCCGGTGACCGAGGCCATCCGCTGCATCTTCGCGCTGCCCCGGACGAAGGCGCTCAGCCGGTCGCGCTGCACCGCGGCGTCCTCGAAACGCTCGTCGGCGGACAGCAGGTCGATCCGCCGGTCCAGCGCCGCGATCACCGGCGCCGGATCATGAGTCAGCGCAGCGCGCAGAGCCGCCACGAACGACCCATAGCTCTCCGGCGAGATCCGCCCGTCGCACGGCGCCACGCACCGGCCCATCTCGGCCAGCACACAAGGCGAACCCTGCGGCGCCCGAGACATGCGGTCCGTGCACTGGCGAATCGGGAACGCCTCGTGCAGCGCGGCCATCGCCCGCTCGGCCGTCTTCCGCGAGGTGAAGGGACCGAGGTACCCTGCGTCGTCGTCGCGCACCTGCTTCACCAGCGACAGCCGCGGGAACGGCTCGACCGTCACCTTCAGCCAGTGCTGCCGTTCCGGGAATTTCGAGCGCCGGTTGTACCGCGGTTTGTGCTCGGCGATCAGCCGCAGCTCGCGCACCTCGGCCTCGAGCGCCGTACCGCACTCGATGCCGCGCACCCCGCTGGCGATGCCGATCATCTCGCCGATCCGGGTGCGCTGCTCGGAGGCGGTGAAGTAGGAGCGGACGCGGGTGCGCAGGTCCTTCGACTTGCCGACGTACAGCACCTCGCCGCGATCGTCGGTGAACAAGTAGACACCAGGGGCGTGCGGCAACGACTCGGCCAGGTGCCGCTTGGCCCGCACCTGCGGGGCGACGCGCGACGAGAAGGTCTGCAGATCCTCCAGCGTCTGCACCCCGAGCGACCCGACCCGCTCGAACAGTCCGTGCAGTACGTCGACCGTGGCGCGCGCGTCCGACAGCGCACGGTGGTTGGGCGTGACCGTTGCCCTGAACAACTTCGCCAGCGTGCTCAGCTTGCAGTTCGGCGTCTCGTCCGGGGTCAGCACCCGCCGGGCCAGCGTCGCGGTGTCGACGACGGCGAAGTCCGGCCAGTCGTAGCCGTTCACCTGGGTGTCGTGTTTGAGGAAGCCGATGTCGAAGGGCGCGTTGTGGGCGACCAGCACGCAGCCGCGGGCGAACTCCAGGAAGGCCGGCAGCACCGACTCGATCCGCGGCGACGTCGCGACCATCAGGTCGGTGATCCCGGTCAGTACGGCGATGAACGGCGGGATCGGCTCGGCCGGATTGACCAGCGACTGGAACTCGGCGACCAGCTCGCCACCGCGGACCTTGACCGCGCCGATCTCGGTGATCCCCGATTCGCCCGGCGCCCCGCCGGTCGTCTCCAGGTCGACGACGCAGAACGTGACGTCGCGCAACGGCGTACCGAGGTCGTCGAAACTCGGCTGGACGCCACGGATCGGCGTCACCGGTCCGGAGGCCGGGGCAGCGGCGCGATCCGGCATGGGGCTGCTCATGCCCAAGACGCTAGAAGCCCCCACCGACAATTCCGCTCCGGACACGCGGCCGCCACCAACCCGTCCGGCCGACGGCCGGCTGCCCACCGGCCGGCGACCCGACCGGCGACCAGACCAGCGACCCGACCGGCGACTGGCAATCGACATGGCAGACACGCCGGTACCGACTACGCTCTCTGTATGCGTACACAAGCGATCACCGTGATTCCGGGCCGCGCGCCCGGGCACTGTGGTCCGCATCACTGGCTGTGCCAGGGGGCCGTGCCGACCAGACTGCGGACCGGTGGCTGAGGCAGGCACCGCCGCGAGCTCTGCTGCCACCACCTTGCCCGAACCCGTGCGGCAACGGGTTCTGCAGCTGGCCGCCCAGGCCCTGGGGCAGTTGCCCGCGACCGACATCCCGCCACCGCTGCGGCGGTTCGCCAGTTTCGCTCCCGGCAAGCGCGCGAAGCTGTCCGCCTCCGTGCTCGGTCCGATCCTCGAGACCGACGACCACTTCCGCAAGCTGGTCGCCTTCGAGGTGCGCCAGGAGCACCAGGCACTGGGTGACGCCGTCGCCGACGGGCTCGCAGTACCGGCGGCGGAGCCAGTTGAGGTGGCTGCGCTGGCGTATCTGCTCCGCCCGGACGACTGGGAACAGCGGGTAGCCGAGGCCGCCCAGCTGCCGCCGGAGAAGCCTGCCGTGGACGAGGATGTCGTCAAGCGGCTGCAGGACCAGCTCGACCAGGCGCGTACGGAGACCCGTCAGGTGCGCGAGCGTCTGCGCGAGCAGGTGTCGGAGCTGAAGGCTGAGAACGTCACACTGCGCCGCAAGCTGAACGATGCGCGCCAGCGGATCATCGGTCTGCAGGCGGACCTCGAGCTGCGCACCACCGAGGCAGCGACCGCCGACGAGCGCGTGGACGCGGCCCGGGCCGAGGTCGAGCGCGAACTGCGCAAGCTGCGCGCCCGCATCACCGAACTGGAGGCAGTCGAGCACGCAGCCCGCCGTACTGCGGGGCAGGAACGGGAAATGGCCTCGACCAGAACGCGCCTGCTCCTGGACACCTTGGTCGAAGCAGCGGGAGGACTCCGTCGCGAGCTGGCCCTGCCGCCCGGGGGAGAGCTCCGCCCGGCCGACACCGTCGCCGGTGTGGAGCCATCGAACGCACCAGTCGGCCGTACTGCGCCCGACGACGACCCGGCGCTGTTCGACGAGTTGCTCGCCTTGCCGCAGGTGCATCTGATCATCGACGGCTACAACGTCACAAAGACCGCCTGGCCGAACTCTCCGCTGCACTCCCAGCGTCAGCGCCTCGTCACCGCACTGGGCGCGCTGGTGGCACAGCGGCGGATCGAGGTCACGGTCGTCTTCGACGGCGCCGAGCTGTCCGGGCCGGTCCAGCTGAACCCACCCCGCGGCGTACGGGTCCGGTTCAGCCCGGCCGGTGTGATCGCCGACGAGGTGATCAGGCAACTGGTCCGCGCCGAACCCCCGGGTCGCCCGATCGTCGTCGTCTCCACCGACCGCGAAGTTGCCGAGAGCACCATCACCATGGGCGCCCGCGCCCTGTCCGCCACCACCCTGATCGCCCGCCTCGCCCGCGGCTAGTCTCTGGCATGCAGCTAAGGCCTTTGCGGGAAGACGATCTGCCCGTCGTCGAACGCGTGTCCGAGCGAGTGTTCCTCGAGCCGGGCGAGCCAGGCCGGTCCGCGGCAGGCTTTGGTATCTGGCGACGTACGGCGTCGTCCCGGAAGCCCGCGGGACCGGCACCGGCCGCCGGCTGCTCGATGCAGTACTACGGCACGCCGGCGACCGAGCGGGCATCTTCTCCTCCACCACCCATCCAGGTGCCACCCGGCGCTACCGACTGGCCGGCTTCTCGCTGCTTCCCCAGATGCGCATGGTCGGAACAGTCGACTGATCCACGATCCCCGTGATCAAAGGGCAGACCGAGGGTGATGAGAGCGACTTCGACTGGATGAACGAGCTCGACAGCCGGCTTCGTGGCGCCGGGCACGGGCCGGATCATCCTTATCTGCTGAGCAGTCACCGGCTCGTCGTCGCGCCGCGGCAACGTGGATACGTGTACGTCGATCTGCGCGGCCGGGCGGCTCTGTTGGCTGCCGAAGACCCAAGCACAGCGCAGGAACTGCTCTGGGGGCCCTCGCCTCGTCGTCGGGGGAGACCCTGGTCAACTGCATCACAAGCGCGAACGAGTGGGCGGTAGATGTCGGTCTGGCCGCGCGTCTCGACCTGGCCACCGAGGGCTATCTGGCCCTCCGCGCGATGCCGGCGCCGGCGCCCTATCTACCCGGCGGCCGCTTCCTCTGAGCCCGCTCCAGTACTGCGCTCGGTCGCGCTCCCGTACTGCGGTGTAGCGGGCCGTGACGGGTTGTCGGCGGAAAACTGTCGGTGGGGTTCTCTAGCGTCCTTCTCAGCCGGATGCAAGTCCGGGTGCTTCCCCACTTTTGGAGGACGTTGTGCTGATCGACTGCGACGCATGTGTGATGAAAGGTCCCGGCTGCCGGGACTGCGTGGTCAGCGTGGTGCTCGGCATGCCACCCGAGCAGAGTTCCCTGCGCATCGACGACGACGAGCTCGCTGCTCTCGACGTACTGGCCCAGTCCGGTCTGGTGCCGCCGTTGCGCCTGGTGCACGCGGTCGACGCCGCGGAGCTGGAGCCAACCCACCGGCAGAGACCGGAGCCGTCCGCAGACACCGCCTGACTGCTCGCGAACAGCCGGTCTACCACCGGCTACTACTTCAGCCCTCCTTGGCACCGTCGCGGGTGGCGCCACCCGCGATCGCACCACACTTGTTGCTGCACGCAAACTTCATCCGAACGACCGTGTCGTAGCCACTGCCTTCGACACACTCCAGCAGCACAGCTGACTACTCCAGCAGCACCTGCTGACTAGTTATCCGGCCGCGCCGCTACTGCACCACCGGGTGCTGTCCACCGCCTCTGTGCGCCGGCGTCCGGACAGCGCGCCTTGCCGTCACTCGGCGCGACGTTCACCTGCACCGAATGACCTCGGCCACCTCATGGCAGTGACCGGTGTTCCTCGCCACCAACTCGTATGTCCGATGCCTCAGGATCGCCTCAAACCAGCGCGGCGTCAGGGGTGTCGGGAGCGACGGTGCTGCCGAGGACGGGCGTGGGCTGGGGAAAGGCTTTGCCGACGTTAAGTTTGGATCAAACCAGAGGGGCGAATTGCACCGGTCACGAATCGGTTACTACTGTTACCTCTCGTTGCCTCACAGTGTCGGTCGACCAGACCGCGCGGGCAGCGAAGATCCAGCGCCGAGGGGTGACCGGCCGGTCGAACTGACCAGGCGGGTTGACGGGGACGGCATCGAGCAGAGGAAGGGACCGACCGGGCTGTGTCCATCGGCCGCACGAAGCGCTTCAGGGGCATTGCCCTCGCCGCCATCACCTCCACCGCCGTCGTTGCCGGAGTGATCTTCATCCAGACCGGCGCTGAGGCGGAGCCGAAACCGAATCTGGACCAGGCGAAGGCCCAGGTCGCCGAACTGCAGGAGAAGGCGGCGGCAGCCGGCGAGGCGGCCAACGACCTCCGCGGCCAGATCACCGCCGCGCAGATCCGGGTGAAGGCCCTGCAGGCGGGGATCGCCAAGCAGCAGGCCCAGGTCGACACGGTCAAGCGCCAGATCGGTTCCCTCGCGGTCGCCGGCTACCAGACCTCCGGGATGACGACGACGGCGCAGCTGCTGCTGTCGACGAACCCCGACCAGTTCCTCAGCCAGGCCTCCACCGCGCAGGCGTTCGCCGGCCAGCAGAACTCGGCGCTCCGCCGGTTCCAGGCCGCCCAGGGCAAGCTCACCGACCTGCAGGCCAGCGAGCAGAGTGAGCTGGCCGCGCTGGAGGCCGTGAAGGCCCAGCAGCAGGCGCTGAAGAAGCAGCTCGACGCCAATGTCGCCGCCGCCGAGAAGGTGCTCGACAAGCTGACCGACGCCGAGCGCGCGAAGATCCGGCAGGAGCAGCAGGAAGAGGTCGAGAAGGCCCAGGACGAGCGCAAGCGCGCCAGCCGTAGCAACGACCGGATGGACGAGGAGGAAGACCCCGGTCCGGTGCCGGCCAACGGCCGCGCGGGTGTCGCGGTCCAGGCCGCGATGGCCCAGCTCGGCGACCGGTACGTGTGGGGCGCCGAGGGCCCGAGCACGTTCGACTGCTCCGGCCTGACGAAGTACGCCTGGGGCAAGGCCGGCGTCTCGCTGTCGCACTCGTCGAAGGCGCAGTTCGGCGAGGGCCGCAGGGTCAGCCGTGGTGAGCTTCAGCCCGGCGACCTGGTCTTCTACGGCAGCCCCGTCCACCACGTCGGCATGTACATCGGCAACGGCCGGATGGTGCACGCACCGAACCCGGGCCGTCCGGTCAAGACCGACGACCTCGACTACATGAGCGGCTACACCGGCGCGGTCCGTCCGGGCTGAGCCCACCTCTGCATGATCATCGGCTCCGGGGGAACACACGCCCCCGGAGCCGCATCGTTTGTCCACTCCGCCCACGCCCGTGTTTGACTGTCCCAGGAGGCACCCAGTGCCCTTCGCTGCGGCCGGTCGGACGATCTCCAGCGAAGGACCAGCGTGACCTCTCTGACTGGGGCAGGCGAGCAGCGAGGGGCCGAGGTGGTGGACGAGCACGGCGGCACCACGTCCGCCACGGACGGTGACGAGAGGGTTTCGCCGTCGGAGCAGACCACGATCCAGATCCCGGCGCAGCATGCCGCGGACCACGGTCAGCAGCGTCCGCAGCTGGCGGAGGCGCTCCGGGTCGCCGGCGCCTGGACGTCCTCGCACGGACCGATCGTCCAGAAGGTCGCGATCGGCGTCGCGGTCTGCCTGGTCGGGGTGGCCGGGTTCGCCGGCCTGCGCAAGATCGCCGACGCGCCCGCCGACCCAGGGGCCCAGGGCACCAGTGTCCAGACGCCGGCCGCCGAGAAGTCGACCCCGGACGAGGCGGCCGAGGGTGTACGCCGGGCCGCCGCGGGCCAGGCGGTCCTGCAGAAGATGGCCGACGCGATCGAGGGCGAACGCAAGGCCAGCTTCCTGGCCACCATCGACCCGAAGGCCGGTGAGTTCGACACCCAGGCCCGGACCATCTACAGCAACCTCGGCAAGTTGCCGTTGACCACCTTCCAGTTGCGCTACGTGAGCGACGACCCCGGCGCGCTGACGCCGGACCGGCAGAGCGAGCTCGGCGGGACCGAGTCCTGGCTGGCCCAGGTCGAGGTGTCCTGGCAGCTGACCGGCTTCGACACCAAGCCCGCCCGGGAGACCCTTCCGGTGACGTTCGTCACCCGCGACGGTACGACGTACGCGGCGTCCTTCAGCGACCGGTTCGTGGCCGGTCAGCGGCGGCCTATCTGGGCGCTGGGCGGGATCGAGGTCGCCAAGGGGGAGCGCAGCCTGGTGATCAGCCTCGACTCGCAGGCCGACGCGGACGACTACGCGACCGTGACGGATCGCGCGGTCGAGTCGGTGACCAAGGTCTGGGGCAAGAACTGGAAGCAGAAGGCGGTCGTCTACCTGCCGGCCAAGCAGGCCGAGATGGAGTCGGTGCTCGGCGCCCAGCCCGGGACCTACACCCAGATCGCCGCGGTCACGATGGCCGAGCTGGACACCCCGCAGGTCGGTGCGCCGCTGCGGATCGTCGCCAACCCGAAGCTGTTCGAGGAGCTGGGCAAGCAGGGCCGCCGGATCGTGCTGACCCACGAGACCACCCACGTCGCCTCGGTGGCTACCGCCTCGCCGGTACCGTTGTGGCTGGCCGAGGGTTTCGCCGACTACGTCGCCTTCGACGCCGTGTCCGTGCAGGACGAATCGGCGGCGAAGGAGTTGTTCAAAGCGGTCCGGGCCGGCAAGGTGCCGAAGGCGCTGCCCACCCCGGAAGCGTTCGCCGCCTCGTCGACCGAGCTGCCCCTGGCCTACGAGTCGGGCTGGCTTGCCTGCCGGCTGATCAGCGAGCGGGAAGGGCAGAACAAGTTGGTGAGGTTCTACCGGGCGGTGCACGCGTCGAAGAGCCCGACCGGCCTGGCGGACGCGTTCCGCACCGTGCTCGGCACCACCGAGCAGGAGTTCGTGGCCGACTGGCAGAAGTACCTGAAGAGGCTCGCCGGTGTCTGAGCGAGCCGCCAGGCCGGCTCCGCGGCGAGCCGCCCGGTTGGCTCCGATCGGGGCGGCCTTGGTGCTCGCCGCGGCCCTTGCCGTGGTGATCGTCACGACCACGCCCTGGCACCTGATCGATCTGCCGAAGCCGGACGCGGCCCTCGACTTCACCACCGCCGAGATCGACCGCCAGCAACAGTTCCGGCACGAGTTGTTGCCATGGTCAACGACTTCCTGGGTGCTGTCGCTGCTGGTCCCGCTGATCATCGGCTTCAGCCCGCTCGGCCGTCGCCTGTACGCCGTGACGCGGACCCGCCGCTGGTACCTGGCCGTTCCCTTGGTGGTGCTCGCGGTCGGCCTGCTGACCAGTCTGGTGACCCTGCCCACGGACGTGCTGGCCGAGCGGGTAACCCAGAAGTACGGCCTGTCGACGGAGCCCTGGAGCCTGTGGCTGCGTGACCGGTTGACCAACTGGTTGCTGATGTCACTCGCTTTGGTTGCCCTCAGCCTCGGATTGGTTGCCCTGGCCAAGCGGTGGCGGACCTGGTGGTGGGCACCTGCCGCGATCGGCGCGGCGGTGCTGGTGCTGGGCGTCTCGTTCGCCTACCCGGTGCTGGTCGAGCCACGGTTCAACGAGTTCACCTCGATGCAGGCCGGGCCGCAGCGGAACGAGTTCATGGAACTCGCCCGCCAGGACGGCGTACCGGTGAAGGATGTGCTGGTTGCCGATGCGTCCAAGCGGACGACGACCCTCAACGCCTATGTGTCCGGGTTCGGCTCGACGCGCCGGTTGGTCGTCTACGACACGTTGCTGAAGGACGCGTCGCCTGCGCAGGTCCGGCTGGTCGTCGCGCACGAGCTCGGTCACGCCGCTGAGCGCGACGTCCTGCACGGCACACTGATCGGCGCGATGGGCTCGGCCTTCGCCGTCGTCCTGCTGAGGTTGTTGCTCGGGGCCCGGATGTCCGACCCGCGCAACACCGCACTGCTGCTGGCGCTGATCGTCGCCGCGACGACGCTCGCCTCACCGGTGCAGAATCTGGTCAGCCGAAAGATCGAGGCCCGCGCGGACTACAGCTCGCTGCGGCTGACCGAGGACCCGGCGGACTTCGTCGAGATGCAGCATCAGCTGTCGGTGCGCAACATCTCCGGGCTGGAGCCGAGCCGCTGGCGGTACTGGATGTTCGCCAGCCACCCGACGCCGCCCGAGCGGATCGCGATGGGCCGCGCCTGGGCAGCGGAGCACGGCAAGACAGTCCCGCCGCTGGTCCGGAAGTGACCGTCCTGGTCGTCACCAACGACTTCCCGCCGCGGCAGGGCGGGATCGAGACGTTCGTCCGCTCGTTGTGTGACGAACTGCCCGAGCTGGTGGTGTTCACGTCCCGGATGCCGGGCGCCGCGCAGTACGACGTGTCGCTGCCTTTCCCGGTCGTGCGAGACCGTACGCCGATGCTCCTGCCGACGCCGCGGGTCACGCGGAACGCAGTACGGGTGATGCGTGAGTACGGCGCCGACCGGGTCGTCTTCGGAGCCGCGGCGCCACTCGGCCTGATGGGCGCGACCCTCCGCAAGGAAGGCGCCCGGCGAATCGTGGCGCTCACCCACGGGCACGAGACCTGGTGGGCCAGTACGCCGGGAGCGCGCCAGGCGCTCAGGCGCATCGGTGACGCGGCCGACACCCTGACGTCGGTCTCAGCGTGGTGCGAGGAACAGATCGCGCCGGCGCTGTCGCCCGCGGCAGCCGGCCGGATGCGGCGACTCACACCGGGCGTCGACACGGCGAGATTCTTCCCTGGTTGTGGGGGAGACCAGGTGCGCAAAGACCTCGGGCTGAAGGGCGTGCCTGTCGTTGCGTGCGTGTCCCGGTTGGTGGCGCGCAAAGGGCAGGACACGTTGATCGAGGCGTGGCCGCGCGTGCTGGCCGTAGTGCCGGAGGCTGTCTTGCTAATCGTTGGTGGCGGCCCGGATCGGGATCGGTTGGAGGAATTGGCGCGGCGCAAAGGTGTGGCCCAAGCCGTGCGGTTCACCGGAGCGGTGCCGTGGCAGGACATCCCGCCGTACCTCGATGCTGCCGATGTGTTCGCAATGCCCTGCAGAACAAGGCGTTTCGGGCTCGAGCCGGAGGCGCTGGGCATCGTCACACTGGAGGCCTCCGCGACCGGCAAGCCGGTGATCGTCGGCGACTCCGGGGGAGCGTCCGACACCGTTCGGCACGGCGAAACGGGCTACCTGGTCGACCCGTACAACCCGGTCGCCACGGCGGTTCGCCTGACCGAGTTGCTGACCGATCGGGCCAAAGCACAGGCGATGGGCGCGGCAGGTCGCGAATGGGTCGAGGACGAGTGGACCTGGGCACGGTCGGGCCGACTACTCCGCGAACTGCTGGACCTCCGCTGACGATGCTGCTGGACCGGCGCTGACGATGCTGCTGGACCTGCGAACGCGATCATGTACTCTTGGCGTCATGCATCAGATGTCCCGAATCGCAGCAGCCGTACGAGCTTCACGCTCTCCGGCTGCCGCTGCCTGACATCTGCTTCACTCCAACCGGCGACCGGAAACGGTCCGCCGGTTTTCTGTTGTCCCGGCCCGCGGTCCCTTTCCGGTCACTTCCCAGAAAAGGACCACCGCGATGACCATCGACCAGACCTTCATCGACTTCTTCACCGGCCACGGGCACGTGCCGACCACGGGATCCTCGCTGATTCCGCGACCCGGCGACCCGGTGCTGTTCACCACCTCGGGGATGCATCCGCTCACGCCGTACCTGGAAGGCGATCCGCATCCACTCGGCCGCCGGCTTGTCGGCGTGCAGCGATGTCTGCGCACGACCGACCTGGACGAGGTGGGTGATCCGACCCACCTGACCGTGTTCGAGATGCTCGGCTCCTGGTCGCTCGGCGACTACGGCTCCGAGCAGACCCTGCGCTGGGGGTACGAGTTGCTGACCCAGGGCTTCGGCATCGAGCCCGGGCGGATGTACGTGACCGTGTTCGGCGGTGACGACCAGGTCCCGCTCGACCAGGAGTCGCTGCGCACCTGGCAGGACCTCGGACTGCCGATCGAGTTGACCACCGGCGACAACTGGTGGTCGAACGGTCCGACCGGACCGTGTGGCCCGGACTCGGAGATCTTCGTCTGGACCGGCAACGGTGATCCGGAGGGTACGCCGACCACCGACAAGCGCTGGGTCGAGGTGTGGAACCACGTGATGATGCGCTACCGCCGCCTCGACGACGGCTCGCTGGAACCGCTGCAGCAGCAGAACATCGACACCGGCCTCGGGCTGGAGCGGCTGTCGATGCTGCTGGAGGGCAAGAACTCGGTCTACGAGACCGAGCTGTTCGAGCCCTGGCAGCGGATCGTGCCCGAGCTGTGGAAGCTCGACGAGGAGGACGAGCGGATCGTCATCGACCACCTGCGCTCCAGCATGGTGATCATCGGCGACGGCGTGCACCCTTCGAACACGGGCCGCGGTTACGTGCTGCGCCGGCTGATCCGCCGGGTGCTCACGCTGCTGTGGCGCTCGGACGACACCCGGACACTGTCCGACCTGCCGATGGAGTTGTTCGAGCACACCAGCCGGCACTTCCACCAGGGCGAGGTGCTCAGCCTGGTCCGCCGGATCCTGATCGACGAGGAGATCCGGTTCAGCAACCTGCTCGACCGGGGCCGGCGGATCCTCAGCCACGAACGGTTCCAGAAGCCGCTCGACGACGGCGACTTCGAGTACCTGCACGAGACCCACGGGCTACCGCGCGAGCTGGTCCGGTCGTTGGTGGGGTGACGCCGGCAGAGGGCTCCAGGAAACCGGAGAAGTTCCCGTCAGTTTCCTGGAGCCGCGCCGACGGTGTCGCCGCGATCGAGGCCGGACAGCTCGTCCCGGTCGTCGTCGGGGATGACGGGCGCCACCTTGCCGACCGAGGACTGCGCGACGAACGCGCCCAGCAACACGATCACCCCGCCGATGATCTGGGTGGTCGAGAGTTTCTCGCCGAGCAGTAGCAGGGCGAACAGGCTCGCCGCCACCACTTCGACGTAAGCGACCGCTCCGCCGATGGCCGCCGACAGTCGCTGGACCGCGGCCGCACCGGCGAGGTAGGCAACCACTGTGCTGATCACGATCAGCCAGGTCGCGAAGACCCAGCCGGGCGCGGACCGCTCGCCGATCGCGATGGTGTCGGTCAGCGCGTGCCACGGGATCGACCATGGAGCGGCGATCGCGGTCAGCAGGATCGCACCGACGACACTGCCGGCCGCCGTCATCACCAGCGGATCGGCGACGCCGGTGAGCTTGTCGATCAGGATGAAGTACGTCGCCTGGCAGGCGGCCGCACCCAGACCGGCGAGCAGGCCGATCAGGTCGAGCTGCAGGCCCGACCAGATCTCCACCACGGTGGCCAGGCCGACGAGGGCGATCGCGACGCCGAGCGCGGCGGACTTCGGCACCGAGACCTTGCGGCCGAACTTCAGCCAGCCGACCACGAGCACCGGGCCGGAGAACTCGAGCAGGATCGCGACGCCGACCGGCAACCTGCTGGCGGCGACGAAGAACAGGGTCTGGCAGCCGGCGATCCCGGTCAGGCCGTAGAAGACGAGCTGCGGCCAGGACGCCTTGGCGGAGCGCAGGCCGGCCCGGCCGCGGAAGATCAGGACGAGTGGGACGAGCAGCGCGGCGGCGCCCAGGATCCGGAGCCAGGCGGCCTGCTGGGGAGACATCCCGGCCTCGATCAGCGCCTTGGCGAACGGCCCCGACCCGCCGAAAGTGATCGCTGAGAACACAGCGAACCCCAGCCCGACCGACTTGGTCCGGGCAGCATCGTGCGCCATCCCCATCCCACCTCCCACCTACTCCGCCCCGCCGTGACGGCCGGGGAACCTGTACATGGGCATAACCATGTCACACCCATTACATGGGCGTCGAGGGTGATACCCACCAGCTGGACAGCGCGCTCAGAGCACGTTGACCGCGCGAGCGGCGACCACCGCGATCGTGAGCAGCGAGATGGCGGACTGGATCCCCATCAGCGTCTTGGCCCGCGCGGTGAGCGGCATCGTGTCGGTCGGACTGAACGCGGTGGCGGCCGTGAAGGCGACGAACAGGTAGTCGGTGAAGCCGGGCAGCCAGCGCTCCCAACCGGGCAGATCGACGGTCATCTGGGGAAAGAGCAGGTCAGCCCGCTCCAGTTCGTGCTCGTGCTCGGGCATCCGCGCGAACGGGCCACCACGATCGATTTCCCAGTACCAGAGCGCGAAAGCAACCACGTTGGTCACCCAGATCAGCAACGCGGCCTTCACCAGCACCTTGCCGTCCGCGGGATCGCCCGACGCCAGCAACACGATCAGGCTGGCCAGGTACACGGCATTGACGCCGACCAGAACCGCAAGCAGCGCGACCTCGATCCAGCGCAGCCAGACCTCGTCCCGCCGCAGGTGGAACGGGTTCGTCCACACCAACGGGACCAGCAGCGCGGCTCCGATCGCCGGCATGATCCAGCGGGGAACGTCCATAAGTTGCGGCGGTACGGCGAGTTGCAGCCCGAGCGCGACGACCACCGCCAGCGAGGCAGGCCAACGCCGGGTGTGACGGTTGACGGCCGCCTGCGGGACCTTCTTCATGCCTGGCTCACGGGAGCATTGTCACTCACCCGATGGCCGCGTCGACCACGGCTTGCCCGACCTCGGTCCGCCGATAGTGCACCTGGTGTCCGGTACGCCGCCGAGTCGCCAGCCCGGCGCCGTGCAGCGCGGCCAGATGCTCTGCCACCGTCGCCAAGGCCAGTCCGTACTGCGCCGCCAGCGCGCTCGTCGTCGCGGGTGGATCCAGCGCGACCAGCAGCGTGGCCCGGGTCCGGCCGAGCAACGTCGCCAACGGATCAGGCGGAGCCGGTACGTCGGACCACAGCCTGGCCGCACCACGAGCCGGGTAGACCAGCGTCGGTTGGTAGCTGGGGGCAACGACCAGCACCAGGTACGGCCAGGCGAAGACTCCTGGGACCAGTAGCAGGCCCTGGCCGGTCAGCTCGGCGTCGTCGGCTCGATAGCTCGACGCGATCAGTCGGCCGTCCTGCCAGGTCAGGGTCGGATGCAGATCGTCGAAGAGTTTCGCCAGACCGCCCGAGGTCAGTTGCTCGCCACGATGGGCGATGTCGTCGTCGAGCACCCGGCTGATCATCGGCCAGTCCGGCCTGATCAGGGTTTCCCAAGCGTGCTCGATCTGGTCAGCCATCCGTTCCCGCGTTCCGGCCGGATCCTCGAGCATCCGGTCGATCTCCGGGCCGGCTGGATTGTTCTGCTCGTCCCGGGATCGGATCAGCTCCGCGCGGACCCGGTCCAGCGGCGTACTGCGGACGCGGGCGATCTCGGTCGCGAACTTGGCCCGCGAGGCCCTCGGCGGTGGGGTCAGGAAGTCAGGGGTGAAGCCGGAGCGCGGTTGGACGGCCCGCAGCAGGCTGAGGTCGATCTCGGCCGCGAGCTCCTTCTTGGCGGCGACCCAGGGGGAGTAGAGCGGGCGGCGCTGATGCTGGTTGAGCACCCGGACGGCCGACATCGTCTCCCACAACGGCGACGTACCGAACCGGCAGCGCAGGGTGTCCGCCTGGCTGAACTTCAGCACCGTCATCGCAGGGAGGTTCTTTCGGTCACAACCGAAACGGTACTCCGCCGGGGTGCTCGGGTTCCAGGCTCAGCTGCGTGAGTACAACTTCTCCTGCCATCGGATATCGCGCTGTGCTGCGGGTTCCCGGTCTGCGCAGCGTCTTCGTCGCCCATGCCGTCTCGATGGCGGGCACTGTGGCGGCCCAGGTCGCGCTGTCGATCCTGGTCTTCGAGCGGACCGGATCGCCCCTGCTGTCCGCTCTCGTTCTGGTCTGCTCTTTCCTCCCGTACGCCCTCGGCGGGATCGCGCTTTCGTCCCTCTCCGACCGTTTCCCCGCCCGCCGCGTCCTGGTCTGCTGCGATCTGGTCAGCGCGGTCTGCATCGCCGCCATGCTGATCCCCGGCCTCCCGGTCGGAGCCCTGCTCGGCCTGCTACTTCTCACTGGAATCGTCGCACCGATCTTCGCCGGCGCGCGCGCCGCGAGCCTGGCGCAACTGCTCGACACCGAGCTCTTCCCAATCGGCCGTTCGTTGCTCAGGGCAATCGCTCAGGTGACGGTGCTGGCCGGTTTCGCGCTCGGCGCCGTCGCGGTCGCGGCCATCGGGCCGACCTGGCTGCTCGCCCTCGACGTGGTCACCTTTGTCGCCTCCGCCGCCCTGATCGGCCTCGGTACGCCGTTCACGCCGGCCATCGGCCCGACCGGCAGCACCTGGCAGGATTCCCTGACAGGCTTGAGATATCTGCGCGACAACATCCCGCTGCGCCGACTCATCCTGCTCTCCTGGGTAGTCCCCGCGTTCTCGTCGATGCCCGACGGACTGGCCGTTGCCTACACCGCCCAAACCGGCGCGGCCGCAACTGCCGCAGGCGCCCTCTTCACCGGGTACTCCGTCGGAGGCGTCCTGGGCGAACTCGCCGCGGCCCGGCTCACCCCCGCAACCAGACGCAAACTCGTCATCCCGCTGATCCTGCTCAGCCAGACCCCAGCGATCGCGTTCATCACCGAACCGTCCATCCCGGTCGCTGCAGTCCTGCTCGCGATCGCGGGCAGCGGCTACGCGTTCAACCAGGGCATCGACCCACTCATCCTCAACGCCACCGGACCGGAGTACCGGGGTCGCTTGTTCACCGTGCAAACCAGCGGCCTGATGGCCATCCAGGGCGTCAGCATCGCCTTAGCCGGTGCCATCGGCACCTTCCTCCGCCCCAGCCTCACCATCTGCCTCGCCGGCCTGGCCGGCACAGTCATCACCCTGCTCCTCGCCAGGAAGGCACTGAGGTGATCGGTCAGGAGACGAATTCCCACCAGCGGTTGCGGGTGCGGTTGCGCCTGCGGCGTGACGGCTTGAATTCGCGGTGGTAGCTGCGGTCGTCGAGCCACTCGAGGAAGCGTTCTCCCCGACCGGGGGAGGGGACGGGCGGAACGTCACGGGCGACGAACACGGTGTGATCCGGGAGGGCCAGGTCGGGGTAGGCCTTGCGCAGAGCCTTGTAGGCCAAGGCGATCTGCTGGGAGTGGAAGCGACACAGTCCGCGGCCCCAGTACTCAGGTCGCTGGTTGCGATGGGGGAGGACGCATTGCTCACGCTTGCTCTCGGCCAGCGGGAACTCGGCGTACCGGAGGAACAGGTTGGCCAGCCGGTACGCCGCCGGATCGGACAAGGACCAGATGTCCCAGTCGGGCCCGAACGGTTCGACCAGTTGCTTGATGTCGTCAGGACGGAGCGGACCGTCCTTCAGGTCGCGAAGTTCGTTGCCGAGGTGGTGCAGGCGAGAGAAGGCGACGATCCAGATCGAGCCGGCCCACCAGTTGACCAGGATCAGCAGGACAGCGAGTGCGACCTGGGTCCAGAGGTCGAATCCGTCGGCCCAGCGCAACCGGCCGCTGTCCAGACTCCAAGGGAGCAAGGCGATCAGGAGCAGCAGTGCCGCGCCGTACGCGACCCACGCGGACGGATCGGACCGGCTCATCGGGTGGTAGATGCCGCCGGGCCGTCGTGGGAGCGCCCGGGGGCGGAGCCCGAAGAGGAAAGGGTTGCTGGTGGTCGTGATGTCGCGGAACATCTGACTGGCGTGCTCGCCGGTGGGAAGGTGCGGCAGATAGCCGAAGATGCGTTTCGTCAGGAAGACCGCGTTGAAGACGTGTGCGCCGGTGAGAGCCACGAATGCCGCCCACGCGTACCCGAGTGGTACCTCGACCACACCGATCGAGAGGGTCGAGCCGTCGGCGAGCAATTTGCCGACGATCGTGGCAAGGGTGAGTCCACTGCCGAGCATGAGCAGCCGGGAGCAGACCTGTACGCCGGTGATGATCCGGCGGCTCTCGGCTTCACGATCGACCTGGTTGGTGTACTCGATCCGGTACCGGCGCCAGGCATCCGATGCGTGCTCCGGCAGGCTCGGCTGGTTCGGGGGGCGCTTTGCCATCCACCGATTATCCCGGCGTTCGGGGGCCATTGCTCCGAACGCCGGGTGTTATGGCTACTTGGAACGGGCCGCCTGGACCTCGAGGTAGTGCGGGTTGTGCATGATGCCCAGGATGTTGCCGAACGGGTCGACGACCGCGGCGGTGGTGAAGTCGCTGCCGGCGTGGGACGTGATCGGCGTGTACTCCTTGGCGCCCATCGCGAGCAGCTTGTCGAAGGTGCCCTGCAGGTCGTCGACGTGCCAGTGCATGACCGCGCCGCCGGGGGTGTTGGAGGCGCCGGGCGGCGCGTACTTGCGGTCGATGAAGCCGAGCTCGTCGGCGTCGTCGCCGATCCGGAACTCGATGTACGCCGGCGCGGCGGGGGCCGGCGGGAAACTGAAGTCCTCGTCCTGGCCGAGCAGTTCGGCGTACCAGTCGCGGGCGGCGACGACGTCGTCGGCGTAGAAGCTGATGGTGGCGAATCCTCGGAACATCGGAACTCCCTGAGTTGGTGTCGAGGCGGTCGTTCCACCTCGTTGACTCCATCATCAGCCCCAGAAGTGCTCACCAAGTGAGCACTTTTCTGACGAGTTCCGATGACCTGTTTTCAGCTCTGTTGCGAGGCTGCCTGGGCCGCGCGGGCCTGCTCGAACGGGAGGCGGTCGAAGATGATTCGGAGGGTGGTGATCTTGCCGTCGTGGACGGTGTGGAGTTCCGCGCCGGGGGCGTCGGGGACCGGGTGGGTGCTGGTGCCGTACATCAGCAGCGCGGTCTTGTCGTCGCCGAACGCGGCGTGCAGTTCGGAGGTGCGCAGGATCTGCGAGAACGGTTCCATGAAGGCCCGGAAAGCCTCGGCACCGACGATCGGGCCGGCCGGGGCGTGGCAGGTGATGTCGTCGGCGATGTAGGTCATCGCCAGGTCGAAGTCGTGCGAGGTCCAGGCCTTGTAGTACGCCAGCACGGTGTCGAGCGGAGTCATCGAGGAGTAGTCCTTCCAGAAGTAGGTGATGCCCAGGTAGACACCACCGCGGCCGCGATCGGAACGGTCGGCCTGGCACGATGTGGCGATGGGTGAGCAACAGGCCTTCGACGAGCTGATCGCGCCGTACCGGCGGGAGCTGCACGTGCACTGCTACCGGATGCTCGGTTCGGTCACCGACGCGGACGACGTGATGCAGGAGATCCTGCTCGCCGCCTGGCGCGGCCTGGACTCGTTCGCCGGCCGCTCGTCGTTGCGCACCTGGCTCTACAAGATCGCCACCAACCGCTGCCTGAACGCGATCCGCGACGGCAAACGCCGTCCACCACCCGAACCGCTGCCACCCTTCGAACCGCCGCCGCCGACCAGTCGCAATGAGGTGACCTGGCTCCAGCCGTACCCCGATGCGCTGCTGGACGACCGAGTCGTCAAGCGGGAAACCATCGAGCTCGCCTTCATCACCGCTCTCCAGCGCATGCCACCCCGGCAAGCCGCCGCGCTGATCCTCGTCGACGTCCTCGACTTCTCCACCCCGGAAGCGGCCGACCTCCTCGACACCACCCAGACGGCCGTCAAGGGCGCCCTCCAACGAGCCCGCGCCTCACTCCACAGCCCGCCCCTACCCCGCGACACCGAAACCGAACGCCAGGTCGCCAAGCGCTTCGCCGAAGCCTTCATGGCCGACGACATCGCCACCATCACCAGCCTGCTCACCGACGACGCCTGGCTGACCATGCCACCGGCCCCGCACCAGTACTACGGCCCGCCGGCGATCGCCGCGTTCCTCCAGATCAGTGCCGCCGCCCTCACCAGCTCCGACGTGCTCCTCGAACCCGCAGGCGCCAACCGCCACCCCGCCTTCGCCTGCTACTTCGTCAACTCGTCGGGCCGCGTCTTCACCGGCCACATCGTCCTGACCATCAGCGACGACCGGATCAGCACCATCACCCGCTTCCTCGAATTGAGTTGACCGAGCCGCCCACCGCTCTCGATGATCACGCCATGGTGGAACCCGTGGACGCCCTTTTGATCATCGACATCCAGCAGTGCGGCGTAACCGGCGACACCGCAGTACCGGAGGCGGCGCGTCTCCTCGACCGAGCAGGTCACCTCCTGGACGAGGCGCGAGCAGCCAACGCCCTGATCGTCCACATCCAGAACGACGGCGCCCCAGGCACCCCGGACGCGGCTGAGACCCCAGGCTGGGAGCTTCAGTTCCCCGTCAAGCACAGCGACCGCGAGCTGACCATCCGCAAGCCCCACGACGACTCGTTTGCCGACACCTCGCTCGAGGAACTCCTGACCGCGCACGACGTCAAGTCGCTCGCCCTCTGCGGCCTGATGTCCGAGATGTGCGTCAGTGCAACAGCCCGCACCGCGCTGGCGCGGGACTACCGCGTGGTCCTCCCGCACGACGCCCACACCACCACCGGCATCCCCGCCACGCCGACCACACCCGCCATCGCCCCGGAGACAGTCTCCCGGGTAGCGGAATGGGCCCTAGGCAACGACCTCGAAGTCGTCGAACACGCCTCCGAGGTCGTCTTCAGAACCTGCTGACGGGGGGCCTACTTCGCGTAGAGCGCCTCGACGTCGGACTCGTGCTTCTTCATCACGACGTGCCGGCGGAGCGAGAGCTTAAGGGAGAGTTCGCCGTTCTCCTGGGTCCAGTCGGTCGGCAGGATGGTGAACTTCTTGATGCCCTCGGCCTTGGAGACCGCCGTGTTGGCGTCGTTGATCGCGCTCTGGATCTCGGCCCTCAGGTCCTCGTCGTCCACCAGGACCGACAGCTCGTTCGGCTTGCCGTGCTTCTCGGCCCAGGAGCCGATGGTTTCCTGGTCGATGGTGACCAGGGCCGCGATGTAGGGCTTGCCGTCGCCGACGACCATGCACTGGCTGACCAGCGGATGCTGCCGGATCTGGTCCTCCAGTACTGCGGGCGCCACGTTCTTGCCACCCGCGGTCACCAGGATCTCCTTCTTCCGCCCGGTGATCGTGATGAACCCGTCGGCGTCGAAGTCACCCAGATCGCCGGTGTGGAACCAGCCGTCGGAGTCGATCGTCGCCTTGGTCGCGTCCTCGTTCCGCCAGTAGCCGACCATGACCTGGCCGCCCTTGAAGCAGAGCTCGCCGTCGTCCGCGACGCCCACGGTCACGCCCGGCAGCGGCCGGCCGACCGTGCCGATCCGGATGTCGTCGGGCAGGTTGACGCTCAGCGCGGCGGTGGTCTCGGTCAGCCCGTAGCCTTCCAGCACCGGTACGCCGATACCGCGGTAGAAGTGACCGAGGCGCTCGCCCAGCGGCGCGCCACCCGAGACGGCGTAGTCGACCTCGCCACCCAGTACGGCGCGCAGCTTGGAGTAGACGAGCTTGTCGAACAGCGCGTGCTTCGCCTTCAGCCCGAACCCCGCGCCACCCTTGTAGAGCGCCTGCGAGTAGGCGATCGCCGTCTCGGCGGCCGCGTCGAAGATCTTGCCCTTACCGGCCGAGTGGGCGTTCTGGCTGGCGGAGTTGAACACCTTCTCGAACACCCGCGGCACGCTGAGGATGAAGGTCGGCTTGACCTGGCCCAGGTCCGCGACCAGGTTCTTCACGTCGGAGGAGTGGGCAACCTTCACCCGCATCATCACGCAGCCGACCTGGATGATCCGGGCGAACACGTGCGCCAGCGGCAGGAACAGCAACGTGGTCGCGCCGTCGAGCCGGAACAGGTCGGGCAGCACCTTCACGGCGGGCTCGAGCTCGTGCATGAAGTTGCCGTGGGTGAGTTCGCAACCCTTGGGGCGGCCGGTGGTGCCGGAGGTGTAGATCAGCGTGGCGAGGTCGTGGGGGAGGACCGCCGTACGCCGCTTGTCGAACTCGGCGTCGCTGATCTGCTGGCCGAGCACCGTGAGCTGGTCGACGGCGCCGGCCTCGATCTGCCAGATCTCCTGCAGGGACGGTGCCTCGGCCCGGGCCGCCTCGACGACGGCGCCGTGGGCGGCGTTCTCGACGATCGCCACGACCGCCTCGGAGTCGGTCAGGATCCACTGGATCTGCGAGGTCGACGACGTCTCGTAGATCGGTACGGTGGCCGCGCCGATGCTCCAGATCGCGTAGTCGATCAGCGTCCACTCGTACCGGGTGGCGCTCAGCAGGGCGACCCGCTCGCCGTGCTTGACCCCGGCCGCGATCAGGCCCTTCGCGACGGCGGTCACCTGACGGGCGAACTCGGCCGCGCTCACGTCCAGCCAGCCGCCCTCGACCCGGCGGCTGAACACCGCGGTGTCAGGATGGGAGGACGCGTTCGCCCAGACGGGATCGCTCAGGCTGCCGCTCGTCGGTGGCTCGATCACAGCAGGGGTGGTGTACTCGCGCATCCGCGTCTCCTCGGTCGGTCACGACGATGTCGGTCGGGCAGGGTCGGCTCCGGCGCACGCTACAGTCACCTACCCACAAGTAGCCAGATTTATGTGACCCACGGGACACAGAACACCTAGGACTCAGGCATGCCGGCGCTCGACCTCAGTTGCGACGACTTGGTCGTTGCTGATCCAGCCTACGTCGCCCAGCGGCTCGGCACGGACACCCTCTGGCAGGAGTGGTGGCCGGACCTCGTGCTGATCCCCTCGGAGCGCCGCGGTCTGGAGGGGGTCAGGTGGGCCGTCACCGGCGCGGCGATCGGTACTGCGGAGTGGTGGCTGGAGCAGGTCCGCGACGGGGTCGTCGTGCACTGGTACCTCCGGGTGGACCCCGCCCGGCCGGTCGGCCCACGCCGGTTGCGCCGGCTCCGGGAGCGGTACGTCGCGCAGTACCGGGAGAACCTGTGGCGGCTGAAGGACGAACTCGAGAGTGGCCGCGCCGCGGGCGAGGGCAGGCCGGACTACGAACCCGCGATACCCTCCCATGAGCAGAACCCGTCCCGGCAGCGGAGAGGTGAATCGATGGCAGAGCAGACCACCTCGACCATCGTGGTGAACGCGACCCCGAAGGAGATCATGGCGGTGATCGCGGACTTCGAGGCGTATCCGGAATGGGCCGACTCGATGCGGGAGACCCAGGTGCTGTCCACGGACGAGGCGGGCCGGCCCAAGCAGGTCCGGTTCAAGGTGGATGCCGGGGCGATCTCCGACGAGTACACGCTGGACTACGTCTGGTCCCGCAACGAGGTGCACTGGACGCTCGTGCAGGCCAAGATGGTCAAGGGCATGGACGGCGCCTACGTGCTGCGCGACCTGGGCGACCAGGGCACCGAGGTGACCTACCGGCTGGCGGTCGACGTGGCCATCCCGATGATCGGCATGCTCAAGCGCAAGGCCGAAAAAGTCATCATCGACACCGCCCTCAAGGGCCTCAAAAAGCGCGTCGAGTCCTGATACCAGTGACGCGAGTACTGCTTTACACAGGTAAAGGCGGCGTAGGGAAGACGACCTCGGCCGCCGGTACTGCGACGCTGGCCGCGTTGCGGGGGCTGCGCACGCTGGTGCTGTCCACCGATGCCGCGCACTCGCTGTCGGACGCTTTCGACAGCGAAGTGGGTGCCGAGCCGACCGAGATCGACGACCTGCTGTTCGTCCAGCAGATCGACGCGCAGCGCCGGTTCGAGCGCTCCTGGGGCGACATCCAGGCGTACCTGCGTTCGGTGCTGCAGGTGATCGGTGTGGACCCGATCGAGGCCGAGGAGCTGACCGTGCTGCCGGGCGCCGCGGAGGTGCTCGCGCTGCTCGAGGTGCGCGACCACGTCCGGTCCGGCCGCTGGGACGTGATCGTGGTCGACTGCGCGCCGACCGCCGAGACACTGCGGCTGCTTGCGCTGCCCGAGGCGCTCAGTTGGTACATGGATCGCATCTTCAACGCCGAGCGCAAGGTCGTGCGGACCTTCCGCCCGTTGCTCAGCAAGGCCTCCGGCCTGCCGATGCCCGATGACACCGTCTTCGACGCGTTGCGTCGCCTGCAGGGCGACCTGGCCGACATCCGCGCGCTGCTGACCGGTCCCGACGCGTCCGTGCGACTCGTGCTCACCCCGGAAGCCGTCGTGGTCGCCGAGGCACGCCGCTCGCTGACGACGCTGTCCCTGTACGGCTACCGCGTTGACGGCGTCATCGCCAACCGGGTCTTCCCGGCCGCCGGCGCCGACAACTGGCGGCGGCAGTGGGTCGCGGCTCAGCGCGGGATTCTCGACGATGTTGCCGACTCGTTCCGCCCGCTGCCGATCTGGGAGTCGCCGTACCGCGCCTGCGAGCCGGTCGGTGTCGAGGAGCTGGCCGCGTTCGCGGTGGAGATGTACGGCAAGGACGACCCGTTCGCTCGTGCCACGGACGAGACCTCGTTGTGGGTCGACCGGCACATCGACACCGACGGCCGCACCTACACGCTCACCATGCCGCTGCCGCTCGCCTCGGCGAACGACCTGGAGCTGGCCCGGCACGGTGACGAGCTGATCATCACTGTGGGCTCGTACCGCCGGGTGCTGCCGCTGCCGGCCGCACTCGCGCGTGGGGTAGTTGCGGGCGCCCGGCTGGACGAGGGTCAGCTGCAGGTGCGCTTTGCGCCGCGCGAGCCGCTGCCGCGAGTGGTGGAGACGCCGCCGGCGAGCAGTCCGCTGGACTCGGTCGAGGGGCTGGCGCAGGAGATCCGTGAGCAGATGAGCCAGCAGTTCGACACCGAGCCCACGGCGATCTCGGAGGGCACCAGATGAGCAAGGAGCCCGTCGGTTCGGTCGCCGAGGAGGCGGCCAAGCTGTTCGCCGTACTGCAAAGTGCTGCTCGTCAGGAAGATCAAGCAGACCGAGCAGCGCCGGCAGACGAAGAAACACCGACAGAAGAGCCTGCCCACGAGCACGGTACTGCGCGCAGTGGTGGGCCGGAGTGCCAGTGGTGTCCGGTGTGCCAGTTGATCGCCAAGGTGCGGAACACCAGCCCCGAGACGATCGAGCAACTGTCGACGGCGGCGGCCGGCGTACTGGGATCGGTACGGTCGCTGCTGGAAGCTGCCGCGGAGGCCGCGCGGCAGGCCCGGGAGGACGCAGAGTCGCGGACCGCCAAGGCGCAGGACCCCGAACGGCCTGCCCGGTCCCGCGTGGACCGGATCGACGTGAGTGAGGACCCAGAACCATGGGATTGAGCATCGGCATCGACGTCGGCGGTACCAAGATCGCCGCGGGCGTGGTCGACGACGACGGCACCATCCTCGCGCGCACGCATCGCGACACGCCCGCCGACTCGGTCGACGAGACGGCCAAGGCGATCTGCGCGGCGGCCGCGGAACTGATCGCCGACCACGACGTGCAAGCGGTCGGCATCGGTGCCGCCGGGTTCGTGTCCTCCGACCGGTCGACGGTGCTGTTCGCGCCGAACCTGGCCTGGCGGGACGAGCCGCTGGGCGCCCGGGTGGCCGAAACGCTGAAGGTGCCGGTGGTCGTGGAGAACGACGCCAACGCGGCGGCCTGGGGCGAGTTCGCCTTCGGTGCGGCCAAGGACGTCGAGCACATGGTCTGCGTGACCGTCGGCACCGGGATCGGTGGCGGCGTGGTGATCGACGGGCAGCTGCTGCGCGGCGCTCACGGTGTGGCGGCGGAGCTTGGGCACATGCGAGTCGTGCCGGGCGGTCACCGGTGTGGGTGTGGCGCGCGGGGTTGCTGGGAGCAGTACGCGTCAGGTCGGGCGCTGGTCCGCGAAGGACGCGCGCAGGCGGAGTCCGGCTCGCTGGCCGCCGCGCAGATGCTGAGTGTCTGCGGGATCACCAACCCGGCCGAGCTGACCGGCCCGATGATCACCGAGGCGGCCGCCGCGGGCGATCCGTGCGCGGTCGAGCTGCTCGACGACCTCGGTCGCTGGCTGGGTGAGGGCCTGGCCAGTATCGCCACGTTGTTCGACCCGAGCACGATCGTGATCGGCGGCGGCGTGAGCGCGGCCAAGGAGCTGCTGGTGAAGTCGGCGCAGGTCGCCTTCGAGAAGAACCTGCCCGCCAAGGCGAACCGGCCCCACCCGGCGTTCGGACTGGCCCAGCTCGGCAACGACGCGGGCCTGATCGGCGCCGCCGACGTGGCCCGCCGGCCGGTCCCCACCCTGGAGAGCTCTCGGTGAGCGCAGCTTCCAGTACCGTTTCAGGAGTCTCAGGGGGTACGGCTAGGGAGGTCGTGCGATGGCTCTGACGCAGGCGCTGACGATCGGGATCGACATCGGTGGCACCAAGGTGGCCGCCGGCGTGGTCGACCCGGAGGGCAACATCCTGGACCGGTTGCGCCGCGACACCCCGACCAAGGACCCACGCGAGACCGAGGACGCGATCGCCGAGATCGTGCACGACCTGGAGTCGCGGCACGACGTGATCGCGGTCGGGATCGGCGCGGCCGGCTTCGTCGACGGCACCCGCTCGTCCGTCCTGTTCGCACCCCACCTGGCCTGGCGGCACGAGCCGTTGCGGGACGCCGTCGAGCGTCGTCTCGGGCTGCCGGTGGTCGTCGAGAACGACGCGAACGCGGCCGCCTGGTCGGAGTGGCGTTTCGGTGGCGGTCAGGGCGAGAGCCACCTGGTCTGCGTCACGCTCGGCACCGGGATCGGCGGTGCGATCCTCAACGACGGCGCCTTGCAGCGCGGCAAGTTCGGCATCGCGGGCGAGTTCGGTCACATGCAGGTGGTGCCCGGTGGGCATCGCTGTGAGTGCGGCAACCGGGGCTGCTGGGAGCAGTACGCCTCGGGTAACGCGCTGACCCGCGAGGCTCGTGAGCTGGCGCTGTCCGGTTCGCCGGTCGCGCACAACCTGCTGCGGGCCGCCGCCGGAGATCCGCTCAAGATCAACGGGCCGATGGTCACCGAGCTGGCCAAGGACGGCGATCCGGTGGCGATCGAACTGCTGGAGGATGTCGGCCGCTGGCTCGGGATCGGCCTGGCCAATCTGGCGGCCGCGCTCGACCCCGGGACGTTCGTGATCGGTGGCGGTGTGTCGGATGCGGGGGAGTTGCTGCTCGCTCCGGCCCGCGAGGCGTTCAAGCGAACCTTGACCGGCCGTGGTTTCCGGCCCGAGGCGCGCATCGTTCGCGCAGTACTGGGTCCTGAGGCCGGCATGGTGGGTGCTGCCGACCTCGCGCGGGAAGAGGCGACCTGGTTGCGTCGGGTGCGGGTCAAGACGACTGCGGTGACGGCGAAGACGGCCGCGCGCAGTGGACGGTCGACCCGGCTCGAGCGGGCCACCCGCAAGTCGGTCGGACGGCGTACCGGGATGCGGACGGCGGAGCCCTCGGTGAAGGAAACGGCCGAGCTGAACGGTGACACCGAGGCATGAGCGAAGGCCCGTCGCTGCGGGTGCTGTCGTACAACGTGCACCGCTGGGGCGATGACCGCGAGGCGCTGGCCCGGGTCGTGCGTGCCTGCGCGCCCGACGTCGCGCTGATCCAGGAGGCACCGACCTGGTGGGGCACGCGGCGCAAACGGGAGGCGATGGCGGCGACGTTCGGGCTCCGGTACGTCGCGGCGTCGGCGCGCAACGCGATCTTGATTGCCGACGGCATCGATCTCCAGGATCCCCTGCACTGGCGGGTCTGGCGGCCCTTCGTCCGCCGCCGGCTGCGCTTCATCGCCACCCAACTCCCCGGCGGGTCGGTCGGCGGCCGGACGACGCTCGGTGATCTCGCGGTGGCCTTGGTGGTCTGCCACCTCGGCTTGCACATCCGCGGCCGCCAGCACGAGCTCGAGCAGGTCCTACGCGGCTGCAGATCCTTCAACCTGCCCTACCTACTCGTCGGCGACCTCAACGAGGAACCCGGCGGCCCGGTCTGGGAGCGCCTAGCGGCAGAAGGTTTGACGGACCTAGGCGTCGACGCAGGCCCCACCTTCCATTCCGACAACCCAGTCAAACGCATCGACGGCGCCCACCTCTCACCCGACCTCGCCGGCCGCGTCATCCCCCTGGACTCGATCGAAGGCGTCACCCGAGACGACCTCATCGCAGGCTCCGACCACCTCCCGATGCTGCTGGAGCTCACGCTCCCCTGAACTCGCTGAGCGGATCGGTCACGACCTCACGCCACCGATCGCGGTGCCCGTGGGCCTGCAACCGGTAGTAGATCGTCTCGCGCCGATCCGGCCCGGTGTTGCCACCGATGTTGTGCCCGAGCAGATAGTGCGCGAACAGGACACTCCCAGCGGTGCCGAACGTCTGGATCTGCTCGCCGAGCTCGATCTTCGGGTACGGCGCACCGCTGGTGTCCTCACCCAGTTCCGCCAGCGCATCGGCGCCACGCTCGGCGAGATACTCCCCGAACCGCAGATGCGAGCCCGGCCAGACATGCAGGTTGCCGTGGTACTCCTCCTGCTGGTCGGTCAACCAGACTCCGGCGAGCATCGAGAACGTGTACGGCGTACCGTCCGGCGCCAGCGGGCTCACCCCGTCGACGTGCGGCGAGCCTGGTCGATGTGACCACGGCGGAATCGTGGTCGCGATCTGCGCGAAGTCGGGGTCGTCCACCCCGAGCTCCGGCCGCACCAGTTCGGCCGCCAGCGGCGCGACCGTCACCCGGTAGAAGTCGAGCAGCGGGTGCGAGCCGGCTTCGAATCGCGGCCAGGCGAAATGGAAGCCCACCAGATCCGGCGCCGGTGGCTCCTTCTCCAGCTCTGCCGCGACGAGCTTCCGCCCCGTCGCGAGTTGCTCATCGGTGAGCACATCCGGAACCACCACAAAGCCCTGCTCGCGGAACGTCGTGCGCATGCTCGCGGTCATCGCCATGGATCGCAGTGCACCAGCACCCATCTTCTGGATGCAACTGAATAAAACCCTTTGTGGGTTGAGGAAACGGGCGTCAGGATGGGTTCATGAGACCGGTGGCGTTGGTGACGGGTGTGGGGCGACGGGCCGGGATCGGGGCAGGGCTGGCTGAGCGGCTGGCGGCGACGGGGTGGGATGTCGCGTTCACGTACTTCGGTGGGTACGACGAGCGGATGCCGTGGGGACCGGACACTTCGGCGCGGGACGAGATCACCGAAGTACTGGCCGGGCATGGGGCGCGGGTGTTCTCGGTGGAGGCTGACTTCGAGGATGTCGCCGCGCCGGGTGAGGTGTTCCGGGCCACCGGCGAGGCGCTCGGACCGGTGCAGGCGCTGGTGATGTCGCACTGCGAGTCGGTCGACAGCGGCATCCTCGACACCACCGTCGAGAGCTTCGACCGGCACTTCGCGGTCAACGCGCGGGCGACCTGGCTGCTGATCAAGGCATTCGCGGAGCAGTACGCCGCGCCGTACGGCGACGGCCGGATCGTTGCCCTGACCAGCGATCACACCGCGGGCAACCTCCCGTACGGCGCCAGCAAAGGTGCTCTCGACCGGATCACCCTGGCCGCGGCGCGTGAGCTCAGCGACCTGGGCATCACCGCGAACGTGATCAACCCCGGGCCGATCGACACGGGGTGGATGACACCGGACCTGGTCGCGCAGTTCGCCGCCGAGAACCCGCTGAAGCGCCCCGGGCGACCGGTCGACACCGGGAACCTGGTCGCCTTCCTCTGCTCACCGGAGGGCGGTTGGGTGAACGGCCAACTCCTGCACAGCAACGGCGGATGGCGCTAGCGTTTCTTCTTACGGTTGAGGAAGGCAAGCATCGCTTCCTGGGCCGCGGGGGAGCCGAAGAGCCCGGCCGAGAGTTCGGCCAGCTCGGTGCCTCGGGCATCGATGTCGGCGAGGAGCTCGCGGTTCAGCAGCCTCTTGCTCTCGCGGAGGCCTTGCGGCGCGCCCTTGAGCAGAGACGACAGTACTGCGTCGAGCGCGCTGTCAAGCTCCTCGTCGGGCACTGCCTGCGTCACCAAACCGAGCTTCGCGGCTTCGGCGCCATCGAAGGCGTCACCCGTGAGGAACGTCAGTGAGGCGGCGCGATCCGTCAGCCGCGGGATCACCGTCAGCGAGATGGTCGCGGCGGCCAACCCGAGGCGCACCTCGGTCAGCGCGTACGTCGAACTGTGCCCCGCCACGCTGATGTCGGACGCCGCCACGATCCCGATACCGCCAGCCCGCACCGGCCCGGCGACGCGCGCGACCACCGGCTTGGAGTTCGCCACGATCGCGCGCTGGACGTCGACCATCCGCTGCGCCCCGACGCCCATCCCGACCGTCGTCGCCTCCGACAGGTCGGCGCCCGAGCAGAAGACGTCCAGCGCTGAGCGGATCACGATCACCCGCGCGTCGTCATCCGCGTCGGCCGTCGCCAGGTGAGCCAGCAACTCGCCGGTCAGCTGCTGGGAGAGCGCGTTCTTGTTGTGCGGCGAGTCCAGCGTGATCGTCGCGACCCCGCAGGCCACGTCCAGGTGCACCAGTTCCGTCATGGCGCCCATCTTGCCTGCTCAGTCGAGATAGAGGCAGAACGGATGACCATCTGGGTCGAGCATCACACGAACGTTCTCCTGCGGCTGGTACTCCGCCAGTTCGGCGCCGGCCTCGATCGCGTGCGCAACCGCCTGGTCGAGGTCGTCCACCTCGAGGTCCAGATGCATCTGCATCTGCTGCTTGCCCTTCTCGCCGGGCCAGACCGGGCGCTCGTACTCCTTCTCGAGGTGGAAGCCCAGGTTGTAGCCGGCGTCGTTCGAGGGCGCGACGGTGACCCAGCCCGGTGTGTCGGTGTGCAGTTCCCAGTCGAGCAGGCGCACGTAGAAGCGGCCGAGCGCCTGCGGGTCGGGGGAGTTGAGCGCAACTCCGAACCAGCGAGCTTTTGTTCTCAGTGCCATGGATCCACCATGGCATCGAGCACCGACAGACGCTGAGTTACTTCGTGTCGGCGTACGTCGGGGACAGCTCGCGGGCGAGGTGCTCGATGAACAGGCCGACGTCGGTGACGATGCCGCGGGCCTGGGCCGAGCCCCGGTCGGCGAGCTTGGTGACGGTGGCCGGGTTGATGTCCACGCAGGTGAGCGGTACGGACGCCGGGAGGATGTTGCCGGTAGCAACCGAGTGCAGCATGGTCGCGGCCATCAGGCAGTAGCCGACGCCTTCCAGCTCGGCCCGCATCGCGCGCTGGCCTTCGAGGACGTCGGTGTAGACGTCCGGCAGCGGGCCGTCGTCGCGGACCGAGCCGACCAGCACGAACTTGTTGCCCTTCTTCACCAGCGCGTGCATCACGCCCGAGGTGAGCACACCCGACTCGACGGCCGCGGCGATCGAGCCGGCCTTGCGGATGGTGTTGATCGCGCGGATGTGGTGCTCGTGCCCGTGCTCCACGCCCCGGCCGCGGGCCAGGTCGACGCCGAGCGACGTACCGTACAGCGACGACTCGATGTCGTGGGTAGCGAGCGCGTTGCCGGCGAACATGACATCGACGAAACCCGCCTCGACGATGGCCACCATCGCCGGCGCGGCGCCGGTGTGCACGATGCCCGGGCCGCCGACCCAGAGCACCTTCAGCCCGGCGGCCTTCGCCTCGCGCATGCCGTCCGCGACCTGCTTGACGAGCACCCGCTGCGGCTTCTCGCTGGAGACTTCCGACTCCATGAAGCCGAACGCCCCCTCGTCGTTCGCGACGATCGGCGGCGTGACCTTGACGCCCTGGGCGCTGGTGATGATCCTCATCCCGGCCTTCACCTCGGACATCGGGATGGTCCGGACGTCCGCACCCTCGACCAGCAGGCCGCAGTCCATCTCGGGGTTGCGCACCGAGACCCAGTGGCCGCCCAGCCGGACGCTGGTGGGCAGGTTCGTGGTCGAGTAGAAACCGTCGGGGAAGACGCCGTCCTGGAGCACCTCGGAGATCTCCGGCGTACCGGGGTTGACCAGGTTCGCACCTTTGGTCTGGATCCGCATCAGCAGGCGCTGGAGGGCTTCGTCGTCCTCGGCACCGACCGTCATCCGCACGGTCGACGGGTCGTCCTTGTCGTAGCCGAGGTCGAACTTGTCCAGCGTGTACTCACCGCCGTACCCGCGGATGTCGTCCAGGACCCGGGACAGCAACCCGGAATCCATCAGGTGGCCGGTGATCTCGACCGTCTCGGTGACCTGCACGGGTGCCTCCCTCGCCTCGGTTCGTCGGATTGTCCGACGATCCGCACTCTAGCGTGCTGGGCTGGGCGTCAGACCACGGCGCCGTCGTCGGGGGTGTCCTCGGGCGGAAGCTTGTCGGGCATCCGGAGTACCAGGGTGAGGAAACCGCCGACGAAACCGACGACCGCGATGGTGGTGACCCGGCCGGTGCCGAAGTCGAGCAACGCGGCGGCGATCAGCAGCAGCGGGCCGCCGAACAGCCCGAGCCAGGCGATCCGGCTGATCCAGTCCAGCCGCGGCCCCCGCGGCGGCTCCGGCGGGACGAAGTGGTCATGCGGATCGTCGGTACGCCGAGCCGGCGGCTCCTCAGGCGGATCTTCATCGGTGTCCCCGACGATCAACCCAGCCGGCACGTCGATCAACGGCTCGTAGGAGCCCTCCTCGACATCCTCACTGGCCGGCCACCGCGGCACCGGCGTCGCGTCGTGCCCCTCAGCCGAGGGCGCGTTGAACTGCTCCACCAACGACTTCCACTCAGCATCCTCAGTACTCCGAGCAATAACCCCCCGAGCCCGCTCCACAGCCCCAGCCGCAACAAATATCTCCTCAAACCCCACCGGCACCCCCGCCGCTTCCACCTTCGCGTCGCCTTCGGAGCCGTCCTGCGGGCTGGTCGCCGCCGCCTCAGCCGGAGCGTCGCAGTACGCCGCTATGCCGGCTTCGGCTAGGGCGGTTAGGACGGGGGTGGTGAGGGTGGGGGCTATGCCGCCGAGGGACGTGTAGGTGTCGGCGGTCAGGCCGTTGTCACGCATGGGTGATCCGGTGGATGAAGGCGGCGGTGTCGGTGTAGATGCGGTCGGCGTCGTTGTCCAGAGTGGCCACGTGGTAGCTGTCCTCGAGCAGGGTTTCGGTGACGTCGCGGGATGAGATCGCGGCCAGGATCGCCCGGCCTGAGCTCGGTTCGACGACGTGGTCGACGGTACTTCGGAAGAGCAATACCGGCTGAGTCACCTTCGCCAGGTCGGCCCGGGTCAGCGTCCACAGCTGGGAGAGCGAGCGGAGGGCCTTCAGCGGCAGCCGGTCGTACGCGCCCTCGTCGACACCCGGCTTCTTGATGTCGTTCGAGATCCCCGGGAACGACGGCATCATCCGCTGCAGCACCGGGAGCAACGCGAGTCGCTTGTCGTCGGTGCGCACGGACGGGTTGACGAGGATCACACCGGAGATGTCGGCTCCGTGCTGCTCCGCGAGCCGCAGTACCAGGCAGCCGCCCATCGACAGGCCGCCCACGAACACCCGGTCGTGCTCCTTGCGCAGCCGGGTCAGCTCGTTCTCCAGTACGGCGTACCAGTCCTGCCAGCGAGTCGTGTTCATCTCCTGCCAGCGCGTCCCGTGGCCGGGCAGCCGCGGTACGGAGACCCCGTAGCCCTCGGCCGCCAGATGCTCGCCGAACGGCCGCATCGACTTCGGCGAGCCGGTGAAGCCGTGGCTCAGCAGCACCCCGGTCGCGGCGTTCTCACCGGAACCTGGGCTGCGGAACTCTTCCGCGTGAGCTTGCACTGGCACGGGTACTCCTTGGTGAGTCGCGTAGATCCTGAGACGCCAATGGTCGCAGCCCCGAGGTCACCAGCCCACCCCGTCACGGGTGTCGCTCGATCCCGTGACCGACATCGCACCCAGTCTGCAACCAGGTGCCAACACAGAGTGTTGCCCAGCTATTCCTGGCGGTGACGTTGCTTGAAGAGGAGAGTGGAACGTAGGGTGTCGGCCGAGTGACGGAGGTGAAGGCGTTGCTGTACCTGTTCCTCAGGCGGTTCTTCGTCGGACCGATTGCGAAGCTCCTCTTCCGTCCCAGGGTCGAGGGGCTGGAGAACATTCCCAAGACCGGCCCGGCGCTGCTGGTCAGCAACCACCTGGCGTTCACCGACTCGGTGTTCCTGCCGGTGGCGGTGCCCCGCCAGATCATTTTCCCGGCCAAGTCGGAGTACTTCACCGCGCCCGGGCTGAAGGGCCGCGTGATGGCGACCTTCTTCCGCTCGATCGGCCAGATCCCGATCGACCGCTCCGGTGGGCGCGCCTCGCTGGCCGCGCTGAACACCGGGCTGGAGATCCTCGCCAAGGGTGAGCTGTTCGGGATCTACCCCGAGGGCACCCGCTCACCCGACGGCCGGCTCTACAAGGGCAAGACCGGCGTGGCGCGGATGGCGATCGTGGCCGGGGTCCCGGTCATCCCGGTCGCGATGATCGACACCGAGAAGCTGAACCCGCCCGGCACGGTCTGGCCGAAGTTCCTGATCCGCGAGCCCGGCCGCCGGTTCCCGCGGCTGATCCGCCCGGGCGTGGCGATCGGCGAGCCGATGGACTTCTCCCGGTACGAGGGGATGGAGCGCGACCGTTTCGTCCTGCGCTCGGTCACCGACGAGATCATGTACGCGCTGATGGAGCTGTCCGGCCAGGAGTACGTCGACATGTACGCCGAGAAGGCCAAGGAGCTCATCAAGGCCGGCGAGTCCGTCGACGACCACATCAAGCCCCGCCACGGCGACACCAAGGCCTCCTGATCCGCTGAGATGGAAGGCGACCTGAACGTCCTGGGTGACAGCCTGCAGGAGTGCGGGACCGACCCGGTCACCGGATTCTTCCGCGACGGCTGCTGCAGCACCGGTCCCGAGGACCTCGGCAGCCACACGGTCTGCGCGGTGATGACCACCGAGTTCCTGGCTCACCAGCTCGCGGTCGGCAACGACCTGACCACCCCACGCCCCGAGCTGAACTTCACCGGCTTGCGTCCCGGCGACCGCTGGTGTGTAGTCGCGGCCCGCTGGCTCCAGGCGTACCACGCAGGCGCCGCCGCCCCCGTAGTACTGGCCTCCACCCATGTCCGAGCCCTCGACATCATCCCTCTGAGCGTGCTCCGCGCCCACGCCGTCGACGTCCCCTCGGACCCGAGCTCCCTGGCCTGAGCCGGTCGTGGTGAGACGGGTGGGCAAGGGATGGGACGGCTCGCCTAGGGTTGGGGTATGCAATTTGCGGAGTTGAGTGCTGGGTTGGTGCCGGGGGTTCCTTCGTTGGAGGAGCTGCGCGGGCTCAAGCCGTTGCAGCAGCCGGAGTGGCCGGACCAGGCGGTGTTGGAGCACGTCATCGGGCAGTTGCGGACGTTGCCGCCGCTGGTTTTCGCCGGTGAGTGCGACGATCTGACCACCAAGATCGGTGCCGTCGCACGGGGCGAGGCGTTCCTGCTGCAGGGTGGTGACTGCGCCGAGACCTTCGACGGGGTGACCGCCGAGAACATCCGGGCCAAGCTCCGGGTGCTGCTGCAGATGTCGGTCGTGCTCCAGTACGCCGCGAGCGTCCCGGTCGTGAAGGTCGGCCGGATCGCCGGCCAGTACGCGAAGCCCCGCAGCAGTGGCGAGGAGACCCGCGACGGCGTGACGCTGCCGTCGTACCGGGGTGACGCCGTGAACGGACTGGACTTCACGCCCGAGGCACGGATCCCGGACCCGCAGCGGCTGCGCGGTGTCTACAACGCGGCCGCCGCGACGCTCAACCTGACTCGCGCGTTCACCACCGGTGGGTACGCCGACCTGCACCAGGTGCACGCCTGGAACACCGACTTCGTGAGGTCGTCGCCGGTCGGGCAGCGCTACGAGCAGCTCGCCTCGGAGATCGAGCGCGCGCTCGCCTTCATGCGCGCCTGCGGAGCGGTCCACGACGAGTTCAAGACCGTCGACTTCTACGCCTCGCACGAAGCACTGATCCTGGAGTACGAGCACGCCCTGACCCGGATCGACTCCCGCACCGAGCAGCCGTACGACGTGTCCGGCCACCTGCTCTGGGTGGGGGAGCGGACCCGGCAGCTGGACGGCGCGCACATCGAGTTCCTCTCGGCGCTGAGCAACCCGCTGGGCGTGAAGATCGGCCCGACCACGACCCCGGAGTACATCCGGGCGCTGATCGACAAGCTGAACCCGAAGGGCATCGAGGGCCGGCTGACCTTCATCACCCGGATGGGCGCGGGCAAGATCCGCGACGGGCTGCCGCCGCTGCTGGAGGCGGTCCGTGACCACGGCTCGCCGATCGCGTGGGTGTGCGACCCGATGCACGGCAACACCTACGAGACGCCGAACGGCTACAAGACCCGCAACTTCGACGACGTGATCGACGAGGTGCAGGGCTTCTTCGACGCCCACGAGCAGGTCGGCACCTGGCCCGGTGGCATGCACATCGAGCTCACCGGCGACGACGTCACCGAGTGCCTCGGCGGCGGCGAGGAACTGGTCGCCGAAGACTTGGTCAACCGCTACGAGACCGCCTGCGACCCCCGCCTGAACCGGCACCAGTCCCTGGAACTGTCCTTCCTGGTCGCCGAACGCCTGCGAGGCGCACGAGCGTGATCGACCTTCGGTCCGACACCGTCACGCGGCCTTCCGCCGGGATGCTGGCGGCGATGACCAGTGCGCCCGTCGGCGATGACGTGTACGGCGAGGACCCCACGGTCACGCAACTCGAGGAAACCGTCGCCGGGTTGCTCGGGCACGAGGCCGGGTTGTTCACGGTCAGCGGGTCGCTGGCCAACATCCTCGGCGTCCGGGCGCTCGCCGCTCCCGGCACCGAGGTGCTCTGTGAAGCGAGCGCGCATGTCGCCCGCGCCGAATTGGGCGCGCACGCCGCGATCAGCGGCATCACCACCCGCACCTGGAGCGCGCCCGGCGGCCAGATCGACCTGGACCAGATCCGCGCCCTGATCGCCCCAGACCTCGGCCCGTACTTCGTCCCGACGGCCGCCGTCTCGGTCGAGAACACGCACAACTTCGGCGGCGGCACGATCCAGACCTCGTACGACGCCCTGGCCGACGAACTGGACTCGCTCGGCCTCCCGCTCCACCTCGACGGCGCTCGCCTCTGGAACGCGTCGGTCGCATCCGGCGTACCGATGGTGGCTTACGGCAGCAGGGCGGCGGCCGTGAGTGTCTGCCTGTCGAAGGGCTTGGGCGCACCGATCGGCTCGGTGCTGGTCGGCTCGACCGAGCTGATCAAGGAGGCGCGAGTCTGGCGCAAGCGACTGGGCGCGGGCTGGCGTCAGGCCGGCGTACTGGCTGCTGCCGGTCTGTATGCGATCCGCCACAACGTCGACCGCCTCGCCGAGGACCACGCCCACGCGCGTCAGATCGCCGAGATCCTCGCCGACGCCGCGCCTGGCTCGGTCAAGCCGGACCAGGTCGACACCAACATCGTCATCGCCGACCTTGCCGCGACTGGCAAGACGGTCGCCGAGGTGGTGGCCAAGGCCAAGGCCGAAGGTGTCCTGATCGGCGGAGTGGGCGTCACCCAGCTCCGCCTCGTCACTCATCTGGATGCCTCGGCCACGGACTGCCGCGTGGCGGCCGAAGTGGTCGCCGGCCTTTTGCACTGATAGCTGTTCGCAAGGTCCAGGTGCCACCTGCCCACTGCTGGAACTCGGCGGACGGCAGGTAGGCTCACCGCTGTCGGGACGCAGCATTCGGGGAGAGCCGTGCGAGAGATCGTCGTGTTCAGCGGAAGTGCCCATTCCAGCCTTGCCAAGCAGATCTGTGCCGACCTCGGCGTGGAGCTGTCGCCGGTGGAGATCCACCGGTTCAGCAACGACTGCCTACAGGTCCAGTTGCAGGTGAACTGCCGCCAGCGGGACGTGTACATCGTGCAGCCGCTGGTACCGCCGACCCAGGAGCACCTGATGGAGCTGCTCCTGATGATCGACGCCGCCCGGGGTGCGTCGGCCGCGCAGATCACCGCGGTGATGCCGCACTACGCCTACGCGCGCTCGGACAAGAAGGACGCATCGCGGATCTCGATCGGTGGCCGACTGGTAGCCGACCTGCTGGTCGCGGCCGGTGCCGACCGGGTGCTGACGATGACGCTGCACGCTCCGCAGGTGCACGGATTCTTCTCTGTACCGGTCGACCACCTGACCGCGATCGGCGTCCTGGCCGAGCACTTCCGCGGTACCGATCTGACCAACACCGTCGTGGTCAGCCCGGATCTCGGCAACGCGAAGACCGCGACCCAGTTCGCCCGCCTGCTCGGGTTGCCGGTCGCCGCGGGCAGCAAGCAGCGGCTGTCGGACGACCGGGTGGTGATCGATGCGATCGTCGGCGACGTGGCCGGCAAGAAGGCGATCATCCTGGACGACGAGATCGCGACCGGCGGTTCGATCATCGAGCTCCTCGACCGGCTGAAGGATCTCGGCTGCACGCAGGCCGCGGTGGCGACCACCCACGGCCTGTTCGCCGGCAAGGCGGTCGAGCGGCTGCGCTCGCACCCGTCCATCACCGAGGTGATCAGCACCGATACCGTCCCGCGCCCCGAGGGCTTCCCCGAACTGCAGGTCAGCTCGGTCAGCGGCCTGTTCGCCGAAGCGATCAAACGCATCCACGAAGGCGAATCAGTCAGCAGCCTCTTCGACGGCGTAGACCCCACCCACGCCCCACCCCAACCGAAGCTGCCCTTCTAGGAGCGCGGCGGATCCTCGCCGGTCAACCCGTCCACCGACTCGCGGATCAGATCGGCATGACCAGCATGCCTGGCGTACTCCTCGATCAGATCGATCATGATCCGCCGGAGGCTGGGCGACTCGCCGTTGCCGTTCTTGTACGGCGCCAGCTGGTCCAGCCCGCCTCGGTCCAGTACTGCGGCAACGGCCGTCCGCGAGCGGTCGGTCGCCTCCTGCCAGAGCGCGTACAGCTCCTCCGGTGAGTCCTCGGCCGCCGAGTGCCACTCCCAATCGGGATCGGCGTCCCAGTCGACCGCGTCCCAAGGCGCTCCCAACTCCCGGCCGAGCAGCCTCCGGGTGAAGTACTCGTCCTCGACCAGCGCCAGGTGTTTGACCAGGCCGCCCAGGCTCAGCTTCGACGGCGGATGTGAGGCCTGGAGGCCGACGGAGTCCAGACCGCCGCACTTCCAGGCGAAGATCGCGCGCTGCCGCTCCAGGGAGCCCAGCATGGTCTCGAGCTCGGTGCCGGCGATCGGGGCCTCGTGGGGGAGGTCGTGTTCTGTCATGCTCCAGACGGTAATCTCCATTGCGGACGGTCGACTTCCGGGATGTGGGTTCTACTGTGTTCGTGGACGAAGTGAGCCCGACGGCGAAGGCGCTGCTGGCCTTGGAGTTGATTCAGGACTGTCCGGGCATCAGCGGTGAGCGGCTCGGGGACAGGCTGGGCGTCAGCGACCGGGCCGCCCGGCGGTACGTCGGGATCCTGCGTGAGGCCGGTATCCCGGTCGAGTCCACTCCGGGCCGGTACGGCGGATATCGGCTCGGTCGTGGTTTCCGGCTGCCCCCCTTGATGTTCTCGACCGCCGAGGCGCTCGGGTTGATGATGGCCGCTCTCGAAGGCCATCCCCGCGCCTCCGACCCGACGGACCCGGCCGGCAGCGCGCTCAGCAAGATCATCCGGGTGCTGCCAAAGCCGGTCGCCGAGCCGGCCGAGTCGATCCGTCGCCTGGTCACGCCACGGCAGGCCGCCGAGGGCACCTACCCCGACCCGGAGACGACCGCAGCCCTGGTCCAAGCCTGTACTGCGGGCCGCCGGCTGCGGATCGGCTATCGCAGGGGAGACCGCGACACCATCACCATGGACGTCGACCCGTGGGCCGTCTCGGTGCGCCACGGCCTCTGGTACCTGCTCTGCTGGTCGCACACGAAGGACGCCCAGCGCGTACTACGAGTCGACCGCGTGACCACGACCGAGACGCTGCCCGACACCTTCACCCCGCCGGACAACCTCGATCCGGTCACCGCCATCCAGGACCACTTCGCCCAGGGCTGGAAGTTCCCTGTCGAGGTGGTGATCGACGCACCTGTCGCCGAGGTCGTCCTGGCCCGCAACCTCGGACGGCTCGAGCCGATCGATGAGACGCACACCCGGCTCACCGGCAGTACCGATGAGCCCGAGTGGTACGCCTACCGCCTTGCCTCCCTCGAACAGCCCTTCACCGTCGTGACCCCGCCCGAACTCCGCGAGGCCCTCAACGCCCTGGGCAACCGCCTCCTCGCGGCAGCCGCTACCCCTCGCAGCAAAGCCGGTGCAGCCACTCGGGCTCGTGCCACCAGTACTGCGGGTCGTGGGCGTGCGCCTGCTCCCGGCTGAGCGGCCGCGGCGTGTTGCCTGAGGCAACCAATGCCGGAGCGACCTGCTGCGCGGTGTAGGGCGCGAGCAACGAGTCCACGGTGTGCAGCTTTCCGGCCAGCATCACCTGCTCGACCGCGGCCGCGTGCCGGATGTCCGCCAGCGGATCACCCTTCACGAACGCGAGATCCGCCTGCGCCCCGGCCCGTACGACGCCCAGCTTGTCCTCCAGCGCCAGCCACTTGGCCGGATTGCGGGTAGCGGTCGTCAACGCCTCGTACGGCGTGAAGCCGCCCGCGACCATCGACCGCAGATTCGCATGGAGCGAGATCGCGATGTTGTCCAGCGGCGCATCCGTACCCGCGATCACCAGGCCGCCACCCCGATGGATGCGCAACACCATGTCGACGTTGCCCGCCAGCAAAGCCCGCGTGGTGACACCGGCCGGTCCTGCCGCGGTGTTGACCTCCGCTTGGAGCGCGGCGTACTCCCAGGCCGGGAACAGTGTCGTTGTCCGCCGGTCGGTGAGGAGTGACGGATCGTCGACATGCGCCATCGTCGAGTTGAAGAGCGTGGGCGTGACCGAGAGCCCGGCCTTGGTGAACAGCGTGATCACGTCGGCGTACGCGCGCCCGAGCCGGCTGACCGTGTGCGAGTACCCGAGCCGGTTGGTGGCGCCGGTGTGTTCCATCCCGTCCATGCCGAGGTGCTCGGCCGGGTAGAGGTAGTGCGACGACAGTTGCAGCCCGAGCCGGTGGACCGCCGCGATAGCCCGTCGCTGGTACTCGACCGGCAACCGCACGTACGTCTTCACCAGGTCGTACGCCAGCCCCTCGACCCGGTCCAACTCCAGACCGAGCTGGCGTACCGACAGCGTCGGACGCATGAAGTTGTAGAAGACCCGCGACCCGTCGATCGCCTCACCGGTGGCGAAGTACCGGGGACCGGTCAGTGACCCCTCAGAGAGCGCCTCCCGCGTCTCCTGCATCTGGTAGACGGGATCGCCGGGCGAGCGGGTGGTGGTGATCCCGTAGGACAGCCACAGATAGCCCTGCCGCGCACCCCAGGCCCGGCCGCGAAGATGCCAGTGGTTGTGGGCATCGATCAGCCCAGGCATCACCGTCAGCCCAGTCGCATCGACGTCCGCCTTGCCCTGATGCGGACGAACCGCGGCGATCTTCGACCCGTCCACGACGATGTCGACGTCGCGACGCAACTCCTCGGCCCGCCCGTCCCACAGCGCGCCGGCATGGATCGTGACGCGCTGGTTCACCGTTGCGCGTTGCCAGTGCAGATCGACCTTGACCGTCTGAGGCCGCGAGCCCCGCACGTCGGTACGCCGGACCTGGCCGTTGTGCAGGTAGAGCAGCGTCCGACTGTCCTGCCAGACGGGGGAGTCGGTCACCTCCGACGTGACCGCCCGTGGCTGACCGGTGAAGCGACCCCGGCCATCCACCGGTACGACGTACAGGAGGCTCTCGACGACGAAGGCGAGCCATTTGCCGTCGGGCGAGAAGACCGGGCCGTCGTCGCCTCTGGTGGCCAGGGAGCGGAACGGCATCGGTTCGACGTACTCGAGGGCAGTGGTTGCCACGTCGACGTACAGGAGCTGGCTGGTGCCTTCGCGGAAGCGCTTGGAGAACGGTTTGACCGCGGCGAGCACGATCGTGCGGCCGTCGGCGGACCAACTCACCCGGCCCGGCTGGAACAGCGTCGGGGTGAGTTGGCGGACCTCACCCGAGCCGATGTCGAGCACCCACGCGATGCCGTCCTGGTCCTGGTAGGCGATCTGCCGGCCATCGGGGGAGAACCTTGGCGCAGTCTGTGCCCCGGGCAACGAAGAGAGCTTGCTGTCGGCACCGGTCGCCAGATCGTGCAACCAGAGATCGGCGGTGCCGTCCCGATCGCTTGCATAGAGCAACTTCTTGCCGTCCGGCGAGAAGTCGGGATCCGAGTTGAAGTAGCCGTCGGCAACAATCTTGCGTGGTTGCCCACGGCCACTGGTCGGCGCCAGCCAGAGCGCGTTCAGCGCCCGGAAGGCCAGCCAGCGCCCGTCGGGGGAGACTGCCGGCCCGGCGATCCCCAGCACCGGCCGGCGCCGCGCCGACTCGATGTCCGGCGACTTGGGTCGCGGCCGGCGCGACGTCACCGGGACCACGGCCGTGAACGCGACGGCGGTGTCCGCTCCACCGATCCGCAGCCTTCGGACCAGGCCGTCCGCGGTGTAGAAGATGTCACCGCCACGATCCCAGGACGGCGGTACCGCGAAGACATCCTTGCCGGTCGTCACCGCCTGATCGCCGACGACGAGTTCGCTCACCGGTCCGGTCAGCCGGACGTGCGCAAGCTGACCGCCAGGGGAGTACGCCGGTCCGTAGACGGTGCTCCCGGTCCGAGCAGGCACCGCCGTACGGCGCTGGCCGGTGGTCAGGTCCAGCTGGACGATCGACGTCGCGTCGACCGTGAAGGCGATCTTGCGGCCGTCGGGGGAGTAGACCGGCTCGGCCTCTTCGCTGGTGTCGTCGGTCAGCGCGACGATGGTGCCGTTGCTCAAAGTGAGCCGATGGATCCCGTAGCTGCCGGTGCCACCGCGGTCCGACGAGAAGACGATCGACTTCCCGTCCGGCGACACCGCAGGCTCGCGGTGGTCGAAGCGCCCCGTCGTCAGCTGGCGTAACCCCGAACCGTCGGGCCGGATCGACCAGAGATGGAAGTTGCCGTCCCGATAGGACTGGAAGTAGATGGTCGAACCGTCGGGGGACCAGCGCGGCCGGGTCGCATCCTGCAGGTCGTCGGTCAGCCGCCGCGAACGCCCGCCACCGGCCGGCGTCACCCAGATGGCCGTGACCAGATCGAACGCGAGCCACTGCCCGTCCGGCGACACCGAAACCATGAAGTTGGTGCCTTCGGTCAACACCGCCTGCCCACCCGTACTACGGGCCGCGGCGGCGGCCGGCGTGATCGGAAGGGCACCGACCGCGGCCACGCCTCCGCTCAGCTGCAGAGCCCGGCGACGCGAGACACTCCAAGTACCTGGGTCATCGTTGTTCACACCAGCATCCATTCCTCGGGGCGGTCAAGGACAGGATCGAATCTGCCAGGCCCCACCCGCCGGGACACTCCTCACCGGCGTGTCCGCGCCGCGCTGAGGCCGGCCGGATCAGGGCTCGGCGAGTGCTCGGGCGAAGGCGTTCAGGATCCTGGTGGAGCGGGCCGCGAGACCGGTCACGGTGGTCCGGGACAGTTCGTTCGCCAAGGCCTTCCGGAGTACCGCGTCGGCTTGGCCGGGATCGAAGTCGGTAGCGCCCGGCAGCAAGTCGGGGAGTGACGAGACGCGGCTGCGCAGGAGGTTCTCGTGAGTCGTGTCGAGGCGGGTCGGGCGTGCATGCAGGGCCCGCAGGTCTTCGGCGTACAGGAATGCCTTGCCGCTGTGGTAGCCATGGTCGCGGAGTTGCGTGGACTGGTTCAAGGGGAGACCGGCCAGTTCAGCGCCGGCTCGGCAGGGGAACTCGAAGAGCGCACCGAAGAGCTCGGCCGCCGGCGTACGGAGGAGTCCGTCGGGCTGCAGCCGGCCGGTCCGCAGGGCGGTGAGTTCGCCAACCCAGTCTGCGAAAGCCCGCGACATTGAGGGGTCACCGACGCCGGCGATGAGGTCTGTCGCGACGCTGAGTAGGAAGTCACTGGCCAGGACGGTCGTCGCGCGTGCCCAGTCGATACCGCCTTGCGGGCTGTCCGGCGCCTCGGGCGAGGGCGACCCGACCAAGGCCAGTACGGCGAGCGTCGCGAGCTCGATCCCGGCCGCCACCGGAGCAGCGGCCTCCGGCGGCGGCGATCCGCCCGCGACCACGGCGGCCAGGAAGGGGACGGCAGGGCGGAGCCGATGCGCCAACGGACCTTCGTTGGCGGCCAAGAGCCGGGCGAGGAGCAGCCACTCCGTCTGGACGGCGGCGATCTCGAGTGAGTCGCAGCTGGCGGTGAACGTCTTGACCAGCAGGGAATCCGCCGCGTTCAGGACGATCCCCTGACTGCTTCCGGCGTCCCGCGGTCCCTCGGGCAGGATCATCGCGCGCCGGGCCTTGGTGAAGAACGGGCTGTCGTCGGTCATCGTCGCGGCAATGGTCCGCCAAGCCGCTTGGTGACGACGGACGGAATGCTCCGCCGTTTCGAAGTACCCGAAGAAGGCTCGACTCACCTCCTCCCGGTACTGCGAAGCCGCGGCCGCCGGGTCGTCGAGTGCCTGGGCAATGCAGCTCGCGGCGATCGCACCGCTCTGGACGGCGCGGCCGATTCCCTCTCCGGTGAAGGGATTCGTCAACCCGGCGGCGCCACCCACCAGGATCCGGCCCTGGTCCAGGCAGGCGTCCGGGGTGAAGCCGATATTGGTGAACGTCCCGATGCCCGGGCAAGTGGCCCTGATGCCTGCGAAGTACGGCTCGACGGTGGCCAGCTCGGCCACGGTGTCGGCGAAGAGTTGCTCGCCGGACCTGTCCCGGTTCGAGGTGGTGATGGTCAGGGTGCAGGTGTCGTCAGGTCCTTGGAGCAGCCAGGCGGAGGTCGTCGTACTGCCGGCTGTCGTTGGCGGGGTGGAGAGGTACAACGTTGTTTCAGGGCTGCGTTCAGAACCGTAGACGAGACGTGAATACGTGAAGCCGCTTGCCTGCTGGACCGGGGTCAAGGGTGCAGAGCCGCCCGTCGCGAGAACGACATGAGCGGCCTCCGGCGCGTACGTCGTACCGTCGGACTCCTTGACCACCAGGCGGGATCCAGCGTCCAGCGTCGCCGTGCCGTTGACCACGGTGACGCCGGCATCGGCTGCACCCTGCAGAAGCCGCTCGCGGAAGATCGCCTGATCACACAGGTAGAGCTCGGGGACGGGCACCACCCGCGAATCGCGGCTGCCGAACCTGAGCCGCAACGAGTTCACCGGCCGGGTCGGCAGCTCGACCGACAGCCCGCTGATCGTCGACTCACTGAGCACGACGTCGTACGGCGGTCTGAATCCGGCGGCCGAGTCGACCAGCAGCACCGAAACGCCCATCCCGGCCAGCCGGGTGGCGGTAACGGCTCCTGCGGGTCCGCCACCAATCACCAGCACGTCGGGAGTGGGCACTGTCACTGCAGCTTGACCCATTCCGTCCGGGCGACGACGACGATCCGCTCCCGCGCCTGCTCATCGCTGAGTTCGTCCAGCTGAGCGAGTGCGCGCTGGAAACGCGTGTCGGCCAGCTTGAGTTTCAAGGCATCGTCGAGAAGCTGGACGGCCGCACCCAGCTCCATCCCGAACCGGGCCAGTACCTCGAGGTCCGTCACGCTGCGGCCCGCCACCTGTCCGCCGAGAACGCAGGCCAGCCGAAACAGCGGCCCGGTCTTCTCCCCGCGCGCAAGATCGGCCGCTGTGGCCGCAACGGTCTCATTGACTGTCTGGCCGAGCTCGGCGGCCTCTTTGGCAGCTAGGCCGAAGACGGCCACGCGGGTCAGCAGCTCAACCTCGGTCGTGGCCTCCTGCTGCAGCAAGGACGCCAGGTGGAGCAACTCGACAATCGATGCGGCGCGGACGGCGAAGTGCGTGACGACAGGCGGCAGCGGGGCGCCCGGAGTGTGGCCGGCACAGGCTTCGACGAGCGTACGGCGCAGGCGCTGGCCCGCGGACGGGACGAGCCCTCCGACCACCTGCTGGGAGGGCGAGGGCAGGCCGGCGGACAACTCCAGCATCCGGGCGGAGACCTGGCTGTGAAAGTGCGCGGTTTCTTTGGTCAGCAAGTCAGTGGCCTTCGGTCGGTCGGCCCCACGGTAGCGGAGACCGTTTGCACTCTAGGTGGCCTGGTTTCGGCTGCCCAGACAATTCGAAGATCCTCGAACAGATGGACCGATGGCGCCGGTAGCCGTCCGTAATGCCTCGGATGCGGGGTCCGGGTGCGCTGCTCGCCCTGGCTGACCTCTATCGTCGGCGCCATGAAATCTGTGTCGCCGCCGGTTCGTGCCGTCACTGCCGCTGTGGTCTGTGTGGTGATCGCGCTGGCGGCGGCCCTCGCGGTGGACAGCCGGCTCGACCGGCACTGGGTCCTCCGGGGCATCACGCTGTTCCTGGCCCTGTGCTGCGCAGCCGTGCTGTGGAGCGACGAGCGACGGAAACTGCGAGCGATCGTCGGTCTGGCCGGAGTCCTGATGTTCGGGCTGGTCTTCCCGATCACCTCGACCACCTGGTCGCAGCCACCGGAGATCAAGTTCGCCCTGGCGGTCGCCGACGACGCCAAGGCCGCGGCTGACAAAGAGGTCGCCAGCGCGGTCTCGGTCGCGCAAGTGAAGACCGCCACCGAGGCACGCGGTGGAGCAGTTGGCTCCCTACCCACCGAACGCAACCCCGAGATCCGCGGCGCCGACACCTACCCGCTGATCATCCGCCCCAACAAGACCGAGGGCCGCCCCCGGGCCTGCCTGACCTTCGAACACGGCCTGGACGCCAAGATCCGGCCTTGTTGACCACAGTGTGAGAAATCGATTTCCAGACCTCCTCTGGGGCGGTTCGGGACCCTAGGCTCTGGCTCATGACTCTTCCCAGCCTGTCCGGAATCAGCGCGGTCGTCGACGTCCAGACCCGCTCCATCAGCGCGGAGAACCCGACCGGCGAGCCCGGCCAGGGCGGTCGGCGTACGGAGGGAACGGGGGCGCGGGCCGCCCGCGATCTCGGGGTCGGCTGGAAGGTCTCGCCGTCGATCGAGATCGCCGCGGGGGAGACCGTGACGCTCGCCGACATCGCCGGCCCCGGTTGCATCACCCACATCTGGCTCACCACGCACAGCGACAACTGGCGCAGACTCGTCCTGCGCGGTCACTGGGACGGCGACGAGGCGCCGGCCATCGAGGCGCCGGTGGGGGACTTCTTCTGCTCCGGCTGGGGGCGGTTCGCACAGGTCAACGCGTTGCCGGTCTCGGTCAACCCCAACGGCGGCTTCAACTGCTACTGGGAGATGCCGTTCAACTCGCAGGCTCGGTTGACGCTGGAGAACACGCACGACGAGGCGGTCGTCGTCTACTTCCAGATCGACTACTGGCTGGGTGCGATCGCGGACGGATCGGCGTACCTGCACGCGCAGTGGCGGCGGAGCAATCCGCTGCCATCGAAAACTGTCCACACCCTGCTCGACGGTGTGGAGGGGCCGGGGCACTACGTGGGGACCTATCTGGCCTGGGGTGTGAACAGCAGCGGCTGGTGGGGTGAGGGTGAGGTCAAGTTCTACGTCGATGACGACGACGAGTTCCCGACCATCTGCGGCACGGGGACCGAGGACTACTTCGGTGGCGCCTGGAACTTCGACCTGGGCGAGGACCGCGGCGGCTACACGGAGTTCAGTACGCCGTACCTCGGGCTGCCGCAGGTGATCCGCCCGGACGGGCAGTACCAGAGCCAGCAGCGGTTCGGGATGTACCGGTTCCACCTGCCTGACCCGATCCGCTTCCGCACCAAGCTGCGGGTCGACGTCCAGGCCCTGGGCTGGCGCTCGGGAGGCCGCTACCTGCCGCTGCAGGACGACATCGCCTCGACCGCGTTCTTCTACTCCACTGCAACCAGCACTACGCGGCCGGAGGCCCCGACGCATGACGTGATGGAGATCTGCTAGCGCTGGACGGCAAGGGCGGCGGCCGTGCCGAGCGTGGTCAGGGAATGGGCAGTGGGTGGTCCAGGGCGGAGGCGGTGAGGACCACGAGGGCTGTGGTCCAGGCCAGCGGTGCCTCGCCGGCCGGCTTGACGTCGCGGTTGACCTTCTCCGGCAGCGATCCGGTGGCGGTGCGGTGCGCGTCGAGCCAGGCGAGCAGCTCTTCCGCCGTACTACGGTCGCCCCGCGCGGCGGCGCTGAGCGCGAACAGCGCGGTCTGCGGCGTCCAAGCGACCCCGTCGGTCCGCCATTGCTCGCCGGGCGTCACCCCACCGTTGGGCTGGGTAAGCGCTTTGTGGGTCCGCTCGATCGCCTTGGTGACGACCTCGCGGGCGGGGGCGAACGGCGGTCCCAGGATCGTCACGATCGCGTCCGCGCCACCTTCCAGCCCCACCGGTTCGATGCCTGGCTCAACAAAACTGACCGCCTCCGCCGGCGTCCGCGGGTAGTCGGGCCCGAAGGTCCGATCAGTTGCCTTGGACAACCTGTCGGCTGCCTCCTGCCAGGCGGTGACCTCGGTACTGCGATCCAGCATCTTCGCGATCGCTAGCCCGGACCGTAGACCGGTGATCAACGGTGCGATCGTGCCGAGAGTCACCTCTCGTTCCGGTCGCTCCCAGTAGTCGGGCGAGGCTGCGGGCAGGTCGTCGGCACCCAACTCGGCGACGATCTGGTCACCCGACTCCCGGATCATCGGCCAGAAGTCCGCCAGAGCCCGGCCCACGTCGGCTCCTGCTTTGGCACGGGTTGCAGCGCAGAACCATGTTGCCCAGAGCACCCAGCCCGAGCCGTCGAGTTGGGGTTCGCGGCCGTCTCGGGGCTCGGTGCCCTCCGGAGCGGAGTACCGGGCTCCCCAGCGACCTGACGACGGCCGGATCTTGGCGAGGAATCCGAGCACCTTGTCGGCTTCGGCGTACTGGCCGACCGAGCAACGGGCAGCCGCCACGAACGACGCGTCGCGTGGCCAGACGTACCGCCACGGCCCGTCCCAGCCGGCCAGTGTCGCGCCGTCCGGCAGGGTGAGCGCGTCGAGATCGGCCAGTGCGGCGCGGATCAGCTCCGGCCTGGACAGGTCGGCCGAGTCGATCGGCGTCCCGACCACGACGGGTCCTGATCGCCCTGTGATGCCCTCGGCAACCAGTTGTGGTTGGGGGTTGCGATCGAGATTCACCGCGGTGCCGACGGCCAGGATGGCGAGCAGGAGCGCGATCACGGCGTACGGGAAGTACCGCACCCGCCGCGCGCTGTTGTCCCGCATCCGCCCTTCCCTCCTACTGCCCGAGATGCTGGACCTCGGCCTCGATCTTGCGCCGCGGCGCCAGCTCGACCAGGTACATCGCCGACATCACCAGCGCCCCGCCGAGCAGCATCCGCAGCGTCACGCTGTCCGATCCGAACAGTACGGCGAACGCTGACGCGAACACCGGCTCCATCGTCATCGCGATCGCCGCCCGGGTCGGCGTCAGGTACGCCTGCGACCAGGTCTGCACGATCAGCGCGAACGCCCCCGCGATCAACGCCATGTAGACCACCCGGACCCAGTCTCCCGCACCGCCCGGGAGGGAGAACCCGCCGGGGATGGCTCCGACCGCGCAGACCGCGGTGATCGTCACCATCTGCAGCGCCGACAGGCCGAAGGCGTTCGAGGACGTCGACCACGCGCCGAGCCCGATGATGTGCAACGCGTAGAGCCCGGCCGAGGCGAGCGTCAGCAGCTCGCCCGTCCCCAGGCTGAACCCGCGCAACGAAAGAACCGCGAGACCGATCGTCGCCAGCACCACCGCCACCCACGCCCACCGCCCGATCCGGTGCCGCAGGATCACGGCCGCGAGCAACGGGGTGAACACGACGTACATGCCGGTGACGAACCCGGACACACTGGCCGACGTGTGCCGCAGACCTTCGGTCTGCACCAGCTGCGCGACGCCGTAAACGATGCCGAGGGCCACACCCCGGCCGCGGTCGAGCCGGCTGAGCTTGGCGATGGCCGGCGGATGGATCAGGATCAGCGCCACCGCCGCGATCGCGAACCGCAACGCGAGGTAGTCGGCGACGTCCATCCGGTCGAGCAGATCCTTGGTCAGGAAGAACGTCGAGCCCCAAGCCGCCGCCACCGCAAGCAAGGCCAGCACAGCGATCCGCGATCGATTCACGACCAAACCCTCTCAGACCCCTGACACTCATCGGCAATCACCCAGCCAGTGGACCCTGGGCGGCGGTCCCCGGGGGGTGGCCAGTGGTTGTCCCTGGCTCGCGGGCAGGGGGTCCGCCGGGAGAGTACGGGGCATGAGACGACCACTGATCCTGACCTCGGCGGGGGTGCTGGCGCTTTCGGCGGCGGTTCTGATCCCCGCGACCGCGACTTCCAGTTCCGCCGCCCTCAGTCGGACTGCCACCACCGCGCAGCCGTGCTCGGCCTTGCCCTTCGCCGTGCCGTCGGGTGCGACGGTGGAAAGCGTCCATGCGGTCGCCGATCCTGGCGGAACGAAAACCTTCCCCGACCAGACGGTGACCGGCGTTCCCGCGTCCTGTGACGTCACCGTCGTGCTGTCCCATCCGGGCGCCGGTGACCGCGTCACGGTCAAGGTGATGCTGCCGAGCAACCCGGAGCAGTGGACCGGCCGGCTGCAGGCACTCGGCGGCAGCGCCTACCAGGCCGGCGACCTGAACGGGTCCGGCCTGGCGGTGGGCGTGAAGAACGGCTACGTCACCACCACCACCGATGCCGGAGTCAGCCAGAACCTCCTGGACGCCAGCTGGGGGCTCAAGCCTGACGGCACCGTCAACACGGGGCTGCTGACCAACTTCGCCTCGCGCTCCGCGCACGACATGACTGTAGTCGCCAAGAACGTGGCGCGTGCCTTCTACGGCCGCTCCGTCGGCTACGCCTACTGGAACGGCTGCTCGACCGGCGGCCGGCAGGGCTACAAGGAAGCGCAGGCTTACCCGAAGGACTACGACGGCATCCTCGCCGCCGCGCCGGCGGTCGACTGGTCCCGGTTCGCCATTGGCACGCTGTGGTCGCAGGCGGTGTTCAACGAGGAGCACGTCGCGCCGAGCGGCTGTGAGCTGGCCGCGTTCAACACCGCTGCGGTCAAGGCCTGCGACACGCTTGACGGGGTTGCCGACGGCATCATCGACACACCCCGGAACTGTCACTGGGATCCGCGCAGCCTGGTCGGCACCAAGGTGCAGTGCGAAGGGCAGGAGCTGACCATCTCCGCGGCGGTCGCCGAGGCCGTCCGCAAGATCTGGGCCGGACCGACCTCGCCGAGCGGCCGACAGCTCTGGTACGGCCCGAACGTCGGTGCCGACTTCGCGTACCTCGCCACCGTGGGCACGCCGTTCACCGTGGCGGACAGCTGGGCGAAGTACTTCGTGGCCAAGGATCCCTCCTTCGACACCACGAAGCTGACCTACGCGAGCTTCTACCAGCTGTTCACGCAGTCTGTGCGGCAGTACAACCAGGGCATCGGCACCAACGACGCTGACCTGTCCGCGTTCCGCAACGCCGGCGGCAAGCTGCTTAGCTGGCATGGCCAGGCCGACCAGCTCGTGCCCACCAAGAGCACGGTCGCCTACCGCAACCGGGTCAATGCCGTCATGGGCGGCAACGCCCGCGTCAACGACTTCTACCGGCTGTTCCTGCTACCGGGTGTGCAGCACTGCGGCGGCGGTACCGGCCTGCAGGCGGTCGACCCACTGGGCACTCTCGTGAACTGGGTGGAGAAGGGCGAGCGTCCGGCGACCCTCGCCACGGCGACCACCAGCTCCACGGGTGAGGCCATCGCGACCCGAAATGCCTGCCCGTACCCGGATGTTGCGCGGTACGTCGGCCACGGTGATCCGAAGCAGGCCAGCAGCTACCGCTGCGCCAAGTGACCTCTGTCCAAAAAACCGCGGCCCCGGGGGATGCCCCGGGGCCGCTCGACGGTCTAGGGGAGGGCGGTGCGCAGTTCCCGCCGCGAGCTGATCCCGAGCTTGTTGAACACCTTCCGCAGGTGCCACTCGATGGTGCGGGCGCTGAGGAAGAGCTCGGCGCCGATCTCGGCATTCGACCGTCCGTCGCGGGCCCGTCGCGCGATCTGGCGTTCCTGCTCTGTCAGGTCGACCACTCTCGGCGCGGCACGCTGCGGTACGGAGACTCCGCAGGCGGCCAGCTCGCGACCGGCCCGATCGGTGAACGCCTCGGCTCCGATGGCGACGAACATCTCGTGCGCTGTGCTCAGCTGCCGGAGCGCCGCGTCACTGCGGCCCTCTTGGCGCAGCCATTCGCCGTAGAGCAGGTGTGCCCGGGCCAGGGCCACGGCGCCGCTGCTGCGCCCGAGCCGGTCGATCGCCTCGCGGTAGAGCTCGTCGGCTTCGCTTCCCGCACTGACCAGAGCACGCGAACGTGCCTCCGTCCCCAGACCCCAGTCCGTCCCGCTGGGTGTGGTGGTCCGGGCCAGTCGCTCGACGGCCTGAACGGCCTGCGGACGGTCACCACAACGAACCGCCGCCTCTACGAGCTCGCTCAGCGCCCAGGCAGCGAAAGCAGTCTCCGTAGGGTTGGCTGTCGCCAGAGCGGCAGCCTTCCTCGCCTCGTCGAAACGGCCGAGGCCGTTGTACAGCACGGCAGTCGTGTAGTTGACCAGCGTGAAGCCGATGCCCTCTTTCCGCTCGGCCACTGTCTGCCCGGCGGCCTCGAGCAGGCCGACCGCCTCGCTCTCCCGGCCGCGCCACGCGGCCACTGTCGCCGAGTCGTAGGCGGGACGCGCTATTCCGGTCGCTTCGGCGACCGCTTCCGCCTCCTCCAGCAGCTCGTCCGCGACCGTGAACTGACCTGCATGCAGGTGCGCGCTGATCCGCTGGGTCAGCGCCACCGGAAGCATCACCAGTGCACCTGCCGCCCGGGTGTGGCGGAGGTTCAGCTCCGCGAGCTCCTGCCACGCCGCGTCGTCCCAGATCTCATAGCCTCCGTGCGAGGCGATGGCGAGCCAGCGCATCGCCTCCGCGGTCGGGAGCTCGTCGCGGCGGAAGGCCTCCAGCGCGCGCTGTACCAGCGGGGTGCCCTCGGCATGACCCTTGGTGTAGAGCACAGCGAAGGCATCCAGGAGCAGGTCCTGCGCACGGGGTGTCCGGCCCGGCGGGGGCGCCGTCAACGCAGCGGCGGCGACCTCGGCTGCGGTGGCCCGGTCGGCGAACCTGCCGGCCAGCAGCGCGTAGGTGATGGCGTCCAGATAGGTCTCCCTCGACAGTACGGCGTCCAGCCGCTCGAATCGCTGTGCTGTCTCCAGCAACAGGACCGGCGCGTCGGTGGAGTGTCCAGTGGCGAAGGCGAGGTGTCCGCGCAGCTGCCCGACATGGGCCGCCCGCAGTTCGTCGCTCGGACCGGACTGCACCTTGTCGAGCAGGGTCCGGGCGCCTTCGGGTGCGCCGGCGTGGTACTTGGATCTGGCGGCGGCCAGTTCGCGCTCGGCGCGCAGTACCGGGTCCTCGGTCAGGGTGGCCGCGCGCTCCAGGAACGCGGCTGCGGCGGCCAGGCCGCCGCGGGCCTGGGCGCGGTCCGCCGACGCCTCCAGCTCGGCGGCGACGACCTCGTTCCGGTGCTCGGTCGCGTGGGCGAGATGCCAGGCGCGACGGTCCGGGTCGACTTCCTGCGACGTCGCCTCGGCCAACGCCCGGTGGACCCGGCGCCGGTCGTCCGGCGTGGCCGCGCGATATACGGCGGAGCGGATCAGCGGATGACGGAACGCCACCCGAACGCCGATCGTCAGCAACTCCGCTGCCCCCGCAGCGCTGCCCGCCTCGGGGTTCAGGCCGAGCGCCGCGGCGGCGCGCCACATCAGGACCGGATCTCCGGCCGAGTCGGCGGCCGCGAGCAGGAGCAGGTCCCGGGAATCGGCAGGCAACTCCGCGATCCGGCGCCGGTAACTCTCCTCGATCCAGCCGGACAACCCGGAGGCTTCGAGCAGACCGAAGCCGCCGGCGAGGCGGTCGGGGGAGGCGAGCGGCAGTTCCAGCAGCGCCAGCGGATTACCCCGGGCCTCGGCGAGGATCGCGGCTCGGACGCCGTCGTCGAGCGGCCAGCGCACAACGGAACTCAGCAACTGCTGCGCAGCCTCCTCGGCGAGGCCCTGGACCGTCAGCTCAGGCAGCCCACGCAGGCCGGCAATCGGCCGACGGCTGCCCACCAGCAGCAGGACCGACTCGGCCCGTAGCCGGCGTGCCACGAAAGCCACGACCTGAGTTGACGCGTCGTCGAGCCAGTGTGCGTCGTCCACCACGCACAGCAGCGGACGCTCACGCGTCGACTCGGCGAGCAGGTTGAGCAGGCCGAGTCCGAGGAGGAACGGGCCGGGTGCCTCGCCGACCCGAAAGCCGAACGTGGTGGCGAGCGCCTCGGCCTGGGGTGCCGGTAAGCGATCGATCCCGTCGAGCAGCGGCAGGCACAGTTGGTGCAGTGCCGCGTACGGGAGTTCCATTTCGGACTCGACCCCGGAGACCCGCAGTACCTGCACGTCGCCGGCGGCCTGGCGGGCGTAGTCGAGCAGCGTGGTCTTGCCGACGCCCGCCTCACCCAGTACTACGAGAACGTTGCTGCCACCGGTGCGCATCGCCCCGAGCAACCCGTCCAGTCTTGCGCATTCCGCGCGTCGCCCGAGCAGCACGTCGCCTCCCCCTCGCCTGTGCCGAAACCTGATCTGAGGCGAAGGAAGCTTCTCATAGCCTGACGCGTCAACGATCTGGCGGACGGGCCGTTGGGGTCAGCGGCGAGGCCCGTCCGGAGCACGAAGTACGGTCGCCAGTTCCCGGCGCGACGCGATCCCGAGCTTGGTGAACACCTTCCGCAGGTGCCACTCGACAGTTCGTGGGCTGAGGAAAAGGGCAGCTCCGATCTCCGCGTTCGTGTGTCCCGCCACCGCTAAGCGGGCGACCTGCGACTCCTGTGGGGTCAGCTCCTCGTGCGCATCGGCCGTCCGGCTGCGGATCGTTTCACCGGTGGCTTTCAGCTCACGGCCGGCCCGCTCGGCGAACGCCTCCGCTCCCATCGCCGTGAACGCCTCGTGTGCAGCCCGCAGTTCGACCCGGCCATCAGCCCGACGTCCCGCTCGTCGAAGCCACTCGCCGTACAGCAGACGCGCCCGCGCGACGAGCAGACCAAGCCGGGTGATCGACAGTCGCTCGATTGCCTCGCGGTAGCGCTCCTCGGCCTCTGCGGGCGGTCCGGCGAGCGCATCGGCGACCGCCTGCACGCCCAGGGCCCAGTCCGAGCCCACTGGCCCGGTCCGCTCGGACAGCCGGTCCCGGGCCTCAGCTGCGATGGCTGCCTCTCCTGCCCGGGTGGCGGCCTCGACCGCCTCGGCCAGCGCCCAGTTCCCGACGGCCAGGTCGTCGCGATCGGCCGCCCGTCGCGCTGCGTGCATCGCAGCGCGGTAGTCCCCGAGGCCGTTGGACAACAGCGCAGTGGCGACGTCTGCCACGCCGTGCAACCTCCCTTCGCCGTAGGTGTCCGCGTCCCCGACGGCAAGGCCGATCAGCTCTCTCGCCTCGGCTTCCCGGCCCCGGGCGGCGGCCAGAATGAGCGCGGCGGTCGTATCCGGTGCGAGTCCGGTCACCCGGGCCAGTACGTCGATCTCGTCGCACAGGCCGGCCGCATCCGCCAGCCGACCGGCCAGGATCAGCGCACCGGCATGGAACGACAATGCCGCGGGCAGCAGCGACAGCGCCCCGGTACTCCGAGCCTGCATGATCGCCCGCTCGCTGAGTTGGTACCAGGACTCGTCGTCCCAGACCACGTGAGCCGCCGGTACGGCGAGCCAGAGCAGGCGGAGGTCGTCGTCCTGACTCACCGCCCGCAGCGCACGGCGTAGTACCGGGACTGCTGCGGTGTGCCCGTCGAGAACCCACGTCGAGAGCCCGGTCAGCAGCAGTCCCGATGCATCAGAGGCAGGCGGGAGTGCACGAGCGCCTGCGGCGGCGGCGTGTAGCTCCTCACTCGTGAGGCGGCCGCCATGTAAGGCCACTCCGACCGCCGCGAGGTATGTCTCGCGTGCCGCGGCAGGGTCCGCTTCTGCCAGCCGTTGTGCGGCGGCGAGCAGGCGCGGTGCCGCCGCGCGGCTGTGCGTGAGCGCGAACGCCGCTTGGGCGCGCAGCCGTTCTGCGTGAGCCTGCTGAATCTGGTCGAGGGGAGAGATCCCGGCGAGGTCCAGTAGCTGGGGAATGCGCGCCGGCACGCCGGCGGTGAGGTATGCCTCGGCGGCTGACAGCAGGCGTGCGGCACGCGCGGAGCTGTCCGTGCTCAGCTCCGCAGCCAGCTCCAGGAGGGAGGCAACCGCGGCATGACCGCCCTTGGCCAGTACGCGGTCGGCTGCGAAGGTCAGCTCTTCGGCCGTCTTCTCGTCGGTCGCGACCACTGCCTGCGCGCGGTGCCAGGCGTGGCGGTCGGGTTCCCGGCCCGGGTCGATAGCCTCGGCGAGAGCCCGGTGCACCTCCCGTACGGCGGCGGCGTCGGCGGAACGCCAGGCCGCGGTGCGAACCAGCGGATGCCGGAAGCGCACGTGCGCACCGATCTCCACCAGACCCTCGATCCCCGCCGACGAGGCCGCCTCCGGACCGATCCCGAGCCGTTCCAGCGCACGCTGCAGTAGCCCTCCGTCGCCGACGGGTTCCACGGCTGCCGTCAGCAGCAGCCGGCGGCTGTCGTCCGGCAGCGCAGCGATCCGCTGCCGGAAGTCTTCTTCGAGCCGGTTGGCCGGTTCCGCGTTGCCTGCGCCCGCGAAGCCGAAGACCAGTTCCGCCGAGGACAGACCGCGTGGCAGCTCCAACAGGGCCAGCGGGTTGCCGCCCGTCTCGGCGATGATCCGGTCCCGGACGTCGGGGTCCACCGGCCCTGTCAGCACGGAGTCCAGCAGTGCCCGGGCGTCCTCGTCGGCCAGCCCTTCCACGCGCAGCTCGGGCAGGCCGGACAGGAGTTCGTCATTGGCCTGCGCGGGCCCGGCGGTGGAGGTGGACACGGCGAACAGCAGTGCCACGGACTCGGCGTCCAGCCGCCGGGCCACGAACGCGAGGACGGCGGCGGACAGCTCGTCCAGCCACTCCACGTCGTCCACGAGACAAACCAGGGGCTCGTCGGCGGAAGCCTCGGCGAGCAGTCCCAGCACGGCCAGACCGACCACCAACCGCCCGGGTGGCTCGCCGGCGCTGAGCCCGAACGCGGTGGCCAGTGCGGCGCGCTGCGCGCCCGGCAATTGGTCGAGGTGCCCCAGCAGCGGTGCGCACAGCTGCTGGAGTGCGGAGTACGGCATCTCCGACTCGATCTCGACCCCGGCGGTCCGTACGACGCGGCCCGCCGGTGCCCGGCTCGCCAGATACGTCAGCAGAGCCGTCTTGCCGACGCCCAGCTCCCCACGCAGGACCAGCACCCGGCTGTGCCCTTCCTGCACGTCGCGCAGCAACCGGTCGAGGACTTCCTGTTCCCGGCTACGCCCGCGCAGTTGCGGTGGGGGTGGCACACTCACCACGTCCACTGCCTCCTGCTGCTCCGAATCCACCAGCGGATCTCAGCCGCCGAGTCCGGCGGCCCTGGCCATGTGGTCCGCGTACCACGACGGCCAGTCCCGGTCCTCGTGGCCCAGCTCCGCCTCGTGCTTGCCATGGGCAACCGCCGCTTCCCGCAGCGCCTGCTCGAGTTCCTCCGCCGAACGGTAGACCACGTGGCTGACCCGTCCGGGCCTACGCGTGGTGACCTCCTGCAGGACGAGCGTGTTCCCGTCCGGATCGGTGAACGACGCGAACGAGCCGTAGGACTGCCGGGCCGGGTGCGGGCCGGGCACCCGATCGGTCGTACCGGCGTGGTGGAAGACCCCACCGGCGTCGTGGAACACCTCGCTGACCTCGACACCCCGTGCCCGCAGTTCGGCGCTGGCGGAGACGACATCGTCCACGACCAGGTGCACGCCCCGCTCGGACCCCGGCGCCGCATCGGTCACGCCGCTGCCGATGATGATCGACGCGGCCGATCCGGGCGGGGTGAGATGGACGATCCGGAAACCGCCCGGGCCGGCGAAGTCGACGTCCTCGCGGAAGCCGATCCCCGTGTAGAAGGCCTTGGCCCGGTCCACGTCGGAGACCGGGACGACCACGATCTCGATCTTGAAGTCCACCATCGTCAGCTCCTTCGTCACTGCGGTACGCCGCTCGGCGCCCGCCACACCACCCTCCCGCCAGCAGCCGCCCGTCGCCCCAGGGACGAACCCTGGCCCGGGCCCGGGCCCCCGGGTTCACGGGTCGGGCCCGGGGGTCTGCCCGTGGGCGACCAGGGTTCGGCACGGGTTCGACAGGGCCGTCCTGCCCGGCAATCTCGGAGCTACACCGATCCGAGGAACACAGGAGCAGCCATGACAACCATCCACTTCTCCGAGAAGACGAGCGCGACGCCGGAACAGTTCTTGGCCGGGCTGACCGACTTCGGTCCGGGCCGCCAGCAGTTGTTCGGCAACAGCTCCGACGACTACCTGAAGGTGCACGCGAAGGGCGCCGACTCGGCCGACGTCACCGAGGGCTCGGGCGGGGTCTGGGAACGACTGCACTACGACTGGTCCGACCGGGGCAGCGTGGTGATGACGACCGTCGACTCCAACCTCTGGGGCGGCCGATCGGGCCACACCTACACCTTCACCCCGCTGCCCGACGGGACGACGCAGCTGGACGTCGTCGTCGTCCGCGAAGGCAAGAACCTCAAGGGCCGCTTGACCGGGCTGCTGCTGGGAACCGTCGGCCAGGGCGTGCTGAAGAAGGCGTTGAAGAACACGATCAAGGCCATCGAGGAGCGCCACCAGCTGTGCCCGGCGTGACCGGTCCGGCATCCGCAGTACGAACTCAGCTTCAAATTTCACGAAAGGTTTCTCATGACGATCGACCGACGCACCTTCGGCAAGACCATCGGCCTGGGCCTCGGTGCCGCCGCGGTTTCCATGACCGGGCTCGCGGGTCCCGCTGCTGCCGCGGTCCACAGCGGCTCGACGGGGGAGGTCACTCCCAGCAAATCCTTTGCCGGTCTCAAGCAGGTCAAGGCCGGCCTGCTCAACGTCGGTTATGCCGAACTCGGCCCCGCCCACGGTCCGGTGGTCATCTGCCTGCACGGCTGGCCGTACGACATCCACAGCTATGTCGATGTCGCCCCGTTGCTTGCTGCGGAGGGCTACCGGGTGATCGTGCCCTACCTGCGTGGTTACGGCACGACCCGCTTCCTGTCCGCCGGTACCGCCCGCAACGCGCAGCAGTCGGCGTTCGCCCTCGACATCATCGCCCTGATGGACGCCCTGCGCATCAAGAAGGCCGTCCTGGCCGGCTTCGACTGGGGCTCGCGCACGGCCGACTGCATCGCCGCCCTCTGGCCGCACCGGGTGAAGGCACTGGTGTCGGTGAGCGGATACCTCATCACCAACCTCGAGGCGCAGAAGACTCCGCTGCCGCCGAAGTCCGAGTACGCGTGGTGGTACCAGTACTACTTCGCCACCGAGCGCGGCGAACGCGCCATGAACATCCAGCAGGACCGGCACGACCTGGCCCGGCTGGTCTGGGACGTCGTCTCACCCACCTGGAACTTCGACGACACCACCTTCGAACGAACCGCAGCCGCGTTCGAGAACCCCGACTACCCGGCCATCGTGATCGGCAACTACCGCTGGCGCCTGGGCCTGGTTCCCGGTGAGAGGCGCTACGACCACTACGAGAACATCCTCCAGACCAAGCCCCTCATCACCGTCCCCACCGTCACCCTCGACCCGTCCCGCGACCCCTTCACCGCGCCAGGCAACGGCTCGACCTACCGCAACATGTTCACCGGCAAATACCAACACCACACCCTCGACGTAGGCCACAACCTCCCCCAGGAGGCTCCCGCAGACTTCGCCGCCGCCGTCATAGAAGCCGACAACCTCTGACCCCGCCACGGCAGACACCGGCTTGTACGACGGGGAATGTGTGCCTAGCAACAGGAGGTGGTCCTCGATTTGGGCTCACCGGCCAGTCGCCTGAGCGTGTGAGCCGTTGACCCCGCGGAGCACCTCCTGTCGCTCGGCACACCAAGCCGCGCCACAGAAGACGTGGGCAACTCGGGACGAGGAGATTGCTGGCACTGCGCCTTCAGCTCCGCTGACTGCTTGCGGCGTTGGCTTCTGTCGCCGATGGCGTGCTGTCGCGGGCTCTCCGTCCGGCAAGGCGCGCCGGCGGCCGATCCGGTTCGGGTCGCGTCCGAGCTGCGACGAAAGAGCCGCGGCCCGGGCCGGTTGTGGCAAGAGTTGGAGTGCCGCCCAGCCTGGGCGACACCGCGACGAGCTGGGCCCTCCCATGCGGGTGCCTACTCTCGGCGCGACGTAGGAGCGCGCCACCGGGTGGGTGGGAGCTGCCGAGTGGGGAGCGACGGAGGAGCGAGCGGCGAGGTTGCGTGGGTTCAGAGGACTGTGACGGTGATGGTGGTGCCGGGTTTGGCTTTGGTGCCGGCGGCGGGGTTTTGGCCGGCTACCAGGTTGAGGCCGAGGTTGAAGGGGGCTTTTTCGACTTTGACCTTGAAACCGGCGTCGGTCAGGATCTTCTCGGCTTCGGCGAGCTTCTTGCTGCGGACGTTCGGTACGTCGCGCAGCGCCGGGCCCTTGGAGACGACCAGCTGGACCTTGTCCTTGGCGAAGAGGGTGCCGCTGTTGGGGGTCTGGCTGATCACCCGGCCCTCGGGGACCTTCTCGTCGAACTGGTCGGTGCGGCCGATCGTGAAGCCCGCCTTCCTCAGGGTCCGGGTGGCTTCGCGGATCGACTTTCCGGTCAGGTCCGGTACGGCGATGGGCTTGCGGCCCTTGCTGATCGCCAGGTTGACCGCGTCGCCGGGCTTCATCACCGTGTCGAACTTCGGTGAGAACACGATGACCCGGCCGGCCGGCACGGTTTCGCTGTAGGCCTGGCGGATCTCACCGACCACCAGCTTGATGGACTCCAGTGCGCGCTTGGCCGCGTCTTCGTCGAGCCCGGTGAGTTGCGGTACGCGGTACCGCTCGGGGCCTTTCGACACTGTGAGGGCGATCTCGCCTTCCTTGCGGATCCGGGCGCCCGGCTCGGGATCGGTTTTGATGACCGAGCCCTTCGCCACGGTTTCCGAGAAGTCCTGGTTCGCCAGCGTTGTCGTCAGCCCGGCTTGCGCGGCCGCGGTGTTCGCCTCGGGTACCGGCATGTTCACCAGCAGTGGCGTCGAGGTATAGCGGTGTACGCCGTAGAACCACGCCGCCGAGCCGACACCGATCGCCAGCGCCAGGATGGTGAGCAGTGCAATCAACCCGCGTCCACGCCCGCGCTGCTGCTGAGGCGCCGGCCTCGACGGAGGCGGCCCCTGCCTGGCTGCAGCAGTCCTGGTGGCAGCGGCAGGCCGCAGTACGGAGGGCGGTTCGAACGGTACGACGATGGTGTCGTTGCGCGGCTGCTGTTCGACGTACCCGTGCCCACGCGAGTAGCCGTCGTCGTACTCGTTGTCCTGGCGCATCTGCTGGAGCGGCACGGTCAGGTCGCCAGTCAGCTCCGGGTCGTCCGGCAGGCCTTCCTCGATCGCGCTACGCACCCGGTGGACCTGTCGGCTGAACACTCGCGCGTCGGCCGGCCGGAGGTCGCGATCCCGCGCAGTGGCCCGCTGCACCAAAGCATCGACGTACGGCGGGATGCCGTTGACCAGTTCTGAGGGCGGGGGCACATCGGCGTGGACGTGGGCGTAGGCGACCTGGATGGGGCTGTCGCCGGTGTGGGGTTTGCTGCCGGTCAGGAGTTCGTACAGCAGGATGCCGGCGGAGTAGACGTCCGAGCGGGCGTCAGCGCTGCCGTCGGTGACGAGTTCGGGGGCAAGGTACGACACGGTGCCCATCAGCAGACCCTGCGTAGCCGTGTTGCCGGTCGTTGTCACCGCCCTGGCAAGGCCGAAGTCAGCGACCTTGATGACGCCATCGTTGGAGATGAGCACGTTCTCGGGCTTGATGTCGCGGTGCACGATGCCCGCGTCATGGGCTGCCGACAGCGCTGACAGGACGGGCGCGAGCAGGTCCAGCGCGCGGGCCGGGGACAGCGGCGACTGCTGGCGGATGACGTCACGCAGCGTGCGGCCCGGCACGTACTCCATCGCCAGGAACAGCGTGCCGTTGTCGTCGCCCTGGTCGAAGACGGCGACGACGTTCGGGTGGGAGAGCTTGGCGGCGGCCCGGGCCTCGGCGACGAACCGGCGCCCGAACTCGGCGTCGTCGCCCAGACCCAGATGCATCACCTTGAGCGCGACGATCCGGTCGAGCCGCATGTCCAGCGCCTCGTAGACGGTCGCCATGCCACCTTTGGCGACGCGCGAACCCACCCGGTACCGGCCGTCGAGCACTCGCCCGGCAAGGCGGTCGCCGACCTGGGTGTTCACGTCATCCGTCACGTGCGGTGAGCCGCCTCTCGAAGCTGTCTGCTCTGAGAGTGTAAATAAGGCGCAAGGCAGCGGCTCCGTCGCCGCGCCGCATCCGGCCCAAGGGGTGGCTAGCCGACCGGGTTCCACCCCTTCTCGAACTGTCCCTTGAGGCGCAGGACGCTCTGCACGTACCGCTTGGTGTCGGGGTACATCCCGTTCCGCCGGACGCCGCCCAGGCCCTGGTAGTACCCGGCCACCGCGATGTCGAGTTTCGCCGCCGCCGTCAGCCGGCTGAGCAGGACGACACCGGCTGTGACGTTGTCCTGCGGTTTGAGCAGGTCGAGCTTTCGCCCCACCACACTCGAGACGAACTTGCCCGTCGAGGGGATCACCTGCATCACGCCGACGGCGTTGGCGGGGGAGACGACCCGCTGCTTCCAGCCGGACTCCTGCCAGGAGATCGCCAGGGCCAGCTCCGGGTCGAGGCCGTGCCGCTTGGCCGTCGAAATGATCAGCGAACGCATCTGGCTGCGGGTCGGGAGTTTGCGCTTCCGCAGTACGGCGCGGTTGCGGTCGGCCGCGTCGACGATGTGATCGGCGTAGGTGCGGCCCGCGAAGGTGTTGTTCCGCTTCTTGCTCTTGGTCGCCTTCTTCTTCGCGACCGCCTTGGCGTGCACCTTCACCGGGATCAGGAGCGGCTTGCCCGCGTAGATGTGGTCGCGTGGGCGCAAGCCGTTCGCGGCCAGCAGGTTGGCCTGCGTGATGCGGTACCGCTTGGCGATCTTGCTGATCGTGTCGCCGGGCTTGACGACGTACGTGACGCGGCCGACCTGCGTGCGCTTGGTCGAGCGCGCCTTGCCCCGGGCCGTGGTCTTCTTGCCCGGCAGCTTGAGCACCTCGCCGGCGTAGATCGCGTTGCCGTTGCCGGGCAGATTGTTCAGCGCGACCAGGGTCCGGACATCGGTCCCGTACGTCGCCGCGATGTGGCTGAGCGTGTCACCGTTCTTCACCTTGTACTGGCCGAAGCCGGGCGATCCGGCGGTGATCACCCCGGCCGCGAGCAGGGGGACCGTGAAGCCGGTCGATACCCGCAGGACTTTTCGCCACGTGTTGCGCATCTGTCCATCTCCCCGTGTGAATGTCCCTTGACGGTAAGTGGTGGTACAGATGTGACAACAGGTGCGCATGGGGCACTTGTTACGGCTGTAATGCAATGGTTACAATTTAAGGCTGAACTACACGGTTGTACTTCACAATCGATCGACGCTCCGTAGTCGCTTGCCTACAGCAACAGATGCCGACGGCAACAAGAGGCCAACAGAAGCCCTCGGCAACCAGAGCGCCGCAACTACAGCGAGGCGCGGCCTTCGAGTGGCGACGAGGCGAGCGCCGAGTGGTACCGGCGCGGGATGCGCCCGGCCAGCCGGGCGTTCCGGCCCGCGGTCACCGCGTCGCGCATCGCGGCCGCCATCAGGGCCGGCCGCTCGGCGCGGGTGACGGCCGTGGCCAGCATCACCGCGTCGCAGCCGAGCTCCATCGCCAGCGCGGCGTCGCTCGCAGTACCGATGCCCGCGTCGAGCACCACCGGGACGTTCGCCGCCTCGACGATCATGCTGATGTTGTGCGGGTTGCGAATCCCCAGCCCCGACCCGATCGGCGAGCCCAGCGGCATCACCGCGGCACAGCCCAGCTGCTCAAGCCTGCGCGCCAGGATCGGGTCGTCGTTGGTGTAGGCGAGCACCGTGAAACCGTCGGCAATCAAGGTCTCCGCTGCATCCAGCAGCTCGACCGGATCGGGCAGAGCGGTGTGGTCGTCCGCAATAACTTCCAGCTTGATCAGGTCCGTCTGCAAGGCCTCGCGGGCCAAACGGGCAGTCAGCACGGCCTCACCAGCAGTGAAACACCCAGCAGTGTTGGGCAGTACGGCGATGTCGTGCTTGCGCAGCACGTCGAGCACGGACCCCTGCTGATTCGGGTCGAGTCGCCGCAACGCCACAGTGGTCAGTTGCGTACCGGACGCGACCAGCGCCTCCTCCAGTACTTCGAGACTCGGTGCGCCGCCGGTACCCATCACCAACCGGGACGTCAGCTCACGACCTGCGATCACCAGGGTGTCGTCACTCACGGGTCCTCCTCAACCGCCCTGGACCGCGGTGAGAATCTCCACCCGGTCGCCTTCGGCCAGTGTCGTCCCGGGCCACTCTGTCCGGGTCACCACGGCCTCGTTCACTGCCACCGCCACACCGATCGGGCTGCGAGCCCAGCGCTCGACCACCTCGGCGACGGTGGTGCCCGCCGCGAGCTGCTCGGTACTCCCGTTGACGAGCACGTTCATGGCGTCACCTTAACTTCGGCGAAGCGGCTGGCCAGGAACGGTGCCGCCAGTTCGGGAACGACGCCTGTCCGTACTGTCTCGGCGAGGACCTGAGCAGTGACAGGAGTCAGCAGTACTCCGTTGCGGTAGTGCCCTGTCGCCCACAGCAGCCCGTCAAGCCCGGACGGCCCCAGGATCGGAGCGTTGTCGGGTGTAGCCGGTCGTAGGCCTGCCACTGCTTCCACTAGCTCCAGCTCGTCGGTGATTGGCAGGATCATCCGGGCATCCCGCAGCAGCGCGAACACTCCGCCAGCGAGCACCCGGGTGTCGTAGCCGAGCTCTGAAGTTGTTGCCCCAACCACCAGCTCGCCACCGGGCCGCGGGACCAGGTAGACGGCAAAGCCACGCGCTGTCGCCCGCACTGTGTGGTTGAGGGCCGGCTGGTAGGCCTTCGGTACCCGGAGGCGCAGGATCTCGCCCTTGAGCGGCCGTACGGGCACGCGCAGCTCTGCCGGCACACCTTCGAGCTGTCCCGACCAGGGACCGGCTGCAGCGATGACCTGGCCGGCGTGGATGGCCGTCCCGTCCTCCAGTTCGACTCCGACTGCCGCAGTACCAGTTACCAGAACTCTGCTCACGCGTTGGCGGACTAGCTGCACCCCTGTCAGCTCGACGGCGCGCAAGAGGGTCGCTACTGCTTGGCGGTTGTCCACGGAGTGGTCTCCGGGCACCCAGATGCCGGCGGAGACGCCTGCTGCGAGGAGGGGTTCGCGCTTGCGGGCCTCGCGGCCGGTGAGTTCCTCCACCTCCAGGCCGAGCCTGCGCTGGTAGTCGGCCAGTCTGTGGATCGCGGCCGCGTCGTCGGCGTCGTACGCGATCGAGAGAGTCCCGGTCCGGTGGAGTCCTGCAGACTGCCCGGTGAGGGTCTCCAGCTCTTCGGCGAAGCTGGGCCAAGCGGCGACGCTGGCCAGGTTGAGTGCGAGCAGGGCGTCTTCGCCGTACTCGACCTCGGTGACGGGAGCGAGCATGCCGGCCGCCACCGAAGAGGTCTGGCTGCCGGGTGTCGGGTCACATACCGTCACCTGGATACCGTCTGCAGCGAGGCGCCAGGCGGTCGCGAGGCCGATCAGCCCCGCGCCGACAATGACGACATCGCAGGTTCGCTCAGCCATGCAGCCAAGACTACGACGCCTGACACCGCGGCAGCAGGGGCGCATGGCAGGCTGGCCTTGTGACTGAGCACACCGCAGACGCTGGATTGCGTGACCGACTGGCCGATGCCCGCCTCTACCTGTGCACGGACGCACGGGAGAAGCAGGGCGACCTGGAGCAGTTCCTGGACGCCGCACTGGGCGGTGGTGTCGACATCGTGCAGCTACGGCAGAAGGAACTCGAGGCTGCTGACGAGCTGGCGGCTTTGGAGGTCTTCGCGGACGCCTGCAAGCGGCACGGCAAGCTGCTGGCCGTCAACGACCGCGCCGACATCGCCTTCGCTGCGGGAGCCGACATCCTGCACCTCGGCCAGCGCGACCTGCCGGTCCGCGCGGCGCGAGCCATCACCGGGATGGAGCCGGTCATCGGCCGCTCCACGCACAGCTTCAGTCAGGTGAACGCCGCCGTCGACGAGCAGGGCTCCGACTACTTCTGCGTCGGCCCGACCTGGGAGACCCCGACCAAGCCCGGCCGCAGCGCCGCCGGCCTCGGACTCGTCTCGTACGCCGCCAGTCGCCAGCCGGTCAAGCCGTGGTTCGCCATCGGCGGGATCGACCTCGACCGGCTCGACCAGGTCATCGAGGCCGGCGCGAACCGGGTGGTCGTCGTACGGGCGATCACGGAGGCGGACGACCCGGCCGCGGCGGCAGGGGAGTTCAGCCGGCGACTGCGGAGCGCCGGATGATCAACAACCCGAAGGCGGCCCGCATCGTCGCCGCCGTCGTGGTCGCGATGCTGGTGATCACCTTGGCCGCGTCCCTGTTCGGCTGTGGCGCTTCTGGCGCGACAACCGAGGACAAGCCGACCAAGGACCCGGTCAGCGGCCTTGCCTATGTGGCCGTGGCCGACCTTCCCCCGGAGGCCCGGCAGACGCTCGAATTGATCGACAAGGGCGGGCCGTACCCGTACCGGCGGGACGGTGTCGTGTTCAAGAACTTCGAGAAGATCCTGCCGAAGCAGGAGACGGGGTACTACCACGAGTTCACCGTGAAGACCCCCGGCGAGAACGATCGCGGCGCCCGCAGGATCGTGACAGGGAAGGGCGATGAGCGTTACTACACCGACGATCACTACAAGTCGTTCCGCCGGATCCAGGCGGACGGGGGGACCGACGGATGACTGAGCTGCGCACGCTGCTGACCAAAGGCCTGCGGCCGGGGGTCTATCGCTGGAAGGCAGACCTCACCACCGACCAGGTACGCCGTGACGTCGAGGACGCCGGCTGGAACTTCGTCCTGCTCGACACGACGAGCGTCCACGACAAGACCGGCTTCCTGGACGTCTGTGCGACCGCGTTCGACCTGCCGCGCTGGTTCGGCCGCAACTGGGACGCGCTGGCCGACTCGCTCGGCGATCGCTCGACCGGCGAGCCGGAGATCGTCCTGTGGGAGGGCTGGCGCGAGCTGCTCGACCACGACCGCGACACGATCGATGTCGCCTTGCAGATCTTCGCCGAGGACGCGAACGAGTCCGGCCAACTGCGGGTCGTCCTCCGCGAGGCGGACGACGTACCGGACCGGGTCAGCGAAGTACCGGTCCTCTAGGCAGCCCGAACCGAGCCGGTACTCCGGCGCTGAAGGCCACGTGGTCTGGCTGGCGCTGGCTGAGCTCGCCCAGTCCGACAGAGGCGAGTAGGCCCCGGTCCTCGAAGCCCATGAGCTCTGCTCGGTGCAGGACCCAGGGCGGGTGGTCAGTGGGCATGTACCAGGTGCGGCCGGCCCTGCGGAGGTGCAGACCCCAGCGGGCCGTCAGGAAGTGCTCCAGCGGACCTGGCTCCAGTTGCTCGCCCACCTGTGTCTCGATCTTGCTGCTGGCGTTGGCGTGCGGCCAACGGAGGGTCGAGGTGTAGGTGTGCCAGCCGCCGTCTTGCTGGTGCCGCATGCGCGCCCGGCGATAGGGGATGCCCAGGGTGGCGCGGGAGCCCACGACCAGCGGAAGCCAGTTGGCGTCGAGGCTGAGGAAGACCACTCCTTGCCGGCCGGCGCTGTCCACGGAGTACAGGCGGATGTTGGTCTCTAGGAACGACCTGAGCATGACCATCCGGAAGGGCACCAGTCCGACGTACGTCTTGCCCTCGAACGTGTCGGGTTTGGTGCCTGGCGGGAAGAAAGGCGCGACAGTGACCGGCTCGACGGCCCAGTGGATGAAGGACAGGTCGAGCCACTTCTGTCGGAGGATGCTCAAAGTGCTCTATCGTTCCCTGAGAGGTTAACTATAGGGAATTCTAAGGTATGTGATGGAGATCTAGCGTGCTGTTGTCGGTCGAACAGGTGGCGGATCAGCTGGGGTTGCACGTGCGGACGGTCCGCAACTACATCCGGGACGGGAAGCTCGACGCGGTCCGGATCGGCAAGCAGTACCGGATCAGCCGCGAGGACCTCAAAGCCTTCACGGGTGCAGCGGTGGGCGAGGGCGAGCGCCATGTCGAGGTGACGAGCATCGTGCAGGTGGACGCGATCGACCAGGCCGACGCCGACCGGATCAGCACGCACCTCGGCACAGCGATCGGCCAGGGCGGCCTCGGGCAGGCACGGGTCGAGTCGGCGTACGACGAGGACCGCAGCAGCCTCAAGCTGATCGTCCTCGGCGATCCCGAGGCGACCGCCGAGCTGCTGCGGCTGATCAGCCTGCTGGCGAAGGCCTGACCGTCACAGGTGCCGTGCGGTCGCCGCGATCGCGAGGTCGGCTAGAGCCTTGCGGGAGGTCTCGTCGTCGATCGGGGCGCGGTCGAGCGCGTCAAGGGCGTCCTCGGTGCGTTCGGTGATCAGGTCCTCGCACGCCTGGACCGCGCGACTGTCCTGCAGGATCTCCCGGAGCAGCTGGATCTCGTCGTCGTCCAGATCAGGCCGCCCGAACAGCCGGTCGAACTCGACCAGCTGCACCTCCGACGCGTGCTCCACCGCGTACGCCGTGAGCACCGTCCGCTTGCCCTCGCGCAGATCGTCGCCGGCCGGCTTCCCGGTCAGCGCCGGATCGCCGAAGACCCCGAGCAGGTCGTCCCGCAACTGGAACGCCTCACCCAACGGCAGCCCGTACGCCGACAACGAGTCGATCAGGTGCTGCCCGCCACCACCCAGAGCCGCCCCGATGTGGAGCGGCCGCTCGACGGTGTAGGTGGCCGACTTGTACCGCAGTACGCGCAGGGCTCGGTCCATGTCCGCCTCACCCGACGCCTGCGCGACGAGGTCGAGGTACTGCCCGGCCGTCACCTCCACGCGGACGGCGTCGAAGAACTTGGACGCGCTGGCCAGCGAGGCGGCGTCGAAGCCCGACGTGTGCATCATCTCGTCGGCCCAGATCAGGCACAGGTCCCCGAGCAGGATGGCCGCACCGATCCCGAACCCGACCGGGTCGCCGCCACTGCCGCTCTTCTCCGACCGGGCTCGTTGCAGCGCCTCGAACCGCCGGTGCGCGGCCGGTGCGCCCCGGCGTACGTCGGAGGAGTCCATCACGTCGTCATGGACGAGGGCGCTGACATGCAGCATCTCCAGGCTGGCTGCCGCCTTCAGGATCGGCTGCTGCTCGGGATCGCCGCCCGCTGCCCGGAAACCCCAGTAGCAGAAGGACGGACGCAGGCGTTTGCCGCCGCTGGTCGCGTCCCGGGCCGCCTGAACCTGCTCCTCGAGCTCTGGTCCGATGGCGGCCAGTCTCTCCTGCTGGATGTCCAGGAAGCTGGTCAGCGTGCGCTGGATCTCGGTCGGGATGTCCGCGTCGGCATACACGTCTCGGAGAGTAGTCGGTCCGGGCGCCGTCGCCCACGCCCCGGTAGCCTTGACCGCATGGCAACCGGTCTCCCGTCCACGCTCCCCGGCAACACGCCGACGATCCGTGAGCTGCTCGCGACCGGCGAACCCTCCTTCTCGTTCGAGTTCTTCCCGCCCAAAACTCCGGAGGCCGAGGAGGTGCTGTGGCGCTCGATCCGCGAGATCGAGCAACTGCGGCCGACCTTCGTGTCGATCACGTACGGCGCCGGCGGCACCACCCGCGACGGCACCATCCGGGTCACCGAGCGCGTTGCCCAGGACACCTCGCTGACGCCCCTCGGGCACCTGACCTGCGTGTCGCACTCGCGCGACGAACTGCGCTCGGTCATCGGCGCGTACGCCGGTTCGGGTGTCCGCAACGTGCTCGCCTTGCGGGGTGACCCGCCGGGCGGCCCGTCGCAGCCCTGGGTCTCGCATCCCGAAGGCCTGAACCACGCGGTCGAGCTGGTGGAGCTGGTGAAGGAGCTCGGCGACTTCTGCGTCGGCGTCGCGGCCTTCCCCGACAAGCACCCGGAAGCAAGCGACCTCACAACCGATGCCCGAGTCCTCGCGGCGAAGGCGGCCGCGGGTGCCGACTATGCGATCACCCAGATGTTCTTCGGCGTCGACGACTACTTCCGCTTGGTCGACCGGGTCGCGGCGCTGGGCTGCGACATTCCGATCCTGCCGGGCATCATGCCGGTGACGAACCTCAAGCAGATCCACCGGATGGCCGAGCTGACCGGGATGGCGCTGCCGACGGCCGTCACGGATCGGCTGCACGCGGTCGGGGACGACCCGGCGGCGGTCCGGTCGGTGGGCATCGACATCGCCACCGAGCTGTCCGACCGGCTGCTGGCCGGCGGTGCGCCGGGCATCCACTTCATCACCTTGAACCGGTCGACCGCGACCCGCCAGGTGTATCGCAACCTGCAGTCGACCGTGGTCTGAGGACCGGCCTGCAACCGACGGTGGGTTGACCAGAGCTGCGGCCGGGCGCCGGCGGCGGTCGACGCCCTATCCTGGGCCGATGGCTGATCCGTCCGACCTCCTGATCGACCGCACCCTGGTGCTGCTGCGCCACGCGAAGGCGGTGCCGCCCGAATCGATGCCCGACCTCGACCGGCCGCTGGCCGACCGCGGCCGGGCCGACGCCGCCGCGGCCGGCCGCTATTTGGTTGCCCAAGGCATCGAGGCTGACCTGGTCCTGTGCTCGCCGTCGATCCGCACCCGGGAGACCTGGCAGTACGCCGCGGAGGCCGGCGCGATCGCCACCGACATCTGGTACGACCGGCGCATCTACAGCGCCGGTACCGAGGAACTGCTCGATGTCATCCACGACGTCCCGGCCGAGCTGCGGACCGTGGTCATCGTCGGCCACGCGCCCGGCATCCCGTGGCTCGCGGACGAGCTGGCCCTCGACGGCACCAGCCCGAACCGCGTCGAGCTCACCCAGAAGTACCCGACCTCAGGCCTGGCGGTGCTGCACCACACGAGCCGCTGGGCCGACCTCGCTCCTGATGAGGCCGACCTCGTCGACTACGTGATTCCGCGCGGCTAGCTCGGCAACCAGCGGGTCGTGCTGTTGATGGTGACCATGCGCTGAGTGGCCCGGGTCAGGACGACGTACAGGGCTCGGACGCCGCCGAGGGTGTCGCTGACGATCCGGTCCGGCTCGACGACCACGACGGCGTCGTACTCGAGTCCCTTGGAGTCCAGGGGGCTCAGTGCGACCACGCGGGGGTCCCCGAGTTCGGTGAGGACCGGGTCGATCACCGGGCGCAGCTTGGGCGGCACGATGACGCCGACTGTGCCCTCGACCAGTTGGAGCAGCTCACCAGCCGCGTCGGCTGTTGCCTCGGCGACCTTGTCCGCGTCGAAGATCCGGTGCTCGGGCTCCACGCCGGTTTGCCGTACTGCGTTCGGCAGGTCGGCGTCCGGGATCTGCTGCCGGATCACCTGGCCGGCGAAGGAGTAGATCTCCGCCGAGTTCCGGTAGTTGGTCGACAGCCGGAACGTGTGCCGCTGCAGGTGCGACAGCATCGAGTCCATCGCGGCACGCGCCTCGGCCGGGTCGGGCCAGGAGCTCTGCGCAGGGTCGCCAACGATCGTCCAGCTCGCCTGCGGACCGCGGCGCGTCACCATGCGCCACTGCATGGGGGAGAGGTCCTGTGCCTCGTCCACCAGCACGTGGGCGTACTCGTCCGGCTCGTCGGCGTCTGCTGCCGCCACTGCACGGGCACGTCGCTCAGAGGTCGTCAGTACTTCGTTGACCCCGTCCGAGAGCCCTTCGAGCCAGTCGAACTCCTCATCCTTGCCCGCCTCGACTACTGGCGGCCTGCCGAGCAGTGTGCTGAGCTCGTCGAGCAATGCGACGTCCGCAATGGTGAATTCGTCGGTACTGCGAATTGCCGCCGACAGCTGGTCGATCTCGGCCGGAGTGAAGTCACCCCGCCCCCATCGCTGTGCGCGCCGGGAGTCGCCCAGCCAGCGCAGTACGGCGCCAGGGGTGAGTACTGGCCACCAGGCGGCGAAGAACGACTTGAAGGCGGGCAGGTCCGTGGCGATGTCGCCGAACGACTCCCGGTCGCCGTAGACGCCGTTGCGAAGGTCGTCCGGGAACCGCTGCCACAGGGCGGCCACTAGCCCCTTGCGGGCTTCAGCAGCGGCCCGGTTGCGAGGCGTGCGCCGCAACGCGTTGCGGCGGACGTTGTCGAGCTGGTTCGCGTCCAGCTCGACGGTGGCGCCGTTGACGAAGATCCGCAGGCTGGTGGGCGCATCGGGCACCCGGTCGCGGGCTGCTCGCGAGAGCAGGCCACGCATCCGCAGCGAGCCCTTCACGGCGGCTACGTCGGCGTCGTCGACAGCAGTCGCCCGTACGCCGTCCACGAGCTCGCCCACTGCCCGCAGCGAGACGGTGTTCTCGCCGAGGCTCGGGAGGACCCGCTCGATGTAGGCCATGAAGGCCGCCGACGGGCCGACCACCAGGACGCCGCCGCGCTCGAAACGCCTGCGGTCGGAGTACAGGAGGTAGGCGGCTCGGTGCAGTGCTACCACTGTCTTGCCGGTGCCAGGGCCGCCGCCGATGACGGTGACGCCGCGGGCAGGTGCCCGGATCGCCTCGTCCTGCTCGGCCTGAATGGTGGCGACGATGTCGCGCATCGTGTGGCCACGAGCCCGCGACAGGGAGGCCATCAGTGCGCCTTCACCCATCACGGGCAGGTCGGCGGGAGCGCGGTCCGGAGCCAGCAGGTCGTCCTCGAGCCCGGCGATCCGCGGGCCCTTGTTGCGCAGTACGCGGCGCCGGACGACCTTCAGCCGGTCGGTCGCGGTGGCACGGTAGAACGGCTCGGCCGCCGGGGCGCGCCAGTCGATCACCAGCGGCTCGTACTCGGCGTCGCGGACGCCGATCCGGCCGACGTACAGCTTCTCCAGCTCCGCCGCGGCCGCGACCGGCTCGGTCTCGTCGCCCTGGTCGGAGTCGAGCCGGCCGAACACCAGGCCTTCGTGCTCGGCGTCGAGCTCGGCGATCCGGCGGGCGGCGGCGAACACCAGGACGTCGCGCTCGTAGAGGCCGGTCTGCTCCTCGTCGCGGACGCGGCCGACGTTCTGCGCCTGACCGCGCTGGTGCCCTTCGACCGCGATCCGGGAGGCGGACCGGGCGGCCTCGGCGACTCGGGTGTAGACCCGGTCGACGTGCTGCTGCTCGGCCTCGAGCTCAGCGCGCTCGACGTTCTCCAGATCGGTCGATGTGGGGGTTTGATCCACCGGGGTCCTCTCTACTGCCGGGCCCGCCCATCTGTGAGTTGGTCCCGGCACGGAACACATGAACGATCAATCTTAGTGCGCCGTGATCAAGCCTTGCCGACCGCGTCCGCGACGATCGCCGCACCGAGAGCTGTCGCCGGTACGCCGACGCCCGGGTGGGCGCCCGCGCCTACGCAGTACAGGCCCTTGATCGGGGAAATGTTCGAGGCCCGTCGCCTTGCGGTCTTGTAGCCCTCCCAGGCGACTCCGGCCCACCAGGAGGGGGAGGTCTGCCTCGAAACCACCTTCTCGCGGATGTGTAGACCACGAGCCACCAGGAGGTCCAGTACGTCGTCTGTGGGGTAGCCGTGGACCAGTACCGACCACGCCTGGTGTCCGGCCGGTGCCTGGCCGCCAGTGCGAACCACCACCGTCGGGCTGCCGTGCAGGACAGTCTCGAAGGGCAGGGCCGGTACTGGCTCCCGCAGGCCGAGGTGGACGACGTACGCCGCCTGCGCCTGATGGGTGGAGAGCACCTGGCGCCGGACCTTCTTGGCCTTCGTGTCGTCGACCAGCTGCCCGTAGAGGTCCCGTGGATCGATGTCGCTGACCACCACGTCGGCCGGCAGCGTCTTGCCGTCGGCCAGCCTGACTCCTGTCACCTGGCCGTGGTTGGTGTCGACTCCGACCACCTCTGTGCCGGTGTGGACGTCGATGCGGCGCTCGCTGGCTCGTTGCGCCAGGGCGTCGGCCAGTACTCCGAATCCGCCCTCGATGGTCCAGCGGCCGAACGTGCGCTCCAGGTAGGACCAGACCCCGACATAGCCGGGGGTGAGCTTCGGGTCGGAGCCGTGCTGGATGGCGTAGTACCGCAGTACTGCGCGGGCGCGTTCGTCGTCGAGGCTGCGCTGGGCTGTGCGCTCTAGCGACTGCCACGGCTTGAGGCTGCGGACGGCGGTCAGCGGCAGCTTGTCCATCAGCGGCGGCTCCAGCGAGGCCTTGCGGAGGATCTGCCAGGTCTCGCCGTACTTGTCGACCAGTGCGGTCCACTGCTGCGCCGTCTTGTCGTCGGCGAGGTTCGTCCAGGCCTCGAGCTGGGCGGCGCGATCTCCGACCGGCAGGTCGAGCACTGATCCGTCACCGAACAGGTGCCGCCTGGGTTCAGTGATTGGCTCCAGCTGGGCCAGGCTCTCGATCGGGCGGCCGCTCTTGCGAAACAGGTCGCGCAGGGCGGCCGGCAGCGTAGTACTGGCTGCTCCTGCGTCCCAGGAGAAGCCGTCGGCGTCAACCCGGCCGAGGGCGCCGCCCAAGCGGTCGTCCTTCTCGCAGACGGTGACCTGGTGGCCGAGCTTGGCCAGCCGTACGGCGGTGGCGAGACCGGCTAGGCCGGCCCCGATGACGATCACGCGGGCCATCAGACTGCACTGCTCCCCGTTGCTGGATTGCTTCGTTTCTCGCGCCAGGCCCGGAACCTGGCCAGTCCCCGGCGGATCGCGCGGAACGCGAAGTACACGGAGACGAGGCCGATCAGCAGCAGGCTGGCGGCGATGATCAGGGCGGCGGTCGGGTGGAACGCGGCGAGCGTGACGACGCCGGCGACGGCCACGTCCTCGCCGGACGAGGCGGCGATGTTGGTGACCGGCTCGGGGGAGGTGTTGATCGCCAGCCGCAGGCTGGACTTCACCAGGTGGGAGACCAGCGCGACCACGCCGCCGGTGGTGGCGATCACCGCCTGGTGGAGAGTGCTGGCCTCGCCTGACAGCAGGGCGGCCAGAATCGCGCCGACGGTCGGCCGGATCACCGTGGAGATGGTGTCCCAGGCCGAGTCGATGTACGGGATCTTGTCGGCGACGAACTCGAACGCGAACAGGACGCCGGCGGCCATCAGCACGCCGTTGCCGGTCAGCGCGGTGGGGATGTCGTCGACATCGGCGAACCGGCCGAGCAGGCCCAGGATCAGCACACAGGCGTAGGCGTTGATGCCACTCGCCCAGCCCGTCGTGAACGCCAACGGCAACGCTTCCATGACCCCTCACCTGTTGTCAGAATCGAACACTCTGACCTCAAAATTGGTTAACCGTTGACATCGCGAACTCCTCGACCCAGAGTGAACGGGTTGCCGGTCCGCGTGACCGTCGTCCCCTCAGGTCAGGGAGAACTGAACATGCGTCGTCGTCCGAAGATTCTCGCCGCACTCGCAGCGGTAGCGCTGCCCATCAGCATGACCGGCGTGTCGTCTCTTGGTCCACCCGCGGCGACCGCCGCCAGTCCAGGGCCGGCCTCCGCCGCGGCGGCCGAGGCGTTCCGTGCCGCGTCAGCGAAGTACGGCGTACCGGAGTCCGTGCTGATGGCTGTCTCCTATGCGGAGACCCGCTGGGACGACCATCAGGGCAAGTCGAGCACGTCGGGCGGCTTCGGGCCGATGCACCTCACCGCGGCTCCTCCCGGCACGATGGTGGACCGCTCGACCGGCATGAAGCTGGCCAAGGGTGAGTCGTTGCTGACGCTCTACAAGGCGGCCGACCTGACCGGAATCGACCCGGTTGCACTGCGCAACGACACTGCGGCCAACATCGAGGGAGGCGCCGCGCTGCTGGCGTCGTACCAGCGCTCGATGGACCTGCCTGTCGGCGCTTCTACCTCTCCTGCTGACTGGTACGGCGCAGTGAGCACCTATTCCGGTGCCGCAGACCGCACTAGCGCCGCTGCCTTCGCAGACGACGTCTACACGATCCTCGCCCGCGGTGCTGCCCGTACTACGAACACTGGGCAGCAGCTGGTCATGCCTGCGGTCAAGGTGACGCCTGACAAGTCTCAGCTGGCCAAGACCGCGCTGCCGGCCGGTCCGGCGCGCAAGGCGGCCGACGGTGCTGCGCAGTGTCCGACTGACCTCGCTTGTGAGTGGCTGCCGGCGCCGTACCAGCTCAACGGCACCGACGGCGACTACGGCAACCACGACAAGGCGAACCGGCCCAAGACCGGCAAGATCGACTACATCATCATCCACGACACCGAGGGTGGCTGGCAGGGCACGCTCAACATGGTGCAGGACCCGACATACGTGTCCTGGCAGTACACGATGCGCTCGTCCGACGGGTACACCTGGCAGCACGTGAACTGGAACGACGTCGCCTGGCACGCCGGCAACTGGTACGTGAACATGCACAGCATCGGGATCGAGCACGAGGGCTTCGCCGCCCAGGGCGCGACCTGGTACACCGAGGCGCTGTACCGCAACTCGGCCAAGCTGGTGAAGTACCTGGCGAAGCAGAACAACATCCCGCTCGACCGGGCGCACATCATCGGCCACGACCAGGTACCGGGCACGCTGCCGACGACGGTCCGGGGCATGCACTGGGACCCGGGACCGTACTGGGACTGGGAGCACTACTTCGACCTGCTGGGCGCACCGATCTACGACCACCAGGTGTTCCCGGTGAAGCCGGGCACGGTCGTGACGATCAAGCCGGGCTTCGCCGACAACCAGCAGGTCATCACCAGCTGCACGACCGCCGGGGTGCCCTGCACGCCGCAGGGCTCGAACTTCGTCTACCTGCGCCAGGCGCCGGACGACGCTGCTCCGCTGGTCAAGGACATCGGTCTCCGGCCGAACGGCGCCGACAGCACCACACAGGTCTCGGACATCGGAGCACGGGCGGCTGCTGGTTCGCAGTACGTCGTGGCCGAGCGCTCGGGTGACTGGGTGGCGATCTGGTACCTGGGGGCCAAGGCCTGGTTCAAGAGTCCTGCCAGTGCGCCGGACGCCTTTGCCAAGCCGGGTCTTGTGGTGAAGCCGAAGGCCGGGAAGACGTCTGTGCCGGTCTATGGGCGGGCCTACCCGGAGGAGTCGGCGTACCCGGCTGGAATTCCCTACCAGACGGTGACGCCGCTGCAGTACTCGATCGGAGCGGGGCAGGCCTATCCGGTGGGTGACGCACTCATCGAGACGGACTACTACCGCGCCACGACCTTCGACGGGCAGCCGCCGACGGACCACGTGCAGGTGCTGGGCAAGGACCGCTACTACCAGATCTGGTTCGGCCACCGGATGGCGTACGTCCGAGCCGCCGACGTCGACTTGAGAGTGGGTCACTGACAGTTGTTGGCTGGTGATGAGGCCGTCCAGCATTTGCTGGACGGCTTCCTCGCGTCCCTGCCCGGTGTTGTGCCGTTGCGTGCCCTTTGGGTCCACGGATCGCTGGCCTTGGGGGATTTCCAGGCTGGGCGGAGCGATTTGGATTTGGTCGCCGTCCTCGACGGGCCGATCACGGATCCCGAGGCTTTGCAGGCCCTCCATCGCTCACTGGAGGCGTCGCATCCGTTGGCGACGGGCCTGCACTGCAGTTATGTCCAGGTCGATCAGCTGGCCGATGCGTCGCGGCCGCATCCGACCTGGGCTCAGCAGCGGTACTTCGAACGGCCGGTGGGCGCGGTCACCCGGCGGGAGCTCGAACTCGGCGATCTGAGTCTCTACGGGCCCGCGCCCACTTCCTTGCTTCCGGCAACTAGTGATGCCGAGCTGGTCGCGTTCATCCGGGACGACCTGGAGAACTTCTGGTATCCGGCCAGCGCGAAGCGGAAGCCGTGGCTGGCGGACATCTGGGTCGACCTCGGCCTGATCACCGTCGCCCGAGCCAGAGTCACCCTCACGGATGGGCGCCTCATCACCAAACGCGAAGCCCTGGACCTCCTACCGTCGCTCGGCGCCCCGCTGTCCGTAGTACAAGACATCACCCACCGCCGCTACAGTCCCGCTGCCGCTGGGGCCGCTTCCGCTGCCGTTGGGGCCGCTTCCGCTTCTGGCAGCGCGCCAGCTTCGGGCGGCGTGCTGTGGCCCGCCCGGCGTGGTTTCCTGGCGCGCCGCTTCGTCCGCTCTGCCATCTCCGACCTCTTGCGCTAGAGCAGGTCAGGTGTGCCGCTGGGTGAGGTGCACCTCGACCTCCTCGCCTGCCTGGCTTTTGCCGATCTGCTTGCAGATGGCAACGCGCAGCGGCATCCAGTGCGGCCCGTCACCCGAAGGCATCAGCGTGGCATCGAACGGATGCCCGTCGATCGTCCCGCTCACCCTCACCGCGCGTCTCGTCCCGAGCACCTCGGCCGAGTCCGGCACGGTCAGGAACGTGGCGAACGCCCCGTCCTTCTCCAGCGCCGCGACGAACGCGTGATCGAGCGATCCCTGTTCCTTGGCCATCTGCCGGCTCCCATCCGTCTGTTGACTGGGCCACCGTGGCCCGGTCAACAGATGAGACTCCCGCCGGCCGCGGGAATCATCGCTCCGGTCAGCTTTGGTTTGTCAGTTGACGGTGATCGGGGTGCCGTCGGTCAGCTTGAGGAGCTCGGAGTACGTGGTCGGGAAGACGGAATGCGGGATGCCGGCAGCAGCCCAGACTTCGGCGTACTGGTCGAGGCTGGTGTCGACCAGTGTGCGCACCGGGCGCGGATGCCCGACCGGCGCGACGCCACCGATCGCCTGTCCGGTGTGCTCCTTCACGAACTCCGGTGTTGCCCGGCGCAGTTTGCCGATGCCGAGCTCCGCGGCGACCTTGGCCGTGTCGACCCGATGCGCGCCCGAGGTCAGGATCAGCACGGGGGAGCCGTCGCCGTCGAAGATCAGGCTGTTCGCGATCGCGCCGACCTCGCACCCGAGTTCGGCTGCCGCGGCGGCCGCCGTCGGCACCGCGTCGTCGAGGATCTTGATCTCGCCGGTGGCACCGGCCGCTGCCAGCGCGTCCGCCACCAGTTGGACATTGGGATGAGTGCTCACGGGCAAGATCCTATTTCTCGTAGATGCTGATCAGCTTGCGGTACACAGCCGGATTGCTGAGTACGTCGGTGTTGTCGGCGAACTGGTCGATCGCGCCGACCAGCCCTGGGAGTTCATTGACCCGCGCGTCCCTCACAGCCGCCAGACACGCTGCCACGAACCGCCCGGCGCCTAGCACCATCGCCGGCCGGTCGAAGTACTGACGCGGCACCGGATCGACCGGCTCGGTCAACTTCAACTCGTTGTGCCGGAGCGCGACCTTCTCGTACGCCGTCGTCAGCGCCCGCTCCCGATCGGCCAAGGTGTCCGCGGCCAGGGCGTGCTCGAGATCGCGATCCAGGCCATCCGGATGGCCGAGGCGCGCGAACGCAGTACCGAGCCACTTCGTGTAGGGCGCGTAGCTGCGGTCCATCAGCAACGCGAGTCGCATCAGATCGCGCGTCAACCGCGCCGCCACGACCCGCGAACCGAGCTCGTCACCCACCTCTGAGGCCCGCTGGACAAACGCCTCCTCCTGAGCGATCCGGGACCACTGACAACCCAGAATCCAGAGCCACAGGTCATCGGGGTACCAGCGGAGCGCATCACGGACGACCTGCAGACGGCCGTCATCGGCGTACACGGCACCGGCCACGACTCCGAGCAACTTCTGCTGCGGCGTCACCAACCAGTCGTGGAGACTCAGATGCCGCCCGTTGAGCACCCCAAGCTCTTCCTCGAGCCAGGCGTCAACGGTGGTCACCGTGACGTGGTGCACCGGCTCCTGAGCGTCCCAACCGAACCGCACGGCGTACCCCCGGTACTCCGACGGCAGCCCACTGTCGATCGCCCTGCTGACCCGATCGACCTCATGCGCATCCACAAACACATGCAGCCGAGGCCCCCACCCGTGGTCGGTCGAGCGTGCCGTGTCATACCCAAGAACGTCCGACCCCCACCCGAGCAACCCCGCCGCGTAAGGCGTGTGTCCCAACAGCGGCCGCACAACCTCCTCATGAAACCCCGCCCCGACCTCCCGAGCCGAAACAAACGCGGCTGGCTCCGGCGACGAGGGGGAGTCGCTGGCCGGCGTCATGGGGCTGACCCTAGTTCTGGGTGTGGACCGGCCACACCCGGTTTTCGGTGCGCGGACGCTCAGGCCGGCGCCAGCTCCGCGGCGCCGAAGGAGACGTTGAAGCGGTCGCACCAGATCGAGACGCTGCGCAGCGCGGTCAGGTCGGCGTCCGGCGGGATGACGTAGTTCTGGTTGCCGGCGTTGCCTTTGAGCTTGCCCAGATTGAGGTAGTTGCCGTCGTCGAAGACGTGCCAGCCGCCTTTGCCCGCGACGACCTTGGCGTCGGTGAGCCAGACCTTCAAGTCGGGGCCGTCCGAGGTGGCCAGGCCTTCCAGGCGCAGTACTCGCGAGCCGTTGGGCAGCTTGAGAATCGAGGCGGTCCCGCTCGTGTCGTGTTCGTGGCTGATGAAGCGACCGGTGGCCACGCGCTGAGGCGCGGTGGGCTGAGTTGCTGTCGAGCCGGTCTCGGGGGTCTTCGCCGGGGGAGTGGCGGGGGTGTTGCTTCGCTCGCCAGAAATTGTCGGTGGTGCCGACGAGGATGTGGTCATGGAGATCGGATCGGCGCCCGGGAGCGCTTCGTCGACCACCTTGCCGGTGAAGAGCCGCCAAGGCTGGAAGAGCGGCAGCGCGACGGCCGCGACCACGGCGGCGACTGCCACCGTGACGACGGCCAGGGTGCGGCGGCGGGTTCTCGGCATCGATCGTCTCCAGTTCTTCGGTCGGCCGGTCCGGCCGATGGATTCAGTCTGGCCGACCCGGTGCGCGCCGCGAGTGCTTCGGCGCTTACGGCCCGTTGACGTTTGTCGGCGGGCAGGGTTACGCTTTCAGTGTTCGAACAGATGTTCGATTGCCGCAGTGCCGGACTCGTCGGGAGGCCGGCCGGGGGTGATCGGAGCAGCTGAAGGACTCCGGTGCGGAGTTGCGGCCGCATCGGAAACCGGTGGTCCCGGTGGGCCGGGCGCCGAGGTGGACCTCGACCCCCACCTCGCGTCCACCCACCGGGCCGCTGACCAGGGGAAGAAGTTCGCGCACAGGAGGCGATGCAGCATGTGGGAGTTCGACGAAGCCGTTGAGGTGCGTTCAGGCGTCGTGGACGGCATCGAGGCTCCAGAGCAGTTCCTGTGGCGTGGACGGCTGTGGATGGTCTGTTCGATCGAGGCCCAGTGGGTGGAGACGGCGGCCTGGTGGGAGCGCGGCGTCATCGGCTCCGGTGTCGGAGCCGCGGCCGCGACCGCCGTCGCGGGATCATCCGCGGCCGTTGGTGTGTTGGACGCGGATTGGGGGCCGCAACGGGCGGTCTACCGCGTGGAGGCAGGGTGCGGCCGGCATGGCCGGCGGGAGATGTTCGATCTCGCGCACGACCCGGACTCCGGACGTTGGCAACTCGAGAGGGTGACGGACCGATGACAGTTTCACCGGTTTCACCGGCGGCCGCGGGATCGGCCAGCCGCGATCTTTCCCGGGCCCGTACTGCGCTCGCCGAGGCCCGCGAGGCGGACGACCACCTGATCCGGTACTCGAGCGCCCACGTGGCCGCGCTCCGGGTTGCCGCGGCGGTGCTCGCCGTCCGCGCCCGCCCGGTGCGCTCCGGCCCTCGTCGCCGCGTCCAGCGCAACGCCTGGGTGTTGCTGTCCGAGGTGGCGCCCGAGTTCGGTGAGTGGGCCTCCTTCTTCGCAGCCGGCGCAGCCCAACGCGCTGCCGCGGAAGCGGGCCTGGAGCGAGCCGTCACAGTCCGCGAGGCCGACGACCTGATCCGCGCCGCCGAGACCTTCTACGAACTAGTCGAGTCCAGCCTCAACCTCACCACCCAGCCCGTACTCCCCGCAGCATCCGACCCCCAATCAGTCCTAGCCCAACCCTGGATGCAGGCCAGCTAACCCGCCCACATCCCCCCAAACGCAGCGCCCGCAGGCCCCCCGTCCTGCGGGCGCTTGCCCATCCCCCCACCCCGAACCCACGAGCCCCTCATCCGGTCCACGCCGCGCTCCCGCGAGTCCGATCCGGTCCACGCCGCGAACCCGCGGCTCGCCCGCTCGCCCGCTGCCGCGCTCGCTCGCCCGCATGCCGTTGCCCGCCGCTCGTCCGGCGGCCTGCCGCCCGCCCTCGCCTGCTCGCCGTCGGCAACCTCCTCCGAGCCGTCCCCTTCAATTGCTGGCCTGGGTGGTGGTCGGGTTCGGCGGGCCGACAAGCAGGGCTCATCTGCTCGCCCTCGCCCGCTCGCCCTCGCCCTCGCCCGTCACCCGCTCGCCTCGGCGAGCTCCTCTGAGCGGTGCCCATCACCTGCTGGCCGTTTGGTTCCGCAGGTCGACGGGCAGGGCATCACCTGCTTCTGCTCCACCTGCTTGTGCGTGGACTTGTTGGCCGGCGCAGCCCGCCGCCTGCGTTCGGCGGCTCTGGGGCGTGCTCGGCTGGAGGTTCTTGGATGTCAGCGCTTTCGTCTGGTCATGGGGGTTGGTCTGGCCGTGCGTGGTTCGAAGTGGACGGGCAGAAATCGGGTGTTCGGGGTTGGGCGGGCTTAGGGTCGGGTGGGTGACTGGGGGTGTGCCGATTCGGGGTGTGGGGATTTGGCGGTGGGTGGGGCGGGATGGGGATTTGGTTGGGGCGGGGGAGCGGGTGCCGTTGGAGGGTGGGCGGACGGCGCCGGTAGTGGAGCGGGTTTGTGTGCGGTACAGGGTGGCGGGGGCTGCTGGGATTGACGAGTTCGACGTGGTTGCCAAGCGGGCTACGCCGGGCGAGGTGGCGGCGCTGGAGTGTTTGGGTGTTGTGGATCCGGTCTTTCCTCGGCTGATCGACTCGGGCGTGGACGATGACGGGCACTGGATCGTCGTACCGTTCGAGCCTGGTGAGCCGATTGGGTGGACTGTTGAGCCGCCGGCAGTTGTGTACGCCGCGCTCGCCCGCCTTCATCTGCGGCATCTTGGGCGCGTTGACGAGCTTCCGGGACAGCTTCCCCGAGTTGACGATGAGTTCCTTCGGATGACCTTCACGGGGTTTGCGCCGAGCGGCATTCGCCATGCTGCTCGGGAGGCGCCTCATCCGGTGCAGGATCGTGCGCTTGAGTTGCTCGCCCGATTCGCCGATGACGAGCGGCTGCGCGCCGGCCTGGAAGTCCTCCCCGCAACGCTTCTCCACGGTGATGTGCATGGGGACAACGTCATCGCGTCAGCTCCAGAGGCGGCTTCCGGCGGGTCGGTGCGGTTGATCGACTGGGGGAGTGCTCGTGTCGGGCCCGCCATGCTCGACGTGATGTTGGCTGCGGGGCCGGCTGGCGTGGCGGCGTACGGGGAGGCTTGGGCGTCAGCGAGCGGTACTGCGATGGATGCCTGGCAGTTGGCGACTGGGCAGGCTTGGGCTACTGCTGTGAGCAATGCGATGTTCGTCGGTGCGGTGGCTGAGCGCTCCGCGGAAACGGCTGATCTCATGCTCGACGAGGCAGAGGTGGCCATCGACCGTCTCGGTAGGCAACTGTCGCGCCGTCGCTGAACGGCAGTGGTGGTGAGGTGGGCGGGCGCCCGGCAAGTAGGGTGTGGCTCGGATGGTGTCGTAGTCGAGGAGGGCTTCAGGATGGTCGACCGACGTCGGCGCTCGGTGCGAACGGCGCTGGTCGCCGAGGCTCTGCGAGTGGCACTTGCGGGCAGGGCGCGTATCGATCCCGGGGCAGGTCTGGACATCGTCGACCTCGGCGGTGGTACCGGCGGTTTTGCTGTACCGCTGGCGGTTGAGGGACACCGCGTCACCGTGGTCGACCCCAGCGCCGACGCGCTCGCGTCGCTTGAGCGGCGAGCCGCTGACGAGGGTGTGAGCAAGCTCGTCCGTGGGGTGCAGGGCGATGCGGCCGAGCTCTCGCAGGTTGCGGGAGAGTCGAGCGCCGACGCTGTTCTCTGCCACGGCGTGCTAGAGGTCGTCGACGATCCGGTGCAGGCGTTGCATGCAATGGGATCGGTACTACGGGAAGGCGGCGTGCTGAGCCTGTTGGTTGCCCAGCGCAACGCCGTGGTGCTGGCGCGGGCGCTGGCCGGTCACCTCGCCGAGGCGCGGGTCGCGCTTCAGGATCCGGACGGTCGGTGGGGTCCGAGTGATCCGATGCCGCGCCGGTTCGACGAGGCGGGAATCATCGCGCAACTCGCCGAGGCGGGCTTCATGGTGCACACGGTGCACGGCGTCCGCACCTTCGCAGACCTGGTGCCGGCCGCCTTCGTGGACTCCGAACCGGGCGCCCCCGAAGCCCTGGCCGAACTAGAACGAGCCGCCAGCCAACACCCAGCCTTCCGAGCGCTAGCCCCTCAACTCCACATCCTCGCCACCCGCTAGCCCTCCAGTACGACGCCGCGTTCCGCGCCGTCGAGGCGTCCTCCGCAGTCATACGAAGTCGCCGAGAGCCAGTCAACCGCCCGGCGACCAGCTGCCCACGGCGCTTCGCATCCAGCCGTGCCCGGGCACTCTCTCGACCCGCGGATGCGGGTGAGGCAGGGCGCAGGCCAGGCGCCAGACGAGAGGCCGTGTCAGAGCGGCATCCACGACGCATTGCTGCACGCCTGCGAGGGTGACTACGTCGGCGACAACCTGCCAAACTCGCGAAGCCAACTCGGTGCGCTGTGGCATGGCGTTGCAGGCGGCCTGCTGTCGGCGAATAGCCTCGCCCGCTCGCCCGCTCGCCCGCTCGCCCGCTCGCCCGCTCGCCCGCTCGCTCGCTGACCGGCTGCCCGCCTGCCCGCGCCTCGTGCGCAGCTCGCGCGCCTCGGGCTGTGCGGGCTGGGTGGCTGCAGGGCTGGGGGCGAGGGGTCTGGGGCAGGGCTCGAGCGGGGACGGCTGCGGAGCCAGGATGAGAGCCACGGGCGGGTTCCCCGGCCGTGGCTACGGGGTGAGCTGGACGGCGTGAGGCGGAGGTCTGCGGAGAGGGCTGCGCGGCTCGGGTGGCTGGCGGGGACGGGAGGCGGGGCTAGGAGGTCTGTGCGAGGGCTTAAGTGGGGACGGCTGTGGGGGTGAGTGAGGCGCCGGGTGGGAGGTCGGCGAGTGGGGAGATCGGGGGTGGGACGGATGGTGGGGACAGGGGGCTGCGGGGGCTCGAGCGGGACGGCTGCGGGTGGGGGTGAGGTGTCGGGTGGGAGGTTTGCGGGAGGACTTGTGTGGGACGGCTGCCGGGTGACTGAGGTGCTGGGCGGGTGCGGAGGTGGGGTGAGGCGGGGTGGCGGGAGATCTGGGGGTGGGGCCGGGGTGAGGGGTGGGTGGTTACTGGGTGTGGTGGGGGTGGGTGGGGTGGGTTAGGGGGCGGGGGAAATGAGGGGTGAAGGGGTGGATACGGGGTGGAGTTGTGGGACCGTGACGCGCGGGACAGGCGGTCAGGGTTTCGTGGACCGCATGGTCGGCCTAGACTGGACTCGGCCTATCGAGATCGCGCTCACCATGGAGGGATCGACGGTGCCCCTCTCGGAAGAAGAGCAGCGCCAGTTCGAGCAGCTCGAACGCGCCCTCGCTGCGGAAGACCCGAAGTTTGTTTCCGCCATGCGAGGGACCAATGTGCGCTTGTACTACAAGCGCCGGGCAGTTCTTGCCGGCGTTGGATTTGTGCTGGGCATCGCGATACTGATGACCGGCGCGATCATCCCCAACACCATCATCGGAGTGATCGGCTTCGTCGTGATGGTCGCCTGCCTGTACATCGCTGCGCTGAGCATGAAGCGGATCAGCAACGCGAGCGACGGCGACGACCTACCGCCGCCTCCGCCGCCGCAGTCCAAGCGGCACCGGACCAGGCACGACTCGTCCGGTAGCTTCATGGAGCGGATGGAAGACCGCTGGCGCCGTCGACGCGACGAAGACCTCTGAGCGCCTGATCTCAGTACTACGAACCACACCCGCGCGCTGCGCCGGGTGTGGTTCTGCATTGCCCTGTACTACGAAGCGCCGCCGGGCCGCCGCTGTCGGCTGACCCGCGGATGACGGCAGACGCAGACGGGCGGTTCAGGAATGCGCGGGTTCAGGAAGGCGCGGGCCCTGCGGCAGCGGGCTCTGAAGCTACTGGCCCTGGGCTGGCGAACAGCAGCAGGCACGCGCCGCTGTTGCCGGATGCAGCGTGGTTGTAGATCAGCAAAGCAAATCGGCTGGAGGCCAGTGCCTCCAGCCGATTTGCTGTGTGCGGTGCCTAGCTGGCGTGCCGGCCTGCTCGTCGCGGGAGGACGGCTGTGCGGAGGCGGGCCAGGAGGAGGTCGAACTCGTCCAGGAGGTCGGAGGCCTCGGAGCTACCTCGGTTGAGGTACCAGCGCCACGATGGCGGCAGCATCCGTGCCCGCCAGCGACGGATGAAGCGGGCATCGGCCCACAGTGCCTTGCGAACCGCCTCGGCATCAGCGCGGAGATCTGGGAAGGTGTCGTCCTTGCCGGCGTACCGGATGGCTTCGACTCCGCGAGCCAGGCGCAGCGCGGCGGGCTGGGTTTCGGCCGGCACCTTCGTGACGAGCCAGTCGCCGAGTTGGCGCGGAGTGGAGATCTCCGACCACTCCAGGCCGAGGTCGCGGGTCGTGTCTCGGACTTCTGCCCACAGTCCTTCGACGCCGAGGCGGCTGGGCGGCCGGCTGAACCGGCGGCGCCTGGTGAGGACTCTGATCAGCCAGGGAACGCAGAGCAGCAAGATCGCGGCCAGCGTCAAGCCGATGATCTTGCCACCGCCGTTGGTGAACCAGTTCCCGCCGCTGGTCGCTGCGAAGCCGGTGTCGTCGGGGAGGTTGCGGCCCTGGTTCGGCTTCGGGGCCTCGGTCTCGATGGTCGCGCCAGGTGTCGTGGGTGCCGTGGTCGGCGCGGTGGTCGGGCTGGTCGGGCTGACGTTGAGCGGGTTGGTCCAGTTCGGCGTACTCGCGACCCGGGCCGACGGGGTCGGCTCGAAGCGGACCCAGCCGGAGCCTTCGAAGTACAGCTCGGGCCAGGCGTGCATGTCGTGCATCTTCACGACGTGCTCGTTGTCCTTGACCGGCTGGCCGGGGAGGAAGCCGATGCCGACCCGTGACGGGATGTGGAGAATGCGGGCCATCAGGGCCATGCCGGTCGCGAACTGTTCGCAGTACCCGGTCTTGCTCTCGAGCAGGAAGTCGGACAGCGCGCGCATGCCGCTCTCGCTGTCCGTCTCGGTGCTGTAGGTGAACTCGCCGGACCGGAACCAGTTCTGCAGCATGGCTGCCTGCTGGTAGCGGTTGCCCTTCGCGTCGGCGGTGATCTGCTGGGCCAACCTGACGATCCGTTCGTCGAGGCGCCGGGGGAGCTGGCTGGTGACCTGGTCGGGCTCGCCGCCACTGACGCTGTCGTTCAGCTCCTGCGCGGTCGGCTGCAGGTCGTACCAGGACAGGTTGTAGTCCTGGCCGCCGACGGTCTGGCCGTTCGTGGAGACGATGTCCAGCGTGCTCGCGTCGTAGCGCCAGTTCTTCTTCAGAGAGATCGAGCGCACCGGGTACGGCACCGGCGCGTACGGCGAGCGGAAGTTGCGGCTGACCTCGATCTTGAGCTTGTGCTGTGGCAGCTTGCTGAGGTCGCCCGTGTAGCCGGGCGGCCCGCTCAGTGCGCCGTCGCCGATCTTCTGGCCCTCGGTCCTGGGGGACATCTGCCAGGTGTTGCCGTCGAAGAGATCCAGTGCGGTCAGGCGCAGGTAGACCCCGCCGGTGGGGCCGCCGGTGTAGGTCAGCGCGGTGACGTTGTCGCCCCGCTTCAGGTTCTTGCCCATGTCCAGCATCGGGCTGCCCGCCGAGATGACGGCGCCGGCGCCCGAACCGCTGCCACCGCCGGCCAGGCCGTTGCCGATGACGCCTTCAGGTAGCGAGGGGATCAGAGCAGGCAGGAGCGCGGCCAGTGCGACCACGCTCAGACCGATCCGTCGTCCGGCCTGTCCTAGCGCAGATGCCTCGATGGGCTCGGCAGCGTCGAGGTGCGAGACGCCGGAGATGCGGCGGCCCCAACGGCTGAGTCTGGTGCGCCCCTCGGCTGACAGCAGCACGATGTAGCCGACGGCCGGCGGCACGAAGAGCAGAGCCGGCAGTCCACCGTGCACAGTCGCGGCAGGCACCGTGTACATGGTCAGGAGCAGCAGACCGGCCCAGGCAGCCTGCCTGATCTGTACTGCGACCAGGTGGATCAGCAACCCCGCAGCCGAGATCACCGAGGCCGCGAACAGCAACAGGTGCGACTCCGGCGGCAGCGGCGCGCTGTAGCGGTTGATGGAGTCCATCGCGTCGACCATCTGGCCGTTGAACGCGAGCGCGGTCTCCCGCCACGGCACGATGCCGAACCGCAAGGTGTCACGCAGGAAGAACAGCGAGATGAGCTCGACCAGCACCAGGAGCTGCACGACCGGTACTACGAGCCGCGGCGCGCGCCAGTTCTGCAGCAGGATCCCGACCCCCGTCACGGCTCCACAGAGGAAGGCACTGATGAACAGGAAGGGCCCAGAGAAGACCGGCGTAAGCACCAACGCACCAAGCACCGTCGCCACCCACGCGGCGATCGAGATTCTGACGTGGCCGGTCATGGGGCCTCCCGGTCTGGACTGAGGAGCGGAGGGAGCGAAGCGACCGGAGTGACGAGGGAAGACCGGGAGTTAAGCCCCATGACCCGCCGAGCCGGAGGCGAGGCCAATAGCACTGTCATGCGATCCTTCCGCTTCTCAGTCCGAGGGTGGACCACACGGTGGGGAGATGGTCTCCGCGGTGGACTCTGGCTACTCGCCAGCCGTTGCGGCGTAGTTGGTTTTCGGTGGCGTCTGTGGCGGTGGTGAGGCGGGCAGCCTTTTCAGTGCCCTCCGCGCCTACAGACCAGCTTGCCCCATCGAGCAAGAGCGCCACCCCGGTCGCCTGGCTGGTCCGCCAGCGGTTCAGGGCGGTGATGTCGTCAGTACTGCACGCGCCGAGGATCGCGACCACCAGGCTCGGCTCCTGGATGTGCCGGTCGACCGTGAGCAGCGGGCCGATCTCGGCGTACTTGTGCTCCTCCACCGTGGCGCACTCGGTCAGCAACTGCTGAGCACTGAGCGGCTGGTGAACAGCCGTCGAGCTGCGGTGGGCGATCGCAGACAAGGTGGTCGGGCCGCCCAGCAGGGTCGTGACGTAGCCCCGGCGGATCCGGTCGGTGCCGACCGAGGCGGCCGCGCTCACCGCCCACTCCAGGCTCGACGACGGACCATGGCCGTGGTGCGAAGTGGTGCGGGCATCCAGGAAGATGGCGCACCGGCTCTGCCAGGGCTGCTCCTCCCGCCGCACCATCAGCGAGCCGCGCCGCGCGGTCGACCGCCAGTGCACCCGGCGCAGGTCGTCGCCGTCGCGGTACTCGCGAACAGTCGCGTCCTCTTCACCCGCAGACGCGATCGCCCGCGGCCGGTTCTCCCCGGAACCCGCGCGATCAGCACCAAGCCGTACTTCGGGCAGCTGGTAAACGCGTGGCGTCACCAGCAAGTGCTGACTGCGGGTGAACGTCCTGCTCGTCTCGACCAGCCCGAACGGGTCCGCCACCGTGAGCATCAGCGGCCCGACCTGGAACAACCCCCGGACGTCGGACTTCACCGGGTAGGTGACGGTCCGCTTCCAGTTCGGGCTGACCCGGTCGACCACGAAACGCGGCCGGTGTCCCAAGACATAAGGAATGCGGTCTTCGAGCAACAGCAGTCCGGCCGGCATCCGGCCCTGGTTGGACAGCGTCAGCTCCACCGTCGACGGAGTCCCGACCGGGACCTGGTCCGGAGCCAGAGTGCGCCGTACCTGCAGGCGCAGTCGGGTCCGGCCGACGACAAGTGCTGCCACGAGCGGCAAGGCCACCAGCAGGATGCCGACCCGCAGCAGGTCCTTCTGGCCGAGCAGTAGCGCACACAGAGAAGCAGTGATCCCGGCTGCGACGAACGCCCGCCCTCGGGTGGTCAGTCCGCGCAGTGCCTGCCGCATGTCTCAGTCCCGACGAGCACGGGGCAGCGGCACGGAGGCCACGAGCCCGGAGATGATGTCGGCCGCACCACGCCCACCGAGGTGAGCTTCGGCGGCAGGCAGTACCCGGTGAGCGAGGACTGGCACTGCGAGCTCCTGGAGGTCGTCCGGCAGGACGAACTCGCGCGAGTCCAGCGCGGCAGCGGCCCGGGCAGCCCGGACCAGGTGCAGCGTGGCGCGAGGGCTCGCACCCAGCCGCAGCTCCTGCGACCGTCTGGTCGCACCGACCAGCGCGACGGCGTACTCCTTGACTGACTCCGACACGTGCACCGAATGCACCGTCTTCACCAGCCGGAGGATCTGCTGCCCGTCGGTGACCGGCTGCAGGTTCGCCAGTGGCTCGGCGGCCGCGTGCCCGTCCAGCATCCGCAGCTCGGCGGCCGGCTCCGGGTAGCCCATCGACAGCCGGGCCATGAAGCGGTCGCGCTGCGCCTCGGGGAGGGGATAGGTGCCCTCCATCTCGATCGGGTTCTGCGTCGCGATCACCATGAACGGCGCCTCGAGCTGGTACGTCGTGGTGTCGACGGTGACCTGGCGCTCCTCCATCGACTCCAGCAGCGCGGCCTGCGTCTTCGGCGAGGCGCGGTTGATCTCGTCACCGACGACGATGTTCGCGAACACCGCGCCGGGCTTGAACTCGAAGTCGCGGACCTCCTGGTTGAACACCGACACGCCGGTGATGTCCGACGGCAGCAGGTCTGGCGTGAACTGGATCCGGCGCACGGTGCAGTCGATCGACTTCGCCAGCGCCTTGGCCAGCATCGTCTTGCCGACGCCCGGCACGTCCTCGATCAGCAGGTGTCCTTCGGCGAGCAGCACGGTGACGGCTACTTCGACGACATCGGGTTTGCCCTCGATCACAGTCTCGATGGCTCGGCGGACCCGTCCCGCCACCTCCGTCAGCTCGTCGAAATCCATGGCCGAGCTGGTCGCGGTGGTGCTCACCCTGAGTCCTCCCCATTGGTTGATGGCCGACTCATTCTGACCCGGCGCGGGGGTCGGGCCTAGATCTACGCGCTTTTCGTTACCAGGCGTTTCGGCGTTCATCAAAAAGCCCCTCACCCGTTGTTGCCGGTTCGTGACCTCCAGCGTACGGGGGAGCGAAACGGGGCGAATCTGGTTGACGGTGGGGCAAAGTGGAGTAAGGTGGAGCGCAGTGGTACTGAAATGGTGGACAACAAGCTCGACCTGAGACGGAGAGTCCGCAACGGGGAGGTGGAGCGATGTTCCTCGGAACTCACTTCCCCAAGCTCGACGACAAAGGACGGCTGTTCCTGCCGGCGAAGTTCCGCGACGAACTGGCTGACGGTCTGGTGATCACGCGTGGGCAGGAGCGGTCGCTGTCCGTGTGGCCCGAAGCTGAGTTCGTACAACTGACCGAGCAGTTGAAGCAGGCCCCGATCACCAACAAAGGTGCCCGGGACTACCTGCGGATGCTGTTCGCCGGCGCCTCGAACGAGGTGCCGGACAAGCAGGGCCGGGTCACCATCCCGCCGATGCTGCGCGATTACGCAGGACTGGATCGCGACTGTGTCGTCATCGGGGCGATGAACAGGGTGGAGATCTGGAACACGGAGAACTGGAACAGGTACTCCGCGGAGCAGGAGCAGGCATTCGCCGACCTGTCCGAGGAGGTACTGCCCGGCATCTTCTGAGCAGCCCGCGATGGCGCCGGACGTCCGGTGAGATCACGGGTCCGACTTCCGAGCTCGCGTGTTGGCGTCACTTCCCCGGCGCCAAGACGACAGCTACTTCCCCGGAAGGCGTACCCGCGATCTGACCGGACGAACTCGCTCCACCTTCCTCCACCTGGGGGACCCGCAGCGGCTCGGCCCACCCGACACCACCGCCCCGGCAGGACCAGAACAGCAGACGCAGTTCACAGAGAACCCGCGGGGGCAGGGTCGCTCCCGCGGCGATGGAAGGGTCGAGATGGACGGTGCCGAGCGCGGAGCGGAGGGACGCCACGTCCCGGTGATGCTCGATCGCGTCATCGCCCTGCTCGCCCCGGCTCTCCAGCACAGCGGTGCCGTCCTCGTCGACGCCACCCTCGGCCTGGGCGGCCACTCCGAAGCTTTCCTGCAGCGATTCCCCGAGCTCCGCCTGATCGGGCTCGACCGCGACCCTGAGGCCCTGCGGCTCACCGGCGCGCGACTGGCCCCGTACGCCGAGCGCACCACGCTGGTGCACGCCGTGTACGACGAGCTGCCGCGCGTGCTCGCCGATCTCGGCGTCCCCGCGATCGACGGCATCCTGTTCGACCTCGGCGTCTCCTCGATGCAGCTGGACGAGGCCGACCGTGGCTTCGCCTACTCGCAGGACGCGCCGCTGGACATGCGGATGGACAGCACCGCGCCGACCACGGCGGCGGACATCCTCAACACCTACAGCGCGGCCGACCTGGCCCGGATCCTGTTCCAGTACGGCGAGGAGAAGTTCTCCCGCCGGATCGCGGACCGGATCGTCAAGGCCCGCGAGACCGAGCCGTTCACCAACAGTGCCCGGCTGTCCGAGCTGGTCCGCGACGCGATCCCGCAGGCGGCCAGGCGGACCGGGGGACACCCGGCCAAGCGGACCTTCCAGGCACTGCGCATCGAGGTCAACGGCGAGCTGGAGGTACTGCGGCGCGCCCTGCCCGCGGCGGTCGCGGCGCTCGCGCTGCACGGCCGGATCGTGGTGATGAGCTACCAATCGCTCGAGGACCGGATCGCCAAGCAAACGCTCGCGGCCGCGGCCAAGAGCGACGTACCGGACGACCTGCCGGTGATCCCGGCGGGTCATGAACCGTATCTGAAGCTGCTCACGCGAGGAGCCGAGAAACCGACCGATGAAGAGGTCGCGCAGAACCCACGGGCCGCCTCGGCCCGGGTCCGCGCGGCAGAGCGCGTTCGCGAGAAGGGGTTGGTGGCCTGATGAGCACAGTGTTCAGCCCGTCGAAGGCACGGGTCACCCCCGCGCCGGCGTCCAGGCCGGAGCCGAAGCTCCGGGTCGTCTACGGAGCGCCGTTCCGGCCGCCGCGGATGCCGTTCGTGCTGTTCGTGGTGGCGTTGCTGGCGGCCGGCCTGGTCGGCCTGCTGCTGCTCAACACCGAGCTGCAGCGCGGCACGTTCCAGGTGACCAGCCTCAACACGCAGGCGGATCAGCTGCGCGACCAGCAGGAGCAGCTGGAGCGGCAGGTTCGCACGCTGGAGTCGCCGCAGAACCTGTCGGACCGCGCGAAGAAGATGGGCATGGTGCCGAACCCGAACCCGGTGTTCCTGCAGCTGTCCGACGGCAAGGTGCTCGGCGTACCGGCCGAGGGCAAGGCGGTGAAGCCCAAGCCGGTCGTCAAGCCACCGGCCGCCACCACCAAGCCACCGGTGACGACCAACAAGCCGGCCACCAACACGCCCGCCACCAACAAGCCGGCGACTAACAAGCCGGCGACCAACAAGCCGGCGACTAACAAGCCGGCCACCAACAAGCCCGCGACCAACAAGCCTGTGACTGGGGCAACCACAACGACCGGGGGATGATCGGATGACGGAGCGACGGGGCAGCGAACCGCCACGGAAGCGTGGCGGTGACCCCGGCCGGGACAACCCGCGCCGTGCCACCCCGCCGCGCCGCCCGTCCGCTACTGACAGCACCCGCTCCAGTACTCCGCGCTCCGGCCGGGCAGGTCCGCCGCCCGACAAAGAAGGACGCAAGCCGGTCGGTGGGACTCGCAAGGCCACGGGAGAGCCTCGCAAGTCCGCAAGCCGCGCCGGAGAACCCCGCAAGGCAGCAAGCCGCAATGGCGAGCCCAGCAAGTCTGCACGCCGCAATGGAGAGCCGCGCAAGGCTGCAGGCCGCCCACGGAAGGCTGCCGCGGATGCAGCGCGGTCAAAGCGGGCAGACGCGCCCCGGCGTACCGCGAAGGCTGCGGCCGACGCACCGCGCCGTTCTGCGAAGAAGGCTGCTGCCGCGCGCCCTGTGAAGGCTGCCAGCGGAGCACCCCGCCGGAGTGGAGAGCCGCCACGCAAGCGCAGCAGCAGCGGCAGCGGGCCGAGGAAGCGCCCGCCGCTGAACCGGCGCCCACCGCGCAAGCCGAAGGTCAAGAAGCCGCCACGCACGCTGAAGTTGGGCCGCCCGACCCTGCGGTTGCGGCTGACGTTCGGCGTGATGGCCTTCGTGCTGTCGCTGTTCGCCGGCCGGCTGATCCTGCTGCAGGGCGTCGACCCGGACTCCTACGCGCTCGCCGCGACGAAGGAGAACACCAAGCCGTTCGAGCTGCACGCCCCACGCGGCGACATCGTGGACCGGACCGGCGTCCCGCTGGCGGCGTCGGAGGAAGCGGTGGCGATCACCGCCGACCCGATGCAGACCGGCCCCGTCGCGGCCCAGCTGGCCACCATCCTGGCCGCCAAGCTGCCCGGTACGACGTACCCCAAGCTCTACGCCGACCTGACGCTGAAGAAGCGTTACGTGCTGCTCGCGAACAAGGTGAGCCCGCCGACCTGGAACGAGATCGAGGCGGAGATCAAGCGGCAGAACGTCGTGATCAACGCGCAGAACAAGGGCAAGCCGAAGGACGCCAAGGCGCCGCTGCTGGCCGGCCTGTTCACCGAGTCGGACCCGATCCGCAGCCATCCGCTCGGCACCGTGGCGGCCGGCGTGGTCGGTGCGGTGGGCAAGGACGGCAAAGGCCTGGCCGGTCTCGAGTACGGGCTGAACGACAAGCTGTCCGGCACCGACGGCAAGGCGATGTACGAAGTCGATGCCAAGGGCAACAAGATCCCGAACGCCGACCACACCGTCCAGGAGCCCAAGCCCGGGGTCGGTGTGCAGCTCACCCTGGACTCCGACCTGCAGTGGGTCGCGGAGCAGCGGATCCAGGATGCGGTCACGGAGTGGAAGGCCGAGTCCGGCACGGTGGTCACGATGGACGTGAAGTCCGGCGAGATCCTGGCGATGGCCAACTATCCGTCGTACGACCCGGACAAGGCGCTGTCGCCGGGGGCGATGAAGAATCCCGCGCTGGACCGCGTCTACGAGCCGGGCAGCGTGCAGAAGGTCGTCACGATGGCCGCCCTCGCCGACGCCGGGGTGATCAAGCTCGACACCAAGCTCGACGTGCCCGGCACCCTCATGGTCGAGCGGCACAGGATCAAGGACCACTACCCGCACGGCAACGAGAAGCTGACCATCTCCGGGGTGATCGCGAAGTCGTCCAACGTCGGCACCATTCTGGCCGCCCGCGAGATGCCGACCGCGCAGTTCGTCCACTACCTGAAGGACTTCGGCTTCGGTGAGCCGACCGGGCTGAAGTTCCCCGGCGAGACCCGCGGCCTGATGCCGCCGGGTGACGAGTGGGACGAGCTGACCAAGGCGACCGTCTCCTTCGGTCAGGGCCTGGGCGCGAACGCGGTCCAGATGACCGCTGCGGTGAACGCGGTCGCCAACGGCGGCGTCTACGTGCCGCCGAAGCTGGTCAGGAACTACCTCGATGCCGACGGCCACGAGATCCCGAGTCCGGCGGCCACGCCGCCGCACCGGGTGGTGAGCGAGGAAGCCGCCAAGACGGTCACGACGATGATGGAGTCGGTGACCTCGCCCGGGGGTACCGCACTCCAGGCCGCGATCGCCGGCTACCGGGTGGCCGGTAAGACCGGGACGGCGCAGCAGACGGACCCGTCGTGCGGCGTCAAGTACTGCAAGTGGGCGACTTCTTTTGCCGGATTCGCTCCGGCCGACAACCCGCGCTTCGTGACGTACGTCGTACTCCACAACCCGGACAACGGACGGGGTGGTGGCATGCAGGGAGGCCCGGTGTTCCGCGACGTGATGAGTTTCGCGCTGCAGAAGTACGCAGTTCCGCCGACCGGCGCGAAGCCACCGCACACCCCGCTGACCTGGTGACGCCGGGTCAGGTAGGTGTCACCGGGCCCGGAGCGGTAGCCTCTGGGCCCGTGTCCACCCCAACCGCCGCAGGCGGAGCCGTTGCCGCGATCAGGCCGCAACGGACCGTGCCGGTCGGCCTCGCCGACCTCGCCCAGACCGCCGGAGCCCAGACCGCCGGAGCCGAGGCCCCGACGGAGCTCGCCGACGTCTCCGTGACCGGCGTGTCACTCGATTCCCGGTCGATCCTCCCCGGCGATCTGTACGCCGCCCTGCCGGGTGCGCTGACCCACGGAGCCGCCTTCGCCGCGAACGCCGCGGCAGCCGGCGCGGTCGCAGTACTGACCGATCCCGACGGTGCGGAGCGGGCTCGAGCCACCGGCCTGCCTGTGCTGGTGGTCGCCAAGCCGCGCGACGTGCTCGGTGCGGTCGCCAGCCGGATCTACGGCGAGCCGACCAGTGGGCTGCGGCTGCTGGGCGTCACCGGCACCAACGGCAAGACGACGACCAGCTACCTGCTCGACGCCGTACTGCGCACGCTCGGCCAGTCCGCCCTGATCGGCACGATCGAGACCCGGATCGGCACCGAGGCGGTCAAGAGCGCCCGGACCACGCCGGAGGCCACCGACCTGCAGGCCCTGTTCGCGGTGATGCGCGAGCGCGCCGTCGGGTGGTGCGCGATGGAGGTGTCCAGCCACGCGCTGGCGATGGGCCGGGTGGACGGGGCCCGGTTCGCGGTAGCCGGGTTCACCAACCTGACCCAGGACCACCTCGACTTCCACAAGACGTTCGAGGAGTACTTCGCCGCGAAGGCGTCGCTGTTCACCCCGGAGCGCTGCGACCTGGCCGTGGTGAACATCGACGACGAGTACGGCCGCCGCCTCGCCGCGCAGACCGTCGTACCGCTGGTGACCGTCTCGACCACGCGCGAGGCCGACTGGACTGTTGCTGGGACGCACCAGTCGGAACACGGCACGACAGTGATCGATATCCAGGGGCCGGGCGAGACGCTGACCGTCGAGATCGGGCTGCCGGGTGACTTCAACGTCGCCAACGCCCTGCTGGCGACCGCGATGCTGCGGCAGATCGACGTACCGGCCGAGGCGATCGCCGCCGGGCTGCAGAACGCCGCCGTACCGGGCCGGATGGAGACCTTCACCAGGGCCGACGGCCTGAGCGTGATCGTCGACTACGCGCACACGCCCGACGCGGTCGAGCTCGCCCTGCGCGCCGCGAGGACCGCTACCAAGGGCCGCCTGTACGCCGTGGTCGGCTGTGGCGGCGACCGCGACCCCGGCAAGCGGCCCGCGATGGGCGCCGCGGCGGCCCGGGCCGCGGACGTGGTGATCGTCACCGATGACAACCCACGCAGCGAGGACCCGGCAGCGATCCGTGCGGTGGCGATCGAGGGCGCGCGAGCCGCAGTGCCCGGCGTGAACCTGCAAGAGGTCGGCGACCGCCGGCAGGCGATCGCCACCGCGATCGAGCTGGCCGGACCCGGCGACACCGTGGTGGTGCTGGGCAAGGGCCACGAGACCGGCCAGGACGTCGGCGGCGTGATCCACCCGTTCGACGACCGGCAAACCGTTCGCGAGCTGCTCGCGGCGACCCCGGAGGCAACCCTGTGATCCCCGTCAGTTGTGGTCAGATCGCCGAGGCGGTCGGTGGTGAGCTGGCCGGCGTCGATCCGTCGGCCGTGGTCGGCGCCGGCGTCGAGATCGACTCGCGCAAGGTCGTCGCGGGCGGGCTGTTCGTCGCCCTCGTCGGCGAGCACGTGGACGGGCACGAGTACGTCCCGGCGGCGACCGCGGCGGGTGCGACCGCGTCGCTCACCACCCGGCCGGTCGAGGGCAGCCCGTGCATCGTCGTCGCCGACGCGCAGAAGGCGCTCGGCGAGCTGGCCCGGTTCGTCATCGCGCAACTGCCCGACCTGACCGTGATCGGCCTGACCGGTTCGCAGGGAAAGACCAGCACCAAGGACCTGATCGCCCAGCTGCTCCAGCCGTACGGCGAGACGGTGGCGCCGGTCGGTTCCTTCAACAACGAGCTCGGCCACCCGCTCACCGCGCTGAAGGCGGATCTCCAGACCCTCTACCTGGTCGCCGAGATGGGAGCCCGGCACGTCGGTGACATCACCTATCTGTGCCGGATCACGCCGCCGAAGGTCGGGCTGGTGCTCAACGTCGGCTACTCGCACATCGGCGAGTTCGGCAGCCGGGACGCCATCGCCGCCGCGAAGGGCGAGATGATCGAGGCCGTCCTGCCGGGCGGTACCGCGGTCCTGAACGCGGACGACGAACGCGTCGCCGCGATGGCGAGCCGGACCAAGGAGACCGTGGTCACCTGGGGCCAGGCGCCGGATGCCGACGTCAAGGCCGGCGGGATCAAGCTCGACGAGCTCGGCCGGGCCGGGTTCACCTTGCAGCTCGGCGGCGAGGAGCACGCAGTACAGCTCCAGCTGATCGGCGAGCACCACGTCGCGAACGCGCTCGCCGCCGCGGCCGCAGTACAGGCTGTCGGGTTGACGCCGGCCCAGATCGCCGACGGGCTCAACGCCGCGACGCTGGTGTCCAAGGCGCGGATGGAGCTCACCCGGCGGCCGGACGACGTCACGATCATCAACGACGCCTACAACGCCAACCCCGACTCGGTCCGGGCCGCGCTCAAGTCGCTGGTCGCGATCGGCCGGAGCCGGGGCGCCCGCACCTGGGCGGTGCTCGGCGAGATGCTCGAGCTGGGTGACAGCAGTACCGAAGAGCACGACGGGATCGGCCGGCTGGCCGTCCGGCTGGACGTCAACCGCCTGGTCGCGGTGGGCGAGGGAGCCCGGCCGATCCACCTGGGCGCCTCCCTGGAAGGATCGTGGGGCAACGAGTCGGCGTTCGTGCCGACCATCGAGGACGCGCTGGAGCTGCTCCGCGCCGAACTGCGGCCGGGAGACCTGGTGCTGGTGAAGTCGTCGAAGGCGGCAGGCCTCAGACGGCTGGCCGACGCGTTGCTCGAGGAGGCTTCGCAGTGATCCAGATCCTGCTCGCGGGCGCCGTGTCGATGGCGCTCACGCTGCTCGGCACGCGGCAGGCGATCAAGCTGCTGGCCAAACGCGGTTACGGCCAGGAGATCCGCGACGACGGCCCGACCTCGCACCACACCAAGCGCGGTACGCCGACGATGGGCGGCACCGTCTTCATCGTCGCCACCATCGCCGGGTACTTCGTGGCGAAGCTGTTCACCGGCAAGCCACCGAGCGCCTCGGCCCTGCTGGTGCTGTTCCTGTTCGCCGGGATGGGCGGGGTCGGCTTCCTGGACGACTTCATCAAGATCTTCCGGCAGCGCAGCCTCGGCCTGCGCAGCAAGGCGAAGCTGGCCGGACAGACGCTGGTCGCGGTCGCCTTCGCGATCCTGGCGCTGCAGTTCCCCGACGCCCGCGGCCAGACGCCGGCCTCGCCGTTCATCTCGTTCATCCGCGACATCTCCTGGCTGCACCTGGTGCCGGTGCTGGTGGTGATCTGGATCCTGCTGCTGATCGCGGGCATGTCGAACGGCGTCAACCTCGCCGACGGTCTGGACGGTCTGGCCACCGGCGCCTCGATGATGGTCTTCGGCGCCTACACGCTGATCTGCATCTGGCAGTCCAACCAGAGCTGCCTGACCGCGCCGGGGATCAAGTGCTACGAGGTCCGGGATCCACTGGACCTGGCCGTGGTCGCGGCCGCGCTGACCGGCGCGCTGTTCGGCTTCCTGTGGTGGAACGCGTCGCCGGCCAAGATCTTCATGGGTGACACCGGTTCGCTGTCGCTGGGTGGCGCGCTGGCCGGGTTCGCGGTGATGACCCGGACCGAACTGCTGGTGCTGCTGCTCGGTGGCCTGTTCGTCATCATCACCGCCTCGGTGATCCTGCAGGTCGGCTACTTCAAGCTGACCAAGGGCAAGCGTTTGTTCCGGATGGCGCCACTGCACCACCACTTCGAGATGCTCGGCTGGGAACAGGTCAACGTGGTGATCCGGTTCTGGATCATCTCCGGCCTGTGCGTCGCGACCGGGCTCGGGCTGTTCTACGCGGAATGGGTGGCGCAATGAGCCTCACGACACGGACCGACGACGGCTGGGTGGCAACGCGGTTCGTCGTACTGGGCTTCGGTACCGCGGGTTATGCGTGTGCCGACTCGCTCCTGCAAGCCGGTGCCGAGCATGTGACCGTGCTCGACGACCGGGACACCGAGGCGCTGCGCGAGAAGGCCCAGATCCTCGAGACACTGGGCGGCACCATCAAGCTCGGCCCGGGCAGTACTGCGGAACTTCCGGGTGACGTCGAGATCGTCGTCACCTCACCGGGCATCCCGCCCCACGCACCTTTGCTCGCAGCCGCGGTCGAGCGGGGGATCCCGGTCTGGAGCGAGATAGAGCTCGCCTGGCGGCTGCGTGATCCCGCCAACGCGGCGCCCTGGTTGTGCGTCACCGGCACCAACGGCAAGACCACGACGGTCCAGATGCTGACCTCGATGCTGACCGCGGCCGGCCACCGTGCCGTTGCCGCGGGCAACGTCGGGCTGCCGCTGCTGGAGGTCGTGATGGACCCCGAGCCGTACGACGTGATCGCGGTCGAACTGTCCAGCTACCAGCTGCACTTCACCGACTCGATGTCGGCGCACTCGGCCGCCGTACTGAACATCGCGCCGGACCACGTCGACTGGCACGGCTCGATGGACGCCTACGCGCTGGCCAAGGGCAAGATCTTCGAGAACTGCCAGATCGCCTGTATCTACAACGTCGCCGACCCGGCGACCGAGCAGCTGGTGGTGGACGCCGACGTGATCGAGGGCTGCCGCGCCATCGGCTTCACCCTCGGTACGCCGGCCATCTCGATGGTCGGCCTGGTCGACGACCTGCTGGTCGATCGCGCCTTCGTCGAGCAGCGTGCCAGCTCGGCACTCGAGATCGCTGCTCTGTCCGACATCACCCCACCCGCACCGCACAACGTGGCCAACGCGCTCGCGGCGGCCGCGCTGGCCCGGTCGTTCGGCGTACCGGCGAGTGCGGTGCGCGAAGGGCTGCGGGTGTTCCGGCCGGACGCGCACCGGATCGCGTCCGTCGGTGAGGTTGCCGGGATCAACTATGTGGACGACTCCAAGGCGACCAACCCGCATGCCGCCCAGGCCTCGCTGCTGGCCTACGAGCACGTGGTGTGGATCGCCGGCGGGCAGGCGAAGGGAGCGACCTTCGACGAGCTCGTCACCGCGGCCAGGGAGCGGTTGCGCGGTGTCGTGCTGCTCGGCCAGGACAAGGCCGTGATCGCCGAAGCACTTGCCCGACACGCGCCGGATGTCCCGGTGATCATCGTGGAGGCAACGGACACTGGTGCCATGGAGACCGTGGTGGGGGAGGCGACGAAGCTGGCTCAGGTGGGGGACACCGTGCTGCTCGCGCCCGGCTGCGCCTCGTGGGACATGTTCGCCAACTATGGAGCCCGCGGAGACGCCTTCGCCGAAGCCGTACTGCGGCTGGGCGACAACTGATCCGGAGGTGATCGCATGACGACGATCACGGATCAGCCGAAGAAGAAGCCGAGCGCGCCCGAACGCCCCTGGCTGGCGGCGATCAAGGACGTGCTGGACCGGCCGCTGACGTCGTACCACATCCTGCTCGGCGCGACCGGATTGCTGCTGGTTCTCGGGCTGCTGATGGTGCTGTCGGCCTCGAGCGTGCTGTCGCTGCGCTCGAACGGCAACAGCTACACGATTTTCTACCGCCAGCTGATCTGGGTCGGCGTCGGTCTGCCGATGGCCTACGTCGCGTCCCGGATGACGCCGCGGCACTTCCGGATGCTCGCGTACGTCGCGCTGCTGGGGTCGGTGTTCCTCCTCGTCCTCACCTACATCCCTGGCCTGGGCAAGAACGTGAACGGCAACACCAACTGGGTCAGCTTCGGCGGGCCGCTGCAGTTGCAGCCGAGTGAGTTCGCGAAGCTCGCGCTGGTGATGTGGTGTGCGGATCTCTATGCCCGCAAGCAGAAGCTGCTCACCCAGTGGAAGCACCTGCTGGTCCCGATGGTGCCGGTCTGCGGTCTGGTGATCGCGCTGATCGTCGGCCAGCGCGACCTGGGGACGTCGCTGGTGCTGATGGCCGTGATGATCGGGATGATCTGGGTGGTCGGTGCGCCGACCAGGCTGTTCGTGGCGATGATGCTGGCGGTCGGCGCGGTCGCGGCGTTCTTCGTCGGCCAGGAGAGCTACCGGATGCAGCGGGTCACCCAGTTCATGGACCCGTTCGCGGACCCGAGCAACGTCGGCTGGCAGGCCTACCACGCGTTCTACGCGCTCTCCACCGGTGGCTGGTGGGGTGTCGGTATCGGCAACAGCCGGCAGAAGTGGGGCAACCTGCCCGAGGCCCACACCGACTTCATCTTCGCCGTGATCGGCGAGGAACTGGGCCTGATCGGTTCACTGACCGTGCTCGCGCTGTTCCTCACGCTGGCCTACGTCGGCGTCCGGATCGCGACCCGGAACACGGACCCGTTCGTCCGCTATGCGGCCGCTGGGATCACGGTCTGGCTGATGGCTCAGACGCTGGTCAACCTGGGCGCGGTGATCGGACTGCTACCCATCGTGGGTATCCCGCTCCCGCTTTTGTCGTACGGTGGGTCCGCACTGCTGCCGTCGCTGATCGCGGTCGGCATGCTGCTGTCCTTCGCGAAGGCCGAACCCGGCGCGCAGGCCGCCCTCAAGGAGATCCGGCGGCCTCGGCTCGGATGGATGTCTTCGTGGCGCACACCTGGCCGTACTGGCCGTGAGAACACGCGGGAGCGTTGAAAGCTGTGCCGAGTATCGTCCTGGCCGGTGGTGGTACCGCCGGCCATACTTCCCCCCTGATCGCTACCGCCGACGCCCTGCGCCGGATCGACCCGACCATCGACATCATCGCGCTGGGCACCGAACGGGGACTCGAGGTCCGCGTTGTCCCGGAGGCGGGGTACCGGCTGGAGCTGATCCCGCCTGTCCCGCTGCCACGCAAACCCACGCCGGCGCTGTTCGCCGTACCGGGCAAGATGCTCAGCTCGGTGAGCGCGGCCCGCAAGGTGCTCGACGAGGCCAAGGCCGACGTGCTGGTCGGCTTCGGCGGCTACGTGTCGATGCCGGCGTACGTCGCCGCCTGGCGCCGCAAGACCCCCATCGTCGTGCACGAGGGCAACGCGCTGCCGGGTATCGCGAACAAGTTCGCCGCCCGCTACTGCACCCAGCACGTCGCGACCTCCTTCCCGGGCACGGATCTCCCGCACGCCTCGTACGTCGGCCTGCCGATCCGCCGCGCGATCTCCACCCTGGACCGGGCCGCGTTGCGGGCCGAGGCGCGGCAGTTCTTCGGGCTCGACCCGGAGGCGCCGACCCTGTTCGTCACCGGCGGCTCGCAAGGCGCCCAGCGGCTGAACGAGGCCTTCGCGGGGGCCGCGGCGGACCTGCAGGCGGCAGGCATCCAGGTGCTGCACGCGATCGGGCCGAAGAACTCGCTCGAGGTCGCGCAGACAGATGGGTACCCGTACAAGGTGCTGCCCTACGTCGACCGGATGGACCTGGCCTACGCCGCTGCGGACCTGGTGGTCTGCCGGTCGGGCGCGAACACCGTCACCGAGGTCTCCGGCGTCGGCCTGCCTGCCATCTACGTTCCGTTGCCGCACGGTAACGGTGAGCAGGTGCTGAACGCCAAGCCCGTGGTCGATGCGGGCGGCGGTCTGGTGGTCGACAACGCCGCGGTGACCCCGGAGTGGGTGCGCGCGACGGTTCCGCAACTTCTGCACGACCCGGCGCGTCTGACAGCCATGTCCACTGCTGCCCGCGGCGTGATCCGTACCGACGCCGACGACCGGTTGGCCAACATCATCCTCGATGTGGTGAGGTCTGCCTCGTGATCGTCACCGCACCTGACACCCATCTGCCCGCCGAGAAGCTCGGCCGGGTGCACTTCGTCGGTATCGGCGGCGCCGGGATGTCCGGGATCGCCAGGATCATGGCGGCTCGTGGGATCGAGGTCTCCGGTTCGGACGGCAAGGACAGCAAGGTGCTCGGCGCGTTGCGCGCGCTCGGCGCGACCTGCTGGGTCGGTCACGCCGCCGAGCACGTCGCCGAGGCGGACACCGTGGTGGTCTCGACCGCCATTCGCGAGAACAACCCCGAGGTCGTCGCCGCCCTGGCCGCCGGGATCCCGATCCTGCCCCGGGCCGCGGCGCTGGCGTCGGTGATGGTCGGCCGGCGCACGATCGCCGTGGCCGGCACGCACGGCAAGACCACCACCACCTCGATGCTCACCGTCGCGCTGCAGCACTGCGGCGCGGACCCGTCGTACGCGATCGGCGGGAATCTCAACGAGTCCGGCTCGAACGCTCACGACGGCAGTGGCGACCTGTTCGTCGCGGAGGCCGACGAGTCCGACAAGTCCTTCCTGACCTACGCCCCCGAGGTGTCGATCGTCACGTCGGTCGAGCCGGACCACCTGGACAACTACGGCGACGAGGCCAGCTACCGGCTCGCGTTCGAGCAGTTCTGCGACCGGCTGATCCCCGGCGGCTTCATGGTGATCTGCATCGACGACGCGGGCGCCCGCAAGCTGGCCGAGTTCGCCCGGGCGCGCGGGATCGACGTCCGCACGTACGGCGAAGCGCCGGATGCCGACACCCGGGTCACCGAGATCAGCGCGACCGGGGCGACCCAGTCGTTCGTACCGGTGTTCCGCGGCCGCAAGCTGCCGATCGTGAAGCTGCAGCAGGCCGGCAAGCACAACGCGCTGAACGCCGCGGCGGCGCTGACCGTCGGGCTCGGGCTGCGGTTCTCCGCCGCGGATCTGGCCGAAGGGCTCGCGTCCTTCACCGGCACCGGCCGGCGGTTCGAGTTCAAGGGCCTGGAAGACGGCGTCCGGGTCTTCGACTCCTACGCGCACCACCCGACCGAGCTCGCCGTCGACCTGACCGCGGCGCGCACGGTGGCGGGGGAGGGGCGCGTGATCGCCTGTTTCCAGCCGCACCTGTTCAGCCGGACGCGGATCTTCGCGACCGAGTTCTCCGAGGCGCTGGCCCTGGCCGACGAGGTCGTCGTGATGGACGTGTTCGCGGCCCGCGAGGACCCCGAGCCCGGGATCACCGGCGCGCTGATCGCCAACCACGTTCCGCTGAAGCCGGAGCAGGTCCGGTTCGAGCCGTCCTGGTCCGCCGTACCGCGGCTGGTCGCGGACCTGGCCGAGCCGGGGGACCTGGTGGTCACCCTCGGCGCCGGCGACGTCACCCTGATCGGTCCCGAGGTGGTCGACCTGCTGGCCGAGCGCGCGGCGCTCGCGGCGGCGGCCGGGGAGTGATCCGGTGGTGAGCGGGGGATGAGTCAAAGCACTGACCTTGCCCGGGCACAGGAGCGGTTCGCGCGCCGGCAGCGGTTGGTGCGCTGGCGCGGCTGGTTGCCCTGGGCGATCGGTGGCCTGGTCGTCCTGCTCGGCGGGATCACTGTCTGGTTGTTCTACTTCTCCTCCGTGCTGGCGGTCTCCGGGGTCAAGGTGGCCGGTGCCGACACGGTGCCTGAGGCAACGATCACCCAGGTGGCGGCGGCCCCGATCGGTACGCCGCTGGCCAAGGTGGACCTGACCGCGATCGCCGAACGGGTGCGGACCATCCAGTCGGTGGCGGACGCGCAGGTGACCAGGGCCTGGCCGAACCAGCTGAAGATCGTGGTGACCGAGCGCGTCGCGGTGGTGGTCGTCACCGATGGCAGCAACTTCGAGCTGGTGGATGCGACCGGGGTGGCCTTCAAAACCGTGCCGGCCAAGCCGGACGGCCTGCCCGAGGCGCTGGTGGTCGGGACGCGGCGCCAGGTCACCATCCGTTCGGTGGTGACGGTCTCGGCGGCCCTGCCGGCCACGCTGCGGTCGCAGGTCGAGTCGATCTCGGCGACTTCACCTGACTCGATCACCCTGAACCTCGGGTCGAAGGTGAAGGTCGTCTGGGGCAGCGCCGATGACAGTGAGCGCAAGGCCGAAGTACTCAGCGTGCTGATGAAGCGTGATGCCAAGGTGTACGACGTCTCGGCGCCCGATCTCCCTGTCACCAAAGGGGAAAAGAAGTGAACGTGCCCACATCGGGCACACATCGCACGGCGGGCGGCGAGGCGCGTGGACATTGCCGGAGCCACTCCCGTAGCGTTCGAGGAAATCTAGGCTTGACATATCTATAACCATCCACTTGAGGTACAGGCTTTTCCGGCTGCCGGACAACGGGGATCGGTGAGCGGAAGGGTCCGAGGCAGCGCAGCTCGGACGGCCAACCGGCCACAACGGGAACAGAACGAGGCGAGAGGCGCGGACGTGGCGGCACCGCAGAACTATTTGGCACTCATCAAGGTCGTCGGCATCGGCGGAGGCGGCGTCAATGCCGTGAACCGGATGATCGAGCACGGTCTGAAGGGCGTTGAGTTCATCGCCATCAACACCGACGCCCAGGCGCTGCTGATGAGCGACGCGGACGTCAAGCTCGACATCGGCCGGGAGGAGACCCGGGGCCTCGGCGCCGGCGCGAACCCGGCGATCGGGCAGAAGGCCGCCGAGGACCACGCGGAGGAGATCGAGGAGGCGCTCAAGGGCGCCGACATGGTCTTCGTCACCGCGGGTGAGGGTGGTGGCACCGGCACCGGTGGCGCGCCCGTCGTGGCGCGGATCGCGCGCTCGCTCGGTGCGCTGACCATCGGTGTGGTGACCCGGCCGTTCTCGTTCGAGGGCAAGCGCCGCGCGACCCAGGCGGAGGATGGCATCGCCACCCTCCGTGAAGAAGTCGACACCCTGATAGTGATTCCGAATGACCGCCTCCTCACCATCTCCGACCGCGCCGTCTCCGTGCTGGACGCCTTCAAGCAGGCCGACCAGGTGCTGCTGCAGGGTGTCTCCGGTATCACCGACCTGATCACCACCCCCGGCCTGATCAACGTCGACTTCGCCGACGTCAAGGCGGTCATGTCCAACGCCGGCTCGGCGCTGATGGGTATCGGCTCGTCCCGCGGCGAGGACCGCGCGGTGGCGGCCGCCGAGGCGGCCATCTCCTCGCCGTTGCTGGAGGCAAGTATCGAGGGCGCGCACGGTGTGCTGCTGTCGATCGCGGGTGGCTCCGACCTCGGTCTGTTCGAGATCAACGAGGCGGCCCAGCTGGTCTCGGAGTCCGCGCACACCGACGCGAACATCATCTTCGGCGCGGTGATCGACGACGCGCTCGGCGACGAGGTCCGGGTGACCGTGATCGCGGCCGGCTTCGACGGCGGGATGCCGAAGCGCCGCGAGCAGGCGATGAACCAGGCCCGTCCGCAGAACCGGCTGCCCGCGGCCGGTGGCGACGTCGCCACCCAGGGGATTCCGCGCGCCAGCCAGTCGGAGGCGCACACGCAGGCCCAGCAGCCGGGCAACCAGCCCCCGCCGTACGGGACGGCTCCGGCGAACACCGCGAGCCAGGCGCCTGTCGCCGGGGCCGCTGGTCAGGGCGGCGACGCGGCTGGCCAAGGTGCTGCAGGCCAGGGCGGGGCAGGTCAGGGCAGCGCCGGCCAGAACCCTGGCGGTCAGACCGCTGGCAGTGCAGGCGCCCAGATTGCCGGCGGGCAAGGTGGCTTCGGGCAGGGTGCGCCCAGCTACCAGCCGCCGGCCGGTACGCCGGTGACGGATGACACCGTTCCGGTGCCGAACACCGACCAGAGTCGTGGCACCACCCACTCGGCCCGGCCCCAGGCGGGCGAGCCGGTGCGGACCCCGCAGCCGCAGACCAACCAACCGCCGGTGCCGCACACGCCGGCCCCGGCGCAGTCCGCGCCGACCCAGCACAGCTGGCCGACCACGGGCCCGTCGAACTCGCCGTCCTCGCAGCCGGCTCCGCAGCGTCAGCCGCGCAAGCCCGACAACGACGAGGACGAGCTCGACATCCCGGACTTCCTGAAGTAGCAGCGGCTTGAAGTAGTCAGCCGGTCGGCTCGGTCTGCTGCGGACGGTAGACCGAGACGACCACGCCGTACCGGGCCTCGCCCGGTCCGGCATCCTGCAGCTCGTGGACCAGCTCGGACAGCCGGGTCTGGAGTTCCGCGGCCTGGGCATCGGTCAGCCGGACATTGCGCAGATGCAGCATCGGCTGCCCGCTCGCGGACTGCAGGTCGGCCGCCACGGCCTGCAGGGCGACCGGCGCGTTGGCGCGTTCGCCCTCCCCGGTGAAGTCGAACACCTTCGCCGCTCGCTGGTAGTACTGCTCGGTCCCGCCCCGCACCTGCCGCGTCTCGACGACGCGGACCATCCCGGCCTCGCGCAGTACGCCGAGATGATGCGCGACGTTGCCCTTGGCCGTCGCGAGCGCGGTCGCCAGCTGGCTGATCGTCGCCGGCTCCTGCCCGAGCGCGAACAGCAACCTGTGCCGCAACGGGTGCCCGAGCGCCTTGAACTGCGCCGCGGTCGAAACCTCGAGCCGGTCGGCCATCTCGTCTGCCATGAGATCAAGCGTCAATAGTTCTTGACGCTTTGTCAATCCCGATGGTTCACTCCTCGGCATGACTCCCGAGGAAATCCGCTCAGTGATCAACCAGCTCGCGACCCTGGTCGCCGAACGCTATGTGTTCAGAGACGTCGGCGCCGAGGTCGCCGATCGCCTGACCAAGGCGGCCGAGGCCGGCTGGTACGACGAACTGACCGAGCCCGCACAGTTGGCCGCGCGGGTGACGGCTGACCTGCAGGAGGGGAACGGGGACCTGCATCTCCGGCTGAAGTTTCACGTCGACGAGGTGGTCGACGAGACCGATCCGGTCGCGGAGGACGCGGACTGGCGGCGCCGTGCCGACCAGTCCGCGGGTGGGATGGCCCGGGTGGAACGGCTGACCGGAAACGTCGGGCTGCTGGAGATCCGGCCCTTGCTCTTCGACCCCCGGCACGCCGGTGCTGCTGTGACGGCGGCGATGTCGTTGCTGGCGGCAACTGATGCGCTGGTGATCGACCTGCGCCGCTGTGTGGGTGGGGCGCCGGACATGGTCGCCTTCGTGTGCAGCCACCTGTTCGACGACGAGCCGGTTCACCTGAACGATCTGGTCAAGCCGGCCGACGGCACGGTTCGCCAGTACTGGACCGTCCCGCACGTGCCCGGCCCACGGTTCGGCGGCAGCAAGCCGATCTGGGTGCTGACCAGTCCGGCCACCTTCTCCGGTGGCGAGGAGCTGGCCTACGACCTGCAGCAACTGGGCCGGGCGCGCCTCGTCGGCGAACGGACCGGTGGCGGGGCCCATCCACGCGACGGCGTCAAGCTCCACCCACATCTGGAGGCCACGATCCCGGTGCTGCGCGCGATCAACCCGATCAGCGGGACGAACTGGGAGGGCGTCGGGGTGGCGCCCGACGTGGAGGTGCCGGCCGCCCATGCGTTCACCGAGGCCTATCGCCAAGCGCTCGACCACGTCCTCGCCCTTCCCGACGGCCCGGGCCGGCGGGCGCTGAACGAGGAGGCGAACGAAGCACTGGCCGGACTGGTGGAGCAGGCGGGATAGCCTTCCAGTGTGTTCGGTTACGACGAGGTTTTCGATGGGGTCCGCTTCGCCTTCACCGATCGCTTCGGGGGAGCGAGCCGGCCGCCGTACGGCGAACTGAATCTCGGCAGCGCCCAGGGGGACGAGGCCGACGCGATCGCGGAGAACTTTCGTCGGCTCGGTGCCGCGTTCGGGGTCGCGGCCGACGGAGTGGTCCGGGTCAGCCAGGTGCACGGCAACGACGTTCATGTCGTGCGACCCGGTGACGAGCTGCCGGTGCGGCCGATGCCGCGAGCCGACGCGTTGGTCACCACCCGGACCGATGTGGCCCTCTGCGTCCGGGCCGCCGACTGCCTTCCCGTGTTGCTCGCCGACCAGGCCAATGGCGTGATCGGCGCCGCCCACTCAGGACGGCGCGGCCTGTACGCCGGCGTCGTACCGGCGACTGTCGAGGCGATGCGGGCCTTAGGTGCGGAGCGGATCACCGCAGTACTCGGGCCGTACGCGTGTGGCAATTGCTACGAGGTCCCGGAGGAGATGCGCGCCGAGGTGGCCGAGCGAGTCCCGGCCGCGTACGCCGAAACGAGTTGGGGGACACCCTCGATCGACGTGGCCGCGGGAGTCGCGGCCCAGTTGGCCGAGCTCGACTGTGCCGTCGTCGACGCGACCAGCTGCACGATCGAGTCGGAGAACCTCTACTCGTACCGGCGCGAAGGTCCCGTCAGCGGCCGGCTGGCCGGACTCGTCAGGCTGGCTTCATGACCACCACCAGTACGCCGGGCCGCGAGGCCGAGCTCCGGGACAACCTGTCGGCCGTGCGCGAGCGGATCCGGGCGGCCTGCGTGGCGGCCGGGAGGCCTGAGGACGCGGTGACCCTGGTGGCGATCACCAAAACCTTCCCCATCAGCGATGTGCGGGCGCTGACGGAGCTCGGCGTACGGGATCTGGGGGAGAACCGGGAGCAGGAGCTCAAGGCCAAGGCGCCGGACTGCCCGGACGTCACCTGGCACTTCGTCGGGCAGTTGCAGTCGAACAAAGCCCGTTCGGTTGTCCGGAATGCGTCTGTACTGCATTCGGTCGACCGGTCGTCGCTGGTGAAGGCGCTGTCCCGGGCAGCCGTCGACGAAGGCCGGGTACTGCGCTGTCTCCTGCAGGTGAGCCTGGCGGAGTACGGGCCGGAGGAGGCTGCCACGGGTAGGAGTCGTGGTGGCGTCGAGCCGGCCGCAGTACCGGAGTTGGCCGCGGAAGTGGCGGCAGCGGAGGGGCTGGAGTTGGGCGGAGTCATGGCCGTGGCTCCGCTCGGCTCGGACCCCGACGAAGCGTTCGGTGGACTGGAAGTAGTAGCCTGTCGACTACGCTCCGAACACCCTGGAGCCGACTGGATCTCGGCCGGGATGAGCGGCGATCTGGAGGCCGCGATCAGGCGTGGGGCGACACACGTTCGGCTCGGGCGCGCATTACTCGGTACACGTACTCCTCTGGGCTAGTGTCGACATCGAGACTTCGACCGAAGGGCTGGAGGGCCATGAGCGGCGCGTTGCGCAAGATGGGTGTGTACCTCGGCTTGGTCGAGGACGGCGAGCGGTACAACGCGCGCTATGACGACGAGTACGACGACGGCTACGACGAGTACGAGGACGAGGCCGTCGACGGGGAGGCCGACGAGACCGAGGCGGTCATCGACCGTCGCGACGAGCAGGTCGGCACGGTCAGCAAGTTCCCAGAACGACGTGGCGTGACAGCTTCAGCCCCGGAGGTAACCGAGTTGGCCCGCATCACCACCGTGCACCCGCGCAGCTACAACGAAGCGCGAGTCATCGGTGAGCACTTCCGTGACGGCACGCCCGTCATCATGAACCTGACCGAGATGGACCACGCCGACGCCAAGCGGCTGGTGGACTTCGCCGCCGGGCTGATCTTCTGCTGCCGCGGTTCGATCGAGCGGATCACCACCAAGGTGTTCCTGGTCTGCCCGCCGAACGTGACGCTGGCCGCGGAGGAGAAGGAAAAGATTGCCGCGGACGGGTTCTACAACCAGAGCTGAGGACGCCGCTTCGGCCGTCTTCTACACTCGTGTCTGACATGGATGCTCTCGTGCTCGTCCTCGGTGTTCTCTACTGGGTACTGTTCGCCTTCTTCCTGACCCTGGTGGCGCGGTTCGTACTCAGTCTCATCGTCATGTTCGCGCCGCAATGGCACCCGAAAGGGCCGATGCTGTTGCTGTTCGAGCTGATCTACTCGGTGACCGATCCGTTTCTTCGGCCACTGCGGCGGATCCTGCCGCCGATCGGCGCGGGTGGTATCCGGATCGACCTGTCGATGTTGATGCTGTTCGTGCTGGTCTCGCTGGCGATGTCGATCAACTCGACCGCGATCGGATCGTTGTGAGATCGACGGAACCGACCAGATCACCGGCAGGATCACAGGGGAGGCGGAGCATGAGGACTCCACCACCTGGGTAGGACCAGACCGGACGACGGGGAGATCGAACAGCAGTTATCGCCCGCCCGGATTCCGCCAGAACACAACGAAGCGATAACGTGATCTACTGAGTCGCCAGGTTCACGCCATGACGACTCCGCCAAGACACAGACAAACGAGGTGAAAGATGCCGCTGACGCCGGATGACGTCCGCTCGAAGCAGTTCACGCCCGTCCGATTGCGGGAGGGCTACGACGTCACTGAGGTCGACTCCTTCCTTGACGAGGTGGAAGCCGAGCTCGAGCGCCTTCTCGCCGAGAACGAGGAGTTGCGGGCCAAGCTTGCCGCGGCCCAGCGTGCCGGCAGTGGGCAGGACCGACCGGTGGTCGACCAGACCGCCGCCCTGCCGCCTGTCGTGCAGCAGCCCAAGCCGGCCCCCGTGGTCGTCGAGAAGCCAGAGGAGAAGCCGCCGCCAGTTGTCGCTCCGCCAGTAGCGGCCGCGGGGGCTGCTGCGGCAGCCGGAACCGTGGGCGACGCCTCCAGCTCCGCCGTGCGGCTGCTGGAGATGGCCACCAAGCACTCCGACGACCTGGTCCAGGAGGCGAAGGACACCGCCGACAAGATCATCGGCGAGGCCCGCGCCAAGGCCGAGCGGCTGGAGAACGAGGCCCGCGGCAAGGCTGACCGGATGACCGGTGAGGCCCGCGCCCGCGCCGAGAAGCTCGACGGCGAGATCGCCGAGCGTCGCGCCCAGATGCTCGGCACGCTGGAGAAGCAGAAGGGTCAGCTCGAGCGCACCATCGACGACCTGCACGCGTACGAGCGTGAGTACCGCAGCCGCCTGAAGACGTACTTCACCGAGCAGCTCAAGGCGCTCGGCAACGGCGACGACACGCTCAGCCCGCGCAACGGCTTCCGCCCGGAGGCCCGCGCCCAGGCTCACGGTCACGGCGTCTAAGCAGTACCTGGTCTCCACGCTTCGGTTCGTCTTGGCTTGACTAGGGGCGGTGCTCATCCGGCAGCACCGCCTCTTTGTCATGTCCGGACTTTTCTGACTGACCGTCGCAAGTAGGTAACTCAGGGTCCCCACACCCGGCCGCCGGATCACGGCCAGGTCAGTGGGGCCTTCTGTCCGCTGAGCGTCTGGACGTCGGTGACCCGCAGCCGATAGGGCGTCAGTCTCAGCAACGAGACCTTTTCTCCCGCCGGCCCGTCGGGGAACACGGACCAGAAGTCGAACCCCAGTGGTTCCGGAGCCTCGCGGTACAGCTCCCAGACTCGTTGCCGGGTCGTCTCATCGGTGATCCACTCGGCCTGACAGTCGGCGATCGCGACGTCGTGCGTCGCGTCCCAGTAGCAGCAGCTCAGGTACGGCGACCTGGCCAGGTGCGCCACCTTGACCGGAGTCGGCCGCGTGACGATCCACCCGACGAGGTCCTCGCCGCTCAGTTCCCAGTAGGGATGCAGGATCCGCGACCGGGGCCGGTTCAGCCGGTCGACCGTCGCCACCGTGCACCACACGATCCGATGCGCTGTCTCCATGAATGCCTTTTGCACAACCATGGTTGTAGATTAGCTGATGCACAACCTGGGTTGTACAGTTCGTCGTATGGCTGATTTCGACCCCGCCGACAGCGACTTGTCGCTGGCCTCGCTGTTCGCCGGGTGGGCGCTCGCCGACGAGCTCCAGCGCCGGCTGGCGGCCGAGGGTTTTGACGACGCTCGATTTGCCGATGGTGTGGTCTTCCAGCACGTGATCGCCGCGGCCGTGACGATCAGCACGCTGGCCGAGAGGTTGGGGGTCAGCCAGCAGGCTGCCTCCAAGTCGGTGGCCGATCTGGAGAAGCGTGGCTATCTCACCCGCGAGCCCGACCCGAGCGATGCCCGGGCGCGGCTGATCACACTCACCGCCCGGGGTGAAGCGGTGATCGCGGCAGCCCGCAAGCACCGCGCCGCCATCGATGCCGAGCTCCGGGAGTCACTCGGATCGGACCGGGTCGAGTCGGCCCGCCTGCTCCTTCTCGACGTACTGCGTCACCTCGACGCGACCCCGGCCCTGCGAGCCCGCCGGGTGCGCCCGCCCAGCTAGGACGGGCGCACAGCCGTCAGGCCTTGCTGATCCAGTAGGTGAGGGCCAGGTCCTCGTCGGTGCCCGGGGCGGCGGAGGTAGTTGCCGGGGGCGCCGATTGGGTCAGCGTGGTGGCGAGGATCTCGCGGGCGATCTCGTCGGCATGCTTGCCCAGGGCATCGGACAGTTCGGTGTCGGTGGTGGTCAGCCAGACGGTGATCCGGTCCGAGACCTCCAGGCCGGTGTTCTTGCGGGCCTCCTGCAGGGTCCGGACCACCTCGCGGGCCAGGCCGGCCTGCTTCAGCTCAGGCGTCACCTCGAGGTCGAGTGCCACCGTCTCGCCCTGCTCGTTGACGACCGACCAGCCTTCGCGCGGCCGCTCCGACAGCAGCACCTCGTCCGCGCTGACCTCGACGTTCTCGCCGTCGACCACCACGGTCGCAGTACCGGATGCCTTCAGGGAGGCGGCCAGTGCAGCTGCGTCGGCTGCGGCGATTGCTCCCGCCACGACCGGGGTCTGCTTGGCGAATCGCTTGCCGAGCTCGCGGAAGTTGCCCTTCGCGGAGTACTCGACCAGGTCCGCGCCCGCCGAGGAGAGCGGCTCGACCGAACCCACGTTGAGCTCGTCGGCGATCTCCTGCAGCAGTTCCTCGGACAGGTCGGCGATCGCAGCCGAGCCGACCAGCGCGCGGCTGAGCGGCTGCCGGGTCCGAACCTTCGCCTCGGCCCGGGCCGACCGGCCCAGCTCGACGACCCGCCGCGCCATCGACAAGTGCGTCGCCAGCCGGTCGTCGATCACCGATGCGTCGTACTGCGGGAACGCGGCCAGGTGCACCGATTCGGCCAGCTCTGGCGTGACCGGGCGGAACACGTCCTGCCAGACCCGCTCGGTCACGAACGGGGTGAGCGGCGCCATCAACCGGGTCAGTACGTCGAGCGTCTCGTGCAGCGTGGCCAGCGCGCCGGCGTCACCGGCCCAGAACCGGCGGCGCGAGCGGCGGACGTACCAGTTGGAGAGCACGTCGACGAACGAGCTGATCAACGAGCCGAGCTTCTGCGTGTCGTACGCCGCGTAGGCCTCGTCCGTGTCGCGGACCAGCCGGTTGGTCTCGCTGACCAGCCAGCGGTCGAGCACCGACCGCTCCGCTACTGGGGGTGCGGCGTCGTTCGGGGACCAGTCGGCCAGCCGCGCGTACAGGGCGTGGAAGGCGACCGTGTTCCAGTAGGTCAGCAGCACCTTGCGGACGATCTCGTTGAGCACGTTCGGCCCGATGCCGCGTGCCTTCCACGGCGAGCCGGAGCAGGCCATGAACCAGCGCACCGCGTCGGCGCTGTGGTTGTCCATCAGCGGGATCGGTTCGAGGATGTTGCCCAGGTGCTTGGACATCTTCCGGCCGTCCTCGGCCATGATGTGCCCCAGGCAGACGACGTTGCGGTACGACGACTCGTCGAAGACCAGCGTGCCGATCGCCATCAGCGTGTAGAACCAGCCCCGGGTCTGGTCGATCGCCTCGGAGATGAAGTCGGCCGGGTAGGACTTGGCGAACTTCTCCTGCGAGCCCTCGGCCCACGGGTAACCCCACTGCGCGAACGGCATCGAGCCCGAGTCGTACCAGGCGTCGATCACCTCGGCCACCCGGGTCGACTCCTCGCCGCAGGTCGGGCAGGCGAAGGTGATGTCGTCGACGAACGGCCGGTGCGGGTCGGTCGCGCTCAGGTCGCGGCCGGCCAGCTCGCCCAGCTCGGCCAGCGATCCCACGCACACCTGGTGGTCGTCGGCGCAGCGCCAGATCGGCAGCGGCGTACCCCAGAAGCGAGAGCGGGACACGGCCCAGTCGATGTTGTTGCGCAGCCAGTCGCCGTACCGGCCCCACTTGACCGATTCCGGGAACCAGTTGGTCTTCTCGTTCTCCCGGAGCAGGGCGTCCTTCACCTGGGTGGTGCGGATGTACCAGGACGGCAGGGCGTAGTACATGACGGGGGTGTGGCAGCGCCAGCAGTGCGGGTACGGGTGCTCGTACGGCACGTGCCGGAACAGGACACCGCGGTCGCGCAGGTCGTTGACCAGGTCCTCGTCGGCCTTCTTGAAGAACTGCCCACCGACCAGCGGCACGTCGGCCTTGAAGGTGCCGTCGGCCTCGATCGGGTTGACCACCGGCAGGTTGTAGGCCCGGCAGACGATGAGGTCGTCGGCACCGAACGCGGGGGACTGGTGCACCAGACCAGTACCGTCCTCAGTGGTGACATACTCAGCCAGTACTACGAAGTGCGCCGGCTCGGGGAACTCCACGAGCTCGAAGGGCCGCTGGTAGTTCCACCGCTCCATGTCGCGACCGACGTACCGGTCAGTGACCGTCCAGCCCTCGCCCAGCGTGCCCAGCAGCGGCTCGGCCACGACCAGCGACTCGTTGCCGTCAGTGGCGACCACGTAGTCGACGTCAGGGTGTACTGCGACCGCGGTGTTGGACACGAGGGTCCACGGAGTCGTCGTCCACACCAGCAGTGAAGCCTTGCCCGCCAGTGGGCCAGAGGTGAGCGGGAAGCGGACGTAGACCGACGGGTCGACGACGGTCTCGTAGCCCTGGGCAAGCTCGTGGTCGGACAGGCCGGTGCCGCAGCGCGGGCAGTACGGCGTGATGCGGTAGTCCTCGACCAGTTGGCCCTTGTCGTGGATCTGCTTGAGCGACCACCACACGGACTGCACGTACTCCGGGTCCATCGTCCGGTACGGGTGATCCATGTCCACCCAGTAGCCCATCCGGGTGGTCAGGTCGGCGAAGGCGTCGACGTGCCGTAGTACGGACTCGCGGCACTTCGCGTTGAACTCCGCGATGCCGAAGGCCTCGATGTCCTTCTTGCCGTTGAAGCCGAGCTCCTTCTCGACCGCGACCTCAACCGGCAGGCCGTGGCAGTCCCAGCCGGCCTTGCGCTCGACCGAGAAACCCTTCATCGTCCGGTAGCGCGGGAAGACGTCCTTGAAGACGCGCGCCTCGATGTGGTGCGTGCCGGGCATGCCGTTCGCGGTCGGCGGGCCCTCGAAGAACGTCCACGGTTCACCACCGGCGGTCTGCTCGAGACTCTTCGCGAAGGTGTCCTGGTCGTCCCAGTGCGCGAGGACGTCGCGCTCGATCGCGGGCAGATCGACCTGAGCAGGGATCTGTCGCCACGGTGTGCTGGGGTTGTCCGCCATGTTCCTTCGTTCCTTCGTCGAGCGTCGTGCTTGCCGGACGAAGGGACGAGGCACCGGCATCGTCGCCGGGCTCCGCGGTACCACCCTCCTTGACAGCCCTGACCGATTCGTTCCCCCACCCCACCGCCCCGGTCAAGGGACCGCCCACTTCGTTACGCTCCGCTGCCGGGTCTAATGAGTCCGTGAAGGACCGTTCTTCCGGCGGCTCCGGGGTGATGGCCCCATCACTGCCTTGCGGTGTGCGTGGCCAGTGTACGACTTCGCACCGCCCGGTCACGAATCGTTAATCGCTGGCCAAGCGGGATTTTCTCACTCACAATTCCGCTGAAGAACGTCCGAGATGTGGCTGTGACGCGCGGAACGTCGAGAGAGCTTGAAGAAGCGACTACCGTATGTCCACGGTCTGCGCGTCGGGCTGGCACGTGGCCTTGATGTGACCTACTGTCTTGCGACCAGTCCGCTTCAGTCTCCGACGAAGGCAGGGGGTAGTCGACCATGGCTACATCGGCTCCGAAGAAGTCCGCCCCCAGACGTCCCAGCGCGGCCGAGAAGAGTGCCGCGAACCCCGCTGAGCCGGCCGCGAAGAAGGCGCCGGCCAAACAGCCAGCCAAACTGCCTTCCACCAAGAAGGCCCCTGCCAAGCAGACTCCGACGAAGAGGGTGGCCATGAAGACGAACGAGAACCGCACCCCGGCGACGGCGCCGGCCAAGACCCCCGGCAAGCCCGCCGGGAACCTGACCGTCAAGGACGGCGAGACGCCGTGGACCGCGGCCGAGATGGAAGAGCTCCGTGGTGAGCTCGAGGCCGACGCGGTGCACCTGAAGCAGGAGATCCGCGACGCCGAGCAGGAGATCGTCGGGCTGCTCCGCGACGGCGGCGACGGGGCGGGCAACGACCAGGCCGATGTCGGGTCGACCACCCTGGAGCGCGACCACGAGATGTCGCTGGCGAACAACGCCCGGGACATGCTCGACCAGATCGAGCGGGCGCTGTCCCGGATCGACGACGGCACCTACGGCGTCTGTGAGAGCTGTGGCCAGGCGATCGGCAAGGGTCGGTTGCAGGCGTTCCCGCGTGCGACACTGTGCGTGTCATGCAAAGAACGCGAAGAACGCCGCTGAGCGACCCAGACCCGTCCCACCTGCCAGGGGACGAAGCACCCCCTTCGACGAAACCGGCCGACCTCGAGTCGGCCGGTTCCTCGTCGTCCCTGGCAACCCCGGCCAGCGGCGAAGCCGCGGTGCCGGGGTCCTCCGCCGAGGGTGGCGGGGCCTCTGAGGACTCCGCTCTTTCTGCGCCGCCCGCCGGCGCAGCCGGCGGGCGGCGCTTGGTTGTTCTGTTTGCGGTGGTGGGGTTGCTGGTGCTCGGCCTGGATCAGCTGACCAAGATGCTGGCGTTGCAGCATTTGACGCCGGGGGAGCCGGTCAACGTGATCGGGAGCCTGCTGAAGTTCAACCTGATCCGCAACGCGGGCGCCGCGTTCAGCCTGGGTGAGGACTTCACGCCGGTGATCAGCGCGGTGCAGATCATCGTCGCGGTCGGCGTGGTCTGGTTGTCGCGCAAGCTCGGCTCGATCGGCTGGGCGGTCGCCTTCGGGCTGCTGTTCGGCGGCGCGATCGGCAACATCACCGACCGGATCTTCCGGGAGCCGTCGCCCTTCCACGGGCACGTGGTCGACTTCCTGCAGACCCCGAACTGGGCGATCTTCAACGTCGCCGACATGGCCGTCAGCTCGGCCGCGATCCTGCTGGTCATCCAGACCCTGCGCGGTATCAAGCTGGACGGCACGAAAGAGACGGGCAGGAAATGAGCGGCGACGCACGCACGGTGATGGTTCCCGACGGCCTCGCCGGTGAGCGGCTCGACGCCGCCCTGTCCCGGCTGTTCGGCGTCTCCCGCACCAAGGCCGTCGAGATGATCGAGTCCGGCCTGGTCCAGATGAACGGTTCGCCTGCGCTCAAGTCCGCCCGGGTCTCCGCCGGGGTGATGCTCGACGTCGAGCTGCCCGCGCCGCCGGTCGAGATGACCGTCGTACCGGAAACCGTTGAGAACCTGCGGATCGTGCACGACGACGACGAGATCGTGGTCGTCGACAAGCCGGTCGGAGTCGCCGCGCACCCGTCGCCGGGCTGGACCGGGCCGACCGTGATCGGGCACCTGGCCGGAGCCGGCTTCAGCATCTCCACCAGCGGTGCCGCCGAGCGCAAGGGAATCGTGCACCGGCTCGACGTCGGCACCTCGGGACTGATGGTGGTCGCCAAGACGGAGTACAGCTACACCGTGCTCAAGCGCGCCTTCAAGGAGCGCACGGTGAAGAAGATCTACCACGCGCTGGTCCAGGGCCACCCGGATCCGTTCACCGGCACCGTGGACGCGCCGATCGACCGGCACCCGCACCACGACTACAAGTTCGGCATCGTGGCGGGCGGCAAACCGAGCATCACGCACTACGAGACGCTCGAGGCGTTCCGGTTCGCCACCCTGCTCGAGATCACCCTGGAGACCGGCCGGACGCACCAGATCCGCGTCCACATGTCCGCGATCGGCCACCCGTGCTGCGGCGACCTCACCTACGGTGCCGACCCGGTTCTGGCCGAGCGGCTGCAACTCAGCCGTCAGTGGCTCCACGCGATGCGCCTCGGCTTCGACCACCCGGGCAGCGGCCAGTACGTCGAGTACACCTCGCAGTACCCCGAGGACCTCGACCAGGCCCTGAACCAACTCGCTGCCACCCAGTGAAGCTGTACCTGTCCTCGTTCCGCCTGGGCGACCATCCCGAGCGGCTGGTCGCCCTGCTCCCGGCGGCAGGACGGGTCGCGGTCATCTGCAACGCGATCGACGCCGAAGAACCCCCGGTACGCCGGGAAAAAGTCGCGGCGGAACTCACCTGGCTCAGCGAACTCGGCCTCCGCCCCGAGGAGCTCGACCTGCGCTCGTACTCCGAACGCGGCGCCCGCTTCGGCCAGGACCTCCGCGCGCGACTCACGCAGTACGACGGCCTCTGGGTCCGCGGCGGCAATGTCTTCGTCCTCCGAGCCGCGATGGCGGCCAGCGGAGCCGACCGGATCCTCCCCGAGCTGATCCGTGAGGAGGGGCTGGTCTACGCCGGCTACAGCGCCGGCTGCTGTGTGCTCGCGCCGAGCCTGCACGGCCTCGAGCTCTGTGATGACGTCGACGCGGTCGACGGCGAGGTGATCTGGGAGGGGCTCAGCGTGCTCGACCAGGCGATCGTGCCGCACCTGGACTCACCGGGGCATCCCGAGACCGAACTCGTGGAGAAGGTGCGCGCAGAGTACGAGCGCACCGGCGTACCCCACCTTCCGATGCGCGACGGCCAGGCCCTGATCATCAACGGGCCAACCCGTGAACTCGTCTAGCCCCAACCCTGGCTGACGGACCGTAGGCACCGGGCAGGCTCGTCACCGGCGCTGACGAACAAGGCGGTGAGCATCGGAACCGCGTATCCGAGTGCCTCGCGCGGCAGCGGACCGGTCACCGTCAGCGATGCGAGCCCGTGGCCGATGACCCAGCTCTGGGTGGCGAGGTCGAGCGGTTCGACCTCGCCGGCGAAGCGTCCGTCGGCCTTCGCCCGGTCGACCGCCTCGACGAGTCGGTGCAGCGTCGCGTCCGCGGCCGCGAGGTCCTCCAGCTCGACCTCCGCATCGAACATCACCCGATAGAGATCGGGACTGGCCTCGGCGTTCGCCACGTACGCCGACCCCAGGGCGGCCAGATCGCGGACCGGGTCGGTGGTCGGAGCGAGTTGGTCGAGAACCGCCGCGAGCCGCGTGAACCCCTCCTGCCGCACCGCCTTCCACAGACCGTCGATCCCGTCGAAGTACGTGTAGACGGCCATCGTCGACACGCCGGTCCCGTCGACCAGCGCCCGCAGCGTGATCGGCTCCCGCGCCCGCAGCATCTGCGCGGCCCGCTCGATCAGCAGGGACCGCACGCCAGGATCTTTCAGCCTCGCCACTGTCTCACTATACATAACGCTGTTATGGTTCAGCTTCCCCGACACTGTGGAGCACCTGATGGCCGTGACCCTGATCAATCCCGATTGCCTGCCCAAGCCCGAGGTCTACCGGCAGCTGTCCATCGCGACCGGTTCGAGGCTGGTCTTCCTGGCCGGGCAGGTGGCGCGGGACAGCGACGGCCGGCCGGTCGGTGCGGACGACCTTGCCGCTCAGGTCGAGCAGGCGTACCTCAACATCGGCAACGCGCTGACCGAGATCGGCGGATCGTTCGACGACGTGGCGAAGCTGACCGTCTATGTCGTCGACTGGCACGCCGGCAAAATGCCGCAGCTGGGCGAGGGCGTCGCCCGCGCGGCGGCCAAGCTGGGCGTGGACCCGGTCAAACCGATCACCTTGCTCGGCATCGCCAGTCTGGGCGAGCCCGATCTCCTCGTCGAGGTCGAGGCGACGGCTGTGCTCGACTAGGTTCTGGTGAGCCGTCCGGCGAGTTCGGCGACGGCTGCGGTTACGGCTGGGCCATGGACCAGTACGGCGTCGTTGTGGTCGGCGGCTGGTATCTCGATCAGCTTCTGCAGGTTGGGTGCGGCTTGGGCAACAGTTCGGCTCTGCTCCGGTGGCACGATCGAGTCGTCGGCTCCGCAGATCACCACGACCGGGACGTTCACCGTGGCCAGTTGGTCGGCCAGCGGGTAGTGGTCACGGAGCAACTGCCGGACCGGAAGGAACGGGTAGTGCACCCGGCCGACCGCGGCCAGGTCGACGAAGGGTGAGCGCAGTACCAGGCCGCCGGGTGGGATCTCGGTGGCGAGCTCGGTGACGACGGCGGCGCCGAGGCTTTCGCCGAAGTACACGATGCGGTGGGGTGGCAGGCCGGTCTCCTGAGCCAGGTACCGCTGGGCCGCGCGGACATCGCGGGCAAATCCACGCTCACTGGGACGGCCCTCGCTACCGCCGTAGCCGCGATAGTCGAAGAGCAGAACCGTCAGCCCTTCAGCAGCCAGAGCCTTCGCCAACGGCGCCCGGCCGGAGCGATTGCCCGCGTTTCCGTTCGCCACCAGTACTGCGATGCCGCGGTCCGGTTCGCCCGCCGGAACGAGCCAGGCACCCAGCCGTATACCGTCGTCTGCCTCCAGCACTACATCCTGAGCACCGGGTAGCGCGCTGGCCGCCGAGCCGGCGGCGGTCGGGTCGGGCAGATAGATGAGTTGGCGCTGAAATCCCCAGATGAGGGCAAGGATCAGCAGCACCACCGCAGCCGCGACCACTGCCACCTTGACCACGCTCTCAGTGTGCCCGGCCACCGGGGATCGGGCGATTTCGGGTCGCCGGCCAGAACTGCCTGACCGTCTGCGACAGCTGCCGGGCCTACGCTGGGACGGACAGCGAAGGCGGGATGCGATCGGGATGGCGGAAACGAAGCCCACGGCAACGAGTCGCGGACGGCTGCCGGCCGAGCTGACGAGTTTCGTGGGGCGGCGGCGCGAGCTGGCCGGCACCAGGCGGTTGCTGGCGAGCAGCCGCCTGCTGACCCTGACCGGGGTGGGTGGGGTCGGCAAGACACGGCTGGCGATGCGACTGGCTGCCGACGTACGGCGGACGTTCGCGGATGGCGCCTGGTTCGTAGAGCTCGCCGCCTTGCACGACCCGGGTCTGCTGGGACACACGCTGGCCGGAGCACTCGAGCTGAGCCAGGTGTCCGCGAATCCGGCGGCCGACCTCGCGGAGTACCTGGAGGACAAGCACCTGTTGCTGGTGCTCGACAACTGTGAGCACCTCGCCGACGCGTGCGCAGTACTGGCGAGCAAGCTGCTCGCGGCGGCTCCGCAGCTCCGGATCATCGCCACCAGCCGGCACGTGCTCGGTGTCGAAGGAGAGCAGGTCTTCCCGGTTCCGCCGCTGTCCACACCGCCCGAGAACGACCTGACAGCGGGCGACGCCGGCCGGTACGAGTCGCTGGCGCTGTTCGCGGATCGCGCGCAGTCCGTAGCGCCGGACTTCGAGATCGACGCGGCGAACCGCCCGACAGTGATCGAGCTGTGCCGGCGTCTCGACGGCATCCCGCTGGCCCTGGAGCTGGCGGCGGTCTGGCTGCGGACGCTGTCACCGGCGCAGATCCTCGACCGGCTCGAAGACCGATTCCGGCTGCTCGCCACCGGCAAACCCGTCGCACCGGCCAGACAGCAGGCGCTGGATGCCGCGATCGGCTGGAGCTACGACCTCTGCTCGCCGGCCGAACAGGCCCTGTGGGAACGGCTGTCGGTGTTCGCCGGTGGATTCGACCTCGACGGCGCGGAGCAGATCTGCTCGGGCGACGGCATCGACCGCGCCGAGGTACTCGACCTGATTGCCGGCCTGGTGAACAAGTCGATCATCACCAGGCAGGCGATGACGGATCACACCGTCGCCTGGTACGACATGCTCGGCATCATCAGCCAGTACGGCGTGGAGCGGCTCGCCGCCGGGGGCCGGGCGCGAGCGCTACGGGTGCGGCACCGCGACTACTACCGGGCGATGGCCGCGGAGTGGGAGTCGGACAGCTTCAGCCCTCGCCAGGCCGACTGGTTCATCCGGTTGCGCCGCGAACACGACAACGTCCGGGCCGCGCTGGACTTCTGTCTCGCCGAACCGGGCGAGGCGCCGGCCGCCCTGGAGATCGCCGCACCGATCTGGAACTTCTGGTTCGCCGGATTCCTTCGCGAGGGTCACCGGTATCTGGTCCACGCTCTCGAGCTCGCCCCGGAGCAGACGCCCGCCCGGGCGAAGGCGCTCTGGGCAGGCAGCTATCTGGCCATGTTCCTGGGGGAGACGGACCAGCTCGGCCGGATGCTGGCCGAGTGCGAGACGCTGGCCGAGCGGTTCGACGACGACTTGCTGCGGGCAAGGATCGCGGAGGTCTCGGGCCATGCGCTCAACTACGCCGGCGAGCTCCCGGCCGCGGTGGCCCGGCTGGAGGAGGCCTTGGCCGGCTTCCGCGCTGTCCACGACCAGCTGGGCGAGTTCGACTCCCTGATCCTGCTGTCGGCGGCCACCTTCTTCCTCGGGGATCCGCGGGTGGAGCAGTTCAGCCGGCAGGCGTTCGAGCTGGCCGACAGCTGTGACGCGGCGTCGTCGAAGGCCTATGCGCTGTGGACCCTCGGCATCGTCCAGTGGCGCGATCACGATGACGCCGAGCAGGCCGCCCGATCCCTCCGCGAGGCGATCCGGCTGTGGCTACCGCTGAACGACCGGACCGGGATCGGCTTCTGCGTCCAGGCGCTCTCCTGGTGTGCGAGCACGGTGGCGCCGAACGAACTCGCGGCCCGGTTGATGGGCGCATCCCGGGCGGTCTGGCGGTCGAGTGGCGCGCACGTCGACGAGACCACGCCGTACAGCCAGTTCGACGAGCAGTCCCGGCAGCGGATCCGGGCCGCGGTGGGTGACGCCGCTTTCAAGCAGGCCTTCGAGCAGGGTGCCGCCTACTCCTTCGAGCAGGCGGTGTCGCTCGCCCTCGGCCAGGAGACGGAACGCGGGGGCTCAGCGAGTCCAGGCCGGGCCGGCGGCCTGACGCGCCGGGAGCACGAGATCGCGGAACTGCTCAGCGAGGGGCTGAGCAACAAGGAGATCGCCGCCCGGCTGGTGATCGGCCAGCGCACGGCCGAGACGCACGTCGAGCACATTCTCGGCAAGCTCGGCTTCAGCTCCAGGGCCCAGGTCGCCCGCTGGATCGCCGAGCAGCGCACCGACTGACGCTCCGCCAGGAATGGGCGCGCTCCCACGGACTCCGTAGAGAAACCCGTAGGCCTACGGATGCCGTGGAGCGCCCGGCACCGGAAGGTTAGCGCTAACAACGTCGGACAGATCATGACGAGGACCGCATGCAGACCGAACCGAGCGCCGGCCCAGGGTGGTGGCGGAATGCTGTGATCTACCAGGTCTACGTGCGCAGCTTCCACGACTCCGACGGCGACGGCATCGGTGATCTCAGCGGTGTCCGGGCCAGGCTGCCCTATCTGCGCAGCCTCGGCGTCGACGGCCTCTGGCTGAACCCCTTCTTCCCCTCACCGCAGCACGATCACGGGTACGACGTGTCCGACTACTGCGCGGTGCACCCGGACTACGGAACCATCGACACCTTCGACCGGCTAATCCGGGATGCCCACCGGCTCGACCTCAAGGTGATGATCGACGTCGTCCCCAACCACTGCTCGATCGAGCACCCCTGGTTCGCCGAGGCGCTCGCTGCCGGCCCCGGCAGCCCGGAGCGCGCCCGCTTCCACTTCGCCGACGGCACCGGCCAGTACGGCGAACTGCCGCCGAACAACTGGCGCTCCATCTTCGGCGGGTCCGCCTGGCGACGCGTGCCCGACGGCCAGTGGTACCTGCACACGTTCGCCGCCGAGCAGGCCGACTTCAACTGGCGCCACCCCGACGTCGCGTCGTACTTCGAGCAGGTACTGCGCTTCTGGTTCGACCGCGGCGTCGACGGGTTGCGCATCGACGTCGCCCACGGGTTGCACAAGCGCGACGGGCTGCCCGACCACGAGCACGCCGGCCACGACGAGCTCACCGGCGACCCGGTCAACCCCCATGCCTGGAATCAGCCGGAGGTGCACGATGTATGGCGGAGCTGGCGGGCGATCGCGGAGGAGTACACGGCCCGAACCGGCCGGGAGCGGGTCCTGGTCGGTGAGGTCGGAGTGCTCGACGCGGAGCAGGTCGCGCAGTACCAGCGGCCGGACGAGCTGCACCAGAACTTCTTCTTCGAGTTCCTCCGCGCCGACTTCGACGACCGGACGCTGTCGGCGGTGATCGACCGCGGCCTGGGGACGATCGCCGCCTCGGGTTCCGCCGTCGCCTGGGTGCTCAACAACCACGACATGCCCCGGTCCGTCACCCGGTACGCCGGTGGTGCGCCCGGCGTTGACGCCGGTGACGTCGAACTCGGACTCGCCCGGGCCAGGGCGGCAGCGCTGCTGATGCTCGCCCTCCCGGGATCCACCTACCTCTACCAAGGGGAGGAGCTCGGCCTGCCCGAGGTCACCGACCTGCCGGACGAGGTACTGGTGGATCCGATGTTCCACCGCACCAACGGCGTACGGCGTGGCCGGGACGGTTGCCGGGTGCCGCTGCCCTGGGCGACAGGCCAGGACCACTTCGGGTTCTCCGCCAGTGGTGCGGCCTCGACACCGTGGCTGCCACAGCCCGACTGGTTCGCGGACCACGCTGTCGACCGTCTGCTCGACTCTGGTAGCTCGATGCTGCACCTGTACCGCGAGGCGCTCGCGCTGCGGCGGCTGATCCCCGCGCTCTCCTCAAGCGACTTCCACTGGCTGCCGGCCGAGCCGGGCGTCCTGGCCTTCACCCGGGGCGACGGATTCGCCTGTGTCGTCAACTGCTCGTCCAGACCAGTCTGTACTCCGGTGGACGGCGACCTGGTGCTCGCCAGCGATCCGGAAGTGGGGGAGAAGCTCCCAGCGAACAGCGCCGCCTGGTTCCTGCTGAGGGACCACTGAGGACCGGCGGACCCGGCGGGCTGTGAAACCCCCCTGCCTCAGCCCCGGGTACGCCGCTCCACCCCTCTCCGCCACCTTCCGGGCGGAGAGGGGTGGAGCATCCATCACAGCGGCGTGAACTGGTGTTGTCCTGGTCCGGTCCACGCCCGGATATCGGGCGGCGTCGGCGGCGCTCGGTGAGGCGATTCCAGGACTGTCGGTGGGCCCGCATAGGCTGTGTCAGTCCCGCTCACTCACGCCTCTGGGAGGTCTGCGAAGACATGGCGTCCAGCGACAGTTTCGTGCATCTACACGTGCACACCGAGTACTCGATGCTGGACGGCGCCGCGCGGATCGACGAGTTGTTCAAAACGGCCCAGGAGATGGGTCAGCCGGCCATCGCGACCACCGACCACGGGTTCGTCTTCGGTGCGTACGAGTTCTGGAAGACCGCCAAGAAGTACGACGTCAAGCCGATCATCGGCGTCGAGGCGTACCTGACGCCGCACACGCACCGGACCGAGCGCAAGCGGGTCAAGTGGGGCGACGCGAACTCCGGCCGTGACGACGTCTCGGGTAGCGGTGCGTACACGCACATGACGCTGCTGGCGAAGAACACGTCCGGCATGCACAACCTGTTCAAGATGTCGTCGCTGGCCAGTCTCGAGGGCTACTACTTCAAGCCCCGGATGGACCGCGAGCTGCTGCAGACCTACGGCAAGGGCCTGATCGCCACCACCGGCTGCCCCTCGGGTGAGGTGCAGACCCGGCTGCGGCTGGGGCAGTACAAGGAGGCTCTCGAGGCGGCCGCGGAGTTCCGCGACATCTTCGGCAAGGAGAACTACTACTGCGAGCTGATGGACCACGGCCTCGGCATCGAGCGCAACGTCCAGGGCGACCTACTGAAGCTGGCCAAGGAGCTCGGCCTGCCGCTGGTCGCGACCAACGACCTGCACTACACCAAGCCCGAGGACGCGGTCGCCCACGCGGCGCTGCTCTGCGTGCAGTCCGGCTCGACCCTGTCGGACCCGAACCGGTTCAAGTTCGACGCGAACGAGTTCTACGTCAAGACGGCCGCCGAGATGCGCGAGGTCTGGAAGGACTTCCCCGAGGCGTGTGACAACACCCTGCTGATCGCCGAGCAGTGCGACGTCTCCTTCACCGAGGGGGAGGGCCGGTTCATGCCGCGCTTCCCCTGCCCCGACGGGCACAACGAGGAGTCCTGGTTCGTCGCCGAGGTCGAGACCGGCCTGCACAAGCGCTACCCCGAGGGCGTCCCGGACCACGTGCGCAAGCAGGCGGAGTACGAGATCGAGGTGATCACCTCGAAGGGGTACGCCGGGTACTTCCTGGTCGTCGCCGACTTCATCAACTGGGCCAAGGAGAACGGGATCCGGGTCGGCCCGGGCCGTGGCTCCGGTGCCGGTTCGATGTGCGCGTACGCGATGCGGATCACCGACCTCGACCCGCTGGTGCACGGCCTGATCTTCGAGCGCTTCCTGAACCCCGAACGCATGTCGATGCCCGACTTCGACATCGACTTCGACGACCGCCGCCGGCCCGAGGTGATCCGCTACGTCACCGAGAAGTACGGCGACGACCGGGTCGCGATGATCGTCACCTACGGCACGATCAAGGCCAAGCAGGCGATCAAGGACGCCGGCCGGGTGCTGGACTACCCGTTCGCGATGGGCGACCGGATCACCAAGGCGATGCCGCCGGCCGTGATGGGCAAGGACGTGCCGCTGTCCGGCATCTTCGACCCCACCCACAAGCGGTACTCCGAGGCCGGCGAGTTCCGCCAGCTGTACGAGTCGGACGCCGACGTGCGCAAGATCGTCGACACCGCCCGCGGCCTGGAGAACCTGAAGCGCCAGTGGGGTGTGCACGCGGCCGGCGTGATCATGTCCAGCGAGCCGCTGATCGACCTGATCCCGATCATGCGCCGCGACCAGGACGGCCAGATCATCACCCAGTTCGACTACCCGAGCTGCGAGACGCTCGGCCTGGTCAAGATGGACTTCCTGGGTCTGCGCAACCTGACCATCATGGACGACGCGGTCAAGAACGTGGAGGCCAGCCGCGGTATCAAGCTCGACCTGGACGAGCTGGCCAAGACGCTGGACGACAAGCCCACCTTCGAGCTGCTCGGCCGCGGTGACACGCTCGGCGTCTTCCAGTTCGACGGCGGCCCGATGCGGGCCCTGCTGCGGCTGATGAAGCCGGACAACTTCGAGGACATCTCGGCCGTCGGCGCGCTCTACCGGCCCGGCCCGATGGGCGCGAACAGCCACACCAACTACGCGCTCCGCAAGAACAAGCAGCAGGAGATCAGCTACCCGCACGACGAGCTGGCGGTGGCGCTGGAGCCGATCCTCGGGACGACGTACGGGCTGATCGTCTACCAGGAGCAGGTGATGGCGATCGCCCAGCAGCTCGCCGGCTACACGCTCGGCAAGGCGGACCTGCTCCGCCGGGCGATGGGCAAGAAGAAGCGCGAGGTGCTGGACGCGGAGTACGTCGGCTTCTCCGAGGGGATGAAGGCCAACGGCTTCTCCGACCAGTCGATCAAGGCGTTGTGGGACGTCCTGGTCCCGTTCTCCGACTACGCGTTCAACAAGGCACACTCCGCGGCGTACGGGCTGGTCTCGTACTGGACCGCCTACCTGAAGGCGAACTACCCCGCGGAGTACATGGCCGCCGTTCTGACGTCCGTCAAGGACGACAAGGACAAGATGGCCATCTACCTGAACGAGTGCCGCCGGATGGGCATCAAGGTGCTGCCGCCGGACGTGAACGAGTCCGACTCGAACTTCACCCCGGTCGGCACCGACATCCGCTTCGGCCTGTCCGCGATCCGCAACGTCGGGGTCAACGTGGTGGCCGAGATCGTCGCCGCCCGCGAGTCCGAGGGGCGGTTCACCGACTTCGTCGACTTCATCGACAAGGTGCCGCTGCCGGTCTGCAACAAGCGCGTCATCGAGTCGCTGGCCAAGGCCGGCTCGTTCGACTCGATGGGGCACGCGCGGCGCGCGGTCGTGGCGGTGCACGAGCAGGCCGTCGACGAGGCGATCGACCTCAAGCGCAACGAGGCGCACGGGCAGTTCGATCTGTTCTCGATGGGTGACGACGCCGACGAAGGTGAGGGCAACAGCCGGCTCACCGTGACGGTGCCGGAGATCGAGGAGTGGGACAAGGCGACCAAGCTCGCCCACGAACGCGACATGCTCGGTCTGTACGTGTCCGACCATCCGCTGTTCGGGGTTGAGCACGTGCTCACCAACGGCACCGACTGCACGATCGGTCAGCTGCTCGCCGACGACGACCGGCCCGACGGCACCCAGGTGACGATCGGAGGCCTGGTCACCGCGGTCCAGCGCAAGGTGAACAAGCGCGGCGACATCTACGCGATCGTCACGATCGAGGACCTGGAAGGTTCGATCGAGGTGATGATGTTCTCCTCGGCGTACCAGCTCGCGGCGCACCTGCTCACCAACGACGCGATCATCTTGATGAAGGGCCGGCTGCGGCGGCGCGACGACCGGGTCGAGCTGAGCGGGTCCGACGTGACCGTGCCCGACCTGACCCAGGGGCCGAGCGGCCCGGTGGTGATCACGATGCCGATCAACCGCTGTACGCCGCCGGTGGTCGACCAGTTGCGCGACGTGCTGAAGTCGCACCCCGGGATGACCGAGGTGCAGCTGCGGCTGCAGGCCAGCCAGAAGACCACCGTGATGCGGATCGGCGACCGGTTCCGGGTGACTCCGACCTCGTCGTTGATGGCCGACCTCAAGGCCTTGCTGGGCCCGTCGTGCCTGGCGAGCTGACCCGACCTGCAACACTGGCGACGTGAGTCAGCCAGTGGACAACCTGCACAACCCGTCCGGCGGTCCGGCGCCGTACAGCCAGAGCTACGGTCACCACCCGCTCGGACAGCATCCGTTCGGGCAGCCGGTGGTCGTGCAGGAGCCCAAGATGCCGTGGAGCAAGGCGATCGCCGTGACGATCGCCGCCTTCCTGGTCGCCGGTGCGATCGCGGGCTGGGCGTGGCAGCAGTTCGCGCCGCTCGCGAAGTACACGGTCGACGAGAACGGTGGGTCGCTCGGCGAAGAGCAGATGACGAAGGTCTTCGGACCCGACGGCCTGTTCACCGCGATCGGGTTCCTGGCCGCGCTGGTGCTCGGCGGGTTGCTGTTCTGGTGGCTGCGCAACTACGGTCCGTGGGCGGTCGGCATCGTCGTACTCGGTTCAGGTCTGGGCGCGGGTGTGGCGTGGGGTGTGGGGATGCTGCTCGGCCATGATCCGCTGCAGCCGCGGCTCGAAGCCTCCAAGCCCGGAGACCTGTTGGACGCGCCTCTCGAGCTGCACACGTGGACGCCATTGGCCGCTTGGCTGGTCGGCGCTGCCCTCGCTGTCGCGATCATCGCGGCCACGACGTGGCGGGCAGATCCGGTTGCAACCGGATCGGTACCTGCCGCGTCAGAGTCATCGCCGCAGGTGCATTAGCCTGTTTCGGCCCGGCGGTGACGCCGCCGGAGACGTGAGGGGGCATATGTCCGACTACACCAATCCGCCAGCCGGTGGGCACCACCCGGGTGCCGCAGGCGGACCGCAGGGCGGCCAGCCGCCACACAACCCGTACTCCGCTCCGCAGGGGCAGCAACCCGGCTACGCTGGTGGTGGGCAGCCGCAGGGGCAACAGCCTGGCTACGCCGGTGGTGGGCAGCCGCAGTACGGCGGAGCTCAGCCTCCGCAGTACGGGCCGGGCCAGCCGCAGCACGGGCAGCCGCACGGCCCGGGGCAGCCGCAGCACGGGCAGCCGCCGTACCAGGCGGGTCAGCCTGGTCAGCCGCAGGCGCCGCAGTACGGAGCCGGCCAGCCGCAGTATGGAGCGGGGCAGCCGCAGTACCAGCAGGGCGGGCCGGCGTGGCAGCAGCCTGACCACCCGCAGCAGATGCACGGTGGCGGGGGACAGCCGCCGTACGGGTCTCCCGAGACCATGCAGTGGCAGCCGGAGCGGAAGAAGCGCGGCAAGCTCGTCCCGCTGATCGCAGTGCTTGCGGTCCTCGCCGTGGTGACGGGCGGCGGCATCTTCGCCTACGCACGGCTCACCGGTGGCGACCAGCCGGCCGCGGTACTGCCCGGCAACTCGATGGCCTACGCGCGGATCGACCTGAACCCGTCGGCCGGCCAGAAGGTCGCGGCTGTCCGGTTCATGCTGAAGTTCCCGTCGGCCAAGGAGAAGATGGGGCTGACCAGCGACCAGGACGACCTGCGCCAGAAGCTGTTCGACCTGATCAAGAAGGACGCCGGGGACGACCTGGCCGACGTCGACTTCGAGAAGGACATCAAGCCGTGGCTGGGTGACCGGGCCGGAGTCGCCGCGATCCCGGGCGCGGACGGCAAGTCGCCGGACGCGCTGGTCGCGATCGAGGTCAAGAACCAGGACAAGGCCACCCAGGGCCTGGACAAGCTGTTCTCGAAGGAGGAGAAGAAGCCCGGCCGGGCCTTCAGCAACGGCTATGTGCTGATCTCCGACAAGCAGTCGGTCGTCGACGCGGCAGTTGCCAACAGCAAGGAAACCCCGCTGTCGGAGAACACCACCTTCAAGGCCGACATGGACGCGCTCGGCGAGCAGGGCTTCGCGTCCTTCTGGGCCGACATGAAGGGTGTCGCCGCGGCGGCCGGTGAGCGGCTTCCCGAGGCACAGCGGGCCGCGCTGCCCAACGGCAGCATGGCCGCCGCGCTGCGGTTCGACTCGCAGTACGTCGAGCTGAAGGGCATCGCCCACGGCGACAAGTCGGTCAAGGTCAACGCGACCGGCGCCGGCGAGCACATCGCCAAGCTGCCGGACACCACCGCGGGGGCGATCGCGCTGTCCGACGGCGCGAACCTGGTCGACACGATGTGGACGCAGCTGCAGAAGTCCGGCGGCGGCGCGAACCTGCCCGAGATGGCGAAGAAGTTCAGCTCGCAGTACGGGCTGACGCTGCCGGACGACCTGAAGCCGCTGCTCGGCAAGAACGTGGCGATCGCGGTCGACAAGGGCAGCAGCGACACCCCGAAGATCGCGGCCCGGATGGAGACCGACCCGGCGCAGGCCGAGCAGGTGGTGGACAAGGTGACCAACCTGATCCGGTCCCGGACCTCGGCGAACATCCCGATCCAGAAGGCGAAGGACGACAAGACCTTCGTCATCGCGACGGACCAGGAGTACGCCGACCAGGTGCTCAAGGGTGGCAACCTCGGTGGGACCGAGGCCTTCAAGCAGGCGGTCCCGGACACCTCTGGTGCGGTGATGGTCGGCTACGTGGACTTCGAGGCGATCTCCTCGCTGTCCAGGCGGACCAGCTCCAACCAGGACTACGCTGCTCTCCGTTCGGCCGGCATCAGCAGCCGGGTGACGGCGGATGGTGAAGGCGAGTTCACCGTGCGAGTAGTCGCGAAGTAACCCTTCCCCGCAGAAGACCCGGACGGCCGAGACATAGCCGTCCGGGTCTTCTCGTTCCACCCAGTGCCCAGCCCTGGGCGACCCCAACCCCAGAGGAACCTTGTGAACGGCTACAGCCCGCGGACGGTGACGCAGTACGGCGTGGAGACGATCAACGGATGGCCGATCAAGCTCTACGGGCTGGCTGTCGACGGCGAACCCGGTCAGGAGCTGCTCGCGGCCGCTCGGTCCGCCGCGGGAGCGAGCCTGCCGGCGACGTCCGGCGAACAGGCGGCCGCCTTCGTGATCGCGCACCAGGCCCGGCCGGCTTGTTTCGTGCTGGTCTATTGGTGGGCGAGCCCCGTGGATCTCTGCCTGGCCTATTTCCGCTCCCCGTTGGAGAGGCCTGCTGAGCTCAGTCCCATGCCGGAGCATTCGACCGGCTGCGTCTGGGAACTGGCCCTCACCCACCACGAGCGAGCCGCCTGGGTCGAGCACGTTCTCAGCGGCGAGGCCTCGCTTGATGCCTACCTCGCGGCTGGAGTACCCACCGAAGTCTGAAAAGAGATGATGTCGAAAAGCGGGGACTGGCTTCTACCTAAGGGTAAACGCACCTAGGAGGAGTCATGGGTTACATCACTGCTGTCCGGATCGTTGCGATCCAGGTGAGCGATCAGGATCGAGCGTTGGACTTCTACCAGCACAAGCTGGGGTTCGAGAAGTTGATGGATGCTCCGTTGCCGGAGACGGGTGGACGGTGGCTGGTCGTGGGACTGCCGGGTGGGGGTGCCTCGATCGCGTTGCTGGCCCCCTCGGAGGACGCGGCGGTCGGTGTCGACACGGGGATCAGGTTGGGGACCGGCGACGCGGCCGAGGCTCACCGTGCGCTCGCGGATCAGGGAGTCGAGACCAGTGAGCTGATCTCCTGGCCCGGGGTGCCGCCGATGTTCACCATTCAGGATCAGGATGGCAACCGGCTTTATCTGGTTCAGGAATGACCCTCGGATAACGAGACCATCGGAAGATGGTCAGATCAGGGGTGGTGCTGGCGGTCGCGGTGGTGGTGCTGGCAAGTGGTTGCTCGTCGGCGGACAGAACCGCGCCGCCACCCACCTCGACGTCCACCGCCCTCGCTGAGCAAAAGCTGCCTGATCCGGCGGCGACTGTGCTGGATCCGGGCAAGGCGGCCGCTCTGCAGGCGGTGCTGGCGAAGGTGGTCGCTTCGCCGACGACGGATGCTGGAGCGCGTGGGGTGACCGCGGCCGTGGTGACCGACCAATGGAGCTGGTCGGGAGCCGCGGGCACGGATGCGGCGGGCACCAAACTGACCCCGCAGACGAGCCTGGGCGTCGCGAGTATCACCAAGACGTTTGTCGCGGCCGAGGTCCTGTTGCTCGCGCAGGCCAAGAAGATCGACCTCGACGCGCCGCTGTCGCAGTACGTGAAGCACAAGCTGACTGCCAACAACGCGACCGTGCGGCAACACCTCGGGATGCGAGCCGGGGTACCGAACTACCTGCCGACCGACTACGACGCGATGAACGTGGTGATCAAGGCCGCGCCCGGCAAGCACCGGACGGCCGAGGAGGCGTTGTCCTACGACACCGCCGCGCCGACCCAGGCGGACAGTCCCTACAACTACAGCAATCCGAGCTACCTCTTGCTCGGACTGCTGATCGAGAAGATCACCGGCCAACCGCTCGCGACCGTACTGCGCCGCGACCTCGCCACGCCGGCCGGCCTGGACCGCGCGGCCTTCCAGGATGGCGAGCAGCCGAAGCCGCCGATCGCGGAGGACGCCAACCCGATCTGCGGGAAGGCGGTCGACGGGTACATCCCGTGCCGGGCGATGGCCAGCCTGTCGGCCGCCAGCGCCGGGCTCGCCGCCGACGCGCCGACCGTCGCGCGGTGGGGCTATCAGTTGTACGGCGGACGCGTAGTACCGGCTGAGGTGGTCAACCAGTTGACGGGTGGTGATGGCGAGTACGGGCTCGGCACGATGCTGTTCTCGCAGACCTTCGGGCTCGGTACGGCGTACGGGCATCGCGGCAGTTTGCCCGACTACAGCAGCCTGCTGGTGACCATCCCCGAGCACAAGGTCTCCGTCGCCGTAATCCTTGCTGATGGCAACAAACAGTCCGGAACAGTGGTCACCGAGCTGGTGGCCGCTCTGCAACCGCTACTTGGCAAGTAGGCAACGGAAGTAGAGCACTCCCGCTGCCTCCTTCCAGCTTGGCTTGTCGCCGATGGGCTCGGCCAACCGCACGACCTGCAGACCCGCGGCGACGAGAGTGTTCACGTAGGTCGACAGCGTCCGGTGGTACGAAACCCGCGGCAGGATCTCCCACCGGGTGGCGCTGTGGTGAGGACCTTCCTCGAAATAGCGGCCGGAGATGCGTCGGTAGGTGCCCTCGACGTGGTCGATCAGCTCGCCGTGGGCGGGTGACTTGTAGCAAGGATGCGTGATCACGGCCACGAACCAGCCGCCTGGCTTGAGAATGCGCGCGACCGAGCGGATCGTCGCCTCCAGTTCGGGAATGTCCATCAACGCCATGTAGCAGACCACGCCGTCGAAGTCCTCGTCGGCGAGCGGCCGGAGATCATGAGCATCGCCGTGGAGGTAGTCGATCCCGCGCGGCGTCTGCCGTTCCAGCTCCTGGGCATGAGCCAGCAGCGACTCCGACGCATCGACCCCGACCACCTGCGCCCCGAGATCGGCCAGCCGGCGCGCGTCGCGCCCTTGCCCACAAGCCACCGCGGCGACCCGTTGCCCGGTGACGTCACCCACCAACTCGTCGAACGTCGGATCACTCAGCCCGGCACCGTCCGGGTCGACCGTCGCGTGATAGATATCGGCCAATTCGTCGTACGAACTCGTCAAGTTGCTCATATCGGGATCAACGGCACCTGACCACGCAGAGTTTCGCCTTCTGCTGAGAGCAATCTCAGGACCAGTCCGGCGACCGCCCGAGCAAAGTGAGAACCCGGTCGAAGGTGTCGCTGGTCTCGACGGCGAGGCCAGGCTGGAACGACGCACCCGGCACCGTGCGGTTGGCGCCGTCCGGCACCGCCTCAGCGATCGGCAGCACTGCGGTCAGCACCTCGTCGTCGAATTCCACCGGTACGCCGATCGCGCGGGCCACGTCCCAGCTGTGCACCACGTAGTCCACGAAGTGGAAGCCGACGGCGGTCTCGGCCGGGAGCGTCACCCCGCCCCGAACCTGCGGTAGCCAGAACTGCCGCTCGTACAGGTCGTCGACGGCGAACGCGGACACCACCCGCTCGGCGGACGCGGCGTACTCCTTCTCCACATCACTGTCCACCGGCCGGTCCGCCCAGACGGCAAGGCTCTCGGTCTCGCCGTCGGCGGCGGCCGCGAAGCCGTAGTTCTGGCCGATCATGTGGGCCAGCAGCTCGCCGAGATTCCACTCCGAGCACGGCGTGCGCACCCCCAGCTGATCGAACCGGATCTGGCCGACCACGGCCGTCGACACGTCCATCACCCGGCGATGCAACTCTCGCAGATCGTTCATGCCGCCAGGCTAGTCACAAGATGCGACAGTTTCCGGCGGATTAATCCTCCGCCAGCGCTTCCAGGAGTCCTTCGCCGTACTTCGCGAGTTTGTTCTCGCCGACGCCGCTGACCTTGCCCAGCTCGGCCAGGCTGCTCGGCAGGTCGGTCGCGATCTGCCGCAGCGTCGCGTCGTGAAAGATCACGTACGCCGGTACGCCGCTCTCCTTCGCGACGGCGGCCCGCCAGGCGCGCAACCGCTCGAACACCGGGGCGGCCTCGGGGGAGAGGTCGACCACGGCCTTCTTCTTGCCGCCGCCACTCGACCGCGAGGAGCGTTGCGCTCGCTCCGGCTCGCGGCGCATCATCACGTCGCGCCGGCGACCGAGCACCTCGGCGCTGTCCTCGGTGAGCACCAGCGTGCCATAGTCACCTTCCACCGTGAGCAGCCGCTGCGCGAGTAGTTGGCGGATGACGCCACGCCACTCGGTGTCCTTGAGTTCGGTCCCGATGCCGAACACGGTCAGGTCGTCGTGCCGGAACTGCTTCACCTTCTCGGTCGTCTTGCCGAGCAGGATGTCGATCACCTGACCGGCGCCGAACTTCTGGTTGCGCTCGTGCTGCAGCCGGTAGACCGTCGAGAGCAGCTTCTGCGCCGGGATCGTGCCGTCCCAGGACTCCGGCGGCGTCAGGCAGGTGTCGCAGTTGCCGCACGGCTCACCAGTCTGGCCGAAGTACGCGAGGAGTTGTTGCCGACGGCACTGCACGGTCTCGCAGAGCGCGAGCATCGCGTCCAGGTGAGTGCCGAGGCGGCGGCGATGGGCGGCATCGCCTTCGGACGTGTCGATCATCTTGCGCTGCTGGACGACATCCTGGAGACCGTAAGCCAGCCAGGCGGTCGAGGGCAGGCCGTCACGCCCGGCGCGACCGGTCTCCTGGTAGTAGCCCTCGACCGACTTCGGCAGGTCCAGATGCGCGACGAACCGGACGTCCGGCTTGTCGATGCCCATCCCGAAGGCGATCGTCGCGACCACCACCAGCCCGTCCTCCCGCAGGAAGCGCGACTGGTTCTTCGCGCGGACCCGGCTGTCCAGACCGGCGTGGTACGGGACGGCCTCGATCCCGTTCTGGGTCAGGAAGGTCGCGGTCTTCTCGACGCTGTTGCGGGACAAGCAGTAGACGATGCCCGCGTCGCCCGCATGTTCGGTGCGCAGCAGGTCGAGCAGTTGACGCTGCGGGTTGTCCTTCGGCACGATCCGGTACTGGATGTTCGGCCGGTCGAAACTTGCGACGAAGTGCCGGGCGGACTTCAGGTTCAGCCGGGTGGCGATCTCGGCATGGGTCGCCTCGGTCGCGGTGGCCGTCAGCGCGATCCGCGGTACGTCGGGCCAGCGCTCGTGCAGCTCCGACAGCATCAGGTAGTCGGGCCGGAAGTCATGGCCCCACTGGGAAACGCAGTGTGCCTCGTCGATCGCGAACAGCGCGATCTTGCCCTGGTCCAGCAGCCGCGTGGTCGCTTCGACCCGGAGCCGCTCGGGCGCCAGGTAGAGCAGATCGAGCTCACCGGACAGGAAGGCCTGCTCGACCTCACGGCGCTGCTCGTAGTCCTGGGTCGAGTTGAGGAACCCGGCCCGGACTCCGAGCGCCGTGAGCGCATCGACCTGGTCCTGCATCAATGCGATCAGAGGCGAGATGACCACCCCGACACCGGACCGGACCAGGGCAGGGATCTGGTAGCACAGTGACTTCCCGCCGCCGGTCGGCATCAGCACCAGGGCGTCACCGCCACCGACCACGGTCTCGATGATGTCCTGCTGCTCACCCCGGAACGAGTCGTACCCGAACACCCGGTGCAAGACCTGCAAGGCCTCGCTCGAGGTGTCGTCCAGCGGCTGGGTCGTCTCTGTCACCCGGCGATTCTACGGAGATCCCGCAGTCACTGTTGGCCGCCTGTGGACAACGCGCCGGTCTCGCCGCGATACGTGCCGATACTCCACACATTGCCTTCCGGATCGGCCACGCTGAAGCCGCGCGACCCGTAGTCCTCCTCGCGCATTTCCCGGACGACGGTCGCGCCCGCCGCCATCACCCGCGGCCACAACGCGTCCGGGTCGTCGCAGACCAGGTAGACCGAGGCGATCTGGTCCGCCAGCTTGTCGAACTCGTTCGGTTCCTTGTTCCGGTCGACCGAACTGACCATCACGCCACCACCGGCCGGCCAGGTCAGCTCGGAATGGGCGATCGAGCCTTCGGCCTCCCCGGCGTACGAGGCGACCAGAGTGAACCCCAACCCTTCGGTGAGGAACTTGAGTGCGGCCTGGCCGTCGCGGTAGACCAGCGTCGGCCAGACCCCGATCACGGTTTCCTTCGTTGTCGTGTTCATACCCCCGACTTTGCCGCCACCGGGTGAGCGCCGTCTTGAACATATGGGAGTTCCTCGGTCATCCACTGCCGCGGCGAGCAACCGGCGAGGGCATGCCACTCGCGGGTGAGGTGCGCCTGATCGGCGTACCCGAGGTCGGCCGCGAGGTCGGCCAGCCTGGTCTGCGGCTTCTGTTTGAGCCGGCGGACCGCCTGCTCGAACCGCAGCACCCGCGCAGCCACCTTCGGCGTCAACCCGTACTCCGCCCTGAACCGCTCGGTCAGATGCCGCCGGCTCCACCCGACCTCCTGAGCCAGCTCCTGTACGCCGACGCCGCCCGCCGTCGCGCACAACCGTTTCCAGGCCCAGCCGAGCTCGGCGCGTGGCTCGCCGGACAGCTCGTCCCGCCAGGCTTTGAGCAACAACCGCTCGACGATCTCGAGCCGCTCGTGCCAGTGCGGCGTGGCCAGGAGCCGCTCGGCGACCTCCTGGACCGGAATGCCGAGCAGCGTGTGGACATCCAGCATGGTCGCCGCGAGCTCTCCGGACGGCTGCCCGAGCAGGGCTCTCGACCCGGCGGGCGTGAGCGCGAGCTGGATCCCCGACAGGTTGGGGGAGTCGCCGATCCGCACCGCCGTCGAGTGCAGGCCGCTGACCACGGTCTGGAACTTTTCCACCGGCTGGCCCGGCCAAGCGATGCCCAACGGCTCGTCGAGACTGATCACGACTGTCAGGTACTGCGTCGGCAGCCCGCGATGCAGCTCAGCCGGCGGACCGCAGTACGCGTAGCCGATCAGGTCGCCGAGGTACGGGCGCAGGGCGGGATGGACCCGGCGCGCGTGCAGCTCGAAGGCCGTCATGCTCCCCAGGCTAGATCCGCGCTCCGACAAAAGCCTCCCGCAGCGACCCCGCGCTCCGTCATCTGGGACCGCCGTTTCGGCATCTGGACGAGAAGTGGCACCATGCAGGGAGTCGAAAGCTTGCGAAATCTTGGAGAGATCGTCGTGCCTGAACTGAGGTCCCGTACCGTCACCCACGGCCGCAACATGGCGGGCGCCCGCGCCCTCATGATGGCCTCCGGCGTCGCCCGAGAGGATTTCGGCAAGCCGATCATCGCGGTGGCGAACAGCTTCACCGAGTTCGTCCCGGGGCACACCCACCTGCAGCCGGTCGGCCGGATCGTGTCCGAAGCGATCCACGCGGCCGGCGGGATCGCGCGCGAGTTCAACACCATCGCCGTCGACGACGGCATCGCGATGGGCCACGGCGGCATGCTCTACAGCCTGCCGTCCCGCGACCTGATCGCCGACTCGGTCGAGTACATGGTGGAGGCGCACTGCGCCGACGCGCTGATCTGTATCTCCAACTGCGACAAGATCACCCCGGGCATGCTGATGGCCGCGCTCCGGCTGAACATCCCGACCGTGTTCGTCTCCGGCGGACCGATGGAGGCCGGCCGGGCCACCCTGGTCGACGGCACCGTGCGCAAGCTGGACCTGATCGACGCGATGTCCGAGGCCGTCAACGAGAACATCTCCGACGCCGACATCCAGCGGATCGAGGAGAACGCCTGCCCGACCTGCGGTTCGTGCTCGGGCATGTTCACCGCGAACTCGATGAACTGCCTCGCCGAGGCGATCGGCCTGGCCCTGCCCGGCAACGGCTCGGTCCTGGCCACCCACACCGCCCGCAAGGCCCTGTACGAGAACGCCGGCCGCACGGTCGTCGAGATCGCCAAGCGGTACTACGAGGCCGACGACGAGACCGTCCTGCCCCGGACCGTCGCCTCGCGGGCGGCGTTCGAGAACGCGATGGCACTCGACATCGCGATGGGCGGCTCGACGAACACGATCCTGCACCTGCTCGCCGCGGCCCAGGAGGCCGAGGTCGACTTCGACCTGGACGACATCAACGCCGTCTCGCGCCGCGTGCCCTGCCTGGCCAAGGTCGCGCCGAACGTCGCCCCCGGCGGCACCTACTACATGGAAGACGTGCACCGCGCCGGCGGCATCCCGGCGATCCTGGGGGAGCTGTACCGGGCCGGGCTGCTGAACGAGGACATCCACACTGTCCACAGCGCCTCGATCGACGACTGGCTGAAGACCTGGGACGTGCGCGGCGGCTCGCCCTCTGCCGAGGCGATCGAGCTGTGGCACGCGGCGCCCGGCTGCAAGCGGTCGGCCACGGCGTTCTCGCAGTCCGAGCGCTGGGAGACCCTGGACACCGATGCCGCCAACGGCTGCATCCGCGACCTCGAGCACGCGTACTCCGCGGACGGCGGCCTCGCCGTACTGAAGGGCAACCTCGCCGTCGACGGGTGCGTGGTGAAGACGGCAGGCGTCGACGAGTCGATCTGGACCTTCGAGGGCCCGGCCATCGTGTGTGAGTCGCAGGAAGAAGCGGTGGAGAAGATCCTGGCCAAGGCCGTTCAGCCCGGCGATGCGGTCGTCATCCGCTACGAAGGACCCAAGGGCGGCCCTGGCATGCAGGAGATGCTCTACCCGACGTCGTTCCTCAAGGGCCGCGGGCTGGGCAAGGTCTGCGCGCTGGTCACCGACGGCCGCTTCTCCGGCGGTACTTCGGGTCTGTCCATCGGCCACGCCTCACCGGAGGCCGCATCGGGTGGCACCATCGCCCTCGTCGAGAACGGCGACCGGATCCGCATCGACATCCCCAACCGCTCGATCGAGTTGCTGGTCTCCGACGACGTACTGGACGCTCGCCGGGAGGCGCTCGGTGGGGTTTATGCCCCGAAGGCGCGCGATCGCAAGGTGTCGGCCGCGCTGCGCGCGTACGCCGCGATGGCGACCAGCGCCGACAAGGGCGCAGTACGGGATGTCACCAAGCTCGGCTAGTCGCCAAGGCTCAGATCTCAGGGTTCGAGGTCGAAGGCGAGGGTGATGGCTTCGGCCAGGGCTGCTTCCTGGTCGGGGAGCAGGTAGCCGATCAGCCGGCCGAGCTGGAGTTTCGGGATGGTCTGGATGTTGTCGCAGCTGATCGCGCTGGGATGGTCCAGACCGTTCTGGGCGCCGACCAGGACCTCGGTCGACAGGCCGCGGATCGTGCTGGTGATCGGTGCGACCGTGACGTTGGTCAGCCGGGGACGGATCAGTTCGCGGGTCAGCACGACGACCGGGCGCGGCTTGTCCAGCCGCGCGATGTGCAGCGGGCGCATCAGTCGAGGTCGGCCAGCACAGTTCCGCCGGCGGCGACCGCCAGCCCGTCGAGGTCGTCGTACTCACCGTGCGCTGCGAGGATGGCGGCGTCGCGCTCGGCCAGCTCGCGCCGCCGCTCGCGTTCCATCGCGCGCGCGACCACAGAGGCCCGGCTGGCCGCCTTGTTGTCGTCGACCAGCCGGTCCATGAACTCCACGAGTTCGTCCGGCAACCGCACGGTGATCTGCTTGCTCATACCAAGAGCATACCAGGACAATACCGGACTGGGATTCAGTTTGTCAGCGGACCCGGTCGTAGACCAGGGCGAGCTCGCCGAGCTTGCCGGTCTCCTGATGCGCAAGCGTCCAGTTGGTAGCCGGTAGACCGTCCTCGAACAGCCGCTCCCCGCCGCCGGTGATGATCGGCACCGTGAGCAGGTAGAGCCGGTCGACGAGGTCCGCGGCAAGCAGTGGCTTGAGGACGCTGGGGCTGGTGTTGACCAGGATGTCGCCCTCGCCGGTCGTCTTCAGCTCCCGGACGATGTCGGCGGTCGGGCCGTTGACGATCCGGGTGCGTTCCCACGGGGCCTCCGTCAGGGTGGTCGAGAAGACGACCTTCTCCGTCCCGACCAGCCATTGCGCGTAGCCGCGATCCCGCGGATCGGCGTTCTCGTCCTCGGCCACCGACGACCAGAAGCCGAGGAACCCCTGGGCGTTGCCCCGACCCAGGACCGCGGTCGTCGCGTTCGCCCAGATCCCGCTCATCTGGTCACGGGCGACGTCGCTGGTCACGTACGGGATGAAGGCGCCGAAGTCGGCGGGCCCGCCGGCGCCGTGGTAGCGGCCGTCGAGGGAGATGCTGAGGTTTGCGGTCACCAGGCGGTCGGTCATGGGGTGCTCCTTGGGGTGTCGGTGCTCGCGGCGACGGCCGCGGCGAGCTGGTCGAGGCTCTGGCCGAAGCCGAGCTCGATTCCTGCGATGAAGTCGGCGGACTCGACCGTGCTGCCGGTGATCCGGAAGTCGACGTCGAGCTCCGTGCCCGTGCCGCTCGGCCGGAGCGCGAGATCGACGTGGGCGGTGAAGGCGTGGCTTCCGTCCGGAAGCAAAGGGGAGTTGCGGTAGGCGAGATGTTCACCGGGGCGTACGGCGGTGACGACGCCCTCGGCGCGCCCGGCGATCTGGTCGGTGCCGTCGAGGTCCTCGGCATCGCGGTACTCGAGGAGCAGCCGGCCGCCCGGGCGCGCCTCGAAGACCAGCTCTGAGATGCGCAGGTCGTCGGGTGTCCACCAGCGTTCGAGCAGAGCCGGCTCGGTCAGATGACGCCAGACCAGGTCGGGGCTCCCGGCAATCGACCGCTGGAACTTGAAGGATCGGGCGTCGGCCCAACCGGGTTCGTCCGCGGCCAGTCGCTCGGCCGCAAGGCTGAGTCCGTGCTGCCCGAAAGCCTCGTAAGCGCCGGCCTGGTCGACGGTGTCGGCGAGCCGGTTGAGTGCGGTGGCCAGCTCCCGCAGCGGATCGGCCTGCAGCGCGTACACCCGCCGCTGACCGGTCCGCTGTGAGGTGACGACCCCGGCCCGCTCGAGCGTCTGCAGATGCTTGGTCGTCTGCGGCTGCCTAGCACCCGCCAGCTGAGCGAGAACCCCAACCGAACGAGGCCGCTCAGCCAGTAACCCGACCAGCCGCCACCGAGCCGGATCCGCCAAGGCGGTAAGAAGTGCGTCCATGACCCAAACTATTCACCACAAAGAATATTCGTGTCAAGGAATAACTCTCAGCGGCGCGACGATCGAGCTAGCTGAGGTCGAGCTGGAGCTCTGTCCGACCGGGGTCTGAGGTCAGTACGGGTTGAACTTTTCGGAGACGAGGGACCAGGCGAGACGGCGCCAGGGGATGTCCGTGGATTGCGGGATCGGTTCCCAGGTGGCGGCGGTTTCGAGGAGGGTGCGGATGACGGGGGAGAGGTCGGCGGTGAGGGCCTTCTTGAAGGTGGTGGAGACCGCGGTGATGATCTCGCCGACGTCGGAGTACATCTCCAGGCCGTGCTGCCAGACCTCGAAGTGGGCGGCGGTCCACTCGCCGTTCAGGTCGAGGTAGCTGTTGAGGGTGTAGTAGACCTGCCCGAGCCAGTACTGGTCGGTGTCGGTCGGTTCCCAGCCCGCTTGGAGAGCCGCCCGGACCTGAGCGCTCGCCGCCTGCAGTTCCGGAGGTTCCTCGGTCATCTCAGTTGGGAGACATGTCCGACCAGGCAAGGTCGGCGGCCGGGAGCGAGGGGAGGGCGCTGATGGCGGAGAGTTCGCTGTCCAGGAGGCCGACGAGGTGAGCCAACCGGGTGGTGGTGTCGAGGGCTTCCAGGAGCTTCTGCCGGTCGGGGGTGACCAGGGTCATCGCGGCCGAGATCAGGTACGACAGTGTGCTGGGGTCGTCGGGGAGCGAGCCGATCCGCAGGCCGGGCTGCGAGATCTCGGTGACTGCCGCGGCGTACCGGCGGAAGCGCTGGACCGCCACGGTCGCCGTACCGAGCGGGTCGTCGCCGGGCTCTTCGGCCAGCCACTCGACGTCGGCGATCAGGTAGTCGCCGCCGCTGTCGAGTTCGGCCACCTTGAAGCGACGGTTGCCGGTCAGCGTGATCTCGACCGGGCCGTCGTCGTCGGCGTCGAGGGAGATCTCGGAGATGGTCGCCGCGCAGCCGGTGCCGTACAGCGACCGGAAGACCCGGTCGCCGAGCTCGTAGCCGTCCCGGACCGCCACCGCGCCGCAGACCATTTCGCCACCGTTCTCGACCAGGTCACGGATCACCGACCGGCCCTGGACATCGGTGACGGGGATCGGGAGCACCAGCCCGGGGAAGATCACTGTCTCGACAGTGAGAAGTGGCAGGCGGGAGTCCATGCTGTCGAGCCTAGGCCATCGGCGAACCCGGAGCCCGCGAGAAGCCGCTTCCCTCCAGGCGGACAGGGCGCGAGTCGGGGCACCGTGGGCCCGTAGACTGAGCGGCATGATTCGCCGCGTCGACCTGCGGGGCCGAGTGGCAGCCGGAGAGGTCCTCGACCTCCAAGCCCTGGTCCCCCGAGCCGTATTCGACGTCGAGGCCGCCCTCGACGTCGTCCGACCGATCTGCCTGGACGTCCGTCATCGCGGCCTCGAGGCGATCAGGGAGTACGGCGAGAAGTTCGACCATGTCCGGGTGGAGGACCCGCGGGTCCCCGCCGAGGCGCTCAAGACCGCTCTGGAAGAGCTCGATCCGGACGTGCGCAGCGCGCTGGAGGAGTCGATCCGCCGGGTTCGCGAGGTCAGCGAGGACGAGCGCGGCGCCGATGTCGAGTCGCAGCCCGCGCAGGGTGGCCGGGTGACCCAGCGGCTGGTGCCGGTCCAGCGGGTCGGGCTCTACGTCCCGGGCGGCCGTGCGCCGCTCGCGTCCAGCGTGGTGATGAACGTCGTACCGGCACAGGTTGCCGGGGTCACCAGCCTTGCCCTGGCGTCGCCGCCGCAGAAGGATTTTGGTGGCCTACCGCACCCAACTGTGCTCGCTGTGTGCGCGATGCTGGGGATCGACGAGGTCTACGCGATCGGCGGCGCGCAGGCGATCGCCGGGTTCGCCTACGGGTTCGAGGGCTGCCGCAAGGTCAACCTCATCACGGGTCCGGGCAACATCTACGTGGTCGCGGCCAAGCGGTTCGTGCAGAGCGAGGTCGGGATCGACTCCGAGGCGGGTCCGACCGAGATCGCAGTACTGGCTGATGATTCGGCCAACGCCGCGCACGTCGCGGCTGACCTGATCAGCCAGGCCGAGCACGACCCAATGGCCGCGAGCATCCTCGTCACGCCGAGCGAGACGCTGGCAGCCGCTGTGGAGGCGGAGCTGGCGGTGCAGGTCCCCGCGACGAAGCACTCGGAGCGGGTGGCCGAGGCACTCGGCGGGCAGCAGTCGGCCGTCGTGCTGGTTGATGATCTGGAGCAGGGGACGGCGGTCGTCGATTCGTATGCGGCCGAGCACCTCGAGATCCAGACGGTCGACGCGGAGGAGCGCGCGCAGCTGATCAGCAACGCCGGCGCGATCTTCATCGGCGGCTGGTCGCCGGTGTCACTGGGCGACTACTGCGCGGGATCGAACCACGTGCTGCCGACCGCCGGCTGCGCGTGCCACTCGTCCGGCCTGTCCGTGCGCAGCTTCCTCAAGGCGATGCACGTCGTGAACTACTCCCGCGAAGCCTTGCAAGAGGTCGCCGGGCACGTGGTCGCGCTCGCGAACGCCGAGGACCTGCCGGCCCACGGTGCCGCCGTGTCGGTGCGTTTCAAGACAGCGTCTTCCGAGGATGGGACCTGATGGGCCGCTTCGACGGGCTGCCGATCCGCGACGAGCTGAAGAGCTTCGAGCCGTACGGCGCACCGCAACTGGACGTCCCGGTCCTGCTCAACGTCAACGAGAACCCGTACCCGCCGAGCGAGGCGACCGTCGCGGACATCACCGCGTCGGTGGCCGAGGCGGCCCGCGGGCTGAACCGCTATCCCGACCGCGAGTTCCTTGCCCTGCGCGCCGATCTGGCGGCGTACCTGGAGCGTGAGTCGGGTGCTCGGCTCACGGCCGAGCAGGTGTGGGCGGCCAACGGCTCCAACGAGGTCATGCTGCACCTGCTGCAGGCCTTCGGAGGACCAGGCCGTACTGCGCTGTCGTTCGCGCCGACGTACTCGATGTACCCGGAGTACGCCCGCGACACGAACACCAACTGGGTGACCGGCCGGCGGTCCGAGGACTTCACCCTCGACCAGAGCAAGGCGCTGGCGGCGATCTCGCGCCACCGCCCGTCCGTCGTCCTGCTTGCCTCACCCAACAACCCGACCGGTACTGCGCTGCCGATCCAGCTGGTCGAGGCGGTCGCGGCCCGGACCGCCGCGATCGGGGCTGTCCTGGTGGTCGACGAGGCGTACGCGGAGTTTCGGCGTACCGGGACGCCGAGTGCGGTCACGTTGTTGCCGTCGTACCCCAATCTGGCGGTGGCCCGGACGACCTCCAAGGCGTTCGCACTGGCCGGTGCGCGGGTCGGTTACCTTGCCGCGAGCAAGCAACTGGTCGATGCCCTGCGCATCGTTCGGCTGCCGTACCACTTGTCGGCCGTGACCCAGGCAGTCGCTCGGGCGGCGCTGCGGCACTCCGACGAGTTGCTCGGTCGGGTGGAGCAGTTGCGGACCGAGCGGGACGAGACCGTCGACTGGCTGCGTGCACAGGGTTTGCGCGCGGTCGACTCCGATGCGAACTTCGTACTCTTCGGCACCTTCGCCGACCGGCACGCGGTCTGGCAGTCGCTGCTGGACGACGGTGTGCTGATCCGGGAGACCGGACCCAACGGCTGGCTGCGGGTGTCGATCGGCACCGGCGCCGAGATGGCCGCGTTCCGCGCCTCGCTGGAGAAGGTGCTCAAGACCGATCTAGGAAGGTCATCATGACGAGAACGGCCCGGGTCGACCGGGAGACCAGTGAGTCCAAGGTGCTCGTCGAGCTCGACCTCGACGGCACCGGGCGCGCCGACATCTCCACCGGGGTGGGCTTCTACGACCACATGCTCAACGCGCTGGCCAAGCACGCGCTGCTCGACCTGCACGTGAACACGGTGGGCGACCTCGAGATCGACGCGCACCACACCGTCGAGGACACCGCGATCGGCCTCGGCCAGGCCTTGAAGGAGGCACTGGGCGACAAGCGCGGGATCAGGCGCTTCGGCGACGCGACCGTCCCGCTGGACGAGGCACTCGTGCACTGCACGGTCGACCTGTCCGGCCGTCCGTACTGCGTCCACACGGGCGAGCCCGAGGGGCAGGTCTACGCGATCATCGGTGGCGACTACGCCGGTTCGCTGACCCAGCACGTGTTCGAGACGCTGGCCTTCAACGCCGCGATCTGCATCCACATCCGGGTGCTGTCCGGCCGCGATCCGCACCACATCGTCGAGGCGCAGTTCAAGGCGTTCGCCCGGGCGCTGCGCGATGCCGCCGAGCTCGACCCGCGGCAGCCCGGCATTCCGTCCACCAAGGGCGCCCTGTGAGCAAGAAGGTCGTCCTGCTCGACTACGGCTCGGGCAACATCCGCTCCGGTGAACGCGCGCTGGAGCGGGTGGGTGCCGACGTCTCCGTCACGGCCGACTTCAACGAGGCGCTGAACGCCGACGGGCTGCTCGTCCCCGGCGTCGGTGCCTTCGAAGCCTGTATGACGGGTCTGCGCAGCGTTCGCGGCGACGTCCTGGTCGATCGGCGGCTGGCCGCCGGGCGGCCGGTGCTCGGGATCTGTGTCGGCATGCAGATTTTGTTTGCCAAGGGCATCGAACACGGTGTCGAGACCGAGGGCTGCGAGCAGTGGCCCGGTGTGGTCGAGCGGCTGCGGCCGACCGGTGACGAACCGGTTCCGCACATGGGCTGGAACACCGTCGAGGTGGACGGCAAGACCAAGCTGTTCGACGGGATCGAGAAGGAGCGCTTCTACTTCGTGCACTCCTACGCGGTCCGGGAGTGGGAGCTGACCGGCACCCGCGAGTCGGTGACGCCGACGGTGACCTGGACGGAGTACGGCGGGGACCGGTTCGTCGCCGCGGTCGAGAACGGGCCGCTGACCGCGACCCAGTTCCACCCGGAGAAGTCCGGGGACGCCGGTGCCGAACTGCTCGCCAACTGGATCGGATCCCTCTGATGCCGTACTACGTCCACGGCGAGGACAAGCCTGACGTCCTCGCCGGACTGATCGAGAACGCCGAGAAGCACTGGTCCTACATGGATCAGTACGCCGATCGGCTGATCCTGCGCGGGCCGACGCTGTCCGATGACGGCGAGGAGCACACCGGGAGCGTCCATGTCGTCGACGTGGACGATCGCTCCGCCGCGGAGCGGTTCGCCTACGAGGAGCCCTACTGGTCGGCCGGCTACTACCAGCCGCTGACGGTGGTGCGGGCCGTCGTACTGGTCGACCGGCCGGAGGATGCGCCGCGGACGCTGGTGACCGCTGAGTGGGCGCCGGTCGAGGCGGTGAGCCCGCGGTTCGCGGACAGTGAGCTGAGTTTCCTGGCGCTGCTCGTCGACGACGACGGTGCCAAGTCCGTCGGACTCGTCGCGGCGCTCACCGCTCTGCCGGAGGAGGCGGCGGGCGTCGTCGCGCCGGTGGCCGACCTCCTGAGTGGGCAGTCGGCGATGCTGATCACCTCCCATCGCTGGCAGCGCGGCGGCCGCTCGTAGCTCGCTGATCACGGTCCGCAACGACCTCACGCTGTAGTCGTGCGGCGATCACAGTTTGGGGAGCGGCGTCCGGTTTTCGGGCCGGAACTCTTCCGCAGATGACACCGGTGCTGTCACACTCACTCGCCAGGACGGTTGGAACCTTCGGGGATCCAGGAGGCCGTACGTGCTGGCAGCGACGAATCTCGAGGTCGTCTACGACGACGTGATGCTGGTACTCCGGGGCGTCAGCCTCGAGGTCCCGCAAGGGCAGATCGTTGCCCTGCTCGGGGCCAACGGTGCCGGCAAGTCAACGTTGCTGCGGGCCATCTCAGGGTTGCTGGACGTCCACGACGGCGAGGTACGCCGCGGCACGATCACCCTCGACGGCGAGCCCATCCACGGATTGGGCGCCAGCCGGATCGCTGCGCTGGGCATCAAGCAGGTGATGGAAGGCCGGCGGATCCTGGCCGACCTGACGGTCGAGGAGAACCTGCGGGTCGGCGGGCACGTCGCCCCACGATCCTTGAAGGCGAATCTCGACCGGACCTACCAGCTCTTCCCGGTGCTGGCCGACCGGCGGCGCAGCACCGCCGGGTACCTGTCCGGTGGCGAGCAGCAGATGCTGGCGATCGGGCGGGCGCTGATGTCGGACCCGCGGTACCTGCTGATGGACGAGCCGAGTCTCGGCCTGGCGCCGATGATCGTCCAGCAGATCCGGGACGTGATCGTCGAGATCAACGCCGACGGCACCACCGTGCTGCTGGTCGAGCAGAACGCCGCGATGGCGCTGTCGATCGCCGAGCACGGCTACGTCCTGGAGAACGGCGCGATGGTGATGGACAAGCCCGCCGCGCAGTTGCTCGACGACAGCGACGTCCGCGAGTTCTACCTCGGCCTCGGCGCCGAGGGCGGCTCCAGGTCGTTCCGGGACGTCAAGCACTACCGCCGGCGGAAGCGGTGGCTGTCATGAGTGTGCTGACCTTCGACGACGTGCTGCTCGAGTTCTCCGGGGTGACCGCGCTGAACGGGGTGAGCTTCACCGTCGACGAGGGCGAACTGTTCGCCGTGATCGGCCCGAACGGCGCGGGTAAAACGTCCATCTTCAACGTGCTCTCGGGTGTCTACCGGCCACAGCGCGGCTCGGTCCGCTTCGGCGACCGGGAACTGCTCGGCCTGCGTCCGCACGCGATCGCGCGGCTCGGCATCGCCCGGACCTTCCAGAACATCGAACTGTTCGCCAACCTGACGGTGCTCGACAACCTGATGCTCGGCCGCCATCACCACCACCCGTACGGCGTACTGTCCGCGTTCGCCTGGCTGGGCAAGGCCCGCCGCAACGAGTTCGCCAACCGCCGCGCGGTCGAGGAGATCGTCGACTTCCTCGAACTCGCCCAGTGGCGGCGGATGCCGGTCGGCCTGCTCCCGTACGGGGTGCAGAAGCGGGTCGAGCTCGGCCGCGCGCTGGCGTCGGAGCCGAAGCTGCTGCTGCTCGACGAACCGGTCGCCGGGATGAACCTCGAGGAGACCGAGGACATGGCCCGGTTCATCCTCGACATCCGCGACGAGCTCGGCCTGCCGATGGTGATGGTCGAGCACGACATGGGCCTGGTGATGGATCTGGCCGACCGGATCATGGTGATCGACTTCGGCCGGCAGATCCGGACCGGCAAGCCGCAGGACGTCGCGACGGACCCCGACGTGGTGCGCGCCTACCTGGGCGAGGAGCACCGGATCGTGGAGCGATCATGACGACGACCACCATCGCCACCCGCGTGCGCGACCGGGCGATCGCGACCCCGAACGTGATCGCCTTGCGGGAAAAGGATCTGGGCCTGTGGCAACAGGTCAGCTGGTCGCAGTACTGGTCCACCGCCGAGCTGGTCGGTCACGCTTTGCTTGCCCTCGGCATCGAGCCGGGCGACCGGGTGGCGATCCACTCGGAGAACCGGCGGGAGTGGCTCTACACCGACGTCGGTGCGGTCTCGGTCCGGGCCGTGGTAGTCGGTCTCTACCCGACCAACCCCGTCTCCGAGGTCGCCTACCTGCTCCGCCACTCCGGCACCCGGATCCTGATCGCGGAGGACCAGGAGCAGGTCGACAAGGCGCTGGCCGTCGCCGACGAACTCCCCGACCTCGAACGCATCGTCTTCGTGGAGCCCCGCGGCATCAGGCACCGGTACGACGATCCGCGGCTGCTGGCCTGGCCCGATTTCCTTGCGCTGGGCAACGAGCACCGCGAGGCGCACCCATCGGCGGTACAGGAACGGATGGCCGACGCCAGTTCGGACGACATAGCGATGCTGGTCTACACGTCCGGGACCACCGGTCCGCCCAAGGGCGTGATGCTGACCGTGGCCAACGTCGACTACGCGATCCGGGAGCTCGTCGAGGAGGGCGGCTTCACCTCGCCGCCACCGTCGCCCAAGGACTGCGTGCTGTCGTATCTGCCGCTGTGCCACGTCGCCGAGCGGGTATTCAGTTGCTGGTTCGGCGCCGGCGCCGGGGTCACCGTGCACTTCGCGGAGTCGATCGAGACCGTCACCACGAATCTGTACGAGGTGCAGCCGACGATCCTGTTCGGCGTGCCGCGGATCTGGGAGAAGATCACGGCCGGCGTCCAGATCCGGGTCGGCTCGGCGACCTGGCTGAAGCGGAAGGTCGGCGGCTACTGGCTGCGCCGGGCGGACTGGATCGGCGGGGTCCTGGCCGCCAACGGGGGCAGGCACACCGCGAAGTCCCGGCTGGTCTACGCGATCGGCTACCTGCTCTGCTACCGCGCCCTGATGGACCGCACCGGCCTCCGCAAGGTCCGGTACGCCGCCTCGGGTGCCGCGCCGATCGCGCCCGAGGTACTCCGGTTCCTGATGGGGCTGGGCCTGCCCATGTACGAGGTGTACGGGATGACGGAGAACTCGGCCGTTGCCACCGCGAACCGCCCGGGCCGGGTCAAGGTCGGCACGGTCGGCGAGCCGCACGCGGGAGTCGAGCTGCGGATCGACGAGCACACCGGCGAGATCCTCACCCGGCATCCGGGCACCTTCGCGGGCTACTGGCACGACCCGGAGGCGACCGCGCGGATGATTGACGCGGACGGCTGGTTGCACACCGGCGACGTGGGGGAGTGGGTCGACGACACCCACCTGCGGATCACCGACCGGATGAAGGACCTGATCATCACGGCCGGCGGCAAGAACATCGCGCCGTCCGAACTCGAGAACGCGCTGAAGGCCTCGCCGTACATCAAGGAAGCGGTGGTGATCGGTGACCGGCGCAAGTACCTGGCCGCCCTGATCGGGATCGAGCCGGAGACCGTCGGTCACTGGGCCCAGCTGCGCCGGCTGCCGTACTCGACGTACCACGATCTGTCCTCGAAGCCCGAGGTGATCGAGCTGGTGCAAGGCGTCGTCGACGAGGTGAACGAGCGGTTCGCCACCGCGGAGCAGATCAAGCGGTTCCGGATGCTGCCGAAGCTGCTCGACCACGAGGACGGCGAGCTGACCGCGACCATGAAGGTCAAGCGCAGCGCGGTCTCCGACACCTTCGCCGAGCTGGTCGAGTCGATGTACGAAGGGGGCCTCCGGTGAACGAGTTCGTCGCCACCGTGGTCCGCGGTCTGGGCAACGGCTCGATCTACGCCCTGCTGGCGCTGGGGTTCGTCATCATCTACAAGTCCATGCGGGTGATCAGCTTCGCCCAGCCGGCCTTCATGATGGCGGGCGGCGTGCTGGTCAGCCACCTGGTGCTGTCGATGAACTTCTTCCTGGCCGTGCTGGTCGCGCTGCTGCTCACCGCCCTGCTCGGTGCGGGCGTGGAGCGGCTGGCGCTGCGGCCGATGATCGGCAAGCCGGTTTTCGTGATCGCGATCATCACCTTGGGCGTCGACATCGTGATCCGGACGGTGGTGAACTCCTTCATCGGCCTGGACATCCGCCAGATGGGCGATCCTTGGGGCCTGAAGCAACTGAAGGTCTTCGGGGTCACCATCGACCAACGGCACCTCGCGACCTTGGTGACGACGCTGGTGGTGGTCGCGGCCTTGTTCGCCTTCTACCGCTGGTCGCGAACTGGTCTGGCGATGCGCGCGGCATCCTCGGACCAGGAAGTCGCGCTGGCCCAGGGCGTGTCCGTGGGGCGAGTGTTCTCGCTGTCGTGGGCGCTCGCGGCGATGCTGGCCGGGCTCGCCGGGGTCTTCCTGTCGACCGGGATCGGGCTGGAGCAGAACCTCTGGCTGACCGCGCTGAAAGCGTTGCCGGTGATCATCCTGGGCGGGCTGGACTCACTGGGCGGCGCGGTGATCGCGGGTCTGGCGATCGGGGTGGTGGAGGCGATCGTCGGCAACTACGGCGGCGACCTCAGCCCGGTCTTGGGCGGCGACTTCTTCCTGGTCGTGCCCTACCTGCTGATGCTGCTCGTCCTCCTGGTCAAACCGTACGGCCTGTTCGGCACCCGAGAGGTGGAGCGCATATGAGAGGCCGCCCGCTGCTCTACCTGTCGTACGGGCAGGACATGGCCTTGCTGAACACGCCGGCCAAGCGGTGGTGGACGCTCGGGCTGGTGGTGGTCGCGGTACTGCTGCCGTTCATGCTCGAGGACGATCTGCTCGTCGTCCTGGCGACCGCGTTCGTCGCGGCGATCGGCGCGATCGGCCTCAACCTCGTCACCGGGTACGCCGGTCAGGTGTCACTCGGACACGCGTTCTTCCTCGCGATCGGGGCCTACACCGCGGCGGCGTTGTCCGGCGATCCGGACAGCACCCGGCTGATCGGCTTCGGGATCACCTCGCTGCCGATCTGGTTGCTGGCCTCGGGGCTGGTGGCCGGACTGGCCGGGTTGATCGTCGCTCCGCTGGCGGCTCGGTTACGAGGGCTGTACCTGGCCGTCGTAACGCTTGGCCTGGTGTTCATCGGGGAGCACCTGTTCAAGCACTGGCGCGAGCTGACCGGGGGAGTGGGGGTCGGGCGGCCGGCCGCGGTACCGGAGTTGTTCGGGCTGCAGTTCGCGGTCGACGGCGCGATGTTCACCAAGGCGCAGAAGCTCTATCTGCTGATGTTCGTCCTGCTGGTGATCTTCGGCGTGCTGGCGCGGAACCTGGTCCGCTCGCGGATCGGCCGGGCGCTGGCCGCCGTGCGCGATCGCGATCTGGCCGCCGAGGTGATCGGCGTCGACGTGACCCGGTACAAGATGCTCGCCTTCGCGGTGTCGTCGTTCTACGCCGGCGTCGCGGGCGCGCTGCTGTACGTGATGATCGGCTTCGTCGAGCCCGGCTCGTTCAACCTGGCGATGTCGGTGCAGTACATCGCGATGATCCTGGTCGGCGGGGTCGCCACCATCTCGGGATCGATCATGGGCGCGGTGTTCATCACCTTGCTGCCCAGGGTCACCCGCGAACTCCCGGCCGTGCTGCCGTTCGTCAGCAGCAGCTCGACGGCCGGCGGCATCACGGTCTTCCAGGTCGAGACGATTCTGTACGGCCTGTTGATCATCGGCTTCCTGATCTTCGAACCGCGAGGGTTGTTCGGGATCTGGATCCGCATCCGCACCTACTGGAAGTCATGGCCGTTCTCGCACTGACTCACCAGTCGGTGCCGGCAGCCCGAGGAGGAAGAGCGATGTACAGAAGTCGCAGGGCGGTCGCGGTGGGCCTGGTGGCCGCCGTACTGGCCGTCGCGGGGTGCCGCAACGACGCCCCGGAGACGCAAGAGGGCAGCGAAGGCGTCAAGTTCGACGTCGGTGTCACCAAGGAGCCGTGCCCGGCGGCGGTGGACAAGACCAAGGGCTGTATCTACCTCGGCTCGATCTCCGACCTGACCGAGGGCCCGTTCAAGGCGCTCGGCGTGCCGATCACCGAGAGTCAGAAGGCGTTCTGGAAGCGGGTCAACACCGCGGGCGGGATCGGCGGCTACGAGGTCGACGTGACGAAGTACACCAAGGACAACAAGTACAACCCGCAGATCCACAACGAGGTGTACTCCGAGATCAAGCCGGACGTGCTCGGGCTGGCCCAGACGCTCGGTTCGCCGACCACCGCGGCCATCCTCGCCGATCTGAAGGCGAGCAACATGATCGGCGTACCGGCGTCCTGGACGTCGGCCTGGGCGTTCGAGGACGTCATCTTGGAGTCGGGCACGAACTACTGCTTCGAGTCGATGAACTCGGTCGACTTCGCGGCCGAGACGCTGCAGGCCAAGAGCGTGGCCGCGGTGCACTTCCCCGGTGACTACGGCGACGACGCGGCGGCCGGGACGAAGATCGCGGCCGAGGGCAACGGGATGAAGTTCACCGACATCCCCACCGCGCCCGGCCAGGAGAACCAGGGCGCGGCGATCCAGAAGCTGGTCGCGGCCAAGCCTGACCTGGTCATCCTGAGCACCGGTCCGACCGAGGCGGCGACGATCGTCGGTGGATCCGCCCAGGCCGGTTTCAAGGGACAGTTCATCGGTACGAGCCCGACCTGGAACCCGGCGCTGCTGAAGAGCCCGGCCGCTCCCGCGTTGACCGCTCTCTACCGGCAGTCAGGCCCTTGGGCGCCGTACGGGACGGACACGCCAGGTCACAAGGCGCTGGCCGAGTCGCTGGACCAGGCGATGTTCAAGGCCGCACCCAATGACGGTTACACCGCCGGCTGGGTCTGGTCGTACCCGATGAAGGCGGCGCTGCAGAAGGCTGTCGACTCCAAGGACCTCACCCGGGCCGGGCTGCTGGCAGCGGTGAAGTCGCTGGAGACGGTCGACTACGAGGGGATGCTCCCGGCGGAGGCCGGCCGGTTCAACGGCGAGCCGAGTGAGCGGGTCTTCCGGCAGAGCATCATCTCCAAGGTCGACCCCACGGCGCCGACCGGAGTGAAGGTCGAGAAGGACTTCTTCACCGGCAAGACGGCGGCCAAGCACGAGTTCAGCAGGCCTTGTTACCAGTAGGTATTTTCTGTCCACGGCGCGCGGTTCACCTTGTAGTCATCCGCCGTTCACCATACGTTCGCTGGTGATCGAAAGATATTTCCGCTCCAAGGAGGCCCGCGTGTCCGTGGAACCGCAGTCGAATCCCCTGTCCCGGCGGCAGTTCGTCGCCCGTGCGGCCGCGGCAGGTGTTGCCGTCAGTGTGGTGGGGTCCGTGGAGGCCCTCTACACGGCGGAGCCCGCGCTCGGTACGTCCGGCCCGAAGATCGGCTACGGGCCGCTCGTCCCGGACCCGGCCGGCATGCTCGACCTGCCGCGAGGTTTCAGCTACAAGGTCCTTTCGCGGGAGGGCACGGTCCGGCCGGACGGCCTGCCGACCCCGTCCCGCTTCGACGGCATGGGCACCTTCCCCGACCGTCATGGCGGCAACCGGCTGGTCCGGAACCACGAGTGCAGCCCGACCGCCAAGATCAAGGTGGTCGCCCCGCCGGAGCGCACCTACGACCCGGGCGGCGCCGGCGGCACCAGCACGATCGTGGTGGACAAGCACAACAACCCGGTCAAGGAGTACGTCAGCGTCGGCGGTACGGCGATCAACTGCTCCGGCGGCATCACCCCGTGGCGCACCTGGCTGACCTGTGAGGAGACGGAGCTCAAGGCCGGCACCAGCGGCTACACCAAGGACCACGGCTTCATCTTCGAGGTCGACCCGTACGACGACCGCCGCAACGTGAACCCGACTCCACTGAAGGAGATGGGCCGGTTCCAGCACGAGGCCGTCGCGATCGACCCGGCGACAGGCATCGTCTACGAGACCGAGGACGCGTTCGTCGCGCCCCTCGGTGGCTTCTACCGCTTCCTGCCCAACCGCCCGCGCGGCGGCTGGGGGAGCCTCCGGGCTGGTGGCGAACTCCAGGCCATGCACATCGACGGGCTGCCGGACCTTTCCGTAGTACAGGAGCCGGGGACGGTGTTCCACAACGTGCAGTGGGTCAAGGTTCCTGACCCGCTGGCGACCACCGAGTCGGTGCGCGCCCAGGACTACGCGAAGCCGATCACCGGCGGTTACAAGCTCGAGGGCTGCTGGTGGGGCGCACTGGACCGCTGCGTGTACTTCGTGTCGTCGTTCGCCCGGACCGAGCTCGGCCCGAAGGTCGACCACGACGGCCAGGTCTGGCGGTACGACCCGCGCCTGAAGACGCTGCGCCTCGAGGTCATCTTCACCCGGCCGAAGCCCGGCTCGGACGACCCCGAGTTCGACGCCCCCGACAACATCACGATGTCGCCGTACGGCGGGCTGATGATGTGCGAGGACGGTCTCGGCGAGCAGCACATCCTCGGCACCACCGAGGACGGCGAGGTCTTCAAGTTCGCCCGCAACCGGGTCAACACCGGCACGCCGGAAGACCCGGAGTACGGCGAGCTGGCCGGCGCCGGCTTCTCCGCCGACGGCCGGACGATGTTCTTCAACGTCTACTCACCCGGCATCACCTACGCCGTCACCGGCCCCTGGCGCCGCCGCCGCTGACCCTGTCCGGTAGCCGCGCCTGCTGCCCCTGAGGCGCGGCTACCGCACCGGCTCCACGTACACCCAGTGGCCGTCCTCGCGGACGAAGCGGCTGTTCTCGTGCTGGTCGCCGGGCTGGTTGTCCGCGAGGTAGTGGGCGCGGAACTCGACGGTGCCTTCGGCGTGGAAGGCGCTGCCGCCGGTGGTGCTCAGGATTTCCAGACCGGTCCACACGAACTCGTCGTTCAGCGCGAGGTCGCGCGGGCGGGTTTCGGAGTACCAGGTGCGGAGCAGGTAGGGCGCATCGCGGACCACGAAGGCGGAGTACCGCGATCGCATGAGCTGCTCGGCGGTGGTGGCCGTGATACGACCGGCGTGGAGGCTGCCGCAGCAATCGGCGTACGGCGCGGGGAGACCGCACGGGCATTTGGTGGGGCGTTTGGCCATCGTCCCAGTGTGTCAGTCATCGAGGCTGCCCATGGTCAGGTTGACGGTCGTTCCGGTCATCCCGCTGGCCTTGTCGGAGGCCAGGAAGGTGGCGAGGTTTGCCATCTCTTCGAGAGTCATCAGGCGTTTCGGGTGGGTCCTGCCGGCCAGGAGTTCCTGCCACTGTTCCCAGGTCATCCCTGAGGCCTTGGCGCGCGGCTCGTAGGCATCTCTGATGGTGCGGGTCTCGGGCATGCCCTGGGGACGCAGGCCGACCACGCGTACGCCGTACGGGGCGAGTTCGGCGGACAGGTCTCGGGTGAGCGCCTCCTTGGCGGCCATTGCGGGGCCGTAGCCTCCGACCAGGGGGAGGCCGGTCCTGGAGTGGAGGGCGGTGACGGTCATGATGACGCCCGATTTCTGAGCGATCATCCGTCGGGCCGCCAGGCGTGCGGTGAGGAAGTAGGACAGGGCGTAGGCGGTGAGCGGCTGGGTGAACAGGGCGGCGTCGAGGTCGGTCAGTGGGGTGCCGACGATGTCCGCGTTCGGCAGACCGACGGCGTTGAAGGAGATGTCGACGCGGCCGGCCTCTGCCACGACGGACTCGAGATGGCTGTCCACAGCCTCTTCGTCCAGAGCGTCGACCTCCGCCACTTCGGCGGAACGCCGCCGGCCGGTGAGGAAGACTTGAGCGCCTTCTTGCGCGAAGGTGCGAGCGACGGCGGCGCCGATCCCGCCGCCGGCGCCGTAGACCACTGCGATCTTGTTCTTGAGCATCATGTGGATAGAGACACCGCGGGCGCCTAGTTCTGGGCATGGCCGGTGTCCATACAGTGGTGAAGGTGACGCAGGAGCTGATCAGCAGGGCGCGGGCCGGCGACGGTGAGGCGTTCCGCGAGCTCACCGAGCCGTACCGCCGGGAGCTCCAGGTGCATTGCTACCGGATGCTCGGTTCGCTGCAGGATGCCGAGGACGTCCTGCAGGACACGCTGCTGGCCGCCTGGCGCGGGATCGCCGCCTTCGAAGGGCGCGCCTCGATCCGCACCTGGCTGTACCGGATCGCCACCAACCGCTGCCTCAACGCACGCCGCTCCGCCAGCCGGCGCCCGCCGGAGGAGTTCGCGATGCCATCCGTGGAACCACCCGAACCGACCCGGTACGGCGAGATCGCGTGGCTCGAGCCGTATCCCGACGCGTTGCTCGGTCCGGAGGTCGGCTACGAACAGACCGAGGGGATATCGCTGGCATTTGTGACGGCCCTGCAGGCTCTGTCTCCCCGGCAGGTTGCCGTGCTGGTCCTGCGCGACGTACTGGGTTTCCGGGCTGCCGAAGTGGCCGAGATGCTCGATTCGACGGTCGAGTCGGTCAACAGTGGGCTGAAACGGGCCAGAGCTAGTCTTCGGCGGCTGACTCCCGAGCGCGAACCGGCTCCCGGTTCAGCGGTGGAACAGGCGCTGGTGGCGGAGTTCGTGACGGCGTACGAGTCCGGTGATGTCGAGCGGCTGGTTGCCTTGTTCACCGATGACGTCTTCGTCTCGATGCCGCCGATTCCGCTCGAGTACGAAGGCCGCGAGGCCGCGGCTCGGCTGTTCGCAACCATCTTCGGCTCCGGCCGGCGGGTCAGCCTCGTGCCGACGCGCGCCAACGGCCAGCCGGCATTCGGCGCCTACCTCCGCGGCGCCACTCGCCATGGCGGCGGACTGTTCGTCCTCACCCTTGCTGGCGACCGGATCTCAGCGTTCACTCGCTTCGACACCAGCTTGTTCCCGTACTTCGGGCTGCCGCGCTCGCTTCCGGACGCCGGAGACGAGTAGGTACTGACCGGTGGCGTAGGTCGACATCACCAACACCCCACGACCCGGGAAGTCGCGCCCGGCAAGGCGCATCGCGATGAGCGCATCGGAGACGAGGAAGAGCGCGCCACCGAGCCCGCTGCGCGGGTTGTGCCACTTCGCGGCGATTGCTGTTGCCGTGAGCAACAACGCGTAGGCGGCGACGGGGACTCGTTGCGCGCCGAGATCGCGCCCCAGCAACGCAATCAGGGCAGCCCAGAGCGCGCCGTACGCCGCCGGCACGCGCCAAGATCGCTCGCCGGGCTTGTCGAGGAACACCGCAAGGTAGCAAGCCTGCGCGGCGGCGAAGGCCGCGATGCCGGCCGTCTGGAACTCCGTCTCCAGCAGAAGATCACCGGCCGCGGAGGCGAGCAGAGCTGCCTGGATGAGCGGCGGCGCGCCCTGAGTCCGCAGCCAGGACAGCAGCAACGGCATCAACGTCACCTTGCTTGCTCTCTTCAACAACTTGGCATCGAGCGCAACCGCGGCCACCTGAACGACCGCCGCTCCCCAGTACGCCGCCAACCGCCGCCGCTCAGCCACCAGCCGCCCAAGCCTCATATCCCCAACCCTCCCGCGCCCCGGTGTCCATGGGGCAAACCCCCAGCAACCACTGGGGTCAGGCGCAATTCGGCTGCGTCAGGCGACCAGCACGCCTAGGCTCCGGCCATGCAGGCACACGACGACAAGGCCTTCCTCGCTCATGTCACCCAGCGACTCGCCACGCTGCCTCAGGTCCAGGCCGTCGCGCTGGGCGGCTCGCGTGCCGTCGGAACGCATGGTCCTGACAGCGACTGGGACTTCGCGGTCTACTACCGCGGCGCGTTCTCCCCACAAGACGTGCGGGACCTTGGCTGGCCGGGAGAAGCCTCCGAGATCGGCGGCTGGGGCGGCGGAGTGTTCAACGGCGGCGCCTGGCTGGAAGCCGACGGCAGGCGCATCGACGTGCACTATCGCGACCTGGACGACGTCGAGCACCAGTTCGCGGAAGCTCGCGAGGGCCGCTTCCACGTCGAGAGGCTGCTGTTCCACCTGGCAGGCATCCCGAGCTACATCGTCGTTGCGGAACTGGCCATCAACCAGGTCCTGCACGGCACCCTCCCGAAGCCCGACTTCCCCGAAGCTCTGCGGCAGGCGGCGTCGGAACGCTGGTGGGGCGAGGCTCGCCTCACTCTCGACTACGCCCGAACCGCGCATGCCGCACAGGGGCGCCTCGCCGAGTCCGCCGGGGCAATCGCGACCGCCGGCTGTCAGGCCGCCCACGCGATCCTGGCCGCCCGAGGCACCTGGGTGAGTAACGAGAAGACCCTGCTGGAACGAGCTGGACTTCGAGAGCTCGACCGCATCATCAGCGGTCTGACGCCGTCACCGCAGGTTCTGACGGCTGCCATCGACGAGGCCACAAGAGTGTTTGAGCAGGCCTTCGCAACGTCCTGAGCTCTGGGGTCAGACTGTGCCGGGGAAGGCGGCAGGGGCGCCGCCCCAGCTGGTTTGGGTTGCCGCGGTGGTGATGAGGTACTGGATTGCCAGGGCTCGGACCGCGTCCTCCTCGGCCGCTTCGACCAGGTCGGCGTAGACGGCTGTCAGACGGCGTTCGATCAGGAGGATCAGGGCTGTCGCGGTCGCCGGGGTGGTCACAACGAGAGGCAGGTCGTACGCCGGTTCGGCTGCGGCCGGCGTCTCGCCAGCGGCGGTGAGGAGGTCAGTGAGCTTGTCCCGCTGCCGACGGTGGCGCTCATCGAGCTCGGACGCCGCCAGGAACTTGGCTCCGCTCAACTTGCCGCCAGCAACGCCGACGCCGTACAGGGCAGCGTGTTCGCCGGCCAGAGCTGCCTGGAGTGCTTCGACCTGAGTCACCGGGCAGCCTTCTTCTTGACGGTCAGGGAGGCGGCCAGCTGGGTCTCCGAGGCGGCAATCATCGCCAGCAGCCGGGCGTTGGGCCCGGACAGCTTCGCCGCCGCGACGGAGTGGGCTACGGACAGCTTCTGCTCCCGGCTCGCCAGATCGGCCAGGGCGGCCGCTGACCCCTTCGGCAGCGGCGGCAGCTTGCCGACAGCCGCCGGGGCGGTACCGGACGCCTCGTTGAGCTTCGCCAAGTGCTGAGCGTGGTACTTCGCTGCGGTGGCGAGCTGGGCCGCCAGGGCGGGGTAGGTCTTGCTGGCGGCGCTCAGCCGTTGGGCAGCCTGGGCCACCTGGCCGGCCGCAGTCGACAGGGCCGCCACCACCGCCGGGTCGGTGCTCGGCTCGGGCTGCTTCTTGCCGTCCGGGCCCTTGGTGCCGCCGCTTTGGGTGCTACCGCCGGTACCGGGCTCAGCGGGGTCGTCGCTGCAGCCGGCCAGCAGCGCCGCAGTACCGGCTGTGAGCGCCGCTGCCCGCAGCGTGGTCCGGCGGGCGACAGGCGCCACCGGCCAGCGGGTGAGAAGCTGAGGATGGTTCGGCACGGCCGAAACCCTATCCCGACCGGAGGCGCGTGCAGGGACATCCCGGTTGTCCGGATATGGTGGGCTACTGCCCTCGGTCGGATTGCCGGGGCGCGTAACGGGTGCACAACTGGAGAGAGAGGCAGGTCTACCTGTGAGCCGAAGGACTGACCACACGGACCCCGAGAGCCTCGAAAACTTCCTGCGGCCGATCGTCGAGCAGTTCGGTTGCGACCTGGAGGCCGCGGACGTCTCGCCGGCCGGCAAGCGGCGGATGCTGCGCGTGCTGGTCGACCGCGACGGCGGGATCAGCCTGGACGACGTCGCCGAGGTGACCCGGGCGATCTCCAAGGCGCTGGACGCCGACGACGTGATGGGTAACGGCGCGTACACGCTGGAGGTGTCCAGCCCCGGTGTCGACCGGCCGCTCACGCTGCCGCGGCACTGGCGGCGCAACGTCTCGCGCCTGGTCGAGGTCACCTTGGTGGCCGGCGGCAAGGTGACCGGCCGGATCAAGTCCGCCACCGACGAGGCCGCCGAGCTGGACGTCAAGGGAAGGCCGCGCACGATCGCGTACGCGGACGTGACGAAGGCCAAGATCCAGATCGAGTTCAACCGGCCAGCCGGCAACGACGAACCTGCCCCAGAATCGGACGCTGACGCAACCGCTGACGGCACGGTGGAGGAGAACTGATGGACATCGACATGGCCGTCCTGCGGTCCCTGGAACGCGAGAAGGACATCGCCTTCGAGATCGTCGTGGAGGCGATCGAGCAGGCGCTGCTGGTGGCTTACCACCGGACCGAGGGCGCACAGCAGCAGGCGCGGGTGGTGCTGGACCGCAAGACCGGGCACGTCACCGTGTTCGCCAAGGAGCTCGCCGAGGACGGCACGGTGGCGCGCGAGTTCGACGACACCCCGGCCGACTTCGGCCGGATCGCCGCGACCACGGCCAAGCAGGTCATCCTGCAGCGGCTGCGCGACGCCGAGGACGACGTCCGGTACGGCGAGTTCTCCGGCAAGGAGGGCGACATCCTGTCCGGGGTGATCCAGCAGGGCCGCGACCCGCGCTCGGTGATGGTCGACCTGGGCAAGATCGAGGCCGTGCTGCCGGCACCGGAGCAGGTGCCGGGGGAGAAGTACGAGCACGGCTCGCGGCTGCGGGTCTACGTGGTCGGCGTCCGCAAGGGCTTCAAGGGCCCGCAGATCACCGTCTCCCGGACCCACCCGAACCTGGTCAAGAAGCTGTTCGCGCTCGAAGTACCGGAGATCGCCGACGGCACGGTGGAGATCACCGCGATCGCGCGCGAGGCCGGGCACCGGACCAAGATCGCGGTCCGGACGCTGAACCCGTCCGTGAACGGCAAGGGCGCCTGTATCGGCCCGATGGGCCAGCGGGTGCGCAACATCATGCACGAGCTGCACGGTGAGAAGATCGACATCATCGACCACAGCGACGACCCGGCGACCTTCGTCGGGAATGCGCTGTCGCCGGCGCAGGTTTCCTCTGTTGAGGTCGTCGACGCGGCCGCCCGCGCCGCGCGGGTCGTCGTACCGGACTACCAGTTGTCGCTGGCGATCGGCAAAGAGGGCCAGAACGCCCGGCTCGCGGCCCGGCTGACGGGCTGGCGGATCGACATCCGGCCGGATACCGATGTGACTCGTGCCGACGAGAAGGTAGACTGATCTCTCGGTCGGTCGACTGAGTCGTCACCACACCCTGAGGAACAGTGATCCAAACTGCAGACGCGCGCTCTGAGAGGGTTCAGCAGCGCACCTGTATCGGGTGTCGGAAGCGGGACAGTCCGACCGGCTTGCTGCGGATGACGGTTTCCGGAGGACGTGTCCTCCCGGATCCCGAGCATCGGGCACCCGGCCGTGGGGCGCACTTGCACCCGGCGACCGAGTGTCTCCAGCTCGCCGAGCGGCGGAAGGCGTTCCCCCGGGCCTTCAAGGTTCCGGGACCGCTGGACACCTCGCTGGTGCGGGAAGCAGTTGAGCAATGAGTTGCACGAACAAGAGCGGCCGCCCGGCCGCCCATGGCGAAAGCCGTGAAGACATGAAGGCGGGTCATCGACTCATGACCACTCGATGAGTGTCGAACGATGAGTGCAATGCGATGAGCATGTACGTCAACTAACGGTCCGCGCCCCCAAGGCTCGGACCAGAGGGAGAGTAGTGGCAAAGGTCCGAGTCTACGAGCTCGCGAAAGAGCTCGGAGTTACCAGCAAGGTCGTCCTGACCAGGCTGAACGACATGGGAGAGTTCGTCCGATCGGCGTCCTCGACGATCGAGGCACCCGTCGTCCGACGGTTGGCGGAGGAGTTCGAGAAGAACCCGCCGAAGAAGCGCGCGGCCAAGAAGGCCGCCGCCAGCACGTCAGCAGCGCCGCAGGCGACCGCACCGGTCGCTCCGGCAGCCACGCCGCAGGCGCCGGCTGCTGAGAGCAGCGCGCCCGCAGCGCCGGCCCCGGCCGCTCCGGTCAAGGCAGAGCCCACGGTGGTCGAGACGTCCGCCAGCTCCGCCTCGTCCGGCGCAGAGGTCACCGAGAAGGCCGCTCCGGCCCCCTCGGCCCCGGCTGCCGAAACCAGCGCACCGAGCGCACCGGCCCCGTCCGGTACGCCGTCCGCTCCGGCGCCGTCCCCGGCTCGCCCGGGTCCGCGGCCCGGCCCCAAGCCTGGCCCGCGCCAGGAGACCCCGGCCGCTCCGGCGTTCGAGGCCCCCGCGGCCAAGGCCCCCGAGGCCCCGGCCGCTCCTGCTCCGGCAGCAGAGGCTCCGGCCGCTCCGGCTCCGCAGACGCCCGAGGTACAGGCTCCGGCCGCCTCCGCGGCGCCGTCGGCTCCGGCTCAGCGTCCTGGTCCGGCCGCCCCGCGTCCTGCGGGCGACTCGCGTCCGGGCGCACCGCGTCCCGGCGTACCGGGCAACGCTCCGCGTCCTGGTGGCGCTCCCCGTCCGGGTGCACCTCGCCCGGGTGGCGCGCCGCGTCCGGGTGGCCAGGGTGCCGCCGGTGGACGTCCGGGTGCTCCGCGTCCGGGCAACAACCCCTTCAGCTCGACCCAGGGCATGACGCGTCCTGGCTCCCGTCCGGGTCCGGGTGGCGCTCCGGCGGCCCCGGCGCAGGGTGGCAGCCCGGCAGGCATGCCGCCGCGGCCCCCGCAGGCTCGTAGCGGCGGTTCCGACCGCCCGCGTCCGTCGGGCAGCGTTCCGGGCGCCCCGCGTCCGAACCCGGCAATGATGCCGAAGTCCTCGGCCGGCACCTTCACCGGTCGTCCGGCTGGTCCGGGCGGCGGCTCCGGTGGCCCCGGTGGTGGCGGCCGTGGCCGTCCCGGCGGCGGTTCCGGTGGTCCCGGTGGCGCTCCGCGTCCCGGCGGCGGCGGTGGCGGTGGCGGCTTCCGTCCGGGTGGTGGCCCCAGCGGTCCCCCCGGTGGTGGCGGTGGCGGTCGTCCGGGCCCGGGCAACCGGGGCCGTGGCGGAACGCAGGGTGCCTTCGGGCGTCCGGGCGGTCCGGCCCGTCGTGGTCGCAAGTCCAAGCGCGCCAAGCGCCAGGAATTCGACAACATGCAGGCTCCGGCCGTCGGCGGCGTGCGGGTCAAGCACGGTGACGGCGAGGTCGTCAGGCTTGCCCGTGGTGCCTCGCTGACGGACTTCGCCGAGAAGGTCGGCGTCGACCCGGCATCGCTGGTCCAGGTGCTGTTCGCCCTGGGCGAGATGGTGACCGCGACCCAGTCGGTCAACGAGGAAACCCTGCAGCTGCTGGGTACCGAGCTGAACTACGACGTCCAGGTCGTCTCGCCCGAGGACGAGGACCGCGAGCTGCTCGAGTCGTTCGACATCGACTTCGGCTCCAACGAGGGCGACGACACCGACCTGGCCGCACGGCCGCCGGTGGTGACCGTGATGGGTCACGTCGACCACGGTAAGACGAAGCTGCTGGACGCGATCCGGCACGCGAACGTCGTGGCCGGCGAGGCCGGTGGCATCACCCAGCACATCGGTGCGTACCAGGTGACCACCGAGGTCGACGGTCAGCAGCGCGCCATCACCTTCGTCGACACCCCGGGTCACGAGGCGTTCACCGCCATGCGTGCTCGTGGTGCGCAGGCCACCGACATCGTCATCCTGGTGGTCGCGGCCGACGACGGCGTGATGCCGCAGACGATCGAGGCCCTGAACCACGCCCGGGCGGCGAACGTCCCGATCGTGGTCGCGGTGAACAAGATCGACGTCACGGGTGCGGACCCGACCAAGGTCCGTGGCCAGCTCACCGAGTACGGCCTGGTTCCCGAGGAGTACGGCGGCGACACGATGTTCGTCGACGTCTCCGCGAAGGCCCGGCTGAACATCGAGGGTCTGCTCGAAGGTGTCGTGCTGACCGCGGACGCCGCGCTGGATCTCCGGGCCAACCCGGACATGCCGGCGCAGGGTCTGGCGATCGAGGCGCACCTGGACAAGGGCCGTGGACCGGTGGCGACCGTGCTGGTGCAGCGCGGAACGCTGAAGGTCGGCGACTCGATGGTCGCGGGTCCGGCGTACGGCCGGGTCCGGGCGATGCTCGACGAGCACGGCAACTCGGTCGAGGAGGCCCTGCCGTCGCGGCCGGTGCTCGTCCTCGGTCTGACCGCCGTACCCGGTGCGGGTGACAAGTTCCTGGTGGTGGACGACGACCGGATGGCCCGGCAGATCGCTGAGAAGCGGGAAGCCCGGGCTCGTGCGGCCGCCAACGCCAAGCGGCGCGCGCGTCGTACCCTCGAGGACTTCATGGCCTCCATGGAGAAGGGGCAGAGCCAGGAGCTGCTGCTCATCCTCAAGGGCGACGGCTCCGGTTCGGTCGAGGCGCTGGAAGACGCGCTGGTCCGGATCGAGGTCAGCGACGAGGTCAACCTGCGGGTGATCGACCGTGGCGTCGGTGCCATCAACGAGAACGACGTCAACCTGGCCATCGCGTCCGACGCCGTCATCATCGGCTTCAACGTGCGGCCGGCCGGCAAGGCCGGTGACGTCGCCGAGCGTGAAGGCGTGGATGTCCGGTACTACTCGGTCATCTACCAGGCGATCGACGACATCGAGGCGGCCCTGAAGGGCATGCTCAAGCCGGTCTACGAAGAGGTCGTGCTGGGCCAGGCGGAGATCCGCGAGATCTTCCGCTCGTCGAAGGTCGGAAACATCGCCGGTTGCTGGGTGACCAGTGGCCTGATCCGCCGCAACGCGAAGATCCGGTTGATCCGGGACGGTGCCGTGGTGGTCGAGAACGGCGACCTGTCGTCGCTCAAGCGGTTCAAGGACGACGCGTCCGAGGTCCGCGAGGGCTTCGAGTGTGGTCTGACCGTGCAGAACTACAACGACATCCGGGTCGGCGATGTCGTCGAGGCGTTCGAACTGCGCGAGAAGCCGCGGAGCTGATCGACCGCAGTTGATGCACGAGTAACGTCCGGAGTGGCGGTGTCACACCCGTCGCTCCGGACGTTACGCATGAAGGACCACAAAGCAGGAACAGAGGGAGTGAGCCCTGATGGGTCAAGCAAGGGCGAAGCAGTTGGCCGACCGGATCCAGGTCCTGGTCGCGGAGTTGCTCGAGCGCCGGGTCAAGGACCCGCGGCTCGGCTTCGTCACCGTGACGGACGCCAAGCTGACCGCCGATCTGGGCGAGGCGAGCGTCTTCTACACGGTGTACGGCGGCGAGGAAGAGCGCGCCAACACCGCGGCCGCGCTGGAGTCGGCCCGTGGGCTGATCCGCAGCGAGGTCGGCAAGGCACTCGGGTTGCGCCGGGCTCCGACGCTGGCGTTCTACCTCGACGCGGTGCCGGAAACAGCCGGCCAGATCGAGGAGTTGCTGGCGAAGGCCCGCCAGGCCGACGCCGAGGTCGCCAAGGCCGCCGCCGGCGCCAAGCCGGCCGGCGACGCCGACCCGTACAAGCACCGCGAGGACGATGACTCCGACGACGAGTGACGTGACTGCTTCCGGCGGCGTTGACGCCTTGGGCGGTGCTGACGTGTCGGGTGCTCCCGGTGGTGTTGACGCACTGAGTGGTGCTGACGCTTCGGGTGGTTCTGACGCTTCCGGTGCTCTCGGTGGGGTTGATCCTTCTGTTGCCGATGGCATCGTTGTGGTCGACAAGCCGGCCGGTCTGACGTCGCACACGGTGGTGGCGCGGATCCGCCGGCTGGCCGGAACGCGCAAGGTGGGCCACGCGGGCACCCTGGACCCGATGGCCACCGGCGTACTGGTGGTCGGTCTCAACCGGGCCACCAGGCTGCTCGGCCACCTGCAACTGGCCGACAAGTCGTACGACGCGACCATCCTCCTCGGCGCTACGTCGTCCACGGACGATGCTGAGGGGGAGGTTGTGGCTTCCGCCTCTGCTGCCGAGCTGGCGGCGGTGACCGCCGAGGCGATCGAGGCGGCGGTCTCTGGTTACCGGGGAGAGATCTCGCAGGTGCCTTCGAAGGTGTCGGCTATCAAGGTCGACGGGAAGCGCGCCTACGAGCGGGTGCGGGCTGGCGAAGAGGTCGCGCTGAAGGCCCGGACCGTGACGATCAGCCGGTACGACGTGGTCGACGTACGGACTGTTGCCGGCGGCATCGAGGTGGACATCTCGGTGGACTGCTCCAGCGGGACCTACATCCGCGCACTGGCTCGCGATCTGGGTGCTGACCTTGGGGTTGGCGGACATCTGACGATGCTGCGGCGTACGCGGGTCGGTGCGTTCGGGATGTCTTCAGCGCACACGCTGGAGGAGCTGGAAAAGTCGTTCGACCTGCTGCCGATCGCCGACGTCGCAGCCGACACGTTCCCGCGCTTCGACGCCGATCCGGAACAAGCAGCCGCCATCCGCACCGGCCGTCCGCTGCCCGGCCTGAAACTCCCAGCCGGCCAGCAAACCGCCATGTTTGACCCAGACGGCACGTTTCTAGCCTTGTACGAACCCCACGGGCCGCTCGCCAAACCCACCGCGGTCTTCGTCAGCTAGTACTACGTTCCCCACGCGTCCTGCTTCGTTCGCTGCGCTCTCTGCGCCGGTCGCTCCCGCCCGCCCGGGGGCGCGGGCTCCTGCGTCGCCCGCTTGGTGAGTGCGGGCGGGTCGCGGGGTGCCGTGCTGGGGTGAGCGGGTGTGGGTGGGTGGTTTGTTCCCCACGCGTCCTGCTTCGTTCGCTGCGCTCTCTGCGCCGGTCGCTCCCGCCCGCCCCGGCGGCGCGGGCTCCTGCGTCGCCCGCTTGGTGACTGCGGGCGGGTCGCGGGGTGCCGCGCTGGGATGAGCGGCTGCGGTGAGTGGTCGCCCATGCGCCCACACCGTTCCTTCCGCCTCCCGCTCGGTGACTGCGGTCGGTTCGCGGGTGGCCCGCCTTGGGGGAGCCGAGGGTGTGGGGTGTTTGACACGGGCGGGACGGCGTTGGTTGCTCCTCGTCCGCAGCTGCTGCGGGTGTGGATGGGTGGGCCGACCGACAGGAGGTGGTCTGTTGGTGGGGAAACGGGCACGCTCAGCGGGTTGGCCGGCGGGTGGGAATCGGGGGCTACGTCCTGTCGGTCGGCACACACGGGCGTCGCGGGGCGACCGGGGACAGGTGGCGGGGTTAGCCGGGGCCGTTGGGGTGGGGGTGGGTGCTGAGGTGGGTGAAGGTGAGGGTGGCTAGGGCGGTTAGGGCGGCTGGGATGAAGAAGACGTGGGGGAGGCCGATGGCTGCGACCCCCAGGCCGCCGATGGTGCCGCCGATTGCCGAGCTGACGGGGATGGCGCTGAGGAAGATGCCGGAGGCGGTGCCGACGCCCTCGGGGTACAGGCGTTGGGCTATTGATACGCCGAGCGCTCCTACGCAGGCCCAGAGGCCGGCTGTGAGGGCCTGGCCTACAAACAAAGCGACGACGGAGCTTCCCGTCGCGTAGGCGAGGTTGCCGGCCATGCCCAGTGCGGCGCCGCCGGTCATCACCCACATCGAACCGAAGCGGTCGGCCAACCGGGCGACGATCGGCAGTAGGAGCAACTCGAGGAGTGGCTGGATGCCGATCACCGCGCCGCGCATCGCGTCCGAAACGTGGAGCTCGTCCGCCATGTAGATGGGCAGGTAGCCGAACTTGATGGTGTCGCCCGTCATCGCCAGGACGCAGACGGCGGTGAAGACCAGCAACGGCTTCATGTGATCGAGGCGGCGCCGACCAGGGCGCGGCGGGAGCGAAACATCGTGGTACCGCTCCACCCGCTGCCGCCCGAACGGGATCATCTGTGCGAAGACGCAGCACGCGGTCGCCACCAGCAAAGCGCGAAGGCCGAAGACCCCGCCGAACCAGCTCCCCACGACAGGGCCGACCATCCATCCGACCGTGAACGCCATCCGGATCGCCGCGACGACGCGGTTGTCGGCCTTCGTCGGGTTCCTGCTCAGTTCGTCGCGGCAAGCTGCGAACAGTTGTGCCATCGAGCCGCCGGCGACGCTCAAGGCCGCCGCGCTGATCACGAACGGGAGCCAGACCGAGTTCGCGGCCGCCATCGCGAGCCACCCCGCCGTACCGATCAACGCGCACACCCGGAACCAGAGCAGCCGGTCAGGGCTGCGGTCCGACAACCTGCCGACGAGGAAGCCGGCGAAAGGGGCGGCCAGGTTCGTCACGTAGTACAGGCCGGCGACGGGTAGCGGCGTGCCGAGTTCGCGGACGAGGAACAGGGTCAGCTGCGGTGTCGCGGCCGACGTCCCGATGCCGGCGATCAGCAACGCCACGAACGCCGAACGGTAGAACCGCGACCGGACGACAATCCCCAGCACAGACTCGGACCGGTCAACCATCAGCTTCCTCACCCCGGCAGTCCTCGAACCCTACCGAGCCGCCCGATGGCTGATCTGGCCGTCTCAAATCGACCGGTACTACGACCGCGGGCGGCGCCGTCCGCGGTACCGGCGGGCCGGTTCAGGCGAGGCGGATCCTAAAGATGGCGGCGCGGGCGTCGTGACCGTCGACGTTCATCGGGATCGTCCTGGTGGTGACCAGGTCCAGCTTGACCGTGCCGTCGCCGGGCAGCCAGTTGATCCGGTCGATGCCGTGGGCAAAGACCTTGCGCTCCGTCGGTTGCCCCGTCGCGCGGTCGTAGTCGGGGTTGTTGGTGTCGGCCGTCCAGATCACCAGGTGGCCGCGTTCGTGGTGCGCCATCACCCGCTCGCGATGGGTCTTCTTGTGCAGCTCCCACTCGTCGCGCAGGTTCGGGTTCTGCCCGCCGTTGTAGGCGCTGGCGATGTAGTGCGAGTTGATCAGCACGAACTTCAGCCCGGCGTGGGCCCGGTGCTCGACGACGACCTCGTTGATCCAGCGGGGCGGGGTCACGCCCTTGATCCCGCCGTGGACGAAGGTGGCTCGCGAGTTGACAACCTTCCACGGCAGCGGCACTGAGATCGGCACGCGGTAGGCGGTGTCGTGGTGCAGGAACGCGTTCTGGTACTTCGGTCCGAAGTACTGCGAGATGATCGCCGGCTCGCCTTCGTCACCCTCGCGGATCTCCTGCCAGCCGACGATCGGCCGGTGGCCCGGATCGCCGGTGCGCACAGCCCGGATCGCCGCCTCGCGCGCACCGAGATTCTTGCGCCCGATGTTGGCCGTGATCACCGGAAGCCGGAGCCAGTCGGTCGCCGCCGCGGCAGGTCGCGCCGCAGCCGCGGTCCCGAGGGTCGCGGCGCCGGCCAGTGCGCCACCGCCGAGCATCAACGCTTGCCGTCTGCTGATCCTGTTCACCATCGCTACCTCCACGAGAGTTCTGGCCGGGCGGCCGGTTTGCTGGTCCGGCGGGTACGACGTACGAGGCCGTGCGACGGTTGCACGGGGCCTGCGGCTCACCGTCAGGTCCGTCGTACGGGCGTCCTAGGCTGGGCGGCTCTACGGTGGCCAGGCTCGAGGGCGGGCGCGATTGACCGCCAGCCCAGCCGCCGTACTCTGGTGAGGTGCGTTCCCGTCCCACACTGACCTGGTCTCCGGGCCCAGACGTGCTTTCACTTGCTCCCGGTACTGCGGACGTCGCACCCGTCGTCGACGCGGTGCGTGACGGGGGAGTGGTGGTGCTCAGCGGCGCCGGCATCTCCACCGAGTCGGGGATCCCCGACTATCGCGGCGAGACCGGGAGTCTGCGGACCCACACCCCGATGACGTACGGCGATTTTGTGGGAAGCGAGTCGGGGCGCCAGCGGTACTGGGCCCGGAGCCACCTCGGCTGGCGGACGATCGCCCGGGCGCACCCGAATGCGGGGCATCGCGCGGTCGCGGCGCTGCAGGCGCGCGGGTACCTCGACGGGATCATCACGCAGAACGTCGATGGGCTGCACAGCGCGGCCGGAGCACGGGACGTGATCGAGCTGCACGGCAACCTCGACCGAGTGATCTGCCTCGACTGCCGCCAGACGACTCCCCGCGAGGAACTCGACGTACGCCTCCGCGAAGCCAACCCGACCTTCGAGGCACAGGCGACCAGAATCAACCCCGACGGCGACGTCGACCTGCCCGACGAGGTGGTGAAGCACTTCCACCTGGTCGATTGCGCCAACTGCGGCTCGCGCTTGCTGAAGCCGGACGTGGTCTTCTTCGGCGAAAACGTCCCAAAACCACGAGTAGAACGCTGCTACCACCTGATCGACGAAGCACGCGCCGTCCTCGTCCTCGGTTCATCCCTGACCGTGATGTCCGGCTTCCGCTTCGTCCGCTACGCCGCCAAGTCCGCCAAACCAGTCCTCATCATCAACCAAGGCCTAACCCGAGGCGATCCCTACGCCACCACCCGAGTAAACCTCCCCCTAGGCCAAGCCCTCACCAACCTCACCACCGCACTACTCTGACGGGCGCGAGTTGGCTGCAGACCGGGGCGGGCGACACATGACGACCAACCGCTTTCACCCAGCGGCCGACGTAGGAGGCCGCGTCGTGGGTGGGCGGAAGCTGGAGCGGTGCGGCAGCGTCGTGAGGTTCTGCGCGCGACACCTGGCCACCGACTGCTTTCGCCAAGCGGGCGACGGAGGAGCCCGCGCCGAGGGGTGGGTGGGAGCCAGCGCCCAGAGTGAGCGACGGAGGAGCGAGCGGGGGCGCAGGCGTGGGGGGAGTACCACGGGAAATGAGCACCGGACCAGAATCCCTTGCGTGGAGGGGGTCTGGTCCGGTGTCCGCCGTACGGATTGGAAAGGGTCAGCGTTGCGCGCCGGTCCGTAGGCGGTCCAGGTGGGCCATCACGGCCGGGTTGGACTTGGTTTTGGCAGCCGTCTGGCTGAGTTTGCGGGCTTCAGACGCCCACCGGGTCTGCTCGGCCGGCGTCACCGTATTCGTCGCGCCCGTCAGCTTCTTGAAGGTCAGTGACGCCACCGCCGCCTGCCCCTCGAAGCGAGGGTGGTAGTTCAGCGCCCGCAGCAGATTGATGTCCTTGCCCTGAATCCACGCCTGCCCGTCCGGAGCGCAAGCGTCATGCCCGGTCGAAGGCCCAAACGTGTCGACGTACACAGCTCCGCCCGCAGCAGCCGCGTTAGAGACCGCCTGGTTGAGCTTCTGCTCGACCGAGTACAGATAGGCGTAATCCCCATCCGAGAACGGCAGGATGGCCGGGCATACCCCCTTCTCCGGCGCGATCTTCGGATACCCCACCAGTACTACGGTCGCCCGCGGCGAGCGCAGCTTGATGCCCTTCACCACCTCGGCGATCCGCGCCTCGGTCTGCGTGATCTTGGTTGCCAGCGTGTCCTCGCCGTTGACCGTGAAGTGCTTCTTGCACGGCGACCCGGTCGGGTCCACCGCCCGCAGGCCCGGGCACGTCCCGGTGACGTCACCAAAGACCCCGAAATCATTGCCGCCGATCCCGAGCGTGACCAGATCGGTGTCAGGCGTCAGCGTATTGAATTGCGGCGGGAACGTCCCCAGCGGCGTCACCTGGGGCTGAGTCATGTTCGTGGTGTCCGCGCCACCGCAGCTGACGTCGGTAAAGGACGGCACGCGCAGCAAGCCGGCGAGCTGTTTCGGGTAGTTGCTGCCGGAACGCAGGCACCCCAGCGACAGCAGCTCGGGCAGCGGCACCAGCGGCGCCGACGTGTAGGAGTCACCCAGGGCGACGTACTTCGTGAACGTGACAGGCGCGAAAGGAGTCGAAGCGGGCGCGAAGGCCGGGGCGGCAGCCTGAGCGGTACTCGTGACGGACATCAAGCCGACCAGGACCGCCGCGGTACAGGCGGCGGCGAGGCGCTGAACTTTCACGGGACCTCCGAGGGTGCGAAAGATTGCGGGCCCACCCTAAGTTGAGTTACCACTCGATTACAAGGGGTGACCATGGGACCTGTTGCACCAACCCGAGGAGACCCGTGGAATCCTTCTCTCATGCATGTCTGGCACGGTTTGGGCGAAGTGGACCCCGGTTACGGGCCGTCGGTCGTCACCATCGGCAACTTCGACGGCGTGCACCGCGGTCACCAGGAGGTGCTGCGACACGCCAAGGCGCGGGCGGCCGAGCTCGGTGGACTGCCGGTGGTCGCGATGACGTTCGACCCGCACCCGATGTCGGTACTGCGGCCCGGCCACGCGCCCGCGATGCTCAGCGAACCCGGCCAGCGGGCCGAATTGCTGGGCGCGGCCGGCGCGGACGCAGTACTGATCCTGCCGTTCGACAAGGATGTCGCGTCCTGGTCGCCGGAGGAGTTCATCGACCGGGTCCTGGTCGGCACGCTGCACGCCAAGGCGGTCGTGGTGGGGGAGAACTTCCGGTTCGGCCACAAGGCCGCGGGCCACGTCGACACGCTGGTCGCGGCCGGTGCGGCCAAGGGGTTCCAGGTCGAGGGTCTGAGCCTGGCCGGCGATGCTCAGCCGTGGTCCTCGACGTACATCCGGGAACTGATCGCCGAGGGCAATGTGGAAAGCGCCGCCGAGGCGCTCGGCCGGCCGCTCAGGGTTACCGGGGTCGTTGTCGAGGGCGACAAACGCGGTCGCGAACTCGGCTACCCGACGGCCAACATCCCTGCCCTGGCACGCGCCGCGGTCCCGCTGGACGGCGTGTACGCCGGCTGGCTGACCGTGCTCGAACCGGCACCCGGCGCTCCGCAGTACGCCGAACCGCTACCCGCGGCGATCAGTGTCGGCAGCAACCCCACCTTCGACGACGTCGACCGCCGGGTGGAGTCGTACGTGCTCGATCGCGACGACCTGGAGCTGTACGGCGCCCGGATCGCGGTCGACTTCGTCGCCCGCCTGCGCGGCAGCCAGATCCGCTTCGACACCATCGACGACCTCCTGGTCCAGATGAAGGCCGACGTCGACCAGGCACGCCGGGTCCTCACCGAATTAGGGTGACGCGTCCACGGACTGATACTCTGGACGCTGCCGTCTGAACGGCCGCGGATCGAGAGTGCCCGGGTGACAAAAGCCCCGGTGCGCCGCGCAACGGACATCGAGAGGATCACACGTGTCGTCAGCCAATCCTGAGGCGAAGAAGAAGATCATCGGCGAGTACGCCCTGACCGAGGGCGACACCGGTTCTCCCGAGGTCCAGGTCGCGCTCCTCACGCACCGCATCGCGGACCTGACCGAGCACCTGAAGGAGCACAAGCACGACCACCACAGCCGTCGTGGCCTGCTCCTCCTGGTCGGTCAGCGCCGCCGGCTGCTGAACTACCTGGCGAAGAAGGACATCAACCGCTACCGGTCCCTGATCGAGCGGCTCGGCCTTCGCCGTTGACGTCGTGAGAAGCGGCCACCGCGTTCTTGGTGGCCGCTTCTCGCGTATCCACGGTCCGGCATAAAAACCCCGGTCCGTGGCACAACTGAATAATCAACGACAACGAGACGACGCGATACGCGTACCGGGCCGACGACCGGTCCTCGGTAGTGGCTTTCGGGACAGCGCCCAGCACGACGGCGCGGCACCCGCGGGCCTCGATCGAAGACCGGCACCCCCGGAGGAACTCGCGCCTCACAGTCGTCTCAAGTGAGAGAGGGGTATCCCGTGTCGGGATCCACAAACGCGCCCATGGAGGGCGCAGAATTCGCTGAAGCCGTCATCGACAACGGCAGCTTCGGCACCCGCACCATCCGCTTCGAGACGGGCCGTCTGGCCCAGCAGGCCGCCGGCTCCGCCGCCGCCTACCTCGACGGCGACACGATGGTGCTCTCGGCCACCACGGCCAGCAAGAAGCCCAAGGACCAGTTCGACTTCTTCCCGTTGACGGTGGACGTCGAGGAGCGGATGTACGCCGCCGGCCGCATCCCGGGCTCGTTCTTCCGTCGCGAAGGCCGTCCTTCCGAGGAAGCCATCCTGACCTGCCGGCTGATCGACCGCCCGCTGCGGCCGTCGTTCGTCTCCGGCCTGCGCAACGAGATCCAGGTCGTCATCACCGTCCTGGCGCTCAACCCGGACAAGCTGTACGACGTACTGGCGATCAACGCCGCGTCGATGTCCACCCAGATCGCCGGGCTGCCGTTCTCGGGCCCGATCGGCGCCACCCGCGTCGCCCTGATCGACAAGCAGTGGGTCGCGTTCCCGACGCACACCGAGCTCGAGGACGCCGTCTTCGACATGGTGGTCGCCGGTCGTGTCACCGACACCGGTGACGTCGCGATCATGATGGTCGAGGCCGAGTCCACCCCGGGCACCTTCGACGCCGTTGCCGCCGGCAAGCAGGCGCCGACCGAGGAGATCGTGGCCGAGGGCCTCGAGGCTTCCAAGGCGTTCATCAAGACGCTGGTCGAGGCGCAGTCGGAGCTGGCGGCCAAGGCCTCCAAGCCGACCGCCGAGTTCCCGGTCTTCCCGGACTACCAGGACGACGCGTTCGCCGCTGTCGAGTCCGCCGCGACCGAGGAGCTGACCCAGGCCCTCACGATCACCGGCAAGCACGACCGCGAAGAGGCCACCGAGGCCGTCAAGGCCGCGGTCGTCGCCAAGCTGGCCGAGTCCTTCGAGGGTCGCGAGAAGGAGCTGTCCGCAGCCTTCCGCTCGCTCACCAAGAAGCTGGTCCGCAACCGCGTACTGAAGGACAAGATCCGGATGGACGGCCGCGGTCTGGCTGACATCCGCCCGCTCAAGGCGCAGGTCAAGGTGCTCCCGCGGGTGCACGGTTCGGCCATCTTCGAGCGCGGCGAGACCCAGATCATGGGTGTCACCACACTGAACATGCTCCGGATGGAGCAGCAGCTCGACACGCTCTCCCCGGAGACGCGCAAGCGCTACATGCACAACTACAACTTCCCGCCGTACTCGACCGGTGAGACCGGCCGGGTGGGTTCGCCCAAGCGTCGCGAGATCGGTCACGGCGCGCTCGCCGAGCGGGCCCTGGTGCCGGTGCTGCCGTCGCGCGAGGACTTCCCGTACGCGCTGCGTCAGGTCTCCGAGGCGCTCGGCTCGAACGGCTCCACCTCGATGGGCTCGGTCTGCGCCTCGACGCTGTCCCTGCTCTCGGCCGGTGTGCCGCTGAAGGCTCCCGTCGCCGGCATCGCGATGGGCCTCATCTCCGGTGAGGTCGACGGCAAGACCGAGTACGTCGCGCTGACCGACATCCTCGGTGCCGAGGACGCGTTCGGTGACATGGACTTCAAGGTCGCCGGTACCAAGGACTTCGTCACGGCCCTCCAGCTGGACACGAAGCTCGACGGCATCCCGGCCAGCGTGCTGGCCGGCGCGCTGACCCAGGCCAAGGAAGCCCGCCTGACCATCCTCGACGTGATGGCCAAGGCCATCGACGCCCCGGGTGAGATGAGCGAGTTCGCGCCGCGGGTCATCTCGGTGAAGGTCCCGGTCGACAAGATCGGAGAGGTCATCGGCCCGAAGGGCAAGATGATCAACCAGATCACCGACGAGACCGGTGCCGACATCTCCATCGAGGACGACGGCACGGTGTACATCGGTGCGACGGACGGCCCCTCGGCCGACGCGGCGCGCGCGATGATCAACGCGATCGCCAACCCGACCATGCCGGAGAAGGGCGAGCGCTACCTTGGCACGGTCGTGAAGACGACCAACTTCGGTGCGTTCATCTCCCTGCTCCCCGGCAAGGACGGTCTGCTGCACATCTCGAAGCTGCGCGGCCTGGCCGGTGGCAAGCGGGTCGAGGCCGTCGAGGACATCCTGTCCGTCGGCCAGAAGCTCCAGGTCGAGATTGCCGAGATCGACGACCGCGGCAAGCTGTCGCTGATCCCCGTTCTCGACGAGGACGCCAAGGCCGCTTCTGAAGATGCAGCCAAGGCTGATGACGCAGAGGTCGCTCCCGCCGAGTGACACGTGCCATCACCAGCACGCTGCTGAGCCCGGAGGAGGGCGGTCCGGTCAAACGGACAGTCCTGCCCTCCGGGCTTCGCGTGCTCTCCCAGTCCGTACCGGGCTTCCGCTCGGTCACTTTCGGCGTGTGGGTCGGCGTCGGTTCGCGCGACGAACCGGTGCACCTGTCCGGTGCCACGCACTTCCTCGAACACCTGCTGTTCAAGGGCACCGAGCGTCGCGACGCGCTGGAGATCTCGGCGTCCCTGGACGCCGTCGGTGGCGAGATGAACGCGTTCACCGGCAAGGAGTACACCTGCTACTACGCCCGGGTGCTCGACTCCGACCTTCCGCTGGCCGTCGACGTGATCTGCGACATGATCACCTCCGCGACGCTCACCGAGGAGGACATCGAGAGCGAGCGGGACGTGATCGACGAAGAGATCGCGATGCACGCCGACGAGACGTCGGACCACATCCACGACCTGTTCGCCGAGCAACTGTGGGGCAACACCCCACTCGGCCGCTCGATCACCGGTACGCCGGAATCGGTGGCCGGCCTGACGCCTCGCCAGGTCCGCGGCTGGTACCGCCGTCGCTATCTCCCGGCCAACATGGTCGTCTCGGTCGCCGGCAACGTCGAGCACTCCGACGTGGTTCGCCTTGTCCGCAAGGCGTTCGAGCGCCACTGGGTCACCACCGAGTCGGAGCCGGCGCCGGTACGCCGGGGTTCGGCGCGTCGCGTACCGACGTACGGGGGAGTGCAGGTGCACCACCGCGACGTCGAGCAGGCGCACCTCGTGCTCGGCATGCCCGGGTTGGTGCGCAGCGACGAGCGCCGGTACGCCGCGGGCGTGCTGCACGGGATCGTGGGCGGTGGGATGTCGTCGCGGTTGTTCCAGGAGGTGCGCGAGAAGCGCGGGTTGGCCTACTCGGTGTTTACCTTTGGGGCGGCGTACGCGGACTCCGGCATGGTCGGGGTGTATGCGGGCTGTTTGCCGAAGAAGGCGCCTGAGGTGCTCGAGGTGGTTCGGGCCGAGCTGGAGAACATTGCCAGCGGCAACATCACGCCGGATGAGCTGCTGCGGGGCAAGGGGCAGATGCGCGGGTCGGTCGTGATGGGCCTTGAGGACACGGGCGCCAAGATGACGCGGATCGCCAAGGCCGAACTGGTGTACGGCGAACTGCCGACGGTCGACCAGATCCTGCAGCGCATCGACGCAGTCACGCTGGACGACGTCACCACCCTGGCGGCCGAGCTCTACGCCGGCGCCCAAACCCTGACAGCTATGGGACCGTTCACCGACAAATCGGTCTTCACCGTCTAACCTCCTGCGCGAGGTACTCCGCCCACGCTGGCGCCCCGCTCGCTCCTGCGTCGCTCACTTGGCGCTGGCTCCCACCCACCCCAAGGCGTGGGCTCCTGCGTCGCCCACTTGGTGAAGGCGAAGTGGTTGGCGAGTCGGTCCTGTCGCGGAGGTGGGCGTGGGATCGGTGATGCCGCGGGGTGCCGTCCTGCGCGAGGTACTCGCCCACGCTGGCGGCTCGCTCGCTCCTGCGTCGCTCCCGTGCCGCTAGCTCCCACCCACCCCAAGGCGTGGGCTCCTGCGTCGCCCACTTGGTGAGAGCGGGGCGGTTGGCGAGCCGGTCCTGTCGCGGAGGTGGGCGTGGATGGGTGCTGCCCCGGGGGTGCCGTCCTGCGGGAGGTGCTCGCCCGCGCTGGCGGCTCGCTCGCTCCTGCGTCGCTCCCGTGCCGCTAGCTCCCACCCACCCCGGGCGTGGGCTCCTGCGTCGCCCACTTGGTGAGAGCGGAGTGGTTGGCGGGCCCGCCCTGTCGCCTAGGTGGGCGTGGGATGGTTGCGGAGTCGGCCCTGTTGGCGCGGCGGGGCGTGGGATGGGTGCTGCCGCGGGGTGCCGTCCTGCGTGAGGTGGTCGCCCACGCTGGCGGCCCGCTCGCTCCTGCGTCGCTCCCGTGCCGCTAGCTCCCACCCACCCCTGGGCGTGGGCTCCTGCGTCGCCCACTTGGTGAGAGCGGAGTGGTTGGCGGGCCCGCCCTGTCGCCTAGGTGGGTGTGGGATGGTCGGCGGGCCCGCCCTGTCGCCTAGGTGGGCGGGAGGGTCGGCAGGGCCGTCCCTGTTGGCGAGGAGCGCGTGGGATGGGAGAGGCCATGGGGCTCGCGTTGGGGGTCCTCGGCACCCGGCTGGTGCGTCGCTTGGGGCTGCGGTGCCCGTGCCTCGTCCCTCGTACGCCTACTGCTGACGAGGAGCAAGACCGTGCGGGCTTTGGGGGTAAGCGGTTTGCTCGGGGGTTAGAGGGTGTTGAGGTCGCGGGTGGCGTATCGGTGGTGTTCCCATTCCTCTTCGAGGATGGTGTGGAGGCAGGAGAGGACGGTTTCGGGGTATTGCGGCGCCCAAGGGTTCTGCCGGGGCGAGGCCAGTTCGTCCTCGGTGATGCGGGCGAGGTAGTTCCGGACCATCGTCATGCGTTCGGCGCGCACCGCCAGTACTTCGTCGAATCCCGGCTGGGTCGTGGCGAAGACGGTCATGTCGTGGCCGTCGGTTTCGTACTCGATGTTGGGCTGGCCGATCGGATGGAACGGCTGGTCGAGGCCCTTGAGCGCGCCACCGAGCCAGGTGTCGGTGGCCATCACCAGGTGGCGCAAGGTTTGCGCGAAGGACCACTCGCCGTCGACTGACCGGTCGGCGGTGCCTGCCGGCATCGCGCGAACCCGATCCAGCGTGGCAGCCCAGGTTTCCTCCAGGGTCGCCCAGGCGTCTCGCAGCCCTGCGGGCGTCGCGGCTTTGCGCTGGGATCGGCCGGGGAAACGCCGATTGAGTTCTGCGTCCACCAGCGGCACGACGTTCACGCCGTTCACCAGCAGGACATTGTCTGGTTCGAGAAGCCACGGAGCGTCGATGTCCGCGCCATTGATCTCGACTGCACGCATCACAGTTCCACTGAGGTCGGAACGGGTGAAGCGGGCCCCGCGTGCATTCACGTCGATGAACTCGGCACCCTCGAGGTCATCGGACTGCGTGAAACTTGTCATGAGGAGCATGCTCGCACCCGCCGGTGCCCGGCGAAACCGATGCCGGAGCGGCGGCCGATCAAGTGACGGGCTGCTGTGGTTCGGGGTCTGCGGACTAGGGTTCTCCAGTGAGGTCCGAAGTGATTGCTGAGAGCACCGAGCGGGTCACGTTGCGTATTCGTGCGGTGCTTTGGGGCGTGATTGCTGTTGCCTGCTTGGTGATGGTGGTCTGGGTGGTTGCTGTTGGGCGGACTGTCGGCCACGGGTTCGACACGACCGATGAGGGCTACTACCTGCTGTCCTACACCTGGTGGGACAGCAATCCATTGGCGTTGACCGGGATGCAGTACATCTACGGCCCGATCTTTCAGCTTCTGCAGCACGACATTGTCAGTCTTCGGATCTTCCGGCTCGTGACGGTTGTCGTCGGGCATGCGTTCTTCGGCTGGAGCTTCATGCGGTGGCTGCGGGTACGCCGGCCCGATGCGCCGGAGACGAGGCTTTGGGAGCTGGCCGGGATCGCTGTGATCGTGGCGGCGGGCGGGATGATGTACAGCTGGTTGCCGATGAGTCCGGGGTACAACGACGTCATCCTGCTCGGTTCGCTCACCGTCGTCTCGTGTGTGCTCTGGGCCGCGACCGCGATCGAGAAGGACCGCAAGCCGCCGATCTGGGCGTTTGTCCTGGCCGGCGGGCTGATCACCGTAATGGTGCTGACCAAGTGGTCGTCGGCGGCCGTGCTCGCGCTGATCGTCTCCGCGGCCGTGGTCGTGCTCAGCGCGCAGGGATCCCAGGCAGTTGCCCGAGGCATCTTCTGGGCCCTGGCCGGCGCGACCGCGGTGGCCGTGATCGTGCATCTGCTGGTGGTGCCGTTGACGGAAGCGATTCCCGGCATCGTCGCGGTCAACCGCTTCATCGCCGGCACCTCCTACGCCCCGGCCGACCTGGTCGAGATGTACCTGACCACAGGCGGCAAGCTGGCTGGCGAGACGATCAAGCAGCACTTTCTGCTGCTCATCGCGGCGGGCGTTGCCGTCGCCGCCCGTCCTCCCGTACTACGAACCGCCGCGTGGTTGCTCACCGCGGCCGCCCTCGCCTTGTCGATCTACCGCACCTTCACCGAAGGCGGACTCAACGGCGGCGCGATCAACAACGGCAAGTACCAGGTGCCCCTCATGGCCGCCGTCATGGTGGCTGTCATCACGACCGTGGTCGCCCTGATCACCCGGCAATGGTCGCCTGGCAAGGAGAACGTGCGGTCGTGGGTCATCCTCGGCCTGCTCACCGTGCTGCCGTTCATGCAAGCGTTCGGGACGAACACAGCGATCTACATGAACGGCTTCAACGCGTTCGCCGTCTGGGCCGCGGTGATGATCGCCGTCCTGACCAGCATCGACAAGGCTCCCGTGGTCGCTCGTACGACGACAGCGCTGGTGAGCGTCGGCGCGCTCGTCGCCGTCGCGGCGATCACGTCCAGCGGCCTGACCGTGAACCCGTACCGATCCCCACCGCTGCGCGACCTGACCACGGCGACGGGTCTCGAGCCACTCGGTGAGCTGAAGCTGACCCAGAAGGCGGCCGACGAGTACCGAGCGCTCGACACCCTGCTGAAGCCGTACACGACGCCGTCCGGCCGTCCGGTCATCGCCTTCGACAAGATGGCCGGCATCATCCTGCTGCTGGGTGGCCGGCCGTTCGGCGAAGCCTGGGTGGCGCCGAAGGAACGTCAGCGGACCGCGGCGGGCATCACGGAAGTCTGTTCGACCAAGGAGCCCTGGCCGGGCAACCGTCCGCCACTGCTGTTCTTCAACCGCCGGGTCACTCCCTTGGAGATCGACACGCTCCGCAGCTGCGGGCTGGACTTCAAGGCCGACTACAAGTTGATCGCCCCACCGGCCAGCACGATGAACCTGCAGATCTACGTCCCGACCGTCGAACTGGCCGCTCGCACTCCCTGACAGCGGACCCCGGAAGGGCCAGTGAGATCCTTGGCAGGACCGGTGTGTGCGACGGAAGGGTACGGATGATCAAGGTTGCGGTGCTGGGTGCCAAGGGAAAGATGGGCGCTCAGACGTGCCAGGCCGTGGAGGCCGCCGACGACCTGGAGCTGGTCGCCGCGATCGACCAGGGTGACGAACTGTCCGAGCTGACCGCCGCCGGCGCCGAGGTGGTCGTCGACTTCACCCGGCCCGAGGTCGTGATGGACAACCTCGCCTGGTGCATCGAGCACGGCATCCACGCCGTCGTGGGAACCACCGGCTTCACCGAGGAGCGGCTGGCCACGCTGCGCACGCAACTCGAGGCGAGCGCCGGGACCGGCGTACTGATCGCCGCCAACTTCTCCATCGGCGCGGTGCTGATGATGCAGTTCGCCACCAAGGCCGCGCCGTACTACGAATCGGTCGAGATCATCGAGTTGCACCACCCCGACAAGGTCGACGCGCCCTCCGGTACTGCGCAGCGCACCGCCCAGCTGATCGCCGAAGCCCGCCGGGAGGCCGGATCGGGTCCGATCCCGGATGCCACCAGCACTGGCGTCGAGGGCGCTCGCGGGGCCGACATCGACGGGATCCGCGTGCACGGAGTCCGGGCGCGCGGCCTGGTCGCGCACCAGGAGGTCCTGTTCGGCGATGTCGGCGAGACGCTGACGATCCGGCACGACTCGATGCATCGCGAGTCGTTCATGGCCGGCGTGCTGCTCGGCGTACGGAAGATCGTGCAGACCCCTGGCCTGACGGTCGGCCTGGAGCACTTCCTGGACCTCTCCTGAGATGTCAGCTAAACGCACCGTAGCCGTGATCGCGGTGGTCTTCATCGCGTACGCCGGGTTGCTCGGCTGGCGTGGCGTCCTGCTGATCGGCACGGGCGACCCGGTCGCGGTGGGGCTCGGGATCGCGGTGCTGGTGATCCCGGTCGTCGGGCTCTATCTGGTCTGGCGCGAAGTCCAGTTCGGCCGGCAGACCGAGGCGCTCGCACGAGAGCTGGCCGCGTCGGGCGGGCTGCCCGTCGACGATCTGCCCCGGCGGCCGTCGGGGCGGATCGACCGAACGGCGGCGGACGCGGCGTTTGCGAAGTACCGGGAAGAGGCCGAGGCGGCGCCGGACGACTGGCGGGTCTGGTTCCGGCTGTCCACCGCGTACGACGCGGCCGGCGACCGCAAACGAGCCCGCTCCTCGATGCGCACGGCGATCGCCCAGCACGACAGCCGCTGAGCGGGGAGTTTCCTGTGAGTTGGCTGGGAACGGACTACTTCGCCTGACAACCCGGTGCGGAACGGGATACCTTCGGGGTGTGCGTGGCAACCGCCACGGACGAGGTCGGAGACTGGGTGGGCCGTCCTTTGCCTTCAGACGGGTCTCGCCGCGGCTCGGACGACGCCCAGGCAACGGGTTTCGGCGATCTGCTCCGTCGGCACCGGCGCGAGGCCGGACTGTCACAGGAGGGACTGGCGGAACTCGCCGGACTGAGCGTCGACGCCATCGCGGCGCTGGAGCGGGGTCGCCGACGAGCGCCCAGGCCACACACGCTGAGGCTGCTCGGAGACGCCCTCCACCTCGGCGCGCCCGAGCGCGCACAGCTCACCGCCGCCGCCCGCCGTGACGGCGACGCCGGGCCCGCGTCGGCGATGCGGGCCGTTCCGGTCGCTGCCAACGAACTCATCGGCCGCGCGCACGATCTCGCCGAGATCACTCACCTGGTCGGCGACCGAGCCACCCGGCTGATGACGTTGAGCGGGCCGGGAGGTGTCGGCAAGACCCGGCTCGAGCTCGCGGTCGCCGCGGAGGTGACCCACCGGTTCGAGGACGGCGCCTGCTGGGTGCCGCTCGCCCCGGTCTCGGATCGGTCCGGCGTCGCTCCGGCGGTGGCGGCATCCCTCGGCATGCATCCGCTCGACGCCGGCCGGCTGGTCCAGGAGATCGCCGAGCACATCGGTCGGCGCAACCTGTTGCTCGTGGTCGACAACTGCGCGCACGTGGTCGGTGAGGTCGCGACGATTTGTGCGGCGCTGCTGGAGTCCTGCCCGAACCTGTCCATTCTCACCTCCAGTCGCGAACTTCTGCGCATCGCCGGCGAGAGCGTGTACGTCGTACCTCCGCTGACCCTGCCGGAGTCCGATGACGATGTGGACGACTCGCCCGCGGTGAAGCTGTTCGTCGATCGGGCCACCGCGCGCGGCCAGGCTCCGGTGGGGCAGAGCGACCAGGTCGCCCGCGTCGTCCGCCGGCTGGAGGGCATGCCGCTGGCGATCGAGCTGGCCGCCGCCCGCACGAACGTGCTGACCGTCGAAGAGCTCGCCACCGAACTGGAGACCTCGTTCGGCATCCTCACCGGCGGCGCCAGCACTGCGAGCCCACGGCAACAGTCCCTGTACGGCGCGATCGAGTGGAGCCACGACCTGCTGACCCCGCCGGAGCGCGAACTGTTCGCGTTGCTGTCGGTCTTCGTCGGCGGCTGGACCCTCAACGCGGCGGCGTCGGTGCTGTCGGGTTCGGTAGTGCCCGGCCCGTTGGAGCGAGCGAGGGCGCTCGACCTGACCAGCCGGCTCGTCGACAAGTCGCTGATCCGGGTCAGCCGCGACCGCGGCATCGCGCGGTACGACATGCTCGCCGTGATCCGCGAGTTCGCCGCCGGTCAGCTGGCCGCGAGCGGCCGGGGCGAGGAGGCGGCACAGCATCATGCGGCCTTCTACATCGCGTTCGCGGAAGAGGCCGAGCATCACCTCCGCGGCGCCGACCAGGCCGAATGGCTCGACCGGCTCGACGGCGAGCTCGACAACCTCCGCGCCGCGATGGCCTGGTCCCTGCGAGCCGGTACTGCGGGCGAGGCCGTCCGTCTCGCGGGTGGACTGTGGTTGTTCTGCTATCTCCGCGGCCACTACGCCGAAGGTGGCGAGTGGCTCGAACGCGCGCTGGCCCTGCGCGGCACGGCCGGCGTCGAGCCGCAGTACCGGGCGAGGGCGTCACTCGGCGCGGGGATGCTGGCGTTCCTGCAATGCGAGTACGACGTGGCCACGACCCGGCTCGAGTCGGCGCTCGCGCAGTACAAGGAACTCGGGGACACCGCCGGTACTGCGCTCGTCATGCAGCGGCTCGGGGGAGTGGCCCGCGAACGTGGTGACTACGTGACCGCCGAGAACCTGCACTGCCAGAGCTACGACCTGTTCGAGAGTCTCGGCGACCGGTCGGGGATGTCCTGGGCGCACAACCAGCTCGGGTTCGTCGCCTGGTTGCGCGGGGATCTGGAGATCGCGGCTCGGCGGTGCCGCCGGGCGCGGGACAGCTTCCGGGTGCTCGGTGACGGCGAAGGGCTGGCCTGGTCGCTGATCAGCCTCGGCACCATCGCGCAGTACAGCGGCGAGCTCACCGAGGCCGAGGATCTGCTGACCGAGAGCCTCGCGCTGTCGCAACGGCTCGGGTATCGCGAAGGTGTCGCCTGGTCGCTCAACCAGCTGGGGATCGTCGAGCGCCGCCGCGGGTTCATCGATCGCGCGGTTCACCTGCTCGACGAGAGCCTCGCCGAGCATCGCGATCTCGGTGATCGCTGGCGCACGGCGAGTGTGCTGGAGGAGCTGGCGACGGTCGCTCAGCAGCGCGACCGGACGGAGTACGCGGCCTTCCTGATCGGTGCCGCGGACGGGATCCGCGAGGTGATCGGCGCGCCGGTGCCCGAGGTCGAGAAGCCCGACCTGCTCGCCACGCGGCGCGCGATCGAGCAGACGCTGGACCGGCGAGCATTCCGCGCTGCCTGGTCCGCGGGACGCGCGGCACCCCTCGCCGCAGTAGCCGACGGCTACCCAGCCACCGGCGGCACCCCAGACCGCTCCACCCACTTCTGACAGTTCGAAAAGGGCAGACAAAAGCCTCGCGAGGCACCACGACCTGGGGGATCGAAGGTACCTCGCGAGGGATCTGGGAGCCGGGATGCTCATCGTTGAACGGGTCCCGGCCGGCTGTGTCTGTCTGACCCCCCAGGCAGTCCCCCCACCCCACAGCCGGCCGAAGCCCGTTCGGCGATGTGAGCCAAGCAGTGGGCCCTCCCCGCCACCCGCCTGGTTCTCCCGCGCTGACTCAAGGTTGCCGTGGTCACGCTCTGTCGCACAGGGACGTTACCCTGACATCGCCCTGACAAGTCGGCGGTGACAACGAACGCCTGATAACAATCTCGCCGACCGTGTCGGGGCGTTTGCTTTCCGTGGCGAATTCAAACGGTTCCTTCACCACTTCCACGGTGCTTCAGTGAAGATATCCCGACACCGCTTTGGTGAATCCGGTGATCCGCCGCAGCGGTGCGTCGTCCAGCGGTTCGGATTCCGATTCCCCCATGGCCGGCGCCGGAATTCCCTCGCCTTTGCAGCTGAGGTCTTCGGCCGGTGCCACGCCGGTGGTGAGGAAGGTGTTGATGATCTTGTCCGCGCACTTGTTCACGCCGCCGTAGATCCCGTGGTCGCCCTCGCCGGTGATGGTGAGCAGCCGCGATCCGGCGTACCGCTGGTGGGCCGAGGTGGCCAGCGAGATGCTGGTGGCCGGGTCGTGCTGGGACTGCACCATCAAGGTAGTGGGCAACCCCTTGCCGGTCGGAGTCCGCAGGTCGAGGGCGGGCCGATCCCAGTACAGGCAGGGGTTCTCGTTCATTCCCCAGCCGAGCAGCGGGTACTTCGGCCCGAAGCGCGCGGCGAGCTGGTCGCCGTAGTCGCGGCCCTGTGGCCAGGGCGTGTCGTTGCAGGTGACCGCGGTGAAGGTGGCGTCATCGGCATCGTCGGCGAAGGCCCGGGCGATCGGCGGCAGCCCGACCGTACTGCGGGTCGCGCGCTGGACGAGTTGGTGCTGACGCGCGAGCGGCAACGCGTCGACCTTGCGTTGTGCGGCCTTCGGCCCGCCGGCCGCTTGGGCGGCGGACAGTTCGCGCAGAAATGCGAGATCGAGGGCCAGTGACTGGAAATCCGCCTTTGTATACATATCGCTGGAGACCAGGTTGTCGAGCGCATTCTGGTCGTAGCTGATCCGCACCGAGCCGTCCAGGAACTCTTCGACGGCCGGCTTCCTTTTGAGTTCCCGGCGGAGCCGCTCGTAGGTCCTGATCACCAAGCGTGGTGACCAACCGAGGTGGAGCTGGTCGTCGTACTTCGCGGCCCAGGGCGCGAAGTCCTCCCGGAAGCGGCGCTCGAACGCCTGCGGCTGGGCCAGGAAGGTGTCCGACCACGGCCGGGTGAAGTCGGTGTTCGAGTCGAGCACGAAACGGCCGACGTGGTTCGGGAAGTAGGTCTGGTAGTAGGCGCCGAGCCAGGTGCCGCCCGAGTAGCCGACCCAGTCGATCTTGTCGTAACCGAGCAGGTGGCGGATCAGGTCGATGTCCTGGACGGTCTGCACGGTGTTGACGTAGGGGAGCAGGCCGCGCGACTGACGTTCGCAGTACGGCTTGGCCATGTCGGCCGCTTCGGCGATCAGGTCGAGGTTGGCGCTGTCCCGGTCGCGCGCGTCCATGGTGAAGCCGGGGGCTCCGTCGCAGCTGACGTTGGAGCTGTCGCCGGTGCCGCGCGGGTCGAAGCCGACGAACAGGTGGTTCTTGCCGATGCCGGGCTGAGAGGCCAGGTAGGGCGCCATGCCGAGCCCGGGGCCGCCCGGGCCGCCAGGGTTGCCGAACACGACCCGGGTGGGCTTGGTGTTGCCGACGGGGGTGACCTTGCTGACGGCGAGTTCGATGTCGTGACCGGAGTACTGGTTCGACCAGTCGCGGGGTGCGGTGATCTTGGCGCAGAAGGTCCGGAACTCCGGGTCGCCGCACTGTTTCCAGACCGGCTTCTGTTTCAGATACCGGTTGGCCACCTGGTTGGGTCCGCTCTGCACGGTCGCCGTACTGGTCTGGAGCGAGGCTGTCGCTCCCGAGCCCGGGATCGCGAACAGGGCGGTGGCGCTGATACCGAGGCCGGCGGCCAGGGTACGGAACTTCATACATCCTCCAACGGATGGCCAAGCGTGATCGGACCGTCGCAATCTGTCATGTCAACAGTGCGTGGTCGAGCACCACCCCCGGCCCGGCGCCGGATCTCAGGAGTGCTAGTAGCGTGTCGCGTCAAAATCTCGGCGCTTGCAGAGCTGGGTTTCGAGGGTTTGGCGGCTCCAGGTCTCCCAGTCGGCCGGCGACCAGTGGCGACCGGTGACAAGCAGCAGGTACAGCTCGGGGCTGAGGAGGCCGAAGAGGATGTCGGCGGCGCGCTCGACGGTGAGATCCGTTCGGGCGCCCGGTTTGCCGAGCAGGCTGGCGGCGGCCGCGGTCTGGACGATCAGACGAGGATCTTCCTGGTTCGGCCAGAGGGCCGCGATCCCCGGATCCGCTGCCGCGGCCGCCTCGAGAACCTTCATGATCGGCGCGACCCGCTCAAGCACCGCCCGCGTGCCGCTGACGTGAAGCCGGAGGTGCTCGGCGGCCGTCGCCGCCTCCATCGCCTGGCGAAACCAAGGTCGGTCCATGGTCGCCACGGGCTCGTCGTCTCCCGCGATCGTCCGGTCGACCAGCTCCTTCAGCACCGTCTGCTTGTTGCCGAAGCTGTAGTAGATCGTCTGCACCGCGCAGCCCGCCTCGTCGGCGATGTCCTGCAACGCCGTCGCGCCGTACCCGTCGCGCACGAACAACTCGCCGGCGGCGTCGAGGATGCGGGCGCGCGTCTGGCGCGCCTTCTCGGACCGTCCGTCGACCTTCTTGACCGTCTTCATGTCTGTAGTGTAGCTCTAGAGTCACTCACTAGAGTTCAACTACAAGGAGTTTGTAATGACGATCCTGCGCCTGACCCGCTTCACCCTCAAGCCGTCGGTCGACCAGGCCGAGATGCTGACAGTCCGAGCTGAGCTGATCGACGCCGTCCGCGCGTCGTACCCAGGCCTCGCCGAAACCCGCCTGGCAAAAACCGACGACGACACCTGGCTCGACCTGTGGCGCTGGGAGTCCGACGAAACCCTCCAAGCGGCAGTAGCCACCGCCCCGCAACTACCCCAGGCGAAGGCAGCCTTCGCCCTGGTCGCCGACGCAACCGTCGAGCGCCTAGACCTGATCGAAGAACGCTGAAGCCACGTCTGCCCGGCTCGCGCGGGCCGGGCAGACCTGACTCGTGCAGCCAGCTCTCACGGGGTTAGTTGGTAGAAGCGCCAGAACGGGTGGTCGATCGGCAGTACGTCGACCTGCGTGAAGCCGGCGTGGTCCGCGAGATGGCGTAGGTGGGTGGTGCGCAGCATGGTGCCGACGACGTCGGAGTCGGGCTCGACGCGGCCCTGGGGAGTGCACCAGACGACGCTTGCCGCGGCGAGGAAGCGCTGGACCTCGTCACCCGGCGTCGTCAGTACGTCGTCGGCCCGCTCGTCCATGACGATCACCGAGCCGCCGGGCGCGAGCGCGTCCCGGGCAGCAGTCAGCGCCTCGACCGGGTGGGCGAGGTCGTGCAGGCACTCGAAGAACGTGACCACGTCGTACCGCGTACCAGCGGCGGCCACCGCGGTGATGTCGCGGACCTCGAAGTCGACCCGGTCGGCGACGCCTTCCTCGGTGGCGTTGCGGCGGGCGCGCGAGATGGAGTCCTCGTCGTTGTCGTAACCGTCCACCCGGACGTTCGGGTACGCCTTGGCCAGTGCGATCGCCGACCAGCCGGCGCCGGTCCCCACGTCCGCGAGGCGGGCGCCCCGCGACAGCAGTTCGTGCAGCCCCGGGATGGCTGGCACCCATTCCGCGACCAGCGAGTTCACGTACGCCGGCCGGTTCAGCGCCTCCTGAGCGCTGACCGCCTCGGCGCCGTAAGCGCTGTACGGAACGCCCGCGCCGGTCCGGAACGCGTCGACCAGGAGTGGGAAGGCCCGGCCGAGCGCCGGCGCGATCGCGGCGAGCCCGCCGGCGTAGTACGGGTTGGACGGCTCGATCAGTGTCTCGCGGACGCCTGGCGCGAGGTCGTACCGGTCGGTCCACACCTCGGTGCCGTCGATCGTGAGCAGGCCGCTGATCGCCTGTGACTGCAGCCATTCGACCAGGTAGCGCAGGTCGACGCCGGTCCGGTCGGCGAGCTCTGTCGCCGTGATCGGGCCGGTCTCGCCGATCGTCCGGTAGATCCCGTGGACGTCGCCGAGGTAGACCGTGAACAGCTCGGCCGCGCCCAGTGCCGCGCCGAAGAGGCGGCCGAGGACGGCTTCGGCAGGTGCGGTGTCGGTGGTTGTGGTGGACATGACGGTCTCCCTTGCTGGTGGGTTGCTTTCACCCACTAGGCGCCAGGTGTGAGCTGGCAATGCCAGGTGACGTCGTCCTCCGGCTCGTACACGCACTGGCGGCCGGTGTGGACCGAGGCGCGAAGGTGCCGACCAAGCGCTGGGTGCACGTGATCGATCGCCTTGATCGCCGTGCCTATCCGCAAGGACACGGCCTTCCGGCTGCGTTCCACCGGGTCGCCGGCGGTTCGAGCCCGTCCGCCGAGACCGAGCGCGCTCGCCAACTCGTGTGCGAGGAAGTCCCGCTCTGTCCGGGCCTTCTCGGCACGGATCAGGTCGTTGTCGGCTTCTGCCTCAGCGAGGTCCTCCTCCAGCTCACGCAACCGCTCGCGATACGCGGCGCGGGCCGCGTCGTCGAGCGGCGGACCGAGATCGGCGCCGCCGGCACGGCCAGGACCGGACAGGTCCAGGACGCTGACCGGGACCCTCGGTCGGGCCAGCAGTACGGCGATGTCGCGGAGGCCCTTGGAGTCCTGGACATGCACGGTGAGCCCACGCCAGCTCGCTTGCCACGTCGCCCCGAGCCGCAGTAACTCGCCAGTGTCCGCGATTTTGTGAACCCTGCCGACACCGAGTTCTGCCAGCGCCTGTTCGGTCTCGGCGGCCAGTGTTTCGGCACCGATGGCGCGATGTGCGGCGAGTGCGGTCTCGAGCAGCCGGCGCGCGTCCGGGTGTCCTAGTCGCGCCGCGAACCGGCCGAGGAACAGTTCGACGCAACCGAGGCAGGCGCCGCCGATCCCGTCGATCACCCACAGCCCGGCGTACGGCCTCAGGGCCTCCGACGCGATGGCCACCGCCTCTTCGGCGTCGACCAGGCGGCCCGCCTCACCGAGCAGCGCGACCGCTTCTAGCCATTCCGCGTCCTTGGCGATCGCGCCCAGCCCGCCGCGGACGCGGCGCCGGACGATGCCGCGCGCCCGGTCCGCAGCACCGGCCTGCACCAGGTAGTAGGCCGACGGACCATCGGTCATCGGATTGCCCAGGTACGGCTCCATCACCTGCTCGATGTACTCACGCAACTCCGGAACCGTGCCGGTCACGTGCGCATGCGCGGCCCGCAGCGCGAAAACCATCAACCGGGCGTTGACACTGTCGGCATCGTCGGCGAGCTCAGTGGCCTGCGCGACAGCGGCGGACACCTCGTCCAGCGCGCCTGTCATCAACGACCGCATGCCCTGCCAGATCGGCACCAGCCAGCTGTACAAGGGAAGTCGAAGCGGCAACACCGCCTGAGCGAAGGCTGCGATCTGTCCGTCGGCATCGGCGAACCGGCCCTTTTCGAGCAGAGCCACCACGAGCTGCCGACGGGCCAGCAGGACAAGGGCGACATCACCTGTCGACAGGGCTGTGGCCAGCATTTGCTCGCCGGCCGCGATCCGTTCGGTCACGTGGTCGGGGCCGGAGTACACATCGCACCAGGCCGCCAGCGCCGCGACCTCCGCGCGGGGATCGCCGGCATCGCGCGCCAGTGCGACCGCCTGCTGCGCGAGCGCCTGCGGCCCGTCGCCGTGGTCGGTCAGAGTGCGACCGAGCGCCAGCCGCGCGATCGCGGCCGCCTTCAACGCGCCGTCCGGCAACATCGGTACGACGTGTTCGAGCAACCGGGTCTGCTCGGTGTCGGCGAGGTCGACCTCGAATCCGCCGAGACCTCCACCCATCGCCAGCACGGCCCGGGCGACCGCCTCGGAATCGCCGCCGGCGATGGCATCGCGGGCCACCGCCCGCAAGGTGTCCCTCCCAGCGGCCAGCTCGCCGGCCAGCACCTGGGCCTCGCCGAGCTCGAAGCGCACAACGGCATCCGTGTCGTCGGCCCAACGGTAGAAGCGCACCGCCTGTTCGTACCCGGCCTGCCGCATCGCGGCGCGGGCCGCGATCAGCGCGAACTCACGAGACCGGTCGGCCGCCTCCGGGTGGCCGACCGCAGCCCGGTAGTGCGCCGCGACCTGGCCGGCGTTCGCCTCGACGAGAGCCGGGCTGCAGCACGACTCGATCACCGGCAGGCCATGCGCCACGATGTGCTCTCCGGTCCGGCAGCAGCGGCCGGTCAGGGCTTGTCCCGCTCGCAGGTGCAGGTCCGATCGCTGGAGAGCACCGAGGCCGGCGTACACGACCTCGCGGACGAGCGAGTGTGCGAAGCGAACCCGGTCTCCGTCGACTTCGGCGAGTCGGGCCGCGACCGCACCACCCAGCAGGGCCAGTACTTCGGTCACGGGTGCGTCCCTGACCTTGGCGAGCAGGCGGATGTCGATCTCCTCGCCCAGCACTGACGCTGTCGCGAGGACGTCATGGGTCTGCTGGTCAAGGCGTGCCAGCCGTCGTTCGAGCACTTGGCGTACGCCGGTCGGAGTCTCGAGGGTCGCTGTCCCGCGGGCTGCGTACAGGCGGGTCAGTTCCTGGACGAAGAACGGGTTGCCGCCGGTCCGCGCGTACACGGCGTCCGCGGAGGCGGCGTCGTACCGGTTGCCGAGGACGTGTTCGACGAGCTCACCGGTTGCGATCCGGTCCAGCCCGCCGAGGGTGAGGCGGACGAACGACACTGGTAGTGCGCGGAGTACCTCCGCGGCCGGCTCGGGGAGATCCACGGCGTTGTCGCGGCTGGTGAGCAGCAGGAGACAGCTCAGCTCGGGGAGGATGCCCGCGACGAACTGCAGCAGTGCCAGCGTCGGACCGTCGGCAATGTGCACGTCCTCGACGATGATCACGACTGAGCGCTCTGCCGTGGCAGCGGCCAACTGGTCAGCTACCTCGGCGAAGACCGCGGTCCGCCCGGTCGCCGCGGCGTCGGGCAACGCGGTCGCGATCCCGAGTGCCCGGAACGCCTGGCGCCACGGCCAGTACGGCAGCGTCTCGGTCTCCGGGCAGCGGCCCCAGACGACGAGGTGGCCACGGTCGCGCGCCGTGTCCGCGAAAGCCGCAGCCGTGGTCGACTTGCCGATGCCCGCGTCACCCAGCAGGAGCGCGCCGCGACCACGTCCGCGCTCGACCTCGTCCAGCAGACCGGCCAGCGCAGCAAGCTCCCACGCCCGGCCGACCACACCCTCAGCCATACCGCCACTGTGCGACCCGCCCGCGCACAGCGGAAGCCCTGATCTCTGTCCGTCACCGATCCACAACCCTCGCCGACATGCCCTCTGAGGACGGAGATGTCGGTGATGAGCTCTAGGGTCCTGCGCATGAGCGCTTATGGCGAGTTGCTGATCGGGCAGCTGGAGTTCTATTGGGACGTGCATCTGCGCCCGCGCCTGGAAGGGCTGACGGACGACGAGTATCTGTGGGAGCCCGTTCAGCCGAGTTGGACGGTTCATCGAGATGCCACCGGCAAGGTTGTCGTCGATCATGGTGACGAGCCGTCGCCCCCGCCGGTGCCGACGATCGCCTGGCGGCTGGTGCACGTCGGGGTCGGCTGCTTTGCCACTCGGGTGAGCACCTTCTTCGACGATGCGGTTGACGCGCCGATGTTCGATCCACGCCATATCCCGTCAGACCTCCCCGGTACTGCGGACGCCGGCCTCGCCTTCCTGGACCACTGGTACGGCCGCTGGCACGACGCCATCCGGGCCCTCGACGACGATGGTCTGGCGCGGCCACTCGGCCCGAACGGCGGCCCGTTCGCCGATGACTCGATGTTGGCCCTCATTACCCACATCAACCGGGAAGTGATGCACCACGGTGCCGAGATCTGCCTTCTTCGCGACCTCTATCGTGCTGGGATGGTGACGAGATGACGGCGTTCGATCTTCATGTGGTGTTCGACTGTGCGGAGCCGGAGCGGGTTGCGGAGTTCTGGCGGGAGGCGCTGGGTGGGTATGACTATCCGGTGGGGGTCCCGGAGGGCTTCAGCAGTTGGCAGGAGTGGGCCGATGCGCAAGGGATTCCGGAGAATCAGCGGCCCACCGGTCGCACGCTCGTCGACAAGGTGCGCGATCGCCCCGACATCTTCTTCCTCAAGGTGCCCGAACCCAAGGCCGGCAAGAACCGGCTGCATCTGGACATCAAGGTGGCGCCGGGGCTCGACGGTGACAGCCGTCGGGAGAAGGTCGAGGAGGAAGGCGAGCGGCTGATCGCGCTCGGCGCGACGATCGCCCGGCGGGCCGACGACCCGGACGGCTTCCACCTGGTGATGCAGGACCCCGAGGGCAACGAGTTCTGCGTCGCTTGAACCGGACTGCGGTCCGGATTTGTGCTACCGTGGGTTTTCCGTTGTTCTGAAGGGAAAACCGATGACTGTTGCTGTCGCGCCGGGGACCATTGTCGTGTTCTCGGATCTGTGGTGCTCGTTTGCTCATCTTGCTGTGCACCGGCTGCACACGACGCGGGCCCGGCTCGCGCTGGAAGGTGTGGTCGCGTTCGACCACCATGCCTTCCCGCTGGAGTTGCTGAACGGGCACAGCAGCCCGCGGCCGGGGACCGACTCGGAGGTGTCGGCGATCGGGCGGCTCGATCCGGAGGCCGGGTGGAAGTTGTGGCAGGCACCCGACTGGTCCTACCCGACGACCACGCTGCCCGCGCTCGAGGCGGTCCAGGCGGCCAAGGAGCAAGGGCTGGCGGCGAGCGAGGCGCTGGATCTCGCGTTGCGCAAGGCGTTCTGGGTGGACAGCCGGTGCATCAGCCTGCGTTCGGTGCTGCTGGACGTCGCGGCCGAGACGAGCATCGTCGACGTCGACCAACTGGCGGCGGCACTGGACGACGGCCGCGCCCGGAAGCTGGTGATGGCCGACTTCGCCATCTCCCAGACCGACACCGTCCAGTGCAGCCCGCACTTGTTCCTGGCCGACGGCACGAACCAGGCAAACCCGGGAGTGGAGGTCCACTACACCGGCGATTACGGCACCGGCTTCCCGATCGCCACCGCCGACGATCCCTCCGTCTACGAGACCCTGCTCCTCCGCGCCGCCGGCTCGCTGCAGGCGGTCTAGAGATCCACGCCCGTGTGAGTCCGGATGTGGTCGGGCAGCGGGTCGTGGGTGTCGCCGGTGGTCGGCGTACCGGCTGGGTCGATCACCAGGATCTGCGCGCCGCCGTCGGAGAACGGCCGGTGGTAGATGCCCTTCGGTACGACGAAGAGCGAGCCGGCCGGCAGGGAGACGACGCGTTCGTCAGGATCGCGGACGGCGATGCTGAGCTGGCCTTCGAGGACCAGGAAGAGTTCGTCGGTGGTGTCGTGCACGTGCCAGATGTAGGAGCCCTTCACGTGCGTCACGCGGACGTCGTAGTCGTTGATCCGCGCGGCGATCCGCGGACTCCAGAGCTCGTCGAAGGTGGACAGGGCGGCGCGCAGGTCGATCGGTTCGTTGGTCACCCGTCCAGGGTGACCGGCTGCGGGGTTGGGCCGTGAGTGCTAGGAATAGCACATGTCGAAACAATCCTCGCATCGCGTCGTGGTGATCGTCGACGACGGGTCCAACCCGTTCGAGCTCGGCGTCGCGACCGAACTGTTCGGCCTGCGCCGGCCGGAGCTGGACCGCGAGTGGTACGACCTGGTGCTCTGTACTCCGGAGCCCGCGATCGGCATGCACTCCGGTTTCTTCACGCTGACCGGCGTCGCCGGGCTCGACCAGGTCGACACCGCGGACACGGTCATCGTGCCGAACCGGCCGGACCCCGAGACCCCGGCCAAGCCCGAAGTGCTCGACGCGGTACGCCGGGCTGCCGCGCGCGGCGCGAGGTTGGTGAGCTTCTGCACCGGCGCCTTCACGCTCGCCGCAGCCGGCGTACTGGACGGTCGGCGGGCGACCACGCATTGGCGCTGGGCTGAGCTCTTCAGTGCGATGTATCCCGAGGTGAAGCTGGAGCCCGACGTCCTGTTTGTTGACGAAGGCAACGTTCTGACCGCTGCCGGAAGCGCGGCGGCGCTCGATCTCGGTCTGCACCTGATCCGCCGCGACCACGGCGCCGAGATCGCCAACGCCGTCAGTCGCCGGCTCGTCTACACCGCGCATCGCGACGGCGGTCAGCGCCAGTTCATCGATCAACCCGTGCCAGTGGTTGCCGACACCTCACTGGCTCCGTTGCTCACCTGGATCCGCGAGGAGCTGGCGAGCCCACTCACCATCGCCGACATTGCGGACCGCGCGGCGATGAGCCAGGCCACGCTGCATCGCCGCTTCCAGGCCGAACTCGGTACGACGCCGCTCGCCTGGCTGACCGCGGAGCGGGTCGCCCTGGCCTGCCGTTTGCTGGAGGCAGGCGAAGTGCGCCTCGACGCGGTCGCCCGCCAGTGCGGTCTCGGTACGGCGACGAACCTGCGCGTCCAGCTCAGGCGGCGTACCGGACTGACCCCGAGCGACTACCGCCGGCGTTTCGCCCTCAGTCCTCAGTAGAAGGGTCCGTGTGCAGGCGGACCTGCTTGACCCGGACTGAGCCGTCGCCGTACAGGTCGAGCTCGCGGCTCGCGCCGTCGGGGGCCCAGCCGGCCTCGGTGTAGAAGGAACGCAGTACGTCGTCTGTCGAGTTCACCCAGACGGTCACCCGGCTGAAGCCGTCGGCGCGGATCGTGTCGACGACCGCGTTGAGCAGCCGGGAGCCGTGACCGGCGCGGGTCGCTTCGGGGTCGACCGCGAGCTCGGCGATCACGGCGTCGTGGCGCGGATCGGAATCCGGGTCGTCCGAAGCGGTGATCGCGGCGAAGCCGACCAGCGTCCGGCCCGCCAGCGCGACCATCACCCGGTTGCGGGCCTCGCCCGGAGCGATCAGCGCGGCCCGCCATTGCGCGGCGAACTGCGCTGGGTTGAGGTCGGCGAGCACATCCGCGGGCAGCAGGCCGTCGTACGAGCGGCGCCACGCGGCCACCTGGATCTCGCCGATCGCATCCGCCTCGGCCGGCAGTGCCAGCCGCACGCTCGACTCGGCGATCGGCTCGTCAGCGGCGCCCATCGCGGTGAGGCTTTCCGGTTCCGGTACGCCGAAGTCGTCGTGGTTCATGCCCCCATCCTTTCAAAGCGGATGACGAAGGCCTCCGGCAGGACACCCGTCGGGGAGGTGTCCTGCCGGAGGCGGCTGGGGGAGTGGTCAGTAGGTGAGCTTGCGGAGCAGCGTTTCCGCCGGACCGCGGTACGACCGCTTCTTCATCTGGTAGGCCCCGGTCACCGAGACCGTCCAGACCAGTACTGCGACACCCGCGGCGGTGAAGGCCGTGCTGCCGAGGCGGTCACCGAGGTTCAGCGTGAAGGGCGCCAGCAGCACCAGCCATGCGACCGACTGGAACAGGTAGCCCGACATCGACCGCTGGCCGAGAGCAGAAATCGCCTGGACCGGTAGACCGAGCTCCGCCGTACGACGGTTGGCCGTGAGCTTGCCGACCAGCAGGGCGAAGAGCGCGATGTACCCGGGGCCGCCGAACTGCCCGCTGACGTGCTGGAGGAAGTTCACCGACTCGAGTGCTGCCGCGTCGACGTGCAGCCAGCCGGCGGCGACCAGAGCGAGCGGCGTGCCACCGAGGACGGTGATGCTCATGCAGACGACGGCAACCCGAGTGAGCAATGCCTTGTGGGCATTGGGGTTCTCCAGCAGTTGCCGGCGAGCGGCCCAGATGCCGAGCCAGACGATGACGGTGAAGCCGAGCACGGTCGCGGTGTGCGTCGGGTACTCGTGCAGCCGGTGGACGAGGCTCGATGCGTAGCTCGTCGCGGCCAGTGACGGGTTCGGCTTGTTCTCGACCGACTGGGCCGGACCGGAGCTGGTGACGACGGCGAACAAGGCCATGCCGGCCAGCACGATCGTGTAGACGAGTTGCGCTCCCCAGATCCACAGGACGATCTTGTGGAACCTGTCGCCTCGATTGAGCAGTACCAGCGTGCAGAGGATGCCGACCAATCCGTAGGCGCCGAGGAAGTCACCGAAGTACAGGAAGGTGGCGTGGGCCAGGCCGAAGGCGACCAGCCAGGCGTTCCGCTTGAGCAGGATTCGCCGTACGCCGCTCGCGGTGGTGCCGGAGTTGCGCTGGCGGCGGGTGAGCTGGACCAGGCCGTAGCCGAACATCACCGCGAAGACCGGGTAGGCCCGGGCGTCGACCAGGGTGATCTTGAGGAAGTTGAGGATCCGCTCGAGGCCGTGCGGGCTGCCGTTGAGGCCGGGCTGGCCGGCGAAGGCGTAGTTGGCGGCGTTGGCCAGGCCGATCAGCAGCAGCATTCCACCGCGGATCAGGTCCGGCGCCAGTGCGCGCTCGGTACCGGTGACCGGCCCGCGGTGATCGGCGGCCGCTGGGGGTGAAGTGCTGAGCTGAGTCACGGGAGTTGTCCTTTGCAGAAACTGTGGAAGGGTTGAGCTGTTGTGCTCAATCCTGCTCGCGCCACCGGCGTTGTCCCAGCGGCCTGAACCCCCTTCTCCGGTGGTGCCAGCACCACCTTGTGACACCTTTCGTCGAATCGGCAGACGAAGTGTCACAAGTCGGCTATGCTCGGATTCATGGACAGCTTCCAGGCGACGATCGACGCCGACGGCCGGATCGAGCCGCGCGACGCGATGCCCGAGGGGTACCGCAAGACCCTGATCCGGCAGATCGCGCAGCACGCGCACTCCGAGATCATCGGCATGCAGCCCGAGGGCAACTGGATCAGCCGGGCGCCGTCACTGCGCCGCAAGGCGATCCTGATGGCGAAGGTCCAGGACGAGGCCGGCCACGGCCTCTACTTGTACGCCGCGGCCGAGACGCTCGGCGTGGACCGCGCCGACCTGCTCGACCTGCTGCACAGCGGCCGGCAGAAGTACTCCAGCATCTTCAACTACCCGACGCTGACGTGGGCCGACATCGGCGCGATCGGCTGGCTGGTCGACGGTGCCGCGATCGTCAACCAGGTGCCGCTGTGCCGCTGCTCGTACGGGCCGTACGCGCGGGCGATGGTCCGGGTCTGCAAGGAGGAGTCGTTCCACCAGCGGCAGGGGTTCGAGATCCTGCACACGCTGTGCAACGGCACCGAGGCGCAGAAGGCGATGGCGCAGGACGCGCTGGACCGCTGGTGGTGGCCGAGCCTGATGATGTTCGGCCCGCCGGACGCCAGCTCGACCCACTCGGAGCAGTCGATGGCGTGGGGGATCAAGCGGCACAGCAACGACGAGCTGCGGCAGCGCTTCGTCGACATGACCGTGCCGCAGGCCGACGTGCTCGGCATCCGGGTGCCGGACGACGGGCTGCGCTACGACGAGGCGACCGGGCACTACAGCTTCACCCAGCCGGACTTCAGTGAGCTCTACGAAGTTGTCAAGGGCAACGGTCCGTGCAACCAGCAGCGGCTGGCGCACCGGGTGAAGGCGCACGAGGACGGCGCCTGGGTGCGCGAGGCGGCCGCGGCGTACGCGGAGAAGCAAGCGAAGAAGATGCAGGAGAGCGCCGCATGACCGAGTCGACCGAAGGCGCCAAGCGCCCGCCGATCGAGCCGCTGTGGGAGGTGTTCGTGCGCTCCCGTCGGGGACTCTCGCACGTGCACGTGGGCAGCCTGCACGCGCCGGACGCGACGATGGCGCTGCGCAACGCCCGCGACGTCTACACCCGGCGGCAGGAAGGCGTCTCGATCTGGGTCGTGCCGGCCACCGACATCACCGCGTCGAGCCCGGACGAGAAGGACGAGTTCTTCGACCCCGCGGCCGACAAGGTCTACCGGCACCCGACCTTCTACCAGGTCCCGGAAGGCGTAGAACACCTGTGAGCGATCTCTTCACTTACACCCTTCGGCTCGGCGACGACGCCCTGATCGCGGCGCAACGGACCGCCGAGTGGATCGCGGCCGCGCCCCAGCTCGAGGAAGACGTTGCTCTGGGCAACATCGGGCTGGACCAGCTCGGCCAGGCCCGCTCGCTGCTCCAGTACGCCGGTGAGGTCGAGGGCGCGGGCCGTTCCGAGGACGATCTGGCCTACTTCCGCGACGAGCGCGAGTTCCTCAATCTCCAGCTGTGCGAGCTGCCCAACGGCGACTTCGCCCAGAGCATCGCCAAGCTGCTGTACTTCGCGATGTACCAGCACCTGCTCTACGAAGAGCTGCGCGGCTGTGCCGACGAGACCCTGGCGGGAGTAGCCGGCAAGGCGGTGAAGGAGGTCGCGTACCACGTCGACCACGCGACCCAGTGGGTCCTGCGGCTGGGCGACGGGACCGAGGAGAGCCACCGCCGGATGCAGGCCGGCCTCGACGCGATGTGGCCGTACACCGCGGAGATGTTCGCCTCCGACGAGTTGGTGCAGCGGCTCGAGGTCGCTGTCGACCCGTCGAGCCTGGAAGAAGAGTGGTTGCGCCGGGTCACGCAGGTGATCGACGAATCGACCTGCGAGCGGCCGACGTCGGCGTACCAGCACAGCGGTGGCCGGGAAGGCCGTCATACCGAGCACTTCGGCTATCTGCTCGCCGAGCTGCAGCACGTTGCGCGTTCCCACCCAGGAGCGTCGTGGTGAGTGACGCCGCGATCTTGGAAGCAGTCGGCGAGGTCGCGGATCCCGAAGTACCGGTGCTGACGATCGCGGATCTCGGCGTACTGCGCGGCGTCCGGCACGAGGGTGACGAGGTGGTTGTCACGATCACCCCGACGTACTCTGGCTGTCCCGCGATGGACCTGATCAAGCACGAGGTCGAGCTGACCCTGGACTCGCTGCACCTCAAAGGCCGGGTCGAAACCGTGTTGTCCCCGGCCTGGACGACGGACTGGATGAGCGACGAGGGCAAGGCCAAGCTGACGGAGTACGGGATCGCTCCGCCGACGGGTCGCCGTGCGGTCGGCGGGCCGGTGTCCGTGAGCCTGACGCTGCGGTGCCCGCTGTGCGGGTCGCCGGACACCTCGGAGCTGAGCCGGTTCGGGTCCACTTCCTGCAAGTCGCTCTGGCGCTGCAACAGTTGCCGCGAGCCCTTCGATCACTTCAAGGCGATCTGACATGACGACGACGATGACGCGCCGCAGGGCGACCTTCCATCCGTTGAAGGTGCAGGCGGTCGACCTGATCACCGAGGACTCGGTGGCGATCACCTTCGACGTGCCACCGGAGCTCGAGGCGGAGTACGAGTTCGCCGCGGGTCAGCACCTGACCGTCCGGCGGCCCGGTGACGACGTCCGGCGTAGCTACTCGATCTGCTCGCCGGCCGGTTCCGGCGTACTGCGGATCGCGGTCAAGCGGATCCCCGGTGGCGAGTTCTCGTCGTACGCCGCGTCCGAGCTGAAACCCGGCGACACCGTCGACGTGATGACTCCGCTCGGCCGGTTCGGTACGCCGCTCGACCCGGCGAACGCGAAGCACTACGCCTTCGTCGCGGCGGGCAGCGGGATCACGCCGGTGCTCTCGCTGGTCGCGACCATCCTGCGGGTCGAGCCGCACAGCCGGGTCACCTTGCTCTACGGCAACCGCACGGCGGGCTCGGTGATGTTCGCCGACGAGCTCGCCGACCTCAAGGACGTGTACGCCGAGCGGCTGCATCTGGTGCACGTCCTGTCTCGCGAGTCGACCGAGGTCGAGTTGTTCAGCGGGCGGATCGACAGCGAGCGACTGCGCCGGATGATCGACTCGATCCTGCCGGTGAAGTCGGTTGACGCGTGGTTCCTCTGCGGGCCGTACGCGATGGTCGTCGGCGCCCAGGAGTTGCTGCTCGAGCAAGGGGTGCCGCGCGAGACCGTGCATGCCGAGCTGTTCCATGTCGGGGACGAAGCACCGGTGACCCGCGTCGAGGAGACCGTGATCGACGCGGAGGCGGCCGAGGTGACGGTGATCCTCGACGGGCGCCGGTCGACCTTCCAGCTGGGCGAGCACGCGAAGGCAGTGCTGGACGCGACACTCGCAGTACGGTCCGATGCTCCGTTCGCCTGCAAGGGCGGCGTTTGCGGGACCTGCCGGGCGAAGGTCATCGAAGGCTCGGTCCGGATGGACACCAACTGGGCCCTCGAACAGGACGAGATCCGCGCCGGCTACGTCCTCACCTGCCAGTCCCACCCCACCACCGAAAAAGTAACCCTCGACTTCGACGCCTGAGCGTCAGGCAACTGCCGGGCACGACCCGTGTGGCTCCCTGGAACTGTCGGTTCGCGCTGAAAGAATCAGCGGCTCACGACTGATGGGGGTGGGGCGCCGTGATGGGGCGTTCGCATGCGTTGTCCGGTTGGTGTGCGGGGCTTGCGGTGGCGCCGCTCGTGGGGCTCAGCTCGGTTGCCGAGGTGGTTCCGTTCGCCGCGGCGACGGCGGGTTACGCGTTGCTGCCGGACCTCGATCATCCGGGTGCGGGCGCGTCCCGGTTGCTCGGTCCGATCACCGGGTTCGTCTCAAGTGTCGTGCGGGCCTTCTCGAGCTTGCTGTACTCGCTCACGAAGGGTCCGCGCGACGAGGACAGCACGGGTCAGCATCGGCATGCGAGTCACACGCTGGTGGCCGCCGTTCTGCTCGGTATCGCGACCTCGAGTGCGGGCGCGGCGGGTGGTTGGCGCGCAGTACTGGCTGTTGCTCTGCTCGGGTTGATCCTGGCGGCGGACGCCCTAGGCGACTGGGTTGTGATGGTTGTTCTCGGTGCGGGCGTGTGGACGATCGCCGGCACCTGGCTGCCTGGTGAGTCGGCTGTCCACAACCTGCATGCGGGTCTCGACGAGATCGGCAGTTGGATCGGCGCGGCCGTCGCGGTCGGCATGTTCGTGCACTGCCTCGGTGACAGTCTCACTCGGTCGGGTTGTCCGTGGCTGTGGCCGCTGCCGATCCGCGGCGAGACCTGGTACGAGATCAGGCTGCCGCGGCATCTCCGCTTCCGCACCGGCGGCTGGGTCGAGAACCTGTTGATCGCCCCCGCCCTGATCGTCGCGGGCGTGCTCCTGCTGCCTGGCGCGATGCCGATCGTCCGCGAAATCTACGCCGCGATCCTGTCCTCGACCTCGGTCTGGATCGCGGGTGGCTAGTAGATCGAACCAGTCGGTACTATCTCGGCATGACCTCAGGATGGACGGCTGACGGGTTCGGTGCTGTCGCGGCGGCGTTCGAGCGCAACTTCACCGAACGGGGCGAACGCGGCGCCGGGTTCGCGGCCTACCGCGACGGGCACCTCGTGGTCGACCTGTGGGGTGGACTGGCCCGGCCTGACGGGCCTTGGGCGGAGGACACCGTCCAGCTGATCTTCTCCGGTACCAAAGGCCTGTCGGCGGCTGCCGTGTTGCTCCTGGTGGAGCGTGGCGTGGTCGCGCTGGAGGCACCGCTCAGCAAGTACTGGCCGGAGTTCGGTGCAGCTGGGAAAGAGGCGATCACGGTCGCGGAGGTGCTGTCCCACCAGGCGCGCCTGCCGGGGACCGACTTCAGCAAGGTGGATCTGCTCGACCACGACGCGGTCGCGGCGCAGCTGGCGGCGCAGGCTCCGTCGGACGATCCGCGGGCCGCGTTCATGTACCACGCGACCACCTGGGGCTGGCTCCTCGACGAGCTGGTACGACGGACCGACGGCCGGTCGATGGGCGCGTTCTTCGCCGACGAGTTCGCGGCTCCGTTGGGTCTGGAGGTGTGGATCGGCTTACCGGAATCCCTGCATTCAAGGGCTTCCACGATGGTGGCGGCGGACGGCGTACTGGCCGATCCTGAGGAGGTTGATCCGCTACGCCAGTTGCTGCGGAACCCACTCCTGGTGCCGGGAGCTGACCAGATCTGGAACAGTGCGCAGTACCGGAGTGCGGGGCTGGCGGCGGTCGGCGCGTTCGCGACGGCGCGCGGGATGGCCCGGTTCTACGCGTCGCTGCTCGGCGAGGTCGACGGCGTGCGGGTGCTGCGTCCGGAGACGGTCGAGCTTGGGCGGCGGGAGATCCGGCGGGGAATCGAGCCGTTCTGGGGGAGTGAGATCGCCTACGGCGCGGGCTTCGAACTGAAGACCGCGGCCGGGCACCTTGGCACGCCCGCTGACGCCTTCGGTCATGCCGGCGCCGGCGGGTCTCGTCATGGTGCTTGGCCGAGCCGCGGGATCAGCTTCTCCTACTTGATGAACGAGGTCCGCGTAGCCTCGCCGGATCAGCGGCCGCTCGACCTCCTGGCGGCGCTGGCCGAGGCGACGTCCTAGACCCGGTCGATCGGGCGGCCGAGGAGGTACGACGGGTGGCCGCCGGACTCGAGGGAAGCGGCGAAGCGCTGGAGGTTCCGCTTGCTGGGCCAGGCTTCCCAGGCGATCAGCGGGAGCGCCAAAGCGGCACCGATCAGTACGGGCCAATAGCTGCTGACGACGAAGGCGATCGGGATCGTCACCAGGAAGACCGCCTCGCAGGCCACGAACCGGAGGAAGGCCGACTTGTTGAAGGCCAGCCAGGACTGGTTCTCGACCTCGGCCGGTCGCCCGCCGGGCTGGATCGGCTGCGCGCGGAAGCCGACGAGCTCGCAGAACGAGTAGGCGCCGACGGCCAGTGCGAGCGGGACCAGGGCGGTCCAGCTCGCCGGGAACTCACTGAGACCGTGCACCGTCCCGATCACGAACCACAGGACGAGGGCGATCATCGGCACCGGGAAGAGCAGCCCGAGCATCGTCATGGTGATCGACTCGGCGGCCGGTGGGCGGGGGGCAAGCTGCGGTGTGGACACCGGCAGAGGGTATCGGGCTGCCATGTCACCGGAAATCAACCCAGCGTGATCGGTTTGGCACGAAGAGTATTTGCAGAAAGTTTTTCTGACTTTTTTCTCCGAAGCTGTAACGACTCCTGGGCCTCCGGCGATAGGACGAGTGAGCCTGGTGGCTGCCCGGACCCCCGAGCGGACAGCCACCAGGCCTACTCATTTCCTGAGGCGCTGGGAGCGGTAATCTGAGCCCCATGTCCTCTAGCGAACCCACCGCCTCGACGGCCCTGCCTTTCGGCAGGTTGACCACGGCGATGATCACTCCGTTCCACCCCGATGGCTCGCTGGATCTCGACGCCGCGCAGAAGGTCGCCACCAAGCTGGTCGACGAGGGCAACGATTCCCTCATCGTGAACGGCACCACCGGTGAGGCACCGACCACCACGGACGAGGAGAAGGTGCGGCTGGTCCGCGCCACCCTCGAGGCGGTCGGCGACCGCGCCCAGGTGATCGCCGGCGTGGGCTCGAACAACACCGCCCACAGCGTGGAGTGCGCGAAGGCCGCCGAGGCCGCCGGCGCGCACGGCCTGCTGGTCGTCACGCCGTACTACAACAAGCCTCCGCAAGAGGGCATCAAGCTGCACTTCACCACCGTCGCCGACGCCACCGATCTTCCGGTGATGGCTTACGACATTCCCGGCCGGTCCGGCGTACCGATCACCACCGAGACCCTGCTAGCGCTGGCCGCGCACCCGCGGATCGTCGCGGTCAAGGACGCCAAGGGCGATGTCGCGGCCACGACGAAGGTGCTCGCCAACTCGGATCTCGTCTACTACTGCGGTGCCGACGAACTGAACCTCGCCTGGCTGGCGATGGGCGCGGTCGGAATCGCGAGCGTCGTCGGGCACGTCGCCAGTCCGCAGTACCGGCAGTTGATCGACGCCGTTGTGGCGGGCGACCTCGCTACCGCGCGGCGGATCGACCGGCAGCTGGTGCCGGCGGTCGAGGCGATCATGACCCGGACGCAGGGCGCCATCATGGTGAAGGCTGCCCTCAAGCTGGCCGGTGTCATCGAGCACGCGACGCTGCGCGCGCCGCTGGTCGAGGCGACCGGCGAGCAAATCGACTGGCTCACCACTGATCTCAAGACGGCAGGACTGATTGCATGAGTCACCCGCACCCTGATCTGTCCGCGCCGGGACCACTGGCTCCCGGCGCGCTCCGCGTCATCCCACTCGGCGGTCTCGGCGAGGTCGGCCGGAACATGACCGTCTTCGAGTACGACGGCAAGCTGCTGATCGTCGACTGCGGAGTGCTCTTCCCGGACGAGAACCAGCCCGGTGTCGACCTGATCCTCCCGGACTTCCAGCCGATCCGGGAGCGTTTGGACGACATCGTGGCGGTCGTCCTGACGCACGGGCACGAGGACCACATCGGCGGTCTGCCGTACCTGCTGCGGGAGCGCGGCGACATCCCGGTGGTCGGTTCGCAGCTGACCCTGGCGTTGCTGGAGGGCAAGCTCAAGGAGCACCGGCACCGCAACGTGCCGCAGCAGACCGTGGTCGAGGGCGAGACGGTGCGCTTCGGGCCGTTCGAGTGTGAGTTCGTCGCGGTCAACCACTCGATCCCGGACGCCTTGGCGGTGGCGATCCGGACGCCGGCCGGCCTGGTCCTGCACACCGGCGACTTCAAGATGGACCAGTTGCCGCTGGACCACCGGATCACCGACCTGCGCTCGTTCGCCCGGCTCGGCGAGGAAGGCGTCGACCTGTTCATGGTCGACTCCACCAACTCCGAGGTGCCCGGCTTCACCACCCATGAGCGCGACATCGCGCCGGTGCTGGACGGCGTCTTCACCAAGGCGCGCAACCAGCGCATCATCGTCGCCTGCTTCGCCTCGCACGTGCACCGCGTCCAGCAGGTGATGGACGCGGCCGTGAAGCACCACCGCAAGGTCGCGTACGTCGGCCGCTCGATGGTTCGCAACATGGCGGTTGCCCGCGATCTGGGCTTCCTCAACGTTCCCGGCGACACGTTGATCGACATGCGCGAGCTGGACAACTACCCGCCCGAGCAGGTCGTCCTGGTCTCCACCGGGTCGCAGGGCGAGCCGATGTCGGCGCTGTCCCGGATCGCGGCCAACGACCACCACGTCGTCCAGATCCAGCCGGGCGACACCGTAGTACTGGCCTCGTCGTTGATCCCGGGCAACGAGAACTCGGTGTTCCGGGTGATCAACGGGCTGACCCGGCACGGCGCGAACGTGATCCACAAGGGCAACGCGCTGGTGCACGTCTCCGGCCACGCGTCGGCGGGCGAGTTGCTCTACTGCTACAACATCGTGAAGCCGCGCAACGTGATGCCGGTGCACGGCGAGATCCGGCACCTGCACGCGAACGCCGAGCTGGCCCGGCAGACCGGCGTACCGGCCGAGAACGTCGTGGTGGTCGAGGACGGGGTGGTGGTCGATCTGGTCGACCGCAAGGCCGTCGTCGCGGGCAAGGTGGACTGCGGGTACGTGTTCGTCGACGGCTCGACCGTGGGCGACATCACCGAGACCTCGCTGAAAGACCGCCGGATTCTCGGCGACGAGGGTTTCATCTCGGTGATCGCCGTGATGGACTCTGTCACCGGCAAACTGACCGCCGGTCCGGAGATCCACGCGCGCGGGTTCGCCGAGGACGATGCCGTCTTCGACGAGCTGAAGCCGAGGATCGAGGCGGAGATCGAGAAGGCGATCGGGAGCGGGGTGGACGACATGTACCAGTTGCAGCAGGTCATCCGCCGGGTGGTCGGCAAGTGGGTCAGCGATACTCATCGCAGGCGGCCGATGATCATCCCCGTCGTTGTGGAGAGTTAAACGGAGAAGGTGGGCCAGGCATGAGCATTACTGGTGTGAATGGAGCCGGGCAGCGCCGGCCCACCATGAAAGAGGTCGCGGCCCGGGCGGGCGTGGCGCTCAAGACCGTGTCCCGGGTGGTCAACGAGGAGCCGAACGTCAGCCCCGAGCTGACCGCGAAGGTCCAGGCCGCGATCAAGGAACTCAACTACACGCCGAACGAGAGCGCCCGGATGCTGCGCCGCGGCAAGACCGGCACGATCGCCGTGGTGATCCGCGACATCGGCGACCCGTTCTTCGCCTCGCTCGGTCGCGCGGTCGAGCTGTGGGCGCGGGGGAGCGGTTCGGTCGTGATGATCGGCCTGACCGACGAGGACCCCGACCGCGAGCGGGACGTCTGCCTGGAGTTCGTCGCCCGGCGTCCGGACGCGCTGATCATGGCGCCGATCGGCGAGACGCAGGAGTACCTGGCTCCGCACGTGGACGCCGGGATGGCGGTCGTCACGATCGACCGGCCGGCGCACGGGATCGAGGCCGACGCGGTGCTCGCCGACAACGCGGGCGGTATCGACCAGGCGATCGACCATCTGGTCCGCCAGGGGCACCGCCGGATCGCCTACCTCGGTGACGACGAGCGGATCTTCACGGCGCGCGAGCGGGTCGTGGCCTACCGGGCAGCGATGGCCAGGCACCGGATCGACGTCGACGAGGATCTGGTCCACCTGTCCGAGCCGACGACCGAGGGGATCGGGATCACGCTGTCCGCAGTACTGGACCGGCCCGAGCCTGCCACGGCGATCCTGTCGGCCAACAACATGACCACCGCCGAGGTACTGCGGGGGATGGCCGGCCGTCGTGATCAGGTGGCTCTGGTGTCGTTCGACGACCTGGCGCTCGGCGATCTGCTGAGCCCGGGACTCACCGCGGTCGCGCAGTCGGCCGACGTGATGGCCCGGACCGCGATCCAGTTGATGACCGAGCGCCTCCCCGAACCACACCGCCCCGGCCGGACCGTCAGGGTGCCGGTGAAGCTGACGATTCGCGGTTCGGGGGAGATCCCACCACAGAGCTAGCCGTTCTCCAGCAGAGCGCGACCAACGCACCGGCGAGGCAGAGGGCAGCGGTCCACCACAAAGCTGTCGCCGCGCCGAAGTGGTCGGCGAGGAATCCTGCGGGCCACGGCCCGACGGTCTGCCCTGCCGCGAACAGGACCGTGAGTGCGCCCACGACGGCTGTCCATTCCTGCGGGGCCTTGGTACGCCGTACCAGCGCGGCGACCGAGGCGGGAACATTGAGGAACGTGAAGCCCACGATCGCAGCCGAGACCAGCACGGTGGCCCGGTCGATGAGTGGCAGCAGCGCGGCGATCACTTGCAGGGTCAGCAGAACTGCCATCGCGCGAGCATGGGGCCAGTTGGCCAGCGGACGACTCCAGACCGGTGGCGCGACGACCGCGGCGACTCCGATCAGCGTCCAGGTGGCAGCGATCTCGTGCGCAGTGCTGTGTTCCGACTTCAGATAGGCCGTCAGGAACGTGATGTAGACGATGTAACCGGCGCCGAACAAGACATAGGCGACGCCGATCGGCCAGAGATTGCCCAGCTTGGCCTTGGTTTCGGCTGCCGATTGAACGGAGGTGACCGCAGACCAGGAGACCGCCGTGGCGGCGAGCGATGCCGCGCCGAGCAGCAGCCAGGCGACCGGCCACCGGCTCGGGTGACCGTCCAGCACGAGCGGGAGCGCGAGTCCGCTGAGCGCGACGCCCAGCCCGGCACCTCCGAAGTACACGGTGATCGCGGAGCGGTCGGCCATTCTGGCGGCGATCACCGTGCCGGCGACGAAGACCAGTGCGCCCGAGAAGCCGGCTGTTGCTCTGAGCAACAGCTGGAGCAGCGGGATCGCGGTGGCCGCGGTCGCGGCGAGAGAGACGGTGGTGATGATCATGCCCAGCCGGAAGGAGCGCGCCGTGCCGAGCCGGCGGACGACCATCGCCACCACGATCGCCCCGAGCAGGTAGCCGACGCCGTTCGCCGTCGTCTGCAGGCCGGCGTCGGCCAGGGACCAGCCGAGCTGGTCGCGCATGGCGGGCACGACCAGTCCGTAGGCAAAGCGCGCGAAGCCGAGCGCGACGGCGGATCCGAGCGCGAGACGGTACTTCACAGCTTGCGCTTCAGGAAGTCGAGCACCGCCTCGGCCAGCTGCTCACGGTGGTCCGACAGGGCGTGGTCGGTGGGGAACAGGTAATGTTCGGCGTTTTGGTAGGCGGCCACCAGGGGTACGTGGTGCTGCTCGTGCGGCGCAGCCGTGTCACGGTCGGCCCCGATCAGGAGGACGTGGCGATCGGCCAGCTTGGGGGCGAGCGTCGCCAGGCGCCATTCGGGGCCGTGGGCAACCATTTCGTCGACCAGGGCGCGTCCGCTGGTGCCGTGCAGGGGGAGCAGGTCGCTGTCGAACGGCTCGACGTACTGGTCGGGGTTCGGTGCGGTGGCGGCGGCACCGAAGTCGAAGCCGGCGATCGAGGCGACGGCGGGGATCGTGGGGTCGACCGCGACCGTCCGCAAGGCGGCGAATCCGCCCATGCTGTGGCCGACGACGGCCAGCCGGGCGGCATCGATGCGCGGGTCCGCACGCAGTACCTGGACGGCGGCGGTCGCGTCCTCGAGTACGTTGCTCCACGACCACGTGCCGCCCGCGCCCCACGAGCCGCGGTAGTGGAAGACGAGGGTGGCATAGCCGGCCCGCTTGAAGGCGTGGGCAAGGTCGAAGTTGCGCTCCCACCCAGGGAACCCATGCAGCAGCAGGACGGCCGGATGGGGCCCGTCGCCCGCCGGGAGATGCAGTACTCCGGGGAGCTCGTGCCCGCCGCTGGCGACGGTGAAGGCGGACGTACTGGCGTGCGTGCTGGTGTGGCTCAACGGGCACCTCAATTGATCGAACCGGTCGGTACCATCACTACGCTAGCAAGAGATCGATCCGATCGGTACCATCTGTCTCATGCCCGTCGCCAAAGGAAGCTCACTGGATCCCGAACGGACCCGGGCGGCCATGCTCGAGGCCGCCACGGTGGTCTTCTACGAGCGGGGCCTGGACGGCGTCGGGATCGCCGAGCTGTGCGCGTCCGTGGGAGCGTCGAAGGAGACGCTGTACCGGCACTTCGGCTCCAAGGACGGGCTGATCGCGGCCGTCCTGCAGGCTCGCAGCGATCGCAACTACAACTGGCTCCGGCAGGCGGCCGAGACCGGCGGGGACGATGCCGCTGCTCGGCTCACCGCTGTCTTCGCGGTACTGGGGAACTGGTTCGCCGAGGCGAACTACCGCGGTTGTGCGCTGATGAATGCTGCGACCCAGCGGCATTTCGAGCCGGCGCACAGCCTCGCGGTGGAGCACCTCGACCGCTACCAGGACCTGCTCACCGAGATCGCGGCTCTCGCGGGGGTCGCCGACCCCGAGCGGACCGGGCGCCAACTGCTGACGCTGCTCGAAGGGGCGATCGTGCTGGCCGACCATCACCAGCGAGGCCGCGCGGCGGCCGATGACGCGCTGGCCGCCGCCCTGCCGTTGCTGTCGAGCTAGTCGCGGTACAGGCTCACCAGCGGGCACTGGAACGGGTCGCGGGCTCGCAGGCCGACGTTGTTCAGGTAGTCGACGATGATCGTGTACGACTCGAAGAAGCCGACCTCGGTGTACTTCACGCCGTTCTGCGCGCAGTACTCGCGGACGATCGGCTGGACCTTGCGCAGGGTCGGTCTCGGCATGCTCGGGAACAGGTGGTGCTCGATCTGGTAGTTGAGGCCGCCCATCGCGAAGTCGACGACCGGGCCACCGCGGACGTTGCGGGACATCAGCACCTGGCGGCGCAGGAAGTCGAGCTTCATCGTCTTCGGGACGAGCGGCATGCCCTTGTGGTTCGGCGCGAACGAGCCGCCCAGGCAGACCCCGAAGACGGCCAGTTGCAGGCCGAGGAACGCGCTGGCCTTGCCGACCGGCAGGACGACGTACAGGGCGGTGACGTAGAGGCCCAGGCGCGAGACGACCACCGCGGCCTCGATGCGCTCGACTCTGGTCGCGCCGCGACGGAACAGGTGCTGCAGGCTCGACACGTGCAGGCTGAGGCCTTCCAGCGTGAGCAGCGGGAAGAAGAGCCAGCCCTGACGGTCGCCGAACCACTTGATGAAGCCGCGACGCCGGCTGCCGGCGTGGTCGGGGGTGAAGGCGATCACGCCGATCGCGATGTCCGGGTCCTTGCCGATCTGGTTCGGTGCGTTGTGGTGCTTGCTGTGCTTGTTCTTCCACCAGGTGATGCTCATCCCGGCGAGGCCACCGGCCAGCAGGCGGGCGGTCCAGTCGTTCCAGGCCGCCGAGTCGAAGATTTGCCGGTGGGCGCTGTCGTGGCTGAGGAACGCGACCTGGACCAGGATCAGCGCGAGCGCGCCGGCCATCAGCAGCTGGAACCAGGAGTTGCCGAGCAGGACGAAACCGGCGATCACGCCGCCCAGCGCGGCCAGGACGAGACCGATCCGGGTCCAGTAGTAGGCGTAGCGGCGCCGCAGCAGGCCGAGTTCACGAACCGTGGTCAGCAGGTCGCTGTACAGACTCGCATGCCGTTGCTGCGGTCTTTGGGCGTGCGGGTCTTCGAGCAGTTGTGACAAGGGAGAACGCCCCATCCGGAGTGCATCGGTCGAGATGCGCTACCGGGTCCAGGGCAGCGCCACGAGAAAGTGGCTGTTACCCCAACGGAACCACGCTGGAAGGCGGTACGCAACCGGCCGCTCGGCAGGTGCGTGGCGCGGCCAGGCTCAGCGGGTCAGCAGGGCGGAGCTTTGGAGTGTGCCGTCGAGCACACTTCGGGCGACAGCGGTCAGGCCGCAGCCACGGCCGCGGGCATACGAGCGCATTGCGGTGAACGCGTCCGGCAGACTCAGACCGGTCCGCTCGGCGAGCATGCCCTTGGCCTGCTCGATCACGATCCGGCTGTTCAGCGCGTGCTGCAACTGTTCGGCCAGCTCCTGCCGGCCGCGCAGCTCACGCTCGTGCAGGAGCCCGATCGTTGCCATGTCGGCCAGTGCCTGGGCCAGCGCGATGTCCTCACCGGTGAGGGGACCGCGGCTGGTCCGGAACAGGTTCACCGCGCCGATCACCTGGCCGCGCAGCCTGAGTGGCACGGCATGGGCCGAGGTGAACCCTCCGGCCGCGGCAGCCTCCGCGAACTGCGGCCAGTCCTGCAGGTCCACGTTCACCACCGGTACGCCGGTCCGGAAGCACTCCGGGCAGGGCCCCTCGTTCTGCTGCAGCTCGAAGAGTTCCAGCAGCTCGGTCTGGTCGTCCGACGAGGCCATCACGTGCAGGACGCCGTTGTCGTCGGCAAGCATCAGGCCGGCCGCCTGGACGTCGATCAGCTCGACGGTCGCCTCGGCGAGCATGCCGAGGAAGTCGACCAGGTCGAACTCGGCGACGAGTGTGTCGGCCAGCTTGATGAAGATCTGCGTGAGGCGGTGTTCCCGTGTCATCCCTTGAGCGCGCCTTTCGTCCAGCGTCATTCCATCATCTGTCCTCGGACAAGGTCGGCAACAGCGTGGCTGAGTTGTCAGGTAGTTCGCTCCGCCGTCACCCCCGCGTCATCCGGGTGGAGCACCTTCTGCGTCATGACCTTGAGCCGCCGCCAGTTGCTGGCCGCCACTGCCGTCGCGGGTGCCACCGCCGCAGTACCGGGTGTAACCGCCACCGCCGCCCCGTCCGTCGTACGCCGGGATCGGCCCGCCCTGCCGTCCGGGATCGCCAGTGGCGATGTCACCTCGAACTCGGCCGTCGTCTGGTCCCGTACCGACCGCCGGGCGCGCATGGTGGTCGACCTGACCAGCCACGGCCGGTTCGACCGGGCCATCCGGCTGCGGGGGCCGATCACCTCGGCCTCGGAGGACTTCACCGCCCAACTCCCGCTGCGCGGGCTGCGACCCGGCCAGCGGTACGACTACCGGATCGGCTTCGAGGACGCCTATGGCCGCTGCGGCGAGACCACTGAGGGCTCCTTCAGTACGCCGGGCCGCAACCGCCCGGTGAGCTTCGTCTGGACCGGCGACACCGCCGGCCAGGGGTACGGCATCAATCCCGACTTCGGCGGCATGATCGCGTACAAGGCGATGCACGAGACCCGGCCGGACTTCTTCCTGCACTCCGGCGACAACATCTACGCCGACGGCCCGATCGCCGCCGAGGTGAAGATCCCCGACGGCACGGTGTGGAAGAACGTGGTGACCGAGGAAGTCAGTAAGGTCGCCGAGACGCTGGCGGAGTACCGGGGGCGGTACAAGTACAACCTGCTCGACCACAACGTCCGCGACCTGTACGCCGACGTGCCGATCATCAGCCAGTGGGACGACCACGAGACGGTCAACAACTGGTACCCCGGTGAGATCCTGACCGACGACCGCTACACCGAGAAGCGGGTCGACGTACTGGCGGCCCGGGCCCGGCGGGCGTTCCTGGAGTACCTGCCGATGGTTCACACGGCCGGCCGGAACCGCATCTACCGCAAGGTGAGCTACGGCCCGCTGCTCGACGTCTTCTGCCTGGACATGCGCACGTACCGCGGCGCCAACCCGGCACAGGGTGTGGCCGGGCCGGTCGCGATGCTGGGCGCCGAGCAGGCGGCCTGGCTGGTTCGCGAGGTCGCTGCTTCAAAGGCGACCTGGAAGGTGATCGCCAGCGACATGCCGCTGGGCGTACTGGTGCCAGACGGCGCGGCGATCGAGGCGGTTGCCAACGGCGTGGCGGGAGCGCCCGGTGGCCGTGAGCACGAGATCGCCTGGGTGCTCTCGCAGTTCAAGCGCCGCAAGGTCCGCAACACTGTTTGGCTGACCGCGGACGTGCACTACTGCGCAGCGCACCACTACGACCCGTCCCGCGCCGCCTTCACCGACTTCGACCCGTTCTGGGAGATCGTCGCCGGTCCGGTCAATGCGGGCACCTTCGGGCCGAACGCGCTCGACTCGACCTTCGGTCCCCGGCTGGAGTTCGTGAAGGCGGCCGACTTCCCCAACCAGCCGCCGTCCGGAGGCAACCAGTTCTTCGGGCATGTCGCGATCGATCCGCGCACCGAGGTCTTCACGACGTCGCTCCGGGACCTGTACGGCAAGGTGCTCTGGCGCAAGGACCTGTTGCCGGTCTGGGGTTGATCCTGAGCGCGGGTTAGGTTGGCTGACATGAGCGCCGAGTACCCCGAAAGCCGCCGGGACGAGACCGTCGTCGACACCCTGCACGGCCGTCAGATCGCTGATCCGTACCGCTGGCTGGAGGACGCCGACTCGGCCGAGACCAAGGACTGGGTCCGCCGCCAGAACGAGGCGTTCGAGGCGGAGCTGTCGGGCTACCCCGAGCGGGCGTGGTTCAAGGAGACGATGACAGCGATCCTGGCGCGCCCGCGGGCCGGAGTACCGGTTCGGAAAGCCGGCTGGTACTTCGTCGGTCGCAACGACGGCTCCCAGGCGCAGGACGTCGTCTATGTCGCCGACTCGCTGCAGGGACTGCTCGGGGGCGGTCGGGTGATGATCGACCCCAACAAGCTGTCCGAGGACGGCACTGACTCCCTGGGCAGCTTCACGGTCAGCCCGGACGGCCGGTACTTCGCGTACGGCGTCAACGAGAGCGGTAGCGACTGGATCACCTTCCGGCTCCGGGAGGTCGCTACTGGCGCCGATGTGGACGATGTGGTGACAGAGGCCAAGTTCTGCGAGGCCACCTGGCTGCCGGACTCATCGGCGTACCTGTACCTGCACTACCCGTCCAGTGGGCGCGCTGAGGGCACCGAGACGAAGGCGCTCAGCGGTGGGCAGTTGAAGCTGCACAAGGTCGGTACACCGCAGGAGGACGACGAACTGGTTCTGAGCTTCCCGGACAACGACCGGATCTTCATCGGTCCCGAGGTGTCCGACGACGACCGCTACCTGGTGATCACGATCAGCCAGGGCACGGACCCCGCGACGAAGCTCTGGCTCTACCCGATCACGGACGGCCCTCTGGGTGGCGCGTTGGGTGGCGCTTTGGGCGAGCCGATCAAGGTGATCGACGAGTTCCGCGACGAGACCGTCTTCGTGCGGATGTCCGGCGACCAGCTGGTACTGCGAACCGACCGCGACGCGTCGCGCGGCCGCGTGGTGACCTCGGACCTGGCCGGCAACTTCACCGATCTCATCCCTGAGGGTGAGGGCGCGCTGCAAGCCGTCAGCGGTACCGGGTCAGGGCTGGCCGTGCTCTCGCTGATCGACGCGCAGCCGGTGTTGTCGCTGCATGATCTCGATGGTGGCAACGCACGGGTCATCCCGGTGCCGGGTGGTGGCGTCGTCGGGTTGAACGCGTCACCGAAGTACGACGAGGTTTTTGTCGGTCTCTCTTCGACCACCGATCCGACGGTCGCTTATCTCGTCTCAGCGGAGTCGGGCGAGTTCCGCGCACTGCCTGAGCTCGTCCCGGCTGGTGCGGGTTTCGCGTCGCCGGAGATCATCGTCACGCGTCGGGTCGAGCCGGGGCGCGAGGTGCCGTACTTCCTGATCAGCCGGGCCGACCTGACCTTCGACCAGCCGCGGCCGACCCTGATGTACGGGTACGGCGGCTTCCGGATCCCGGTGCTGGCCGACTACCGCCCGGGGTGGCCGGCCTGGATCGCGGCAGGCGGCGTACTGGTGATCACGAACCTGCGGGGCGGTGGCGAGTACGGCAGCTCCTGGCACGACGAGGGGCGGCTGGCCAACAAGCAGAACGTGTTCGACGACTTCATCGCGGTCGGGGAGCACCTGACCAAGACCAAGGTGACTACGCCGCAGCAGCTGGCCATCCACGGCCGCAGCAACGGCGGGCTGCTCGTCGGAGCAGTGATGGCCCAGCGGCCGGACCTGTTCGCAGTAGCGCTGCCTGGTGTCGGTGTGATGGACATGCTGCGCTTCCACCTCTTCACTGTCGGCGCCGCGTGGGTATCCGACTTCGGATCGCCTGACGACCCGGCACAGTTCGAGGACCTGCTGGCCTACTCGCCACTGCACAACCTGCGCGAGGGTACGGCGTACCCGGCCACCCTGGTCGTCACCGGCGATCATGACGACCGGGTGGTGCCGCTGCACAGCCACAAGTTCATGGCGACCCTGCAGCACGTGCAGGCAGGGGAGAACCCGGTCCTGAGCCGCATCGAAGTCAACACCGGCCACGGTTTCGGGAAGCCCGCCGCCATGGTTGCTTCGGAGTGGGCAGACCTGCTGGCGTTTGCCGCTCACCACACAGGTCTGGAGCCGGGGGTCTAGCTACTGCTGTTCGGGCGGCACCGAGCGGTGGTGCCGGCCTTCAGCAGGGGAGGTTCACCAGATCCGGGGAGCCTCGAGGTCGCGGGGGTCGCCGACCGGCTGGCAACCGTGGGCCGACTCCTCGTACTCCGCCGTCAGGCCGTTGGTGGCCAGGTTGCGGACGGCGTTGACGAGGCGGTCCACGTGCTCACGCGTCGTACCGAGACCGAGGCTCGCGCGGACCGCCGTACAGTGCTCGGGCGATCCGGCCAGCAGGTGTCCGACCAACTGGTGCGCACAGAACTTGCCGTCCCGCACCCCGATCCCGTACTCCGCTGAGAGCGCCGCGGAGACCAGGGTCGAGCTGACACCCTCGACGGTGAAGCACACGGTGCCGACCCGATCCGCGTCGGCCCCGAAGATGTCGTACGTCGTGACGCCGGCGATCTGGGCCAGTCCAGTGCGGAGCCAAGCGAGCAGGCTGCGTTCGTGCTGCTCGATCGCGTCGCGGTGCTTGCTGATCGCGGCACACGCGGCAGCCAGGGCGATCGCGCCGATCACGTTGGGGGAGCCGCCTTCGTGCCGCGCGGGGCCTTCGTTCCAGACCGTCGTGTCGCTGGTCACCGAAGCGGTCGCGCCGCCGCCGTACAGGTACGGGTCGGCCGCGTTCAGCCAGTCAGCGCGGCCGATCAGCGCGCCGGCGCCGTACGGGGCGTAGAGCTTGTGGCCGGAGAGCGCGACCCAGTCGACGTCCAGCTCTTGGATGTTCACGGCGCGGTGGGGGGCGAGCTGCGCGGCGTCGAGGCAGACGCGGGCGCCGTGGGCCTTGGCAACGGCGGCGATCTCGGCGATCGGGAAGATCTCGCCGGTGACGTTGGACGCGCCGGTGATGACGACGAGGCGGGGGCCTTCGGGGGCGGCGCGCAGTGCGTCGGCGATCGCGGTGACCGCGGCGGCCTGACTCGTCGGCGCCGCCAGCCTCGTGGTGCGGCCGGCCGGCCAGGGGAGGAGGGCCGCGTGGTGCTCGGACTCGAACACGATCACGGTCGCGTCGGCCGGGACCGCACGGGCCAGCAGGTTCAGCGCATCGGTGGTCTGGCGGGTGAAGATCACCTGGTCCGTCTCACGGGCGCCGACGAAGGCGTGCACCTCGGCGCGAGCCCGCTCGTACCACTGGGTGGTGATCCGCGAGGCGTAACCGTTGCCACGGTGCACCGACGCGTACGACGGGAGCGCGGCCTCGACCGCGGCTCGGACCGACTCCAGACACGGCGCGCTCGCACCGTGGTCGAAGTTGGCGTAGTCCGTCACGCGGCCGTCGGCCAGCGGGACCAGCAGGTCGCTCGCGACGGTGGCGGGGATGCTGCCGGTGGTGAGCCGGGCGACGGTGGGCCGGACGGTCGCCGTGCTGGTGGCCGGCTCGAGGATGGAGAGGATCGACATGGTTCTGCTCCCGGGTGGTCCGCACTTGCCGATCGGGGTGTCCGAACGGCCGGGTCCTCACCCGGGGCACCCCACCGCGGAGGAGGGTTGCCGGCCAGCAAGCCGGGGCTTCGCGCTGGCACTCATGACCTGCCGAAGACGGTAACCAAGGTGATGGTCTTTTCGCCAACAGTCATCTCAGTGGGTGGGATACTCGCACGTATCGTGAGACGGCAGGCGGGAGTTGCTGGCGTTTTGGTGGTGGTTGCGGATGCGCTGGCCCGGTGGGCGAAGTGTGCGGGCGAGGATGGCGGCATGACCTGGATCGCACCTGAGGTCGAGCGCCCCAGTGGCTCGCTCGTCGCCCCCGAACGGGAACTACTGGCCGGCTACCTGAACTTCTACCGAACGACGCTGCTCTACAAATGCGCCGGCCTGACCGCCGAGCAACTGGCCACGCGCCCGTCGCCGCCCTCCAACCTTTCGCTCCTCGGCCTGATCCGGCACGCCCGGAAGGTGGAGCGGATCTGGTTCCGCATCCACTTCGCATCCGCCTCCGGGACTTCGCCGGCCGATCCCGCTTTCGATCCCGCGCTGGGCAAGGACGCGGACTTCGAAGTGATCGACGCCAGCCAGGCACAGGCGGAGTACGAGGCCCTTGTCGACGAGTGGGCCCTGTCCGACAAGGCAGCCGAGGGCTACTCCCTGGACCAGCAGTTCACCTTCAAAGGCGAAGTCTCCTCGTTGCGCATGATCTACATCCACCTGATCGGCGAACACGCCCGCCACTGCGGCCACGCCGACCTCCTCCGCCAACAACTAGACGGCACAACCGGCGCCTAACCCCGCGTCTCGCCCACCCGCCTCGCCCTCGCCCTCGCCCACCCGCCTCGCCCTCGCTCTCGCCCACCCCACCTCGCCCACCCCGCCTCGCCCTCCGCCACCCCACCCCACCCCGCCTCGCCATCCGCCACACCCCACGTCGCCCACCCGCCTCGCCCGAGCTGCGCCCTCGCGCCACCCACCTCGCCCAGCCCCGGCCCCGACCCGGCCTCGCGCATCCTGCGCTGCTACAGCCGACCTCGCCCCTGCCCGCACCCCGCTAACCCCACCCCGGCCTCGCCTCGCCCCCGCCTTGCCCAAGCCCTCGGAAGAGGCGGGTGTTCGGGCTGTGACGCTACGGATGGGGCGGTGTGATCGGCGTGTGACACGTGTGACTCGAGTGGTAGTCGGGGTAGCCTGCTAGATATGGCGACCCGCACGTCTTCCCCGGCGCGGGCGCGGAAGTCCGCAGCCAGCAGCCCTGCTTCGGGCCGTTCGGCGGCAGGTGGCCGCTCCCGTCCGTCAGGCGCCCAGAAGCGTGGGCAGAGCACCAAGCGCAGTGGTTCCACCGCTGCGCGTACTGCCACGCCCAAGTCGGGCGGTGCGGGTCCGTTCGCGACCGCCATGCTCGCCGTCGGCCGGGGACTGATCAAGCTCTGGATCGGGATCGCCCACCTGCTCGGCGGCATGGTCCGCGGCATCGGCCACGGCGCCCGCGACCTCGACCCGGCACACCGCCGTGACGGCGCCGGCCTCACCCTGATCGGACTGTCGCTGGTAGTCGCCGCCGCGATCTGGTGGGACCTGCCAGGCGCAGTCGGCAACGCCGTCCGCACAGTGGTCGGCGGCAGCGTCGGCATGCTCGGCTGGGCCGTCCCGCTGATGCTGCTGTTCATCGCCCTGCGCACCATGCGGCACCCGGACCGCAACGGCCCGGCAGGACGCCAGGTGATCGGCTGGAGTTCCGTCTCCCTGGGAGTGCTCGGCCTGGTCCACATCGCCAACGGCCTGCCGCGTCCCAGCAACCCGGCTGACGGCAGGCTCCAGGATGCCGGGGGAGCGATCGGGTACTTCGTGTCCGCGTTCCTGTCCGACCTGCTCACGCAGTACGTGACAGCGCCTCTGCTGGTCCTGCTCGCGATCTTCGGTGCCCTGGTGGTCACCGGTACTCCGATCTACGCGATCCCGCTGCGCGTGCGCGCCGCGTTCGACGTACTGCTCGGCCGTACCGAGCTCCCGGCCGACGCTCCGTCCGTGGCCGCGCAGGCCGACGACACCGTGCGCCTGACCCGCAAGGAGCGGCGCGCGAAGGCCGCCCTCGAGGAGGACGGCGAACCGACCATCAAGCCATACGACTCGCCGGTGCTCGAGGGCCGCGAGATCTCCAAGCGCGGCCGCAAGAAAGCCGCCGTCGAGCCGGAAGAGGACCCGTACGACGTCGACGCAGACGCCGCTGCGGCTGCCGCGGCCGCTGCCCCGCCGATCTACGGAGCCGTTGCGGGCGCGATGAAGGCCGGCTCTAAGAAGGACTCCGACCCGGAGCCGCCCGGCGAGCCGCCGCCGCACACCCCGCTGCCGCAGCGGGTGGAGCAGCTCAGCCTGTCCGGCGACATCACCTACACGCTGCCCGACGGCCAGATCCTGAAGCCCGGTTCGGTGCACAAGGCCCGGACCAAGGCCTCCGACGCCGTCGTGGACCGGCTCACCGAGGTGTTCGACCAGTTCGGCATCGACGCCCAGGTCACCGGCTACACCCGCGGCCCGACGGTCACCCGGTACGAGGTTGAGCTCGGCTCCGCGGTGAAGGTCGAGAAGGTCACCGCACTGTCGAAGAACATCGCCTACGCGGTCGCCTCGGCCGACGTACGGATCCTGTCGCCGATCCCCGGCAAGTCCGCGATCGGCATCGAGATCCCGAACACCGACAAGGAGATCGTCAGCCTCGGCGACGTGATCCGGTCGGCCACCGCGCGCAACGACCACCACCCGATGGTCGCCGGGCTAGGCAAGGACGTGGAGGGCGGCTTCGTCGTCGCCAACATGGCGAAGATGCCGCACCTTCTCGTCGCGGGTGCCACCGGCTCGGGTAAGTCGTCGTTCGTGAACTCGCTGATCACCTCGGTGCTGATGCGGTCCACGCCCGACGAGGTGCGGATGATCCTGGTCGACCCCAAGCGGGTCGAGCTGAACAACTACGAGGGCATCCCGCACCTGATCACGCCGATCATCACGAACGCCAAGAAGGCGGCCGAGGCGCTGCAGTGGGTCGTCCGCGAGATGGACATGCGGTACGACGACCTGGCGGCCTTCGGGTTCCGGCACGTCGACGACTTCAACAAGGCAGTCCGTACCGGCAAGGTGAAGCCGCCGCCGGGTAGCGAGCGGGTGCTCACGCCGTACCCGTACCTGCTGGTCATCGTCGACGAGCTGGCCGACCTGATGATGGTCGCGCCGCGCGACGTCGAGGACTCGATCGTCCGCATCACGCAGCTGGCCCGTGCGGCCGGTATCCACCTGGTGCTGGCCACGCAGCGGCCGTCGGTCGATGTCGTGACCGGCCTGATCAAGGCGAACGTGCCGTCCCGGCTGGCCTTCGCAACCTCGTCGCTGGCCGACAGCCGGGTCATCCTGGACCAGCCCGGCGCCGAGAAGCTGGTCGGCCAGGGTGACGGACTGTTCCTGCCGATGGGTGCGAGCAAGCCGATGCGGATCCAGGGTTCCTGGGTCACCGAAAGCGAGATCCGGGCCGTCGTCGAGCACTGCAAGGAGCAGTTGCAGCCGACGTACCGGGAAGACGTCACCGTCGCGCCGGGCCCGAGCAAGGACCTGGACGACGAGATCGGCGACGACCTCGACCTGGTCGTCCAGGCGGCCGAACTGATCGTTTCCACCCAGTTCGGTTCGACGTCGATGCTGCAACGTAAGCTCCGGGTCGGTTTCGCCAAGGCGGGCCGGCTGATGGACATCCTGGAAAGCCGGGGTGTGGTCGGGCCGAGCGAAGGATCGAAGGCCCGCGACGTACTGGTGAAACCGGACGACCTAGAGGACTTCGTCGCCACATTGCGAGGAGAGTGACCCGTGACCGCCCATACCGCGATGCCCCGGTCTGAGCAGCACGCTGTCGACACCGATTCCGTCATCCACGAGTTCACCGTCCGTGCTTCCCAGCCGGTACACGGAGCCCTCGCGGCCGGCGCCGCACTGGTCGCGATCGGTTTCGCGGCTTCGGCGTCGAGCAGCCCCACCGGCGTACTGCGCTGGATCGCTGCGGCCGCTTTCGCTTTGCTGGCCGTGGTGTGCGCGCGAGCGCTGACCGTCGGGGCGCTGCTGGTCGCCGATGACGTCGGCATCCGGCTGCGGATCCGCAACGAGTGGATCGGCACCCGGTGGGAAGAGATCGAGGAGGTGACCGTACTGCGCCGGCGGCACCTGCTCGACGACGGCCGCATCGCGGTCCATCTGCTCGATCCCGGACCGGTGCTCAGCGAGATGCCGGCGGCGACGCGCAAGGTCACTGATGCCAACCGGCGACTGACTGGCACGTCCCTCGCGGTACCGTTCGGGTTGACGGCCAAGCCGTCCAACGGGGAAGTGGTCCAGGCTCTGCACATGCTGGCGGACACCAGGTGTCCGGTCAGGGAACAACTCTGAGCTTCGCGTGACCCCGTCGAACCCCGGCCGTTGACTGTGTGATGTCAGCGAATCCGGAGCATTCAACTTCGGACGGTGGAGAGAGGTGGTGGGCGTGAGCATCGGCAGCGAGCTCACGGCGGCCCGCGAACGGGCTGACATGACGATCGAGCAGCTGAGTGCGTCCACCCGGATCAGATCCGGGCTGCTCACCGCCATGGAGGCCGACGACTTCTCCCGCTGCGGCGGCAACTTCTACGCCCGCGGTCACATCCGGGCGATCGCCCGCGTGGTCAAGGCCGATCCGGAAGCCCTGCTGGCGAAGTTCGACGAGACCCACCCGGCCCCCCAGCCGGACCGCAACCGTCGCGAGGAACGCGCCAAGTCTAAGCTCCCCACCCTGCACCCGGCCCGCCCACGCTGGGCCGTCGTCCTGGGCGCGATCCTGGTCGGCCTGATGGGCTGGGGCATGGTGCGCCTGTTCACCCTCCCGAGCGACGTCGAGGCCAACGCCTCAAAGACGACTCCCACGGTCGCGGTCACGACTCCGGCGCCCAAACCGAAGCCGACGCCCAACGTCAAGCCGCCCGCCCCAAAGCCCGTAAAACCCGCCGTACCAGCCGCAACAAAACTCACCCTCACCGCCCGCGGCGACGGCTCGTACGTCACCATCCGCACCGCCAAAGGCCAAAGGCTCTTCCAGGGCCTCCTAGGCCCCGGCTCCACCCAAACCATCACCCACAAAGGCGAAATCCGGGTCAACCTGGAAAACGGCACCAACATCACCGTCTACATCAACGGCACCAAAGTCACCCCACCCACCAAACGCTTCACCATCCTCCCCACCGGCAAACTAACCACCCCCAACCCCTAACCCCGCCCCTAATCGCAGGCGCCAGACCGTGGTTTGTTGCACCGCCTGAGCACACGCGAATGTGCGGCCCACCACGTGATCAACACGCAGGAAGCACCCATCCAACGGCGGGTGCTCAGGCAGCACAACCTCCAGCCGCACAACTGCTGACGTACCAGAGCAGCCATCGCGCCCCTCCCGCGATCCGCACCAGGCAGTACGTCTACTTCGAGGAGCCGCGCTCATCGAAGCAACAGCCAGCAACTGCCAGGGCAGCTGCCGCTATCCAGTGGGTGCTGCGAAACCACCGGCACCTCCAGTACTGCGAAGCCGCCGGCTCCTCTAGTGCCGTGAATCCGCCAGAACCTCCGCCGGCACCTCCCGTGCCGCGGACCCGCCGGCACCGCGGGGATCAGCGTGGGTTGGGTCTGGTGGTGGTTGATTTCTATGCGGTCGGTGGAGCAGTCATACTCGGGGGTGATGACTACGACTCCCACCACCGTCGCCCTGGTCACGCTGGGCTGTGCCCGCAACGACGTCGACTCCGAGGAACTGGCCGGCCGGCTCGAGGCCGGGGGCTTCCGGCTCGTCGAGGACGCTGCCGACGCGGACACCGTGGTGGTGAACACCTGCGGCTTCGTTGAGGCTGCGAAGAAAGACTCCGTCGACACGCTGCTGGCCGCCTCCGACTACAAGGACTCGGGTCGCACGCAGGCCGTCGTGGCTGTCGGCTGTCTGGCTGAGCGGTACGGCGAGCAGTTGGCCGAGGCGCTCCCGGAGACCGACGCAGTGCTCGGCTTCGACGACTACGCCGACATCTCCGACAAGCTCCGCTCGATCCTCGCGGGCACCAAGCACGAGTCGCACGTCCCGCGCGACCGCCGCAAGCTGCTCCCGCTCGCTCCCGCCGACCGTGCGAACGCCCACGGCGTCTCCCTCCCGGGCCACGGTGACGCCACTCAGGCACCCACTGCGGAGCAGGGCCTGAAGGCGCCCACGGAGCAGGGCCTGAAAGGACGCACGGTCAAGGCGTCGGACCCGACCGAGTTGACCATCGACGCCCCTGACCTCGCCTCCGCGCCCGCCAGCGGCCCGCGCGTCGTACGGCGCCGGCTCGATGGCGGCCCGATGGCTCCGTTGAAGCTGGCATCCGGCTGTGACCGTCGCTGCGCGTTCTGCGCGATCCCGGCTTTCCGTGGCGCTTTCGTCTCCCGCCGCCCCACTGAGGTCCTCGGCGAGGCCCACTGGCTCGCCGAGAACGGTGTCCGCGAAGTCTTCCTCGTCTCCGAGAACTCGACCTCGTACGGCAAGGACCTGGGCGACCTGCGTCTGCTGGAGACCCTGGTCGCGGAGATCGCCGAGGTGCCCGGCCTGACCCGCGTCCGGGTCTCGTACCTCCAGCCCGCCGAGATGCGCCCCACGCTCATCACAGCGATGGCTTCGACGCCCGGCGTCGCCCCGTACTTCGACCTGTCGTTCCAGCACGCGTCCGGCCCTTTGTTGCGCCGGATGCGTCGCTTCGGCGACTCCGAGCGCTTTCTCGAGCTGATCGAGCAGGTTCGCGCCCAGGCACCGACTGCCGGTATCCGGAGCAATGTGATCGTCGGGTTCCCGGGGGAGACCGAGGAGGATGTGGACATTCTCTGCGACTTCCTTTCCCGCGCCGGCCTGGACGCGATCGGAGTGTTCGGGTACTCGGACGAGGACGGCACCGAGGCTGAGACCTACGACGGCAAGCTGGACGAGGACACCATCGCGGCCCGCCTGGACCGGGTCACCCGCCTCGCCGAGGATCTGACCTCGGCCCGCGCGGAGGCTCGGATCGGCGAGACCGTCGAGATCATGGTCGAGTCGATCGACGGCGACACCGCCGAAGGTCGCGCCGCCCACCAGGGCCCGGAGGTCGACGGCTCCACCACGCTGACCGGCTTCCCGGCGGATCTCGCCATCGGTGATCTGGTCGCCGCCGAGGTGGTCGGAAGCGAAGGTGTCGACCTGATCGCCACATACGCCGCGCAGGTGGGCCCCCGAGAGAGCGTTCCGGCAGCTAACCTGACCGCGTGACCATCCCGCCGACGAACCCGGTGCCACGCGCCGCCGCCGGGCCACTGACCGCGCCCAGCGCCTGGAACGTGGCCAATGCGCTGACCGTGCTCCGGCTCGTCTTGGTGCCCTTGTTCGTCTGGCTGCTGCTCCGCGACGCGGGGGCCACCGACGGCAACCGGCTGCTGGCCACGGCGGCCTTCGTCGTCGCGATCGTCACCGACCGGTTCGACGGCGACATCGCGCGCCGCTGGAACATGGTCACCAACTTCGGCAAGATCGCTGACCCAATCGCGGACAAAGCCCTCACCGGAGCGGCCTTCATCGGTCTGTCGATCCTCGGCGAGCTGCCGTGGTGGGTCACCGCCGTGGTGATGGTCCGCGAGTGGGGCGTCACCCTGCTCCGCTTCTGGGTGATCCGGCACGGCGTGATGCCGGCCAGCCGCGGCGGCAAGCTGAAGACGGTCCTGCAGGCGATCGCCCTGGGCCTCTACCTCCTTCCGTGGCAGTCGGTTGCGGTCCTGCACTGGACCGCGATCGTCTTCATGGGCGCAGCCGTCCTGGTCACGATCGTCACCGGCCTCGACTACGTAGGCCGGGCCATCCGCCTCCGAGCCGCCGCCAAGCGCCCCCTCCCATGACCCAGAGCCACCCCCTGACGACGCCCACCGAATCCAGCCCCGTCGACGCGGCCGCCAAGGCAGCCATGCCACCCGCGGCAGCGGTGCCGTCCCAGGCGGCCGTGTCATCCGAGGCAGCCGCGCCGCCCGAGGCAGCCGCGCCGCCCGAGGCAGCGGTGCCGCCCGAGGCAGCGGTGCCGCCCGAGGCAGCGGCGCCGTCCGAGGCGGCCGTGTCGTCCGAGACAGCCGCGTCCTCCGACGCAGCCGCGCCCACCGAGAGCCTGCAGAGACTGGTAGCGCTCCTGAAGGAGCGCGGGGAGACGCTGGCAACGGCAGAGTCGCTGACGGGCGGCCTGGTGGGGGCGGCGCTGACGGACGTACCAGGTGTGTCAGCGGTCTACCGCGGTGGAGTTGTTGCCTACGCGACCGATCTGAAAGCCACTCTGTGCGGTGTCCCAGAGGAACTGCTGGCCGCTGTAGGCCCTGTCCACCCCGACACGGCCGCAGCTCTGGCCGCCGGTGTGCGAGAGCGACTCGGCGCCACCTACGGCCTGGCGACGACCGGTGTTGCCGGACCGGAGCCTCAGGCGGGCGTGGAGGCCGGCACCGTCTACATCGCGGCCGCCGGACCGGACGACGTAGTACAGGTGCGTAAGTTGGCTTTGAGTGGTGACCGGGCGGCTGTCCGGCGGGGGAGTGTGCAGGCTGTGCTGGAACTTGCCGCCGAGTTGGTGGCGGAAGAACTGGCTTGATCGGAGTGTTGAGACCAGCATGGGAACAGGTAGGGCAGACTGGCACGGCGCACCGAAGCTGGACGTTGCGAGAAGTAGTGACCCAGCAACGGGTACCGTTGGTCCCCACGGTCGAGCTACGGTGCGAGTAGGGTCGATCCGACAGGCGGAAGGGAGAAACCTCATGGTGCTGGTTCGTGGCCTCCTGGGCGACGTCCTGCGGCGCAAGCGGCTGCGCCAGGGGCGCACGCTGCGCGAGGTGTCCGCCGATGCCCGGGTCAGCCTGGGCTACCTCTCGGAGGTCGAGCGCGGCCAGAAAGAGGCTTCGAGCGAGTTGCTCGCCGCCATCTGCATGGCCTTGGACGTGCCCCTGTCGACGGTCTTCGCTGAGGTCAGCGAGGATCTTGCCCGGGAAGAGGCGCTCGTGCTGGCGCACCCGGCCATCGAGCCCGAGGTCGTTGCCGCCGCCTGATCCCGGCAGGTCGCGGGCGTTCATCGCCCGCTCTCCAGCCATGGCGTCCTAGTGGGCCAGACCAGTTGTAGCGCTTCGATGGGCGGATCACCCGGCCGCCTGAACATCGTGTTCGCCGTGTAGAGATGGGTCGTCGAATCCGGCATCCGCAGCAACTGCGGCTGGAAGAGGTCGCCAAGTTGGTCGCCCTCGTCGAACTGCCTTCCGGCGAGCACCGCCTCGGCGAGCGGCTGGAGCTCGCGCCCGACGAAGTCCGGATGGCAGTTGAAGGTGATGAACTCCGGATGCCCATGCAGGCTCAGCCCCAGCGTGTAGGCGTATGACGGGTTCCGCCCGCCGTGCTCACCTTCGATGAACTGCACCGTCCAGCCGAAGCGCTGGATGTTGGTCAGCAGTTGCTGCTCATACTCCGGGTTGGTGATCCCGCCGCAGATGTCGCACATGACCGTCTCCTCTCGAACTCGAACAGATGTTCGACTCGTCAGAGAAGGTATCCGTCTTTCCATCGGGTCAACTGGTCATCCACAGGTGAATTTCACGCCTCGGGTTGACAGGTGGGGCACCAATAGCTGACCCGCTCCCTGGGCGGCTCGCCGATCGGGGCTGTCTGGATCGTCGTCCCGCACCGCCGGCACGGTTTGCCCGCCCGCTCGAACACGTACGAGCGCTGCCCGGGCCGATCGATGCCGGTCGACACCTGAGTCGCATTCCGGAGATTGGCCTTCATCAAGCGGCGGCTGAGGTCGACCGCGGCCGCCAGGTCGACCGAGCCGGCCTTCCGCCACGGATGCAGGCCGAGCAGGAAACAGACTTCGACCCGGTAGAAGTTCCCGATCCCGGCCAGGTTCCGCTGGTCCAGCAAGGCTTCGCTGATCGTCCGCTCCGGCTCGGCGGCGAGATTGGCCAGTGCCAGATCCCGATCGAAATCGGGGGACAACAGATCTGGTCCGAGATGACCGACGACGGTGCCTTCGGCATCGGTCGCTACCAGTTCCAGCACCGGAAGCCGATATCCAACAGCCACCCAGGCCGAGGTCTCCAGCACCACCCTGACCTGGTGATCCGGACCGCCTCGCCACTTCTCGCCCGGCCGGTACAGATGCCAACTGCCCTCGAGCCGCAGATGGCTGTGGATGGTGATGCCACCCGACAGCCGCATCAGCAGATGCTTGCCTCTCGCAACGACCTCGAGCACGCTCCGGCCACTGAGGTCGGTCGTGGCCAACGACGGCACCCGGAAGTCCGTCCGGGTCAGTTCCTGCCGGCCCAGGGCCTGGTCCAGCCGTTTGCAGGCCCGCCAGACGGTATCTCCTTCGGGCATGGCTCAGGCCCGGAGCCGCAAGCCGCGCGGCGTCGCATGGAATCCCGCCTTCGCCAGTGCATCGCCGAACGCCGTATGCCGCACTTGTTCGCCGTCCGCCGTCTCCACACTGAGCTTGCCGAGATGCCCGTCTCTGATCGCCAGGGCCAACGCATCGACCGCCGGCTGCAGCAGATCTGGATCCTCGGTGAAACTCAACACCGTCCGCCCGCCACGTTCGACGTACACGATGAGGCGTCCGTCGACGAGCATGACGAGCGCACCGGCCTTCCGCCCCGGTCGGTGACCACCGGCGTTCTCGCGCTCAGGCCACGGCAGAGCCGCGCCGTAGGGGTTGGCCGGATCAGAAGCCGCCAGTACTACGGCCCGCGCCGCCGGCTGCTCCTTCGACGGCCTGCTGGTCGTCCCGCCCGTCGGCAACTCGGCCATCGCCCGCAACCGGTCAACCGCGCCTGGCAACGCGAACTGCGCTGCCCCGAGCCCGGCAACGAAGTACCCGCGACGGCATCGCCCGGACTCCTCAAAAGCGCTCAGCACCTTGTAGACGGCCGCGAACCCACCTGGCGTCCGCTCGGTCATCACCGAGCCGCGCGTGACGATCCCGTAGCGATCCAGCAGCGTCTCTGCCGCCGCATGGGCCCGCCTGGTCGCATCCTCGTTGCGCTCTGGCAGCAACGACCACCGGCCACCCGCCGTCGGCGGGCCACTGCGTGCAGGCATCGCGGGCCGCCCTGGTCTCAGCCCGCGTCCAGGTCGCGCGCGAGGCGTAGTACGGCGGGTGCGGTGGGCACCTCGGCCGCCGCCGACCAGTGATCGAACCGGTGCGAGTGTGTCGTTGGTCAGATGTCCGGCCCAGACCAGATCCCACAAGATGCCGACGAGCGTGTTGTCGTCGACCACCCCGGCCGCAGCGCCGACGACATCGCTCAACTGACGGAAGAAGAATGCGCCCCCACCGGACAACGCGTCGAGCACGGCTTGATGGGTCTCGCCCAGCTCGAAGGACGGGTCCGGATCAGGCAGCGTGAGGTCGCAGTTGTCGGCCAAGTGCAACGACACCCAGCCATCCGTGCCCGGCAGCGAACCCGAGCCTGCCCACACCACCTCGCCCGTCGCAGTCAGCTCGTCCAACATCGACGGCTGGTACCCAGGAACCCGCGAGGGCAACACGATCGACTCCAACGCCGATGCGGGCACAGCACATCCCGCCAACTGCTCGACAGCACCCAGCAGTACGTCGTACCCGCGGCCGCGGCTGCTGGTGATTCCCTGCCAGGCGGGCAGGAATCGAGCGAGAGCCGACGGATCGACCGGCTCGACCTCCTTGCGCAGGGCGGCGAGCGATCGGCGGCGGAGCAGTCGCAGGATCTCGCTGTCGCACCACTCCGTCGCGACGCCGCCCGGCAGGAACTCGCCCTCGACCACTCGCCCGGCCGCAGCAAGCCGGCGCAGCGCCTCACTCACGACGGCCACGCCGATCCCGAGATGTGTCGCCAGGTCGATCGCGCGGAAAGGCCCATGGGTGCGGGCATAACGCGACACCAGGTCGCCCAACGGATCCGCGACCGACTCGGCATGCGCCTCGGCGATACCAGGTGGCAGCGGTACGCCGAGGGCATCACGCAGGCGCGCGACGTCTTCCACCACGGCCCACCGGTGTTCGCCGGCCACCCGCACTCGCACGACCCGACGGGCCGCAGCGAGCTCGGTCAACCAGGCTTCCGCATCTGAGCCGTCGACGCAGCGTTGAGCTGCCTCGGACAAAGACAGTGGCCCGACCAGGCGGAGTACGTCGAAAAGCCCTTCGGCATCACGGGCTCGCCGGTCTTCGGCGAGGCGTTGCAACTCGGCTTCGGTGCGCAGTACGACCTCGGCGTCGAGGAGCTCACGCAGCTCGGTGCGGCCCAGCAGCTCGGCGAGCAGGCCTTGGTCGAGCGAGAGTGCCGCCGCGCGCTTCTCGGCGAGCGGCGTGTCGCCTTCGTACATGAACGCGCCGACGTATCCGAACAGCAGCGACTTGGCGAACGGTGAAGCCTCGGAAGTCTCCACCTCGACCACCGAGACCCGGCGCTCGCTGATGCCGGTCAGGAGATCCTTCAACGCGGCCAGGTCGTAGACGTCCTGCAGCACCTCGCGCAGAGTCTCCAGCACGATCGGGAACGACCCGTACTTGCTGGCCACGCTCAACAACTGCGCCGATCGTTGCCGTTGCTGCCACAGCGGTGACCGCTTGCCCGGATTGCGCCGGGGCAGCAGCAACGCGCGAGCCGCGCACTCACGGAAACGTGCCGCGAACAAGGCCGAGCCACCAACCTCAGCAGTGATCAGATCCTCGATCTCCGCTGGGTCGAACAACACCAGATCGGCACCCGGCGGCGGTTCGTCCGTCTCCGGCAGACGCAGCACGATGCCGTCGTCACCCGAGACCGACTGGGCATCCATGCCGTACCGCTCGCGGAGCCGCGCGGCGATCGCCAATGCCCAGGGACCGTGCACCTGACCGCCGTACGGCGAGTGGATGCAGACTCGCCAGTCGCCGAGCTCGTCGCGGAATCGCTCGACCACGATTGTGATGTCGTCGGGCACCCGGCTGGTCGCCTCGCGCTGCTCGCCGAGATAGGCGACCAGGTTGTTGGCGGCATACTCGTCGAGGCCCGCGTCGCGTGCCCGCTTGACCGCCTTCGCCGGCGGCAATGCGGCCATCGTCCGCACGAACGCGCCGGTCGCGGCTCCCAGCTCCGCCGGGCGGCCGACCGCGTCGCCCTTCCAGAACGGAAGGCGGCCGGGCTGGCCGGGAGCGGGGGAGACCAGCACCCGGTCGTGGGTGATGTCCTCGATCCGCCAGCTCGACGCGCCCAGCGTGAAGACGTCGCCGACGCGAGACTCGTAGACCATCTCCTCGTCGAGTTCGCCGACCCGGTGGTTGGTGGACTCGCCGACCAGGAAGACGCCGAACAGCCCGCGGTCCGGGATCGTGCCACCGCTGGTCACCGCGAGCCGCTGCGCACCGGGCCGGCCGGAAATCTCGCCACTGACCCGGTCGAACACGATCCGCGGCCGCAACTCGGCGAACTCGTCCGACGGATAACGCCCCGACAACATGTCCAGTACGCCGTCGTACGCCGACCGTGGCAGCGTCGCGAACGGGGCACAGCGCCGTACCAAGGTGTAGAGCTCGTCCACGTTGATGGTGTCGAGGGCAACGATCGAGACGATCTGCTGGGCCAGCACGTCGAGTGGGTTGGCCGGGATGTGCAGGCTCTCGATCAGCCCGTCGCGCATCCGCTGGACCACGACGGCCGTGTCGACCAGGTCGCCACGGAACTTCGGGAACAGCACGCCACGCGAGACCGCGCCGACTTGGTGCCCGGCGCGACCGACTCGCTGCAGCCCGCTCGCGACCGACGGCGGTGCCTCGACCTGGATGACCAGATCGACCGCACCCATGTCGATCCCGAGCTCGAGGCTGCTGGTCGCGACCACGCACGGCAGCCGGCCGGACTTCAGGTCGGCCTCGATGAGCGCTCGCTGCTCCTTGCTGACCGAGCCATGGTGAGCCCGGGCGATCAGCGGGGGAGCGGCCAGCGAGGCGCCCGACTGAGCCATCAGCTGGGCCGGCGAACCGGCCTCGGGCAGTTCGAGCTCGGCCCGCTCGGCGGCGATCTCGTTCAGCCGGGCGGTCAGCCGCTCGGCCAGCCGGCGGGAGTTCGAGAAGACGATGGTGGATTTGTGCGCCGAGATCAGGTCGAAGACATGCTCCTCGACGTGCGGCCAGATCGACGCGTGCCGGGGCGGTCCGGCGGCCGAGCCGGAGGTCTCGATCTCGGTGTTGGCGAGCTCGGCCATGTCCTCGACCGGCACGACCACGCTGAGATCCCACTGCTTGGTGAACTTCGGCTGCACCACCGTCACCGGCCGCTCGCCGCCGAGGAAGCGCGCGACCTCCTCGACCGGCCGGACCGTCGCCGACAGCCCGATCCGTTGGGCCGGCTTGGGCAGCAGGGCGTCGAGCCGCTCGAGCGTGAGCGCCAGATGCGCGCCGCGCTTGGTGCCGGCCACCGCGTGCACCTCGTCGACGATGACCGTCTCCACACCTCGCAACGACTCCCGTCCCTGCGAGGTGAGCAGCAAGAACAGCGACTCGGGCGTGGTGATCAGTACGTCGGACGGTTTGGTGGCGAATCGCCGTCGTTCGTTGGCCGGCGTGTCGCCCGACCGAACCGCCACCTCGACGTCGATCGGTGCCTCGCCGAGCCGCCGCGCGGTCTCCCGGATGCCGATCAGCGGCGCCCGCAGGTTGCGCTCGACATCGACCGCCAGCGCCTTCAGCGGCGACACGTAGAGCACCCGGCAGCGCAGCTTCGGATCCTCCGGTGGTGGCGTCGTCGCGAGCCGGTCGAGCGCCCACAGGAAGGCCGCCAGCGTCTTGCCCGACCCCGTCGGGGCGACCACCAGTGCGTCCCGGCCCGCGGTGATGGCGTCCCACGCCTCAAGCTGGGCCGGGGTGGCCGCTTCGAAGACGTCGCCGAACCACGCCCGGGTCGCGGGCGAGAAGCGGCTCAACGCGCTGGATCTCTGCACGTCCACCATCTTGCCCGGCCGCTCCGACAGTTTTCGGCCAGGACGGTTCCCGAGGCCCATCCTGTCCCCTCCTTCTGGAATGATCGGCGCCATGAGGAACCGCGTGCGCACAGCGCTCGTCGTCGTGGCCTGCCTGCTGGCTCTGACCGGCTGCGTGAAGCTCGACGGCGATCTGAAGGTGAATTCCAACGAGACCGTCTCCGGCAAGCTGAAGATCGGCGTCGACAAGCAACTGATCACCAGTACGGGTCAGTCGCTCGACGCGATCCGCAAGCAGGTCGAGAAGGGGATCACACAGACCGCCACCGAGGGGGTCACCTGCAAAGCCTTCGAGGACGACAAGTACGTCGGTTCGGACTGCACGTTCGAGAGCGTGCCCTTCGCCAAGATGGGCTCCTCGACCGGCCAGGGCGTCGGCTTCCGCAAGGACGGCGAGAGGTTCGTCGTGACGGTCAAGGACATGAACCTCGGCCGGAACACCGGTGGCGCCTCGCCGGTGGTCAACTTCAAGATCACCATGCCGGGCAAGATCATCGAGCATGACCCGGGCGCCGAGGTCGACGGCCGCACGGCGACGTACGACAGCCTCGACAAGCTGGGCAACCTGTCGCTGACGTCCGAGGCCGGTGGCGGTTTCCCGGCGTGGGCACTGATCCTCATCATCGTGCTCCTGCTGCTCGTCGCGGGCGCCGTGGCCTTCTTCGTACTGCGCGGTCGCAAGGCCAAGGCGCAGCAGTACGGGCAGTACCCGGGCCAGCCGCAGCAGGGCCAGTGGGGACCCCAGTACGGCGGCCAGCCGGGTGCTCCAGGTCCGTACGGTCCTCCGCAGCAGGGTGGGTACGGTCAGCCGGGTCAGTACGGCCAGGGCCAGCCGGGGCCGTATGGCCAGCCGGGCCAGCCGCCTCAGCAGTACGGTCAGCCTGGCCCGGGGCAGTACCCTGGGCAGCCGCAGCCCCCGCAGCAGGGTCAGCCCGGTCAGTGGGGTCCGCAGCAGCCGCCGCAAGGTCCGCCGCAGCAGGGACAGGGTGGCTGGGGACAGCCGCCACAGGGGCCGCCCGCACAGGGCCAGCCACCACACGGCCAGCCGCCCCAGCAGGGACAGGGTGGTTGGGGTCAGCCGCCGCAGCAGGGCGGACAGCAAGGCGGTTGGAACCGGCCGCCGGACAACGATAGGCAGTAATGAGACTGACGGAGTTCTGGGCCCGGATGGACCATCATCTGGGCCCTGCCTACTCGCGAACCTGGGCCGAGACCCAGGCGCTGAGCGAACTCGGCGGCCGCACGGTCGAGGAGGCCCTCGGCGACGGCGAAGCCGCCAAGGCGGTCTGGCGCGCCGTCTGGGCGCACCTGCAACTCCCACCCAGCGAGCGCTGACCGGGAGCGGTTGCCTGCAGCAACTAGGCCTGCATCAGACGGACCAGCCGGTGTGTGCTGCCCACTCTTCGGCCGGCAGATAGATCAGGTCGCACACGGGATCCTTCAGGTCGGCGTACTCACCGACAGACTCCAAAGGCAACGCCGCAGCCCGCCGCTTGAACTCCCCGTACGCCGCGGCGGTGTCCGGGTGGGCACGCAGATAGTCCCGGAAAAGCAGTGCGTATCGCTGGTTCGCCCGTCCGGCCACGCGCAGATGGAGATTCACCCTGCGCCGGTACTGCGGCTCCATCACCAACCGCTTGACCCACTGGAACTCGTCCGTCGGCAGGCCGGGCACCGGATGGTCCCGACGCGGCGGCCTGGCCTCCCAGTCGGCTGCCACCAGCAACTCCACCGCGTCATCGAGCTCGGACTCCGCGGCGACGGTTGCCTGGATATCGAGGACGTCCTTGGCGGGCAGGCCCGGCACCGAGGTCGATCCGATGTGGTCGATCCGTACCACCGTGTCGCCGAGAATCCTGCCGATCACCTCGGCCGTCTTCTCGTACTGCGCCGGCCAGTTGGCGTCCGGGTTCACGATGGCGATCGCGTTCATGGACTGATCATCGCAGTGCGCCGGGCCCGCTGTCGCCGATCGGCCTGACCCGGAATGCGCTGGTGCTGAGCAGCTCGGCAGCGGCGTACGCGGCCTTGCGGATGCCCTTGCGCTCGTCGAAGAAGCCGCCGACCACTCCGACCGCGGGGAGCTTGCCGATCATCCTGGCGCCGATGCTGCCGCGTGGGCGGTCCTCGAACACCTCTCCGAGTCCGCCGAAGAGCTTGCTGATCCGCCAGACCAGGCGGACTCCCTTGCGGAGACCAGCCTCCTCCGACTCGTCTCCGAGGCCCAGTTGCTCGGCCACGTCCTTGCCTGCGGTGGTGGGGTCGTCGTACCGGAGTACGTCGTCCGGCGTGATCGCGCGGCCGGTGAGCACGCGGGCGATCACCGCAGTGCGGTCAGCATGCGCCTCGACGCCGTACTCGCGGCAGACAGCCCCGATCACCATGGCCTGTACTGCGGCGCCGAGGGTGTCTTTGATCGGCAGGGCGTCGGCGGCGGCACCACTGAGCCGGGGGAGACCCGCTACTACCGCAGCGAAGCCGCCCAGGCGCTCCACCCACCAGTCGCAGCGCTTGGCCAGCGGCAGTGTCGGCCACTCGGCGTGACCGGGCACCTTCATCTGCAGGAGCCGGTCGATCGCGAGGATCAGGCCCTTCTCGGCCAGGTTGGGCTGCTGTTGGGCGGAGTACTCGGCCAGGAAGCTCCGGATGCCGAACGGGTCCTGGCTGCGGAGCGCGTCGAGCACCGAGTCGATGCCGAACTCGACCCGGCTGAGGGCGAGTACGACGGCGGAGTCGGGGATGTCGGGACGGTCGGTCACGTCCGCCAGGGTAGGGAGTCGGCGGTTCAGCACGATCTGCGGGGTGTTCGGCGTGTCAGTTGTGATTCGAACAGGTGTTCGGGCTATTTTGTCTCGTACGAGTTCCCTGGATCGGCCGGTTTGTCCACAGATTCACTCCGGCACCGAAAACTGTCCGTGGGAACCCATACCGTCTCTGGCGACAACGAATTTCCTCCGGGCGGCTGGCACAGCGGCCCCGATAGTAGATGGGTTAGGTGGCAGTCACATGGCTGGTGCAGCGGCGAAGGACGACCGCAAGGCCGCGGATCGCGAGAAGGCGCTCGCGACGGCGTTGACGCAGATCGAGCGGAACTGCGGCAAGGGTGCGGTGATGCGCCTGGGCGATCAGGAGCGGGCGAAGATCGAGGTCATTCCGACCGGGTCGATCGCGCTCGACATCGCGCTCGGGATCGGTGGCCTGCCCCGCGGTCGTGTGGTGGAGATCTACGGCCCGGAATCCTCCGGTAAGACGACGGTCGCGCTGCACGCGGTGGCGAACGCGCAGCGGGCCGGCGGGATCGCGGCGTTCATCGACGCGGAGCACGCGCTGGACCCGGACTACGCGCAGAAGCTCGGCGTCGACACCGACGCCCTGCTGGTCTCGCAGCCGGACTCCGGTGAGCAGGCGCTGGAGATCGCCGACATGCTGATCCGCTCCGGCGCGATCGACATCGTCGTGATCGACTCGGTGGCCGCGCTGGTGCCCCGGGCCGAGATCGAGGGCGAGATGGGCGACAGCCACGTCGGTCTGCAGGCCCGGCTGATGAGCCAGGCGCTGCGGAAGATGACCGGTGCGGTGAGCGGGACCAACACCACCGCGATCTTCATCAACCAGCTGCGCGAGAAGATCGGCGTGATGTTCGGCTCCCCGGAGACCACGACCGGTGGTAAGGCGCTGAAGTTCTACGCCTCGGTGCGGCTCGACGTGCGCCGGATCGAGTCGCTGAAGGACGGCACCGACTTCGTCGGCAACCGGACCCGGGTCAAGGTCGTGAAGAACAAGGTGGCCCCGCCGTTCAAGCAGGCCGAGTTCGACATCATCTACGGCCAGGGCATCAGCCGTGAGGGCAGCCTGCTGGACCTCGGCGTGGAGCAGGGCTTCGTCCGCAAGGCCGGCGCCTGGTTCACCTACGAGAGCGACCAGCTCGGACAGGGCCGGGAGAACGCGCGGAACTTCCTGCGCGACAACCCCGATCTGGCCAACGAGCTGGAAAAGAAGATCAAGGAGAAGATGGGCATCGGCGTGACGGCCGACGCACCGGCCGCAGCTGCGGCCGAGGTCGATGTCGACTTCTGATCGCCCGATGTCTCCCGGCGCGGACCGTCCGGGCAGCTCCAAGAAGGCTTTGCCGGAGCTGCCCGACGGAGTCCGCGTGGGCTTGGCGGGAATCACTCCGCCGAAGCCGGTGGAGGCCGATCCGGTAGCGGAGCGGCCACCCGTCCAGCCACTTCCTTGGTCTCTTGAAGACACCAAGGACGCCAAGTCTGCCAAGAAGTCCGCTGGGGGCCGCTCGGGGAAGTCCCGTCGGCCCAAGGGCGGGCGGGCCGGCGCGGTCACCGATGGTCCGGCCGACGGTGGCGCCTTCGATGCCTTCGAGGGCCGACCCGACGGAATGCCGGAGTGGGCTGCCGGCGAGAGCGACGCTGACGAGTCTGCTGGTCCTCCTGCAGGGATCACTGCTCCGAGTGTTCGCCGTTCTTCTGAACCTGCCGCCGAATCTTCGGGAACGAGTACCCGGCGGCGGCCGGGGACGCGGGCAACCCGGCGGTTTGGGGACCGGCGACCGAACACGCCGGCGGATCCTGAGCTCGATCGGTCGGTGGATCCGCATTCGGCAGCGCGCACGATCCTGCTCGACAAGCTGAGCGGCCAGCCGCGCACCCGTGCTGAGCTGGCGGGGCTGCTGGCCGAGCGGGAGATCTCCGACGAGGTGGCTGACGAGGTGCTCGATCGGTTCACCGAGGTCGGGCTGATCGACGATGCCGCATTTGCCGCCGCCTGGGTCGAGTCACGTCACCGCGGTCGAGGCCTTGGCAAGCGCGCTCTGGCTCAGGAGCTTCGTCGCCGGGGAGTCGACGACGAACTGACCCGCGACGCCCTCGACGAGCTCGACCCCGACCAGGAAGAGGCGACCGCACGCGCCCTGGTCCGCAAGAAGCTCCGCTCGATGCGCTCCCTGGAACGCCAGGTCGCCATGCGCCGCCTGATCGGCATGCTCGCCCGCAAGGGCTACCCCGGCAGCCTCGCCATGACCATCGTCAAACAAGAACTAGACGCGTCCGACGAAGAACTCCCCCTCCTCAACGACTCCGGCCTAGAACCCGACTAACCCCGCACCCCAGCCGCTAGCACCACCAGCCGGCCCGCGCCCTCGCAGTACTCGCCAGCTCCGCCCCCGGCACCACGGCTGACCCGCGACCTCGCAGTACTGGCCGAATCCGCACCCGGCACGCGCGTCGCTCCCGACGGCGACGCTGCGCGGCACCGTCCCGATCCCGCGTAGCGTGTAGGGCTGGCGCGGGGTGCGACTGGAGCCGCCGGAGCGGCGAGACCGTACGGCACGTGTACGCAGAGTATCGCCCCGTCCGAGGCTCGGCGCCTCCCGTGATGCCGCGAAAAGTCGAAGGCTGCAGTCGCTGCGCGCATCGCTCAGTCGGAAGTTCCTCGGCCTGGCGGAGGTGGGGCTCCTTTAGGGTTCGGGGATGAGTTTTCGGTTGGCGGCTTATGCGGTTTGTGTTGATGACGGGCGGGTGCTGCTTGCTCGGTACGTGTCGCCGAAGGGGGAGGGGAGTTGGTGGACTCTTCCTGGGGGCAAGGTCGAGCCTGCGGAGGATCCGTTTGATGCGGTGATCCGGGAGGTTCTCGAGGAAACCGGGTGTGATGCGGTGGTGGAGCGGCTGCTGGGCGTGGATTCGCGGGTGATTGGCGCGGCGGAGAGCACCTCGGGAGTTGAACATCAGAATGTCGGGATCTTTTACGGAGTTCGTATTACCGGCGGTGAGTTCCGAGCTGAGCCGAACGGTGAAACTGCCGAGTCCGTCTGGACGCCGATTCCGGAGGTCGCCGGACTGCACCGCTCGGTGATAGTCGACGTCGGCATCGCTCTGTCGCAGATTGCGCCGGCCACCGGTCACGTTCCTCCCGTCCAGGTCGGCGGCTTGATTCGGCACTGAGATCGATGCCCGAGGCAAGCGTCAGCTGCAGTTCGAGCCACGGAATGAGATCGTGCGGCGGGTCTGATGTAGTGCCGTGCTGATCGTGAGCGGGTGGTGGCTCCGGGGCGTGAAGACACTGCGGGTCGGCCGCGCGGGGAGTTGTGATGGGCACCTGGGGATGGTTGTGCAGGGCATCGATGGGCGGTGCTGCGGGGGTGGGGGAGATGGCTGGGGGACTATGAGGGATGACGAAATTCGAGGGTGATCGGGAGACTCTTCGAGCGTTGGCGGATGACGGGAATGAGAAGGCTCTGGATCGGCTGGCTGATCTCGCCGACGGGCGCGGGGATCTTGAGGAATTGAGTGAGTTGCTCGATGAGGGTTCCGAGCGGGCGGGGGAGTTGCTGACCCGTCGGGCTGTGGCTACTCGGGATCTGCGGGAGCTGCAGCGGATCTCGGATGCCGGGTACGACGAGGCCTGCGAGGTGCTGGACAGGCTGCTCGACACCTCTGCCGGGGACGAGGGCCAGTAGATCTACCAGCGACGGCGACCAGTAGGTCTGCCAGTGACGGCGACCAGTAGGTCTGCCGGCCACGACACCAGGTCTGCCAGCGACGAGTAGGGCTGCCGGCGACGGCGGTGAGTAGATCTGCGGATGGAACGGGCAGATGCGAAGGCCGATCATCTGCGATCAGAGGGCGCTGGCCACTCCGTCTGGGCGGGTAGCTCAGACGAGCGCGGCGAGGGTGATGGCGAGTGCCCGCGGTCGTTGGTGAGGTTGTGAAATGAAGGGCAGGGCTGGGCTGGTGGGGGTGGTTGCGGCGAGGGGCGTTGACGGGTGGGGGTTGACGGTGTCTGATCCGAAGTACGGATCGGGTTTTGGGCGGTCCGTAGGCTGGGATTTTCGTCCGATCCGCCCCTGACACCTCTCGGAGGGTGCAAATGACCGATTTCCAGGAACAGGCTAAGAACTGGCTCCGGAATGTCGTCAACCAAAATCCGGACAAGATCAAGGCAGGCGTGGAGAAGGCCGGCGACCTGATCGACAAGCAGACCGGCGGGAAGTACGCCGAGAAGGTTGATGCGGTGCAGCAGAAGGTCGGCGGTTATGTCGACTCCCAGGCCGGGTCTTCGCAGTCCGCGCAGCCCTCCGACAGCCCCGGTGCGACCGGGCAGGAACCTCCGGCCGGGCAGGAATCTTCGGCTGGGCCGGAACCTTCGGCTGGGCAGGAATCCCAGGCCGAGGGGCAGGAGCCTGCGACCGGACCTGAAGACGGTGCGCCGGATGCGGCGACGCAGGCCGGTTCGTCCGGCGCGGAAGCGGCTGACGGCGCGGACGACGGCGACTCCGCAGCAGGCGGGGCAGACGTCGATGAGGCTGACCCGGCTGCTGTTGACGGGACCGTCGTCGGCGGGAAGGCGCCCGACGTGGCGGACAACCCGAGCAGCTCAGCCGGCTCCGGCACAGAAGGCGCCGCAACCGGCAGCACCGCCACCGGCACCACGGACACCCCGGCCGCACCCAGTACGGCGGACAGCGCCGAGCCCGGCGATGAGGCCTCTGGTAGTGCGGAGGGTGGGCTGCCCGGGCCGAGGTAGCACTCGCTGGACAGACTCTCGGCGACCCGGTACTCCGAGCCCCGCCATATGGCGCGGGGCAAGAGGGCCGGGTCGCCGTCGCTTGTCCGCCACTCGGTCGAGGCAGGACCGCCGGGTCGCCGTCGCTTGTCTGCCCCTCAGACGTGGCAGGAGCATCGGGTGGCCGCCGCTTGTCCGCCACGTCGGTGCGATCAGAGGATCGGGTTGCCGGCGCTTGTCCGGTGCTGGTTGGTAGCCGCTAAGGCGGCGGCGGTCAGGCGACGAGACCGGCGAAACCGGATGTCCGTTGGTCTGCGTCGTCCAGCTGGCGGTCGGACTGGTCGGCGTCACGACGTGTGCTGTGAGTACGGCGGTTCACGAGCCATGTCGACGACGGGGTGGTGTTCGCCTGCGTCGTGACGGTGAAGCCCAGGGCGCTGCCACTCGCGTAGGACAGGCGCGGGGGCGGTCGCGTTTGGGGTGGGTGACGCAAGCCGGGGGTGCTGGATGTGCGTGGAGCGGTGAGCGAGCGGGCGGCGGGTGCGGGGAGTCCGAGCGGGTGGAAGGTTGCGGGCAGTCCGAGTCGTGGGGTGAGGGGCGTGGGGGAGGCGGGGTGGATGGCCGGGACTGGGGGTGGGGTGTCGGAGGGTGAGGGGGTGTTGACTGTGGGGTGGGGTGGGGGAAGGTCTCGATTTGGACGGGGATAGTGGTCACGGGTGTTCGTCTTGACCGGGTCGGTGGGCGCGCCTAGCCTCGGAATCAGTAAGGGATCACTCCACCGCAAGGTGGCGTACATAGCACCGATCGGCCGGTCGACCGCCGGCTGACCGGTCAGACACCCGGGACACCACGTGGCCCGGGGGACGCGAGACCAACGCTCGACCGAGCTGCCGTATAGGACGACCCGGCCCCGCCGGGTGCTCGTAGCACCGCCGAACCGGGTGGTGCTCTTCGTCGTACCGTCCTGCCGATCGCTGTGAAGCTCCCTTCGACGCCGACAACGTCACGCCCCTGGGCGCGACTCGCAGAGGGGAGACGCCGATGTCACTCGCGGTCATGCTGACGGCGGCATCTGTGGGGCCCGTCCTGATCGGGTTGCTGATCGTCGTCCTGCTCGCCTGGATCGGCCTGACGCTGTCCCGCCGCAAGAGCGCCGACCTGTCCTCGGCTGCCATTGCCGCCGAGGCGAACGCCAAGCTGGAGGCCGCGACCATCACGGCCGACGCCAGGTCCGCTGCCGAACTGGTGACTCGGCAGGCGGAAGAAGCAGCCGCCGTACTGCGGGTCCGCGCTGAGGCCGCTGAGCAGCGGGCGGAGGAGATCCGCCGCGATGCGGAGAATCGGGCCACTGAAGTACGGCGTGAGGCGGATCAGCGGGCTTCCGATGTTCGCCAGAAGGCCGAGTCCGAGGCGCAGTCGATCCGCGAGGACCTGCGCGAGCAGCGGCTCGAGATGGAGCGGCGCGAGCACCGGCTGACCGAGCGCGAGGAGCGGCTCGACGAGCAGCATCGGGCGATCGAAGAACGTCAGGCCGAGCTGACCGCGCAACTGGCTGAGCTGGATCGCCGCAAGGCCGATATTCGCGACCTCGAGGACGAGCGGCGCCGGATCCTGGAAGGTGTCGCCAACCTCACCACCGAGCAGGCGAAGGCGGAGCTGGTCGCCGCGATCGAGGCGGAGGCGAAGCGGCACGCGCACACGATCGTCCGCGACATCGAGCGGCAGGCGCAGGACGAGGGCGAGGTCAAGGCGCGCAAGATCATCACCGGCGCCGTTCAGCGACTGGCGTCGGAGCAGACCAGTGAGTCGGTCGTGTCGGTCGTGCACCTGCCCAGTGACGACATGAAGGGCCGGATCATCGGCCGCGAGGGCCGCAACATCAGGTCCTTCGAGCAGACCACCGGCGTCAACCTGATCATCGACGACACCCCCGAAGCGGTGCTGCTGTCCTGCTTCGACCCGGTACGCCGGGAGACGGCGCGGCTGACCCTGGACTCGCTGGTACTCGACGGGCGGATCCACCCGAGCCGGATCGAGGAGATCTACGAGCGCAGCAAGGGCGAGGTCGCCGAGCTGTGCGAGCGGGCCGCCGAGGATGCGATGGCCGAGGTCGGGATCACCGATCTCCACCCCGAGCTGATCCGCACGATGGGTTTGCTGCGCTATCGGACGTCGTACGGGCAGAACGTGCTCAAGCACCTGATCGAGTCGGCGCACATCGCCGGGATGATGGCGGCCGAGCTGGGGCTGGATGCCAAGCGGTGCAAGCGGGGCGCGTTCCTGCACGACATCGGCAAGGCGCTGACTCACGAGTCGGAAGGCAGCCATGCGATTGTCGGGGCGGAACTGGCTCGCAAGTACGGCGAGGACGACGATGTCGTGCACTGCATCGAGGCTCACCACAACGAGGTTGAGGTGCGGACCGTCGAGGCGGTGCTGACCCAGGCGGCGGATGCGGTCAGCGGTGGCCGGCCGGGCGCTCGGCGCGAGTCGCTCGAGGCCTACGTGCAGCGGCTGGAGCGGCTGGAGGAGATCGCGATGCACCACGACGGCGTCGAGAAGGTGTTCGCGATGCAGGCCGGCCGGGAGATCCGGGTGATGGTGCTGCCGGACGCGGTCGACGACATCGCCGCCCAGGTGATGGCACGCGACATCGCCAAGCAGGTCGAGGAGGAACTGACCTATCCCGGCCAGATCCGCGTCACGGTAGTCCGCGAATCCCGCGCCACGGAGGTCGCCAAGTAGGCGTCCGCGCGACCCCGGTGCGTGGCGAAACTCGAGCATGAATAGTGATGAGAAGGTCTGTGTTCGCCGCGAGGTCGGCGAACAGCACTTGGCCGGACTGATGGAGCTGTTCGGCTCCGCGTGGTGGATGGCCGATCGGACAGTCGAAGAGGCCAGATTGATTCTTCGAGAATCGGACATCGTTGTCGTCCTGGTCGATTCTTCGCACGACGGGATCGTCGGCTTCGCTCGAGTTCTGACGGACTACGCCCACGTGGCGCTGGTGCTGGACGTCGTCGTGACGCCAGAACTGCGGGGATCAGGCTACGGCGGTGTGTTGCTGGATGCCATCGTCCAGAATCCCCAACTGTCCCAGGTGCGGAGCATCGAACTGGTCTGCCAGCCAGAACTCGTCCCCTTCTACAGCCGCTGGGGATTCACCGACCAGGTCGGCAGTTCGCTGCTTATGCGCCGCTCCACAGACCCCTCGTTGGTTCACTGACTCTCGCCAGCTCGGGATCGACAGTGCGGCGACCTATTGCGCGTACTTCGAGCGCCAGGGTGGGGGGTCGAAAGGGGTGCCGTAGAGGCGCGTCTCCCGGGATATTCGGCCGTTGGCGAATTCTACGATGTTGGCTACGTGGTAGGTCTCGTCGCCGTATTCCGAGCGGCCGAGTAGGACGAAGTGGTCGCCGGAGCCGACGATGCGGTGGATCTCGATGGATGGGGGCGACGGGTACTCGCGTTGCATCGAGCGCATGGTGTCGCGGCCGACTATTCGTTCGCCGGACTGGGGCATCTCGAGCACGTAGTCGTCGGCTCGCAGTTCGTACTCGGCCTCGGCGGACAGCGCCAGTTGCCCGTCCATCGGCCAGAGGCGTTCCAGCAGCGCGCGGTTCTTGTCGGTCATCACGATCACCTGCCTTCTCCACCCAGCCTGCGCCGCCACCTTCAGCCAGTCTTAAACCGCCTCCAACTGGCGTGCCACAGCCGCGGGAACGCGCAGCCCAGCCGCCTTCAGAAACCCCACGAACTGCTCGACCAGTACGTCGCTCCGCCCAGCCGTCAGCGCGACGACATCGCGGGACTGCGGCGGTTCGAGCCGGTGAACAGTGCCCGTGAACCCGGCCGGAACCCCGCTCACCGGTACTACGGCCGCCCCGAGTCCCGCCGCTGCCAGGGCCGGCGCCGATGTGGTCTGCTGCGTGCGGATCACGATGTCTGGTGACACGTCGTGCTCGGCGAAGAGCGCGTCCAGCCAGCCGGCCAGGCCATGCGGACCGGCGTACTGGATGACCGGGTAGCCGTGCAGGGCGGTGATCGGGACAGGGCCGGGCTGGTCGCCGAGGGGATCGCCGGTGCAGAAGACGATGACGACCTCTTCGCTGGCGAGCAGTTCGACCGGGCCGTCCCAGCGGGTGGGGCGTGGGCTGATCGCGACGTCGATCTCGTCCGCGGTGATCATCGCGGCGAGAGCATCCGCGCTCGACCGCTCTTGCAGGACAAGACGCACGCGGGGGTGGCGCCTGCGCCAGCCGCGAAGCATCGGCGCCAGCAGACCGGCGGTCATCGAGCCGGCGCAGCCGATCCTGAGCTGGCCTTCGTCCAGCGCGGCCACTGCACGCCCTGCCTGTACGACGCGTTCGGCGGCTCCGAGCGCTTCGCGTGCGTGCCTCAGCGCCTCGCGCCCCGCGGAGGTCGGGCGGATGCCGCGGGGGAGCCGCTCCAGGAGCGGCGAGCCCAACTCGTTCTCCAGTACTGCGATCTGATGCGAGAGCGCTGGTTGCGAGAGGTGAAGCTGCGCGGCGGCCCGGGTGATCGACCCGGCCTCGACGGTGGCGACGAAGCACTCGAGGGCTCGAAGCGTTGGCATAGAAGAACTCTATGTCAGGCATCGCAAATCGGTCTTTGTGCTGATGGGTCGCAGCGGCCAGGCTGAGACACATGACAACAGCAACGAACGAATTCGAAGGCCGGCAAGTGCTCATCGTGGCGGGGACGTCGGGGATCGGCAGGCATTTGGCGCAGGATGCGGTCGACCGCGGTGCGCGCGTGACGATCACCGGCCGCGAGGCCGGCGCAGTACGGGCGGTAGCGGATTCGATCGAGGGGTCGGTGGCGACGGCGGTCGTTGATCTGCGCAACGAAGCCTCGATCGCGGAGTTGGCGACGGAACTCGCCCGGCGCGACGTGGTCGTCGATCATCTGATCTCACTGGCCAACGCGCCGGCGAAGGGGCCGGTGGAGAAGCTGGAGCGGGAGGCGATCATCCGGGCCTTCGACGCGAAGGTGGTCGGCGCCCTGCTGCTGGTCAAGCACTTGCGGCCGACGGTCTCGGTGACGCTCTTCTCCGGCATCGTCGCCTGGCGCCCCCGACCCGGCATGGCCGTCACGACCACCACCAACGGCGCGGTCGCCTTCCTCGCTCAGGCGCTCGCGGTCGAGCTGGCCCCGGTCCGCGTGAACGCAGTGTCGCCGGGCATCATCGACTCCGGCGCCTGGGACGCGCTGGGTGCCGAGGGCAAGGACAAGCTGTACGCCGATGCGGCAACACGGAACCCGGCTCGCCGGATCGGCAGCACACAAGATGTTTCCAGCGCGGTCTTGGATGCCATCAGCAACCAGTTCCTGACCGGTACCGTCCTGCACCTCGACGGTGGCGCGCGCCTGGTCTGACCGACAGGCGTCACTGCTCCTGCGTCACTGCTCCTGGGCCGGTTTGATGTGGCTGGGTGTGACGTCGATCTGTTCCTGGATCGCGTACTCGTGCGGCTCGGTCGTGTACTGCTCCTCGACCTTGGGCTTGATCAGTTCGATCTCCTCGTCGTCCTTGCCGCGCTCGAGCTGGTACGAGAACCACAGCCGGAGCGCGCCGCCGAGCATGATCAGGATGCCGACGACACTGAGATCAATCCGGCTGGACGTGTCGCGGATCGCGAACGCGATGAGCGCGCCCACCACCATCAGTGCAATTCCCCCGTGGATCCTCATTGTCACCTCCAAAGAGTGACTTCTGCGGACAGTTGCTTACGTTCAGTACCCAAAACCACGGAGAGTCATGCAGAGGGTGATCAGCGGAAGGCGGATTGGCCGGTCAGGGCCTGGCCGATCACCAGCTGGTGGACCTCGGAGGTGCCTTCGTAGGTGAGGACGGATTCGAGGTTGTTCGCGTGCCGCATCACCGGGTACTCGCCGCTGATGCCGTTCGCGGCCAGGATGGTCCGGCACTCGCGGGCGATCGCGATCGCCTCGCGGACGTTGTTCAGTTTGCCGACGCTGACCTGCTCGGGGCGCAGCGTGCCCTTTTCCTTCAGCCGGCCGAGGTGCACGGCCAGCAGGATGCCCTTGTTCAGCTCGACGGCCATGTCGGCGAACTTCGCCTGCGTCAGCTGGTACGCCGACAGCGGCTTGTCGAACACCTGCCGCTCGGCGGCATAGGCGACCGCGGTCTCCAGGCAGTCGCGGGCCGCGCCCATCGCGCCGAAGATGATCCCGAAGCGCGCCTCGTTCAGGCAGCCCAGTGGACCGGACAGTCCACGGGCCTCAGGCAACAGAGCCGACGCCGGCAGCCGGACGTCGTCGAAGATCAGCTCCGACGTCACCGAAGCCCGCAGCGACATCTTCCGGGTGATCTCCGGAGCCGAGAATCCGGGCGTATCCGTCGGTACCGCGAACCCGCGGACGCCGTCGTCCGTGCGGGCCCAGACGACCGCCACGTCGGCCACCGAACCGTTGGTGATCCACATCTTCGAACCGTTGAGCACCCAGTCGTCACCGTCGCGACGAGCGTTGGTCCGCATGCCGCCCGGGTTCGACCCGAAGTCCGGCTCGGTCAGCCCGAAGCAGCCGATCGCCTCGCCGGCGGCCATCCGGGGGAGCCACTCGTTCTTCTGCTCTTCACTGCCGTACTTCCAGATCGCATACATCGCCAGCGACCCCTGCACGCTCACCAGCGACCGCATCCCGGAGTCAGCCGCCTCGATCTCCAGACAGGCCAGCCCATAGGCCACCGGACCCAGCCCGGCACAGCCGTAGCCGGTCAGATGCATGCCGAGCAGACCGAGCGCGCCCAGCTCCTTCGCCAGCTCGCGCGCCGGGATGGTGGCCGACTCGAACCACTCGGGCAGCTGCGGCCGCAACCGCTCGTCCGCGAACCGCCGGGCCGTCGCTCTGATGGCGACTTCCTCTTCGGTGAGCAGCGAATCCACGTCCACGAGATCCAGCGAAACCGTCATGCCCACACGCTATCGGCAACCACGCCGCCACACCCTGAGGAAGACCTCACACTCCAGGTGGGGTTGACCTCACCCCGGCAACCCGGTCGACCTCACCCCGGCAACCCGGCAGACCTCACCCGCGCAACCCGCCCGACCTCACTTCCGGTACCAAGGCCACCACCAACGGCGCTTGCGTGGATGCCGCACCGTGATGCTGCTGTAGCGGGCCTCGCCCGTGATGGTGAGACGGACGCCGCCAGGCTTCGGAGTACCGGCTTTGTTCGAGGCGGTGCTGCCGACCATGTCGATCTGGTCGAGGTCGACGCTCCAGCCCTCCGGAACGATCATCAGGATCGAGCTGTGCTTCGGCCGGGCCTCGACGTGGATCTGGGGCCAGTGCACCACCGCGTCGGTGAAGTCGAGCCGCAGCGACGAGTGTTCGGGCAGGGCGGTCAGCCGCTCTGGCACTGTCCAAGCGCCCTCGCGCTTCTGCGCGCTGTGCTTGGCCCGGATGGTCAACTCGGCCGAGGCGCCGTGCGCGACCGGGACCAGGTCCGCCGTGGCGTCGCGCAGTTCGAGCTGGGTCTTCGCCGAGTAGATCCGGGTCAGCCGCTCGTCCATCTCCTCGAAGTCCAGCCGGCCGTCGCTGTGTGCTTCCTGGATCACCGCGGCAGCCCGTTCGCGGTCGTTGTCAGAGGCTCGATGCCCGGGCGGCGGCTGTTCCAGACTCATAGGTGCAAAGGTAGCGCTGCCGCGAGCCGGCCGGGGTCCACGACCTGTGACAATAGGCGGCGTGAATCAACGCACCGTCGTCATCCTCGGTTCGACCGGCTCGGTCGGGACCCAAGCGCTCGAGCTGATCGGCCGGAACCGCGACCGGTTCCGGGTGCTCGCGCTGTCCGCGGGTGGGGACAACGTCGCGTTGCTCGCGCAGCAGGCGCTGGAGTTCGAGGTCGAGGTGGTCGGCGTCGCGAAGGCCACCACCGCGCAGGACCTGCAGCTGGCCTTCTATGCCGAGGCGCAGAAGCGCGGCTATGCCCAGGGCCAGTTCCGGATCCCCAAGATCGTCACCGGTCCGGACGCCTCGACCGAGCTGGCGGGGATGGCCTGCGACGTCGTCCTCAACGGCATCACCGGATCCGTCGGCCTGCAACCGACCCTGGCCGCCCTCGACGCCGGTACTACGCTCGCGCTGGCCAACAAGGAGTCGCTGGTCATCGGTGGTCCACTCGTGGTGAAGCGGGTGAAGCCGGGCCAGATCGTGCCGGTCGATTCCGAGCACAGTGCCATCGCCCAGTGCCTGCGCAGCGGCACGGCCGACGAGGTACGCCGCCTGGTGGTGACCGCGAGTGGCGGACCCTTCCGCGGCTGGAGCCGGGCCGAGATGGCCGACGTGACTCCTGAGCAGGCAGCCAACCACCCGACCTGGGACATGGGTCCGGTGATCACGATCAACTCGGCGAACCTGATCAACAAGGGCCTCGAGGTGATCGAGGCGCACCTGCTCTACGGGCTGCCGATGGACCGGATCGAGGTGGTCGTGCACCCGCAGTCGATCGTTCACTCGATGGTCGAGTTCGTCGACGGCTCCACCGTGGCCCAGGCGTCGCCGCCCGACATGCGGTTGCCGATCGCGCTCGCCCTCGGCTGGCCCGAACGCATACCGGACGCTGCGCCGGGCTGCGACTGGACCAAGGCGTCCTCGTGGGAGTTCGAGCCGCTCGACGACGAGGCCTTCCCGGCGGTCCAGCTGGCCCGCGAGGCGGGGGAGCGGGGCGGTACGGCTCCGGCCGTCCTGAACGCGGCGAACGAGGTCTGCGTCGAGGCGTTCCGCAGCGGGCGGCTGCCGTTCCTGGGGATCGTCGACACCGTGGCCCGGATCGTGACCGAGCACGACGTACCCTCGTATGTGGAACTGTCCATCGACGACGTACTCGCCGCGGACGCCTGGGCCCGGGTCCGGGCCCGCGAGCTGACCGGCACCACCGACGACCCGACGAACGACCAGGGCCAGGAGATCACCAAGGTATGAGCGCACTCCTCACTTTCATCGGCGTGGTGCTGTTCGTCATCGGCATCCTGGTCTCGGTCGGCCTGCATGAGATGGGTCACATGCTGCCCGCGAAGGCGTTCGGCATGAAGGTCACCCAGTTCTTCGTCGGCTTCGGCAAGACCGTCTGGTCGTTCAAGCGCGGCGAGACGGAGTACGGGATCAAGGCGATCCCGGCGGGTGGCTTCGTCCGGATCATCGGGATGCTGCCGCCGGCCAAGGGCCAGGACCCGACCAAGGTGCGCAAGGCCAACACGGGTCCGATCCAGTCGATGGTGGAGAACGCGCGTTCCGCGGAGTACGAGACGATCCAGCCCGGCGACGACGGCCGGCTGTTCTACCAGAAGGTGTGGTGGAAGAAGCTGATCGTGATGGCGTCCGGACCGCTGGTGAACGTCGCGATCGCGTTCGTGCTGTTCAGCGGTCTGTTCATGCTGTACGGCTTCAGCGTCGCGCAGACCACCGTCGCCACCGTCACCGACTGTGTGATCCCCGCCTCGGAGGCGGCCAAGCCCGACCGCAAGTGCGAGCCGACGGACAAGGAGTCGCCGGCGAAGGCCGCCGGGTTCAAGGTCGGCGACAAGATCCTGTCCTTCAACGGCACCCCGATCGACAGCTGGGACGACCTGACCCCGCTGATCCGCGCCAACACCGACAAGCCGGCCACCATCGTGGTCGAGCGCGAGGGCCGGCAGCAGACGCTGACCACCAACACCATCGTCAACCAGGTGGTGGAGAAGCCCGGCTCGGACAAGTTCGTCTCGGTCGGCTTCCTCGGCGTCTCACCCGAGCAGAAGGTGGTTCGGCAGGACTTCGGCTTCGTCGTCAACAAGATGGGCGAGATGACCGTCGGCACCGTCCAGGCGCTCGGCCGCTTCCCGGAGAAGCTGGTCGGCGTGGCCAAGGCGATCGTCGGCGGCGAGCGCGAGCAGGACAGCCCGATGAGCATCGTCGGCGCCAGCCGGGTGGCCGGCGAGGTGGCGTCCAGCGACCTGACCGTCGGCCAGAAGGGCTCGTCACTGGTCCTGCTGCTCGCCTCGCTGAACCTCTTCCTGGCGCTGTTCAACTTCATCCCGCTGCTGCCCCTGGACGGCGGCCACATGGTCGGCGCGATCTGGGAGGGCATCCGGCGCGGGTTCGCGAAGCTGTTCGGCCGGCCCGATCCCGGCTACGTCGACGTGGCCAAGCTGCTCCCGATCGCCTATGTGGCGGCCAGTGTCATCGTGGTGATGGGCGTGCTGCTCGTCATCGCCGACATCGTGAACCCGATCAAGCTCTTCAACGGCTAAGAAACTCCAACGGACAAAGGAAAAATGAGCATCTCCCTGGGCATGCCCGCGCTGCCTCCGCCGACCCTCGCCCCGCGCCGCAAGACCCGCCAGATCAAGGTGGGCAAGGTGCTGGTCGGTGGCGACGCTCCGATCTCTGTGCAGTCGATGACCACGACGCTGACCTCGGACGTCAACACGACGCTGCAGCAGATCGCGGAACTCACCGCGGCCGGCTGTGACATCGTCCGGGTGGCCTGCCCGTCCCAGGACGACGCCGACGCGCTGGCCGAGATCGCGCAGCACTCGCAGATCCCGGTGATCGCCGACATCCACTTCCAGCCGAAGTACGTGTTCGCCGCGATCGAGGCCGGCTGCGCGGCGGTCCGGGTCAACCCGGGCAACATCCGCAAGTTCGACGACCAGGTCAAGGAGATCGCGGCCGCCGCGAAGGACCACGGCACCTCGATCCGGATCGGCGTCAACGCGGGCTCGCTGGACCCCCGGCTGCTGAAGAAGTACGGCAAGGCGACCCCCGAGGCGCTGGTCGAGTCGGCCGTCTGGGAGGCGTCGCTGTTCGAGGAGCACGACTTCCACGACTTCAAGATCTCGGTCAAGCACAACGACCCGGTCGTGATGGTGAAGGCCTACGAGATGCTGGCCGAGCGGGGCGACTGGCCGCTGCACCTGGGCGTCACCGAGGCCGGCCCGGCGTTCCAGGGCACGATCAAGTCGTCGGTCGCGTTCGGCGCCCTGCTGGCCAAGGGCATCGGCGACACGATCCGCGTCTCGCTGTCCGCGCCGCCGGTCGAGGAGGTCAAGGTCGGCCTGCAGATCCTGCAGTCGCTGAACCTGCGGGAGCGCAAGCTGGAGATCGTCTCCTGCCCGTCCTGCGGTCGCGCCCAGGTCGACGTCTACACGCTGGCCGAGCAGGTCACCGCCGGGCTCGAGGGCATGGAGGTGCCGCTGCGGGTCGCCGTGATGGGCTGCGTCGTGAACGGTCCGGGCGAGGCCCGCGAGGCCGACCTCGGTGTTGCCTCCGGCAACGGCAAGGGCCAGATCTTCGTCAAGGGCGAGGTGATCAAGACGGTGCCCGAGTCGATGATCGTCGAGACGCTGATCGAAGAGGCGATGCGGATCGCCGAGGAGATGGGCGAAGGCGTCGAAGGCGGCGAGCCCACCGTCACCGTCAGCTGATCGGCCGGCGGGTACTCTCGCCGCGTGACGGAGTATCTGGTGGTCAGTGCCTTCCGGGCCGAGGCGAAGTACGTGCCGGAAGGCATTCCGGTGCTGCTGACGGGGATCGGGAAGACCGCGGCCGCGGTGGCTGTCTCCAAGGCGCTGGCGGAGCGGGACACCAGGGACCTGGTGGTGCTGAACGTCGGTACTACGGGAGCGCTGCGCGCCGGACTCACCGGGCTCTACCTGCCGAGTGAAGTGATCAACCACGACCTGAACGCGGAGGCCATCCGGGCGCTCGGACTGGATCCGCGGGAGTCCTTGCAGGTCGAGGGCGGCGACGGCACAGTGCTCGCGTCGGGCGATGTGTTCGTCACCGACCCGGTCATCAGGGCTCGCCTCGCCGAGCGGGCCCACTTGGTCGACATGGAGGCGTACGGCGTGGTGTTCGCCTGCCGCCAGTTCGGCGTACCGGTCCGGCTGGTCAAGCACGTCTCGGACTCGGCCGACGAAGCCGCGATGGACTGGCCGGCCCAGGTCGACGCCAGCGCCAGGGTCCTCGGCGAATGGCTCCAGGCCGAGCTCACCTGACCAGCAGCTCCAGCACCCGCGTCTCCCGCACCAGCCACCGCATCACGCCGACACCACCCGCCAGGACCGCGCGGTTGGCCTGCAGCGCGTCCTCGACGGTGACCCAGCACGGCTCCAGCTCGAGCTCTGCCTCGTACTCCTCGAGCTGCTGCGCTGCACCAAGGTCCGACCGGCTGCTGCAGCGGAAGTAGTGCGAGGTCATCTTGAAGACCTCGTACGCCGGCTCGATGGCGCGCAGGTACTCCACGGTCTCGCCAAGCACCTCCCCGACCTCGACGCCGGGCAACCCACATTCCTCGACGTACTCGCGCTGCAGCGCAGCGGCGTGCGTCTCACCCGCCTCGACGCCGCCTCCGGGGAACTTGTAGTCGCCGTGCCGGGAGGCGAGGAGTAGCAACTTGTGGTCGCGGAGGAGCACTCCGCGGACCGCGGTGCGTTCGATGGTCGGCCCGGACAGATCCAGGTCTTGGTCATGGAAGAAGGTGCCGAGGTGCATGGGGATAGTCTGGCTTGACCTTGACCCTGGGGGCAGGGTTTAGCGTCGGGGACGAGGAGGCGGGATGCACATCGGTGACTTGGCGGCCGCGGCCGGAGTGACGATCAAGGCGGTCCGGTACTACGAGTCGCAGGGGCTGCTGAAGCCTCGGCGGGAACCCAACGGGTATCGGACGTACAGCGCCGAGGACGTGGTCGTGGTGCGGGAGGTCAAGGCGTTGCTGTCGCTCGGGCTCACCGCGGAGCAGACCTACCCGTTCATCGAGTGCCTGCGGGCCGGCAACGATCGCGCCGACGTCTGCCCGGCGTCGCTGACGGCGTACCGGACGCGGATCGCCGAGGTCGACCGGTGGATCGCCGAGCTGACCGAGTTGCGGGCGAAACTCGCCGACCTCCTGACCGATGCCGAGAACTGGAGGACCAAGGTATGACCGAACTACTCGTGGCCGACGAGTCGAACTTCGACGAACTGGTGCTGGGGGCCGACAAGCCTGTGCTGGTGGACTTCTGGGCGGAGTGGTGCCCGCCGTGCCACCAGATCGTGCCGATCCTGAAGCAGGTCGCCGCCGAACGCGCCGACCGGCTGACCGTGGTGAAGGTGAACTCCGACGAGAACCCGGCGATCTCCTCGAAGTACCGCGTGATGGCGCTGCCGACGCTGATGATGTTCCACCACGGCCAGCTGATCTGGTCCGTGGTCGGCGCCCGCCCGAAGGCCAAGCTGCTCAAGGAACTCGACGACGCCCTCCTGACCGCAGTCTGACCAACAGCCCCCTGGCCGCACCACTGGCCAGGGGGTCTTGTTCATCCGGAGGCTAGATTGCTAGCATCCTAGGTATGGCCGAAGAAGCCGCCAAGAAGGCGCAGTTCAACGTCTACCTGCCACCGGAGCTGATCCGCCGGATCAAGCACCACGCCATCGACGAGAGCGTGAGCTTGTCGGCGCTGGTCGAGCAGGCACTGACGGCGTACCTGGACAAGCACGGAAAGGCGCGAGGATGAACGAGGTCGTGATCCGCCCGCTGAGATTCACCGACGACGTGCCGGCGATGCGGGCGTTCCTGGAGACGCTGGGGCTGCGGTCCCGGATCGAGTCGGAGCGAGGAGGCTGGGTCGAGCTGGTCGCCGGGCGCGGGATGATCGCGTTGCACGACGCGGCCAGCAGCGACGCCGGGGCGGACCCCGGGTCGACCACGCTGGCGTTCGAGGCCGACGACATCGAGGAGTTGAAAGACCGGCTAGTGGCGGCTGGTTACGAGGATGCGAGCATCTTCGACGAGGCCTTCGGGCGGGTGCTCACGGCGAGCGGGCCTGACGGGACCAAGCTGTGGATCGACGACCGCAGAGACGATCTCTACGGCTACAAGCTGCACAAGTCCGACCCGGACCCGCGCTGGTCGGTCACCCCATCACTCGGCGTCTCGGACCAGGCCGGCTGGGAGCGGCTGCTGACCACGCTCGGAGTAGGCCCGGTGCGATTCCGGGCCGCGACGGATTTCGACGTACAGATCGAATTGACCACAGCGGAAGATCTAGGCGAGGTTGCCGGACGATTGGCGGCCTCCGGGTACGCCGCGCAGCCGGGCGACGGCGAGGTGTCCGTGGTGGATCCGGACGGTCAGTTGGTGCGGGTGCGCGGGGCATGAGCTCGTGACCACTCGACTGCGGGACGACGCCGACTTCCGGCGGTACTGGCAGGCGCGGGCGCTCTCGATCACCGGATCGATGGTGACTGCCGTTGCCTTGCCGGTGCTGGTCTACCGGTTGACCGGGTCGCCATTCCTGACCTCGCTGGTCACGGCTCTGGAAGCAGCGCCGTATCTGCTCACCGGGTTGTTCGCCGGGGCGCTCGCCGACCGGTGGGATCGCCGGCGAGTGATGGTGGCAGCGGATCTCGTCAACGCCGTCGTGATCGGCTCGATCCCGCTGGCGCACCTGCTCGGCATCCTGTCAGTGGCTCACGTGCTCGTGGCCGGCTTCGTCGTCCAGGCGGTCTACACGTTCTTCGACGGTGCGAACTTCGGGGCGCTGCCGGTCCTCGTCGGGCGGGCCCAGGTCGCGCAGGCCAACGCGGCGGTGTGGACCGCGTCGAGTCTGATCGAGCTGTTCGTACCGCCGCTGGCCGGGATGGCGCTGGCCGTGCTCAGCCCGGCGACCCTGCTGACGCTGGACGCGTTGAGTTTCGTGGCGTCGGCGATGGCGATCCGGGGCATCGTTCGGGCGATGTCGGAGCAGCGGACCGGCCGGCCGCCGTTGCGGGCACGGGTCGTCTTCGCAGACATCGCCGAGGGCGTCCGGTATCTCGCCGGCCACGCCGGAGTGCGGACGATGACGATGGTGGGAACACTGCAGTCCTTCGCGGGCGGCGGGTTCGTCGCGCTGATGGTCGTCTGGTCCGACCGCGTCCTGGAGGTCGGTACTTCGGGGCTGCGGTTCGGCCTGGTCTTCGGCGCGTGGGGGATCGGCGGACTGATCGCGGCGATCGCTCTGCCTCGGTTGGTGAGACGGATGCCCGCGGCGGCGATCACGCTCTACGCACTTCCCGTCTCCGCCGTCCTGAGCATCATCACGCCACTGATGCCGACCTGGCCGCTGGCCGCGATGGCGTTGCTGGTCTGGGGTTCGGCGTACATGCTCGTGATCGTCAACGCCGTGTCCTATCGCCAGCAGGTGACGCCGGAGCACCTGCTCGGGCGGGTCAACACGGCGGGCCGGATGTTGTCCTGGGGAGTCGGCTGGACGCTCGGCTCGATCGTCGCGGGAGCTGTCAGCGGTCAGCTCGGCGTCCGGCCCGCGATGGTGCTGATGGGCGCGTTCGGCTTCGTCGCCGTCGGGGTCGCCTGGACCTCGCCGTTGCGGCGAATCGCGGCGGCGCACGACCCGTTGCACGCTTGAGCGGCCGAAATCGGCTAGGTTCTGCGGCGTGGGCGTACGGGTACTGGGTCCTCGCGACCTCTCAGCAGCGAGGGCCGTCATCGCCCGTGATCCGGTGATCAACGTCTTCGTGGACAGTCTGGTGCAGGCCTCCGGGCTCGATCCGCGCCGTGGTGCCGAGGTGTGGGGCTACGTCGAGAAGGGCGAGATCGAGGCGCTGTGTCATGCCGGCGGCAACATGGTGCCGGTCGGTGCGGGGGAGGCCGCGTTGCGCGCGTTCGCGGCGTACGCACTGCGCCGTGGCCGCAACTGCTTCCAGATCCTCGGGCCGGCCCGGGCCGTCGACCAGCTGTGGGCGGCGCTCGAGCCGCAGTGGGGTCCGGCCCGCGAGGTCCGCGACGACCAGCCGTTCATGGTGATCGAGGACGCGCCGGCGATCGCGCCCGACCCGTTGGTCCGTCAGGTCGAGCCGGTCGAGCTGGGGGTGCTGTACCCGGCCTGCGTCGCGATGTACACCGAGGAGGTCGGCGTACCGCCGCAGACCGGGCCGGACGGCACCTTCTACCGGTCGCGGGTCGCCGAGCTGATCCGGGCCGGCCGGGCGTTCGCGCGGATCGAGGACGGCAAGGTGGTCTTCAAGGCCGAGATCGGGTCGGTCGGGACCGGCGTCTGCCAGATCCAGGGCGTCTGGGTGGATCCGGAGCGACGTGGTCAGGGGCTGGCCGCACCGGGGATGGCGGCCGTCGTCGAGCTCGCGCGGCAGATCGCGCCGGTGGTGACGCTCTACGTCAACGCGTTCAACACGCCCGCGCGGGCGGCGTACGAGCGAGTCGGTTTCCGGACCATCGAGACCTTCGCGACGATCCTGTTCTGAGGCTGAGCGCTCACTGTGATGCTGCAGTGACCACTGGTGAGGTTTGCTGATCGGCAGCGCCGCCCCGCCCAGCCGAAGGAAACGTGAATGCGAAGAGTTGCTGTGTCACTGGCCGCACTGGCCACCGTCGCTGTGGCCGTCGCCGGTCTTGCCCCTGGCCCCTCGGCCGCCACGCCGTCTGCAGACAACCCCAAACCGTCCTACTACTCGCTCAAGCTGCCCGCCGGCCTGACTGTCGCCGACCTGATCCGCGACGGCTACGACATCAGCCACGGCCACGGCTCCCGCCCGACCGTTGTGGCGACGCCGGCTGAGGTGGACCGCCTCCGCGATCGCGGCGTGGTCGTCGGCAAGACCGGCAACGTCTACCAGCCAGTGCTCCACTCCGCCTCAGATGCAGCCGGTACTACGTACTACGGCGGCTACCACACCACGGCAGCACACGAGCAGCACAACGCGGCCGTGACGGCTGCCCACCCCGACCTGGTGAAGCTGTACGACATCGGCGACTCGTGGAAGAAGACGAAGGGCCAAGGCGGGCACGACATCCAGGCTCTGTGCATCACCAAACGCACGAGCGGCGACTGCGCGCTGGACAGCACCGGCAAGAAGCCGAAGTTCGTCCTGCTCACGCAGATCCACGCGCGGGAGATCGCGACCGGCGAGATCGCGTACCAGTGGATCGATCTGCTCGTGACGTCGTACGGGACCGACCCGGAGATCACCTCGTTGCTGGAGACCCGGGAGTTGTGGGTGATCCCGATCGCGAACCCGGACGGGGTCGACGTGGTCGCGGCCAATCCGACCGAACCGGTGATGCAGCGCAAGAACGTCAACAACTCGACCGGCGGTTGCCCGGCCGGCGATGCGGGTGTGGACCTGAATCGCAACTCGAACTTCCAATGGGATGTCCAGCAGGGCGGCCCGTGTGACGAGACCTATCCCGGCACGAAGGCGGTGTCCGAGCCCGAGACGATCGCAGTACAAGGCCTGCTGGAGAAGATCTTCCCCGATACGAAAGGTGAGGTCGGGGAGCCTGCCGCGGCAGACACCACTGGCGTCTTCCTGACACTGCACAGTTTCGGCAACGACATCCTCGCGCCGTACAGCTACACCAACACGCCGGCGCCGGATCGTGCCGCGTTGGTTGCTTTGGGCAAGAAGATGGGTGCGCTGAACGGGTTCCCGGTCACCACGGGTGACGCCGGGGTCGGGTACTTCGCGCCGGGCGCGACGGACGACTGGCTGTACGGGACGCGGGGCGTGCCGTCGTACACGTTCGAGATCGGGCCGGACTCGGGCAGCTGTGCCGGCTTCTTCCCGTCGTACACCTGTTTCACGAACACGCTGTGGCCGGCGCAGAAGCCCGCTCTCCTGTACGCCGCCCGCGCTGCCGCGACGCCGTACGGGAAGCTTCCGTAGGTTCCTTACCCGTGGGTAACACGATCCGCTAGGGTCATCGGCATGAGCACACGGAGCAGGAGCACCACCGGGCTGGCAGTGATGTTCGGCGTGATGGGGGTGCTGCATTTCGTGAAGCCGGAGCCGTTCGAGCGGATCGTGCCGCGGCAGCTGCCGCGCAAGAAGGAGCTGGTGTACGCCTCGGGCGTGGCTGAGATCGCCTGCGCGGCGGGGCTGCTCCATCCTCGGACGCGGCGGACCGCGGGCCTGCTCAGCGCGGGTCTGCTGGCGGCCGTGTTCCCGGCGAATGTGCAGATGGCGCTTGATCTGAACCGCAAGGGCTCGCCGCGGGCGAAGGCGATCGGCTTCGCCCGGCTGCCGCTGCAGATCCCGCTCATCCGGGCCGCGCTGAAGGCCTCCCGCGAGGGTCGCTGACCCCGCTGCGGTGCGTGGTCGGGCGGTAGACCTGTGGAAAAGTGGTGAGAGCACTGGGCGCGGCCGGATATCCTCTTTGCCGTCAGTAGTTCGTCCACTTGTTCACTTGCTTGGAGACTCCCGTGATACTGCGCATGTCGTCGCTGTTCCTTCGCACCCTTCGCGAGGACCCGGCGGACGCGGAGGTCCCGAGCCACCGGCTGCTGGTCCGGGCCGGCTACATCCGTCGTACCGCACCCGGCATGTACACCTGGCTGCCCCTCGGCCTGAAGGTGCTGCGGAACGTGGAGAAGATCGTCCGCGAGGAGATGGACGCGATCGGCGCGCAGGAGCTGGTCTTCCCGGCGCTGCTGCCCCGCGAGCCCTACGAGGCGACCGGCCGCTGGACGGAGTACGGGCCGAACATCTTCCGGCTCAAGGACCGCAAGGGCGCCGACATGCTGCTCGGTCCCACCCACGAGGAGATGTTTACCCTCGCGGTGAAGGACCTGTACTCGTCGTACAAGGATCTGCCGCTGTCGATCTACCAGATCCAGAACAAGTACCGCGACGAGGCGCGGCCGCGGGCCGGCGTGCTGCGCGGGCGCGAGTTCGTGATGAAGGACTCGTACTCGTTCGACGTCGACGACGCGGGCCTGGCGGCGTCGTACGAGGCGCATCGCGAGGCGTACGTCAAGATCTTCGACCGGCTCGGCTTCGACTACGTGATCGTCAAGGCGATGTCCGGTGCGATGGGTGGCTCGCGGTCGGAGGAGTTCCTCGCGATCGCCGAGAACGGTGAGGACACCTTCGTCCGCTCGCCCGGTGGCTACGCGGCCAACGTCGAGGCTGTCGTGGTGCCGCAGGCGCCGCCCGTCGACGCGTCGGGCGTGCCCGCGGCCGAGGTGGTCGACACGCCGGACACGCCGACCATCGAGACCCTGGTCGACGCGCTGAACGCGAAGCACCCCCGCACCGACGGTCGCGAGTGGACCGCCGCGGACACGTTGAAGAACGTGCTGGTGATGGTCGTCCACCCCGACGGCACGCGCGAGCCGCTGGCGATCGGCGTACCGGGTGACCGGGCGATCGACGAGAAGCGGCTGGGTGCGCAGGTGGAGCCCGCCGAGGTTGTCGCGTTCGAGGAGTCGGACTTCGAGAAGAACCCGGCTTTGGCCAAGGGTTACATCGGCCCGGGCGTGCTCGGCGCGGAGAACGCGGCCAAGATCCGGTACCTGCTCGACCCCCGGGTCGCGGAGGGTTCCGCCTGGGTGACCGGTGCGGACAAGACCGGCTACCACGTGATCAACCTGGTGTACGGCCGCGACTTCACCGCCGACGGCACGATCCAGGCCGCCGAGGTGCGCGACGGCGACGAGGCGCCCGACGGTTCGGGTCCGCTGGCGACGGCGCGCGGGATCGAGATGGGCCACATCTTCCAGCTCGGCAAGAAGTACGCCGAGGCGCTGGACCTCAAGGTGCTGGACCAGAACGGCAAGCTCGTCACGGTCACGATGGGGTCGTACGGCGTCGGCGTGACGCGGGCGGTGGCGGCGATCGCCGAGGGCAACAACGACGAGCTGGGGCTGATCTGGCCGCGCGAGATCTCGCCGGCGGATGTCCACTTGGTTGCCACTGGCAAGGATCCTGAGCTGTTCGCGAAGGCGGCGTCGATCGCCGCCGAGCTGGAGTCGCGGGGTCTGTCGGTGCTGTACGACGACCGGGAGAAGGTGTCGCCGGGCGTGAAGTTCAAGGACGCCGAGCTGCTTGGCATCCCGACCATCGCGGTCGTCGGCAAGGGCCTGGCCGACGGCACCATCGAGGTCAAGGACCGCCGCTCCGGCGACCGCACCGACGTCCCGGTCGCCGACATCGTCGACCACCTGGTCTCGGTCGTCCGCAGCTGACCATCCCCTGGAGGCGTCGCCCGACACAGCGGCGCCACCACACCCTGGAGGCGCCGGCCCACGCAGCGGCGCCACCATGCACTGGAGGCGCCGGCCCGCGTGGCGGTGCCTCCAACCATCCTCCTGAGGCCGGTGCCGGTGGCACGCTGGAGGTTGAGGCGGCCGGCGCCGTGAGTGCAGCTGTTGTGGATCGGTGAGTCGCGCGTGCGGTGCTGGGTTGCTCAGTGGCCTGCTCGCCCTCGCCGGCGACGTGGTCGGGTCGGTGAGCAGGGCGATCCACAAGGCACGCCGGGCAGGTGACGACCGTCGTGCATCAGTTCGTGCAGGCTTGCAGCCGGAGGGTGGTGTCATCGGCGCCTCGCTCCGCGCGATCTGGTCAGTAGCGTGTCGAATGCCCCGAACCGTCGTTTCAGACGGTCCGGGGCTCGGCAAGCTTCTGGTCAGGGGCGGGCGACCTCGATCTGGAACTCGTGCACCCAGTTGTCCGGGTTGTCCGGGTCGAAGGCGAGGCAGACCTCGCGGGCGTAGCCGACGCTGCGGTAGCCGCCGTCGTCGATCCAGCGGGCCAGCTGTTGCATGCTCTCGTCCGCCCGGTCCATCGAGCCTTGGTGGACGATGGTGGCGGCCGTCGGGAGCTCCGGCAGATCGAGCACCTGGAAGTCGGCGCCGCCCTGCTCGGCCGCGTCGACGGTGACGGCGGCGTGGACGACCACCGCGTCGCCCTCGGTCTTCTCGTAGTAGGCGACCGGTGGCCCGGCCGGTTTCACCCCGGCGGCGTTGATCCGCTCCCAGACCTGCGCATACAGGGGCTGGATGACCGGACCGATGTCCGCCCCGTCGTAGCTTGCGGCGGTGGCAGACAGCTCGGCGACCCGGACCGCCGGTACCGATTTCAGGACGACGTCGTCGGTTGACATGTGACCCTCCCTCTCGATGATGCGGAGCCTCGCCTCGACGGCGTCCAGCCGCAGCGCGTCATCGGCCAGCCGCGCCTCGAGCTCTGCCCGGCGGAGACGCAGCATGCCGCGCAGCTCCTCCGGACCGATCTTGGCGTCGACGATGTCGTGGACCTGCCGCAGGGTGAAGCCCAGATCCTTGAGCGCGATGATCCGGTTCAGCCGCTTCAGCTGGTCGGCGCTGTAGTAGCGGTAGCCGCTGGTGCTGTCGATGACAGCCGGCCGGAGCAACCCGAGCTCGTCGTAGTGCCGCAGCATCCGCGCCGACACCCGGCCGAAGGCGGCAAAGTCTCCGATGGTGAACATGGCTTCAGGGTGAGCCTTGACGCGGTGTGAAGGTCAACTCTCGGGGGTCAGTGGTCGGCTCGGTTGTGGATGCACATGACGGTTTGCTGGCCGACGGCGACCAGAGTTCGCTGGTCGCCTTGTACGCCGAAGACTTCCAGCTGGCAGACGGTCAGTGTGCGGCCAGACTTCAGGACCTGGCCGATGGCTTCGAGGTGCTCGCCCTCCGCGGGCGCGAGCAGGTTGATCTTGAACTCCACGGTGAGCACCGAACTGTTCTCAGGGAACAAGGTGAAGGCCGCGTACCCGCCCGCGCTGTCGGCGATCGAGCTGGTTGCGCCGGCGTGGAAGTAGCCGTGTTGCTGGGTCACCTCAGGGCGGGCCGGGAGCTGGATGTGCACGCGCCCCGGCCCGATGTGGCTCAGTCGCGCACGCAGGTGAGCCATCAGCCCTTGACGCCCGAAACTCGAGCTGATCCGTTCCTGGATGGGCGGTGTCACGTCTTCCACGGGAGCCTCCAAGCGGCGCCGAATCCGGTAAGGGTAGAGCGGAACAATGGCCTTACTGAACAATGGTCGTCATGACCGTCCTCCTGCAACGGCCCTGTGCCCCCTGTGTGTGGTGCCGCTGTGCCTGATGTTTCCGTTCTGACCATTGTTCTGCTGGTGATCGCGGCCTTCGCGGCCGGCTGGGTCGATGCCGTCGTCGGGGGAGGTGGGCTGATCCAGCTTCCCGCGATGTTGCTCGGTCTGCCGAACGCCTCGCCCGCGCAGATCCTGTCCACCAACAAGATCTCCTCACTCTTCGGTACGACGACCAGCGCGGTCACCTTCGGCGTCAAGGTCAGACCGGACCGCCGGACGGTGCTTCCACTGGCCATTCTCGCGGCCCTGGGGTCCGCGGGCGGTGCGTTGGTGGCGACCCAGATCCCGATGTCCTGGTTCAAGCCGATCGTGCTCGTCCTGCTGGTCGGCGTCGCGATCTACACCTGGGTGAAACCCGACCTCGGCTCCGCGACCGTACTGCGCTTCGACGGCCGGGCCCACTACGTCACCGCCGGCCTGGTCGGCCTGCTGATCGGGTTCTACGACGGCGCGGTCGGCCCGGGCACCGGCTCGTTCCTGATCTTCGCGCTGGTCGGCCTGATGGGCTACAACTTCCTCCGGGCCAGCGCCAAGGCGAAGATCGCCAACGTCGCCACGAACCTGGGTGCGATCCTCGTCTTCGCCGCCCACGGCGCCCCGCTGTGGCGACTCGGCCTGATCATGGGCCTGGCCAACATGGTCGGTGGCCTGCTCGGAGCGCGGACCGCCGTCGCCCGCGGCAGCCGCTTCGTCCGGGTCATCTTCCTGGTCGTCGTCAGCGCCCTGATCCTCCGTCTCGCGTACGACGTCTTCTGGAACTGACGCCATGATTTGATCGGCTTCTGATCAAACGCCCGGGTGGCGCCTACAGACCGTTGCTCGCCCGCTACGATTCGACCTATCGCACGGGCAGATCTTCGAGGAGCAGTGATGGGCGACCAGACCGACGAGACCGGAGTCGACAGCAGGCTTGACCTCAGCGTGCCGCACAGCGCGCGGGTCTACGACTACTTCCTGGGCGGCAAGTCGAACTTCGCGGTCGACCGCGCGGCCGGCGATCACCTGCTCCAGGCGTTCCCGGGCTTCCGGACCGCGGCCCAATCCAACCGGATGTGGATGCACCGGGCCGCCCGGTTCGTCGCCGAGCGCGGCATCACCCAGTTCCTCGACATCGGCACCGGCATCCCCACCAGCCCGAACCTGCACGAGGTCGTGCAGGAGATCGTGCCCGAGGCACGTGTCGTGTACGCCGACAACGACCCGATCGTGCTGGCCCACTCGCGCGCCCTGCTGGTCAGTTCGCCGCAGGGTGAGACCGCCTACCTCGAGGCCGACGTCACGGACCCCCAGGCGATCCTGGACTCCGAAGAGGTCCGCACCGTGCTCGACCTGAGCAAGCCGGTCGCGCTCAGCCTGGTCGGCGTCTTCCACTACCTGCCGGACGAGCTGAAGCCCTACGAGATCGTCCAGCAGTTCGTCGACGCGCTGGCGCCCGGGTCGTACCTGATCTTCTCCCACTGCACGCCGGACTTCGCGCCGGCCATGTGGGAGCAGGCGATCCAGGTTTACAAGGCCGACGGTGGTGACGCGCAGGTGCGCAGCCGCGAGGAGATCGAGCGGTTCTTCACCGGCCTCGAAATGGTCGAGCCGGGTCTCGAGGTGCCCTACCGCTGGCACCCGGACGAGGAGACCGTGGACTTGGTCGAGCGCCGGATCTTCACCGACGTCAGCTGCAGCCTGTGGGTCGGCGTCGCCAAGAAGCCCTGACGGCAGCGCCCTGACCGCAGTGCTCTGACTGCAGTGCTGTGACAGTCCGTCTCGCGGGCGGCGTTATTCGGAACTGATCACCTCGCCATGCCCTAGTGTCCTGAGTCGGACGTTCCTGCGCATCTCCGGCGCCCAGGCACGCACCTCGCGGCGTTGGAGAAACGTCCACGATGCTGCGCATCGAGGACGCTTCTCCGCCTTGCGATGCACGCACCTGGACACCGGAGCTGCTGCAGGAACGTCCGACTCAGGACACTAGTGTCCTCGCACAGGAGGTGGGTGGCGAGGTATGGAGCAGTTGCGGTTCCGGGTGTTCGGGCCCACTGAGGTGCGCGTCGACGGCGTCGTCGTGCCGCTGCGGGCCAAGCGGCTCCGGGCCCTGCTGACGGCGCTGCTCGTCGAGGCGAACCGGGTGGTCGCACCCGACGCGCTGATCGACACGTTGTGGGCGGGCGATCCGCCGGCGGGCCCTGAACAGGCATTGCACACGGCTTTTTCCCGGCTGCGCGGGGCGCTCGGTCCGGCCGCCGAGCTGATCCGCACCGTGCCGGGCGGCTACCTGATCGAGGTCGCCGACGATCAGTTCGACCTGGCCGAGTTCCGGGCGCTGGTCGAGCAGGGCAAGGACATCGACGATCTCCGCGAGCGTGTCCGGGTGCTCACGAAGGCCCTCGACCTGTGGCGCGACGTTCCGTTGGCCGGCGGCAGCGCGGCCGAATCGATCCAGGGCCGGCCCTGGCTGCTCCTGGAACGCCTGCGGACAATGGAGAAACTCAACGAGGCGAGACTCGCGCTGGGCGAGCACGCGGCCGTGGTCCCGGAGTTGACGGTCCTCGTCAAGGAGTATCCGCTGGGGGAGCGCATCTGGATCCACCTGATGCTCGCGCTCTACCGCAGTGGCAGGCAGGCCGAGGCGCTCGCGGCGTACCGGGAGCTGGCGGCTGTGCTTGCCGAGGAGCTCGGAGTCGAGCCGGCAACCGAAGTACGGGCTCTGCATCAGTCGATCCTCAGAGGTGAGGTCCCAGCCGGCCAGGTCGCGCCTGCCCAACCTGCCGACGATGGCTGGCGCACGCACTGGCAACTGCCGATGGACATCAGCGACTTCGTCGGCCGCGAGCAGGTGGTCGACGAGATCACCACCCGGCTGGTCAACGACGGCGCGATGCCGGTCGCCGTCGTGTCGGGCCCGCCCGGTGTGGGGAAGTCGGCCCTCTCGGTTCACATCGGCCACCGGCTGCGGGCTCACTTCCCGGACGGTCACTGGCATGTCCGGCTGGCCGGTGCCAGTTCCTCGCCCCGGGAACCCCTCGACGTTCTCGCCGAGCTGCTCGGGCTGGCAGGCCTCGAACCACAGGCGATCCCCGAGGAGCTGGATCCCAGAGCTGCCCTGCTGCGCTCGACGCTTGCCGACCGGCGGGTCCTGCTGGTTCTCGACGACGCCCGAGACGCCCGGCAGGTACTGCCACTGCTCCCCGGTACGGCGGGCAACGCCGTGCTGATCACCAGCCGCAACGAGCTCACCGCGCTGGCGGTCTCGGTCGGTGCCCGAGGCACCCGGTTGGCGATGCTCGATCCGGCCGAGGCGACCACGCTCCTCTCCGGCATGCTCGGCACCGAGCGGGTGACGGCCGAACCAGCCGCCGTCAACGACCTCGCGGAGATCTGCGGACGCCTGCCGCTGGCCCTCCGCATCGCTGCCGGTCTACTCAAAAGCCATCCCGACAAGTCGATCGCGGAGTACGCCGAGGAGCTCCGTACCGGCGATCGCCTCGAAGGCCTGGCCATCGGCGACGAGCCAGACACGGCGGTCGCAGCCGCCTTCGCCTTGTCCTACGACTCTCTCAAGCCGCCGGTACGACGCCTGTTCGCCCTGCTCGGCGTGATTCCAGGCGGGGACTTCACCGCTCCGGCAGCAGCAGCCCTGCTCGAATGCCCAGCGCGTGAGGCGGGCAGGCTGCTCGACTCGCTCGTCAGCGTCAACCTCGTCCAACGCGAACGCGGCCGCTACCGCATGCACGACCTGATCCGCCTGTACGCCGCCGGTCGCGCCGAAGTCGAACCTGAGGCCGGCCCAGCCTGGCAGCGACTGATCGGCTGGTATCTGCGGACCGCCGACGCGGCTGTCGACTTCGCCCATCGGGCCCACGTCCGGTTGACCGAGCGGCTCTTCGACGAGAACCCGTTCACCGACGCGGCTCAGGCCGGCAGTTGGCTCGAAGCCGAGGAGCTCAACCTGATCGCGGTCGTCGAACGCGCTGCCGACCAAGGCCCGCACGAGTCCGCGTGGCAACTGGCCGACGTACTGCGGCAGTACTGCGCTCGCCGGCGCCGGATCGGTCCATGGCGACGCTTCGCGGAGGCGGGAGCCCGAGCGGCGGCTGCGGCCGGGGATCGGGGTGGCTTGGGCGCGATGCATCACAGCCTCGGCGTGCTGAACTTCTCCACCGGCTACCACGAGAAGGCGATCGCGGAGTACACCGCCGGCTCGCAGTGCTACGCCGAGGTCGGTTTCGGCATGGGGGAGGCGGCCCTGGTCTGCAACACCGGGATGGCGAACCTGGAGATGGGCCGGCTCGGGCGAGCCGTCGATCACCTGTCCCGGGGCATCGAGATCTTCCGCGCCCTGGGGCGTACCGACCGGCTTGGGCCTGGGCTGCATTCGCTCAGCGACGTGTACCGCAATCTCGGTGAGCTCGACAACGCCATGCGGGCGGCGAACGAGTCGTGGGAGGTCAGCCCGGACCCGTTCCAGCAGCAGATCTCGCTGATCAACCGCGGCGCGACGTACCGGTTGCTCGGCGATCTGGACAACGCCGAACTCGACCTGACCCAGGCGATCACGATGGTCGAGCGGCCGGTGGTAGCCGCGTACTACGAAGTCGCCTTGCTGTACGCCGATCGCGGCCGGCCCGCCGAGGCGCTGGAGCAGGCGGCCATCTCGCTGGAGATCAGCCGGCGGGACGGGCTGGAGTGGCACGAGGCCGTCTCGCTCAATGTGCTCGGCGTCGCCTGCACACTGGCCGGCCGGTACGACGAGGCCGTCGAGAATCATGCGGCCGCGCTCGACATCGCAGTACGGCTGAAGCATCACAGCACGGAGGCGGAGGCTCGGTTGGGTCTTGCCGCTGCCGCGCTGGCCCGCAACGACCTGTCGGCCGCCCTCGACCACGGCCACCACGTGTTGAGCCAAGCCGTGGAGCTGAACCTCAGGATCATCGAGGCCCGGGCCAGCCGTCTGCTGGCCGAGGCCCACTGCCGCTCGAACAACGCCGTTGAAGCCGAGCTGCACAACGCGAGAGCGGCCGAAGTCGCCGCCGCGACCGGCTACCTTCGCGCCGTTAGGCTGGCGCGATGACAGCGCGGATCCGGTTTCGCGTGCTGGGTGCCACCGAAGTCAGGGTGGACGGCGTGGTGCTGCCGCTCAAGGCGAAGCGGCTCCGCGCCTTGCTGACCACGCTTCTCGTCCAGCCGAACACGGTGGTGACGATCGACAAGCTGATCGAGCAACTGTGGGCCGGCGAGCCGCCGACCGGTCCGGAGAAAGCCTTGCACACAGCCGTTTCGAGGCTGCGGACAGCGCTGGGACCCGCGGCGGAGCTGATCAAGACCGTGCCCGGTGGCTACCGGATCGAGGTCAGCGAGGAGCAGGTCGACCTCACCGAGTTCCAGGCGTTGGTGACGGAGGCCGAGGTCGTGGCCGAGCCGCGCGAGCGCGCCGACCTGCTCACCCGCGCCCTCGACCTGTGGCGCGATGTGCCTTTGCTGAGCGATGCGGACGGCGCAGTCGAGTCGATCACCAGCCGGTACTGGCTGGTCGAGGAGCGGCTGCGTGCGATGGAGAAGCTCGTCGACGCGCGGCTCGCACTCGGCGAGCATGCGGCGGTGATCGCCGAACTCACCTTGCTGACCAAACAGCATCCGCTGCGCGAGCGGAGCTGGATCCACCTGATGCTCGCCCTGTACCGCAGTGGCCGGCAGGCCGACGCGCTGGCGGCGTACCGGGAGCTGACCAAGATCCTCGCCGACGAACTGGGGGTCGAGCCGGCCGTCGAGGTGCGCCGGCTGCATCAGGCGATCCTCGCCGGTGACGTGCCGGCGGCCGGTCCCGAAAAGGGGCCGCAGGCAACGGATGGCGGCGGGTGGCAGACGCACTGGCAGCTGCCGATGGACCTGATCGACTTCGTCGGCCGTGACCAGGTGATCAGCGAGATCACCGCCAGGCTGCGGGACACCGGTTCGATGCCCGTCGCGATCGTGTCGGGAGCGCCAGGGGTCGGGAAGTCGGCGCTCGCCGTTCACATCGGTCACCAGTTGAGAGCGCATTTCCCGGACGGGCAGTGGCATGTCCGGCTGGCCGGCGCCAGTGGGTCACCTCGCGAGCCGCTCGACGTACTCGGTGAACTGCTGGGGCTGGCGGGGATCGACCCGTACGAAACCCCCGCCGACCTCGAACGCCGGGCCGCCCTGCTGCGGTCGGTCCTCGCCGATCGCCGCGTCCTCCTGGTCCTCGACGACGCCAAGGACGCGCGGCAGGTGCTCCCACTGCTCCCCGGTACGGCGGGCAACGCGGTCCTGGTCACCAGCCGCAACGAGCTCACCGCCCTCACCGTCGCAGTAGGTGCCCGCGGCACTCGGCTGGCGATGCTCGACCCGATCGAGGCCACCGATCTGCTCGCCGGCATGCTCGGCGCCGAGCGAGTGATGGCCGAGCCGGCCGGCGCCGTCGATCTCGCCGAGGTCTGCGGGCGCCTCCCGCTGGCCCTCCGCATCGCCGCCGGTCTGCTCAAAGGCCAGCCGGACCAGTTGATCGCGGAGTACGCCTGGGAGCTCCGCAGCGGCGATCGCCTGGCCGGCCTGGCGATCGGCGACGAGCCCGACACCGCGGTCGCAGCCGCTTTCGCCTTGTCCTATGAGGCATTGGAACCACCGGTACGCCGCCTCTTCGCGCTGCTCGGCGTCATCCCGGGCGGCGACTTCACCGCGCCCGCGGCCGCGGCGCTGCTCGACTGCTCGCCGCGCGAGGCCGGCGTACTGCTCGAGTCGTTGGTGACTGTCAACCTCGTCGAGCGCGAGCGTGGCCGGTACCGGATGCACGACCTGATCCGCCTCTACTCCGCGGCCTGCGCCGAATCCGAGCCGGGTGCCGAGGAGGCCTGGCTGAGACTGGCCGGCTGGTACCTGCGCACCACCGACGCGGCCGCTGACTTCTCCTTCAAGCCTTTCGTCCGGCTGACCGGCCGCCTTTTCGACGACAACCCGTTCGCCGACGCCAACCAGTCCGAAGCCTGGCTCGAGGCCGAGGAACCGAACCTGGTTGCCGTCATCAACCATGCCGCCGAGATCGGCCCGTACGACACCGCGTGGCAACTGGCGGATGTGCTGCGCTACTACTTCGCGATCACCGATCGCGTCGTGCCCTGGCGATACACCACGACAGCCGGTCTCAAGGCCGCCTTGGCGGCCGGCAGTGTCGGCGGCGAGGGCGCGATGCGGCACAGCCTGGCAACCCTGCTGCACACCGTCGGTGATCTCGAAAAGGGCATGGCGGAGTCGAGGGTCGCGCGCGAGTGTTATGCCGCTGCCGGGTTCCAGCTGGGTGAGGCTGCCCTGCTGTGCAATCTGGGGATGGCGGTCGACGACGCCGGCCGGCCGGTGGAAGCGGCCGAGCTGCTGAGCCGCGGTCTCAAGCTCTTCCGCGACCTCGGCATGACGCACGCGCTCGGGCCCGGACTGCAAAGCCTCAGCAACGTCCACTACAACCTCGGCGAGCTGGATTCCGCTGTCGCCGTCGCGAACGAGGCACTCGAGCTCGCGCCAGGGGACCGGAGCGACGGTGTCTCGCTGATCAACCGGGGAGCAGCCCTTCGCCTGCAAGGATATTTCGCCGAGGCGGAAGCCGACCTCAGCACGGCCCTCACGGTGACGGACCGCCCCGCCGTCGCGGGCTTCTACGAGATCTCCTGGCTGTACGCCAACCTCGGCCGCTTCTCCGAGGCCGAGTCGAAGGCCGTCGAAGCCTTGCGGATCAGCCGCCGGGACGAGATGGAGTGGCACGAAGCGGCGTCCCTCAACGCGCTCGGGACCGCCGTCCTCGGCCTCGGCCGGTACGACGAGGCGGCCCGGCACCACACCGAGGCCCGCGACATCGCGGCCCGGCTCAGTCATCGGGGGACCGAAACCGAGGCGTTGCTCGGCCTGGCCGCCGTGGCCTTCACCCAAGGGCAGCTGTCCGCGGCACAGGAGCTGGCTCTCCAGGTGCGGGATCGGGCGCGGGAGATGCACCACCGGATCGTCGAATGCCGCGCGCTGCTCCTGCTGGCCGAGGCGAGCCGCCGGAGTGGAAACCCCGGCGAAGCCGAGAACCTGGCCGCCGAGGCCGCCAAGATCTGCGCGGAGACCGGCTACGTTCCTACCGAGAGGATCGGCTGATGGTGGACTACGACGACCGGCTTCATCAGGTCTACGCAAGCGGCCGGGCTCTTCCGGCGGACAGTCTGCGCACCTGGATGGAGACCGCCGTCGCCTTCGCGCCCACCGGGCGGCCGCTGACCGTTCTGGATCTGGGGTGTGGGATCGGCCGGTTCACGCCCGCGCTGGCCGAGACCTTCGGCGGTCCGGTGTACGGCGTCGAGCCGTCGACGATGATGCTTCGGCAGGCACCCCAGCACCCTGCGGTGACGTACCTCGAAGGCTCGGCCGAGTCGATCCCGTTGGCCGACGAGTCGTGCGACCTGGTCTGGTTGTTCCTGACGATCCACCACTGGGCGGATCCGCTCCAGGGCCTGCGCGAGGTCAGACGAGTACTCCGGCCCGGGGGAGTGGTCATCTTGCGCACCCAGTTCGGCGACCAGATGCCGAACCTCTACTGGTACCGGTACTTCCCGAGCGCACGCGAGGTGGACGCCTCGATGTACCTGCCGTTCGATGAGGTCCGGGCCGTGGCGGAGCAGGCGGGGCTCGTTGCCGAGGAGCAGCCGCACTGGGTGGACGTGACAGAGCCGCGGACCCTGCGGGCGACGTACGAGCGGCTGAAGGTGCGGGCCTTCTCGACCTTCGAGCACATCGCCGAGGACGAGCTCGACCGCGGCTTCGCCGAGTTCGAACGGGATGCGGCAGCCGGCCCCGACCGTGAGCTCCCCGCCTTCCCCGCAGGCGTCTTGCTCCTCAGGCGACCTTCCAAGTGACGTTGACCGCCGAGGGCTTCCGGAAGACCAGCCCGTACGGCGGGGGAGAGGTCGGCTCGAGCTGGAGGCCGGGCAGCCGAGTCAGCAGGGCGGTGATCGCGCTGACCGCCTCGAGCCGGGCGAGATGCATGCCGAGGCAGATGTGCGGCCCGCTGGCGAAGGCGAGATGACGGCGGGCGTTGGCACGGCGTACGTCGTACCGGTCGGGGTCGGGGAAGACGTCCGGGTCGCGGTTGGCGCCGGCCAGCGAGACGATGACGAAGTCGCCACGCTTGATCTCGGCGCCGGCCAATGAGACGTCGTTGGTCGCATAGCGGTCGACCACGGCCGCGGCGGGCTCCAGCCGGAGTGACTCCTCGATCGCGTTGGGGATCAGTGAGTGGTCGGCCAGGACGAGGGCCAGCTGGGCCGGGTTGGTCAGGAGATGCCACAGGCAGTTGGTGATCATCGCTTCGGTGGTCTCGATACCGCCGAACATCAGGACCGCGGCATTGGCGACCACCTCGTCCGTCCCGAGCCCGGCGTGCGCCGCCTCGGCGATCAGCGAGTCGGCGTGATCGATGCTTCCGGCAACATGCTGGTGCAGCTTGGCGAAGGCCGCGGCGCCTTCGGCCGTGACAGCGCGCCCGGCGGCGACACCGCTCACCGACAAAGAGATGTCCTGGTACCAGTCCAGCACCGTCGCGGCGTCCGTCCGTTCGAGACCCAGGGAATAGGCCACCACCGCGACCGACAACGGCCCGGCGACAGTACGCCGCAGGTCGGCCACGCCAAGCGACTCGATCGCCGACACCAGCCGATCGGTCTCCTCCTCGACGAACCCGGTGAACCGCGCCCGTGTCTGAGCCAGGCTGAACGGCTGCTCGAACGGCGCTCGGTGCTCCGCATGCGCCGAACCGTCCAGCGAGAGCATCGACGGCCCGACCACCTGCGCGGTCGAGAACCGCGGGTCGTCCACAGTGAAGGTCTCCGGATCCCGCATCACCCGCATCGCCGCTTCCCGCCCGGAGACCACCCAGCCGTTCAGCGCGTCACTCCAGCCGACCGGCCGCACCCGCGCCAGGAAGCCGTGCGGATCGTGCGACAGCTCATCCACCGTGGTCATGCTCAGCAGCCTACAAATCGCCGCCGACTGGCTAGGACCACTATGGGTACTGGTCTGGCTGCGACAGATCGGAACTCAACGACTCAGCAGGGCAGTGGGTTACGAAACCGGCGAACCGGCCATCTAGGGTGTGGGCCATGTCTGAATACCTGGTGCTGCTCCCCGCCGTAGATGTGGCGGACGGGCAGGCTGTCCGGCTCGTGCAGGGTGAGGCCGGCAGCGAGACCTCGTACGGCGACCCGCTGGCCGCCGCGATGGCCTGGCAGGAGGCCGGCGCGGACTGGATCCACCTGGTCGACCTGGATGCCGCCTTCGGTCGCGGCAGCAACCGCGAGCTGCTCGCGGAGGTGACCGGCAAGCTGGACGTGCAGGTCGAACTGTCCGGTGGCATCCGCGACGACGAGTCGCTGGAGGCCGCGCTCGCGACGGGCGCCCGCCGGGTCAACATCGGCACGGCCGCGCTGGAGGATCCCGAGTGGTGCGACCGGATCATCGCGCAGTACGGCGACCGGGTCGCGATCGGGCTGGACGTCCGTGGCCGGACGCTGGCCGCGCGCGGCTGGACCAAGGAGGGCGGCGACCTCTACGAGGTGCTCGAGCGGCTCGAGCGGGCCGGCTGTGAGCGGTACGTCGTCACCGACGTGACCAAGGACGGCATGCTCCAGGGGCCCAACCTGGACCTGTACCGCGACCTGTGCGCGCGCACCGAGAAGCCGATCGTCGCCTCCGGTGGTGTCTCCAGCCTGGACGACCTGCGCGCGCTGAGCACGCTGGTGAGCGACGGCGTCGAGGGCGTCATCGTCGGCAAGGCCCTGTACGCCGGCGCGTTCACCCTCACCGAGGCACTCGAACTCACCCGTGGAGGCGACAAGTGAGTCTTGCCGACAAGCTGGCAGGCAAGAAGGTCCTGGTCACCGGTGTCACCGGCTTCGTCGGTGAGGCCCTGCTGCACCGGATGATCGGCGATCTGCCGGACACCACCGTGGTCGCGATCATCCGTCCGAAGGGTTCCCTCAAGGGCACCGACCGGATGGCGCAGATGCTCAAGAAGGACATCTTCAAGCCGTTCTACGGCGAGGGCACCCCGTACGCCGACGCCGCCGAGCTCACCGCCGCCAGGGTCGAGGTCGTCGAGGGCGATCTGTCCGACGTACCGGCGCTGCCGAAGGATCTCGACATCGTCGTGCACTGTGCCGGTGACGTCTCCTTCGACCCGCCGATCCACGAGGCGTTCACCACCAACGTGCTGGGCACCAAGAGCCTGCTCGAGCGCATCGTCGAGGCGAGCGACGGCCGCCCGGTCCACTACGTGCACATCTCCACCGCCTACACCGCCGGCCGCCGCCGGGGCGCGATCCCCGAGGCACCGGTCGACCACAACGTCGACTGGCGGACCGAGGCCGAGGCCGGGATGGCGATGAAGGCCCGGATCGAGGAGGCCTCCCGCAGCGCCGCGATGCTGATCAAGTTCCGCAAGGAGTCGGAGAAGCTGCACCGCCGGGCCGGTCACCTGACCGCGGCGGCCGACACCGAGCGCCGGCGTACCGAGTGGGTGGCCAAGAAGCTCGTCGAGACCGGCACCGAGCGCGCCCGCAGCCTCGGCTGGACCGACTGCTACACCTTCACCAAGGCGCTCGGCGAGCGCGTGGTCGAGGAGTTCGCGGCCAAGCTGCCGACCTCGATCGTCCGGCCGGCCATCATCGAGTCCGCGGTGCAGAGCCCGCACCCGGGCTGGATCGAGGGCTTCAAGATGGCCGAGCCGCTGATCCTGGCCTACGGCCGCGGCGAGCTGCCGGAGTTCCCGGCCAGCCCCGACTCGGTGGTCGAGATCATCCCGGTCGACCACGTGGTCGGCGCGATCTGCGCGGTGATGGCGACCGAGCCCGAGCTGTCGAAGCCGGAGTACTACCACGTCAGCTCCGGCGCCCGGAACCCGCTGACCTTCGAGCAGCTGTACGCCGGTGTGCGCGCGTACTTCTCCAAGCACCCGTTCGACCTGGGCGAGCGCGGCGCGGTCCGGCTGCCGGTCTGGAAGTTCCCCGGCGGCGACTCGGTCGAGAGCATGCTCCGGTACGGCGAGAAGGCGCACAAGATCGCCGACCACATCATCACGCACGTCCCGCGCGGCGAGCGCACCCGCAAGTACGCCCGCGAGCTCGACGTCCAGAAGCGCCGGATCGACTTCCTCCGCCGCTACATGGACCTGTACTCCGAGTACGCGCAGGCCGAGCTGCAGTTCATCGACGACAACGTGCTGGCCCTGCACAACGCGCTGGAGGGTGACGACCGGGAGAAGTTCTGGTGCGACACCTCGATCGTGGACTGGCAGCACTACCTGCAGGAAGTGCACTGCCCGAGCGTGACGGACTCGCTGCGCCGGCTGGACGTCGTCCGGAAGAAGCGGAACAAGGCGCTGGCCGAGTCCGCGGGCACGCTCAAGAAGGTGCAGCCCTCCGACGACGCCGAGATCATCGCCGCGTTCGACATGGACGGCACGCTGCTGTCCTCGAACGTGATCGAGACCTACCTGTGGATGCGGCTGCCCGAGCTGGACAGCCACCAGCGGGTCGGTGAGATCGGCGCGATGCTGCGCAAGCTGCCGAAGCTGATCTCGGCCGAGCGCAAGGACCGCGGCACCTTCCTGCGCACGATCTACCGCCGCTACCAGGGCGCCGACCTGGAAGAGCTGAACAAGATTGTCGACGAGGTGCTGGCCGAGCACGTGCTCGAACGCCTCAGCGGCGCGGCCGTCCGGCGGATCCGCGAGCACAAGGCGGCCGGGCACCGGACCATCCTGATCACCGGCGCGGTCCGGCCGCTGACCAGGCCGCTGGAGCCGTTGTTCGACGAGATCGTCGCGGCCGAGCTGGCCGTCGACGACCGTGGCCGGTGCACCGGCTTCCTGACCGGGCCGCCGCTGGTCGGCGAGTCCCGGGCAGCGTGGATCAAGCACCGCGCCCGCGGTACGAACATCGACCTGTCCAAGTCGTACGCCTACGCCGACAGCCACTCGGACCTGCCGATGCTGACGACCGTCGGCAACCCGGTCGCCGTCTCGCCGGACGTGTCGCTGTTCCGGGCCGCCCGGGCCGCGCGCTGGCAGATCGTCGACTGGAAGACCCCGTCCACCTCTTCGCGTCTGGAGATCCCCGGGGTGAACGCCCGATGATGCTCGCGCTCGAGATGTACCGTTCGCCGGCCAAGTTCCTGGCGGCGAAGGCGATGGGAAGCCGGATCCCCGGCATCCTGACCGGCCCGGCCGCCCCGCTGCGCCTCGTCACGATCGAGGAGCCGCGTTCCGACCGCGAGGGCTGGGCGAAGATCCGGCCGATCCTGTCCGGGATCTGCGGCTCCGACCTCGGCATGGTCACCGGCCACACCAAGCTGTACTTCTCGGCAATGGTGTCGATGCCGTTCGTGCCCGGCCACGAGATCGTCGGCGTCCTGCTGGAGGACTGCGAGGACCTGCCCAAGGGCACCCGCGTAGTCATGGACTCGGTCCTCACCTGCGCGGCCCGTGGCGTCGAGGCCTGCGAGGGTTGCGCTTCCGGCAACACGAACCGCTGTGACCGGATCACCGTCGGCCACGTCGCGCCCGGACTGCAGACCGGCTTCTGCCAGGACACCGGTGGCGGCTGGGGCAACGTCATGGTCGCCCACCGCAGCCAGCTGTACGCCGTACCGGATGATCTTTCGGACGAGCGGGCTGTGCTCACCGAGCCGCTGGCGTGTGCCGTGCACCTCGCGCTCAAGGCGAAGGTCGAGCCGGGTCAGTCAGTCCTGGTCAGTGGCGCCGGAGCGGTCGGGCTGTTCGCGACGCTCGCGTTGCGCGAACTGACCCAGGCCGGCCGGATCACCGTCGTGGCCAAGCACCCCAAGCAGCGTGAGCTGGCCCGGGCCTTCGGCGCGAGCGACGTGGTCGCCCCCGACGAGGTCTTCCGCGGCGTACGCCGGGCCACCGGCGCCTTCCGGCTGAAGCCGGAGATGGCCAAGGAGTTCCTGCTCGGCGGCGTGGACATCGCCGTCGACGCGGTCGGCAGCAAGGACTCGATCGACACCGTCCTACGGGTGACCAAGGCCGGTGGCCGGGTCGTCCTGTCGGGGATGCCGTCGACGGGTGCGGACCTGTCGCCGGTGTGGTTCCGCGAGCTGGAGCTGACCGGCACGTACGCGTCCTCGCGGGAGGAGCCGAACGAGCGCCCCGCCTTCGAGACCGCGCTGGAGATGGCCGCGAAGGCCCCGCTGGACGGGATCGTCGGGGCGAAGTACCCGCTGTATCGGTGGCGTGAGGCGCTGGACCACGCGCAGTCCGCCGGCCGCCTGGGGACCGTCAAGGTCGCCTTCGATGTGAGGGCTTCCTGATGACGGGCCCGTTGAACGTACGACGAGAGAGGTTCTGACATGTCTCGGCCAGGGTTTGTGCTTGAGGTGGACGACCGGACGCCGCCGCTGCTCGTGCACAACGGTGAGGGCTTCCTGCTGGAGCGGTTCCCGCTCGGTACCCGGGTGGTGTACCCGCCGGAGGCGCTGCCGCCGGTCCGCGACGTGGAGGAGGCGATCCAGAACGCCCTCCTGCACCCGCTGGAGTCCGAGCCGCTGCCGGAGCTGCTGCGGCCGGGGATGCGGCTGACCATCGCGTTCGACGACATCTCGCTGCCGCTGCCGCCGATGAAGAAGCCGGACATCCGCCAGCGCGTCATCGAGGCCGTCCTGACGATGGCCGCGGACGCCGGCGTCGACGACGTCGAGCTGATCTCGGCCAACGCGCTGCACCGCCGGCTCACCCCGAACGAGCTGCGCGACATCGTCGGCGAGCGGGTCTTCCGGTCGTTCTTCCCCGACGGCAAGCTCTACAACTTCGATGCCGAGGACGCCGACAACCTGACCCACCTGGGGCAGACCAAGCACGGTGAGGACGTCGAGATCTCCAAGCGGGCGGCCGAGTCCGACCTGCTGGTCTACGTGAACGTGAACCTGGTGGCGATGGACGGCGGCCACAAGTCGACGTCGATCGGGCTGGCGTCGTACAAGTCGCTGAAGCACCACCACAACAGCCACACGATGATCCACTCGCGGTCGTTCATGGACCACAAGGCCTCGAAGATGCACCATTCGGCCTGGCGGATGGGCGCGGTGCTGACCGAGCACGTCAAGGTCTTCCAGATCGAGACCACGCTGAACAACGACATCTTCGGCGGCCCGCTGGAGTTCCTGCAGAAGCGCGAGTGGGAGTGGTCGATCAAGGACCAGGCCTCGATGCTGGCCACCAAGCGCGGGCTCGACCTGGCCCCGGCCAAGGTGCGGCACAAGATCTTCACCGACGTCCGGTCGAACTACGGCCTGACCGGGATCCACGCGGGCTCGATCGAGCCGGTGCACGAGAAGACCATCGAGAACGTGCACAAGCAGCACCTGGTCGAGGTGCAGGGCCAGTCCGACGTCGCGATCATGGGCGTGCCGTTCGTCGGCCCGTACAACGTGAACTCGGTGATGAACCCGATCCTGGCCGCCTGCATGGGCCTGGGCTACTACTTCAACTCCTACCGGGGCAACCCGGTCGTCCGCAAGGACGGCGCGGTGATCCTGTACCACCCGGTGGACTACGAGTTCAGCCAGCTGCACCACCCGTCGTACGTGGACTTCTTCGAGGAGGTGCTGTCGGAGTCGACCGACCCGGCCACCATCGAGGCGAAGTTCGAGAAGCAGTACGCCGAGGACCCGTGGTACATCCACCTGTACCGGACGTCGTACGCATACCACGGCGTGCACCCGTTCTACATGTGGTATTGGATCTCTCACGCGCTGGACCACTGCGGCGACATCGTCTGGGTCGGCGGCAACCGCAAGACGGTCGAGCGGATGGGCTTCCGGTCCGCCTCGACGCTGCAGGACGCGCTCGAGATGGTCAGCCACTCGGTCGGCCGGTCGCCGTCGATCACCTACCTGCACAACCCACCGCACCTGCTCGCGGACGTCCGCTGATGGGGACGAACCTGGTGAAGTTCAGCCGCGACACCGCTCGGGACGTCCGAGTGGTGGCCCGCGGCTGGCGCTGGGGCCGGCGGCCGCAGGTACCGCGGTCGGCCGAGCCGTACGTGGTGAAGAAGGAGACCTCGGTCTTCCCGACCCGCTGGGCCCGGACGCCGGCCGCGATCGCGGTCCGCGAGGTGCTGCAGAAGGGCGCGCTGAACTCGGTACTGCGCTTCGAGGTGAACCCGCAGGTCAGCGGGCTCGACTCGCTGCGCAAGGTGAACGGGCCGGCCGTCATCGTGGCGAACCACTCGTCCCACCTGGACACGCCGCTGGTGCTCTGCACGCTGCCGGACGACATGCGCCGCAAGACCGCTGTCGCTGCTGCTGCCGACTACTTCTTCGACACGTGGTGGCGGGCGACCGCGTCGGCGATCGTGTTCAACACGTTCCCGATCGAGCGCCGTGGCGGCAAGCTCAGCTCGACGCCGGGTGACCTGCTGGACGACGGCTGGAACGTGGTCGTCTTCCCCGAGGGCACCCGGTCGCCCGACGGGTGGATGGAGCGCTTCCGGATGGGTGCGGCGTACATCGCGGTCGAGCACGGCGTACCGGTGATTCCGGTGGGCATCAAGGGTTCCTTCGCCGCGATGCCGCGCGGTCGCGGCTGGCCCGTGCCGGGTCGTCCCACCGTCGCAGTCCGGTACGGCGACCCGCTGTACCCGGCCGAGGGTGAGAGCGCCCGCGACTTCGCGCCGCGCATCTCGGCGGCCGTGTCGGCCTTGCTGGACGAGGAGTCGAGCACCTGGTGGGAGGCCCGTCGCCGGGTCGCCGCCGGAGCCTCACCATCACAGTCCGGCCCCGACGCCGCCCGCTGGCGCCGAGTCTGGGAGTCAACCGCCCCGGTCCAACCGGCCGGATCAAAGCGCCGCGCCTGGAAGTGAGTTGACCGCGGCGCGTCTCGCACGCGCCGCGGTTCTCCGACTAGTTTTCCTGGTCGAGTGAGTAGAGGCGTTCTTCCAGTAGTGGGCCGATCTGGTCCATGGTGGCGCCGAGGTCGAGCCAGGAGCGCTCCCGGCCGGTTGGCTCGTCCATGCCGGCGACGGCCAGGCTGTAGACGCCTGTCAAGATGTCCCGCCCACCCTTGGGATGCGCGACCGAGAGAGCGAACTCCACGGCCAGCCCGGTCCGGACCACCTGGACCTTCGCCGGATCGGCAGGGTCAGGTTTGCCGCCGGTGAGGAACTGTGGCTCGGCGGTCACCTTCAGCCACTCGACCTTGGCTCCCACGACCTGCTCGGCCAGGGACAGCTCGATGCTGTCCCGCACCGTCTGGCCAGGGTCGTCGCCCAGCCAGCCGAGCCAGTGGCCTGGTTCGGTGAGCGCGCTGAAATCGTCCCGCGGCGGGCCGTGATTCTCGTTGGCGACGTACTCGTCGGTGAGCTGGCCGGAGTCGTCGACCTTCCAGCCGCCCTTGATCGCCTCGGGCGGCACGTATCCGTCCGGGTCGTCGACCCAGTCCGCGTCGATCTCGTAGACCCAGCCGCCGGGAGTACGGGCGGCTTCGGCGGCCAGCCCGGGGGCCGGCTTGCGGCGGCCCCACTTGGGAATCTTCACCGTCCGAGTTTGGCCCATCCGCCGGGTCAGCCGCGCCGGACTCGGTACCCTTTCCGCGTGAGCCTCGCCGTGCGTGTGATTCCCTGCCTCGACGTTGATGCCGGCCGGGTGGTCAAAGGCGTCAACTTCGCCGACCTGCGCGACGCCGGTGACCCGGTGGAGATGGCCCGGCTGTACGACGCCGAGGGCGCCGACGAGCTGACGTTTCTCGACATCACCGCCTCGTCGGGGTCGCGCGAGACGACGTACGAGGTGGTCGGGCGGACGGCCGAGCAGGTGTTCATCCCGCTCACCGTCGGTGGCGGTGTGCGCGAGGCGGCCGACGTGGACCGGCTGCTGCGCGCCGGGGCGGACAAGGTCGGCATCAACACCGGCGCGATCGCGCGGCCCGAGGTGATCTCGGAGATCGCGAAGCGGTTCGGCAACCAGGTGCTGGTGCTTTCTCTCGACGTACGCCGGTCCGCCGGCCAGCCGAGCGGTTTCGAGGTGACCACCCACGGCGGGCGCAAGTCGGCCGGGCTGGACGCGATCGAGTGGGCCCGGCGCGGCGCCGAGCTCGGGGCGGGCGAGATCCTGCTCAACTCGATGGATGCCGACGGCACCAAACAGGGTTTCGACCTGGAGCTGATCCGGGCGGTGCGTGCGGTGGTGGACGTCCCACTGATCGCCAGCGGGGGAGCGGGGCTGCCCGAACACTTCCCGCCGGCCGTCGAGGCGGGAGCGGACGCAGTACTGGCCGCGAGTGTTTTCCACTTCGGCGACCTGCGGATCGCGGACGTCAAGAAGGCCCTGCGTGATGCCGGCATCGTGGTCCGGTGAACGGGATGGTCACTGACCAGAACCAGCAGCTGGTCGCGGACGTCGAACACGAGCTGTCGAACCTGTTCCGCCGCTCCCGCTCCGCCCAGATGCAGCTCGCCCGTCGCGTCCACCCCGAGATGGACGCGGCCGGCTACGCCCTGATCTCCCAGATCGAGCTGGGCACCACGTCGAGCCGCCCGGGGGTGCGGGCTTCCGATGTCGCGCAGGCGCTGGGCCTCGACAAGTCCACCGTCAGCCGGGGCCTCAGCCACCTCGAGTCGCTCGGCCTGATCGAACGAGTAGGCGACCCCGACGACGGTCGCGCCCGCCTCCTCCGCCTCACCGACACCGGCGCCACCCGCTTCGGCGCCATGCGGGCCCAACGCCAGGCGGAATTCCGGGCCATCCTCGCCCGCTGGGACACCGCGGACCTGTCCGACCTGGCCCGCCTCCTCAGCCGCCTGAACCTCGACCTCAGCTAGTCCTGCCCGCCGCCCGCGGCAGGCTTCCTCCCGACCATATGGTTGCAGAAACCAACTAGTTGATTATATAGTTGGGTTATGCAACTAGCTCAGGACGTTGAGCGGGATGTGGCGGCTCAGGATGTGATCGAAGGGGTCAGCTCGCTGGTGCGGGCGGTCCGCTGTATCGAGCATCGGCAGTTGTGGCCTGACGCCGGGTTGCGGCGGGCCGACGCGAGTGTGTTGAAGGTGCTGGCCAAGGGCGGCGAGCAGCGGGGTGGGGAGATCGCCGGGAAGCTCGGGGTCGATGCTTCGGTGGTCAGCCGGCAACTGACTGCACTCGAGAGCGACGGACTGGTGAGTCGTCGGCCCGATCCGGCCGATGCCCGGGTGTCGCTCGTTCAGCTCACCGACGCCGGCCGCGCCCGGCTCGAAGCCCTGTACGCCGGATACGCCCGCCAGCTTCGCGCCTCCCTGGCGGACTGGGGTGATGACGAGATGGCCGCGGCTGCCGCAGTACTGCGCCGCGTCGCCTCCGCCGTCGGCCAGGCGACCGCCGGCGCGAAGTACCCGAACTGAAACGACTGGAACTACTGGAGATTGATGACTGTCACCGAGACCCGGCCCGCGGGCCCCCTCGCCCACGCCGCGCCGGAACTCACCCATCGCGAGATCCTCGAGATCCTGGCCGGGCTGCTCGCCGCGTTGTTCACGGCGATGCTCAGCTCCACGATCGTCAGCAACGCGCTGCCGACGATCATCGCCGATCTCGAAGGGAGCCAGACGCAGTACACCTGGGTCCTGACGGCGAGCTTGCTGGCGACAACCGTCTCCACCCCGATCTGGGGCAAGCTGTCCGACCTGGTGAGCAAGAAGCTGCTCGTGCAGCTCTCGATCATCTTGTTCGTGATCGGCTCGGCCCTCGCCGGGATGGCACACAACGTGCCGTTCCTGATCGGTGCTCGCGCCCTGCAGGGGCTGGCCATGGGCGGTCTGATGGCGCTGGCCCAGGCGATCATCGGTGCGGCGATCCCGCCTCGCGACCGCGGCCGGTACTCCGGCTACATGGGCGCCGTGATGGCCGTCGCGACCGTCAGTGGCCCGCTCATCGGTGGCGTCATCGTCGACACCTCCTGGCTCGGCTGGCGCTGGTGCTTCTACGTCTGTGTCCCGCTCGCCGTGATCAGCCTCGTGATCCTGCAGCGCTACCTGCACCTCCCGCTCGTCAAGCGCCGGGTGAAGCTCGACTACCTCGGCGCGGTGCTGATCAGCATCGCGGCCAGCTTGCCGCTGATCTGGGTGACCTTCGCCGGCCACGACTTCGGCTGGTTCTCCTGGCAGTCCGCACTGTTCGTCGGCGGCACGCTGCTGTTCGGCATCATGGCTGTCGTCGTCGAGAACCGCGCCGCGGAGCCGCTCGTACCGCTCAAGATCGTCAAGCAGCGCACGACCGCGCTGGCCATCGTGGCCAGCCTCGCCGTCGGTGTCGCGATGTTCGGCAGCGCACTGTTCCTCGGCCAGTACTTCCAGGTCGCCCGCGGCTACAGCCCGACCGAGGCCGGCCTGCTGACGATCCCGATGATGCTCGGCTCCTTCATCGGCTCGGTCGGAGCCGGTCAACTGGTGAGCCGGTTCGGCAAGTGGAAGCGGTACCTGATCATCGGTGGCGTCCTGCTGACCGCGGGCCTGTCGCTGCTCGGCACGATCGACCACACCAGCCCGTACTGGTACGTCGGCCTCGGCATGCTCCTGATGGGCATCGGGATGGGCGCCATGATGCAGAACCTCGTGCTCGCGGTGCAGAACACCGTGGACGTCAGCGAGATCGGTGCGTCCAGTGCCTCGGTGGCCTTCTTCCGCAACCTCGGTGGCGCGGTCGGTGTCTCGGTGCTCGGCGCCGTCCTGGCCAGCCGGGTCAAGAACCTGATGATCGAGGGGCTGCTCCACGGTCCGGGCGGCGCTGAAGCGGCCCGCAAACTGCAGGACGGCGGCTCGGGCGGCACCAGCCTGCTCGACGTCAACCACCTGCCCCCGCAGCTCGCCGAACTCGTCCGCCACTCGTACGGCGACGCCACCGGCCGCATCTTCCTGATCGCCGCGGGCTGCGCCCTGGTCGGCCTCATCGCCGTCCTGTTCATCAAGGAGATCCCGCTCCGCCGCACGGTCGCCAAGCTCGACGAGCCGATCGAGCTGGACTGATCGCGATCACTGCTCCGGCGGTTGCAGGTCCGCCAGGTCGCGGGTCCGGATGATGGGGGAGCCGAGCAGCCACAGTACGGCGAGCAGGCCGCCGGCGGCGGAGATCAGCAAGGTCTCCCGGACGCCCAGCCAGGTGCCCAGGAGACCGCCGACCACCGCGCCGAGCGGCCGTACGCCGTAGTTGATGCTGCTGAACGCGCCGACGACCCGGCTGCGCATGTGGTCGTGGATCACCGCGGACTGCAGTGAGTTCAGCGGTACGTCGAAGCACATCACCGCGAACGCACCCACGAACTCGGCGGCGGCGAGGATGCCTGCCCGCAGCCAGACAGGTCCGTCGGCCAGTGCCACCAGTCCCAGTGACGCGGGGAAGACGACCGAGCCGATCGCGATCAGCCGACCGGCGCCGAGCGCCTCGGCGAGCGGCTTGGCGGCGAGCGCTCCGATCAGTCCGCCCGTTGCGCCGATCCCGAGGGCGAGGCCGATCGTCCCCGCGGAGAGTTCCAGGTTGCGGCTGGCGAACAGCACCAGCAGCGCCATCCCGACCATGTTGAAGAAGTTCACCGTCGTCGCACAGCCCAGACTCGCCCGCAGGTAGGGATGCCGCAACAGGTACCCCATCCCCGCCCGCGCCCTGAAAAGCAACGATTCCTCGCCGCCGTCAGCGTCCCCCGGCGGGACCTTCAACCGGCTCACCTGTACTGCGGAGAACACGAACGACAAGGCGTCCACCAGCACCGCGATCGGGGCGGTCAGCCACTGGATCAGCAATCCACCGACAGCGGGCCCGGCCATGAACGACATCGACCTGGTCGCCGACAGCTTGCTGTTGGCCTCCAGGAACTGATCCCGACGGACGAGTCGCACGAAGAAGGACGCGTACGCCGTGTTGAAGACGACGTGCGCACTACCGGCCAGGATCGCGATCGCATACAGGTGGCCAAGAGTCATGATGTCCAGCCAGTACGCCGCCGGCAGCGACAACAGCAGCACGGTCCGGCTCAGGTCGGCCGCGATCATCAGCGGGCGCTTGTCCCGATGCCGGTCGACCCAGGTGCCGATGAACAGCGAGGCGAGGTTCGGGAGCCAGACCGCCGCGGTCAGGAAGCCGACCTGACTGGGGGAGGCGTTGAGGAGCGTGACCGCGATCAACGGCAGTGCGAGCTCGCTGATCCGGTCGCCGAACTCCGAGACGCCCTGTGCGGACCAGAACGTCCGGAACCGGCGGTCACGCCAAAGGCTGGCGGGTGGGGCTTGCGGGACGGTGCTGGACATGGCGGTTCCTCACCAACTCAGTTAGTTGCCTCAGGCAAGGTCATGCGGATCAGCCGGACCGGCCTGGCATCGTCGGGCGCGCCGCCAGGGCCGCGCTGGACGTAGGGCGCCAGCAGTTCCTGGATCGCGTTCTCGATCTGCTCGGCCTCGGCGACCGTGATCGTCACCAACGTGTTCGACGACCCGCTGGCGCGGCTCCAGGTGGGATCGAGGGCCGGCTCGGTGTCCGAGATCCATTGCTGGACGTGGTCGAGGGCCTGGCTCATCATCTCGGTGCGCAGCATCCGGCCGGCCTCGGCACCGTCCGGCGTGTCCGGCATCTCGAACCGGAAGCCCCGGGCGACCGCCTTCCACCAGCGCTGCCGCTTGTCCGCCCCACCCTCGGGCGGCGCGGAGTCACTGACCAGCCCGAACGACTCGAGATGCCGCAGATGCCAGCTCGTCACCGACGGCGAGGCGCCGACATGCACCGACAGCTGGGTGGCGGTCGCCGGGCCGTTCTTCTGCAGATAGCTCAGGGCGGCCAGCCGGACGGGATGCGCCAGCGCCCGCATCGCCTGCGGGTCGGTGATCTCGAAGTCGCCGTACGGATTTCTGAGAGACATGTTTCGAGAGTAATCTCTCACATCTCGGCAGAGCAAGACCCCACAGTTTGCGAGAGCCGAGCGAACTAGAGCTGGAGGGTCCGGGACCAGACGTCGTTGGTGATGTCCGGGCGCATGCCGACGGCGAGGTAGCGGCCTACCGCCGGGGTGGGGTTCGAGGTGTCGACGTGGAGGATGGTGCCGGCGAGACCGGCAGCTGCATCCAGGGCGAACTGATCTTTCAGCAGGTACTTCGCCAGTCCTCGTCCGCGCGCTTCGACCAGTACGCCGATCCGGCCGATGTACCCGCAGTTCTCCGTGCTCACGAAGTTCCGGTCCCACTCCCGTACTGCGGCCGGCCGGCCGTCCAGCTCGAGCACGGTCAGGCAGGACCAGTCGAAGGTCGACCGGCTCTCCCGCGACTCGACCCACTCGTCGTACGGGCGAGGGACCGAGCCCGGCTGGGTTGCGAACGACTCGGCGATCACCTGATGCCCGGCTCGCCGGATCGTCTCGTCGAAGCCACCGCGATGCACCGTCACTCCGTCGGGCACGGCAGGCGGTTCGACCGGACCGGCGTGCTCGATCTTCATCCGGTCGGTGGACGTCGCCAGGGTCAGCCCACGCTCGGCGGCCACTGCGGCGAGTTGCCGGTCCGCGCGGAGCATGCCGAGCCGGACCGCCTGCTCGGTCCGACCTTCCGAGCGTGCCACCTCGACAGCGCGCTGAAGCGCCCGGTCCAGCAACCAGCCCGTAACCTCCCGGTCGGCCGAGCAGACCTCGACGCTGACTCGGCCCGGCGCGCGCACGGCCGCCGCCGAGCCGACAATTCGGTCGCCGCTGGTGACGAGCCAGGTGTCGGTGGGCAGGTCGAGTGCTGGGTCGCGAAGGAAGTTGGCCACCCCTTCCGGGCTGAACTGGTGGGCGCCGACGAGCGCGAGGCTGTGGCCGGCCAGGTGTGCCTGGATGCTCGGGGCGTCCTCGAGCCGCATCGGCCGGACGGTCAGACCGGAAGGCAGGTCGGGAAGCCCGGGAGACAGGTCGGGTAGCCCGGGAGACAGGTCGGGGCGCGGGTCGGTAGGAGGTCCGGGCGGGAGGCCGGGCATCAGGTGACCGGGAGGGTGCGGCGCCAGACGTCGATGATCAGGACGGATTTCATCCCGACCGACAGGTAGAGGCCGAGAGCGGGAGTCGGGTTGTTGGTGTCGACGTGCAAGATCGTGCCGGCTCGGCCGGCCGCGGCGTCGGCGGCGAAGGCGTCCCGCAGCAGGAGCTTGGCCAGGCCGCGCCCCCGCGCCTGCTCGAGCACGCCGAGCCGAGGTACGTAGTTGCAGTTCTCGTCCTCGACGAACTGGCTGTTGCTCTCCAGAAACCCGACCGCCCGTCCGTCCAGCTCCACCAGCGTCACCTGCGACCAGTCGAACGTCGACTGCGACTCGTGAGCGGCGTGCCACTGATCAAAGGAGCTCGGCACGAACCCGTACTGCCCGGTGAAAGCCTCCGTGAACACCGCATGAGCCACCCGTCGCGTCTCCTGATCGGGCGCACCGTGCCGGAGCACCACGCCCTCCGGTACGTCGGGTGCCGCCACCGGCCCGGTGTGGTCGATCCGCATCCGCTGGTACGTCGTAGTCGGGGTGAAGCCGTTGTCCGTGAGCAACTCGCGTTTGGCGGTCTCGGAGCGGTAGGTGTTCGCGTCGACCGAGACCTCGGTCAACCCGTTGGCCCGGGCCAGGGCCTGGCCCCGCGCGGTGGTCTCGCCCAGCAGCCACTCGGCCACGCCGCGATCCGCGCTGTAGACATCGACGTCGACGATGCGATGGTCACCTTTGCCGTAGGCGGCGCCGTAACCGGCCAGGGTCTCGCCGGCGTAGACCAGCCACGCGTCCTGATCGAGGTCGAAGCCAGGCTCGGTGAGCTCATCGGTCATGTCGTCGAGGGTGAAGTCGGCGAACCCGATCGCCGCCGTGTTGCACGCCGCGACGAGCTCGTAGATCGCCTCCGCGTCGTCCTTGGTCGGTCGGCGAACGGTGTGCCCAGCAGGCAGTGCGGCGGTCATCCCCTCATCGTGCTGAACGACCGCCGCACTGTCTAACCCTTTAACCGCGCCCTTTAACCGCGCGCTTAATCACGCGCTGTCAGCAAGCCTTGATCCAGTCGTTGCCGCAGCCCGCGTCCTCGGCTTGCGCACTCGTGCTCGGCGCCGCCTTCACCGCGGCGACCGGCGCCTTCTCGCCCCAGGACGCCAGCGTGACGCCGACCGCATCCTCGACCGGCCGGGGCGTGGTCAGGTAGTTGTTCGAGATCATCGAGAACACCAGCTTGCGGCCGTCCTTGTTCGACACGTAGCCGGACAACGCGGTGACGCCGGTCAGCGAGCCGGTCTTGCCGCGCAGGTTGTTCGCTGCCGGGGTGTTACGCATCCGGCTGCGCAGCGTGCCGCCGACGAACCGGTCCGGGTTGCCCGCGATCGGCAGCGCGTCGTACCACTGCTGGAACCAAGGCTCCTTCTGTGTCGCGATCAACAGGTCGCTGACGCTCTTCGCCGTCACATTCACCTTGCGGGACAGGCCGGAGCCGTCCGACAAGCGGATCGTGTCGGTGGGTACGCCGACGCTCTTGGCGTACTCCGTGGTGACCTCGAGCCCCGCCGGCCAGCTGCCGCTCGCCTTCGCGACCACGCCCATCGCCTTGGTCAGGGTCTCGGCGTGCATGTTGTTGGAGAGCTTCATGAACGGGGTCATCAGCTCGCCGACCGTCATCGACTCGTCGCGGGCGAGCCGCCGGGCGGTGGCCGGGGCCGCCGCCGCGCGGATCTTGCCGTCGACGCGGACACCTTGGGCGGTGAGCGCGCGACGGAACACGTCAGCGGCGTACAGGGTCGGCTCCCAGACAGTGACCCAGTCCTGGCCGGCGCTCGCACCGAGTGGGATCGAGCCGGTGATCCGGACGATGTTGGTGCCGTGGTCGCGCTCGACGTTGAGCGTGTTGCTCGAGCCGGCCGCTCCGGTCGTGGCGGTGTTGACCAGCTTGAGGATGCCGTTCGCCGGGATCATCTTGAGTTGCACCGGCGCTCCGACCGTCGCGCCGGGCAGGCTCTCGACGATCGCAGTACCAGAGTCGTAGTCGGTGTCGGGTGCGAGGGTGAGGGCGGAGATCTGGGCGCTGTAGTAGAACGACTCGTCGTCCGAGGCCCAGGTGTCGCCGAGACGCACCTGGTCGAAGTACGTGTCATCGGCGATCAGATTTCCGTCGACCCGCCTGATGCCCGCCGCGGCGATCTGCTTGGCCAGCGCGACGTAGTCGGACTCCAACGCCGTCGGATCCCCAAACCCCTTCAGATAAAGGTCTCCGCGCAACTTGCCGCCCCTGACCGGCACAGTCGCCAGTACGTCGGTGTGGAACCGGAAGCTGGTCCCCAACGTTTCCATCGCGGCCGCGGAGGTGAACAGCTTCGTGTTGGACGCCGGCAACAACCGCGTCCCGCCGTTCCGGTCGTACAACGTCTCGCCGGTGGTCGCGTCGCGCACCACCAGCCCGACCTGCGACCCCTGGAACCGCGGATCGGTCAGCAACGTGTCCAACTGCTGCTGCAGCCCGGTCGCCGCGACCTGCTGCCCCGTGGCCGGTCCCTGTACTGCGGTCGGCGCGCCGGCCGACTGCCCCACCAGTCCCGCCGTCGCTGCGATGGCCGCCGCGAAGGCCACCAACCCGCGGCTCGACACTCTCGGTAATTTTCTCACAAGAACCCCTCAACCTTCAGGCGGAAACCAACTACCCCGGAGTCTCTATCCCGCGGCCGCTCCGGTCCAGTGATCGCGCGCATTCAGAGCACAAAAGGATTGGTGCCGAGCTTGGCGAGCAGGTACCAGGCGGTCGCGCCGGTGTGCAGGGAGGCGTAGTACAGGTCGCCGAAGCCGGTGTCGAGGCCGTCGGACGAGGCGGCGACGATTCCCTTGCCGTCGGCGTTCGGGGCGCGGAGCTGGGCGTCGCGGAGGCTGGCGAGGTAGCTGGTGACGCGGTCCCGGTCGCCGGGGCCGCGACGGAGCTGGAGTGCGGCGACGAGGTGGGCGGTGCCCTCGAACCAGACCTTGCTGGTGTCGGTGTTGCTGAAGGAGATGCCGGTGAAGCCGCCGTCCGAGGCGCTCAGGTTCGCGATCACCCAGTCCACCGCCTGGCTGGAGCGGCGATCGCGGGTGGCGAGATAGGCCCAGACCTGGACGTCGGCCGGGATCGGGTAATGGTTGATCGTCACGCCGTCAGGGTTGGTGCCGGTCCAGAGCATCCTGCCGGGGGTGTCCCACATCGCCTGGACGAAGGCGAACGCTCGGGCCGAGCGAGTCGCCCAGAGGCGGTCGCCGGTTTGCTTGGCCAGCATGGCGAAGAACGCGCCGATGTCGATGTTGTGCTCGGTCGCCTTGAACGTGAGCGGCTGGTCGTCAGCGCTGCGGCCGCCGGTGTAGCCGGGGATGCCTGCCGCGGACCAGGTCTTGGAGTGGATCCAGTTGGCGGCGGTGAGTGCGCCGGTCAGGTACTTCCGCTGGCCGGTGCGCTGGTACAGATGGCACAGCGCCATGCCGACCCAGGCCTGGTTGCCGCTGTAGGCAGCGGGGGAGCCGATGTACGGCGTACCGTCCGCGGTGATCAGCGGGTCCGGCTGGTACGACGCGCGGGTGCGGCCGTCGCCGATCGGGTCGTGCGCCTGGACGTAGAGCAGGACGTCACCGAGCATCTGCGCGCGGGCCAGGTGGGCGGGGGAGCCCTCGTGGGTCAGGGCGATGATGGTGAGCGCGTCGTCGTACAGGAAGGACGAGACGAAGTTGATGCCGGCGAAGAAACCGCCGGTGTAGCTCTGAGGGACGCGCAGGGTGGTGCCGCTGCCGTACTGGTCGATCTTCTCGGCCAGGAAGGCGAAAGCGGCCGTCGTCGACGTATCGGCCGGGCGACGGGCGGCGAGGGCCGGCGGAGCGGCCAAGAGGGTGCCGAGGGCAACAAAACCGCCGATGAGAGCGCGCCGCGTGGGTGCGGAGACGGCGGGTGGGGTGGAGGAGGGGGCGGGTGGGGTGGCGGCGCTGCCGGTGAGGGAGGCGCCGGTGGAGGGGGCGGGTGGGGTGGCGGCGCTGCCGGTGGGAGAGGCGTCGCCGGTGAGAGAGGCGTCGGCGGGGTAGGCGTCGGTGGAGGGGGCGGAGTTGCTGTGGGGCATTGCGGTCCTCACGGGTTGGGACGGCGGCGTTTGGGTTTGGGGAGGCGGCGGGGGTCGATGGCGGCGGCGGTGGATTCGAGGGCGGTGAGGGTGCCGGGGTGGTTCAGCTGGGCGACTCGGGTGTAGAGCACGTCGAGGACCAGCAGTTGGGCGTGCCGGTCGGCGAGGGCGTCGGCGGGGGCGGCTCCGGTCTGCGCCGTGGTGAGGACGAGGTCTGCCTCGGCCGCCAGGGTGGAGACCCGGTCGTTGGTGATCGCCACCGTGCGCGCACCCCGGGCAGCGGCGGCCCGCAGTACGTCGATGGTCTCCGCGATCTGACCCGAGTGGGAGACGCCGATGACCAGATCACGCTCGTCGGCCAGCGTGACCGAGACGAGCGCGCCGTGCACCTCCGGCCAGAGCCAGCAGGCGAAACCGATCCGCTGGAGCCGGATCCGCAGTTCGTCGGCGGTGATCGCGCTGGTGCCGACTCCGAAGAGATGGATCGCGCGCGCGGCGGTCACCGCGCGAGCGACCTCGTCGATGGCGGCCAGGTCCAGTTGGTCCGCGGTGGAGAGCAACGCCTGCGTGTTGGCGGCGACGATCACCTTGAGGACCTGGTCGAGGTCGTCGGCCGGGTCGATCTCGCCGCCGATGTCGGTGCTCCAGCGACTGCTGCCCGATCGGCCGACCTGCTCGGCCAGCGCGACCTTGAGCGCGGCGAATCCGGACAGCCCGGCGGTGTGGCAGAACCGGGTCACGGTGCCGGGCGAAGTACCGGTGCGGTCGGCGAGATCGGTGATCGTCAGCCGGGCGGCCTCGGCCGGCTCGGCCAGCAGGAAGTCGGCGATCCGGACCAGCGCGCCGCCCGTCGCCGGCCGCAGTTCGCGCAGCCGCTGGAGGATGTCCGTCATATGAAAGAAATTTCCATCCAGTGAGAGCGACTGTCAAGAGATCGAAATAATTTCCAGCCCTCGATTCTCAGGTGAAACGATGGAAAAGTGGCCGCCACAGGTACCGCCCCACCTGAGGAGTCACCATGCGCAGCAGCAGAATCGTCGCCGCCCTCGTCCTCGTCCTCGCCCTCACCTCGCTGAGTCCGCCCGCCCAGGCACAAACCAACCGCACGACAGCCGCCGTGTTCCCGGCCGTCGTGATCGGCGAGGACTTTCCCGATCCGGACGTCTTCCAGAAGAACGGAACCTGGTACGCGTACTCGACCAACAACGGCCGCGGGCACGTCCCGGTCGCCAGCGCACCGAGTGCCACCGGCCCGTGGACCATCCGGGGCGACGCGATGCCCGGCGGTCCGTCGGCGAGCTGGGCCCAGCCCGGCCGCACCTGGGCGCCCGACGTCCATCCGAACCCCGACGGCAGTTTCACTCTCACCTACACGGCCTGGCACAAGTCGTCCGGCCGTCAGTGCATCGGGGTAGCCACCTCGAGCTCGGCGCTCGGCCCGTTCACGCCGGTCGGCAGCCAGCCGCTGATCTGCCCGCTCGGCCAGGGCGGCGCGATCGACGCGAACACCTTCGTCGCCAACGACGGCACCCGGTACCTGACCTGGAAGAACGACGGCAACGCGATCGGTCAGCCGTCCACACTCTGGCTGACCCGGACCACGAACAACGGCACGAGCCTCACCGGCGGCAACACGGCGATGCTCACGTCGAGCAGCGTGATCGAGGCGCCCGACCTGGTCCAGCGGGGGAGTCAGTTCGTGCTCTTCTACTCCGGTGGCGGCTACAACGACTGCAACTACCTGACGTCGTACGCGACCGCGCCGAGCCTCAGCGGCCCGTGGACCGTCGCCTACCGCCCGTTGATGACCACCGCGAGCTTCGACAATCGCGTCTGCGGTCCCGGTGGAGCGGACTTCGTCGGGGACAAAGTCTTCTTGCACGGCTGGGTCAACGGCTCGAGACACTTGTACGTCGCCGACCTCGGCTGGGCGAACGACTTCCCGGTGGTCCGGGGCAGCCGGGTCCGGACCGAGGCGGAACGCGGCACGCTGAATCACTGTGTGGTCCGCACCGGAGCCGCCGGCGCATCGGGCGGAGCGGTCGCCGCCTACATCGACTACGCGGACTCCTGGGTCCAGGTCTCGGTGTTCGCTCCGTCAGCCGGCGGCTACACCCTGTGGGTCGGCTATGCGAACGGGATGGGCGCCAGCTCGACCCACGGTCTGGTTGTCAATGGCAACAGTCAGGGCACGGTGAACTATCCGGTCACCGGCTGGGACAACTGGCGCCAGACGTCCGCCCCGGTCACCTTGAACGCCGGCTGGAACACGATCCGGCTGACCAAGGGCACCCTGTACGCCGAAGTGGACTACCTCGAACTCCAGTAGCCCTGAGCACAGGGTTCACCCGGGATCGGAGTCCGGGTGAACCCTGGTCGCACCCGTCCGTTGCGTGGCGCAGTACGCCGGAGTCGTCCCGGGACTCGTAGGCTCGGGGTGCACAACCGCACGAACGGGAGTCCGAAGTACCTGATGGCGAAACCACCCGAGCAGGTGTTCACCGACCGACGGCAACGCCGCCCGGTCTGGTTCGACCTGCGCCGTACCACCCGCGGTATCCAGGCGATGATCCTCGGCGGGCTCGCCTCGCTGGTCTCGCTGATCATCACGTTCTGGACGCTGCCGCAGATCAGCAGTGACGGCCGGCTGCCGATCCTGCGGCTGGTGGTCCTGCTAGCCGTGATCGGCCTGGTGGTGCGCTGGATCCTGGCCGGGATCGCGGTGCTGATCGGCTCTGTCGGAGTCCTGATCGGCGGGCTGCTGAGCCAGTTCGGGGTCGTCTACCTCGGCGTCACGCTCGATCCGGGCGTCAACCTGCACGGCGGGGTCGAGGCGGCCTGGCTGGTCTCGATCGTGATGTCGTCGGTCAGCGCGTTCGTCGGCTGGGTCGCGTACGCCGGGAGCGACGACGCCTACGTCTCCGAGGTGATGCGGGTCGTCCGCCGCCGGGCCCGCAAGATCGAGGCCGCGCCGAAGACCGGGATGCTGATCATCCAGATCGACGGGCTGTCCGCGCCGCTGCTCAACTGGATGGTGATGTCGGGCAACCTGCCGCATCTGGGCGGCTGGGTCCGGGACGGCAGCCATTCGCTGGTCGGCTGGCACACCGGCGTACCGGCGACGACGCCGGCCAGTCAGGCGGGCATCCTGCACGGCGGCTCGGGGCAGATCCCGGCGTTCCGCTGGTACGAGAAGGAAACCGGCCGGGTGATGGTGACCAACCGGTCCCGGGACGCCGCCGAGATCGAGGCGCGGATGTCGACCGGCCGGGGGCTGCTGGCCGACGGTGGCGCGAGCATCAGCAACAACTGGTCCGGGGACGCCCCCAAGTCGGAGCTCGTGTTCAGCCGGGCGGCGTTGCCCAACGGTCGCAGTCGCGGGTACGTCCGCTTCTTCTCCAGCCCGCACGGGGCCGCCCGAGGACTTGTGCTCTGTGTCGCCGAGATGGTCAAGGAGCTGCACCAGGCACGCAGGCAGCGCCGGCGCAATCTCGTCCCGCGGGTCAACCGCGGCGGCTCCTACATCTTCCTGCGGGCCATCTCCAACGTCCTGCTGCGCGACCTGAACGTCTCCCTCGTCACCGACGAGCTGATCAAGGGCACCCCGGTCATCTACTGCGACTTCGTCGACTACGACGAGGTGGCCCACCATGCCGGTCCGACCCGGCCGGAGTCGCTGCAGACGCTCGAAGGCCTCGACCGGGTGCTCGGCGCGCTCCAGCGGATCATCAACATCCTGCCGCACTCGTACGAGATCGTGGTGCTGTCCGATCACGGCCAGAGCCAGGGCTCGACCTTCCTGCAGCGCTACGGCCGGACGCTGACCCAGGTGGTCGACGAGTTGGTCGACACCACCAAGGAGCCGGTGGCGGCGACCCGCCCGTCCGAGGGCTGGGGCCCGGTCAACGCGTTCCTGACCGAGCTGAGCCTGCGCCGCAGTGTCGCCGGCACGATGACCCGCCGGGCGCTGCACGGCAAGGCCACCCGCGGCGAGGTCGAGCTCGGTCCTGCCGACTGCGAGCCGCCGGTCGCGGCCGACGAGCAGATGGTCGTCACCGCGTCGGGCAACCTGGCCTTGATCTACCTGGCGACCACGCCCGGCCGGGTTCCGCTGGAAGAGATCGAGCTGCTCCACCCGAAGCTGATCCCGGGCCTGGCGACGCATCCGGGGATCGGCTTCGTCGTGGTCGACACGCTGGCCGAGGGTCCGGTCGCGATCGGGAGCGCCGGGGTCCACGTACTGCGCTCAGGCCGGATCGAAGGCGTCGACCCACTGGCGCAGTACGGGCTGCGGGCGGCGGCGTCGATGCTCCGGCAGGCCGAGATGCCGCACAACGGCGACATCGTGGTGATCAGCCGGCTGGACGAGTACACCCACGAGGTGGCCGCCTTCGAGGAACTGGTCGGTTGCCACGGCGGCATCGGCGGCTGGCAGACCGAGGCCGTCCTGGTCCACCCGCGGCGCTGGGTCGTCGACGAACCACCCGTAGGCTCCGACGCGGTGCACCACCTCCTGATCGGCTGGCTCGAACAGCTCGGCCAGCGCAAGCACGAGTCCGAGATCACGGCGGCCGCCGTGGCCGCCTCGAATGATGCAAGCGTGAAAGATGCCAGCGTGACGGATGCAAGCGTGGAGGCCTGAGCGTGCGGATCACCTGGTGGGGGCACAGCACCACCACCATCGAGTCGAACGGCACCCGGTTGCTGACCGACCCGGTGCTGACCTCGCGGATCGCGCACGTCCGCCGGCGCCGGGGTCCCACGCCGACCGCTGAAGCCGGGCGGTGCGACGCAGTACTGGTGTCCCACATGCATGCCGATCATCTGCATCTCACCTCGCTTCCGCTCATCTCGCCCGACGCTGCGCTGGTCGTCCCGCGGGGTGCCGCCAAGTTGATCCACGCGGACAGCGGCGCGTCGTACTCGGAGCGCTGCATTGAAGTTGCCCCCGGCAACCAAGTGCGGATCGGCGGGCTCGACATCACCGTCGTCACCGCCCACCACGACGGTCGCCGGCTGCCGTGGTCGGCGCACAGCGGACCGGCCCTCGGCTTCCGCGTCGAGGGCACCCCGAGCGTCTGGTTCGCCGGCGACACCGACCTGTACGACGACCTGGCGGCCGAGGCCGGCCCGGTCGACCTGGCGCTGGTGCCGGTCGGCGGGTGGGGGCCATCGCTCGGGCCGGGGCACCTCGATCCGGAGCGTGCCGCCGAGGCGGTCCGGCGGGTCGGGGCGCGGATCGCCGTACCGGTGCATTTCGGGACGTTCTGGCCGATCGGCTGCGACTGGATGAAGCCTGAGCTCTTCCTGCCGCCGGGGGAGGAGTTCCAGAAGGCGATGGCCGAGATGGATCCCGCTGTCCGGGTTGACCTGCTGGCGCCCGGGGAGTCGACCGAGGTGGGCGCGAGATGACGGGTGAGGAGTTCGGCTGGGTTTACCTCGCGGCGCTGGCGGGGGCCGTTCTGCTCGGCGCTGTGCTCCCGGTGGTCCCGACCGGCGCGGCTGTGTCGGCGGGCGCAGTACTGGCCTCGCACAGCAGCCCGCTCGGGTTGGTCGGAGTACTGATCGCTGGTGCCGGTGGTGCTTATCTGGGCGACTTGATCGTGTACGCCGGTTGCCGGGCCGGCGGGAAGAAGCTCGCCCAACGGGTCGGGTGGTTGCGGGACAACGCCTCGCTCGACGCCTTGCGGGTGCGGCTGGCGGAGCATGAGATCACCGTGCTGCTGACTTCACGCCTGATCCCGGGCGGTCGCGTGCCGGTGCTGCTCGCGGCCGGGTTGTCGGGGTATCGCTGGCACCGGTTCGCGGTGGTCGACCTGGCAGCCTCGTCGCTGTGGGCAGCGGTCTACATGGCGATCGGGCTGCTCGGGTACGCGCTGTTCCCCGAGCCGTGGCAGGGCGTCGTCGCGGCGATCGTGCTGGTGGTGCTGACCACGGTGATCAGCAGCGTGGTCCAGCGGCTGCGGAAGAAGAATTCGGGAGCTTCGGAGGAGCCGGCTTCCGGCGAAGCGGCTGCCGCGGAGCCGCCTTCTGCGGAGCCGGTCTCAGATGCCGAACGAGGCTGAGCGGAGGCGCTCGACGGCTGTCGAGTCACCGTCCAGCTCGACCTGAGCGACTGCCTGGCGACCGAAGCAGAACAGCATCAGCTCGGCCGGCTCACCCGTGACGGTGACGGAGCCCTGCTCGGTGGGTTTCCTGGCGACCGACTCGGTGCCGTCCGGGAGGCGCAGTACGAGCCCTGTCGGTGCCTTGCGCGTCATCGTCTTGGCGCCGACCTTCACGGCCCGCCACAGCGCTTGCTGCTGCTCGGCGGGCAACTCGCGCACGGTGAAGCCCTCGACCGCGCGGCGGACGTCCTCGTGGTGGATGAAGTACTCGGTGGTGTTCAGGTTGTGCCCGAGCTTCGGGAAGGAGTAGATCGAGAACGTCGGCGGCCCGTTCCGCACCTTGTCGACCACCTCGGTGAAGCTGAACTTCGCCTTCGCCTGAGCCATCCGCCGCTCGGTGGTGTCGGCCAGTGACGGGATCATGATGCCCGGCCCGGCGAGCAGATCCGCCTCGCGGACGTACAGGTGGACGGCCAGGTCGTGCGTCGTCCAGCCGTCACACAGCGTCGGCTGATCGGGTCCCACCTGATCGAAGAGATCACACAGGGCAAGCCGCTCCACCTTGCTGTAGTCACTCACAACTCAATCGTAGTTGTCGGCGCACAGTGGCAGAATGGCGATCGTTGTCAGTCTCGTGGCTGGCTACGGACCTGACAGTGTCGTCCTAAGGATGTTTGCGTGCCGCAGCCGAAAGTTCCCAGCAAGGGGAGCGTGACCCGGCGGGGGTTCGCGGTCCTGCGGGTCGCGATCTGGGAAGAGCCGTGGGTGTTCGCCTTCTCGGTGGTCGCGAGCATGCTGTACGGCGCGATGACGGTGGCCGACGGCTGGGCGCTGGGCTGGGCCACCGACCACGTGATCCGGCCGGCCCTGGAGCGCGGCGACACCACCTTCGGCGCGATCGCCGGGCTGGTCTCGCTGTTCCTCGGGATCGCGATCCTGCGCGCCATCGGCGTGGTCGGCCGGCGGATCGGCGCGGGCATCATGCAGTTCCGGCTGCAGGCGACGTACCGGCGCCGGGTCACCCGGCAGTACCTGAAGCTGCCGCTGAGCTGGCACCACAAGCACCCGACCGGCGAGCTGCTGTCCAACGCGAACTCGGACGTCGAGTCGGCCTGGTACCCGATCGCCCCGCTGCCGATGGCGGTCGGCGTGATCGCGATGCTCGGCTTCGCGATCGGCGCGATGTTCGCCGCCGACTTCTGGCTCGCGCTGGTCGGCTGCCTGGTCTTCCCGCTCGTCTTCCTGGCGAACGTGATCTTCCAGCGCACCCTGCAACCGCTGGCCACCCGCGCGCAGGAGCTCCGCGCCGACGTCTCCGAGGTCGCGCACGAGTCGTTCGACGGCGCGCTGGTGGTCAAGACGCTGGGTCGCGAGGCCGCCGAGACCGAGCGCTTCCGCACCCCGACGTACGCACTGCGGGACGCGAACATCGCGGTGATGAAGGCGCGCGGCGCGTTCGACCCGGTGATCGAGGGGCTGCCGCGGGTCGGGGTCCTGGCGGTCCTGCTGGTCGGGGTCGGGCGGGTCCGCTCGGGCGCCGCCGACGCGGGCGACGTGGTGCAGGTGGCGTTCCTGTTCATGCTGATCGGGTTCCCGATCCGGGCGTTGGGCTGGGTGCTCGGCGAGCTGCCGCGCTCGGTGGTCGGCTGGGACCGGGTCCAGCGCGTGCTCACCGCCGAGGGCGGGATGGAGTACGGCGACCAGCGGCTCACCGCGTCGTCGGCCGCCCGTCTTGACGTCTCGGACGTCCGGTTCGGATACCTCCCCGACCGCGACGTGCTCGTCGGAGTCAACTTCACCGTCGAACCCGGCCGCACCGTCGCGCTGGTCGGGCCGACCGGTTCCGGCAAGTCGACTCTCACCACGCTGCTGACCCGGCTGGTCGATCCCGAGGAGGGGTCGGTCGCCGTCGACGGGATCGACCTCCGCTCGCTGGCACGCGACGAGCTGGCCGGTTCGGTCGCACTGGTCGCGCAGACGGCCTGGCTGTTCGACGACACGATTCGCGGCAACGTCACGCTCGGCGGCGAGTACTCCGACGAGGACGTCTGGGACGCGCTGCGGATCGCTCAGGGCGACGGCTTCGTGAAGTCCCTGCCGAACGGCCTCGACACGAAGGTCGGCGAACGCGGTACGACGCTGTCCGGCGGGCAACGGCAGCGGATCGCGCTGGCCCGCGCGTTGGTCCGGCGGCCCCGGTTGCTGATCCTCGACGACGCGACCAGCGCGGTCGATCCGCAGGTGGAGGCACGGATCCTGGCCGGCCTGCGGACCGCAGTACAGGGGTCCGAGGCGGCGACGACCGTGCTGGTGATCGCGTATCGCAAGGCGACGATCGCGCTGGCCGACGAGGTGTTGTTCCTCGACGAGGGGCGGATCGCGGACCAGGGGTCGCATCTGGAGTTGCAGGAGCGGTCGGCGGCGTACCGGGACCTGGTGGACGCCTACGAGAAGGACGCGGCGCGGCGTGAGGAAGAAGCCGCGCTGGAGGCAGAACTCGATCATCTGGATTCAGAAGGAGCGTCCGCGTGAGCGCCGCAGAGGCCAGTCGGCTCGACGCCGGTGACAATGCCGGTGGCCTGGAGACCCTGCGGCAGGGGTTGCGGGTCTCGCCCGAACTGGCCCGCGGCTGGTGGATCACCGGGCTGCTCGCCCTCGTCATGACGGGCGGGCGGATCGTCGTACCGATCGCGGTCCAGCAGACGATCGACCGGGGACTGTCGGGTCCTGGTGGTCCGGACATGGCGTTCGTGGCGTGGATGTGCCTGGCCTGCCTCGGCGGAGTACTCGTGACGGCGTTCGCGTCGTACCTGACGACCGTCCGGCTCGCGACGAACTCCGAACGCGGGCTGGCGACGATGCGGATCAAGGCCTTCCGGCACGTGCACGATCTGCCGGTGCTGACCCAGAGCACCGAGCGCCGGGGCGCGCTGGTCAGCCGGGTGACCTCCGACGTGGACACGGTCTCGCAATTCCTGCAGTTCGGCGGCTTCATCTTCCTGGTCAGCATCGGGCAGATGCTGCTCGCGACCGTGGTGATGTTCGTCTACTCGTGGCAGCTCGCGCTGGTCGTGCTGATCTGCTTCCTGCCGTTGTTCGCCAGCCTGAAGTACCTGCAGCGGTTGATGTCCGCGGCGTACGGCGTGGTGCGGGCGAAGGTCGGCGAGATGCTGTCCGCGGTCGCCGAGCCGGTGGTCGGCGCGCAGGTGGTGCGCGCGTACGCGATCGAGCAGCGCACCCAGGAACGGATCGACGCCTCGATCGAGGGCTATCGCAAGACCGCGACGAAGGCGCAGGCGATCACCGGCATCACCTTCTCGATCGGTGGTATCGCGGCCGGGCTGGCGAACGCCGGCGTCCTGACCGCGGGCGTGCTGCTCGGTGTCGACGGCAAGGCGACGCTGGGGGAGATCCTCGCGTTCATGTTCCTGGTCGCGCTGTTCTCCGACCCGGTCCAGATCGCCACCCAGGTGCTCACCGACGCGCAGAGCGCCTTCGCCGGCTGGCGCCGCGTGCTTGGCGTGATCGCGACGCCGGCCGACGTGGTCGACCCGGGTGAGGACGGCGTGCATCAGGCCCGCGGCCCGATCACGGTGGAGTTCCGCGAGGTGAACTTCGCCTACCCCGACGGCGAGCTCGTACTCCGCGACGTCGACGTGCGACTCCAGCCGCACCGGCGAGTGGCGGTGGTCGGTGAGACCGGCTCGGGCAAGACGACCTTCGCCAAGCTGCTCACCCGGTTGATGGACCCGACGTCGGGCGCGGTGCTGCTGGATGGGGTGGACGCCAAGGAGATCGCGTTCGCCTCGCTGCGGGAGCGGGTCGTGATGGTGCCGCAGGAGGGCTACCTGTTCGACTCGTCACTCGCGGACAACGTGCGGTTCGGCCGCCCTGATGTGACCGATGCGCAACTGCTCGACGCCTTCGAGTCCCTCGGCCTGACGGACTGGCTCGAATCGCTGCCGGACGGTCTCGACTCACCGGTCGGTCAGCGGGGTGAGTCGCTCTCTGCGGGCGAGCGTCAGTTGGTCGCGCTCGTGCGGGCCAACATCGCCGACCCTGATCTCCTGGTGCTCGACGAAGCCACCTCGGCGGTCGACCCGGGCACCGAGGTGCGCGTCAACGCGGCCCTCGAACGCCTGATGGCGGGCCGCACGTCGGTGACGATCGCGCACCGCCTCTCGACGGCCGAGGCAGCTGACGAAGTACTGGTGTTCGATGACGGCCGCATCGTCGAGCGCGGCCCGCACGCCGACCTGGTCAACGCCGGCGGCGTCTACAGCCACCTGCACGCCAGCTGGATCGCCCAGCGGACAGGTCTGTAACAACTGGTACTGCGCCTCGCGGGCGCCCACCCGTGGAAGGACGAAGACGGGTGGACGCCCGGGAGGGCACGGGCCGGCAGGCTGGAAAGGGGGATCGCCCGTCGGCCCCGCTGGGATCAGTGCGCGGGAGCCGCGCCGTTCTCGCGCCCGGCGCCGGGCTGCGGCACCAGCAGGAACTCGACGCCGCCCTTGTCGTCGACGGCGGCATCCAGGATCTTGTCGTCCAGCGCGGCGGCCGCGTTGGCCTCGAGGAAGACCCGGGCCCCGCTCTCCTCGAGGACCTGATCACCCTGCAGCGGCGATTCCGTCGTCGTGACGGCCAGCGCGGGGTCGGTCGGGTTGTCCTGGGAAATCCGGACCCCGGCACCCTCGGGAGCGCCCTCGACGCCCGTGATGCTCTTGATCACCAGAGTGGCGTTCTCAGTCAGGGTAAGCACTGCTTCTCCTAGCATCGATTTGCGGTGAGCGCGTCCCGTGCCCGAACCCAGGATCGGCAAACATGCCCGTCCGGAAAGTCGGATGCGTTCGCTCGGCGCGGTGGTGTCTGATGGCGGGATGACGATCTCATTGAGGACTCCCGGGGTGGACGGGTTGGCGCCGTTGGTCGCGCAGCTGGGGGAGTGGCAGAGCGAGGACGGGCCGGTGCAGCTGCATCCGGGGGATCTCGGCTGGTTCTGGCGCTTCGGGGTGGACCGTGCGGCGGACGCGGTGCGGGTCTGGGAGCGCGACGGCGAGCTGCTGGCGATCGGCATGCTGGACGAGCCCGACCTGCTCCGGGTCGCCTACTCGCCGGACGCTCTGCAGGACGAGGAGCTCAGCCAGCGGATCTTCGACGACTGCCGTGACCCGGAGCGTGGCGTGCTGATCGAGGGCAAGGTGTACGTCGAGGCGCCGATGGATGCTCTGGTGCAGGAGCTGTTCGCCAAGGACGGCTGGATCCAGGACGACCCGTGGCAGCCGCTGCGCCACCTGCTCACCGATGGGCTGGAGCAGTCCGCGCTGACGATCGAGGTGATCGGCCCCGAGACGGCTTCCGAGCGCACGGCAGTCCAGCGCGCGTCCTTCGACGGTTCGACCTTCACCGACGAGCGCTGGCACGCGATGGCCGCCGGTACGGCGTACGCGTCGGCACGGTGTCTGGTCGGGCGGGACGAGCAGGGCACGGTGGTGGCCGGAGTGACGGTGTGGTCGGCGGGTGCGGGCAAGCCTGGTCTGCTCGAGCCGATGGGCGTGCATCGCGACCATCGCGGCCGGGGATACGGCGAGGCGATCTCCCGGGCGGCGGCCGCGGCACTCCGGGACCTCGGCGCGTCGACCGCGTTCGTCAACACGCCAAGCTTCAACATCGGGGCGGTCGCCACCTACCAGGCGGCCGGCTTCGAGCCGCTGGCCGAGGTCCGCGACCAGTACCGCCCCGCCTAGCCGGCTACCTCGTCGGCCGCGCGGAGTACGCGGAGGATGTTGCCGCCGGCAAGTTTTGCCAGGTCCTCGTCGCTCCAGCCGCGGTCGGCGAGGGCGTAGAACAGGGACGGGTACGACGCCACGTCCGGCAGGCCGTCCGGGAACTCGGGGCAGCCGTCGTAGTCGCCGCCGAGCCCGATGTGGTCGACGCCGGCCACCTCGCGGACGTGCTCGACGTGCGCGACCACGTCGTCGAGCGTCACGCGCGGCTTCGGTACGTCGTACGCGTCCGCCAGCTGCTTCTGCTGGGCCGGCACCAACGGGTCGAGGTCGAGCTTGCCGGCCACCTCGCGGGCCCCGGCGACCCAGTCGACGTAGGCCTGCGAGACGAAGTACGGGACGAAGGTGACCATGCAGACGCCGTCGTTGCCGGTCAGGGTCTGCAGGACGTCGTCCGGCACGTTGCGCGGTACGTCGCAGACCGCCCGCGCCGACGAGTGGCTGAAGATGATCGGTGCGCTGGTGACCCGCAGCGCGTGCCGCATGGTGTCGGCCGAGACGTGCGACAGGTCGACGAGCATGCCGATCCGGTTCATCTCCCGGACGACCTCCTCGCCGAACGCGTTCAGCCCACCGAGCACCGGCTCGTCGGTCGCCGAGTCGGCCCAGGAGACGTTGTTGTTGTGGGTCAGCGTCATGTACCGCACCCCCAGCGCGCGCATCACCCGCAGTACGCCGAGCGACTCACCGATCGAGTGGCCGCCCTCCATCCCCATCAGGGAGGCGATCCGGCGCTCCTTGAAGGCCGCGTCGACGTCGTCGGCCGTCGAGGCGAGCTGCAGCGAGTCGGGGAAGCGCGCGACCAGCCGGTGCACGAAGTCGATCTGCTCGAAGGTCCGCCTGACCGCGTCCGCGTCCTGCGGCACCCACAGCGACCAGAACTGCGCCGCGACCTGACCGACCCGCAACCGGGGCAGATCGGTGTTCAGCTTCGGCACCGAGACGCTCAGGTCGTACTTGTCGAGGTCGTACTGGGCCAACTCGTAGAAGGCGATCGGCAGGTCGTTGTGTCCGTCGATCAACGGATGGTCCTGCAAAAGCCCCTGCACCCGGGCAACACTGGAGGTCATCCGGACATCTTGTCAGTCCTGGCGGCCGCTCGCACGGCGTGGCGCGAGTGCGTCGAGCCCACCGCGGAGGGCGTGGTCCGGCGGTCTCCCGCAGTACGAGACAATGGGGTGGTGGACACCGAGGAACTCACCTTCGACGCGGCGGGGCTGATCCCCGCGGTGGTGCAGCAGTACGACACCCGCGAGGTGCTGATGGTCGGCTGGATGAACGCCGAGGCCGTACGCCGGACCGCCGAGACCGGGCGCAGCACGTTCTGGTCGCGGAGCCGTCAGGAGTACTGGGTGAAGGGCGAGACGAGCGGCCACCGCCAGCACGTCAAGCAGATCCTGGTGGACTGCGACGCCGACACCCTGCTCGTCCTCGTCGACCAGGAAGGCCCGGCCTGCCACACAGGCACCCGCAGCTGTTTCGAGCACGGCGAGATCGAGGTCCACGCATGAATTCTCCGAGCCTCGAGACCTTCCGCGAGTACGCCAAGGACCGTCGGGTCATCCCGGTCACGCGGCGGCTGCTGGCGGATGCGGAGACGCCGATCGGGGTCTACGGGAAGCTGGCGGCCGAGCGGGAAGGGACGTTCCTGCTGGAGTCGGCGGAGAACGGTGGTGTCTGGTCGCGGTACTCGTTCATCGGTGTGCGCAGCGCCGCGACGCTGACCGAGCGCGACGGCCAGGCGAGCTGGACCGGCAAGCCGCCGGTCGGCCTGCCCGAGAGCGGTGATCCGCTCAAGGTGCTCCGCGAGACGCTGGAGATCCTGCACACGCCGCGGCTGCCCGATCTGCCCCCGCTCACCGGCGGTATGGTCGGCTTCCTCGGGTACGACGCCGTGCGCCGGCTGGAGAAGTTGCCGGACACAACGACCGACGACCTCGGCCTGCCCGAGCTGACCTTCCTGTTCGCCACCGACCTGGCCGCGCTCGACCACGAGACCGGCGAGATCTGGCTGATCGCGAACGCGGTCAACTGGGACGACTCCGACGAGCGCGTGGACGAGTCGTACGCCGACGCGGTCCGCCGCCTCGACGCGATGGAGCGCGACCTGGCCCAGCCCACCCCGTCGTACGTCGTGCACGCGGATCGCCAGGCGCAACCCGACCCGCACCGGCAGCGGTCCAGCGCGGAGTACCGGGAGGCCGTCGAGCACGCCAAGGAGGAGATCCGGGCGGGTGAGGCGTTCCAGATCGTCGTCTCGCAGCGGTTCGAGCTGCAGACCAGCGCGAGCGCCCTGGACATCTACCGGGTCCTGCGCCGGTCGAACCCGAGTCCGTACATGTACCTGGTCCGCCTGGACGGCTTCGACATCGTCGGCTCCAGTCCCGAGGCGCTGGTCAAGGTCACCGACAACAAGGTGATCCTGCACCCGATCGCCGGCACCCGCCCGCGCGGCGCGACGCCGGAGGAGGACCGTGCCCTGGAGGAGGAGCTCCGCGCGGACGCCAAGGAACGCGCCGAGCACCTGATGCTGGTCGATCTGGGCCGCAACGACGTCGGCCGGGTCTGCGCGCCGGGCACGGTCGAGGTGGTCGACTTCATGGACGTCCGCCGGTACAGCCACGTGATGCACCTGGAGTCGACCGTCACCGGCCGCCTGCAGGCCGGCAAGACCGCCTTCGACGCGCTCACGGCAGCTTTCCCGGCCGGGACGCTCTCGGGCGCTCCCAAGCCGCGGGCGATGGAGATCATCGACAAGCTCGAGGTGACCAGGCGCGGCGTGTACGGCGGCGTCGTCGGCTACCTCGACTTCGCCGGTGACGCCGACACCGCGATCGCCATCCGTACTGCGGTCCTGCGCGGCTCGACGGCGTACGTGCAGGCGGGCGCGGGCATCGTCGCCGACTCGGACCCGGCTTCGGAAGACGCCGAGTGCCGCACCAAGGCAGCGGCCGTGCTGAACGCGATCGCTGTCGCAGGCACGTTCTCCGAGGTCTGATGCGCCCACAACGACTGGTCGACCTCCTCGCGCTGGTAGCCCTCGTCCTGCTGGGCGTTTCGGCGTACCTGACCTGGAGCTCGGTGGACGTCGGCAGTGGGCCCACCGTCGACTTCCAGGGGAAAGACCTCACCAGCGCACCGATCGTGCTGGCGGCGGCCGCTGTGGCCGCCGTGGTGATCACGAAGCTCGGCGGTACGGCGCTGCGCCGGGTGATGTCGGCCCTGCTCCTGCTGATCGGTGGAGTGGTGGTCGCCGTGGCGCTGCAGGTTCGGCCAGGCCTCGACGAACTCAGCCGGCTCAAGCCCGGGCTCACGCACAACGCGAACACGGACTCGTTCGAGATCCTCACCGGACCGGCGCCGTGGCTGGCGCTGGCAGGCGGCCTGGCGGTGGTCGCGGCGGGGCTGATCGGGCTGCTGACCGCCCATCGCTGGAAGCGCCCCACGCGCCGGTATGAGCGTGATCCGGCCGCAACACCCGCCGACCAGTGGAAGGCGATCGACGCAGGTGAGGACCCGACGATCTGATTGTCGGAGGCTACCGCCACAATAGGACGGGACGACGACGAGGAGTGGCCCAACGATGGACAATACGACCACGGATCAAGCAGTGACGTACGAGAGCGACGAAGCTCACGCGGGCGGCCTGCACGGCAGCACTCCGGCGGCCTGGACGGCCGTCGTGATCGTGCTGGTGGGCTTCACCCTCGGAGCCATCGCGATGGTGATGGGCCCGAACTGGCTGTTGTTCTGGATCTCGGTCGGGATCGCCGTCGCCGGCGGCCTGGTCGGCAAGGTGATGCAGCTGCTCGGCTTCGGTGCCAAGTCCAGCGACCACCACTGACGGACGGACCGAATCATGACTGTGCTTGACGACATCCTCGCCGGGGTCCGGGAGGACCTCGCGGAGCGCCAGGCGCTGGTCAGCCTGGACGATCTGAAGCTGGAGGCGCAGCGCAAGCCTGACGCCAAGGACCCGATGCCGGTGTTCCGCGGCGAGGGGATCGCGATCATCGCCGAGGTGAAGCGGTCCAGCCCGTCCAAGGGCGCGCTGGCCGACATCGCCGATCCGGCCGCGCTCGCCTCGGAGTACGCCGAGGGCGGTGCCGCCGCGATCAGCGTGCTGACCGAGGGTCGCCGCTTCGGCGGCAGCCTGGAGGACCTGCGCGCCGTCCGCGGCCGGGTCGACGTCCCGGTGCTGCGCAAGGACTTCATCGTGTCCTCGTACCAGCTCTGGGAAGCCCGGGCCGCCGGTGCCGACATGATCCTGCTGATCGTCGCGGCGCTCGAGCAGGAGGCGCTGGTCTCGCTGATCGAGCGGGCCTCGTCGATCGGGCTGACCCCGCTGGTCGAGGTGCACGACGAGGAGGAGACCCTGCGTGCGGTGGACGCGGGGGCCCAGCTGATCGGCGTCAACAACCGGAACCTGAAGACCCTCGAGGTGGACCGCTCGACCTTTGCCCGGGTCGCGCCGGTGATCCCGACCAACCTGATCCGGGTGGCGGAGTCCGGGGTCCGGGGTCCGCATGATGTAATCGAGTTCGCGCGCGCCGGGGCCGATGTCGTCCTCGTCGGTGAAACCCTGGTGACCGGCCGCGATCCGCGGGCCTCGGTCGCCGATCTCGTCGCTGCGGGATCGCACCCCGCCATCCAGCAGCGTCACTAAGTGTCGTGAGAACCCCTGCGTGAGCAGGGGTTTTCTGGAAGGCGATTCCCATGACTGCTGTGTTGCCCGACCAGCTCGGGCACTTCGGCCGCTTCGGCGGCAGGTTCATGCCGGAGGCGCTGATCGCGCCGCTCGACGAGCTGACGGCCGCCTGGCAGGACGCGATGGCCGACCCGGAGTTCACCGGTGAGTTCGAGCGGATGCTGCGCGAGTACGCCGGGACGCCGAGCCTGCTGTACGACGCGACCCGGCTGTCCGAGGTCGCCGGGGCCCGGATCCTGCTCAAGCGCGAGGACCTGAACCACACCGGCGCGCACAAGATCCGCAACGTGCTCGGCCAGGCGCTGCTCACCAAGCGGATGGGCAAGACCCGCGTGATCGCCGAGACCGGTGCGGGCCAGCACGGCGTCGCCACGGCGACCGCCTGCGCGTACCTCGACCTCGAGTGCGTGGTCTACATGGGCGAGGTGGACACCGAGCGGCAGGCGCTGAACGTGGCGCGGATGAAGCTGCTCGGCGCCGAGGTGATCCCGGTCAAGACCGGTAGCCGGACGCTGAAGGACGCGATCAACGAGGCGCTGCGCGACTGGGTCGCCAGCGTCGACAACACCCACTACCTGCTCGGTACGGCGGCCGGCGGCCACCCGTTCCCCGCCATGGTCCGCGATTTCGTCCGGGGCATCGGCGACGAGGCCCGGGCGCAGTCGCTGGAGCTGCTCGGCCGGCTCCCCGACGCGGCGGTTGCCTGCGTCGGCGGCGGTTCGAACGCGATCGGCCTGTTCGCCGCGTTCGTGCCCGACACCGAGGTGAAGCTGTTCGGCATCGAGGCCGGTGGCGACGGGTACGAGACCGGTCGGCACGCGGCCACGATCACCGCGGGACAGATCGGCGTACTGCACGGTGCGCGGTCCTATCTGTTGCAGGACGAGGACGGGCAGACGATCGAGTCGCACTCGATCTCGGCCGGACTCGACTATCCGGGCGTCGGTCCGGAGCACTCGTGGCTGGCGGCGACCGGGCGGGCGTCGTACCGGCCGGTGACGGACGCGGACGCGATGGAGTCGTTCCGGCTGCTGGCCAGGACCGAGGGCATCATCCCGGCGATCGAGTCGGCGCACGCGATCGCCGGCACGCTGGAGATCGCCAAGGAGCTGGGCCCGGACGCGACCATCCTGGTCTGCCTGTCGGGGCGTGGCGACAAGGACATGGACACCGCCGGTGAATGGTTCGGCCTGATCGACGGGAACGGCAAGGCATGAACGACGTAGTTGCCCTAGGCAACGGTGGCAGCCCGATCCGGAAGGCCAACGAGGCAGGGCGCGCGGCCCTGGTCGGCTACCTCCCGGCCGGGTACCCGAGCATCGACGGCGGCATCGACGCGATCAAGGCGCTGGTCGACGGTGGCGTCGACGTGCTCGAGATCGGCCTGCCGTACAGCGATCCGGTGATGGACGGCGTGACGATCCAGCGCGCCGCCGACATCGCCCTCGCCGCCGGGCTGCGGACCCGCGATGTGCTGGCCACGGTCGAGAAGATCGCCGCGTACTCCGACGTACCGGTGCTGGTGATGACGTACTGGAACCCGATCGAGCGGTACGGCGTGGACCGGTTCGCGGCCGACTTCGCCGGCGTCGGGGGAGCGGGGCTGATCACACCCGACCTGATCCCCGACGAGGGCGCCGAGTGGATCGCGGCGGCCGACAAGTTCGAACTGGACAAGGTGTTCCTGGTCTCGCCGTCCTCGACGGACGCCCGGATCGCGCTGACCACGTCGAACTGCCGGGGCTTCGTCTACGCAACCGCCGTGATGGGCGTCACGGGTGCCCGCGACCAGGCCTCCGACCTGGCCGAGCCGCTCGTGGTGCGGACGAAGGCGACGACGGGGTTGCCGGTCGGCGTCGGGCTGGGTGTCTCCAACGCGGACCAGGCGGCCGGGGTCGCGGCGTACGCGGATGCCGTGATCGTCGGGTCGGCCTTCGTGAAGGCGCTCGACGCGGGCGGCGCGACCGGCGTACGGGAACTGACCGAAAGTCTTGCCGAAGGAGTCCGGCGGGAACCCCGCAAGCCCGTTGACCGTTGAAGCACTCGTGAGTCGAACCAGGAACGCGGCTGTTCTCCTCGCCGCGGTGGCTCTGCTTGCCCTCGTGGGCTGCAGTGGCGAGCCGAAACAGTCAGCGGACAACCCCGGCGGGGCGATCATCCGTACTCCGGCGGGCGACCCGAGCGGTTTGCGGGGCGCGACGCTGGACCGGCCGTACTCGTTGCCGGCCAAGTCGCTGACCGACACCTCGGGCAACGAGTTCAACCTGGTCACCTCGACCAAGAAGCCGGTCACGTTGGTGTTCTTCGGGTACACCAACTGCCCGGACGTCTGCCCGACCGTGATGGCCGACGTCGCCTCCGCGCTGACCAAGCTGGACGAGTCGGTGCGCTCGCAGGTGCAGTTGCTGTTCATCACCACCGACCCGTCGCGGGACACCGGACCGGTGATCCGCAAGTACCTGGACCGGTTCGACCCCTCGTTCGTCGGGTTGACCGGGTCGCTGGACTCGATCAAGGAGATCGCGAAAGCGGTCGGCGTACCGGTCGAGGGGATGAAGAAGCTGCCGTCGGGTGGGTACGAGGTCGGCCACGGCGCGCAGGTCCTCGGGTTCGGCAAGAACGACAAGGCCGGCGTGCTCTGGCTGTCCAACGCGGCGATCGGCGACCTGGCCCACGACTTCGGCAAGCTGGTGGAGGACAACCGGTGAAACCGTGGTTTCCCTGGGTGTCGCTGGTTGCGCGTCTCGTTCTCGGGGTCGTGCTGGTGGTTGCCGGTGGGCTGAAGGTTTCCGACCCGGAGGCTGCCACGCAGGCGGTTCGGGCCTATGAGCTGCTGCCGCAGGGCTTCGACGGCATCGTGGGGATGTTGCTGCCGTTCCTGGAGATCGCGATCGGCCTGCTGCTGATCGTCGGGTACGCCGTCCGGCCGGCCGCGGTAGCCGCCGGCGTACTGATGGTGATGTTCATCGCCGCGGTGGCCTCCGCCTGGGCTCGTGGCCTGGCGATCGACTGCGGCTGCTTCGGCGGCGGCGGTCAGGTCGCGCCCGGCCAGACGAAGTACCTGCAGGAGATCCTGCGGGACCTCGGTCTGCTGGTGCTCGCCGGGTGGCTGTACTGGCAGCCGGGCAGCAAGTTTTCGCTCGAATCGGATCAACACACCCCGACAGGAGTCATCGCGTCGTGAGCAAGGCCAAAGCCCCCGCCAACCCGCTGGTGCAGGACAAGAAGCGCCGGATCGGCCCGGGCATCGTGATAGTCGGCGTGGTGCTGCTGGCACTGATCGGCGCTGTCGGCGTCGACTACTGGCGCAAGAACTCCTCGGTCGAGGTCACCTCGAACGGACGGCCCGAGCCGACGGTGATCACCGGCCCCGGGACCACCGGCCAGGGAGTCAAGGTCGGCAAGGACACCGCCAAGACGAACATCGACGTGTTCCTGGACTTCCGCTGCCCGCACTGCGCGGAGTTCGAGGAGGACACCGGCCCGGTGCTGGACCAGCTGCTCGCGGACGGTACTGCGACGGTGACGTACTGGCCGCTCGGGTTCGTCAACCCGGAGGCCTCGCCCCGGCTGGCGAACGCGTTCGCCGCGGCGGCCGCCAACGGCAAGGCGGTCAGCTACGCCACCCAGCTGTACGCCGACTTCACCAAGGCGTGGACCACCGAGCAGCTGATCGAGCTGGGCCAGAAGCTCGGCATCGACGACGCGAAGTTCGAGGCCGCGATCAAGGACAACAGCTACCAGGGCTGGCTGGAGTCGATCAGCAAGGTCTCCACCGAGCGCAAGGTGGAAGGCACCCCGACCGTGTTCGTGAACGACAAGATGCTGCCCAGTGACCGGCTCACCGCCGACGGCATCAAGGCCGCCGTCAGCGGCATCAACTGACACGCTCCGTTCCCAATCGTGACCGGGGGTTTGTGGTCGCGATCGGGGCGGACCGAGTAGGGTCCGACTGCCATGTCTAGTCTGCTGCCCGCCGTGATCGTACCGGCGTTCATCCCCAGTCCCAGCCAGGGTGTCTGGCACCTCGGCCCGCTGCCGCTGCGTGCCTACGCCATCTGCATCCTGCTCGGCATCTTCGCCGGCTACCTGCTGGGCCGGCGGCGCTGGGTCGCCCGCGGCGGCTCGGCCGAGGTGCTCGCCGACGTGATCATGTGGGCGGTGCCGTTCGGCCTGGTCGGCGCGCGGATCTACCACGTGATCACCGACGCCGAGCTGTACTTCGGCGAGGGCAAGCACCCGATCGACGCGCTGAAGATCTGGAACGGCGGGCTCGGGATCTGGGGTGCGGTCGCCTTCGGCGCGCTCGGCGCCTGGATCGCCTGCCGCCGGCACAAGGTGCCCTTCCTGGCCGTCGCGGACGCGATGGCGCCGGGGATCGCGCTGGCCCAGGTGCTCGGGCGGTTCGGCAACTACTTCAACCAGGAACTGTTCGGCAAGCCGACGAACGCCTGGTGGGGGCTGGAGATCGACCCGGGCCACCGTCCGGACGGCTACCAGGACTTCGGCACGTTCCACCCGACGTTCCTGTACGAAGCGATCTGGAACCTGGCCCTGATCGCGGTGATCATCCTGGTCGACCGCCGCTACAAACTGGGCCACGGCCGAGCCTTCGCCCTGTACGTCGCCGGCTACTGCGCGGGTCGCGCGTGGATCGAAAACCTCCGCGTCGACACAGTCAACGAATTCGCCGGCCTCCGCCTGAACGTCTGGACCTCAATCCTCCTCTTCCTCCTGGCCACCGCCTATTTCGTAGTAGCCACCCGCCGCACCACCGGCCAGGAAGACATCACCCCCAAAACCACCCCCGAACCCGCAGAGGTCTCCGCAACACCGTCCACTTCGGAAGATGCGGAGGATGCGGAGGATGCGGAGACCCGCTCCACCGACACCCCACCCAACACCTCCGACGCCGGCGTCACCAGCAACCCCACCGAAGCCGAACCCACCCCCGGCTCCGAACCGTCTACTGCGAAGGACGCGGGGGGCACGCCGCCCAGCGGGTCCGGTGCTGGCGTCACCAGCAGTCCCGCCGCCGGCGGAGCCGCCGCGGGCTCCGCGGCGTCTACTGCGGAGGACGCGGGGGAGCGCTCCGGTGACACGTCGCCCAGCGCCTCGGGTGCTGCGGGGGGCCGCTCCGGTGATGCGCCGGCCAGCGGTGATGATGGGGATCGTGGCTGAAGCTGGGTCTGTTAGTGAGGAGCATTCCGGGGATCATGTTCACCGGGATGTTACTGGTGGGTGGTTGCGGCCGGCGGTGTTTGGGGCGATGGATGGGTTGGTTTCCAACTTTGCTCTGATCGCCGGGATGGACGGCGGCACCAGTTCGGGGTCGAAGTTCATCGTGCTTGCGGGGCTGGCCGGTTTGGCGGCGGGGGCGTTCTCGATGGCGGCGGGGGAGTACACCTCGGTCGCGTCACAGCGCGAGCTCGCCCGGGCCGAGATCGAGGTCGAGCGCCGCGAGATCCAGCGTCACCCCACCGACGAGGAACGCGAACTCTCCGAGACCTACCAGGGCAAGGGCTTCGACCCGGAGCTGGCCGACAAGGTCGCGAGACAATTCCACGCCGACCCGGACCAGGCCCTCGAAGAGCACGTCCGCGAAGAACTCGGCCTCGACCCCAACGACCTCCCCTCACCGGTCACCGCCGCGGCCTCGTCCTTCATCTGCTTCGCCCTGGGCGCCCTGATCCCAGTCCTCCCGTACCTCCTCGGCGCCGGCTCAGTGCTCCCCGCCCTGATCATGTCCCTCACCGCCCTCTTCATCTGCGGCGCGGTAGTCAGCCGCGTCACCACCCGCTCCTGGTGGTACTCCGGCCTCCGCCAACTCATCCTCGGCGGAGCAGCCGCAGCCCTCACCTACTTCGTCGGCACCCTCGTAGGCCCCGGCATCGGCTAGCCTCCCGTAAGTGTTTCCAGCGGCGATCGATGACCGACCAGACACCTACGTCCACCGAATCGGCGAGGTCTTCGCTCGTTTCGGCGCCGACACCCAGGACTCCGGCAACGTCTCGTACGGCGTCCAGCAAGCCGGCCGCCGCTACTTCGTCAAAACCGCCGGCGACCCAGCCGACCCCGTGCCGTCCACGAGTTTCGAGCGTCGCGTCGAGCTCCTCCGCAACGCCGCCCGCGTCGCCGACTCGGTCAGCCACCCCCTGCTCCCGGAGTACCACGGCCTGGTCGAATCACCCGACGGCCCGCTGCTCGTCTACGAATGGCGTGACGGCGAGCACCTAGCCCGTCCTCGGGAGCCACGCGAAGACAGTGCCGCCCAGCGGTTCCGCGCCCTGCCCGTCGAACAGATCGTCACCGCACTGGATCAGCTGTACGACCTGCACGATCTGCTCACCGCGCAAGGCTGGGTCGAAGGCGACTTCTACGACGGCTCCCTGCTCTACGACTTCGGCACCCGCTCGCTCACCGTCATGGACCTCGACAGCTACGGTTTCGGTGCCTACCGCAACGAGATGGGCCGGATGTTCGGCTCCACCCGATTCATGGCACCCGAAGAGTTCTCCCGCGGCGCCCCGATCGACGACCGCACCACCGCCTTCGTGATGGCCCGTACCGCGCTGGTCTTCCTCTCCGACGGCACCCTCGACCGCCCCGCCTTCCGCGGTTCCGATGCCCAGTACGCCGTACTCCAGGAAGCCGTCACCACCAGATTCGGGAGCTACTCCGCTTTCTACGCGTCCTGGCGAGCAGCCTCGTCGACCAGGTGAGCCAGTCGGCAGAGGCGGTCCATGTGGTCGCCCGGATCGGGTTGGCGTAGCGACCAGGCCGCCCGGGCGACGGCCGTGATCGCGGCGGTCACCACCGCGCCGCGGCGTACCGCGTCAATCGGCCAGGCAGAACCACTCCCGAGCTGGTACGCCGACACCAGCGCGTCGACCGGCGTATCGGTCGAAACCAGCAGATAGGCGAGATCGAAGCCAAGCGGCCCGACCCCGAACTGCTCCCAGTCGACCGCAATCACCTCGTCCCCGTCACGCCCGAGCAGGTTCACCGGATGCGCATCCCCATGAATCACCTGCTGTGGCAGCCGATCGAGCTCGTCCAGCAACTCATGCCGCCGCGCCCACAATGTCCCGCAATCCCGCCGCAGCCCGGCAGACAAGCGCTCATCCACAGCCAACGGCGCCCACCCAGGACCCTGCTCATCATTAGCCAGCCGATCCCGCAGTATCCGCCGAGCGAACCAGTCGGCGTGCTCGATCTCGTTCCGCCCGAACCGCCCAACAGCCGCAGCCAGCTCCACAACCGACAGAGCCACCGCCGTGACCGCCTCGGTCCACACCGTCACCCCGTCGGCATCGCTGTCGACCTTCACACACTGCGGAGCCCGCAACCCCACTGTCGCCTCGACAACCCCGCTGCTGGCCACCTCGGCCTGCCGTCGCCAGTACGCGTAGTGGTCCGGCCGCTCGACGCCCCGCAGCAGCCGCTTGACGACCAGCCCGTCGGACGTCAGCCAGACGCCGCCGTTGGACACGCCCGTGCCCGCCGTCAGCGGGGTCCACCCAGGTTCTGGCTCCCAGTGCATCTTTCCACATCTACCACCTCGCGGCGCCATCAGGACCGAGTTTCTGTCACCATGGGCAGACAATGCAGTGAGCGCTTGCTTACAAGGCGTGACGACCTGTCTCACGGCCGCAGTTGTGGACTGTGAACGGTGGAATCCGTGTCCACCTGTCGGGCGTCATGAGGTAGTCTCGGGACTCCCGGCTTGGGCCAATGTTGTCCCGCGGCCAGTTGTTGACCGTAGGACGACGGGAGCCCGTGAATGTTTGGTAGCCCCCCATTCCCGAGCGAGGGTTTGTACGACGGACGTCACGAGCACGACGCGTGTGGCGTGGCCTTCGTTGCGACCCTGACCGGTGAACCGAGCCACGACATCGTGGCCAAGGCTTTGACCGCCCTGCGCAACCTCGAGCACCGTGGCGCCTCGGGTGCCGAGCCGGACTCCGGAGACGGTGCCGGCATCCTGATCCAGGTCCCGGACGCGTACTACCGCAAGGTGTGCGACTTCGAGCTGCCGGTCGCGCGCAGCTACGCCACCGGTATCGGCTTCCTCCCGCAGGACCCCGACGACGCCGCCAAGGCGATCGCCCGGATCGAGGAGCTGGCCGCCGAGGAGAACCTCACCGTGCTGGGCTGGCGCGAGCTGCCGACCACGCCGGAGCTGCTGGGCGCCACCGCGCGTTCGGTGATGCCGACGTTCCGCCAGTTGTTCGTGGCGGCCAAGGCCGGCCGGGTGCTCGGCCTGGCGCTGGAGCGGATGGCCTTCCGGCTGCGCAAGCGGGCCGAGAAGGAGACCGAGACCTACTTCCCGTCGCTGTCCGGTCGCACCATCACCTACAAGGGGATGCTGACCACCGACCAGCTGGACAAGTTCTTCCCCGAGCTGACCGACCCCGACCTCGCCTCCGCGATCGGCGTCGTGCACAGCCGGTTCTCCACCAACACGTTCCCGTCCTGGCCGCTGGCCCACCCGTACCGGTACATCGCCCACAACGGCGAGATCAACACCGTGCAGGGCAACCGGAACTGGATGCGCGCCCGCGAGGCGCTGCTCGCCAGTGACCTGATCCCGGGCGACCTGGAGCAGCTCTACCCGATCTGTACGCCGGGCGCGTCCGACTCGGCGTCGTTCGACGAAGTGCTGGAGCTGCTGCACCTGGGCGGCCGGTCGCTGCCGCACGCGATGCTGATGATGATCCCGGAGGCGTGGGAGAACGCCACCACGATGGACCCCCAGCGCCGCGCGTTCTACGAGTTCCACTCGACCCTGATGGAGCCGTGGGACGGGCCGGCCTCGGTCGTCTTCTCCGACGGCACCAAGGTCGGCGCGGTCCTCGACCGCAACGGCCTGCGCCCCTCGCGGTACTGGGTCACCGAGGACGGACTCGTCGTACTGGCCTCCGAGGCCGGCGTACTGGACATCGACCCGGCGACCGTGGTCCAGAAGGGCCGGCTCGAGCCGGGCAAGATCTTCCTGGTCGACGTTGATGGCCACCGGATCATCACCGACGACGAGGTGAAGTCGGCGCTGGCCGCCGAGAACCCGTACGACGAATGGCTGCACGCCGGCCTGATCCGGTTCGAGGACCTGCACGAGCGCGAGCACGTCGTGCACAGCCACGCCTCGGTCACCCGGCGCCAGCAGGTGTTCGGCTACACCGAGGAGGAGCTGCGCGTCCTGCTCACCCCGATGGCCAAGGCGGGCGCCGAGCCGATCGGCTCGATGGGCACCGACACCCCGATCGCCGTCCTGAGCGACCGGCCGCGGCTGCTTTTCGACTACTTCGCCCAACTGTTCGCCCAGGTCACCAACCCGCCGCTGGACGCGATCCGCGAGGAGCTCGTCACCTCGCTGTCCTCGTCGCTCGGGCCGGAGGCGAACCTGCTCAACCCGACCCCGGCGTCCTGCCGTCAGGTGGTGCTGCCGTTCCCGGTGCTCACCAACGACGAGCTCGCCAAGCTGCGGCACATCAACCTGGACGGCGACCTGCCCGGCCTGGCGACCACCGTGCTGCGCGGTCACTACGTGGTCGAGGGCGGCGGCGCGTCGCTCAAGGCCCGGCTGGACGAGATCTGCGCCGAGGCCGACGCCGCGATCGCGGCCGGCGCCCGGATCCTGGTGCTGTCCGACCGGCACTCCAACGCCGAGAACGCGCCGATCCCGTCGCTGCTGCTGACCTCCGCGGTTCATCACCACCTGGTGAGGGAGAAGACCCGTACCCAGGTCGGCCTGGTTGTCGAGGCCGGCGATGTCCGCGAGGTCCACCACGTCGCCCTGCTAATGGGGTACGGCGCGGCAGGCGTCAACCCGTACCTCGCGCTGGAGTCCGTCGAGGACCTCTGCCGCCAGGGCACCTACCTGCCGGGCATCGAGCCCGAGCAGGCCGTCCGCAACCTGGTGAAGTCGCTGGGCAAGGGCGTGCTCAAGGTGATGTCGAAGATGGGCGTCTCCACCGTCGCTTCGTACACGGGTGCGCAGATCTTCGAGGCCAACGGCCTGTCTCCGGAGCTGGTCGACCGCTACTTCACCGGTACTGCGTCCAAGCTCGGCGGCATCGGTCTCGACGTCATCGCCGAAGAGGTTCGCCAGCGTCACCTGCGGGCCTACCCGGCCGACGGCATCGTCACCGCACACCGCAAGCTGGAGATCGGCGGCGAGTACCAGTGGCGGCGTGAAGGCGAGCCGCACCTGTTCGACCCCGAGACCGTGTTCCGGTTGCAGCACTCCACCCGCACCGGCCGGTACGACATCTTCAAGCAGTACACGTCGCGCGTCGACGAGCAGTCCGAGCGGCTGATGACGTTGCGCGGTCTGTTCGGCTTCAAGTCGGACCGCAAGCCGATCTCGATCGACGAGGTCGAGCCGGTGTCGGCGATCGTGCGGAGGTTCTCCACCGGTGCGATGAGCTACGGCTCGATCAGTGCCGAGGCACACACCACGCTGGCGATCGCGATGAACCAGCTCGGCGGCAAGTCGAACACCGGTGAGGGCGGCGAGGACTCCGACCGGCTGCACGACCCGGCCCGGCGGAGCTCGATCAAGCAGGTCGCCTCCGGCCGCTTCGGCGTCACCGCGGAGTACCTGACGAACTCCGACGACATCCAGATCAAGATGGCGCAGGGCGCGAAGCCCGGCGAGGGCGGGCAGCTGCCCGGCCACAAGGTGTACCCGTGGGTGGCCAGCACCCGGCACTCCACGCCCGGCGTCGGCCTCATCTCGCCGCCGCCGCACCACGACATCTACTCGATCGAGGACCTCGCCCAGCTGATCCACGACCTGAAGAACGCCAACCCGTCGGCCCGGATCCACGTGAAGCTGGTCTCCGAGGTCGGGGTCGGCACGATCGCGGCCGGTGTCAGCAAGGCGCACGCGGACGTCGTACTGATCTCTGGTCACGACGGTGGCACCGGTGCGGCTCCGCTGACGTCGCTGAAGCACGCGGGCGGACCGTGGGAGCTCGGCCTGGCCGAGACCCAGCAAACCCTGCTGCTGAACGGTTTGCGGGACCGGATCGTCGTCCAGACCGATGGTCAGCTCAAGACCGGGCGGGACGTCGTCATCGCGGCCCTGCTCGGTGCGGAGGAGTACGGCTTCGCCACCGCGCCGCTGGTCGTGTCGGGCTGCATCATGATGCGTGTCTGCCACCTGGACACCTGCCCGGTCGGCGTCGCCACCCAGAACCCGGTACTGCGGGAGCGGTTCGCGGGCAAGCCCGAGTTCGTCGTCAACTTCTTCGAGTTCGTCGCCGAGGAGGTCCGCGAGTACCTGGCCGAGCTGGGGTTCCGGACCCTGGACGAGGCGATCGGGCACGCCGAAGTACTGGACATCCAGCGCGCGGTCGACCACTGGAAGGCCGACGGGCTCGACCTGTCGCCGATCCTGCACGTGCCGGTGCTGCCGGAAGGTGCCTCGCGGCACCAGACCGTGCTGCAGGACCACGGGCTGGACAAGGCGCTCGACAACGAGCTGATCCGGATCTGCGCGCCGGCCATCGACAACGGCGAGCCGGTCCGGGCGCAGCTGGCGATCCGGAACGTGAACCGGACCGTCGGCACGATGCTCGGCCACGAGATCACCAAGAAGTACCGCGCCGCCGGGCTGCCCGACGGCACGATCGACCTGACCTTCACCGGGTCGGCCGGCAACTCGTTCGCCGCCTTCGTACCGCGCGGCGTCACCCTCCGGCTGGAGGGCGACGCCAACGACTACGTCGGCAAGGGCCTGTCCGGTGGTCGCGTGGTGATCCGCCCGGACCGCAACGCGCGGTTCGACGCGGCCGACCAGATCATCGCCGGCAACGTGATCGCCTACGGCGCGACGTCGGGCGAGCTGTTCATCAATGGTGGCGCTGGGCAACGGTTCTGCGTCCGGAACTCCGGTGCCACCGCGGTCGTCGAGTCGGTCGGCGACCACGCCTGCGAGTACATGACGGGTGGCCGCGTCGTCGTGATCGGCGCGGTCGGCCGGAACTTCGCGGCCGGCATGTCGGGCGGCGTGGCCCACGTGCTGGATCTGGACCCCGCGTTGGTGAACCCGGAGCTGGTCGACCTGCTCCCAGTCACCGACGACGAGTCCGAGCTGTTGCAGGACCTGGTCCGCAGGCACCACGAGGAGACCGGTTCGGAACGGGCGGCCAAGCTGCTCGGCGACTGGACTGCCGCGGCTGCCCGCTTCACCACGGTGATGCCTCGTGACTACGCCCGGGTGCTGGCAGCCAAGGCGGCTGCCGAACGCGACGGGCTGGACGAGGACGCCACCACGCGAGCGATGATGGAGGCCATCTGATGGCTGACCCGAAGGGATTCCTGACCACTCCGCGCGAGGTGGCGGAACGCCGCCCGGTCGAGGAGCGGACCAAGGACTGGAACGAGGTCTACCCCGGTGGGCCCGGCAAGGCGCTGCTGCCGATCATCGGCAAGCAGGCCGGCCGCTGCATGGACTGCGGCATCCCGTTCTGCCACTCCGGCTGCCCGCTGGGCAACCTGATCCCGGAGTGGAACGACCTGGTCTGGCGCGACGACTGGACCGGCGCGATCGAGCGGCTGCACGCGACCAACAACTTCCCGGAGTTCACCGGGCGGCTGTGCCCGGCGCCCTGTGAGCCGGCCTGCGTGCTCGGCATCAACCAGGAGCCGGTCACGATCAAGAACGTCGAGGTCGCGATCATCGACAAGGCGTGGGAAGCCGGCGACGTCCGGCCCCAGCCGCCGGAATGGCTGACCGGCAAGACGATCGCGGTCGTCGGTTCCGGCCCGGCCGGTCTCGCCGTCGCCCAGCAGCTGACCCGGGCGGGTCACACCGTGGCCGTCTACGAGCGCGCCTCGGCGCCGGGCGGACTGCTGCGGTTCGGCATCCCCGAGTTCAAGATGGAGAAGGTGCAGGTCGAGCGCCGGATCCAGCAGATGAAGGAAGAGGGCACCGTCTTCCGCTCCGGCGTCAACGTCGGCGTGGACGTCACCGGCACCCAGCTCAAGCAGCGGTACGACGCGGTCGTGATCGCCACCGGCGCCACGGCGGCCCGCGACCTGCCGGTGCCGGGCCGTGAGTTCGGCGGCATCCACCAGGCGATGGAGTACCTGCCGCAGGCCAACCGGGTCGCGCTGGGGGAGACGGTCGAGAACCAGATCGTTGCCACCGGCAAGGACGTGGTGATCATCGGCGGTGGCGACACCGGCGCCGACTGCCTCGGCACCGCGCACCGGCAGGGTGCCCGCAGCGTCACCCAGCTGGAGATCATGCCGCGCCCGTCGGACGAGCGGCCGGCCGGCCAGCCGTGGCCGACGTACCCGATGATCTACCGGGTCGCCTCGGCGCACGAGGAGGGCGGCGAGCGGGTCTACGCCGTCTCGACGAACAACTTCGTGGCCGATGACGAAGGCAACGTTTCCGGTCTGGACCTGGTCGAGGTGGAACTGGTCGACGGCCGGTTCACCCCGGTCCCGGGCAGCGAGCGGACCATTCCCGCGCAGCTCGTGCTGCTCGCGATGGGCTTCCTCGGCCCGGAGAAGGAAGGCTTCCTCGAGCAGCTCGGGGTGGAACTGGACGAGCGCGGCAACGTCAAGCGCGACAAGTCCTACCAGACGTCGGTCGACGGCGTCTTCGCCTGCGGTGACGCGGGCCGGGGACAGTCCCTGATCGTCTGGGCGATCGCGGAAGGCCGCTCCTGTGCCGCCGGCGTCGATGCCCACCTCACCGGCTCCTCGACCCTGCCGACGCCCATCCCACCGACGGCCCGCCCCTTGGCGGTCTGAGGTCTTGCGGTACTGCGGACGCCGGCGTGCGGCAGGCGTCCGCAGTACAAGACACACCGCGTGCCGTGCTGTGGCCGCTTGATCCCGCGCAATAGGTTGGGGACCGTGTCTGGACGGCTGGTGACCAGGTCCCGGTTCCGCAAGTCGGCGCCCTGGGCCGGGTTGGTCCTGCTCTGGTTGATCGTGTCGGTCGCGGTCGGGCTGCTCGGTTTCGCCAACGACTCCGAGCGGGTCACCATCGGCGCCCACGCCGCGAACGTGTCACCCACCTTCGACGGTCACGCGACCCTCGACCTCGGCGCGGTGCTGCCCCGGTTCCGGTTGCAGACCGACATGCCCGCAGGGCTCGGCGTCAACATCGACATCCAGGAGACCGACGCCGGCAACCTCACCGAACTGCTCAACCGCGATGCCCTGATCGCCTCCCAGCCCGACGGTGAGATCGCCCGGATCCGCCAGGTCGTCCAGGAGATGGCGGTCGACAACGCGGTGGCCGGGGCCGGCTCCGGGCTGCTGGTGGCGGTGGTCGTCGCGACCACTTGGGCCATGGTCGGCCCACGCCGCCGGCGCGAACTCTGGGTGGCGCTGCACCACTCCGAACGCCGCGTGCAGCACCGGGCGATCGTCGTACTGGTGGCGATGCTGATCACGATCGCGTCCATCTTCGGGCCAGGCCGGATGCGGACGCCCGAAGTGCCGCCGACGGACTGGCAGCCGCTGTCGAAACTGCTGCCGGAGCTGTCCTTCGACGAACGGCTGAAGAGCGTCGAGGTCGCGGCCGGCTTCTCCACCACCGGCGGCGTCGGGGTGATCCGTACCGCGGTCGAGACCTATGAGCGGTCCACCGACTTCTACGGCCAGCTCCGCGACCGGGTCAGCCGGGTGGGCGGCCGGATCCGGCAGGCGGGGGAGGGCGAAACCGTCGCGCTGATGGTGTCCGACCGGCACGACAACATCGGGATGGACCCGTTCGCCGCCGAGGTCGCCAAGGTGGCCGGTGCGAAGGTGCTGATCGACGCCGGTGACGACTCGTCGTCGGGGCAGGCGTGGGAGGTGTTCAGCATCAACTCGCTGGCCCAGCACTTCAAGGACCTCAAGGTGGTCGCGGTGGCCGGCAACCACGACGCCGGCGGGCACATCGAGGACGCGATGCGGAAGAACAAGTTCACCGTGCTCGACGGCAAGCCGGTCGAGGTCGAGGGGATCCGCTTCCTGGGCGACAGCGACCCGACCCGGACCGGCCTCGGCAGCGCCGACACGCCAGGCGACGAGACGACGGCCGAGCAGTCCAAGCGATTGGCCGAGGTTGCCTGCGAACAGCCTGAGGACGAGCGCATCTCGACCTTCCTCGTGCACGACCCGGCCTCCTTCCAGGACACCGCGAACCGGGGTTGCGCCTCCCTCCTGCTGTCCGGTCACCTGCATCGTCAGGTCGGGCCCGAGACCAAGATCATGGACAGCAAGGCCGTCACCACCTTCACCAACGGGACCACCGGCGGAGCGGCGTACGCGTTCGCCCTCGGGTACACACTGAGGCGGCCGGGCGAGGTCACTTTGATCACCTACTTGAAGGGTCAGCCGATCGGCCTGCAGACCGTGACGGCGGAGCTGACGGGCGAGGTCAAGGTCGGCACGTACAAGCCGCTGGCCACCTGAACACGCGTTGTTAACCGTCCAGACTGTGTCCAATTTTCAAGAACTTCAGGGGTGGACCAGCGGCGCAGTGGTCTTGTAGGAGTAGGGTTTTGTGACGTGCGTCGCGCAAAGATCGTTTGTACGCTCGGCCCGGCTACGGCCGCCCCTGAGCGCATCCTGGAACTCGTCCAAGCAGGTATGGACGTCGCAAGGCTGAACCTGAGCCACGGCGCCCACGCCGAGCATGAGCGCATCTACCACCGGATTCGCGCTGCAGCGGAGGAGACCGGCCACAACGTCGGCATCCTCGTCGACCTGCAGGGCCCCAAGATCCGGCTGGCCGAGTTCGCCGAAGGCAAGGTCACCCTGACCTACGGCGAGCGCTTCACCATCACCACCCGGGAGGTCCCCGGTGACGTGACCATCTGCGGTACGACGTACGACGGGCTGCCCGGCGACGTGAAGCCCGGCGATCCGCTGTTGATCGACGACGGCCGCATCGGACTGGTCGCCGAGGAGGTGACCGAGACCGACGTGATCTGCCGGGTCACCGTGGGTGGGCCGGTGTCGAACCACAAGGGCATCAACCTGCCCGGCGTCGCGGTGAGCGTGCCGGCGCTGTCCGAGAAGGACATCGAGGACCTGCGCTGGGCCCTGCACCTGCCGGCCGACATGATCGCGCTGTCCTTCGTCCGGGACGCCTCCGACATCCAGCTGGTGCACAAGATCATGGAAGAGGAGGGTCACCGGGTCCCGGTGATCGCCAAGATCGAGAAGCCGCAGGCGGTCGCCAACCTGGACGAGATCATCGAGGCCTTCGACGGCTTCATGGTCGCCCGCGGTGACCTCGGCGTGGAACTGCCGCTCGAAGAGGTCCCGCTGGTCCAGAAGCTGATCATCGACCAGGCCCGGCTGAACGCGAAGCCGGTGATCGTCGCCACCCAGATGCTGGAGTCGATGATCTCCGCCCCGCGCCCGACCCGGGCCGAGGCCTCCGACGTCGCCAACGCGGTGCTCGACGGCGCCGACGCGGTGATGCTGTCCGGCGAGACCAGCGTCGGCCGGTTCCCGATCGAGACGGTCAAGACGATGGCCCGCATCGTCTCCTCGACCGAGCAGCACGGCCTCGGCCGGGTCGCCGAGATCGACTGGGAGCCCCGCACCAAGGGCGGCGTGATCGCCAAGGCTGCCGCTGAGGTGGCGGACCGGATGGAAGCGAAGTACCTGGTCGCCTTCACCCAGAGCGGCGACACGGCGCTCCGGCTGGCCCGCTACCGCACCGAGATCCCGGTGCTGGCCTTCACCCCGGTCCCGTCGGTCAGCTCCTGGCTGAGCGTCGTCTGGGGCATCGAGACCCACATCGTCCCGACCGTCGAACACACCGACGACATGGTCCGCCAGGTAGACCAGCGCCTACTCGAACTCGGCAAACTCCAAAAGGGCGACCTGGTCGTCATCGTCGCCGGCTCCCCACCCAGCATCCCCGGCTCCACCAACGCCCTCCGAGTCCACCGAATGGGCGACGCCATCGGCGGCGCCGCCCCGGCGTACCGGGTCTGACCAACCAAGCGAACAACAACCAACAGCACTTAGCGAAGTACCCGAGGCGGCCGGTCCCCTGACCGGCCGCCTCGCCGTCTCAGGACTTCGGCCCGACGTACGGATCGAGCGCGGCGACCGCCTCGCGTCTGGCGACTGACAGGACGTTGCGCCGGGGCATTCGCCAGGGGATGGCGACCAGGTCCAGCGCCCACTGGCACAGCGTCATGATGTCGGCCGACTGGTTCGAGAACTGGTACCGCGGATAGTCGTACCGCTTCAGCTCGCCGCTGACCGACCGAGTCGTCCAGTTCGCCACCCGGCAGCCGTCGGAGTTGAACAGGCCTCGGAGGAAGAGACCGGGCTCAGCGACGATCAACTCCTGCTGCCAGTCGGCCAACTTGATCGCGCGCAGGTGCTTCGGGCCCGGACCGTGCTGGGGGAAGAGACACGGCCAGTGCTTCCAGTACGAGACGACGGATGTGTAGCCGGCCGCTTGGACTCGATGCACCGGACGGGTTGGGTGGAGTACCGCGATCGCAGTAGCGGCTTCGTCGATCAGACGCGGGTACTTCGTATCGCAGGCGATTCGCAATGCGTAGACCTGTTTCAGCCCTTCCGACAGGCAGCCGTCGCCGAGGTATAGGCCGAGCAGGTGGACGTAAGGCCCGGCGACCGGCTTTCCGTCGGTGCAGAGCGGGCAGTCGGTCGGGTCGTACTCCGGACCCACGCGGTCCCGCCAGTCACGGAGAGTAGACCGGCTCACCCCGAGTCGGTGACTGATCGAGCTCAAGCTCTCCCCAGCCACCACCGCATCCCGCGCTGCCTTCCGCACTCGTGCCTCGTACACAAGCCGAGCTTCGCAGCCGCCGCCGACAGATCCGGTAGAAGCAAAAGGCCTCGAATCCGCTGGGATTCGAGGCCTTGATGGTGCCCTGGGTGGGATTCGAACCCACACTGTATGGTGTTTGAGACCATTCTCTCTGCCGTTGGAGTACCAGGGCTTTGCGCCCAAGAGCCTAACCCATCCCACAGGCCGCAAACGTCAGGGGCACGCTTCTCGCTGTGGCACTTCGCCGACCTGGGACGCCACGCATCGAGTGAAGCCATCTTCCTTGTTTTCTTCGCCGCCTGGCAAATCGATTCGTGCCGGATAGTTGCCGCGTGCCCCGAAGCTGTTGGTCCAGGGGGTGTCGCTTTCGGGTGGTTCGCGGCCGAGGGGGTGCGGGATCGCTAGGGTGGCTTCTGTGAATGCTAAGCGTGTGGTGATCGCCGAGGACGAAGCTTTGATTCGGATGGATCTGGCGGAGATGCTGGCGGAGGAGGGGTACGACGTCGTCGGGCAGGCCGGCGACGGGGAGGAAGCCATCCGGCTGGCGACCGAGCTGCGGCCTGATCTGGTCATTCTCGACGTCAAGATGCCGAAGCTGGACGGGTTGAGCGCGGCCGAGAAGATCGCGGGGGAGCGGATCGCGCCGGTGCTGATGCTGACCGCGTTCTCGCAGCGCGAGCTGGTCGAGCGGGCCCGGGACGCCGGTGCGATGGCGTACCTGGTCAAACCCTTCTCCAAGGCCGACCTGCTGCCCGCCATCGAGATCGCCGCCTCCCGGTACGTCGAACTGGCCGAGCTCGAGCGTGAGGTGGCCGACCTGGCCGAGCGGCTGGAGACCCGCAAGCTGGTCGACCGGGCCAAGTCGGTGCTGCAGACCAAGTTCGGGCTGTCCGAGCCGGACTCGTTCCGGTGGATCCAGAAAACCGCCATGGACAAAAGAGTTTCCATGCGCCAGGTCGCCGAGTTGGTCGTTGCCGAGGCAGGCAGTGACGGCTGAGTCACTCTGTGTCCACCCGGGATCGGCGCTTACCGGCCCACAACAGTCGTCACCTGTCCTCACACTGCTTACCGCTGTAACGACCTCACAACACACGCTGCGTGACGTCGCTTGAAATGGTCCCCGAGGTCTAACCTGCGGGTGCTCGCGGCATTCGCGGGAGTCCGGGGGTTTGCTCGGACTATCCAGACATGGGAGGAACAGTGCAGCAGCGTTCCGTAGTACGGGTCGGCGCGTCGCTGATCGTTGCGTCGTTGGCCCTGACTGCCTGCGGTTCACGCAGCAATGACGACGGTGGAGGTTCTGGCAGCGAGACGAAGACCGCCAAGATCGGCGTGATCGCACCTCTGTCCGGAGACCTGTCGGCGCTGGGTCTGGGTATCCAGCACTCGGTCGAGCTGGCCGTGAAGCAGGCCAACGAGAGCAACGCGATCCCGGGCTGGAAGCTCGAGGTCGCCGCCAAGGACGACGAGGGCAAGACGGACCCGGGCAAGAACGCCGCCACGGCCCTGGCCAGCGACAAGGACGTCATCGGCGTCGTCGGCACGCTGAACACCAGCGTCAGCCAGCAGGTCCAGCCGGTCCTGGCGCCGAAGAACATCGTCCAGGTCTCCCCGGCCAACACCGGCCCCGGCCTGACCATGGGTGCCGACTGGCAGAAGAACCCGAAGCGGCCTTACCCGACGTACTTCCGCACCTGCACCACGGACGCGGTCCAGGGCCCGTTCGCGGCCCGGTACCTGTACGAGACGGCCAAGATCACCAAGGTCGCCACGGTGCACGACAAGAAGGCGTACGGCCAGGGCCTGGTCGGCACCTTCACCGAGGAGTTCAAGAAGCTCGGTGGCCAGATCGTCGCGGCCGAGACGCTGAACCCCGACGAGTCGAACTACCAGTCGGTCGTCTCGGCGATCAAGCCGTCGGCTCCGCAGGCCGTGTACTACGGCGGCGAGTACCCGCAGGCCGGTCCGCTCTCGCAGCAGATGAAGGCCGGTGGCCTGAACGTCCCGCTGATGGGTGGCGACGGCATCAAGGACCCGAAGTTCCAGGTGCTGGCCGGCAAGTCCGCCGACGGTGACCTGTCCACCTCGGTGGGCGCCCCGACCGACTCGACCGAGGCGGGCAAGAAGTTCCTGGCCGACTACAAGGCGGCCGGCTTCAAGGAGGACTCCGCGGCCTACGGCGGTTACTCCTACGACGCGGCCAACGCGATCATCAACGCGCTGAAGACGTCGCTGAAGGACGCCAAGGACGTCGAGTCCGCACGGCAGGCGACGGTCGATGCCGTCAGCAAGGTTTCGTTCGACGGTGTGACCGGCAAGGTCGCGTTCGACCAGTACGGCGACAGCACGACCAAGGTGCTGACGGTCTACAAGGCGGCTGGTAAGGACTGGGCCACCGTGGAGACCAAGGAATTCAAGTCCTAGCAGGTCGACCTCATGACCCGGGGGTGGGACGCCACGCCGTCCCACCCCCGTGGCATGTCGAAAACTAAGCCAGTTGGGAGGTCGACGTGGACCAGTTCTTTCAGCAGCTCGTGAACGGGCTGACACTCGGATCGCTGTACGCCCTGATCGCGGTCGGGTACACCGTCGTCTACGGCATCGTGCAGCTCATCAACTTCGCCCATGGCGAGGTCTTCATGATCGGTGCGTTCGGCGCACTGACGACGTACTTGTTCTTCTTCGACGGTCAGACCGGCGTGTGGATCCTGCCGATCATGATCATCGGCGCCATCATCGCTTCGGTCGGCACGGCGGTGCTGATGGAACGGGTCGCGTACCGTCCCCTGCGGAACGCGCCCCGGCTCGCACCGCTGATCACCGCGATCGGCATCTCGGTGTTCCTGCAGGAGTTCGTCCGGCTGTTCTACGAACGGATCCCGGACTTCCCCAGCGCCAAGCAGCGGATTCCGTTCCCGCAGCTGGACCTGGTCAGCGGGCCGGCCAAGGAGATCGCCGGTGTGACGATCCAGCGGTCGGCGATCTTCACCGTGGCCGCGCTGGTGATCTGCGCCGCGCTGCTGTGGTACTTCATCAACCGAACCCGGCTGGGTCGCGGCATGCTGGCGGTCTCGCAGGATCCTGACACCGCCCGGCTGATGGGCATCAACGTGGACCGGATCATCGTCGTCGCGTTCGCCCTCGGCGCCGCGCTGGCCGCGATCGCCGGTGTCTCGCAGGGTCTGCAGAACAACAACATCGACTTCCGGATGGGCTTCCTGGCCGGCCTGAAGGCGTTCACCGCCGCGGTGCTGGGTGGTATCGGCAACATCCAGGGCGCCGTCCTGGGTGGCCTGGTGCTCGGCGTCGTCGAGGCGATGGCCACGCAGTACATCCCCGGTCAGTTCGGCGGCAGTACCTGGAAGGACGTCTGGGCCTTCGTCATCCTGATCCTGGTGCTGGTGTTCCGGCCGCAGGGTCTTCTCGGAGCAAGGGTGGTGGATCGCGCATGAGAATTCCGAACCTGCCCGAGAGTTTCACCAGCAAGCACGCTGCCAAGGGCTGGCCGCTCGGCCTGGCCGGTGTCGCGCTGCTGGTGGTCGGCTCGCTGCTGTCCTGGAGCTACGACAAGAACGTCTTGGGCAACCTGTCGCTCATCCTTTTCCCCGGCAGCCTCCAGATCCTGGCGATCATCGCGGCGGTGGTCGGTCTGATCCTGCTGCTCACGATCAAGGGCCCGCTCGAGTCGAGGCTCGGCCCGTGGCTGGACGCCGCCCTGGGCATCCGCGCCCTGGGCGTCTGGATGCTGGCCTACATGCTCCTGGTGATTGTTGCTATCAGCACCGAATCGACGGGACTGATCAACGTGGACCCGGGCGGCTGGGTCTCCTTCGTGGGCGCTCTGCTGCTGTTCCTGGCCGGCCGGGTGATCCCGCTGCGGGAGCACCGCGAGCTGTCGCAGGCGAAGGCGCCCGGCTGGGCCGAGGTGCTCGCCATCGCTGTGATGATGGCGGCGGGACTCTTCGGAGCCGCCTATGCCCTCGGCCGCGAGGACGCGTGGTCGTTCGTGCTGTTCCTGGTGTTCGCCGCCGGCATCGTCACGATGCTGGTGCGGACCGGCATCATGACCTGGTTCGGGCACGTGGCCCAGCGGCACCGGCACGTCCTGACCCTGTCGGCCTTCGTGGTCGCCTTCTTGTTCCCGTTCACCCAGAACGGGTCGGACGCGAACATGTCGATCGCCACCCAGGTGCTGGTCTTCGCCGCGACGGCGATGGGCCTGAACATCGTGGTCGGCCTGGCCGGCCTGCTGGACCTCGGGTACATCGCCTTCCTCGGTTCGGGCGCGTACGTCGCGGCGACGATGTCGCAGTCGGCGTTCGCCACCATCGGCTGGAAGCCGCCGTTCCTGGTGGTCGTCCTGCTCGGTGCCTGTGTCGCGGCGGTGCTCGGCCTGATCATCGGTTCACCGACCCTGCGGGTCTCGGGTGACTACCTGGCGATCGTGACGCTGGGCTTCGGTGAGATCTTCCGGTTCGCGATGTTCAACCTGGACGGCAACAACGGGCCGAACCTGACCAACGGCCCGAACGGCATCCCGGGCATCCCGGAGCTGGAGATCGGCGGCTTCAACTTCGGTGACCCGGAGGCGTTCTTCGGTCTCGATCTGGGCCGGTTCACGAACTACTACTTCCTGCTGCTGATCCTGATCGGCGGCGTCATCCTGGTCTTCTCCCGGCTGAACAACAGCCGGATCGGTCGCGGCTGGATCGCGATCCGCGAGGACGAGAAGGCCGCCGAGGCGATGGGCGTGAACGTGTTCGGCCTGAAGCTGCTGGCCTTCGCGATCGGCGCCTTCCTGGCCGGCCTGGCCGGCACCATCAAGGCGCACCAGGACGGCGCGGTCAGCCCGGACCAGTACATCTTCCTGGAGTCGGCGTTCCTGCTCGCGGCGATCGTCCTGGGTGGTATGGGTACCATCGCCGGGGTGTTGCTGGGAGCAACGATCCTGAAGCTGCTGCCGGAGAAGCTGCGGTTCTTCGCGGAGTACCGGCTGCTGCTGTTCGGCCTGTTGCTGGTGCTGATGATGCGGTTCCGTCCCGAAGGGCTGGTCGCGAGCAAGCGGCGGCAGCTGGAGTTCCACGAAGAGGACGAGGAACTCGCGGTGGCGGTCGAGAGCGATCTGGTCGGGGAGGCGAAATGACCGTCACGGACGAAGTACGCAACGTCGTACCGGCGGACGCGGGGGTGATCCTGGAGGCCTCCGGGGTGACCATGCGGTTCGGTGGTCTGCTGGCGGTCAACGACGTCAACCTGACCGTTCGCCAGGGCGAGATCGTCGGCCTGATCGGCCCGAACGGGGCCGGGAAGACGACGTTCTTCAACTGCCTGACGGGTCTGTACAAGCCGACCAGCGGTTCGGTCCGGTTCGCCGGTACGCCGTTGCCGCCCAAGCCGCGGGCGGTCGTCCGGGCCGGGATGGCCCGGACGTTCCAGAACATCCGGTTGTTCGCGAACATGACCGCGCTGGAGAACGTGATGGTCGGGCGGTACTGCCGGACCAGCGCGGGCGCCCTCACCTCGGTCCTGCACGGGCCGAAGTACCGGCGGGAAGAGCGCGAGTCGCGGGCCCGGGCGCAGGAACTGCTCGAGTTCGTCGGCCTCGGCCGGTCGGCCGAGCACCTGGCCCGCAACATGCCCTACGGCGACCAGCGGCGGCTCGAGATCGCCCGGGCGCTGGCCACCGACCCGAAGCTCATCCTGCTGGACGAGCCGACGGCAGGCATGAACCCGCAGGAGACCCGGCAGGCCAGCGACCTGATCTTCAAGATCCGGGACTCGGGCCTGTCGGTGGTGGTGATCGAGCACGACATGCGCTTCATCTTCAACCTGTGCGACCGGGTGCTGTGCCTGGTCCGCGGCGAGGCGCTGATCGAGGGCACACCGGGTGAGGTGCAGTCCGACCCGCGGGTGATCGAGGCCTACATCGGCACCGGTGAGGACGACGAGGAGGACGTGGACGCCAGCTCCGCGCACGTCCAGGACACCACCGTCGCCGAGGAGGAGGGCAAGGCATGACCGCGATGCTCGAGGTCAAGGACCTGGAAGTTGCCTACGGCAAGATCGTGGCCGTCAAGCAGATCAGCTTCACGGTCGAACAGGGGCAGGTCGTCTCGCTGATCGGCACCAACGGCGCCGGTAAGACGACGACGCTGCGGACCATCTCCGGTCTGCTCCGGCCGACCAGCGGCGAGATCACCTTCATGGGCCAGCGGATCGACAAGGTGCCGGCCCACGACATCGTCACGATGGGGCTGGCACACTCGCCCGAGGGCCGGCGGATCTTCCCCCGGCTGTCGGTCGAGGAGAACCTGCTGCTCGGGGCGTTCGCGCGCAACGACCACGCGGCGATCCGGACCGACCTGAACGCGGCCTACGACCTGTTCCCGATCCTGGGGGAGCGGCGCAAGCAGCCGGCCGGGACGTTCTCCGGCGGTGAGCAGCAGATGCTCGCGATGGGCCGGGCGATGATGAGCAAGCCCAAGCTGATGATGCTGGACGAGCCGTCGATGGGTCTGTCGCCGATCATGATGAAGCGGATCATGTCGACCGTGACGGAACTGCAGCGGCAGGGCACCACCATCTTGCTGGTGGAGCAGAACGCCCAGGCGGCGCTCAAGCGCGCCGACTACGGCTACGTGCTCGAGGTCGGCAAGATCGTGCTGTCCGGCTCGGGGAGCGAGCTGCTGGACAACGACGACGTGCGCAAGGCGTACCTCGGCGAGGACTAGGCACCCCGTAGTACTGGTTGCCGGTGGCCCCGGTCTTGGAGACGAGACCGGGGCCTCTTGCTGTCCGCAACCATTCAGTTGCGGATGGCAACGAGCAGCTGGACCAGCAGCGGCGCGACGATCAGGGCCGGCAGCAGGTCGGCGACGGCGATCTGCTTGAGCTTGAGCAGCCGCAGGGCGACACCGATCAGCAACAGGCCGCCAGTGGCGCCCAGTGCGGTCACGTGCGCCTCTGGAAGGACATCACCCAGTACTGCGCCCACCGCCGTCATCAAGCCCTGGACGACCAGTACGACGATCGCTGAGGCCGCTACGCCCCAGCCCAGCGACGCGGCGAACGCGATCGAGGCGAAGCCGTCCAGTACCGACTTGAGGAACAGTTGGTCGGCGCCGCGGCCGAGACCGTCGGAAAGCGCGCCCAGGAAGGTGAGTGGGCCGACGCAGAAGACCATCGAGGCCGAGACGAACCCTTCAACGAAAGTGCTCTCGCCGTCGTCGCGGCTGAACCGGTGCTGAAGCCAGGAGCCGAATCCCTCCAGCCGTTCCTCGATCCGCAGCAGCGAGCCGGTGATGCCGCCGATCAGCATCGCGCCGAGCACGATCAGTACCGGCGCACTGTCCCCGACCGCGTCGCTGAGCGCCGCATCGCCCACGGTGAGTGCGGACGTGATCGCGATCAGCAGCGTGACCAGGCCGAGCGCGTCGGTGACCAGATCGCGGGTGCGTTGCCGCAACCGATGGCCGATGAGGACGCCGATCACTGATCCGACGAGGACTGTCGCGACGTTGACGACAGTACCGATTCCGATGAACAAACCTGGTCTCCCGATTCGCTTCGCGCCAGCTTTGCAAGTGACCCTCGAAGCCCTACTGTTGCGCGGGGGATGAGCGTATCCGCCCGCACCGTTCACCTCGGGGGTGAATCACAGCTAGGAGGGGCCACATGGCACCAGCCATCGAGGTGCGTGACGCCCGTCCCGATGATGCCGACGCCCTGGTGACGTTGTGGCGCGAGATGGCGCTCGGTACCGGGCACCAGGCGCGGCTGCTCGCGGCGCCGTCCGTGGACTCGGTGCGGTCGTCGGTGAACCGGCACGCGGAAGACCCGGCCAGCCGGCTGATCGTCGGCGAGATCGACGGCGTCCTTGGCGCGATGGCGTACCTGCGCCAGGCCCCGATCAGCCCGCTGCACGACGAAGTCACTGTGACGGTGGAGTATCTGCATGTCACCGACCACGCCCGCCGGCACGGCCTGGGCAAGGCGCTGATCGCGGAGGCGGCCGCTTGGGCCGAGCACGAGAACTGCCCGCACCTGGCCGTGGTCGCGCCACCGGTGGCTCGGGAGGCGAACAGGTTCCTTGCGCGGTTGGGGCTGGGACAGGCCGGCGTACTGCGGTTCGCGAGCACCCACACTGTGCGGCGCCGGCTCGCGGCCGAGCACGCGCCCAACCTGCTGGCCCTGCTCTCGTCGCGACGCTCAGTGATGGCCCGGCGCGCGCAGCTCGCCCGGTCGCCCCTGCCGGAGGAGCACGACGACTCGCAGTACGGCGACGTCAGGCTCCCGGCGGAGCCTGAATCAGCTGACACGTGATCCGGGCGGTACAGACCCGCTTGTCCCGCTCGTCGGTGATGACGACCTCGTACGACGTGGTGGTCCGGCCGAGGTAGATCGGCGTGGCGACCCCGGTGACGCGACCGTCCCGGACCGCCCGGTGATGGGTCGCGTTGATGTCGACGCCGACCGCGACCTTGCCGTAGGCCGCGGCGTGCAGCGCGGAACCGATCGAGCCGAGGCTCTCGGCCAGCACGCAGGACGCACCGCCGTGCAGCAACCCGTACGGCTGCACGTTGCCCTTGACCGGCATGGTGGCCACGATCCGCTCCGGCGTCGCCTCGGTGACGACGATGCCCATCAGATCGAGCAGGGTTCCCTCGGGCAGCATCCCCGGCGGCAGCTTCACACCGGCCTTCTCCTCAGTCATGCGAGAAGGCTACGTGAGCCCCGGCGAGCGGGGTGCGAAAACTGTCGGCGGGACCCACTAGAGTCTCTACGTGGCTCCAGAAACAGACTCCTCGACGATGACCAAGGACCCGGGTACGGCGGTGGGCGGCCCAACCACCCGGCCGCGGATCCTGCTGCTCGACGGGCACTCGCTCGCCTACCGGGCGTTCTTCGCGCTGCCGGTGGAGAACTTCTCCACCACGACCGGTCAGCACACCAACGCGGTGTACGGGTTCACCTCGATGCTGATCAACATGTTGCGCGACGAGCAGCCGACGCACATCTGCGTCGCGTTCGACGTCTCCCGCAAGACCTTCCGCTCCGAGCAGTACACGGAGTACAAGGCCGGCCGGTCGAAGTCGCCGGACGAGTTCAAGGGGCAGGTCTCGCTGGTCAAGGAGGTGCTGGAGGCGCTGCGCATCCCGACCACCGAGATCGACGGCTGGGAGGCCGACGACGTCATCGCGACGCTTGCCACCCAGGCCGACGAGCAGGGCTTCGAGGTGCTGATCAGCTCCGGTGACCGCGACTCGTTCCAGCTGATCAACGACAACATCACCGTGCTGTACCCCAAGCGCGGCGTCTCCGAGATCGCCCGGATGGACGCGGCGGCGGTCGAGGCGAAGTACGGGATCCCGCCCCGGATGTATCCGGACCTGGCCGCGCTGGTGGGGGAGAAGAGCGACAACCTGCCCGGCGTGCCCGGAGTCGGTGACAAGACCGCGGCGAAGTGGCTGAACCAGTTCGGTTCGCTGAACGACCTGATCGACCGGGTGAACGAGATCAAGGGCAAGGCCGGTGAGTCGCTGCGCGAGCACCTGTCCGACGTGATCCGGAACCGGCAGATCAACGAGCTGGTCCGGGACCTGACCCTGGACGTGACGGTCGACGACCTGGTCCGGCACCCGTGGGACCGGGACAAGGTGCACACGCTGTTCGACAGTCTGGAGTTCCGCGTCCTGCGGGAGCGCCTGGTCGCGGAGCACGAGCAGGTCGACGAGACGATCGAGGAAGGCTTCGATCTCCAGGGCAGCCAGCTGAAGCCGGGCGAGCTCGCGGCCTGGATCAAGGAGCACGTGTCGACCGGCGCGCGCACCGGCGTCGCAGTACAGGGGAGTTGGGGTCGTGGGACCGGCGAGATCACCGGGCTCGCGCTCGCGACGTCGTCGGGTGCTGCGGCCTGGTTCGACCCGGCCACGCTGACGGCGGACGACGACGCGGCTTGGCAGGCGTGGCTTGCCGACCCGGAGCAGCCGAAGGCGTTGCACGACGCGAAGGGCCCGTTGCTCGGGTTCCTGGAGCGCGGCTGGACGCTCGGCGGGCTGACCTCCGACACCCAGCTCAGCGCGTATCTGGCCCGCCCGGACCAGCGGTCGTACGACCTGGCCGACCTGACCGTGCGGTACCTGAAACGTGAGCTGCGCACCGAGGAGCCCGAGAACGGGCAGCTCAGCTTCGACGACGTCGAGGGCGGTCCGGCCGCGGACGCGACGATGCTGCGCGCACGGGCGATCGCCGACCTGGCCGACACGCTCGACGCCGAGCTGGCCAAGCAGGCCGGTACTGCGCTGCTCGCCGACGTGGAGCTCCCGCTGATCGACGTGATCGCGTCGATGGAGCGGGACGGGATCTCGGTCGACCGGCCGTACCTGGAGGAGCTCGAGTCGCGGTTCGCGACCGGCGTCCGGGAGGCGGCGACCGCGGCGTACGAGGTGATCGGCAAGGAGATCAACCTCGGCTCGCCCAAGCAGTTGCAGGTGGTGCTGTTCGACGAGCTGCAGATGCCGAAGACCAAGCGGACCAAGACCGGCTACACGACCGACGCGGACTCGCTGCAGTCGCTGTTCGAGAAGACCGAGCACCCGTTCCTGGCGTACCTGCTGGCGCACCGCGACGCGACCCGGCTCCGGCAGACGGTCGAGGGTCTGCTGAAGACGATCAGCCCGGCGGACGCGCGGATCCACACCACGTTCAACCAGACGATCGCGGCGACCGGGCGGCTCAGCTCGACCGACCCGAACCTGCAGAACATCCCGATCCGGACCGAGGAAGGCCGCCGGATCCGCGAGGCGTTCGTGGTCGGCGAGGGCTTCGAGGCCTTGATGTCGGCCGACTACAGCCAGATCGAGATGCGGATCATGGCGCACGTGTCGGAGGACCAGGGGCTGATCGACGCGTTCAACTCCGGGATGGACTTCCACTCGGTGACCGCGTCGCGGGTGTTCTCGGTGGAGCCGACGGCGGTGACGCAGGAGCAGCGGGCCAAGATCAAGGCGATGAACTACGGCCTCGCGTACGGGCTGTCGGCGTACGGCTTGAGCCAGCAGCTGAAGATCGGTGTGGACGAGGCCAAGGGCCTGATGGACGAGTACTTCGAGGGCTTCGGCGGGGTTCGCGACTACCTGCGCAGCATCGTGCTCGAGGCCGGTAAGAGCGGGTACACCGAGACGATTCTCGGCCGGCGCCGCTACCTGCCCGACCTGACCAGCGACAACCGGCAGCGCCGCGAGATGGCCGAGCGGATGGCCCTCAACGCTCCGATCCAGGGCTCAGCCGCCGATGTCATCAAAATGGCGATGCTGAAGGTCGACGCGTCCCTGAAGACGTCCGGTCTGAAGTCGCGGATGCTGCTGCAGGTCCACGACGAACTGGTCTTCGAGATCGCCCCGGGCGAGCGCGAGGCCCTGGAGGAACTGGTCCGCCGCGACATGGGCGCCGCTGTCGAGATGGCCGTCCCGCTGGACGTCTCAGTCGGCGTCGGCCGCACCTGGCACGAAGCAGCCCACTAGCCCCGCAGTACGCCGTACTCGCCGGGCAGCCACCCGTCGAGGCGAGCATGGTCGCTACGGATGACCATGCTCGCGTCGCACCGACTCGTCAGCGGGCGAAGATGGGGACTTCGGTGGGCTTTAGGGCGTTGGTGATGCAGGTTTGCTCGCGGGGGGATAGGTCAGCTGGGAGGGTGGTTAGAGGGAACCAGGCGACTTCTAGAGACTCGTCGTCGTTGACTCGGGGGGTGCCGCGGAGGGGGCGGCAGCGGAAGCAGAGGTCGAGGTACTGGACCTGATCGCCGTTCGGGTACGACGACGGCGGCAGCGTGTCGATGCTGACCAGCCGGACGATCTCCGTCTCGACCGCGGTCTCCTCCTCGATCTCCCGCACCAGCCCGATCGCGGGTTGCTCTCCCGGCTCGAGGATGCCGGCCGGTAACGCCCAGCGGCCGTTGTCGGCCCGGCGTACCAGCAGGACCTGGTCCTCGTCGTCGACGACGACGCCGGTGATACCGGTCAGCCAGAGCAGGTCGTGGCCGATCTTTTCGCGGAGTTCGAGGATGAACTTCGGGGTCGTCATGCGCCCGAGCCTAGCCAGCGCAGGGTTGCCTCACGCAAGAAGCCGACGGCCGGGCAGAAATCGCCAGAGCGCCTGCTGCAAGGAACTGCCGGTGACCGGCCGATTTCGGTCGGCAACCGTTCCACCGCCCCTTCGGTCTTTCGTTGTCAATGATTCTGTGGCAACCTCCTCTTTCAAAGATCCGAGATCCTATTGGATATCTCATTGTCTGCATCAGGAGGCGGGATGCAAGAAGACCTGAGAACAGCCGGAGTGAAGCGACGCTCGTTCGTCGCCGGAGCACTCGGGATCACCGCGGCAGCCGGCAGCAGTGGGCTGCTCAGCGGTTGCAGTTCGACTGAGGCCTCGGCGGGTGCGGCGCCCGAGAGTCTCAGCGCGCCGCCGGTCGAGCTCGGACCGAAGAAGCCCGGTATCAACTACCCGCCCGGGTACGTCGGTCCCGTCGCCCGCGAGCAGCGCGCGATCGTCACCGAACCGGTCACCTTCACGCTGGTCGTGCCGCAGAACCTCACCGTCGGCGACTGGTCCAAGAACGCCTTCACGCTGTGGATGGAGCAACAGACCGGGATCAAGATCCAGTTCCGTCAGGTGGCCGGCAACGGCGACGACCCGGAGACGATGACGAAGGTGAACGCGATGATGGCGGCCGGCGACATCCCGGACGCCTTCCTCGGCATCACCTTCACCCGCTCGCAGCTCTACCTGTACGGCACCCAGAACCTCTTCGTCGACCTCACCCCGTACCTGGACAAGTACGCGCCGAACCTCGGCCAGGCGATGAAGGACTACCCCGAGGCGCGCAAGCTGATGGTGTCGCCGGACAAGGGCATCTACAGCTTCCCCGACTTCAACGACTGCTACCACTGCCGCGCCTCCAACGGCCGGACCTTCCTCAACACCGAGTGGCTGCGCAAGGTCGGGCTGGCGGTGCCCAAGACGACCGACGAGTTCCGCGAAGTACTGACCGCGTTCAAGAAGGCCGAGCTCGGCGGCCGCGGCAAGACGATCCCGTTCGCCGGCTACAAGGACGCGCCGCTGGACACCTATTTCATGAACGCCTTCCTCTACAACCCCGGCGATCCCTGGCTGGTGGTCAACGACGGCAAGGTCGAGGCCAACTACGTCAAGGACGAGTGGCGCGAGGCGCTGAAGTACCTGCGCGGCCTGTACGCCGACGGCCTGCTGAACAAGGACATCTTCACCGCCGACCAGGACCAGATGAACCGCTACGGCAACAGTCCCGGTGCTCCCGTGATCGGTGGAGCGCGCGGCTACTACTGGGGTTCGTTCCTCACCATCGACCAGACCGACCCGAACGCCCGCTGGCACCAGTACGCGACCATCCCGCCCCTCGAAGGCCCCGGCGGCACCCGGTACGCCGCCTGGAACCACCTCAAGGTCGGCCTCGAGGTCTCCACTCTCGTCGTCACCCGCAAGTGCAAGCGCCCCGACCTGCTGGTCCGCTGGGCCGACTTCCAGATGGACCTCGAGGCAGTACTGCGCTCGTACGCCGGGCCCGAGTTCCGCTGGTCGGTCAAGGGCGACAAGGGCATCAACGGCAAGCAGGCGATCTACGGTTTCGACGCCACCTGGAACTCCGACGCCACCAAGGGCAAGACCTGGGACCAGTACGGCGTGATGTACCGCTCCGGCGATTTCCGGCTGGCCGAACGGGTGAATCCGCAGAAGGCCACGTTCGAGTCGCCGCTGTACGAGCAGACCCGGGACCAGCTGTTCCCCTACAAGCAACCGGTGGAGATGGAGTTCCCGCCGGTCACGTTGGAGGCCGACCAGGCCGCGCAGGATGCCGAGATCGGCCTGAACCTCAAGGGCGAGGTGACCACTTCGCTGGCCAAGTTCGTCACCGGCAAGCTCGACCCGTCCGACGACGCGCACTGGCGCGACTACAAGGACCGCATCGGCCGGATCGGGTTGCAGCCCTATCTGGAGATCCAGCAGGCCGCCTACGAGACCTACCAGGGGTGATGGCGATGGCCACGGCGACCTCGACACCGACCGGCGCGCCCGCCCCCGTCCGCGAGACCCGCGGCGACCGGATCGTGATGATCTGCAACTACACCGCTCTCGGCCTGTTCACACTGGCTGTGCTGTATCCGCTGGTCTACGTGGCCAGCGCGTCGCTGAGCGAACCGAAGAACGTCGTCTCCGGGCAGGTCTGGCTCTGGCCGGTCGGTTTCAGCGTCGAGGCGTTCAAGGCGGTCTTCGACTACGACTCGATCGTCAGCGGTTTCAGCAACTCCGTCGTCTACGCGGTCGGCGGTGCCGTGCTGGCCACCGTGCTGACCCTGTTCGCGGCGTACCCGTTGTCGCGCAAAGGCCTGCCAGGCAAGGGCATCATCATGGCGCTGTTCGTCTTCACGATGATGTTCAACGGCGGCCTGATCCCGACCTACCTGGTGGTGGACCGGATGGGTCTGCTCAACACCCGTTGGGCGATCATCCTGCCGGCCGCGCTGGCGGTCTGGAACATGATCATCACCCGGACCTACTTCCAGTCGACCATCCCCGAAGAGCTGGTGGAGGCCGCGAAGGTCGACGGCTGCACCGACTTCGGCTTCTTCTGGCGGATCGTGCTGCCGCTGAGCAAGCCGATCATCGCGGTGAACCTGCTCTTCTACGCGGTGGCCCAGTGGAACTCCTGGTTCAACGCCCTGATCTACCTGACCAACGAGCACCTGTTCCCGTTGCAGCTGGTGCTGCGGCAGATCCTGATCCAGAACAACTTCGACCCGTCCCAGGTCCGCGACACCGCCGAACTGATCCGGATGAAGGAACTGCAGGAACAGCTGAAGTTCTCGCTGATCGTGATCGCCACCATTCCGCCACTGCTGATCTACCCCTTCGTGCAAAAGCACTTCGTCAAGGGGGCCATGGTCGGCTCGTTGAAGGGTTGACGCCATGGCAACGGACACTCTGGTACGACGTACTCCGATGCGCAGCGGTGCCAGGCCCGCAAAGCAGGCAATGGGTTTAGGTGCGCGGATGCGGCGGAACTGGCAGCTCTACGCGATGCTGGCGATTCCGTTGGTCTGGTTGGCGATCTTCGCCTACTGGCCGATGTACGGCGCGATCATCGCCTTCAAGGACTACAACATCGTCGACGGCATTCTCGGCAGCCGCTGGGTCGGGATGAAGCACTTCGAGCGGTTCGTCGAGTCGTACCAGTTCTGGCGGCTGATCAAGAACACGCTGGTCCTGCACGTCTACGAGCTGGTCGCGACGTTCTGGCTGCCGATCCTGCTGGCGCTCGGCCTGAACATGGCCCGGCGCCGCTGGTACCGCCGCTCGGTGCAGCTGATCACCTACGCGCCGCACTTCATCTCCACCGTCGTGGTGGTCGGCCTGATCGTGGTGATCGTCGACCCGAACAGCGGCGTGCTCAACCTGTTCCTCGGCCAGTTCGGGATCGGGCCGATCGACGTACTGAGCAACCCGGACTACTTCCGGCACCTCTACGTCTGGTCCGGTGCCTGGCAGACGATGGGCTTCTCCGCGATCATCTACCTGGCCGCGCTGACCAGCGTCTCGCCCGAGCTGCACGAGGCGGCGATCGTCGACGGCGCGTCCAGGTTGCGCCGGGTCTGGCACATCGACCTGCCGGCGATCCGGCCGGTGGCGGTGATCCTGCTGATCCTGAACATCGGCTCGATCATGTCGGTCGGGTTCGAGAAGGTGCTACTGCTGCAGAACACGCTGAACCTGCAGACGTCGGAGGTGATCGACACCTACGTCTACAAGCTCGGCTTCGCCTCGCAGGTGCCGCAGTTCAGCTATGCGGCCGCGATCGGGCTGTTCCGGTCGGTGATCGGCCTGGTTCTGCTGGTGCTGGCGAACACGCTGGCGCGCAAGTTCGCCAAGTCCAGCCTCTGGTGAGTCGTACTACGCGTTGTCGGCCGTCTGCCGGTGGAGTCCCGCCGCCAGTGCGGCCGACAGCGCGAGTGCGCATGCGGCGCTCATCGCGACCAGGACCTTGATGGCGGCGATGCCGGTGACCAGGTCGGCGCCCAGCACGATCAGTGCGGCAACAGCGAGGCTGATCAGTCCCATCCAGATCAGCAGCGCGGCACGCTTCTCCTGCTGCGCGATCGCGGCGTACACGACCAGTTGCAGTACGGCGTACGAGGAACCGGCGAGGGCGAAGAGCCAGGCGAACGAGCCGAGGTTCGCGTAGTTCTCCTTGCCGCCGGCAACTGTCACCACCAGGTCGGGGAGCAGCAGCGCACCGAGCACGCAACAGATGCCGAGAGCACCCACTGCCTGGATCGCCCGGCGGAGCCGCAGGGTGTCGCCGGGGGAGTTCGCCAGGGAGGGGAACACGACCACGATGACGAACTGGGGCAGGAACAGACACGCCTTCGCCACGATCACGCCGGCTGCGTAGTACCCGCTGTGCCGGCCGTCCATGAGGGAGCGGGCCAGCAGGACGTCAGCGTTGGCGATGGCGAAGAACGCGAGCAGTGTGTGGGTGCCGTGCACCGTCTCGCGGAGTACTTCCTTCACCTGGTCGGGTGTGCCGCCGGTAGAGCCGCGGAGAAGGAAGCTGCCCACCAGAGGCGGTACTGCGGCTCCGACGGCGACACCGATCATGGCTGACGTGAGACTGGGGTGGATCACCAGGGCACCGGCCCCGAAGGCGAACCGCCCGACCCCGACTGCCGTGTACATGGCGGCCAACTCGGACCACCGCTCGCTGCCCTGCAGTACGCCGAGCTGCGAACCCATCAGGGTCAGCCCACCGAGTGTGGGCGCGAGCAGCAGTACTGCGAGCACAGAGTCGATGTGCAGCAGCCAGACCAGCAGCGGGCTGACCAGCAGGCACAGTGCGGTCAGCGCGAGCGCAGAGCGACGGCCTGCCCTCAGCAGCGAGTCTGCGAGCGCCTCCCGGCCGGCGCCGGTGTGAGTGGCGATCCTGCGGGCGCCGGACGCCTGCAGGCCGAGCGGGACCACGTTGCCGATCAACAGCAGGCCGAGCAGCGCGATGATCGCGCTGAACTGCTCCGGTACGAGGCGGCGGACCGCAAACAAGGTGAAACCGTAGGCCGCTACGTTCATGATGGCCATGCCGACGGCTACCACGGTGGCACTGCGCAGGAAGCCGAGCTTCGGCGCGGCGGGCTGCTGGTCGGGAGTCGTCTCAGAGGTCATGCGGCTTCTGTTCTGCTGGCTGGCGGGTAAGTTGCGCTGGCTGATGGAGGGGGAAGGCATGAGTACAGTACTGCGAGGAGGTGGCTGTGGAGGGGGGATCCAGCCGGCTGACCCGGCTGTTGCCGTGGTCTTGGCCGGTTCTGCTGACTGTGCTGATCACCGCACCGCTGCTCGCTCCCGGGTACGTGGTCGGCTACGACATGGTGTTCGTGCCTGACCTCACGCTACGGCTCGACCTGTTCGGCGTCACCACCGCCTTACCTCGCGCGGTCCCGTCAGACGTGCTGGTCGCAGTACTCGATGAAGTCGCAGGCGGCCAGGCGTTGAACAAGCTGGTCCTGATCGCGATCCCATTGCTGAGCGGTATCGGGATGACTGCGCTCTGGCGCGCGCTGGGCCTCGGCGGTCCGTTGGCCGGTGCTGCAGCCACTGCGCTCTACGTGTGGAACCCGTTCGTCGCCGAGCGCTACCACCTGGGCGCTTGGGCGCTCCTGCTCGGGTACGCCGCCCTGCCGTGGCTGGTGCGGTCCGCACTTCGGCTCCGCCAAGGGCAGGGCCTTCCGGGGTTCTTGCTGGCGTCTGCAGCATGTGCGCTGACTGCTGCCGGCGGGATCACCGGTCTGTTGGTCGGCGCAGCCGTGCTGCTGTGGCCTAGGCAGGCGCAGCTTCCGGAGTACGAAGGGGCTCGGTACTGGCGGTGGGTGAAGTACGCGCTCGGGGGAGCGGTGGTCTTGAACCTGCCCTGGCTGGTGGCGGGGCTGGCCCGTACTGCGGCCGCTACCTCCGATCCAGCGGCGGTGCCGGCCTTCGCTGCGCGGGACGAGGGGTACGGCGGAACGCTGCCCACATTGCTCACGCTAGGCGGCGTCTGGAACGCAGACGTGGTCCCGGCGAGCCGTGGCGACCTGGTGCCGCTGGTGCTCGGCTTCCTGATGCTGGTGGCGGCGGTAGCGGGCGTGGTGATCTGGTGGCGGTGGGACCGCGCAGTACGGGCGCTGGTCGTGGTTGCTCTCCTGGCTGTGGTCGTGGCGATGGCCGGAGTGGTGGCGCCCGGCGCGATGGCGTGGATCGTGCGCGAGGTGCCCGGCGGTGGACTGTTCCGGGACGGGCAGCGGTATCTCGCGCCGCTGGTGCTGCTCGAGTCGGTCGGCTTCGGTGCGGCGATGGCGGCCGTACTGCGCGTCCTACCGGTGAAGTGGATTGTGGGCGCGACGGCCGCGCTGGTGCCGATCGCCGCGCTCCCTTCGCTGGCTGGTGGTGACGGGCTCAAGGCCGCGCAGTACCCGGCTGACTGGGCGGAGGCCCGGCGGGTGCTGGCGAACGAGAGCGGTCCGGGGGAGTTCATCCCGTGGCCGTACGAGTCCTACCGTGCGCCCGGCTGGAATCAACGCCGCCCGGTGCTCGACCCGATGCCGCGGTACTTCTCCAAGCCGTCGGTGGTGCCCGACGAGCTGATCGTCGACGGCCATCGCCTGGCCGGTGAGGATCCGCGCGCTACCGCGATCGCCACCGCGTTGCGCGAAGCGGTCCGCGACGGCACCGACCCGACCGCGGTCCTGAAGCAGCAAGGGGTCGCCTGGCTGGTGGTGGACCGCGAGGCGGGTGGTCCGTCGCCCCGCAACTTCACCCCACAGCTCGCCGAGGTCTTCAGCGGCCCGACTGTCAGCGTCTACCGCTTGCCCGGAACACCCGCCGAGCAAGGTGCCCGCCCGTGGGCAGTGGTCCTGGTCATTACCGCTTGGACCCTCGCAGCTGCTGTACTAGCGGCCGCTACAGCAAGCGCAGCATCAGCACTCGTAAGAGTCCGCTCCAAGCTCTAGCGTTGTTACTGGCCGGTTGTTACCATCCGGTTTACTTGTCAAGGAGGGGACACGCTTCATGGGAACTCTGATCGCTGCCGCGCTGGCCGTCATCGCTGGTATGGCCGTTTCGACCGTTGCGGTCGTGGGGGTCGTGCAGACGGTGAAGGACGAGCCGAAGTCGCCCGCCGGCCAGACCAGCAAGGGCTTGGTGGACGACCCGATCGTCGGCTACGGCACCAAATAGGCGCGAGCGCCTGCCAGGGCGCTCCCGCTCGAACGCCCTGGACGCGGGGATCTTCAGAGGCCGGTCAGCGATTCGCTGGCCGGCTTTTCTGCGGCCGCGGCCGCCCCGGTGAGGACCCGGTCGAAGCCGCGGACCGTCGCGCCCCAGGTGAAGTTGCCCGCCGAGGCAAGCGCTCCGGCCGACAGTCGGCGCCGGTGCGACTCGTCCTCCAGCAGGGCCAGTACTGCGCTGCTGAACTCGGCCGGGTCGTCCACCAGAATCCCAGTGGCATCGTGCTGCACCGACTCGGTCGGCCCGCCCGCACTGCGATAGGCCACAGTCGGTACGCCGTGCGCTGCCGCCTCGCCGACCACCAGCCCCCAGCCTTCCTTGAGACTCGGCAGCGCGAGCACCCACGCCTCGTCGTACGCCGCATGCTTGTCGGCTTCGCTGACATGGCCACGGAACTCCACAGCATCCTGCAGCCCGCGTTCCTCCACGTACGAACGCAGTGAGTCCTCCCACCAGCCGGAGCCGACGACGAGCAGTCGTGCGTCCGGCAGCACCTTCCGGGCTTCGGCGATGGCGTCGACCGCGTGCTCGACCTGCTTGTGCGGCACGATCCGCCCGACGCAGACCACGGTCGGAACACTTGCCTGCTCCACCTGGCGAGGCGGGGCGGGGTCGGTGCCGTTGTGGATCACGTCGATGCGGGCTGCGTCCACACCAAGGGCCTGCAGCTCATCCCGGGAGGCCGACGACACAGTGACGTAGCGGCAGTCGCGGTAGAGCCGGGGCGCCACGCGGGACTCCAGCCACCAGCCCAGCCGGCCCCGCCAGCCCGGGTACACGACCTGCCACTGCTCCTCGTGGACGTGGTGCACGAGCACAACGACGCCGGTACGACGTACGAGGCGGGTAAAGAATGGGAGACCGTTCTGCACGTCGATGACGTGGTCAGGGCGGCGCAGCAGCGTGTAGAGCAGGCCGCGCAGGTACACGGTCACCTTGCTGCCGCGGTACAGGTACCGGACGTCGTGGCGGCGGGCCTCCCGCGGGCTGCCGGGGTAGGCGGCGCACAGCATCGTGACCGACCAGCCCATCGCTGCAAGGCCTCTCGCGACCTCCTCCACGCACCGCTCCGAACCACCGCCCTCGGGGTTCGTCGTGTCCCGCCAGTTCAGCAACAGCACCGTCTGCTCGCGCACCTGTTCGGCCCCACCCTCACTCGGGATGTGTCGTCACACCCAAATCCGCCCCCGGTCACAAGCCCGCGAGGTTACCAGGGAGTAACGATGTCCGCCAGGGGTCGCGAAATCGGTTAGGGTCCGGCCTGTGCCCGCAGCGATTCCGAGCCCTGTGACCACCGTCGACTGGACGGCCGATCTCGGCCGCGCCGTGCGGCTGTTCCGGGCCTTCGGGGTCGAGCAGACCGACCCGGACCACTTCTACGGAACGCTCGCCGCGGACTCGGTCGGCCAGCTCTCCTCGTACGTCGACCTGCGCGGCGCCCGGATGCTCGACGTCGGCGGCGGCCCCGGCTACTTCGCGGACGCCTTCCGCGCGGCGGGCGCGACCTACTACGCGATCGACTCCGACCTCGGCGAGCTCAGCGGCCGCGGCGAACCCGTGCCCGGCACGGTCCTGGGCAGCGGGATGGCGCTGCCGATCGGCGACGGCACGATCGACGTCTGCTTCTCTTCCAACGTCCTCGAGCACGTACCGGACCCGTGGCTGATGGCCGACGAGATGGTCCGCGTCACCAGGCCTGGCGGCACGATCTTCCTGTCCTACACCGGCTGGTGGGGCCCGCACGGCGGCCACGAGACCGCGCCCTGGCACTTCCTCGGCGGCCACCGCGCCGCCCGGCGGTACGAGCGGCGGCAGGGCAAGCCACCGAAGAACAAGTTCGGCGAATCGCTCTTCCCGATCACTGTCGCCGGCGGCCTGCGCTGGGCCCGCTCGTGCGGCGACGCCGAGCTGGTGGCGGCCTTCCCGCGCTACCACCCGCGCTGGGCGTACGGCGTACTGGCGGTGCCCGGGGTCCGGGAGTTCGCGACCTGGAATCTCGTCGTAGTGCTCCGGCGCCGATGAACAAAGCGCTCAGGAACACAGCGCCGATGACCCAAGCCCGCAAGGAGAAGGTGATCTGGCGGACCAGGTTGCTGCTGGGCTGCTTGGTCCTGATCGCCCTGTGCTTCCATCAGGCACCCGGCAAGATCGTCCCGGACACCAAACTGGACCTCACGGCCGGGCCGGGCCCGTTCCTGGCTCGCTCGCTGCACCTGTGGGATCCCCAAGGCGCTTTCGGCCAGCTGCAGAACCAGGCCTACGGCTACCTGATGCCGATGGGGCCTTTCCACTGGCTGCTGGACACGCTGTCCGTGCCTGACTGGGTCACGCAACGGCTCTGGTGGTCACTGGTCATGTGTGTGGCCTTCCTCGGCGTCTGGAAGCTCTGCGGCGCTCTCGGGTACGGCGCTCCGTGGGCGCGGTTCGCTGCCGCCCTGTTCTACGCGCTGAGCCCACGGATGCTCGGCGAGGTGGCGATCACCTCGATCGAGGTGTGGCCGCTGGCGATGGCTCCTTGGGTGCTGCTGCCGCTGGTGACGCCGAAGGCCCGCTCCGGCTGGTGGCGGGTCGGCTGGTCCGCCGTGGCCTTCGGACTGGTCGGGGGAGTCAACGCGGTAGCCACAGGCGCCACCCTGATCCTCCCTGCGCTGTGGTTGATCACCCGGCGGCTGGACAAGTCGACGCTCAAGGTCGCAGTGGCCTGGTTCGGCTGCGTGCTGGCCGTCTCCTTCTGGTGGCTGGTCCCACTGGCGATGCTGGGCCGCTACAGCCCGCCCTTCCTCGACTGGATCGAGAACGCCGCCGTCACGACCAGCAAGGCGAGCGCCTTCGAGTCGTTCCGCGGTACGTCGCAGTGGCTCAACTTCCTGTTGGCAGGAGACGGCCCGACCTGGCCTGCGGGCTGGCTCTATGTCACTCAGCCGGCTCTCATCCTCACGTCAGCCGTCATAGCCCTGGTCGGCCTGGTCGGCCTGGCGATGGGCACGCTGAAGCACCGGGGCTTCCTGCAGCTATCGCTCGTGGTCGGCCTGTTGCTGGTGACGCTCGGCCACGCAGGGGCGGCCGGCTCGCCGCTGGCTCCTCAGTTGCAGGATCTGCTCGACGGACCGCTCGCAGCCGTCCGCAACACCCACAAGTTCGAGCTAGTGGTCCGGCTGCCACTCGTACTGGCCGCAGCCCACGCCCTGACCCGCTTGGCGACCTGGGCGACTGCCCGAGGTGTCCACCGCCGCATCGTGCCGGTACTGGCGGCCTTCCTGGTTGTCTCGGTCGCCACGCCTGCGCTGTTCGCTCAGCTGCCACGACCGGAGTCCTACGAAGCGATCCCGGCCCATTGGCGTGAGGCCGCGACCTGGCTCGACAGCCAACCGACCAGCGGCAGCGTGCTCGTAGTACCGGCTGCTTCGTTTGCTGACTTCACCTGGGGCTCTACGAAGGATGAGCCGTTCCAGGCGTTGCTCAAGCGGCCGATGGCGGTCAGGGACGCAGTACCGCTCGGGTCTGCCGGTACTACGCGCTGGCTCGACGAGGTGGAGCGTCGACTGGGCTCAGGAGTCGGTGACGCCACCCTGCAGCAGGCCCTGGCCCGGGCAGGCGTGAAGTACGTCGTCGTTCGAAACGACCTGCGTGTCGACGCGCAGGTGACTCCGACCATGGCTGTCCACGAGAGCCTGGACGAGTCCGGCCTCAAGCGAGTCGCGTACTTCGGACCGCCGACCGGCAGCTCCATCGAGCAGCACCGCCTGACGCTGGACGAGCACACCCGGCTGCCCTACCCGAGTGTGGAGGTCTACGACGTCGGTGAGGTCACCCCGGCCCGGCTGGTCCCGCAGTCGCAGTTGGTCGAGGTTCGCGGCGCCCCCGAGGACGTGCCGGCGGTGCTGGCCGCGCTGGGCGGAGACCGGGAAGCAGTGACGAGCGCTGACGCCAAGGGCCTCGACAACCTTCCGCTGGTTCAGACGGATGGACTGCAGCGCCGCGAGGTGACTGTCGGCCGACCAGCGGAGAACGTGTCACCTGTCCTCAGCGCGGATGACCCAGGCCGGCAGAAACGACGCGCTCTCGACTACGTCGTCGATCCGGCAGCAGCCCTGACGACGAGGTCCTGGCAGGGCGGCCTCACCGGCGTCCGAGCCTCTTCGTCGGCGGCGGACGCGGACGCGACGCTGCGGTTGGGGCCTGGCAACGGCCCATCGGCAGCGGTCGACGGCGATCCCTCGACGCGCTGGGTCTCCGGCAACTTCGGGCGCAGCAGCGGCGAGTGGCTCGAACTCACCTTCGCCTCGCCCCGCACGCTCGACGACCTCTCGGTGCGGTTCTCGCTTGCGGCGCCGACCACCGAGTCGATCCGCACGCTGAAGGTGGACACCGATCGCGGGTCGCTGACCTCGGCCGTGCAGGACACGGACAAGCCGCAGCGCATCCCGGCACCGGCCGGTACGACGCAGCGGCTGCGGATCACGGTCGGGGTGACCGACGGCCGAAACCCCAACGGTGTCTCGATCTCCGAGGTCTCGCTGCCTGGCCTGAATCCGGTGAGCAGGTTGGTGATCCCGTCCGGGCTCGGTCGTCAGCCAGACACCCTGCTGTTCCGGAACCAGCAGCCCGGACGCTCAGCCTGTCTGCACGCCGGCACGCGGCCACTGTGTCGCGAAGGCGTCGCGCGCGACTCCGAGGAGGCGACCGGTCTGCTGCGCAGCGTCGACCTGCCGGCGGCCGGGTCGTACCAGCTGCAAGGGACGGCGCTGCCGAAGGACGGCGACGCACTGGAACGCCTCCTGGACCGGCCTGCGCCCATTCGCGCCGCTGCATCCTCTCGCGCGGTCACCGCGCCCGAGGGACGGCCGGGGGCCGTGGTCGACCGCGACCTCGGCACTGGCTGGGTGGCCGGTACGGAGGACCTGCGGCCGACGCTGACGCTGAGGCTGCCCGGGGTGAGGAAGAAGGCGGTGTCGGGGCTGCAGTTCCTCCACGACCCGTACCTGGCGGCGTCCCGGGCGACCACGGTCTCCGTCCGTCTCGATGGCCGGCCGAGCGTCGAGTACCGGATCGATCCGCAGGGCTTTGTGACCTTCCCCGCCGGCACGACAGTGCGGAAGCGGATCGGGATCACCTTCACCGGCAACGACCAGTCCGTCGACGTCGACGCCGCGAGCGGGTTCGCCAGGCACCTCCCGGTCGGTGTCTCCGAACTGCGGGTGCTCGGCATCGACCAACTGCGTAAGCCGGTCGATCTGGCGGCGACGACCGGAGCACAGTGCGGCTTCGGCCCCTCGGTCCGCATCGACGGTGTGGACCTGCCGACGCGACTCACCGGAACCGTTCGCGACGCACTGCAGCGGCAGCCGCTCGGTTTCACGCTCTGCAAGCAGCGCACTGTCCAGCTGCCCTCTGGCCGCCACACCGTCGATGCTGTGGCGAGCCCCGACTTCGTACCGGTGGAGGTCAAGCTGACCAGGCCGGCATCCGCGCCCACGTCGGTCACACCGGTCAAGAGGGTCGAGATCTGGCGCTCGACGCCGGCGTCGATGACCCTCGAAGTACCGCAGGCTGACGAGCAGTCCGTGCTGGCTGTCGGGCAGAACTTCAGTACTGGCTGGGAGGCCTACGACGGCACCGGTCGCAAGCTGGTCCCGTTGCGGGTGGGCGGCTGGCAGCAGGGCTGGATCCTCCCGGCCGGGCCGGAGCAGGTGGTCACGGCACGGTTCACGCCGGATCGGGACTATCGCGCCGGGTTGCTGGTCGGCCTGATCCTCTTCCTCGTCGTTGTGGGGCTGGCGATCTTCGCTCGCCTCGGGCTGTCGCGCCGCTCGGCGCACAGGCTCCGCGAGGGTCGCCCGGTCGGACCCTTGGTCGCATCCGTGCTGGCAGTGGCAGCGGGGACGTTCATGGCCGGCTGGATCGGACTGGCGGCAACTCTGGTCGCAGCCGTGCTCGCCTGGATCCTCGACGGACGCCGGCTCGTCCTCATCGCAGTCGTGGTCGGTGTGGTCCTGCTGGGATCGCTGGTCGCCGCCGTTCAGCCGTGGCCGGACGGGGGAGCGGGCCTGACCTCGGGCTTGGTCCAGTCGTCGATCCTCTTCGGCTGCGCGTTGGCGCTGCTCTCCCGGCCGACCCCGGAGACGTCGTAGCTGCGGTCGTGCCGTCCCCAGCGCATGATCGGCCGCTCCGTCCCGTAGTAGCTCGCCGCGGCCACCGCGACCGAAGCAACCAGAGTCGGCCAGAAGAGAGCCGCGAAGCTCCCACCGAAGAGGGTCTGGCCGAAGACCTGCTGGACGAGGCTCAGCACGATGAGGTGATACACGAACACGCCGTACGAGATGTCGCCCGCGAAGCGGCCGGCCCTGCCACCCAGTACTGCGACGGTGCGGCGGGTCGGCGTGATCGCGGGGAACAGCACGCAGGCGGCGATCGCGGTGTAGAGCAGGCTCTTCATGACCGCCTGACCCACGCTTGGGAGGGTCAGGCCGTACGGGCCGACGATCGGGCTCGACGCGATCAGGAACAACGCGACGGCGATCCCCCAGACGGTGCCGGGGATCTTGACGAGCGTGTCCAGCAGAGACGGGTTGAGCCGGCCGCTGGCCCGGGCGACCTGCCACAGCGCGAACCCCATCCCGACAGCGAACCAGCCGAGATAGCCGGGCAGCCACAGCCCCGCCAGCGGCTTGCCGGTCGCAGTGATGGAACCCATCCAGACCGGTCCGAGCAGGGTGAAGCCGAACAGCACTGCCAGCCGCCAGCGCACCGCCCGCCGGGTCGGTCGCTCGTAGCTGGTCAGCAGCCTCGCGAGGAACGGCAGCAGCAAGTAGAACGCCACCTCGGTGGCAAGGCTCCACAGTTGCGTCAAGCCGTGCACTGTCGGTCCGTTGACGTAGATCTGGGTGAAGACGGCGTGATGCAGGTAGTACACCCAGTTGACGGCCTGGTCGTTCGGCACCAGCCAGGCGGCCAGCAGCACAGCGATCCAGAGCGCGGGCAGGATGCGCAGCGCCCGGTTGCGCAGGTACGGCAACAGGTGCGGCTGCTCGGTCTCCTCGAACCACGCGACGACATGCGGACGGTAGAGCAGGAAGCCGGAGATCGCGAAGAAGATGGCCACCCCGATGTCCAGGCGCGACAGCAGACCCGCGAACGGGCCGTTCAGCGCGTCACCGCTCTGGAAGCCGACATGCGTCGTCAGCACGGCGACCGCGCCGATCGCGCGCAGTCCGTCGAGTGCCGGGAACCTCATGCGTCTCATCCAGTCCCCTTGGGTAGGCCGAGCTCGAATTCGCCCAGACAGACGGTAGCCGCTGGGTCGAGGCTGCGCAGCCGGACGGCCACTGGACGGATCGGCTCGGACGTGCCGAAGTACATGTTCGCGAGCTGGCTGCTGGGCCAGGGATCGGCGGGCAGCGGCATCGCCACCATCTGGCCGTCGGCGGCGACGAGCTCGACCAGCACGCGGACCTCCTGCTGGGACGAGTAGGCCAGCTTGGCGAACCAGCGCGTCGGGTCGTGAGCCACCAGCACCTGGAGTGGCTGCGTCACCGGCGCCGTTCCCTGCAGCTTCCGGGCACAGTTGCCGGGGGTGTTGGTCTTCGCCCAGCTGACGAAGGTGGCGGGCTCGAGGTGACCGGTGGCGGACACGATTTGTGGATCTCCGGGGCCCTGCAGGCGAAAGGGGATGCCGGCGGTGCGCAGTACGGGGGACAGGCGTCTGTCCTCGGACAGGATCGTGGAGACCGTCGAGGGCATCGAGATGTCCCACAGGTTCACCGAGGGCCCGGCGTTCTCCAGGTCGGCGGTGAGGTTGTCGAAGTACGCGCGGGACGGGTTCCTGCCCCAGAGTTGCGCGAAACCGGCGTCCGATACGACGACCGCGCCGGTCCAGGCGACCAGGCAGCAGGCCACCACGACGGGCACCAGCCGGGACAGCCGCGCGCCCAGCCGGACGGATCGGAGGGTCAGGACGACGGCGAGGATCAGCGGGATCGCCATGTCCGACCAGTAGTGGTAGTGCAGGACGAAAACCGCACCGAAGACCTCGAACCGTCCGTACGACAGCAGCAACCAGGTTGTCAGTACATAGAGGGCCACCGATCCCCAGAACAGCAGGACGCGTCGGTCCGACCGCCACGCGATGAGGAGCAGCACCACCAGCACGACCGACCCGATCACCACCGCTACGGCAGGCGCATCGGCCAAGCCGTACGGCACTGCTGCCTCACTCCACCGCCACGGCCCACCAGCCAGCGCACCGACCGGTACTGCGATTGCGCGCCAGGCCAGTTTGAGCAACTGACCCAAGCCCGGCCAGTTGCCTTCGGAGGGTCGGCCGTGGCTGGCATAAAGGATGCCAAAGGCAACAAGTGGGACGGCGAACGCGGCGCCGAGCGGCCAGCTCTGCCTGACCCACTGGCGCAGCGAGGTCTTGCGCAGGTAGAGGGCCAGCGCGAGCACGGTGAAGAGGATGACGATCGACTTCTCCCAGCAGGCCAACGAGATCAGCAGCGAAAGCGGGCCATAGGCAACCGCTCGGCGCCGGCGACCGGCGTACCAGTCGACGGTGGCGTGCAGGGTCAGGATGCCGAAGACGTGGGCCGGCAGGTTGTTGACCGCGCTGGCCAGGGACATGAACGACGGCATGCTCACCGGGGTCAGCGCGTAGAGGGCGGTGCCGGCGACGGCCCACCAGTTCGGGCCGAGCAGGCGGAGCAGCAGGAAGCCGAACAGGACGATCGCGATCGCCTGCATCAGCACCCGCCAGGCGACGGTGACGTCGTAGTTCAGTGGGGCGACGTGGGCGAAGACGGCGTAGACGAAGCGCAGGCCGGGGGCGATGTGATCGTTCACCGGGGTGAGCAGGTCACCCGGTGCGAAGCCCTTTCCGCCCTGGACCAGGAAGTCGAGGTCGTCGCTCTGCCAGGAGCCGCGCCGGGCCAGCAAACCGAGCACGACGGCCTGGACGACCGCGATCGCCAGCACGGCGATTCGTAGTACCGCATCGTCCGGTGCCGCACGCAGCCGGCCGGACGCCCCCCAGATGCCACTCATGGGGCCGGACTATATTCCAGTTCGGCCACTGCTGGATTTTCTCGCCGTTGGTCCCTGTTCAAGGCCCCTACTCGCTGGTAGCGTCCCGCGAACAGACCGGGAGGGGTTGTTGTGGGGAATCGCAGTCGGGTGCTGATGATCGCACTGGGGATCTTCTTTGTGGGGATCGCGGCATTGGCCAAGTTCTACGCGTATCCGACGCTGGCGGTGGCGCCGGCGGACCAGGTCGCGCACACCGTGTCGACCGGTCCGGACGCGACCATCTTCAGCGTCGCGGACCTGGCCGAGAAGAAGGGCGTGACGCTGGAGGCACGGCGGACCGTCCGCGGCGACGTCAAGGCCGCGCAGGACATCAGCAAGAAGCTGAATCGTGACGTCGTCGTCTTCGACACCGCGGTGGTGACGGACGACGAGCCGAACTACCAGTTCCCGGACGACAAGACGGACACGTCCAAGCTGCCGTTGAGTTTTGTCCAGGAGCGGGTGGTGCTGGACGCGCACACCGGTGAGGCGGTCCGCTGGACCGACGCCGAGACCGGGGAGTACATCTCCACGTCGCTGGAGAAGGCCGACCGCAAGACGGCCGAGAACGGTGGCGACGAGTTCTTCCGCGGGCACGAGGGCCTGGTGCTGAAGTTCCCGTTCGGCACCGAGAAGAAGGAGTACAAGTTCTGGGACTCCACCACGCGCAAGGCGTTCCCGATCAAGTACAAGGGCGAGGACAAGCTGCAAGGCCTCCCGGTGTACGTGTTCGAGCAGGAAGTGCCGAAGCAGGAGATCCCGCTGGCCAAGCCGCTGATGGTTCCGGCCAAGGTGGTCGGCGAGACCGGCGACGCGGCGGTCGAGGTGAAGCGCAGCTACCAGAACACCCGCACGCTGTGGATCGAGCCGGTCACCGGCGCGATCATCAAGGGCCAGGAGAAGCAGCTCGCCTCGCTGGAGTTCAACGGCGAGCCCCGGGCGACCGCGACCGAGGTGACGATCGCGTACGACGACGCGACGGTGAAGAAGAACGTCAAGGGCGCCAAGGAGAACGGTGTCGAAGAGGGTGGCTACCAGGCGAAGGCCTCGCAGCTGAACCTGATCGGCTTCTGGGTCCCGCTCGTCTCGCTGATCATCGGGCTGCTGTTGCTCGCCCTGGTCGCCGCGTCGGCGCTGCGTCCCCAGCCCGTTGCCACCCGGGCCCGCAGGGAAGAGTCGGACTAGCTCTTGTGGGCTGACCAGATCGCGGTACCGGGAACGAGCCGGCCGCGGTCTGGTCCCCAGCCGCCCCACACCTGGTCGTTGCCGGCCGGCCACTCGGGTTCGAGCAGGTCGTCGATGACGAAGCCGGCGCCGGTGAGAGCCCGGATCCAGTCGCCGGTGGTGCGATGGTGCTCGGCGTACACGGGGGTGCCCTGGCCGTCGAACTCGACGTACGGGCGGCGATCGAAGTACGAGTGAGTGATCCGCAGACCGGCCGGCGTGGGATCGTCCGGCATGCTCCAGCGGATCGGGTGCGTCACGGAGAAGACGAGCAGACCGCCCGGCTTCAAGGTCCGGGCGATCTCCTTCAGTGCCGCCTCCGCATCGGCGATGAACGGCAAGGCGCCGAACGCCGAGCAGGCGATGTCGAAGCTGCCGTCCCGGAACGGGATGGCGACGGCGTCAGCAGCAACAGTCCGTACCGCGGTCCCGGTACGCCGGTCCAGTTGCTGCCCGACCCGGAGTTGCTCGACGGAGATGTCGAAGGCGACCACGTCGGCCGACTGACCGGCGAGCCAGCGAGCGCATTGCGCCGCGCCGCAGCCGACCTCGAGGATCCGCTTGCCGCGCACCGGGCCGAGAAGCTGGGCTGCGGCCTCGTCGACCCCTTCGGGACACCAGATGAACCTGTCGTCGCCGAGGAACTCGCCGTGCTCTTCGAGATACTCCTCCGCGGCCGAATCCCAGTAGGTCCGGCTCGCTTTCGAGGTCTCCGGCTCCGTCAGTTCCACCCGTCGCGGCTCCACCACGCCGTCACCCTATCCAGCCGCCTGCTCTTGGCAGGACCTCAGCCGGCGGCTCGTTTCGCCAGCGCCTCGTTCATCGCGACGAACTGGGGCTTGATCGTCGAGTTCAGCATGCCGGTGGAGAGCGGGACCGCGATGCCGTTGAACTCCTCCTGGTGGATCAGTTTCGAGCGCCCGCCGGGCAGCGCCTCGATCCGGAACGAGTGCTCGCCGTCGAAGATGCCGCCGAAGCCGAGCTTGCCGATCCAGCGCAGCTCCTTGCCCGGCTCGACCACCAGCAGCGTGGGAGAGAAAGTCGTTTCGTCGCCGTTGGTGTCCTTGAGGACGTTGGTGATGGTCGCCCCCGCGGTCAGTTCGCCGGTCGACGAGATGATGAACGGATTCCACTCCGGGTACACCGCGCGGTCGGCGAGCACCTTCCAGACGTCGTCCGGCGTGGCCGCGATCTCGATCTCGGTGCGCAGGACAGTGGTGTGGGCGATCGCGTAAACGCAGTACCCGGCCAGCAGGACGACGATCGCGGCGAGCGCGGTCAGGACGCGGCGGCGTACGGGGGACTTCTTCTTGGTGGTGACGGTGGCGGTGGTCATCGGGACTCCTCAGGACCGAGGACGCTGCGTACGAGCGTCCTGGCGTAGTCGGGGGACAGCGGCTCGCCGGTGACGAGGAGCCGGTAGTACAGCGGGCCGACCAGTTGGTCGACCAGGACAGCGGGGGAGACGTGGCCGAGGACGAGGCCGGCCTCCTGGGCCTTGGCGACCACGGCCGTCACGGCGCGGTGCCGCTCGGCCCACAACGTGCGGACGCTCTCGCTGACGCGCGGTTCGCGAGCAGCCGCGGCCGCTAGGTCGGCCACCAGGGTCGTGGGCGTCTCGGTGAGGCCGGCGGCGATCGCGGAGACGAGGGCCGTCAGGTCGCGGCGTGGGTCGTCGGACGGTTCGAAAGGGATCTCCTCGCGGAGGCTGGTGATCAGTGCGACGACGAGCTCGGCCTTGGACGGCCAGCGCCGGTACAGCGTCGTCTTCGCGACACCGGCCCGCTCGGCGACCCGGTCGATCGACAAGCCGTCGTATCCGCCGCGCTGCAGTTCCTCGGCCGCCGCTGCGAGCACCTTGCCCTCGATGGCGGAGTCGCGGGGTCTTCCTCGTGGCATGCCTTTACGCTACAGCGGTAGCGTAAATAACGCAACCCAGATTGTTCGGCTCCAGGTCTTGCCGGAGAGGTGAGATTTCTTCATGCTGGCTCGCACGCGAACTGTTACCGACCAGTCACTTAACGTCTAAGGCGGGCAGCATGCAGAAGAGATCAGCACGTGCGCGGATGGTTGCGGTACTCGGTGCGGCGGTGACCCTGGTCGCCGGCCCGCTCACGACCCAGGCTCAGGCGCAGGCAGCCGCGCCACCGCTGGTCTATGTCGCGATGGGTGACTCGTTCGCGGCCGGTTCGCTGGTGCTTCCCGCGAAGGAGGTGCTCACCTGCGCGCGGTCGGCGGTCAACTACGCGTCGCTGATCGCCGCCCAGCTCCAGCCCGCGAAGTTCCGTGACGTCACCTGTGGCGCCGCGGAGACCAAGCACTTCGCCAACCCGCAGCCGGGGATCGTGCTGGGGACGGCGGCACCGCAGTACGACGCACTGAGTGCGGACACCACGCTCGTCACCGTCGGGATCGGTGGCAACGACATCGGGCTGGTCGGGCTCGCCTTCTCCTGCGTGAACCTGCTGCCGCCGGGGGTGGGCAAGTCGTGCAAGGCGGCGAACACCTCCGGTGGGGTGGATCTGCTGGCCCAGAAGATCGACGCGTTCGCGCCGACGTACGGCACGGTGATCGAGGAGATCCGGCAACGCGCTCCGCAGGCGAAGATCCTGATGGTCGGCTACCCGACCGGGATCAGGAAGGGCGGTTGCTGGCCCGTCGTACCGGTGTGGGGCATGGACGCGGACTACCTGCAGGCGGCGCTGACGCGGTTGAACACCCGGATGGCCGAGCAGGCCAGCGCGCACGGGGCGACGTACGTCGATCTGGCGACGCCGAGCGTCGGTCATGACATGTGCAAGAGCGCGTCGACGAGGTGGATCGAAGGGCTGATCCCGAGCCCGACGACCAACGGTCTGGTCCCGCTGCACCCCAATGCGGCCGGCCTGCGGAACGCAGTACCGACGGTTCTGGCGGCAGCCGGACTCTCGGTGCCCACCAAGGCGTAGTCCCCGGCTGGCGGTGCGGTGCGGCAAGATCGTGCGGGTGGATGGATTCGAGGCGATCGCTGCCAGTGCCGTACCGCTGGCCGGTGGGTACGGCGGTGAGACGTACGCCGTGAGCGCGGCCGGTGAGGATGCCGTGCTGAAGCTCTACGGCAGACGTCCGGAGCGGGCGGCGGTCGACATCTCGCTGATGCGGCTGGTGCGCGGACTACTGCCCGTACCGCGGGTGCTGGACGCGATGCCGGAGCCGGCGGGCGACGGGGCTCCTCCTTATGTTCTGTACGAACGGCTGCCCGGCGTGAACCTCGAGACCTATCTCGAGGGCGCCGGCGAGGATGAGCGGCGGAAGGTGGGGGAGCAGCTCGGAGAACTCCTGGTCCGGCTGAGTGGCATGCCGTTCCTGACTTTCGGGGACTTCGCCGGGCGTGAGCTGGCGGTCGTGTCGTTCGGCGTCGGCGGGCTGGAGGAGTTCTTTGCTTCGCACGCCGAGGGGATCGGGCTGACTCCGGCGCAGCGGGCGGGCTTCGAGGCGGTGCTCGATCAGGCCGAGGAGCTGGCCGAGACCGGAGTGGACCGGATCTGTCTGGTGCACAGTGACTTCAACCCGAAGAATCTGCTGGTCGACCCGGCCACGGCGCGACTGACCGGGTTGATCGATTGGGAGTTCGCGCATGCCGGCTCGCCGTACGCGGATCTGGGGAACCTGTTGCGGTTCTGTACCGATCCGGTGCTCGCGGGCGCGGTGCTGGGCGTCGTACGGGCTGGTCCTGAGCTCGGCGACCGGTTGGTGGAGCGGGCGCGGGCGGCTGATCTGTGGGCCTTGATCGACCTGGCTTCCCGCCCGGCGGCGAACCCGGTGGCCGCCGCGGCGAACGCTCTGGTCGCCCGGATCGCGGACACGGGCGACCTCGCGGGCGGGCGGCCGGAGGTTGACGTCGTACATTGAGAACAGCTTCGTTGTCAGGCGCGTCGGGGGACCTCGGCGGGCGGCCGGTCGCCACCGGGTGCCCCGGGTTGCCGTGCCCTCGTCCTTACACGTATTCTGTGAGATGCGCTATGGGCCCGCGCGACCTCGGACGGAGCAGGCTCGTGCTCGCAGCAAGTCGGTGGTGATTCTGTCCTGTTCAGGCTATCCAGCGGTGTGATGCGATCCAACGGCCCGGGTGCACCCGTACGACACCATCAGCCCACGGAGCAACCCACCACATGACGGCCAGCATCGAGGCACCTCTCGACCCCGCAGTACGCACCACCCCGCAGGTAGCGGTCAATGACATCGGGTCGGAGGAAGACTTCCTCGCGGCGATCGATCTGACCATCAAGTACTTCAACGACGGCGACATCGTTGAGGGGACCATCGTCAAGGTCGACCGGGACGAGGTTCTCCTCGACATCGGTTACAAGACCGAAGGCGTCATCCCGTCGCGCGAGCTGTCGATCAAGCACGACGTCGACCCGAACGAGGTCGTCAACGTCGGCGACCACGTCGAGGCCCTGGTTCTCCAGAAGGAGGACAAAGAAGGCCGCCTGATCCTGTCGAAGAAGCGCGCCCAGTACGAGAAGGCCTGGGGCACGATCGAGAAGATCAAGGAAGAGGACGGCGTCGTCACCGGTACCGTCATCGAGGTCGTCAAGGGTGGACTCATCCTGGACATCGGCCTGCGTGGCTTCCTGCCGGCATCGCTGGTCGAGATGCGCCGGGTCCGCGACCTCCAGCCGTACGTCGGCCAGGAGATCGAGGCCAAGATCATCGAGCTCGACAAGAACCGCAACAACGTGGTTCTGTCGCGTCGCGCGTGGCTGGAGCAGACGCAGTCCGAGGTGCGGATGAACTTCCTCACCCAGCTGCAGAAGGGCCAGATCCGCAAGGGTGTCGTCTCCTCGATCGTCAACTTCGGTGCCTTCGTGGACCTGGGTGGCGTCGACGGTCTGGTGCACGTCTCGGAGCTGTCCTGGAAGCACATCGACCACCCGACCGAGGTCGTCGAGGTCGGCCAGGAGGTCACCGTCGAGGTGCTGGACGTCGACATGGACCGCGAGCGCGTCTCGCTGTCGCTGAAGGCGACCCAGGAAGACCCGTGGCAGCAGTTCGCCCGGACCCACCAGATGGGCCAGATCGTGCCCGGCAAGGTCACCAAGCTGGTGCCGTTCGGTGCGTTCGTCCGCGTGGAGGAGGGCATCGAGGGTCTGGTGCACATCTCCGAGCTGGCCGAGCGTCACGTCGAGATCCCGGAGCAGGTCGTTCAGGTGAACGACGACGTGATGGTCAAGATCATCGACATCGACCTCGAGCGTCGCCGGATCTCGCTGTCGCTGAAGCAGGCCAACGAGGGTGTCGACCCGGTCTCGGACGACTTCGACCCCACGCTGTACGGCATGGCGGCGACGTACGACGACCAGGGCAACTACGTCTACCCGGACGGTTTCGACCCGGAGACCGGCGAGTGGCTCGAGGGCTTCGACAAGCAGCGTGAGGAGTGGGAGCGGCAGTACGCCGAGGCCCACGCGCGCTGGGAAGCCCACAAGAAGCAGATCGAGGAGGCCAAGACGGCCGACGTCGAGGCCGGCGAGGCGTCCACGTACTCGTCCGCCGCTGCTCCGAAGGACGACGCTCCCGTCGAGGGCGCGCTCGCTTCCGACGAGGCGCTCCAGGCTCTCCGCGAGAAGCTGACCGGCCAGGGCTGATCCACCGCAGTACCCGCAGTACCCGAGACCCCCGCACCCCCGTACTGGGTGCGGGGGTCTCGCCTTGGTTAGATCAGCACGGAATGGATGGAAAGGGTGACTTTCTGTGGCGGAGGCTGGTCTGGGGTCATCCCCCCGAAACCAGTTCCATCGCCGACGAAAGGCAGACATCCATGCAGGGATTCGTCAAGAAGGCTGCTCTTACTGTGGCAGCGACGGCAGCGCTCCTCGCGGGCACCGCGACCGCCGGGACCGCGACCGCCACGACCACCTCGCCGGCATCGGAGGTGGGTGTCGCAGCCGCCTGCGGTGAGCACACCAGCGGCATCTACGTTTACTACTACCACTGCACGAACGACGGCAGTTCGGTCCTGGTGTACGTCGAGCACAACGGCAACCCCGGATCACCCAACGACTACTACGTCTGTGTAGGCCCGAACCAGAACAAGTTCGTCGGCTACACCTACTGGGTCATCGACGCCCGCTACATCCAGACCTGCTGACCCTGAATGCTCTGCGCCCCCGGCCGTTTTCGGTCGGGGGCGCAGTTGGGTCTGGCCCGGGCGGATGCGGTGTGAGAGTGGCGGCGGGGGAGTGGATAGGGTGCGGGGGTGCTGAGAGTTGGGTTGACCGGGGGGATCGGGGCAGGCAAGAGTGCGGTGGCGGCGCGGCTGCGGGAGCGCGGCGCCGTGGTGATCGACTCGGACCTGCTCGCGCGGGAAGTGGTTGCCCGCGGCACCGACGGGCTGGCCGAGGTGGTCGAGGCCTTCGGTGACGTGCTGACGGCCGACGGCGAGCTGGACCGGCCGGCGGTCGGCCGGATCGTGTTCGGGGACGAAGTTGCCCGGCGCAAGCTCGAGGCAATCATCCACCCGCGGGTGCGGGCCCGGGCCGCCGAGATCGAGGCCGGCGCACCGGCAGACGCCGTGGTGGTGCACGACATCCCTTTGCTGGTGGAGACCGGACAGAGCGACAAGTTCGACCTGCTGCTGGTGGCCGACGTACCGGTCGAGGTCCAGCTCGAGCGGCTGACCCGGGACCGGGGGATGACAGAGGAGGAAGCCAAGGCCCGGATCGCCAGCCAGGCAACGCGCGAGCAGCGGCTGGCGGTCGCGGACGTGGTCGTGGACACCTCCGGGAGCCTGGCCGCGCTGGACGCCCGGATCGACGAGATCTGGCCCACGCTCGCGGCGCGCGCCCGATGACGCCCGCAGAGCACGGTCTGGACACGAAAAGGTGACCCTTGGGCGGGAAATGATGATTCCCGGCCGGGCTGTACGAGAATCTGTCCGGGTTCGCCCGGTCTGAGGATCCGGCCGAGCTGACCACCCCTCGGCGCGTGCTCCGCGCCGGTCCGCAAGTCCAAGGTTGGGAGGATGGCGTGGAATGTCCGCGCTGTAGCTCTGACGTCCCCGAGGTCTCGCATTTCTGCCACCACTGTGGCAACGATCTGCAGTCCACGGACGTCGAGCGCAAGAAGGCGTACGCGGCGAGGCCGGACGAACCGGTCGCCTCGTTCAAACTGGTCTCGACGATCATGCCGCAAGGCGCCGGCCGTCAGCCGTACACCTACAAGGTCGCGCTGGGCGTCGCCCTGCTGCTGACCGTGGTGACGGCCGCGCTGGGCGCGTTGCCGGTCGCGATCATGGTGACCGCCTTCGCCATTCCGATCGTCTACATCCTGTACCTGTACGACGTGAACCTGTGGGAGGACGAGCCGATCCCGGTCGTCGCCGCGGCGTTCGTGCTGACCGGCGGGCTGGCCTGGTTGTTCACCTGGCTCTGGTCCGATCGCATCGGCCTGTCGACCGACCTGGCCGGCGCCACGTCGGCCGGCCCGTCCGGCCGCGACCTGCTGATCCTGATGCTGCTGGTGCCGGTCGTGTCGGAACTGATCCGCCAGATCGGCCCGATCTACCTGGCCTCGCGGCCCCGGTACGACGACCTGATGGACGGCTTCACCTTCGGCGTGGTGGCCGGTGTTGGGTTCGCCTGCTTCGAGACGCTCGTCCTGCACTGGGGCTGGATCAGCGGCGGCTTCGCCGGTCCGGGCAGCAGCACCGGGACGTGGATCTCGGTCGTCCTGCTGCAGGGCTTCGTGAAGCCGCTGATCTACGGCTCGGCCACGGGTCTCGCGGTGGCGGAGTTCTCCGGCCTGGGTGAGAAGTACGACGGCTTCACGCCGCGCTGGGTGTTCGGCCTGCTCCAGGCGATGGTGGTCAACGCTGTCTTCCAGGGCGGTGTCTACCTGCTCGGCTTCGTCGGCGGGCGGGGCTCGACGATCGGCGCCGTCCTCGGCGTGGTCTGGGGCCTGCTCCTGCTCGGCGCGCTGATCATCCTGGTCCGCACCGTGCTGCACAAGGGTCTGCTCGAGGCGGCCCTCGAGTCCGCCGCTCGCGGTGGCTCCAACCACGCCTCGGGTGAGCTGGCCTTCTGCTCGCGCTGCGAGATGCCGCTGCTGCCGCACTCGGACTTCTGCTCCGCCTGTGGCAACTCGGTGCGTTCCGTGCCGAAGTCCGAGCGCGGAGTGGCAGTGCAGGCGAGCGCGCCGGCCGCCGGCTTCGATGGGACGACTGGGGAGACGCAGGCATGAGCAACCAGCAACCGCCGTACGGTCAGGGCGGACCGGGCCAGCCAGGACCGGGTCAGCCAGGATCGGGCCAGCCGGGTCAGCCGGGGCCGGGGCAGCCGCCGTATGGGGGCCAGCCGGGCTACGGGCAGCCGGGCCAGGGTCAGCCGGGGCAGCCGCCGCAGCAGGGGCAGCCGGGACAGGGTCAGCCGGGTTACGGGCAGCCGCCGTACCAGGGCGTGCCTCCGCAGGGTGTGCCGCCGCAGGGGCAGCCGCAGCATGGTGTGCCGCCTCAGGGGCCGCCGCAGCAGTACCCCGGTCAGCAGGCGCCGTATCCGGGCCAGCAGCCGGGCTACCCGCAGCAGCAGGGCTACCCGGGTCAGCAGTACCCGGGGCAACAGCAGTGGGGCCAGCCTGCTTCGCAGTACCCCGGTGGTGGCCGTGGCAAGGGCACCAACAAGATCGTGTTCCTCGCCGGCGGAGGCCTGGTCGCGGTAGCGATCATCGGTGTCATCCTCGCGCTCGTGTTCGGCGGCGGTGACGACGACAAGCAGGTGCAGCCGCCGCCCATCGAGCCGACGTCGCAGCCGACGAACGAGCCCACCAACCCGCCGACGTCGCAGCCGACCAACGAGCCCACCAACCCGCCGACCTCGCAGCCGACGAACGAGCCGAGTGGGCCGGCCGACGAGGGTATCGAGGTCTCCGACGGCGTCTACGTGAAGCCGCAGCCGGGCTACTTGCGCAAGACGCTGCAGAAGTTCAACGGCGTCTACCTGCTGAAGGCCGGCGAGGCGTACTTCATGGTGGAGACCTTCAAGTCGACCAACAACGACACCGCCGCGAGCGTGCTGCAGCAGCTGGGCAAGGTCGAGACGAAGACCCTGTCGCAGGTCAAGCAGAACAAGCCGGTGGAGATCACTCCCACCCAGGGCAACATCAAGTTCATGACCTCGCAGAGCTACAGCGGGACCGCCACCACGCAGAACGGCACCCTGCCGGTGATCGGCCTGGTCGCCGTGATCGAGCGCAAGGACGGCGTGATGTCGCTCGTCCGGGTGTACGGCCGCAAGGACAAGGGCGAGAGCATCCAGAAGGACGTCTCCGCGATGCTGAACTCGGTGATCAAGAGCCAGTGAACGGAAAGCGCGACAAGGGTCAGGGCCCACGGAACCCGTGGGTCCGCAAGACCGATGCCGAGGACACCGAGGAGACCACCCCGGAGCCGGAACTTCCGCCTTCGCCGTGGTCCCTCGAGGTCCCGGCACAGCCGCCGTCCCCCTGGGACACACCAGATGCCGGTACTACGCCCGCTGCCGGGGGAGCCCCCGGTGGCGGGGCAGTGCCCGGTGGGTCGGCAGCAGCCGGTGGCGGAGCGGCGCCCGGCGGCAAAGCGGGATCTGGTGATCCGGCGCCCGGTGCTGCGGGTTCGGCGCCGTCCACTTGGAGTGCGGCCGGCACTACTCCGGTACCGCCCGCGGCGGGCGGTACCGGAGTACCGGGGGACAGTTGGGGAGATCGGATCAGCCCGCCGTCCTTGCGGCGGCCCGAGCCGGTCAAGAAGGGGTTCAAGCTCCCGCCGGTTGTCCTCCCGATCGTGGCCGGCCTGCTGGTCGTAGTACTGGTTGCTGTTGCCCTGGTGCTGCTGACTGGGGGTGACGACAAGAAGGCAGATCCGGGTCCGGTCCAGTCGCCCACTCCGAAGCCCTCGGCGTCGTACACGCCTCCTGCGAACGCGATCCCGGTCGAGTTCGGCGTCTCGGTCGTGCCGGCGCCGGGCTGGAGCGTCGTAACCAAGGAGACCCGGGGCAAGCAGCTGGCGATCTACGCGCCGAACGGTGAGCCGCGGGCGTTCCTGTGGGTCCGGCAGAAGCAGAACGTCACCGCGAACGCGTTCGCGATCGGCATCGTCGAGGGCGAGACCGAGCAGAAGATCGCCCAGCTCGGCAACGTCCGGAACCTGCCGTGCCCCAAGGACGTCTTGGTGGAGTGCGTCGCGCTCTCCTACACGATCACCCCGGGGCAGGGGACCTCGGTCAAGGGCGAGGTGGAGGCGTACCGGCGCAAGGACGGCCTGGTCACCGCGCTGGACTACCAGACCCGCTCCGACTACGCACCGACTTCCGACGCGGCCGTGGGCCCGATGAAGCAGTCCGTCATCGACAGCCTGTGACCCGCGATCAGCTACCGACCAACCCCCTGACACACCGCGAGGGACGCTCATGAGCACGCAGTACGGAACTCCGCAGCAGCCGCCCACCCAGGGCGGTTGGGGTCCGGGCCCGGCGGGGCCGCAGTTCCGGTCGCCGGCCAAGTCGTCGAAGACGCCCTGGATCGTGATGGGCGGCGCCGTGCTGGCGGTGCTGCTGATCGCGGTCGGTGTGGTGCTGCTGGTCACCGGCGGCAAGGAGGAAGGCGGCACACCGACCGCGGGCGACACCATCACGCCGGACCCGGTCGGCACGCTGTACACGCCGCCGACGCCGGAGAAGCCGGTCTACACCAAGGGCCCGTACGACGTCGGCGTCGAGGTCGGCAAGGGCGTCTGGTTCACCCCGGCCAAGGGCTGGCTGCAGGGACCGGACAAGACGCTGCCCGGCAAGTACTGGATGCTGCAGCAGTTCAACGTGCGCGGGCTCATCGACGGGTACTTCTGGGTCCGGCAGACCACGCTGTACGACGCCAAGGGGTTCGCCGAGCACCTGGTCGACATCGAGTCGAACTCGTTCAAGAACGTCCGGATCGGCAAGGGCGTGGCGTTCAACTGCGGCACGGAGGCGCTGAAGGCCTGCTACGCGATCAACTACTCTGCCGACGTACCGACCAAGCGAGGCACGCTGATCCCGTTCCGGGGCTTCGTGACGGCGTACGAGGACAAGTTCGGGCAGGTCACGGCCACGGACGCGGGGCTGGAGTCGCGGGTCTACAACCGGCGCCTGAACCAGCTGATCGCGATGAACAACTCGGTGATCAAGAGCTACTCCTAGCTCACCTGGCCCCCGCCGGCGGGCAGATTTTCGAAACTGTCGGCGGGGGGTCGTACGGTGGGTGTCATGAGACAGGTCACCGATCTCCAGCGTATGGTCGCGCCCCTCAAGGTCGTGTCCGACTTCGAGCCGGCCGGCGACCAGCCGGCCGCGATCGCCGAGCTCGAGCGGCGGATCAACGCCGGCGAGCAGGACGTGGTGCTGCTGGGCGCCACGGGTACGGGTAAGACCGCGACGATGGCGTGGCTGGCCGAGCGGATCCAGCGGCCGATGCTGATCCTCCAGCCGAACAAGACGCTGGCCGCCCAGTTCGCGAACGAACTGCGGCACTTCTTCCCCGACAACGCGGTCGAGTACTTCGTCTCGTACTACGACTACTACCAGCCCGAGGCGTACGTCCCGCAGACGGACACCTACATCGAGAAGGACTCCTCGATCAACGAGGAGGTCGAGCGGTTGCGGCACTCGGCGACCTGGTCGCTGCTGACCCGGCGCGACGTGATCGTGGTGGCGACCGTCTCCTGCATCTACGGCCTGGGCTCCGCTGATGAGTACCTGAACCGGATGATCCATGTGAAGGTCGGCGACGAGATGGACCGCGACGGTCTGCTCCGCAAGCTCGTCGGCGTGCAGTACGCGCGCAACGACCTGGCCGGCACCCGTGGCACGTTCCGGGTCCGCGGCGACACGCTCGAGGTCTTCCCGGTGTACCAGGAGCTGGCCGTCCGGGTGGAGTTCTTCGGTGACGAGATCGAGCGGCTGATGACGCTGCACCCGCTGACCGGCGAGATCCTCAGCGAGGAGAACGAGCTCTACATCGGCGCCGCGACGCACTACGTGACCGCGCCGGAGAAGATGGAACGCGCGATCAACAGCATCGAGGCCGAGCTGGAGGAGCGGCTGGCCGAGCTGGAGCGCGGCGGGCAGTTGCTCGAGGCCCAGCGGCTGCGGATGCGGACGACGTACGACATCGAGATGATGCGCCAGATCGGCACCTGCTCGGGTATCGAGAACTACTCCCGGCACACCGACGGACGAGAGCCCGGTACGGCGCCACACTGCCTGCTGGACTATTTCCCCGAAGACTTCCTGCTGGTGATCGACGAGTCGCACGTCACCGTGCCGCAGATCGGCGGGATGTACGAGGGCGACATGTCGCGCAAGCGGACCCTGGTCGAGCACGGCTTTCGGCTGCCGTCGGCGATGGACAACCGGCCGCTGCGCTGGGAGGAGTTCCTGGAGCGGATCGGCCAGACCGTCTACCTGTCGGCGACGCCGGGACAGTACGAGCAGGACAAGTCGGACGGGTTCGTTGAGCAGATCATCCGCCCGACCGGCCTGATCGACCCCGAGGTGATCGTCAAGCCGACCAAGGGCCAGATCGACGACCTGATCCACGAGATCCGGCTCCGGGTGGAGAAGAACGAACGGGTTCTGGTCACCACGCTGACGAAGAAGATGTCGGAGGACCTGACCGACTACCTGCTGGAGATGGGCATCCGGACCAGGTACCTGCACAGCGAGGTCGACACCCTGCGCCGGGTCGAACTGCTGCGTGAGCTGCGGATGGGCGAGTTCGACGTCCTGGTCGGCATCAACCTGCTGCGCGAAGGCCTCGACCTGCCCGAGGTGTCGCTGGTCGCGATCCTCGACGCCGACAAGGAAGGCTTCCTCCGCTCCGGCCGCTCCCTGATCCAGACCATCGGCCGTGCCGCCCGCAACGTGTCCGGCGCGGTGTTCATGTACGCCGACAAGATCACCCCGTCGATGGAGATGGCGATCGACGAGACCAACCGCCGGCGGGCGAAACAGGTCGCCTACAACACCGAGCACGGCGTCGACCCCCAGCCGCTGCGCAAACGGATCGCCGACATCACCGACATGCTGGCCCGCGAAGACGCCGACACCGCCGAACTCCTCGGCAACGGTCGCACCCAGTCGCGCGGCAAGGCCCCGGTGCCGGGCGGCGGCAAGTCCCGCGCCGGCGAAAAGGCCAAGGAACTGGCCGGCGGCCTCCCGTCCTCCGACCTGGCCGACCTCATCCAGCAACTCACCGACCAAATGCACAACGCGGCGGCCGAACTCCAGTTCGAGGTAGCCGCCCGCTACCGAGACGAAATCTCAGAACTGAAGAAGGAACTACGCCAAATGGTCAACGCCGGCGCCAAGTAAACCCCCAGCACCAGCCCGCCCGGGTGGAAGCACATCACCCAGGCGGGCTGCTGTCTGTCACGTGGCGGGCCTGTCGCCGTCACGTACCCAACCGCCCGCGGCGTGCGTTATCGCGCACCCGCGCTTTGCGGTGCACCTGGTCTCCACTGCGGGTTAGAGCGCAACCGCCCGCGGCGTTGGCTGTTGTGCACGCGCGCTTTGCGGCCCACATGATTTCCACTGCGGGTTAGAGCGAACCGCCCGCGGCGTTCGCTGTCGTGCACCCGCGCTCTGCGGTGCCCGTGATCTCCACTGCGGGTTAGAGCGAACCGCCCGCGGCGTTGGCTGTCGTGCACCCGCGCTTTGCGCTGCAGGTGGTAGCGGGGCGCGGGTGAGGGCGCAACCGCCAAAGGCGCCTGCTGTCGTCCACCGCCCGCTTTGCGGCTCGCGTGGTCTCCAGTGCCGGTCAGGGCGCAACCGCCCGCGGCGTTGGCTGTTGTGCGCGCGCTTTGCGGTGCACCTCGTCTCCAGTGCGGGTTAGAGCGCGACCTCCCGCGGCGTTGGCTGTTGTGCACGCGCGCTTTGCGGCACAGGTGGTTTCCCGTGCGGGTCAGGACGCAACCGCCAAAGGCGCCTGCTGTCGTCCACGCCTGCTTTGCGGCTCGCGTGGTCTCCAGTGCGGGTCAGGGGCGCAACCGCCCGCGGCGTTCGTTGTTGTGCACGCGCGATTTGCGGTGCACCTCGTCTCCAGTCCGGGTTAGAGCGCGACCGCCCGCGGCGTTGGCTGTTGTGCACGCGCGCTTTGCGGCACACGTGGTCTCCCGTGCGGGTTAGGGCGCAACCGCCCGCGGCGTTGGCTGTTGTGCACGCGCGCTTTGTGGTGCGGGCGGGCTACGGCTGGTTCGATCTACTCCACCAGTCCGCGCTGTGGCCGGCATCTGGGTATCCGGATTTCACTGCTGCTGGCAGCGGCTCCGTGCCCCCGGGGCGGTTATACAGTTCAGACGACATTCGTCCTGAAACTTGGAAGAAGGAGAAGAGTCATGGCATGGGGAGACAAGAAGAAGGAAGCACGCCGCGATGCCGTTGAGTCCGGTGGCACGTTGTCGGGCCGGCAGGCCAAGAAGGCCGCCCGCGAGCATGGAGCCGGCCGGTTGGGGGAAGACGGCAGGGTTCGCAACACCAAGGGGAAGGTTATTGGGGACTTCTCCAATCGGACCCGCAGGCAGGGAAACGAGCACGGCGTCTAGTCGCGGCATCATCTTGACCCACTGCTTCCGGGGTTCGGCATTCTCACCCGCCAGGTAGCCACGGTGGCGCGGCGAAACACACTGGAGTCCGACGGCGCAGCGTGCGTCAAAGACTCTGTTGCATGAGCGTCGTCCTCGGCCGGCTCGGGGCCGGCCGGGCCAAGGCCTCACGTCCGAAGTCCAGGAGCTCGTCGGGCGTGAGGAACGCGGCGTCAGCCGCAGCTTGGTTTATGGGTGTGAGCAGGTCTGAGCGCGAGGTCGCGTTAACTAACCGGAGGACCAGCTGAGCTCACAACCGCGACCCAGCGGGCGTGGACGCAGCGCATCTGTGAAGCATCCAGGTGGATGGCCGATTCGTTCAAGACGGATCTGGCGGTGGCTGGTTACCGTCGGAATCATGAGGACTTCACGCCATCTCAGCACGTATATCGACCGGTCCACCAAAGACGTCTACGCGTACGCGTCCAACCCGGCCAATCTGCCCGAGTGGGCGCCCGGGCTGTGCAGTTCGATCGAGCAGGTCGACGGGGAGTGGGTCGCCGAGTCACCGATGGGAAAAGTCATCGTGAAGTTTGCCGAGGGCAACGAGTACGGTGTCCTCGACCATGAGGTGACGCTTCGGTCGGGTGAAACCTTCTACAACCCGATGCGCGTCATTGCCGATGGTGAAGGCTGTGAGGTCGTCTTCACGCTCCGCCAGAGACCGGAGATGACCGATGACGATTTCGCCCGCGACATGAACGCAGTACAGGCCGATCTCCGTGCGCTCAAGAAAGTGATCGAAGACCTGTGACTGCAGGCCGCATCACGCGGTCGGGCGGGGGACGACCGTGGGTTGGGGCGACTCGTTGACGGTGAGGGTGAAGATGTCGGGGCGGGTGTAGTGGCCTGTTGGGTCGAAGTCCAGGAATGAGCGGTCGCGGTCGGTGAGGTCGATTTCGGCCAACAGGACGGCCTCGCCGGCTCGGGCGGGGCCGGTCAGGATTTCGCCTAGCGGGGAGATGATCGTGCTGCCGCCGTTGATGAGGACGGTGTCGGGGGAGTCGCCCTGGATCGGGTGGACGTCTGGCGGGAGGTCCGCGCGAGTGAGGTACTGGTTGGCGCTGATCACGAAGCAGCGGCCCTCGAGGGCGATGTGGCGCATCGTGGCTTGCCACTGGTCGCGCTCGTCGACGGTCGGCGCGCACCAGATGTCGACACCCTTGGCATACATCGCCTGGCGGAACAGTGGCATGTAGTTCTCCCAGCAGATCGCGGCGCCCAGTACGCCGTACTCCGCGCGGACCGCGGGCATCGTGGATCCGTCGCCCTGGCCCCAGAGGTAGCGTTCCGCGGCGGTCGGCAGGAGTTTGCGGTGCTTGGCAACCAACCCACCCGCGGCGGTGAAGAACAGCGCCGTGCAGTAGAGCGTGCCGCCGTCGCGCTCGATCACGCCGATGACCAGGTCGATCCCGAGCTGGCCGGCCAGCTCCGCGAGTCGCGCGGTCTCCACGCCCGGTACTGCGATCGCCGCCTCGCGGTACCGGCGAAACAACTCCCGCCCCTCAGTAGACCGCGACCCCACCGTCACCCCGAAGTCGACGCCCTTCGGGTAGCCGCCGAGAAACGCCTCCGGCAACACCGCCAACCGCGCCCCACCCGCAGCAGCTTCGCGGATGAGCCGCTCCGCCTTCGCCAGCGTCGCCGGAGTATCGAAAAGCATCGACCCAGCCTGCACGGCAGCAACAACCACAGACCCCATCCCCGGAGCCTACGCCGCCACAGTGCAGGTGCGGAGACGTGATCCGGCAATGTGATGAGCTGGTGGAGCCGACCCACACGGAGGTGCGGTGCGGGAGGCTGGTGTCGACAGATTGGTGCTTGGCGGCGACTATCGCTTGGAGGGGCCGGTGGAGGAGCTCGGGGCGGTGGGGGAGCTCAGGTTCGCCGGCAGCGAGGTGCGGACGATCCGCCCGCGGCGACGCCCCGGCTCTGTTCGGAGTGGACTCAGTGAAGGAGTGGCGATGGCGAGGCTGACCGGAGGCGACGTGCTGGAGTACTGCCTGGGCAAACCGGGTACGTGGCAGGACGAGCCTTGGGAAGGCGATGTCGTCGCGAAGGTCGGCGACAAGATCTTCGCGTTCCTCGGGTCCGGCGACGCCGTGGGCGTCAAGTGCGGGGCCAACCGGGAGGAGGCCGACGAACTGGTCGACACCTATCCCGGCGATGTCACCAAGTCCGCGTACATCGGCCGGTCGGGCTGGAACACGGTCCGGCTCGGCGGTTCGGTGCCCGACGAGGAGATCCTCGAGCTGATCGACACGTCGTACCAGCTGATCGTCGCGAAACTGCCGAAATCGCGGCGGCCGCCGGTCGCCGAGTGACTGCCTGACTACTCAGGTGAGATATTCCCGTCGCTCGACGTGATCATGGCGACAGGCTTGATAGGAGACATCGATTTGGAAACTTGGACACCGACCAGCCAGAATAGGGACTGTTGAAGGGGAGTATTCCTTTCGCGGCGGTATCGTCATCACGGTCAGGAGTTCGTCTCCTCGCCCGGTGCCGCCGGTCGGGCCGAACTGATCGAGCCAGGCGGAAGAGACCTTCGGAGTCCAAAGTCCGTCTGCGCTCCGGAGGTTTGCTGTGCACGTTGCCGACTATGTCTGGTACATCACCGTCGGGCTGCTGCTCGCCCTGCTGGCCTTCGACGTCTTCATCATCGGGCGCAGACCGCACGAGCCCAGCACCAAAGAGTCCGCCCGCGCGATTGCCTTCTACGTCTCGCTGGCCATCGTCTTCGGGCTCGGCGTCTGGGTCTTCTCGGGCGGCCGGTACGCCGGTGAGTTCTTCGCCGGCTGGCTGACGGAGTACAGCCTCAGTGTCGACAACCTGTTCATCTTCCTGATCATCATGGCCAGGTTCCAGGTGCCCAGGAAGTACCAGCAGACCGCCTTGCTGGTCGGCATCATCCTGGCGCTGTTCTTCCGCGGCATCTTCATCGCCGTCGGCGCGGCCGCGATCAACCAGTTCTCCTGGGTCTTCTACCTGTTCGGCGCCTTCCTGGTCTACACGGCGGTCCACCTGGCCAAGCAGGGTGAGAACGACGACGAGGACTACAAGGAGAACGCGGTCATCCGGTTCGCCAAGCGCCGGCTGAACGCGACCGACGAGTACAACGGTGTGAAGCTGACCGTGGTGAAGAACGGCAAGCGCCTCGTCACCCCGATGGCCATCGTCATCATCGCGCTCGGTACGACGGACCTGCTGTTCGCGCTGGACTCGATCCCGGCGATCTACGGCCTGACCCAGGAGCCGTTCCTGGTCTTCACCGCCAACGTGTTCGCCCTGATGGGTCTGCGCCAGCTGTACTTCCTGCTCGGCGACCTGCTGCGGCGGCTCGTCTACCTGTCGCTCGGTCTGTCGGTCGTGCTCGCCTTCATCGGCGTGAAGCTGATCCTGCACGCGATGCACGAGAACGAGCTGCCCTTCATCAACGGTGGCGAGCACATCAAGTGGGCGCCGGAGATCCCGATCTGGGTGTCGCTGGGCTTCATCATCGTGACGCTCGGCATCACCACGATCCTGAGCCTGCGCAAGTCGCGGAACATGCCGCCTCACCAGGCGCCCGCCGCCGACGACGACAGGCCGCAGGACATCGTCCGTACTGCGGACGCACCCGGCGCCAATGGTCAGCTGGACGAAGCCACCCGCGCCGAGCTCGACGGGCTCAAGGAGCCCCAGCAGACCGACTCCAAGAAGGCCTAGCTCTCAAAGGCCCAGCGCTCACTGTCGACCGGCGCCCGATCCCTCGAAGGGGTCGGGCGCCGGTCGTTTGTGACAGCTGAAGAACTACAACCGGGCCGCGGCCACTAGAGTTTCGCGGCGTGCGGGGAGCAGGGGTTCGTTTTCCAGGACTTTGCCGGTCTCGGAGGCGTGCAGCATGCCTTCCGACGAGACAAAACCAACGTGGTGGACCTCCTTGCCCGGGCGGGCGAAGAAGTACAGGTCGCCGGGACGGGCTTCCTCGGTCGGGATGTGCTCCAGCGCCGCGCACTGGTCGTGAGCGTCGCGCGGTACGCGTTGACCGAGCACCCGGCTGACGGCGTGGATGAGACCCGAGCAGTCCAGCCCGTGGTTCGACGTACCGCCCCAGAGGTATTCGAGGCCCAGGAAGAGTGAACCGAGCCGGATCCGGTCGGCCGGTACGGACGGGGAGTCGACCGGGCGCAGTACGTCGTCCGCGAGCCAGCCCGATCCGCCGTCGGGAAGGGCGACGCGGGTGAACCCGTCGGCGTGGTCCACCGACGCCATGATCGTCGCGAACGACAGATCAGCGAGATGCCCCGAGCCCGGCTCCGCGAACAGTTCGGCGGTCGGAACGGTGATGGCGACGGGTGACGTGGCGCTTTCCGGCAGCTCGCCGAGGTGGTTCGACGGCACCCAGCCCGGGTAGCCGAGGTCGTCGGCCGAGGACGGTTGCCACGGCGCGATGATCTCCGACCAGCCATTGCGCTCGGAGCGCACGAGCACCGGCTCGGCGTACAGCAGCTGCGTCAGCGTGCGGCCGTGCAGACCGAGACGAGTCTCGATGTCCATCGACTTCGCCCAGGCGGCGACGTCGGGTTCGGCAGCGACCGCGGGCGCGTCGATCTCACGGGGAGCATCCGGTGAAGTCCATACGGTGCTGACCGGAACTTTGGAAGAAACTAACTTCATGAGGCCAAGCCTGTCACGCCCAGTCCAGCCGCGGTCGGCAGGTGGATGATCGAGCCCTCATAGCGAACACCGCCGTCGACCGGCGGCGCCTCCAGCCACCAGGCAGCGTCCAGGTCGTTGACCGCGGTCGTCGGGTACGCCGCGACGAGCGCGGCCGCCGCGCCGATGCCGACGTGGCTCTCCATCATCGAGCCGACGATCGCGCCGAGCCCGTGCTCACGCGCGAGCTCCAGCAGGGTCCGGGCCGGCCCGAGGCCACCGCACTTGGCCAGCTTCACGTTGATCAGGTCGGCCGCGCCGTGCCGGATCACCGCGACCAGGTCTCGTACGCCGTAAACGGACTCGTCGGCCAGGATCGGCGTACTGACCCGGTCGGTGACCCAGGCCATTCCCTCCAGATCGGCCGCGACGACCGGTTGCTCGACCAGTTCGAGGTCGCAGCCGGCGTCCTCCATCGCCCGGATCGCGTTCACCGCGTCGCGCCGGCTCCAGCCTTGGTTCGCGTCGAGGCGCAGCGTGGGATCGGGGCCGATCGCCTCGCGCACGCGGCGTACCCGGTGGAAGTCGGATTTCGCGTCACCCGTGCCGACCTTGACCTTCAGTACGTCGAACCCGTCCGCGATCCGTGCCTCGGCGGCGGCGGCCAGCGACTCCGGATCGCCGGCGGACAACGTCACGTCGGTGCGGACGGTCTGGACCGTGGAGCCGAGGAAGCCGTGCAAGGTCTGCCCGCGCCGGCGCGCCACCAGATCGTGCAGCGCGACATCCACGGCCGCTTTGGCGCCGAAGTTTCCCTGCGCGGCGCTTTGGATCCGCCGCAGGGCCTCGGTGAAGTCGTCGGGTTCCAAACCGTCCAGCGCGGCGGCGATGGGACCTTCGACACAGGCCTGGGCACCGGCGAGCGAATCGCCGGTCACCTTCCAGACCTGCGGTGCCTCACCCCAGCCGCTCAGCGAACCGTCGCTGAGCTCGACCAGCAGCGAGTCGGCGTGCGTCGCAGTACGGAGCGCCGTGACGAAAGGGGTGTGCAATCGCGCGGAGATCAGGTGGGTGGTGAGCTTCACCGGATCGCCTCCAAGTCGTGTCGGTGAGCCCAGGCCTCGGCGGCGATCTCGGCGATCAGCCTCTGCGCTTCGGGAGCGGGCAGCTCGGACGTCGTACAGGCGACGAGGACGAACGCTTCGGCGTCCTCTGGCCGGACGATGCCGCCGTCGTGCCGGATGCGGACATCCCAGCCGTTCTTGTGCTCGACCCGGGTGCCGGCCGGCAGCAGCGCGGGGATCTCGCCGTTCCAGCTGTTGGCCGCCAGCAGATCGCGCACATAGTCGCCCTCGGCACTCTTGTCATTGCCGACAGCAACCAAGACGCCGGCGAGGTCGGCAGGGCTCATCAGGTTGCTGATCCCGGCGGCCTGCGCGGCCGTGTCGTCGATACCCCGGCGGATCACGCTCGCGCCGGAGCCGTACTCGGCCAGTACTGCGTTCGCCGCGTCCACCCCGGTCAGTTCGAGGACGAGATCGGTGGCGAGGTTGCTCGAGTTCGTGATCATCTCGGTCGCCAGCCAGCCGAGCTCGACCTGCTCACCCATTCTGGCCCAGGTGGCTGGCGCCTCGTCCTCGGCCGGGTTCACGCCGAACCGGCCGCCCGCCGCCGACGCGAAGTCGTTGTGCACGGTGACCGGCTGGTCGAGCGCGAGCTCGCCGGCCTCCACCTTGCGCATCATCGCGATCGCGACCGGTAGTTTCATCGTGCTCGCGGCATAGTGCGTGCGCTCCGCCTGGTGGCTGAACACCGCGATCCCGTCGAGCCGCCCCAGCCAGATACCGAACTCGCCGCGCCCCGCCACCCCGCGGAGAAGGTCTGCGATTCCCATGATCGTCACCCTTCCACACTGCGACCATCGTTGAACTTTCCGGGCCTGGCAGACTTCGCGAGGTGTCCAGAGCGCAAGTGCCCGGTGTCCTCCTCGGGTTCGCGGCCGATCGCTGGCTGGGCGACCCGCGCCGCTTCCACCCGGTGGCGGGTTTCGGCCAGGTCGCGGGGCGACTCGAGAACAGGCTGTACTCCGATTCGCGCGCGGCCGGTACGGCGTACGCGGGGGTGCTCATCGGGTCGGTCGTGGCGGCTGGGGTGGTTGCCGAGCGGCTGACGAGTGGTCGGCCGGTGGCGCGGACTGTGTTGACGGCGGCCGCGACGTGGGCCGTGCTCGGTGGGCGGAGTCTGGAGCGCGAGGCTGAGGTGATGGCGGCGTTTCTCGAGGCCAAGGATCTCGAGGCGGCGCGAGGGCGGCTCGGCTATCTGTGCAGTCGAGATGCGACGGAGCTGTCCGCGGACGAGTTGGCTCGGGCGACTGTCGAGTCCGTGGCGGAGAACACTTCGGATGCGACTGTCGCGCCGTTGGTGTGGGGTGGGTTGCTGGGGATTCCTGGGTTGCTGGGCTATCGCGCGGTGAACACGCTGGACGCGATGGTTGGCTACAAGTCCGCGCAGTACCGGAACTTCGGCTGGGCATCGGCGCGACTGGACGATCTGGCGAATCTGGGGCCGGCGCGGGCTTGCGCAGTACTGACTGGGCTGGTGTCTGGGCGGTTGGGGGAGTCGTGGCGGATCTGGCGTCGTGATGCGGGGCGGCATCCGAGCCCGAATGCGGGGCCGGTCGAGGCGTCGTTCGCGGGGGCGCTGGATCTGCGGTTGGGTGGGACGAACACGTACGGCGACGAGGTCGAGGATCGCGGGACGCTTGGGGATGGGCTTCCGCCGGGAGTCGGCGACATCCGGCGTACTGCGTCGTTGGCTCGGCGTGTCTCCTACGCCGCCGTTGCTGTCGCGGCAATCCTGGCGATGCGTCCGCGGTCCGGGCGAGTGTTTCGGGCGGCTCGGTCGTGACGGGGGAGCGGACATGGATTTGAGTCGTCGGCCGCTGCGGATCGCGTTGATCCGGCATGGAGAGTCCTCGGCGAACCTGGACAAGCGGGTGTACGAGACGACCCCGGACCATGCCGTGCCGCTCACGGCGTACGGGCACGAGCAGGCGGCCGAGGCCGGCAAGAAATTGCGCGAACTCTTTGAGGGCGAGCCCGTGCGGGTCTACGTCTCGCCGTACCTGCGGGCCTTGCAGACGCTCGAATCGCTCGGGCTGGACGATCTGATCGGGATCGCGCGGGAGGAGCCGCGGCTGCGCGAGCAGGACTGGGCGAACTTCCAGGACACCGAGGACATCGTCCGGCAGGAGGCGCTGCGGAACTCGTACGGGCATTTCTTCTACCGGTTCACGCACGGCGAGTCGGGCTCCGACGTGTACGACCGGGTGTCGAGCTTCCTGGAGACCATGCATCGCGACTTCGAGACGCCTGACTCGCCGCGGAACGTGCTGCTGGTCTCCCACGGGCTGACGATGCGGCTTTTCTGCATGCGGTGGTTCCACTGGTCGGTGAGGTTCTTCGAGACGCTGCGCAATCCGGGCAACGCCGAGACCCGGGTCCTGCTGCGGCAGCCCGACTACCGTTACAAGCTGGACCGTCCGTTCGAGCAATGGACCCAGTACGAACCCACGGAACGGGAGCGATCGGCATGGTTGTAGAACAATCCCGCGATGCAGCTGTTGAGTTGCTGGCCGCGCTGAGCCCGGAGCTGCGCGCCAAGATGACGGCGCCCTTCGACACGCCTGACCACCAGACCTGGACGTACCTGCCCGGCGACCGCCCCGGCGTGACGCTGGGGGAATTGTCCGTCGAACAGCGCCGGCTTGCCCTTCGGTTGCTCGAGATCGCTTTGAGCGAGCGCGGCCTGGCGGACGCGCGCGCGGTGATGTTCACCGAGGCGATCCGGCGATCGCTGCCTCAGTCCGAGCCGGGCTCAACGGTCGATCTCGGTTCCGAGCAGCGCTACTTCCTCCGGTTCCTCGGCGATCCGTCCGGCTTCGATCCGTGGGCGTGGCGGATCAACGGGCACCACGTGGCCTTGCATGTCACGTTTGTGGCCGGTGCGGTCGGCTTCACACCGCAGTTCTTCGGCGCGGAGCCGGCGACGGTGCTGTCCGGGCCGCACAAAGGACTGCGGACGCTGGCTGCTGAGCAGGACCTGGGCTTCGAGTTCCTGAACTCGCTGGAAGCCGGGCAGCGTGAGCTCGCCATCGTGTCCGAGAAAGCACCGGACGACATCCTCACCCGCTTCGACCCGATCGCGGACCCGAAGGTGCTGCTGCGCGGTCTCCCGTACGGCGAGCTGAAACCCGAGCAGCGCCAACTCTTCAGCCTGCTGATCGGCCAGTACATCGGCCGAGCCGCCGGCCCGATCGGTTTGCAGACGTGGCAGGACATCACGGAGCACGGCATCGAGCGCCTGACCTTCGCGTGGGCGGGTGCAACGGAGCCAGGCGGCGGCCACTACTACTCGATCGCCGGGCCGACGTTCCTCGCCGAGTACGACAACACCCAGGACAACGCCAACCACATCCACTCAGTCTGGCGAGACCTCCGCAACGACTGGGGCCGAGACCTACTAGCAGCCCACTACGCATCCCACTGAAATCCCCCCACGCAGCGGCGTGAGGTGATGTGCGTGTGGGGTTGGTTTCCCGCGCTGCCTCCGCTGTTCGCTCCTGCGTCGCTCACCGCGTCGGCGCTCCCGCCCGCCCGGTGCGCGGGCTCCTTCGTCGCCCGCTTGAGTGAAGGCGTAGGCGCGGCCGGTGTGGGGTGGTGTCGGTGGTGGATGGGGTTCCCGCGCTGCCTTCGTCGCCCGCTGAGTGAAGGCACTGGTCCTGTTCGGCGCGTGGACCGGCGTTCAGTCAGGCTTTTGCCAGACCGAGACGTGGCTGCCGCTGTCGGTGGTGAATGGGGCGCGGTGCCAGTTGGCGTGGCGGGATTCGAAGGTCAGGCCGGCTAGTTGTGCCATCAGGTCGCATTCGGCCGGCCAGATGTAGCGGAAGTTTCCGGAGCCGTAGCGTGTCGTGCCGTCGGCCTCGTGGAAGTAGTGGTGTGACGTGCACTCCTGCGTTGCCAGGTCGTACGTGTCGAAGATCAGGTGTCCGTACTCGCCCATGCTCATCGGTACTACGGACTGCCCCGGTGGCATCCGGCGGATGGCCGGCACCCAGAGTTCGATCACGAAGCGGCCGCCCGGCTTGAGGTGGCGGGCCGCGTTGCGGAAGCACTCGACCTGCTCCGCCTGGGTGCGAAGGTTCGAGATCGTGTTGAAAACCAAGTAGACCAGGTCGAACTCACCAGGCACCCGGGTCGTTGCCATGTCGCCCAGTACGACGGGCAGCGTCGCCTCGTCGACCTTCTGCCTCAACTGCGCCGCCATCGGTTCGGACAGCTCGATCCCCGTCACGCGTACGCCGTGCGCCGCGAGTGGGATGGCCACGCGGCCCGTACCAACCGCGAACTCCAATGCCGAGCCGCCCGGCCCAGCCAGCTCCGCCAGGAAGTCGATGGTCGGATCGAGCACCTCCGGTCCGAACATCTCGGCCGACGACGCGTCGTACCGGATCGCCGTGTCCTCGTCCCAAACTTCGCTGCTTGTCATGATGTGAAGCCTGCTGAACCCCGCCGGGCACTGTCCACCGGATAAATCGCCGCCAGGGGATGTCAAAGTCGCCCGGATGGTTCCGACCTGGTGGTGAAAGCGCACAGAACCAGTCAGGAGACAGCATCATGGCGAAGGTACGGGTCCACAACTTCACGATCACCTTGGACGGGTTCGCGACCGGCCCGAACCAGCGCCTGGACGCGCCGTTCGGGGACGGGATGGGAGGGCTGCACGATTGGATGTTCGCGGCGATGGAGGAGGACGCGACCGGACTCGACAGCGACTACCTCAAGCGCTGGGACCAGAACGTCGGCGCCACGATCATGGGCCGCAACATGTTCAGCCCGCATCGCGGACCGTGGGAAGACGAGTCGTGGACGGGCTGGTGGGGACCCAACCCGCCCTACCACCACGACACCTTCGTCCGCACGCATCACCTGCGCCCGTCGATCCCGATGGAGGGCGGTACGACCTTCCACTTCACCGACGAGCCGGCCGACAAAGTGCTCGAGCGGGCCTTCGAAGCGGCCGCCGGCCAGGATGTGGTGATCGCCGGCGGTGCGACGACGGTCCAGGAGTATCTTCGCGCCGGCCTCATCGACGAACTGCACGTGGTGATCGTCCCGATCCTCGCCGGCGCCGGCGTGCGCCTCTTCGACAACCTGGAGGGCGCGCTCACGCAGTACCGGGTCGCCGAGCAGGTCAGCTCGCCCGCCGCCACCCACGTCCAACTGGTCCGCCGCTGACCCGTACTACGACCGCCGCCACCGGTACGGCGGGTTATTTGCTCCTGGCACCGGAATGAGGAAAGGTTGGCGCCGGAGCGCCGGGAAGTCTGGTCGGCAATGCCTGGGTCCGTTCGGACTCGGGCTGGTTGTCGACGTCCCGAAAGGTCGTGTGCCGATGAGCGCTCGTCAGGTTCCGCAGCGTCCAGCGATGGCCGGTCTCTGATGGCGGTGCTCGCGGTCGTGGTGTTCGTGGCTGCCTATGTGCTGATCGCCACCGAGTGGACCCACAAGTTGCTGGCCGCCCTCGGGGGTGCGGCGATTCTGCTGGCGTTGGGCGTGACGGATTCCGAGCACGCGTTCTATTCGCACGAGACGGGTGTGGATTGGGACGTCATCTTTCTATTGTTCGGGATGATGGTGATTGTCGGGATTCTGCGGCGTACCGGGGTTTTCGAGTACATCGCGATCTGGGCGGCCAAGCGGGCCAAGGGTTCGCCGTTGCGGGTGATGATTTTGCTGACGTTGATCACCGCGGTGGCGTCGGCGTTCTTGGACAATGTCACCACGGTGCTGCTGATCGCGCCGGTCACCTTGCTGGTGTGTGACCGGCTGGGCATCAATCCGGTGCCGTTTCTGATCGCGGAGGTGTTCGCGTCGAACATCGGTGGCGCCGCGACCCTGATCGGTGACCCGCCGAACATCATCATCGCCAGCCGGTCGGGCCTGACCTTCAACGACTTCCTGGTCCACATGACCCCGCTGGTCGTGATCGAACTGATCGTCTTCACTCTCGTCGTCCCGTGGTTGTTCAAGGGCTCGTTCGCCGTCGATGCGGCGCGGGTGGACAACGTGATGCGGCTGAACGAGCGGGAGGCGATCGAGGACCGGGGCCTGCTGATCAAGTGCGGCGTCGTGCTGCTGGCGGTGTTCGTCGGTTTTGTCGGGCGGTCGGTGCTGGGGGTCGAGCCGTCGGTCGTGGCGTTGCTGGGTGCTGGTGTGCTGGTGCTGATCTCGGGCGTGGCGACCAGGGACTACATGAGCAGCGTCGAGTGGCAGACGTTGCTGTTCTTCGCCGGGCTGTTCGTCATGGTCGGCGCTTTGGTCAAGACCGGGGTGATCGGGGATCTCGCCGCGCAGGTCGGCGAGCTGACCGAGGGCAACGCGCTGCTGGCGGTGATGCTGATCCTGGTCGTGTCGGCCGTGCTGTCAGGGATTGTGGACAACATCCCGTACGTCGCGACGATGAGCCCCGTCGTGCTCGAGCTGACCAAAGGCATCCCCGACCCGGGCCAGGCCGAAGCCCTCTGGTGGGCACTGGCGATCGGCGCGGACTTCGGCGGCAACGCGACCGCGGTGGGTGCGAGCGCGAACGTGGTGGTGATCGGATTGGCGCTCCGGGCCGGGTCGCCGATCACGTTCTGGGAGTTCACCCGCAAGGGCGTGGTGATCACCGCGATCACCATCGCGGTCGCCGCGCCGTACCTGTGGCTGCGGTACTTCGTCCTCGCCTGACCCGCCGCCCTCCTGCCAGATCGGTTCACTGCTTGTGAATAGTTAACGATGCGTGTAACTATTGCCTCATGGCAGACGACGTGGATCGCTTCTTCGAAGTACTGGCTGATCCGACGCGGCGGCAGGTCGTGCGGCTGCTGGGGGAGGGACCGCAGCGGGCCGGCCGGCTGGCCGCGGCGACTGGTACGTCGGCACCGGCGATGAGCCGGCATCTGCGGATCTTGTTGTCGGCCGAGCTGATCACCGACGAGCGGGTTCCGGACGATGCGCGAGTGCGGATCTTCCGGCTGCGGCAGGAGCCGGTGGTCGCAGTACAGGCGTGGCTTGATCAGGTTCAGGCGCACTGGCAGGAGCAGTTGGGGGCCTTCAAGAAGCACATCGAGCGGGAGGAGACATCGTGACGAAGCAATCCGCGTCAGCATCCGTCGAGGTGGCGGTCGATCCAGCGACGGCGTTCCGGGTGTTCACCGCCGAGATCGACCTGTGGTGGGTCCGCGGGCCGATCAACTTCTTCGACGCCTCCCGCGCGATCGGGATGGAGATCGAGCCCGGCGTGGGCGGGCGGATCCTGGAGATCTACCGGCGTGGCGGCGAAGGCGTCGACGAGGACGTCCTCGAGCTCGGCCGGATCACCGAGTGGGAGCCAGGCGCAGTACTGGCCTATCGCAGTTCGGTGGACGACACCGAGACGGAGATCCGCTTCGAGCCGTTCGACGGCGGCACTCGGGTGAGCGTCGAGCAGTCCCTGGTGCAGGGCGGCGAGAAGGCGTTCTACTTCTGGGAGAGCGTCATCCCCTGGTTCGCCGACCGCGTCTCAAACCTGCAGAAACCCCGCGAACTCGACCGCCTCGGCGTCGCCCTGTACTACGAAGACCCGACCGCCGCGGCCAGTTGGCTGCAGACGGCGTTCGGCCTGGAGTCCTCGTCGCAGATCCCCGCCGACGCCAATCACCCCGCCTGGACGGAGCTCCGGGTCGGTACCTCAATGGTCCTGCTCTTCGAACAGAAAGAACGACCCGCCGGCCCACGCCCGGTCGACCACGCTGTCTGGGTCTACGTCGACGACCTCGACGCGCACTACACCCGCAGTAGTGCGAATGGCGCAACCATCGTCAAGCAGATCACCCAACACGGCTACCGCTCCTACACAGCCACAGACCCAGAAGGACACCACTGGACCTTCCTCCAGACTGCCCCAGCGGGCTAGCCATTTGGTGACCACGCGCACGGCGGCACGGGGGGTCGGGGTCGGCGCTAGTCTCGTCGCCGTGAGGGAACTCGACGGGCTGCCGCAGGAGATGTCGGAGTACGAGCGCAAACGGTGGGAGGAACTGCAGGAGCACTGGTTGAAGAAGTCCCAGCCCAACTCGCTGCTCCCGCCCAAGGCTCGCTCTGCGATGAACGCGGTCGGGAGTTCGGCGCGTGGGGCGGCAACGAAGGCCGGGCGAGTGCTGACCGACGTCACACCACAACGCGTCAAGGACACCGCCGAGCTGGCGTTCGACGGAGCGCTTGTTCCAGTCGTGAAGAGTGCCGTCCATCTGCTGGAGCTCGCCACCGAGTGGACGGCCGAACTCATGGACCCCGAGACCGTGCTGGCGCACCACAGGTCCAAAGGGCATGACGTGTCGACCTTGGCGGACCTGCGAGCGCTCGACCTGAAGCAGCTCGACGACCTCACTCGCCGGATGGCCCTCCGCTGGCGAACCATCGGCGCCGCCGAGGGCGGCACCCTCGGCGCGTTGGCGCTCGTACCGTTTGCCGGCGGTGTCGCCGCGATCACCCTCGACGTGGTGGTCATGCAGGTCCTCAGTACGGCGATCGCCACTCGGGTCGCGTACGCGTACGGCTTCGATGCCATGGACCCTGATCAGCGACACCTCGTCGACCGGATGGTGCTGCGCGCGTACAAGGAACAGACCACAAAGGCCGCCACCATGTACGAGGCATCGTCGGCCTTCAATGCGGGCCTAGGTCGCACGAAGTGGAGCAAGAAACTTCGGGAAGACCAGAAGCTCATGGCAGCCGTCGAAAAACTGATGAAACAGTTCGCCCACGGCCGCCACGTCCCCGTCGAAAAGGTCACCAAGGCGATCCCCGTCATCTCGGTAGTCGCCGGCGCGGGCACCAACGCCTACGTCCTAGGCGACGTAGCCAAACAAGCCACCCTCTTCGCCCAAACAACCTTCCTATCCACCAAATACGCCCTACCAATGCCCCCCAGCCTCCGAGGTTGATGTGCGCGGTGGCTGGGCGCAAAGAGTCCAGCTCTGGCGAGGGTCAGCTGAGGATCATCGGGAGGCGGCTGGCTAGTCGGTCCAAGGCGGCTTGTTCCGGGTCGGTCGGGGTGCGGCGGCCGGTTCCGATTAGGAGTGTGTCGCGGTCGGAGAGGCTCTTCGGGAATGGTGCGCCGGCGATTTGTTCCAGCATCTTCCGGGCGCAAGAGAGGGATTCCTCGGGCGGCTGCGGAGCGTCCGGGAGGTTGGCGATTAGGTCGAGGTGGTGCAGGGTCCACGCCTGCGGTCAGCACCATGTCTTGCGTGCTCACCCGGAGAGCCGGGTCAACCAACCCGGCGGCTCGTCCCGCGGCCGCGCCGACATCGTCGAGATGGAACTTGAGCAACCCCGGATCCCCGTACGCCGCCGCCAACCGAACGATCAACGCTTCGAGCGGATCATCACCCGTCGGCGGCTGGTCAGACACAGTCCAGTAGCTGACGAGTGAACCCGACTCCGGGCTAGTACTCCACCCATGACGGCTCGCGCCTGCGACGGTGCCACCCGCCTGCGATCGCCGGAGTCTGACCCAAGGGTGGGTGGGAGGTCGTCCGGAGCGAGTGACGGAGGAGGGAGCGGGAGGGCGACCGTGGGGGAGTACCTGCGGGATCTGTCGGCTAGAGTCAGCGGCGTCATCGACGGCTTGAGCAGGAACCCGGTGTGAGTCCGGGACGGTCCCGCCACTGTGACCGCGCTTGCGTGGGAGTCAGGAACTGCTGCTGTCGTACCTGCCACCTGGGGCGTGGACACCCCGAGGAAGGACCGGCCGCGCGTGCCCGCGAACCTTTTGCTGCTCTCCACTGCCGACACCGATCTGCTGGCCGCCTCGCAGGCGCAGGCAGGCTGGAAGGTCGCCAACCCCGCCCGCGTCGACCTGGCGGACCTCCCGACGCTGCTTGACGGCGTAGAGGTCGCAGTGATCCGCCTGCTCGGCGGTCGCCGCGCCTGGGAGGAAGGTCTCGACGCGGTCATCGCCTCAGGCATCCCCACCGTCGTGCTCAGCGGCGAGGCGGCGCCGGACGCCGAACTCATGTCGCTCTCGACCGTCCCCGCGGGTGCCGTGACCGAAGCGCTCGGCTACCTACGCGAGGGCGGCTCGGAGAACCTCGGCAACCTGGCCGGCTTCCTCAAAGACACCCTCCTGCTCACCGGCGACGCGTTCGACCCGCCCAAAACGCTCCCGACGTACGGGCTGAGAGCGGGCAGGACCTACACCAAAGACAACCGCCCAGTGGTCGGCATCGTCTACTACCGCGCGCACGAGATCTCCGGCAACACCGCCTTCGTCGATGCGTTGGCAGACGCCATCGAAAAGGCGGGCGCACAACCCCTCCCCGTGTACTGCGGAACGCTGCGCGGCCTCGACCCCACCCACGAGGACAACGCGGAGCTCTTCCGGCACCTCCGCGAATGCGACGTCCTGGTCACCACTCTCCTCGCCGCAGGCGGCACGGTCGCCTCCAACGCAACGGCCGGTGGCGACGACTCCTGGGACGCGGGCGCGCTCGCCGCACTCGACATCCCCCTGATCCAAGGGCTCGCACTCACGTCGACCCGTGAACAGTGGCTCGAGAGTGACGCCGCGATCAGCCCGCTCGACGCGGCCACCCAGGTCGCGATCCCGGAGTTCGACGGCCGACTGATCACGATCCCGTTCTCGTTCAAGGCGTACGACGCCGAGGGCATCGCCAGCTACGCGCCCGACGAGGAGCGGTGCGCCCGTCTCGCCGGCATCGCGGTCGCCCAGGCGAAGCTCCGGCACGTCGAGCCCAAGGACAAGAAGCTCGCGCTGGTCCTCTCGTCGTACCCGACCAAGCACGCGCGCATCGGCAACGCGGTCGGTCTGGACACCCCGGCTTCAGCCGTCGTCCTGCTCGGCCAACTCAAGGACGCCGGATACGACCTCGGTCCGGACCTCAACCTCGACGACCTCCAGGGCGCGGATGGCGCCGACGGCCTGATCCACCGGCTCATCGCGGCCGGCGGTCACGACGTCGACTGGCTCACCGACGACCAGCTCGAAGGCGCTGTCGCGAAGATCCCGCTCTCCACCTACGCCAAGTGGTTCAGCAAGACTCCAGAGACGTTGCAGCAGGCAATGATCGAGGCGTGGGGCGAGGCGCCGGGTTCCCTGTACGTCGACCAGTCCGGCCCGGAACCTGCGATCGCCCTGGCCGCACTCCAGTTCGGCAACGTAGTACTGATGATCCAGCCGCCCCGCGGATTCGGTGAGAACCCGGTCGCGATCTACCACGACCCGGACATGGCGCCCTCGCACCACTACCTCGCGGCGTACCGCTGGCTGGAAGCGCCCGAGGAAGAAGGCGGTTTCGGCGCCCACGCCGTCGTTCACCTCGGCAAGCACGGCACGCTCGAATGGCTGCCGGGCAAGGGCATCGGCATGGCGGCCGACTGCGCGCCGGACGCAGTACTGGGCAACCTTCCGCTCGTCTACCCGTTCATCGTCAACGACCCGGGCGAGGGCACGCAGGCCAAGCGTCGCGGGCATGCCGTCATCGTCGACCACCTCGTACCGCCGATGGCGCGGGCCGAGACGTACGGCGACATGGCCAAGCTGGAGTACCTGCTCGACGAGTACGCGACCGTCTCGGCGCTCGACCCCGACAAGGTGCCGACCCTGCGCGCGCAGATCTGGACCTTGATCCAGGCGGCTCAGTTGCATCACGACCTGCACACGTCGGAGAAGCCGGAGGATGAGGAGTTCGACGAGTTCGTCCTGCACCTCGACGGCTACCTCTGCGAGATCAAGGACGTGCAGATCCGCGACGGGCTGCACATCCTCGGCGGCAGACCGGCCGGCGAGGCGCGGGTCAACCTGGTTCTCGCCGTACTGCGTGCGCAGCAGATGTGGGGCGGCGTCTCGGGCGCAGTACCCGGTCTGCGGGCAGCACTCGCCAAGACCTTCGGAGTCGACGAGGCCGCGATGCTGGCGGACCCAGGAGCCGCAGTACCGGAGCTGGCCGACCTGGCGACCCTGGCGGATCTTCCGGCCGTGAGCGGCGCAGACGGCGTTGACCTGCTGGAAGCCGTTGCCCGCAAGCTCGTTGTGGGCATGGAGACCCTCTCGTGGGACGCAGGCAAGGTGCCTGTCGTCATTGCAGAGGTGCTCGGTCGCGAGGCGCCGCAGGTCCAGGCGTCGTTGCAATTCGCCGCCGACGAGGTCGTACCACGGCTCGCGCGAACCGGCGACGAGCTGACCAACGTACTGCGTGCCCTGGACGGCCGTTTCGTCGAAGCGGGCCCGTCGGGGTCGCCGACTCGCGGTCTGGTGAACGTCCTGCCGACGGGCAGGAACTTCTACGCGGTTGACCCGAAGGCGATCCCGAGCCGCAACGCTTGGGACGTCGGTGTTGCACTGGCCGATTCGTTGCTGGCCAGGCACAAGTCCGAGACGGGGGAGTGGCCGCGATCGGTCGGCCTCACCATCTGGGGCACGTCCGCGATGCGCACCCAGGGCGACGACCTCGCCGAGGTGCTCTGGCTGCTGGGCTGCCGCCCGGTCTGGGACGAGGCATCGCGGCGCGTGACGGGGTTCGAGGTCGTCCCGCTGGCGGAACTCGGCCGGCCGCGGGTCGACGTGACGATCCGCATCTCGGGCTTCTTCCGCGACGCCTTCCCGCATGTCGTCTCACTCCTCGACGAAGCCGTCCGTACCGTGGCCGCGCTCGACGAAGATGCCAACAGCAACTACCTGCGCGCACACGTCGACGCGGATGTTGCTGCGGGCAATGACTTGCGCTCGTCGACCGCTCGAGTCTTCGGCTCCAAGCCCGGCTCGTACGGCGCGGGGCTGCTGCCGCTCGTGGACGCGCGGAACTGGCGGACCGACGCGGAACTCGCCGAGGTGTACGCCGTCTGGGGCGGGTACGCGTACGGCAAGGGTCTCGACGGCGCCGAGGCCCGGCCGTCGATGGAACGGGCCTACGCGCGGATCCAGGTCGCGGCCAAGAACGCGGACACCCGCGAGCACGACATCATGGATTCCGACGACTACTTCCAGTACCACGGTGGCATGGTCGCGATGGTCCGGCACCTGACCGGCTCCAACCCGAAGGCGTACATCGGCGACTCCGCAGTACCGGCTCAGGTGAAGACCCGGACGCTGGAGGAGGAGACCAAGCGCGTCTTCCGGGCCCGGGTGGTGAACCCGCGCTGGATGGCGGCGATGCAGCGGCACGGGTACAAGGGCGCCTTCGAGATGGCGGCGACGGTGGACTACCTGTTCGGATACGACGCGACGGCCGGCGTGGTCGACGACTGGATGTACGAGACGCTCACCACGGAGTACGTCGCGAACCCGGAGATCGCGGAGTTCTTCCGCAAGTCGAACCCGTGGGCCCGGCACGGGATCGCCGAGCGGCTGCTCGAAGCGGCCCAGCGTGGACTGTGGTCCGAGCCGAGTGCCGAGGCCCTCGAGACGCTGCGCACCGCAGTACTGGAGACCGAAGGCGACATCGAGGACCGTGGCTGAGGTAGGCATCGAGGACCGCGCCTGAGGCGGGCGCGGTCCGGCGTCGGCGTCGGAGCTAGCAGACGTTCATCGTGCTGTTGTCGAGGGTGATGGCGCGGAAGGTGGTGTTCGTTCCGCAGGGGTTCTCGGTCACCCGGGAGTTCCGGACGGTGAGGTTCTGGATCGTGATGTCGCGGTTGTTGGGGAACTCGGTGCGGGCGGCCAGCCGGATCTCCCCGCCGCCGGTGACGGTGCCGCCCACGGCCGCGATGTTCACGTTGTAGCAGTTCTCGACCAGGATGGCGTTGTTGCCGGTGTTCGAGATCGTCACCCGGTCGATGACGGCGCCGCCGCTCTCCGAGACGCAGAAGACGCCCCGACCGCCACCGCGCGCGATGACCGTGCCGACGCGGATGTTGGTCGGGTAGTTGGAGCCGACCCGGCCGTTGCGGTTGGCCATCCGGAACGCGGCGTACCCGGTGCCGGCGCCGGCACCGTCGGCGTCGACCGTCCCGACGGTGGCGTTGATGGTCTGGTTGAGCAACAGGCCGGAGTCGTGGGTATTGCGGGCGGTGACGGTACCGATGGTGAGTCCGTCGACTCCATAAGTCTCGACGCCGTGGGTGCCGGTGCCGGAGACGTACACGTTGTCGATGCGCACATTCTTCGTCCAGCGGGTGGTGTCACCGCGGTTGTCGATCCGGATGCCGAGCCCGCCGGACAGCCGCATGTCCACCTGGCCGATGACGACGTTCGTGACGTTGCGCATGAAGACGCCGTACAGCGGCGCACCGGTCATGGTCAGGTGCTGTACTTCGATGTCGTTGACGTTGCGGGCGTAGATCGGGGCCTTGTCGCCTGTGCCCGAGCCGGTGACGTTGATCGTGCCGCAGATGTCGATGGTGGTGTAGCTCGCTAGCGACACCCGGGCGTCCTTGCTGATCGTGCCCGAGCCTCGGACTACTACGCGCTGCTTGGAGGTGCGGCCCGCGGTCAGGCGGTTGATCGCCGTCTGCATCGCGCTGGCCATGCTGGTGCCGGTGTAGGTGGTCGTGCCGCCGTTCTTCGCCGTCCAGGTGCTGCCGCTGAGGGTCACTTCTGCGTGGTAGGTGCCGGTGCCGCAGTCGGCATTCGCACTCTCGGCCGCCCGCTCTCGCTGCTCCGCCAGACCGGCCGCCTGGGATGCCGTTGGCGCCGCTGCGCCGAGCATTGTTAGGGAGAGCAGCGTGGCGGCAGTGCGCCGTCGAAGAGTGGACATAGGGGCCTCCGAGAAGTGGGCGGGCGGAGTGCTGGGCGGGGCGGGGCTGAGGTGTGGCGGACGGGTTGGCAACCGCTTTCCGCCGCCTCGGATTGTTCCGAGCCCCTCACTCGCCCGTCAAGCCTTCGTAACCGCTTGATCACCATGAGTGTTGGCCGGATCCGGACATCGAGTCTCCAGACGGCTAGCGGGGCGGGGTGGGACAGCAACCGCGGCATAGGAATCCGCCACGCCCCAGGGCTCGAAGCCTGACGGGTTGACTTGCGCATCATCGCGATCGCGACCGGTTGTTCGGAGTTGCTGGGTTGGTGGGCTACCGCGCGCCGACCACCGGGCCCCGGTGGTCGCTCTCATGACGGCGGGGAGCTGACCCGCCGCCGGTGTCTGGAGCGGCGCGAGTCAGTACAGAGGTGTCCGGGGCCGGCGCGAGTCGGTGCCGGGGTGTCTGGGGTGTGATTGGGTTGAGGTATGGCGCCCGAACAGTTGCGAGTCCTGGTCACGAACGACGACGGTTACGAGTCCCTGGGTATCCAGGCGCTCGCCGCGGCCATCGAGGAGGCCGGCCACGAAGTACAGGTAGTGGCGCCCTGGGACGACCAGAGTGGTGTCGGGTCTTCGCGAGCCCGGATGATCGGCCGGCGGATCGCGTCGAAGGTCGGCGAGAACGGGTTCGTCGGCATCGACGGGACACCGGGGATCGCGGTGACGCTGGCTCGGCTGGGCGCCTTCGGGCCGTCACCCGACATCGTCGTGTCCGGCATCAACCACGGTCACAACATCGGCCCGATCCTCCACTCCGGCACAGTCGCCGCCGCGCTGACAGCCGCCACCCAGGGGCTGTCCGGGCTCGCGATCAGCATCGACTCCGAGGATCCCTCGTACTTCGAAACCGCGGGCGCCGTCGCCGCGGAAGCGCTCACCTGGCTCCGGGAGCAGCCGGTCGGCACGGTGATCAACGTCAACGTGCCCGACGTACCGGTGAGTGAACTCAAAGGCGCCCGCTGGGCCCGCCTGGCGCCGTACGAACGCTCCCGCCTGGTCCTCGAAACAACCCCGACCGGCGACCAGCTCATCACCCTGCGAACCCTCCCACCCCCCACCGAACCCGACACCGACGAGTCCCTCCTCCTCGACGGCTACATCACCGTCACCCCCCTCACCGGCGTAACAGAACTCCCCGGCACCTCAGCCGCCACCCACCTATCAGCCACCTTCACCAACTAACACCCACCACCCCGACAGCGGACGCCCCCGGCAGCAACCGCGCACGAGCCACCAACTGAAGAGCAACAAGCGAGGCGGCTCCCCAGAAGGCCGCAGCCGGCTGTGCCGGCAACCCGAGGGCACCCACCCGGGCGGCACGCTGGCCGGGTGGGGTGAGCCGGGGGTGGGCGGCCACCACCCCCTCGCAGTAAGCCCAAGGGGCAGCCCCGGGTGGCGCCGCACGGGCGCGGGCGGCGCAGCCTGGCGCCGTGAGTTAGACGATCGCCCCGCCGCCGCTGCGGGTCAGGCGAGCGCGGACCGCTCTGCCGTCGTCCTCGGATGGAGCGGACTGCCTCGCTTGCGTAACCCGCGTGGCAATTGGTTGCCATCGGTGTGTCGGGCTCTGACGGCGGGGTTCTGCTTGCGTGGGGTGTTCGCGTACTCCGGCGGGGTTGTCCGCGTACTCCGGCGCCGTCACCGGTCGCCGGGTCGGCCTCGTGTGCGTGGCGGAACTGAGTTGCCAGTGGGTTGCTTTGGCGTCGGGGTGCCCGCCGGTGATGACGCTCACCTGCTCCGGGGGCTTCCGGGGTGGGGGTGGTGTGGAATGATCGCCGGGACGGTTGTGGAGGAACACCGGTGACGGCCCTGTCGGGGCTGGATTCCGGGGCGGTCCCGCCACTGTGACCGGGCTCAGGTCCGGAAGCCAGGACATCCGCGATCGTCCGTCAGGGAGCGCTCCGCGCGCCCGGCGTGCCAAGTGCCGAGGCGGGCGTGGACACCCGCAGGACGAAGGGAACCACCGCCCATGCGGTCTGCTCCGACAAATCCCAGCACCCCCGACGCCCGTCCGCTGCCGACGGATCCCGACTCGTCCAGCGACCGCGCGGTGACCACGGAGCCCGGCTCGTCCGGCGGTTCGCCGGTGACCACGGAGTCCGGCTCGTCCGGCGGTTCGCCCCTGACCACGGAGTCTGGCTCCTCCAGCGGTTCGCCGGTGGCCACGGACTCCGGCTCGTCCGGCAACCGGCCGGTGCGGACGGGATCGAGCTCGGCCGGCGGTCGGCCGGTGGCGACGGGGTCCGGCTCTTCCGGCGGTCGGGCGGTGGGGATGGGGTTTCCGTTTACTGCGGTGGTGGGGATGGGGGATCTTCAGCTGGCGTTGATTCTCGCGGCGGTTTCGCCGGCGATCGGTGGCGTGCTGATTCGTGGTGAGAAGGGGACCGCTAAGTCGACCGCGGTGCGCGCCCTCACCGAGATCCTGCCGCCCGTGGAGGTAATCGACGGCTGTCGCTTCTCCTGCGACCCCGCCGCCCCCGACCTCACCTGCCCCGACGCGCCCCACGCTCCAACAGACAGCGACGTACAGCTGAAGGCGGTTTCGCGACCGGCTCGGCTGGTCGAGTTGCCGGTGGGAGCTACCGAGGATCGTGTTCTGGGGTCATTGCATCTCGAGCGAGCACTCTCTGAAGGCGTCACGGTCTACGAGCCCGGCCTGCTGGCGGCCGCGCACCGCGGCCTCCTGTACGTCGACGAGGTCAACCTCCTGCACGACCACCTGGTCGACGTACTCCTCGACGCCGCCGCGATGGGTCGTGCGACCGTCGAGCGCGACGGCGTCTCGATCACCCACCCGGCGAGCTTCGTGCTCGTCGGCACGATGAACCCTGAAGAGGGCGAACTCCGCCCGCAACTACTCGACCGCTTCGGCCTGACCGTCGACGTGGTCGCCAGCCGCGACCCGGCCGTCCGCGTCGAGGTGATGCGCGCCCGTCTCGCCTACGAGGCTGACCCGATCGCCTTCATCAGCAAGTACTCCGGTGCGCAGGCCGAACTGTCCGAGCGCATCGCCAAGGCCAAGTCCCGCCTCTCCGACGTCATCCTCACCGACGCCGCGCTGCGCCAGATCGCCGAGATCTGCGCTTCGTTCGACGTCGACGGCATGCGCGCGGACCTGGTCACAGCCCGTACTGCGGTCGCCCACGCCGCCTGGTCGGGCCGGACCGTCGTCGAGGTGGAAGACGTCCGCGCCGCCGCGAAGCTCGCCCTGCCGCATCGCAAGCGCCGCAACCCCTTCGACGCTCCCGGCCTCGACGACGACCAACTCGAGCAAGCCATCCAGAACAGCACCCCGCCAGACCCCGACCCCGACGACGACCCGGATGGCGGCGGCCCGGAAGGCGGCGGCTCCGACGGCGGCCCGGACGGCGGCTCCAAGGGCGATGGCCCCGAGACGCCGCCACCGACAGACACCGACGATGGCGCCGACGATCCGTCGGACCCAGCCGACAACCGACCCGACGCCTCGAGCGCATCGACCGATTCAGACCAGGGTGAGCCGGGCCGCACCCCGGGGCAGCCGGGCGAGAACGCCAACTCCGGTGCCGCGCCCACGGGTGAGGTGGCCGCCAGCTCCACGCCGTACAAGGCTCGTCTTTTGAGCGTGCAAGGCGCCGGAGCCGGTGTGGCCGGACGGCGTTCGAGAGCGCTGACCGAGGTCGGCCGTGTGGTCGGCGACCGCGCCCGCGTCGGTCGCGAATCGGGCCGCCCGCACCTGCTGGCGACCATCCGCAGCGCGGCTCCCCACCAACACAGTCGCGGTCGTAAAGGACCCGGTCTCGCCGTCCGCTCCTCCGACGTACGGCTCGCGGTCCGCGAAGGTCGGGAAAGCAACCTCGTCCTCTTCTGCGTCGACGCCTCCGGCTCGATGGGCACGAAGAAGCGGATGACCGAGGTGAAGACCGCGATCGTCTCGCTCCTGCTCGACGCCTACCAGCGCCGCGACACAGTCGGCCTGGTCACCTTCGCCGGAGCCGACGCGACCGTTGCCCTTCCGCCGACGGGCAGCGTCGAAACCGCAGTACGGCGGCTCGAGTCTCTGCCGACCGGTGGTCGCACGCCGCTGGCGGAGGGCCTGTTGAAGGCTTCCGATGTACTGCGGATCGCCGCGATCCGCGATCCGCGCCGGCGGCCCTTGCTGGTGCTCGTGACGGACGGCCGAGCGACGGCCGGCGACAAGGCGTTCGCCAAGGCGAAGCAGGCCGCCGGATGGCTGGCTCAGCAGGGCATCGCGTCGGTCGTGGTCGACTGCGAGCCGCGTCGTGGCGTCCGGCTCGGGCTGGCCGCGGAGCTCGCCGCCGACCTCGGCGCGGAGTACCTGGACCTAGGAGAAGTTGCCGCGGGCAATCTTGTTCGCGCCGTCACCGATCGGAGCGCCGCCTGATGCCGCAGGGACAGCCGAGTGTCGTACCGCAGGACGGGCTGACCACCCGGCAGCGCCGGAACCGGCCGCTGCTGATGGTGCACACCGGGGAGATGAAGGGGAAGTCGACCGCGGCGTTCGGGATGGCGCTGCGCGGTTGGAACCAGGGCTGGAACATCGGCGTCTTCCAGTTCGTCAAGAGTGCGAAGTGGAAGGTCGGCGAGGAGAGTGCCTTCAAGGCACTCGGGCAGTTGCACGAGGCAACAGGTCAGGGCGGGCCGGTCGAGTGGCACAAGATGGGTGAGGGCTGGAGCTGGTCGCGCAAGGCCGGCACCGAGGAGGACCACGCCGCCGACGCAGTCGAGGGCTGGCGGGAGATCCAGCGCCGAATCGCCGCCGAGACGCACGATCTGTACGTGCTGGACGAGTTCACCTACCCGATGAAGTGGGGCTGGGTCGACGTCGACGAGGTGGTCGAGACGCTGACGTCGCGCCCGGGCCACCAGTACGTCGTGATCACTGGCCGGAACGCGGACCAGCGGCTGCTCGACGCCGCTGACCTGGTCACCGAGATGACCAAGGTCAAGCATCCGATGGACGCTGGCCAGAAGGGCCAGAAAGGCATCGAGTGGTGACGAGGTGACTGCGCGGGTTGTGGTGGCGGCGCCTTCGTCGGGCGCTGGGAAGACGACTGTCGCCGTTGGGTTGATGGCTGCGTTGCGGCGCGCCGGGCACGGCGTGGCCGGGTTCAAGGTAGGGCCGGACTACATCGATCCCGGGTTCCACGCCGTGGCGACCGGGCGTCCGGGGCGGAACCTCGATCCGATGTTGTCGGGGGAGGAGCGGGTCGCGCCGCTGTTCGCCCATGGCTGTGCCGGGGCCGACATCGCCGTGGTCGAAGGGGTGATGGGCCTGTACGACGGTGCCCTCGGCACCGAAGGGTTCTCCTCGACGGCACACGTCGCGAAGTTGCTGCAGGCACCAGTTGTCCTGGTGGTCGACGCATCCGCGGCCGGCCGGAGTGTCGGCGCGGTCGTCCAGGGTTTTGTTGCCTTCGACACCGGTGTCCGGATCGTCGGGGTGATTCTCAACAAGGTCGGTTCGGACCGGCACGAGGCCGAGGTCCGGGCCGGCGTCGCGCCGACCGGCGTACCGGTTCTCGGCGTACTGCGCCGGGACACCCGGCTGACCGTTCCGAGTCGGCACCTCGGTCTCGTGCCGGCCGACGAGCAGCGGGAACAAGCCTCGGCGGCAGTCGATGCGGCCGCCGAGTTGGTTCGCCAGGGTGTCGATCTGGAGGCGTTCGTCGCCGCCGCGCGGGCAGCGGCACCGCTCGACGTAACCCCGTGGGATCCGGCCGCTGAGGTCGCCCCAGCAGAAGAAGGCCGCCCGGTCATAGCGATGGCCGGCGGTCCCGTCTTTTCCTTCCGCTACACCGAGACGGCCGAGCTTCTGACCGCCGCCGGCGCGGACGTCGTCACCTTCGACCCGCTGCACGAGTCGTTGCCAGAGGCAACTTCAGCACTCTATCTTGGTGGTGGCTTCCCAGAGCTGCATGCCGAAGCACTGTCCGCCAACGTCGCCCTGCGCGAGCAGGTCGCTGCCGAGGTCGCGGCGGGTCTGCCGGTCGTCGCCGAGTGCGCCGGCCTGCTCTACCTGTGCCGCGAACTCGACGGCCACCAACTAACCGGCGTGCTCCCCGCCAAGGCGCAGATGACCAGCCGCCTCACGCTCGGCTACCGCACAGCCGTCGCCGCGTCGACGACAGCTCTCTTCGACGAGGGCCGGCGAGTGCACGGACATGAGTTCCACCGCACGACCGTGGAGTTCGACAGCGAGGTCCCGGCCGCTTGGTACCTGCCCGGCGGCCAGGAGGGTTTCGCGCGTTCACAGATCCACGCCTCCTACCTCCACCTGCACTGGACGGCTACCCCCGACGTACCGGCCCGCTTTGTGGCGGCCGCCAGGATCCACGCAGGGCTTGAGAAGTGAGCCTCGTCCTAGGCGTCGGCCTGCGCTCCGGTACGTCGTACCGGGAACTGCGGGATCTCGTGCACTCGGCCCTGGGCGCGCTGGACCCTGCGGACGTGACTCATGTGGTCACTGTCGAGGGCAGAGAAACAGAGCCAGGGCTGCAACGACTAGCGGCCTCACTGGGTGCATCACTGCTCACTGCAACCAAGCAGGAGCTCGCCCAACAAGCAGTACCGACCCCAAGCGACCAGGTCGATCGCCTCGCCGGTACTGCGAGTGTGGCCGAGGGAGCCGTGGTGCTGAGCGGGGCCGAACTCGTAGTGGCCAAGCAGGCTTCCGGTCGGGCCACTGTCGCTGTCGGCCGACTCCCGGCGACTACAGCCGCTCCTGGGTACCCGGTAGGGGAGCGGGACGTAGTACACCGGGTAGTGGCCGAGCGGCGTGATGTGCGGCGTGGATTCCTTCCTACGCCTGTTGCCGACGATGTGCTCACCAGGGTGCTGGAGTCGGCGCATCGGGCGCCCAGTGTGGGGTTGAGCCAGCCGTGGGACTTCGTGCTGATCAGAGACGTCGCCACTCGTCGCAAGATCCGGGACCTCGCTGCTGCCCAGCGGGACGCGTTCGCGGCTTCACTGCCTGCTGATAGGCGCAATGCGTTCGACGGGTTGAAGATCGAGGCGATCTTGGAGACGCCACTCAACATCGCTGTCACCTGCGACCCGGGACGAGGCGGCCGGCACGTACTGGGCCGCCATGCCGATCCGCGGACCACCTGGTTCTCCGCGGCGATCGCCATCCAGAACCTGTGGCTGGCGGCGCGTGCGGAGGGGCTTGGCGTCGGCTGGGTGTCGTTCTTCGAGCCGGGTGAGGTCGCTGCGGTGCTGGACCTGCCGTCGCACGTGGAGCTGGTGGGCTACCTGTGTGTTGGCCATGTGGAGGAGTTCGCTGCGGCGCCGGAGCTGGTTCGTAGTGGCTGGGCTGCGCGGAGGCCGCTGTCGTGGGCCGTGCATCAGGAGGCGTGGGGCCAGCGCGGTCTCCCGGGGGATGAGCCCGGTGCTGTGATCGCTGGCGACGCTGCGGCGGCTGCGGGCGTAGTACGGACTGTAGGTACGCAGTCGGTGCGGTTGATCGTGGCGGAGGTCGCGGCTGCGGAGTACCTGGAGGCGGCGGAGGCGCTCGTAGTACAGGTCGGTGGTGAGCAGCCTGCAGCGGACTTCGGGGTGCTGTGGCGGCCGGCGCGGACAGTGGACGAGGCAGTGGAACTTGGCGTGGAGTTAGCGCGTGACCTCGTACTGCAAGGAGTCGGTTCGATCCAGCTGGAGTTGGCATCGGACTCCGCGGAGGCAGCGGGGCTGGCCCGCGGCGTACGGCTCGGGGCGCTGGCCTGTGGGGCAGCGGTGGATGAGCCGGTGGAGATGAAAGACTCCTCCGCATGACCGTCCCACCTCAAGGCCCTGCGCCTATGTACGTTCCCGCCTTCTCGATGAAGCAGCGGATCACGATGATGGCGAACAGGTACGAGCTCATCGTCACCAACCCCGACGGCACCGACGGGCAGCTGCTCGCGTTCGCCCAGCAGAAGCGGCTGGCCATCAAGGAGGAGGTCACCTTCTACGCCGACGACACCAAGAGCCAGGCGGTGTTCTCCTTCAAGGCCCGCAAGCGGCTCGACCTCGGCGCCGGGTACGACGTCTTCGATGCGAACGGTCAGTCGATCGGCTGGTTCAAGAAGGAGTTCGGCAAGAGCCTGCTGCGGTCCAGCTGGCAGCTGGCCGGCCCGGGCCTGGAGGCCGACGGGGCCGAGCGGAACCCGACCATCGCGATCGTCCGGCGGGTCTGGCAGTTCGTCCCGGTCGTCGGCGACATCCCGTTGCCGTTCATCTTCCACTTCGACTTCAAGGACCGGGCCACCGGTCAGCCGGTGCTGTCGGTCGAGCGCAAGATCTCGGTGCGCGACCGGTACCGGGTCAGCGTGCAGGACTCGCGACTCGATTTCCGGGTGGCCGCGGCGATGACGGTGGCGCTGGACGCGCTGCAGAGCCGCTGACCTCTTGGAGTCCGACGCTCGTAGTACCTCCGGTTGTGGACGTACTGCGAGCGTCGTAGGCGATGCTCACTCTTTTGGGTGAACGAACCCCGAGCGCCTTGGTTCGGCGGGTGCGCGGTGCGAGTCTTGGAGACATGGGAGCAGCGAAGCGCAGTCGACGGTGGTTGGTTCCGGCTACGGCAGTTGCGGTGGTCGCAGGCGTGGGGGCGTTCGGGCCGATGGTCGCGGACGCGTCTCCAGACCTGCCGAAGATCACCGCACAGGAGTTGCTGGCGCGAGTCCAGACGGCCAAGGTGGACGGCCTGTCGGGCACGGTCACGTCCTCGACCGATCTCGGCCTGCCGGCGCTGCCCGGGATGGAGGGCGAGGTCAACCAGTTCCTCGACCTGCTGACCGGTGACCACACCGCGCGGGTGGCGTTCGCAGGGCCGGACAAGGCTCGCGTCTCGGTGCTCGACCACATGGCCGAGCGCGTGCTGACCACGGACGGCAAGACCGCGTGGGTCTACGACTCGTCCCGGCGTGAGGCGACCAAGGTGACGCTGCCGGCGCACAGGGCGCACCCGGCCAAGCCGGAGATCGCGCCGGAGAAGCAGGCCTACGATCCGCAAGCGGCGGCGAAGAAGTTCCTGGCCGCGATCGACCCGTCGACCAAGGTCGAGGTCAGCGGCACGGAGAAGGTGGCCGGACGCGACGCGTACAAGCTGCGGCTGGTGCCGAAGACGGATCAGACCACTGTCGGCTCGGTGACGCTCGCGGTCGACGCGAAGAACTGGATCCCGCTGCAGGTGACGGTGATGCCGCGGACCGGCAAGGACCCGGCGGTGCAGCTCGGCTTCTCGGCGGTCTCCTTCGACGTGCCTCCGGCGAGCGCGTTCGCGTTCACGCCGCCGAAGGGTGTGAAGGTGACGGAGAAGCAGGTCCCGTCGAAGGTGGAGGGCAAGCAAACCCCGCCGATCACGCCGAAACCCGGTGCTCCGAAGCCCGTGAAGCCGTCCGCTGACCACCCGACCGTGATCGGTGAGGGCTGGAACAGCGTCGTCGTACTGCGCGGCAAGGCCCCGAGCAATCCGGCTCTCGACCAACTCCTGGCCAAGGCACCGACCGTCCAGGGCACCTGGGGCACCGGCAAGATCATCTCCACCAAGATGGTCAACGCCCTGATCACCACCGACGGCCGAATCTTCGCCGGCCTGGTAACCCCCGAAACCCTCCAATCAGCCGCCACCAAAACCCCCCGCTAACCCCCACCCCGGTGCCCCCCGTGCCCCCCACCCCACCCGCCACCCCCAGCGGGTCACCCCCCTCCGCTTCCACCCAGCCAACCGAGCCACCTCCGCCTGCATCGGGCGAGGTTGCTGGGCCGACTCCACCCTCGTCAGCAAAGCCTGATGCGTCGGCTGCCTCCGCATCCCCCGCGGCCGGAGGGTCGGCTCCGGCGGCGTCCACCGAGGTCGGCGAGTCCGCTCCGCTCTCGTCCACTGAGGCCGGTCAGTCCGCTGCGTCCTCACCCACCAAGACCGGTGTTGCGGGTTTGCCTGCGGTTGCGGGGGTTGGTGGGTTGCCGATTGTTACGCGGGGGCTTACTAAGCGGTTTCGGGGTGGGCAGGTGGCGGTGGACAGTATTGATCTGGAGGTTCCGGCGGGGAGCATTTTCGGGTTTCTCGGGCCTAACGGGTCAGGGAAGACGACTACGATCCGGATGCTGCTCGGGTTGATCACGCCGACGTCGGGCTCAGTGGAGTTGCTGGGGGAGCCGATGCCCAAGGCTCAGTTGTCTGTGCTGCCTCGGGTGGGGGCGTTGGTCGAAGGACCCGCCTTCTACCCGTTCTGGACTGGACAAGCCAACCTTCTCCGCTTCGACGCCGCCGACCGCACCGCCGACCCGCGCACGCGCAAGCTGCGCGCCGGCCAAGCCCTGGAACGCGTCGGCCTGTCCAACGCCGCAGGCAAGAAGGTCCGCGCCTACTCACTCGGCATGCGCCAGCGACTCGCGATCGCCGTCGCGCTGATGCAACGCCGCGACCTCCTCGTACTGGACGAGCCGACCAACGGCCTCGACCCCCAGGGCACCCGCGAGGTTCGTTCGCTGATTCGCGAGCTCGCCGCCGACGGTACGACGATCTTCACCTCCACCCACCTGCTCGCCGAGGTCGAGCAGCTCTGCACGCACGCCGCCGTGATGAGTCGCGGCCGGATCGTCCGGCAGTCGACGATGGCCGAGCTCCGTTCCGAGCTGCGGCCGCGGCTCGTCGTCCGGACACCCGACCTCGAGCGGGCCGCGACGACATTGACCAGCCTCGGACTGACCGACGTACGGACGCTGGAAGAAGTTGTCGACGGCGATCCAGGGGAGCTGCCGATCGACAAGCTCGCCGCTGCGCTGGTCGCTGCGGACGTCCGGATCCACGGGTTCGGGGTCGAGCATCCCAGCCTGGAGGATGCGTTCGTGGCGCTGACCGGGGAGGGTTTCGATGTCGCTGAGTGAAACTGCTGATCGACGCGATCTGGCCAACGTGAGCGCTCAAGGTGCCCGGCGGCCGACCGCGGGGCGGCACACGATCGCGCTGTTCGCCTCCGAGCTGCACCTCGTCTTCGGCCGCGCGCGGACCTGGGTGACTCTCGCGGTGCTGGCCGGCGTACCGGTGCTGGTCGGTGTCGCGATCAGGTTGTCCGGAGCTGAGGGCGGCGAAGGGTTCATCGGTCAGGTCGCAGGTAACGGGTTCTTCCTCGTCGTGGCGAGCCTCGCGTTGTCGTTGCCGTTCTTCCTGCCTACCGCCGTCACGGTCGTGGCGGGGGAGTCGCTGGCGGGCGAGGCGAGTCTCGGCACCCTGCGGAACATGCTGACCGCGCCGGCCGGACGATCCCGGCTGCTCGCGGCGAAGCTGGTCGCGCTGGTCGTGTTCTGCCTGGCCGCGACGCTGACGATCTGGCTTTCCGGGCTCATCGCGGGCGTGGTGCTGTTCCCCGTCGGCGATGTGGTGCTGCTGTCGGGGACGACGGTGTCGCTGGCCGACGGGTTGCTGCGCGCGTTCGGGATCGCGATCCTGGTCGCCTTGTCGCTGCTCGGACTCGCGGGCGTCGGACTGTTCGTCTCGTCGCTGACGTCGACTCCGCTCGCGGCGATGGCGGCGACGTTCGGCGCGTTCATCGTGTTCGGCATCCTCGGCGCGATCCCGCAGATCGACGAGATCCACCCGTGGCTGCTGATGTACGGCTGGCCCTCATTCGCCGACCTGCTCCGCGACCCGCCGTACTGGGACGCGATCGTCCGCAACCTCCTGGTCCAAGCCGCCTACCTAGCCATCTTCTACGCCGCCGCCTGGGCCCGCCTAACCAGCCGAGACATCAACGGCTAACCCGCGCGAGGTTGTCGCCAGCTAACGGCAGCGGTGTCAGGTGAGGTGGCGGGTGAGGAAGCTGAGGGTGCTGTCTAGCTCGTAATGCGGGATCTCTGCGTGGTTGCCGGGGTTGGCGTGGAGAGTCTTTTCGGGTGAGGTGAAGGCGTTGAATAGGGCCAGGCTTTCGTGGCGTGGCACGCGGTCGTCGTCCCACTGGATCAGGAACTCCACCGGGACGGTGATGCGCGCGGCGTCCTCGGCCGAGGCGAGTGCCCCGAACAGGCCCAGCACCGCCGCGCGGACTCGGGGCTCGGCGGCGACGAACGGCACACCGAGTCCGCACCCGAGCGACAGCCCCCAGTAGCCGACCGGACCGGCGCCGACGTGCTCGAATTGCTGGACGGCGTCGAGGACCGCTTGCCATTCCGTCACAGTCGGCTGAGCGATGAGCGTCTGGAAGTCGGCAAGCAGGGGAGCCGTCTCTTTCCCCGCTGACACCAGAGCCTGCTCCTTGGTCGCGAGCCGGTCGAACTCCGCGTCCCTCGGTCGTTCGCCGTGACCGCGCACATCAACCGCCACCGCCGCAAATCCGCGCTCGACCACGAAGCGACGTGCACGGGCGACCATGCCGGGAGCCAGCTTGTGCTCGCCTCCGCCGTGTCCCATGAAGATCAGCGGGCGAGTACCGGCGGCACCTTCGGGCGTCCACAGCACGCCGGGCAGCTCGCCAAGAGTGAAGAGCTGTTGGCGAACGCCGTCGGACGACGTCTCGGAGGTCAGGCGCATGATGCGCAAGCCTTTCAAGGCGCGGTACTAGGTAGTCTCCGGGGTGTGCACCCCGACCTGGTCTCCGTACTGCGCTGTCCGGTCTGCGGTGACGCCCTGTCCCTGACAGCCCGTACTGCGGTCTGCCCGCGCCGGCACGCTTTCGACCTCGCCAAGCAGGGCTACCTCAACTTGTTGCCCTCGGCCTCGACCGGCATCGAGGGCGACTCAGCCGCAATGATCGAAGCCCGCGACGCCTTCCTCTCGGCCGGCTACTACACCCCGATCCGCGACGCGCTAACCACTGCAAGCGCCAAGGCTCTTGCGCACAAGCACGCTGAGGGCGCCGCCTTGGGTGGTGGGCTGGTGGTGGAGGTGGGGGCTGGGACTGGGTATTACCTGGCGGGGGTTGTTGGGGGCGGGCGGGGGCGGTGGGGGCTTGCGTTGGATGTGTCGCGGTATGCGGCGCGGCGGGCGGCTCGGGTGGAGCCGGGGCGGATTGGGGCCGTGGTTTGTGATGCCTGGCGTGAACTGCCGGTGCGGGATCAGGCTGCGGCGTTGGTGCTGAATGTGTTCGCGCCTCGGAACGCGCAGGAGATGGCGCGGATACTCGCGCCCGGCGGTTCGCTGCTGGTGGTGACTCCCAACCAGACCCACCTGACCGAGCTGGTCGAAGTACTGGGGTTGGTTCGGGTGGATGAGGAGAAGGAGCAGCGGCTGACCGCTTCGCTGGCTGGGTCGTTCGTGCGGACCGGTAGCGAAGTCGTGGAGGTCGCGATGCGGCTGGACCATGCGGCGGTTGAGCGGCTGGTAGCGATGACACCTAGCGCGCGGCACACGGCCAAGGCCGAGTTGACGGAGCGCATCGCAGTACTGGCTGATCCTGTTGAGGTGACGTTGTCGGTGACGCTGTCTGTCTGGCAGAGCGCCGGCTCGAGCACGGCACCTGCAGACAACTAGCGACGATCGGCACCGGCCAGTTCGATCAGACTGGCGGGCGCCCCTGGATCAGACCGTGGCGGCGATCAGTTCCTTGGCGACGGCGATGCCGTGTTCCTTGGCGCTGACATGCGCCTCCTCCTCGGCGACCTTGGACGCGGGGATCAGCTCCGCCATCGCCGGGGTGACCGGTGCCAGGGTGAGTTCGGCGACCGCCTCGCGGATGTTCATACCGAACACATCTCCGAAGATGCGCTTCAGGTACGGCGTGGCGTGGTCCCAGCCTTCGCGCGGGGTGCCCGGGCCGTAGCCGCCGCCGCGAGCCAGCGTGAAGATGGCCGGCCGGCCCTGGAGCGCGGATCCACTGACCAGGTCTTTGTCGATCAGCAGCAGGTCGATCCAGGTCTTCACGTGCTGGGAGATTCCGTAGTTGTAGAGCGGTACTGCGAGCAGCACCGCGTCGGCGTTCTGGAGTTCGGCCGAGAGCTCCGCGGCCAGCGCAGTCGCCTCGGTGGTGTCGGCACGGTCGGCGTCAGGACCTGCGTCCATCCCCATCGTCAGCGCCGCCACGGCAGGCCAGACGTTGGACGGGAGCGGGTCCCGGCCGAGATCGCGCCGGACCACGACGCCGTCCGGGTGCTCCGCGCGCCAGGCGGCCTCGGCGCTGTCGGCCAGCGCCCGGCTGACGGATCCGTCGACCCGGATGCTGGCGTCGACGCGAAGGAGGGTGGTCATGTCGTTCCTCTCTGCAAACACAACGGTGAGTCGCTCAATCTGAGCTGCTCTGAAGATAGTCTGTTGAGCAGAACATATTCAAGGCAGATCGTCTTCCGAGTGGCGTAGGGCACGTACGATGGGGTCCATGACCAGTTCGACGCCGGAGGCAGGAACCCGGGCAGCTCGCGGCACCTCGGTCGAGGCTGACCTCGGCTGGGCGCTGGGTGTCGTGTTCCGGCGGTACGCCAAGACGGCGGCCGAGGCGCTGGGCGGCGTACCGGGCGGTCCGCGGGGTTACCAGGTGTTGGCCACCAGCGTGAGCGAGGGACCGAAGCGTCAGCTCGACCTGGCGGGGCAGCTCGGCGTCGACCGCACGGTGATGACGTATCTCCTGGACGACCTGGAGAAGGCCGGTCTGGTGCAGCGGCAGGCGGATCCGAGTGACCGCCGGGCGCGCTTGATCGTGCCGACCGAGCAGGGCAGGGAGACGCTCTGCGACCTGGAGCGCCGGCTCTCGGCCAGTGAGGACGCCGTGATGGGCAGTCTCGACGACGGCGAGCGGATGATCTTCCGGATGCTGCTGCAGCGAATCGCCGTCCAGGCCGACCAGGCCGACCCGCTGCACAACGCCTGCCACCTCGCGGACGAGGCCCTGGATACCTGACCGGTCACGGCCGGGCCGGGTTAGCGCAGGGGGACGAAGCCGGATTCGTAGGCCTGGATGACGGCTTGGGTGCGGTCGCGGGCGCCTAGCTTGGCGAGCAGGTTGGCGACGTGGGTCTTGATCGTCTGTACGCCGAGGATGAGCTCGGCGGCGATCTCCGCGTTCGACAGGCCGCGTGCCATCAGGCGTAGTACCTCCTGCTCGCGTTCGGTGAGTTGGTACTCGTCCAGACCGGTCGGCTGCTTCTGCTGCTCGGACACGTGAGCGAGAGCCAGTGCGCGGATCGCCTCGGGGAACAGCAGCGACTCACTGCCCGCGACCGTGCGGATCGCCGCGATGATGTCGTCCGGGGGAGTGCGCTTGAGCAGGAAGCCCGATGCGCCGGCCCGCAGCGCGTCGTACACGTAGTCGTCGTTCTCGAACGTCGTGACGACCAGCACGCGCGGCGCGGGGTCGAGGCCGTCCAGCAGCAGACGCGTCGCCTGGATGCCGTCGACGGCAGGCATGCGGACGTCCATCAGCACGACGTCGGGCTGGGTACGACGAACCACCGGCAGCACCTCGGCGCCGTCACCGGCCTCCCCGACGACCGTGAGGTCGGCCTCCGCGTCGATGATGGCGCGCAGGCCGCTCCTGATCAGCGGCTCGTCGTCCACCACGACCACCGAAATCTGCACTGTCTCCTCCATATTCATCCCCACCTCAACCACCGTTGTCCCACCGCGTTCTTGTCCCAGCGCCGCCCCGGGCCGGTCGTCATCGTGATGGCGATCGGGTCGTGACGGCGACCGGGAGGGTCACCGCGAGCCGCCAGGTGCCGGCGACCAGGCCGGCTTCGACCGTGCCGCGCAGTACGGCGACCCTTTCACGGATCCCGGCCAGCCCTCGGCCACCGCCGGAGTGGTCGGGGGTGCCCGCGGTCACCGGGTTGGTCAGTTCCAGCCGCAGGCCGGACTCGTCGAGGTTGATCACCAGGTCGACGCTGAGCTCGTCGGCCGGTCGGCCGGCGTGCCGGATCGCGTTGGTGAGGCCCTCTTGGATGATCCGGTACGCCTCCCGCGAAACCGCCGCGGGCAACTCCTCGAGATCCCCGGTACGCCGTACGCCGACCGTGATGCCACCGGCGCGAGTCGCCTCGACCAGCCTGGTGAGGTTGCCGAGTGTCGCCTGCGGCGCGGTCTGCGAACCGGGCCGGCGATCGTCGCGGAGCAGCCCCAGGACGTGGTCCAGATCCGCGAGGGCCGCCCGGGCGGAGGTCTCCATCGCGGCCAGCGCGGTTTCGGCGAAGGCGGGATCGGTCGCCAGGACCCGGCGCGCGGCGGCCGCCTGGATGGTGACCAGGCTGAGCGCGTGACCCACGCTGTCATGGAGCTCGCGGGCGAGTCGGTTGCGCTCGGCAAGGGTCGCCGTACGGCGTTCGAGCAGCTGGATCCGCTCGGCCGGAGTCGGTCCGAGCAGCCGCGGGGCGGCGTACGCGAGCAGGGCGCCGATGGCCGAGGACAGCAGGAACAGCGCGACGATCGCCACGATGGTTGCCAGCGGCATCCACACGTCGGTCCAGCGGCCGGTGACCTCGTAAGCCACGCCGGGCAGCAGATCCCGCGAGCCGGGGGAGCGGAAAGGTGCCGCCAGCAACACGGCGCCGATGCCGAAGACCACCGTGGACAGGATGCCGACGAATCCGCCCGCGACCAGATGGACGCAGAACCAGAGCGTGGTCCGCCGGCGCTGCGCCCAGGTCCGGGACGGGCCGAGGGGGCGTTCCTCGAAACGGACCCCGAGCAACGACTCGACCGCGATGCCCTCTACCTCCCGGACGGCCGGCAGGGCACCGAGGACCAGGGGCGGGGCGGCGACGACGATCGCGGCGACGATGACGGTCAGGACGTGCGGCATGTCGAGCTCGTCGAGCAACGAGACGAGACCGCTGTCGACCAGGATGAAGGCGAGCACCAGAGCGGCACCGAGCAACAGGTAGACCCAGCGCAGATAGGTCGCCCCACGCATCAACACATTCGCCACCCCCTAATCCTCGCAGCCCGCCCCGCCCTCCGGCTCCCTCCTCCGGGTGACCGCCGCCTACTGGCCTCCCACGGAGGTAGCCCGCGATGCCTGCGAGCGGGCCGTGGTCAGCGCCGAGTGTGAGTGGTCGGCGGCTGGCAGGGCGCGACTCGACCGGGTGCGTCACGCGGGCAGTGGAGCGGTGGGATAGGCGGGTGGCAACGATTTCGTGGGTGGGTGGGATTGGCTCGGTGGGTGTGCGGCGGAGGGGGATACGTTCGCGGGGTGGATGGGGTTCCCGAAGGTGGAGAGCGTTTGCATGACGGAGATCACAGTGGGGGCGGGTTTACACAAATTTGTTGTGTGGTGGGCACGTTCGGGTCGAACTGACGTCGCGATCTGCTGTTCGGGCGGGTACGGTCTGTGGTCGGGGCGGGGTGCCAGTCCGGTGACGGGCGGGCATGGGGAAGCGGCTCCAGGACGGGCGGCAGTCGGATTCTGAGGGGATCCGGACAGTGTCGGAACGTGCACGTAAAGACACTGTGAAGTCCCCGAGAGCCGATTGACCACCCTTCCATATTTGATGTTTGATCAAATATCGGAGAGGAGAGGTCCAGCATGAGGTTCAGACGTTCGGCCGTCGCCCTGGTGGCGGTCTTTGCACTCGCAACCGGAGTGAGCGCGTGCAATGCCGACAGCAAGGCAGGCACGGACGGGGACACGACACTGGAGAAGGTCAGCTACCTGACCTCGTTCAAAACTTTCGGCCGTGAGGCCTATGCCTATGTCGCCCTGGAGAAGGGCTACTTCAAGGACGCCGGTTTCGACGTCACCATCACGCCCGGCAGCGGCACCGTCGACGTGATGAAGCTCGTCGCCGGCGGTCAGGCCGACTACGGCATCGGTGACTTCACCGCGCTGGTGATCACGCTGGCCAAGCAGAAGCTGCCGGTCACCACGGTCGGGATGATCCACCAACGCTCGATGGCCGCGATCGCCGCCTTCGACGGCGGGAAGATCAAGGCCGACGACCCCAAGTCGCTGGTCGCCACACCCAAGCTGCGGATCGGTGACCAGCCGGGTTCGACCAACCAGGTCACCTTCCCGCTCTACGCCAAGCAGGTCGGCATCCCCATTGACGCCGTCGAGTTCGTTCCCTCCCCGCCTGGGGGTCTGCCCGCGCTGCTCGCGGCGGACAGGGTCGACGGCATCGGCCAGTTCGTGGTCGGCGTGCCGCTGCTCGAGGCGGCCGACAAGGAGAAGAAGCGCAAGGCCGTCGTGCTGTCGTACGGCGCGAAGGTGCAGGAGCTCTACGGCAACTCGATCATCGCCCGCAACGACCTGGTCGAGGAGCACCCCGAACAGGTGAAGAAGTTCACCGCGGCCCTGCTCAAGGGTCTGGACGAGGCGATGAAGGACCCGGCGGCCGCCGCGCAGATCCTGAAGAAGTACGTCCCGGACACCAATGTCGAGGTGGCCACCAAGGAACTGCAGCTGATGAAGCCGTTCGTCCAGCCGGACAACTTCAAGGGTGCCACCGGCGAGGTGGACACCACCCGGGTGCAGGCCATCATCGATGCGCTCGGCAAGTACGAGGTCATCAAGCCGGGCATCGTGAAGCCGGCCGACGTGGTGCACGCCGAACTGGCACCCAAGGGCTGACATGATCCGGCTGGACGGTGTGGGACAGGTCTTCGAGGGTCGCGGGGGTCAGGTCCGGGCTCTCGAGGACATCGACCTGCACGTCCGGGAGAACGAGTTCGTCACGTTGATCGGCCGGTCCGGTTGTGGCAAGTCCACACTGCTCCGGCTGATCGCGGGACTGCTGCCGCCGACGTCCGGCGGGGTCGAGGTGGCCGGTGAGGCCGTCAGCGGCCCGCGCCGGGACGTCTCTTTCATGTTCCAGCGACCGGCTTTGCTGCCGTGGCGGTCGGTGGTGTCGAACGTGATGCTGCCGGTCGAGATCTCCGGTGGCGACGCCGAGCGCGACAAGGCGCAGTACCGGGACCGGGCGCACGAGTTGCTCGAACTGGTCGGGCTCAAGGGGTTCGAGCGGCGGTTGCCGCACGAGCTGTCCGGCGGCATGCAGCAACGCGTGTCGCTGTGCCGGTCGCTGATCCGCAGCCCCAAGGTGATGCTGATGGACGAGCCGTTCTCGGCGCTCGACGCGCTGACCCGGACCGAACTGTCGGCGGAACTGCAGCGGATCCAGATGGAGCTGGCCACCACGATCGTCTTCGTGACCCACTCGATCGAGGAGGCTGTCGTGCTGGCCGACCGGGTCGCTGTGCTGACTCCGCGGCCGGGGCGCCTGCGCGAGATCGTCGACATCGACATCCCGCGGCCTCGCACCCTGGGGCAGAACGCCCACCTGACCGAGGTGGCCCAGATCAGCGCGCACCTGCACAGCCTGCTGTCCGAGCAGGAGCGGCCCGTCGACCTGCCCGAGGCGCAGCGATGACGAAGCGATCCTGGCTCACGCACTCCCGTACTGCGGCGGTGCTGCTGCCGCTGGTCGGTTTGGTGCTGGCACTCGGACTGTGGTGGCTTGCCACCATCGTGTTCTCGATCGAGGCCTACCTGCTGCCCAATCCGGGCGATGTGGTCACTGCCGTCCTGGCGCAGCCCGGTTATCTGCTGGAGCACACCTGGGTCTCGTTGGTGGAGACGGTCGAGGGTTTCGTGCTGTCGATCGTGATCGGCGTACCGGTCGCGTTGCTGATCGTCCGGTCGGTCATCGTGGAGCGGCTGCTCTATCCGTTGCTGCTGGCCGTCAACGCGATCCCGAAGGTCGCCATCGCGCCGTTGCTGGTGGTGTGGTTCGGGTTCGGTCAGGCGCCGAAGGTGCTGATGGTGCTGCTGGTCGCCTTCTTCCCGGTCGTGATCTCGACGGCCAGCGGGATGAAGTCGACGCCGGTCGAGCTGGTCGAGCTGCTCAAGTCGCTGAACGCCACCAGGACGCAGGAGTTCTTCAAGTTGCGGCTGCGGTACGCGATGCCGCAGATCTTCACCGGCCTGAAGGTCGCGATCTCGCTGGCGGTGATCGGGTCGGTGATCGCCGAGTTCGTCGGTGCGACCTCCGGCCTGGGCTACGTGATCACCCAGTCGGGTGCCAATGCCGACACCGCGCTGGCCTTCGCCGCGATGACGTTGCTCAGCATCGTGGCCATCGTCTTGTTCTACCTGCTCGTGCTGCTGGAGCACCTGCTGTTGCCGTGGGCACGGGAGACCAGGTGACCACCCAGGCCTCCGATGCCGAGCGCCGCGTGCTCGTCCGGCCCGCGTGGCTGGAGGCAACCGTCTCGGCCGTCTTCGGCGCCCTCGGGTTCGAGCCGGCCGACGCGACCCGGATCGCGGTCGCGCTGGTCGAGGCCGACCTGCGCGGTGTCACTTCGCACGGCGTGATGCTCGTTCCGATGTACGTCGAACGGCTCAACGCCGGCGGGGTCACCCGGGAACACGAGCTGGACATCCTGCACGACGCCGGCGCGGCCCTCGTGGTCGACGCGCGCGGCGGGATGGGTCAACTGTCGAGCCCGCAGGCGATGGGCCATGCGATCGAGCGCGCCGGCCGGTACGGGATCGGCCTGGTCTCGGTCCGCAACGCGCACCACTTCGGCGCGGCCAGCCGGTGGGCGATGCAAGCGGCGCAAGCCGGATGCCTGGGCATCGCGATGTCGAACACGACCCCGCTGATGCCGGCTCCCGGCGGGGCCGAGCGGATCGTCGGCAACAACCCGCTGGCGATCGCGGTACCGACCGACGGCGGGCCGGAGATCGTGCTCGACATGGCCCTGTCGGCTGTTGCCCTGGGCAAGATCCGGCTGGCGGCGTCGGCGGGCCGGCCGATCCCCGACACCTGGGCCACCGATCCGTCCGGGTTGCCGACCACGGACCCGGAGGCCGCAGTACTGGGGATGTTGTTGCCTGCGGCCGGGCACAAGGGGTTCGGGCTGGCTTTGATGATCGACGTGCTGACCGGAGTACTGAGTGGTGGTGGCTGGGGTGACCAGGTGCGGCCGCTGTACCGGGAGCCGGATCGGCCGAACGACTGCGCGCATCTGTTCTTCGCGATCGACCCGGAGTTGCTGGGTGGCGTCGACGGGTTCCGGCAGCGGTCGTCCGCACTGGCCGCAAAGGTGCATGCCAGTGCGACAGCTCCCGGTGTGGACCGGCTGTACGTGCCGGGGGAGATCGAGGCCGAACGCGCGGCGCAGCAGCGGCGCAACGGCGTACTGATCGAGCGGTCGGGGCTGGACGGGTTGCTGCAGGCCGCGCGGGCGGTCGGCGCCGTCGTCCCGACGGGAGGGGTGCTGAGCTGATGGCGAAGAGGCAACTGACCAGCGCGGCGCTGCGGAGCCCGAACGGGGTGTTCTCGCAGGCGACCACGATCGAGGCGACCGGCCGGCTGGTGTTCGTGTCCGGGATGACCGCGCGGCGGCCGGACGGCAGCATCGCCGGCGTCGGCGACATCCGCGAGCAGACCCGGCAGGTCTGCGAGAACGTGCAGGCCGCGGTCCGGGAGGCCGGCGGCACGCTGGACGACGTCTGCCGGGTGGACGTGTACGTCCGCAACATGGAGGACTTCGCCAAGATCCACGAGATCCGCGCGCAGTTCTTCCACGAGCCGCTGCCCGCCTCGACGATGGTCGAGGTCAGCAAGCTGGCCCACCCCGACTACCTGATCGAGATCAGCGCCATCGCGGTGATCCCATGAGCAAGCGCACCCGGGAAGCGGGTGATCACGTGCGCGGCGTCGAGTGGACCTGAGATGAGGTTCGTGACGATCGAACACGCCGGGCGGGAGCTTCCCGGCGTACTGGACGGTGAGGACGTCGTCCTGCTGGATGCGGCCGACCTGGTCTCGGTGATCGAGGCGGGTCCGGCCGGGCTGGTTGCCGTCCGCAATCAATTTGCCATGGCCGAACGGTTGCCGTTGGCATCGGTCCGGTTGTGCGCGCCGTTGCGGCGGTTCCGCCGGGACATCCTGTGCACCGGCTGGAACTACTGGGACCACTTCGAGGAGAGCAAGGGCAAGCGCGAGGGCCAGGACGTCGACCGCCCCGAGCACCCGACCTTCTTCACCAAGGGCCCTGACGTCGTGATCGGCCCGTACGACGAGATCGCGTACGACCCGGCGATCTCGGCCAAGTGGGACTACGAGGCCGAGCTCGCGCTGGTGATCGGCAAGACCGGCCGCAGCATCCCCGTCGCCGATGCGCTCGACCACGTCTGGGGCTACACGCTGGCCAACGACGTGTCGCAGCGGGACCTGCAGCGTCAGCACGGCGGCCAGTGGCTCAAGGGCAAGAGCATCGACCAGACCATGCCACTCGGGCCGTGGATCGTGACGGCCGATGAGTTCGGCGACCCGCAGGACGTACACCTGCAGTGCCTGCTGAACGGTGTGGTGATGCAGGACGCGTCGACCAAGCAGATGGCATACGACGTGGCGACGCTGATCAGTGAGCTCTCGTTCGGGATGACCCTGCGCCCTGGTGACCTGCTGCTGACAGGGACGCCTGCAGGGATCGGCAACGCGCGGGAGCCGCAGGTGTTCCTGGCGGAAGGCGACGAGGTGGTGACGCGGGCCGACAAGATCGGCGAGCTGCGCAACACCCTGGTACGCCGGGACCTCGCATGAGCAACCGACTAGCGCTGCTGCCCGGCGGCGGCCGTGGTGGTCGCCGTACGTTGGCCGAGACCGCAGCAGCCGAGCTGCACCAACTCATCCTGTCCGGTGAGCTTCCGAGCGGTACTCCGCTCCGGCTGGTCGAGCTGGCCAACCGCCTCGAGATGAGCCAGATGCCTGTGCGGGAAGGCCTCCGCCGGCTTGAGGCGCTCGGACTGGTCGACATCATCCCGCACAAGGGCGCTTGGGTGCGCGAGCTGTCGATCGCGGACCTGCATGACACCCACGAGACCCGGCTGGCGCTGGAGAGCCTCGCAGTACGGGCTGCTGCTGAGCACTTCAGCGAGGAGGATGCAGAGAAGGCCCGTACTGCGCTGGACGAGCTCCTGCAGCTCTCGCGGTCGGAGGACTCCATCGGAGCGCGGCAGGCGCACGCGGACTTCCACTTCGCCCTGTACCGGGCCGGTGGGTCGCAGTGGCTTGCGCGTGCCATCGAGCCGGTGTGGCAGAACAGTGAGCGCTACCGGTTCGGGAGCCGCCAGACCGCCTTCCAGATCGAGCGGAACCGGCAGGAGCACCAGGCGATCCTGGATGCCTGTATCGCCCGCGACGCCGACGCTGCCGAGCAGGCTCTGCGCAACCACCTGGCTGGCGCAGTACAGCGGATCACCGAGACGATGACCTCCAAGAGCTCCCAGCGCGAGGGGACGTCATGAAGGTGAGATTCGACGCGACCGGCGAGGTTGTCGTCATCACAGGTGGAGCGCACGGCATCGGCGCCGCACTGGCCTCCGCAGTGGCCGGCTGCGGCGGTACTGCGGTGGTTTTCGACATCACCCGTGGGCTCGGTCTTGCCGGTGTCGAGTACGTGGAGGTAGACGTCTCGGACCGGGAGGCCGTGCTCAAGGCGGTCAGTGGCGTGGTCGAGCGGCACGGCCGGATCGACGGGCTGGTCGCCGGGGCCGCAGTACAGCCGCGTGCTGCTGTGCTCGACACCGATCCCGAGCAGTGGACCCAGACGCTCAAGGTGAACCTGGACGGCGTCGTCTGGGTCTGCCAGGCGGTGGTCCCGCACATGGTGGAGCGGCGTACCGGGTCCGTGATCGTGTTCACCTCGGGGATCGCGGCGACCGGGTTCCCGGGTGCGGCAGCGTACGCGTCGAGCAAGGCGGCACTGGGGGCCTTCGCCCGGACACTGGCCGCCGAAGTCGCGCAGTACCGGGTGCGGGTGAACGTGATCGCGCCGGGGGTGATCGACACCGAGCAGTTCCGCTCTGCGAACATCGGTGCGGACCTGGAGCACTGGCGTGCCACGACCGGGATCGGCGACCCCGAGGATGTGGTCGGACCGTTGCTCTTCCTGTTGTCCGACGCGGCGGCGATGACCGGCTCGCAGCTGACCCGCGAGCGCGCCTTCGCCCGGCTAGACACCTTCAAGGAGTCCTGAGTGAGCGCTGACCACCAGCTGCCCGTCGCCGTCGTCGGCGCCGGGCCGATCGGCCTGACGACGGCGCTCGGCCTGGCCCACTACGGCGTGCCGTTCGTGCTGCTCGAGGAGGACGCGGTGCTCTCCTCGGACACCAAGGCGGGTACGACGCTGACCCGGACGCTGGAGATCTGGGACCGGTACGGCGCACTGGAGGGCATCGTCGAGGCCGCGCTGCGGATCGACGAGATCGGCGACATCGACCGGGCCACCAACACTCCCCGGGCATCGGTCCAGCTGGCCGAGCTGGTCAACGACACGCAGTACCCGTTCGTGATCAACCTGCCCCAGCAGCACATGGAGCCGATCCTGGAGGCTGCGCTGGAGCGGTCCGGTGGAGCTGGTGCTGTGCGCAAGCAGCACCGGCTGGAGTCCTTCGAGGTCCTCGACGACCGGGTGGTCCTGACGGTCTCCACCCCGGACGGGGTGCAGGAGATCGAGGCGTCGCACCTGCTGGCCTGCGACGGCGGCCGGAGCAGGGTGCGGGACGCGCTGGGCGCCACGGTGACGGGGGAGACCCTGCCCGAGCGGTACATGCTGATCGACGTGGTGGTCGACCTGGACGTCTCGAACGCCCGCGACTACCCGTACCTGGCCTACTTCTCCGACCGGTCCGAGTGGATGGTGCTGATCCGGCAGCCCAACTGCTGGCGGTTCCTCTTCCCGCTGGCCGCCGGTGCGGACAAGCCGGGTGAAGAGGACATGCTGGTGAAGGTCAAGCAGTTCATCGGCGAGGTGGACCGGATCGAGCTGCTCGGCTCGGTCGTCTACAACGTGCATCACCGGGTGGCCGACCGCTGGTCCGCCGAGCGCAAGGTGTTCCTGATGGGCGATGCGGCGCACCTGATCACTCCGATGTGGGCGCTGGGCCTCAACACGGGCGCGCTGGATGCGTCGAACCTACCGTGGCGACTGGCCTGGGTACTGCGCGGCTGGGCCGACCCGTCGCTACTGGACGGGTACGAGCAGGAGCAGCGGCCAGTGGCGATCAACGGGTCGGGCGAGATGGCCGAGGCTGCCCGCAAGTACATGTCCCACCAGCGAGGCGCTGTGACCGCAGCCGGGAGCGACTGGGCGACGGCGTACACGCGCACGCTGCTCGGCGTACGGCTGGATGTGGACGGGGAGGGCGACTGGTCGATGGTGATGACCAGTGCTGAGCCGCCTGCCGTGCGGGCCGGTGACAGAGCGCCTGACCTGGCGTTGCAGGGTCCACGTGGCAGGCAGACTATCCACGGGTTGTGTCGCGACTCCTTCGTCGCGCTGTACTTCACCGACGTACGGCGGCGGCCTGCTGTGCCGGTCAACGACTCGCCTGCGCTGAAGCACTACGCGGTGTCGCGGTGGGATGCACCGCTGGACTCTGGTCTGCGCGACCGCTCGCTGTTCGATCCGGGCAGCATCGCGACCAGCCGGTACGGCGTACCGGCTGACACCGTCGTGCTGGTTCGGCCGGACGGGCATATCGCTGCAGTGGCTCCTATGTCGGCTGGTGTGGCCGAGGAGCTCTACACGGGGATCACTGGTCGCCCGGTACCGCGGGAGGGTGTCTGATGAGCTCCTTCGACGAGCAGTTGAGCGAGGTGCTGCTGCAGACGGACGACCTGGAGTGGGTCGAGAAGTCGCTGGCCGGGCTGTCGCACAAGATGCTGTGGCGGGACGAGGAGTCGGAGGCGTCGATCGCGCTGGTCCGCTTCGAGAAGGGCTCCGGGATTCCGGAGGCGCACCAGCACGCGTCGAACCAGTTCATGTTCTGTCTGTCCGGCCGGTACGTGTACCTGCCGACCGGTACGACTCTCACCAAGGGCAGCTTCTACTGGAACCCCAAGGGCGTCGTGCACGGGCCGACCCTGGCGGAGGAGACCTCTATCCTGCTCGAGGTGTACGACGGGCCGCACTACCCGGTGCGGCCGTCGTTCTACGACAACGACGAGGATGCCCGCTGACATGGCCGGCTGGGACGTCCACACTCACCTGATACCGCCGACTGTGCTCGCGGCGGCCTATCAGGGGTTGTTCGGGCTTGCTGTGGACGATGGCTTCCTGCTGGTCGATGGTGAGCGGCTGCCGCTGAAGCGGCTTGCTGATCCCGCTGCACTGCTGGCATGGGTCGACGAGCAGGAGCTGGACGGGGCTGTGGTCTCTGTGCCACCTGCGCTGTTCCGCTACGACCAAGGCGTCGAGTGGGCCGACCTGGTCAACCAGGGGCTGCGGGAGCTGGCTACGCCGCAGCTGCGCGTGCTCGGGCAGCTGCCGCTCCACGACCCATCCGCTGCAGCCGTTGCGTCCGCACTGGCGAGCGAGGGCGTCTTCAGCGGCTTCGCCCTCGGCACTGCGGGCCTCACCGGGCTGGACAGTGGGGCCGGGGTGGCCGCTGGGGCCGGGCCAGCCTCTGGGGCCGGGCCGGCCGGTACTGCGGCGGTGGCTGGGCTGGACGCCGTGTGGGAGGCGCTCCATGAGTTGGAGGCCTTCACCTTGATTCACCCGAGCCACAGCCACGACGAGCGCCTCGGCAGGTACTACCTGTCGAACCTGCTCGGAAACCCTTACGAAACGGGGCTTGCCGTGGCGGAGCTGGTGTTCGGGGATGTTGTCGGGCGCTTCCCTGGGATCAGGTTCTGCCTGTGCCACGGCGGCGGCGTCACGGCCGCGCTGGCAGGCCGGTGGCAGCGCGGGATCGACACAGCACGACCAGGGATCGGACCACTCTCGCTGTCGGTGCCGGAGGCGCTGCAGCGGTTCTATGTGGACGACCTGGTGCACGACGACGGCGTACGAGTGTTGCTGGGGGCGACCTTCGGTGCGGATCGGGTGCTGGCCGGGAGCGACTGGCCCTTCCCGATGGGCGATCAGGTGGACCGAGGCCGGGCGGCGGCTCGATCAACGGTGTGCGAGCAGCTCACCCGGCCGCTGAAGAAGGGGGGCGTTTCGCCGTGAACAGGACTTTTCTGCAGGACCGAGATGTGATCAGATATCAAATCCACAGGCCCAATGCAGGGTTGACCGACACGGGGATGAGCGGGGTGGCTGGATGAGCGCGCGAGGGGGCCTGGTGCTTCGCTGCTATGGGCCCGGCCAGCAGCTGAAGGTCGAGGAGCTGGAGCTTGCCGCCGGTGAAGGCGAGACGCTGGTGGAGATGCAGTACTCCGCTGTCACGCAGCTCGACCGGACAGTGCTGGCCGGCAAGCTGGCCCAGCAACTGCAGCCGCCGTTCGTCCCGGGATCCGAGGGCGCCGGCGTAGTGGTGAGCTCAGGCGTCTATGCGGCCGGTACGCCGGTGGTGGTCCGGGGCGGAGGGCTGGGGGTCTCCCGGCCTGGGACGTGGGGACAGCTGGCCGTAGTACCGGATGCGTCGGTGCATTTGTTGCCCAGTGGGCTGGACCCGGCTTCTGCTGTGGCGATGCTGGCTCCTGCGTTGACCGCGCACACCGCAGTACGGCGGGTCGGTCAGATCGTGCAGAACGAGACGGTTGTCGTCACCGGCGTCACCGGGCTGGTCGGCCAACTGTGTGCCGCCGTGGCCCGGGCGGCTGGGGCGATGAAGGTGATTGGACTAGCCCGCAGTGACGAGTCCGTGGAGATGCTGGACGGCCTGGTCGACCAGATCGTGCGGGTCGACGAGCTGGGCCAGGTAGGTCGCGAGCTGCCCTGGTGCAACGCAGTGATCGACACTGTCGGCGGTCCGGTCACCAGTGGGGTGATGAGCCACATCACGCCGGGCGGACGGCTGGTGGCGCTCGGCTACACGGCGGGGGAGTTCGCCACCCTTGACCTGCACCAGCTGATCGGCCGGGACCTGCGGGTGCTGCCGGTGAACATGCAGCGGACCACGATCGAGGCCGGCACCGTCACCGGCGTACTGACCGACATCGCGCCGTCACGGGTGCGGCCGGCGCTCGAGATCCTCGCGGCGCCGCAGGTGGAGGCGGCACTGGACCTGCTGGCCGCCGGGCCCGCGGACAGGCGGGTGCTGCTCGATCTCACCCGGTTCTGAGCCGCCGCGGCGGGTAATCGGCGAGTGCCGGAGGGTAGATGTGCCGCAGATCGCCCACGGCCAGCTACGGTTACCTCCCAGACGCGGTGCAGTGGAGGAGAGAGGCAGCCCACACCCCATGACCCGACGACTCGAGCTCACGCCCGGGGGACCGAGCGGCCGGCGCACACTCGCGGAGGAAGCCGCCGCCGAGCTGCACGAGCTGATCCTGTCCGGTGAGCTCCCGAGCGGTACCGCGCTGCGGCTGGAGGAACTGGCCAAGCGACTCGACATGAGCCAGATGCCGATCCGCGAGGGATTGCGGCGGATGCAGGCCCTCGGGCTGGTCGAGATCGTGCCGCACAAGGGCGCCTGGGTGCGCGAGCTGTCGATGGAGGACCTCCGCGACACCCACGAGACCCGGCTCGCGCTGGAGACCCTCGCAGTACGGGCTGCGGCGAGCCGCTTCACCGATGCGGACGCGACGCTGGCCAGGGCGGCCCTGGCCGAGCATGTGCGGCTGTCGAAGGTGGGCGACATCATCGCCTCGCGTCAGGCGCACACAGAGTTCCACTTCGCGATCTACCGGGCCGGCGGCTCACGGTGGTTGCCGAGGGCGATCGAGCCGGTGTGGCAGAACAGTGAGCGGTACAGGTTCGGCTCACGGCAGACGAAGGCCCGGATCGAGCAGACCCGCCGCGAGCACCAGGCGATCCTCGACGCCTGCCTGGCCCACGACGAGCCCGGCGCCGAAGCCGCGCTGCGCGAACACCTCGAAGGCGCCATGCAACGCATCACCGAAACCATGGCCCGCCGCTACACCAAAGACTGACGACTCCGAGAGACGCGGGGACAGCCGCCGCGGGCTCGGCGCTTGTTGCAACTACTGCGGCGCAGCGGCGGGAAGCTCGGACGGGCATGTCCGCCGCAAATGAGCGTGCAGCAACCACAGGCGGGCGTAGTACGGGGTGATTTACTCCGCCAAGTGGGCGGGGAAGCCGCCGGTGGCGACCGGGCCCCAGCGTTCAGGAGTGATGCGGATCAGGCACTTGCCCTGTTTGCGCATCGCCTCGCGGTACTCCTCCCAGTCCGGGTGTTCGCCGGAGATCGAGCGGAAGTACTCGACCAGCGGCTCGATCGCGTCCGGCAGGTCGATCACCTCGCCGCTGCCGTCGATCTGCACCCACGGGCCGTTCCAGTCGTCGGAGAGCACCACCACGCTGGCCTGCGCGTCCCGCTTCACGTTGTTGCTCTTGGCCCGTTCCGGGTACGACGAGATGACGATCCGGCCCTCGGGATCGACTCCACCCGACACCGGCGAGGCCTGCGGCGTACCGTCCGCGCGGCGGGTGATCAACAGCATGTGGTGGCGCGGACGGACGAACTCCAGCAGCGCGTCGGTGTCGACCTGGGTGTTGGTGGCAATCGATCTCGGCATGGCTCTACCCTCTCAGATCCCGTCGCCCCGCCGGGGGTTCAGTGCGCAGCAGTTTCCTGCACGCTCAGCCAGCGCACGCCGTACCGGGCAGTGGGATCAGTGACCAGTACTGCGGTGGAGCGTCGCGACGTGCCGATCGAGTGCACCTCGAGGAACCGGCAGACGGCCACCTCGGCGGTCCGGATCGCCACCTCGAACTCCTCGATCCCGATCGTCAGACCCGGTACTGCGTTGTTGCTGCCGGCCAGCGCCTGGGTCAGAGCCTTGAGGTCGAGCTTGCCTCCGTCGATGGTCACGAGCGTGAACTCCGGCAGATGAGCGGCCTGGATCGTGTCGAGCAGAGCCGGCTCGGCCTCGCTGCCCAGCCAGCGGGCCAGATCGTCGTGGTGCTGCTCGACCTCGGCCAGAAGCTCCTTCACACGCGGTCCTTTCTCGACCCTTCGCAACGCCCGTGAGTCTAGTTGTCCACAGCTCGCCGGGCGGCCGATTGACAGGAGTCGAACAGGTGTTCGAACATGGGGGTGTGACGGGGACTTCTGCTGCTGAGCTGCCCGCGCGTCCGGCTGATCGGAGCCCGGTGACCGCGCTGGATCAAGCGCGCACACTGCTCGCCCGGGCCAAGGAGCAGAAGGCCGCGCGGCTCCGGGAGGCGTCGGACGAGCGGGTGACGCCGACCGTGCTGGCGCCCCGGACGACCGAGACGCGTGTCCAGCAAGCGCTGGACACGGCCACCGTCGACCGGGCACTGCCTACTCTGCCAGCCATCTCCGACCTTTTGCCCGGATCCGTACTGCGAGGTGGCGCGGTGTACTCCGTGCGCGGGTCGACGGCGCTGGTGATGGCGATGATGGCGGGGCCGTCCGCCGAGGGCGCCTGGTGCGGAGTGGTCGGGATGCCCTCGTTCGGGGCGGAAGCGGCACGCGGGCTCGGCGTCGATCTCGAGCGGCTGGTGCTCGTGCCCGATCCGGAGCGGGACTGGCTGAGCGTCGTCGCCGCCCTGGTCGACGCCCTGACGGTCGTGGTGGTCCGGCCGCCGGGGGAGGTCACGCCGGGGGAGGCATCCCGGCTGTCGGCCCGGCTGCGGACCAGGGGAGCGATGCTGATCGCGGTCGGCTCCTGGCCGGGCAGCGAAGCCCGCCTGGAAGTGCAGACCAACACCTGGACCGGCCTGGGCGAAGGCGAGGGCTACCTGACCGGCCGCCAAGCCACCGTCGCAGTCACCGGCCGAGGCGCCGCCGTCCGCCCCCAACAACACCACCTCTGGCTCCCAGCCCCCGACGGCACCATCCGCCCAGCCACCTCATCCATCCCCCAACAAACCCCCATCCCCTGGGAAGCCGTCAGCTAATGCCCATCCACACCCGTCGCCCCACACCTCGCCATCCCCAGACCATGCCTACTCATTCACGACCTGCCTCGCGTCCGCGCCCGAGGGTTGTTCCTCCGGAGCCGCTTGTTCCAGAGACGGTTGTCGGTCGGGAAGAGTTGGTGTCGCTCGAAGCTGAGGCTCTTGCTTCTGCTGCGGGGAGTTGTTCGGCCGAGCTGGTCCGCCTGCTCGAAGACGTCGCCCACCGGGGAGTCATCGGCTGATGAGCACACTCCGTACTACGCCACCGCTCCACCCGGAGCCTGCTTCGCCTGCCAACCAGCCGGAGCGAGGAAGCCGGGTGATGGTGGTGTGGATACCCGACTGGCCGGTCACCGCGGCTGCTGTGGCGGCCGGGTGTTCGCCGGATGCGCCGCTCGCAGTACTGGCGAAGGGGCGGGTGCTGGCCAGTTCGGCGAGTGCCAGAGCCGAAGGGGTACGCCGTGGGCTGCGGGCGCGGGATGCGCAGTCGAGGTGCCCGGAGTTGGTGGTGCTGAAGTACGACCCGGTGATCGACGCCCGCGCCTTTGACCCGGTGATCAGCTGCCTCGAGGCGCTCACGCCAGGCATCCAGGTGATTCGCCCGGGGATGTGTGCCCTGAAGGCTCGCGGACCAAGCAGGTTCTATGGAAGTGAGGCTGCCGCCGCGGAGAAGTTGCTCGACCGGCTCGAGACGTTCGACGTACCGGGTGGGCGGGTCGGAGTCGCCGACGGGCCTTTTGCTGCCGAACAGGCGGCTCGGGCGAGTTCGGCGCGGACGCGGGTGAAGGTGATCCCGGCAGGCGGGTCGGCGGAGTTCCTCGCGCCGCTCACGGTCGACACACTCGAGCGGCCCGCGCTCACCGACCTGCTCCGCCGGCTCGGGCTGCGGTCGCTCGGTGCTTTCGCGCGCCTGCCCGCGACCGAAGTACTGACCAGGTTCGGACCGGACGGCGAGTTTGCGCATCGGCTGGCCCGTGGTGACGACGACCGCCCGGTCGTTGCCCGGCAGGCGCCTCCCGAGCTGGCCCGCAAACTCGACTTCGAGCCGCCTGTGGATCGCGTCGATCAGGTGGCCTTCGCAGTACGGTCCGTGGCCGACGAGCTCATCGAGCAGCTGACCAAGGTCGGTCTCGTCTGCACCACGCTGCGGGTCGAGGTCGGCACCGAGTCGGGTCAGGTGCACGAGCGGGAGTGGTTGCATCCCCGCTGGTTCAGTGCCACCGATCTCGTCGATCGAGTCCGCTGGCAACTGCAGGGCAGCGGTACTGCGACCAGTGAGCTGACGTCGGCGGTGGTGCGGATCCGGCTGCTCCCGGAGCAGGTCGACCCGGTCGGCGCCCATGCCGAAGGTCTCTGGGGAGGCGGCCCGGACGAGCGGATCCACCGGGCGCTGTCCCGGGTGCAGAGCATGCTTGGCCACGGCGGGGTCGTCTCGGTCGTGGTCGGCGGTGGAAGGGGATTCCTGGAGCGTCAGACGCTGGTCCCTTGGGGCGATCGCCCGGTACCGGCCAATCCGCCGGAGCTCCCATGGCCCGGTGCGATCACCGAGACCGGGAGCCGCTGGCCGACCCCGGCACCCAGCTCGGTCTATCCGGTACCGAAACCCGCGGAGGTGCTCTCGGCGGACGGCCGGCGGGTCTCGGTGAGCGCCCGCGGTGTGCTGTCCGGTGCCCCAGCGGCCTTCCGCTTCGAACCCTCACCACAAGTTGCTGATAGCAACAAACTTCACCCGGTCATCGCCTGGGCCGGTCCTTGGCCGGTGGACGAACACTGGTGGGACCCCGCCGCCGAGAACCGCCTGGCCCGCTTCCAGCTGGTAGGCGCCGACGGGCGAGCCTGGCTTTTCGCGGTCCGCAACAACCAGTGGTGGACAGAAGCCAGTTATGACTGATCGCACCACCCGGCATCACCTCCCACCAACCCTCAGACACCACAGGTATTCGGCCGCACGTCAGCCATCTTTCGGCCGGCGGCGCCTGCTCATCGCCCAACGGCAGCGCAACCGGTTTCCCGTCCAGCGTCATCTGTGGATCGCCCGGCGCCATTTGCTCGCCGCGCATCGCCAGCGCCATCGGCTGGCCGCCCAGCACCACCTCTTCTGCGCCCGGCGCCATCTACTGGCCGCCGCGGAGCTGTGGGATCAGGCGGTACGGAGGCCGGCGATCAGGAGATTGACCATGCGGCGGGCGTCGTAGCGGGAATCCCCGTCGGCGCCGATGCACAGGTTGCCTACTCCGCGCATCAGCTCGAAGGCCTCGGTGCCTAGCTGGATCTCGCCGGCTGCCGCGGCGGCGTCGAGTAGCTCGGCGCAGACGGGAACGAGCCGATCGATGAACCGCGCGTGCAGAGTCTGGAAGGCGGCGTCGTCGGAGTGCATCGCCTTGGCCAGACCGTGTTTGGTCACCAGGAAGTCGACGAACAGGTTGATCCAGCTCGCGAGCGCGGCGTGCGGCGTACTGGAGCTGGCCAGCAGTGCCGGGCCGGCCTCGGCGCACGCCTCGATCTGGTGTTCGTAGACGGCGAGGATGAGATCGGCCCGGGTCGGGAAGTGGCGATAGATCGTTCCGACCCCCACGCCGGCCCTGGCCGCGATGTCGCGGACCGGCACGTCAACCCCGGACGCGACGAAGGCCTCCGCTGCCGCATCCAGCAACGTCTTCTCATTGCGCCGCGCATCAGCCCGCTTCCGCGGCGCCGCCGCGTCCCGCCCGCCATCGGACCGCTTCGGCGCAGTCGCGCCGCGCTCGCCCTCGGCCTGCTCCCGCGGCGCAACCGCGTCCCGCCCCGGCGCAGCCGCGTCGCGCCCGGCGGCTGCTCGCTTCCGCGCAGTGGGCATCCCCGAGCTGTCTTTGCTGTCAGCCACGTGCCGCCTCCGGTTGGCAAACGGAACAACGTTCCGTATAGTCGTTAACGGAACATCGTTCCGCTTCCCTCTCATCATGCCAGACCCTTCAGGAGGATCACCATGCAGTACCGCACTCTGGGCCGGACCGGCGTACAGGTCAGCACTCTCGCGCTCGGCGCGATGAACTTCGGCCAGATCGGGCGCACCACCCAGGATGAGGCCACCGCCATCGTCGACGCCGCGCTCGAAGCCGGGATCAACCTCATCGACACCGCCGACATGTACGGCCAAGGTGAGTCCGAGGAGATGGTCGGCAAGGCCATCGCCGGCCGCCGCGACGATGTCGTGCTGGCCACCAAGGCGACCATGCCAATGGGTGCCGAGCGCAACCATCGGGGCAGTTCGCGCCGGTGGATCGTGACCGCTCTCGACGACAGCCTGCGCCGCCTCGGGGTCGAACACATCGATCTCTACCAGATGCATCGGTGGGACCCGGCGACCAGTGACGAGGAGACGCTCTCGGCCCTGACCGATCTGCAACGCGCCGGGAAGATCCGGTACTTCGGCAGCTCGACGTTCCCGGCGTACCGGATCGTGCAGGCTGAGTGGGCCGCCCGGGCGAACCACTTGAGCCGCTATGTCACCGAGCAGCCCAGCTACTCGATCCTCCAACGGGGCATCGAGGCACACGTGCTGCCCGTGACCGCGGAGTACGGACTTGGCGTACTGGCGTGGAGCCCGTTGGCGTCGGGGTGGCTGTCAGGGGCGGTCCGCGAAGGCCGCGAGATCACCACCAGCCGTTCGGCGATCCTGCCGGAACGCTTCGACCTCACCATCCCCGCCAACCGCGCCAGGCTCGAAGCGGTGGAGCGGCTGGCGAAGGTTGCCGACGAGGCAGGGCTGACGATGATCCAGCTCGCACTCGGTTTTGTGACCGCCCATCCAGCCGTCACAAGCGCCATCATCGGCCCCCGCACGCTGGAGCACCTGCACTCACAACTAGCCGCGGCGGACACCGTCCTCTCCGGCGACCTACTCGACGCCATCGACGAAATAGTCACCCCGGGCACCGACTTGGCCCCGCAGGAAAAGTTCGACGCGCCGCCCGCCCTACTCGATCCAGCCCTCCGCCGCCGCTAATCCGCACCGCGAAAGGAAGCCCCATGCCACCGAGTTTCGGGATCATGACCGCCCAGCAACAGGTCCCGTACGCCGAAGTACTCCGCGTCTGGCGTGAGGCGGACGCCATCCCAGCAATCGAGCATGCCTGGCTGTTCGATCACCTGCTCCCGATCGGCGGTGATCCGGACGGCCCGATCCTGGAAGGCTGGACGCTGCTGTCGGCGCTGGCCGCGCAGACCGAGCGCCTGCGTCTCGGCCTGCTCGTGACGAGCAACCGCTTCCGCCCGCCCGCGATGCTGGCCAAGATCGCCGCGACCGTCGACATCGTCTCCGATGGCCGGCTCGACTTCGGCATCGGCGCCGGCTCCCGGCCCAGCTTGCCGGCGGCGCGGCGCGAGTACGACGCCCACGGCCTTCCGTACGACGACGCCGCGCAGGCTGTGGGCAGTCTCGCCGAGGCGTGCACAATCATCCGGCGCCTGTGGACGGAGACCGAGCCGTTCGACTTCAAGGGCAGCTATCACCACCTCGCCGCGGCATTCGGCAACCCGAAGCCTGTCCAGCGGCCGCACCCGCCGATCATGATCGGTGGACGTTCGATGGCGACGCTGCGCGTGGTCGCCGAGCACGCCGACCTCTGGAACCACACCGGCGAAGACCTGGACGATGCTGTCAGCCGCAGCGCGTTACTGGATAAGTACTGCGCCGAGATCGGCCGCGACCCGGCGTCGATCACCCGCTCGATCCACCTGCCGGTGTCCTACCAGCAGCCCGCCGCCACTCGCGAAGCGATCGCCAAGGCCGGCCATGCCGGGTTCCAGCACATCATCCTCAGCCTCCCGGCGCCCTATCCCGCAGGCGTTGCCCAGTGGGTCGCCGACGAACTCATCACCACCTCGGCCTAGCTGTCGATCGGGGCGGTCGCCGTTCGTGTAGAAGGAGAAAGCGGCCGATGAAACCCGAATGAGAGGTGGCGTGATGACTGAACCGACAATCCTGCTGAGTGGCCTGGGGATTCCGGAGTCGCCCCGATGGCATGACGGCCGGTTGTGGTTCTGCAACTGGATCGACCAGCAGATCGTCGCCGTCGACCCGGACGGTACGCCGGAGTACAGGCCCGCGCCGGTCGAGCGGTTGATGGGCTGGTCGATCGACTGGCTGCCCGACGGTCGGTTACTGACGACCGGCGACAAGCTGCGGCGGCACGAGCCCGACGGGTCGGTGGTCGTCCACGCTGGCCAGGGCGGCAACGAGATCGTCGTCGACGGGCGCGGCAACACCTACGTCAACGGCGCGGACTTCGACTTCGCCGGCGGCGAGGCGCCCAAACCCGGCTACATCAAGCTCGTCAGGCCGGACGGCACGGTCAGCCAGGTTGCGGACGACATCCAGTTCCCCAACGGCATGGTGATCACGCCCGACGACCGGACGCTGATCATCTCGGAGTCGTTCGCCGGCCGGCTCACCGCGTTCGACATCGGCCCGGACGGTGAGCTGTCCAACCGGCGGGTGTTCGCCGAAGGGCTCGGGCCCGACGGCATCTGCCTCGATGCCGAAGGCGCGGTCTGGGTCTCGGCCGCCGACTCGTCGATCGTCCGCGTCGCCGAGGGCGGCGAGGTCCTGCAGCGGGTCGAACTGACCGAAAGCCAGGCTTCGTTCGCTCTCGCGCTCGGCGGCCCCGACCGGCGAACCCTGTTCATCCTGACCGCCGAGTGGCGCTCGGCCGACAGCATCGCCGACAACCTCGACCGACTGACCAATGGGCCTCGTACCGGAGCGGTCCTTACGCTTCCGGTCTCCGTCCCCGGCGTTGGACGGCCATAGGGATTCCCGATTTGACTCTTTCGAACAGATGTTCGAACATCGGAGTATGACGTCAGGTGCCGGAGTTCTCTGATGGGGTGGGACAACCCCCCGATTCCGTGGTCGGAGTTGGAGCGGAAGTTGTCGGACCGGTCACGGCCGCCCGGGCTCGCTGACGAGCTGCTCGAGGCCGACGGGGGAGACGGACCCGCCTGGTCGCGGCACCGGCCGCCGTACGATCCGGATCCGGCGGACAAGCCGCGCCCCCCGGAAGGCCCGGTGGTGCCGTACGCCGAGTTGCACTGCCACTCGTACTACAGCTTTCTCGACGGTGCGTCCTCGCCGGAGCACCTGGTGGAGGAGGCGGTCCGGCTCGGGCTGAACGGGCTCGCGCTGACCGATCACGACGGGTTCTACGGCGTGGTCCGGATGGCCGAGGCCGCGGAGGAGTACGCCGAGCTGCAGACCGTGTTCGGCGCCGAACTGTCGCTGGAGCTGACCAAACCGCAGAACGGGATGGCCGACCCCGAGGGCAGTCATCTGCTGGTGCTGGCCGAGCGCCAGGAGGGGTATCACCGGCTGGCCGGCGCGATCACCGAGGCGCAGTTGCGAGGGAAGGAGAAGGGCCGCCCGATCTATGACCTGGAGGAGCTTGCGGCCATCGGTGGGGACAGCTGGCTGATCCTCACCGGCTGCCGCAAGGGCCTGGTACGCCGGGCGCTCGAGCTGGGCGGTCAAGCGGAGGGGCCGGCCGCCGCGATGCGGGAGCTGGATCGGTTGACCGCGTTGTTCGGCAAGGACCGGGTGGTGGTCGAGCTGATCGACCACCAGTTGCCGACCGACAGCACGCGCAACACGATCCTCGCCCGGCTCGCGGCCGACGCCGGCCTGCCGGTGATCGCCACCAACAACGTGCACTACGCCCAACCCCGGCGGCACAAGCTCGCCGCCGCGATCGCCGCCGTCCGTGCCAGGCGCAGCCTCGACGCGATGGACGGCTGGCTGCCACCGGCCGGCACGGCTCACCTGCGATCAGGGGAGGAGATGCTCGCCAGATTCCACCGGTACGACGGTGCCGTCGCGCGCACCGTCGAGTTGGCTGATCAATTGGCGTTCAGCCTGCGCGCGGCCAAGCCGAACCTGCCGCATCAAGAGGTGCCACCGGGATTCACCCCGATGGAGTGGCTGAAGAAGCTGTGCCGCGACGGTGTGAAGAAGCGCTACGCGGACAAGCCCTGGCTGCGCGAGGAGGCCGCCGCGAGGGTCGAGCGCGAGCTGACGGTGATCGAGACCCTGAAGTTCCCCGGCTACTTCCTGATCGTGCGCGACATCGTCAAGTTCGCCCAGCGCAAGGGGATTCTCTACCAGGGCCGTGGTTCGGCGGCGAACTCCGTGGTCTGCTACGCGTTGGAGATCACGGCGATCGACCCGGTCTTCTACAACCTGCCCTTCGAGCGCTTCCTGTCCGCGGCGCGCGAGGAGGAGCCCGATATCGACGTCGACTTCGACTCCGACCGGCGCGAGGAGGTGATCCAGTACGTCTACGGCAAGTACGGCCGGCGCAACGCGGCCCAGGTGGCGAACGTGATCACCTACCGCCCGAAGCTCGCAGTACGGGACATGGCCAAGGCCCTCGGGTTCAGTACCGGGCAGCAGGACGCATGGTCCAAACAGGTGGACGCCTGGGGCGCGGTGCGCAGCAGCGTCGACCACGACATCCCACCGCCGGTGGTGGCGCTGGCCGAGGACCTGCTGAAGTTTCCACGGCATCTCGGTATCCACTCCGGTGGCATGGTGCTGACCGACATCCCGGTCGGGCACGTCGTACCGGTCGAGCACGCCCGGATGGAGAACCGGACCGTGCTGCAGTGGGACAAGGACGACTGCGCCTGGATGGGGCTGGTGAAGTTCGACCTGCTCGGGCTCGGCATGCTCGCCGCGCTGCAGTACGCGATGGACCTGGTCCGCAAGCATCTCGGCGAGGACTGGACCCTGGACACGATCCCGAAGGAGGAGAAGGGCGTCTACGACCAGCTCTGCAAGGCGGACTCGGTCGGGGTGTTCCAGGTGGAGAGTCGGGCGCAGATGAGCACGCTGCCGCGGTTGCGGCCGCGCAGCTTCTACGACCTGGCGATCGAGGTGGCGCTGATCAGACCTGGGCCGATCCAGGGTGGCGCGGTGCATCCGTTCATCCGCCGCAAGCTGCGGGAGGAGCCGGTCACCTACCTGCATCCCAAGCTGGAGTCCGTCCTGGAGCGCACCCTGGGCGTGCCGCTGTTCCAGGAGCAGCTGATGCAGATCGCGATGACGGTCGGCGGTTGTACCGGTGAGGACGCCGACCTGCTCAGGCGCGCGATGGGTTCCAAGCGGGGCGTGGAGAAGATCTCGTCCCTGCGCACCAAGCTGTACGAGGGGATGGCGTCGAACGGCATCACCGGCGAGACCGCCGACCAGATCTACGAAAAGATCGAAGCCTTCGCGAACTTCGGCTTCGCCGAGTCCCACTCGATCAGCTTCGCCCTGCTCGTCTACGCCAGCACCTGGCTCCGCCTCCACTACCCAGCAGCCTTCCTCGCCGCCCTCCTCCGAGCCCAGCCCATGGGCTTCTACTCCCCCCAATCCCTGGTAGCCGACGCCCGCCGCCACGGCGTAGAAGTCCTCCGCCCAGACATCCAAACCTCCCACACCCACCCCACCCTCGAACCCACCCCCGCTCCCACCCCAGGCGATACGTCCGGTCCCGGCGCCAACCTCGGTGGCGCTCCCGCCACCGGTGACACCGCCACGCCTGCCGCTCGCGCGGCTTCTACTCCAGACCCCGATCACACCGACGCCACCGATCCAGCCCTCGCATCAGGCGCCCCGCCCGCCGCCGGGGATTCTTCTGCTCTTGTTGGGGATTCGTGGGTGGTTGCTACTGGTAGTGATTCTTGTTTGGAGAAGAAGCAGCCGGAGGTGGGGGAGTTCGATCCGGAGGTGCCGTTCGATCCGGATGTGCATCGGCGGGACGGGCGGTTGGTGGTGCGGCTGGGGCTGGCTGGGGTGAAGTCGGTCGGAGTACCGGCGGCGACCACGATCGTGGAGGAACGGGAGAAGAACGGGCCGTACGCCGACATGGCGGATCTGGTGCGACGGACCGGGCTGACCGCAGTACAGGTGGAGGCTTTGGCGACTGCGGGGGCGTTCGACTCGTTCGGGTTGTCGCGGCGGCAGGCGTTGTGGAACGCGGGACGTGCCGCCGAGGAGCGGCCCGGGCACCTGTCCGGAGTGAGCAGCTCCGGTCCGCCGCCGATGCTGCCCGGGATGACCGGGATGGAGACGACGATGGCCGATCTGTGGGCCACCGGCATCTCACCCGACGACCACCCGATCCGCCATGTCCGCGCCGCCCTCGACGAGCGCGGCATCCTGCGGGCGAACCAGCTGTCCACCGCCGAGGACGGCAGCCGCGTGTACGTCGGCGGCGTGGTGACCCACCGCCAACGCCCAGCCACCGCGGCCGGCGTCACCTTCCTCAACCTGGAGGACGAAACCGGCATGATCAACGTCGTCTGCTCCAGCGGCGTCTGGAACCGCTACCGCCGCACCGCCCGCGAGTCCAGCGCCATGATCATCCGCGGCCGCCTAGAACGCTCCACCGGCGTCACCAACCTAGTAGCCGACAAACTAGAACGCCTCCCCCTAGCCGCCAAAACCACCTCCCGAGACTTCCGCTGACACCCACGCCCAACGCCACGAGGCCGAGGGTCCACGCGGAGCTCCCGAACCCTGGCGGCAAAGGCCACAAATGCGGTCCACCGCAACGTCATCGGCGGCGCGAAGCCTGCCCCAACGTCGACCTCGGCGCGAAGCCTGCCCACGTCGACCGGCGGCGCGAAGCCTCACCCACGTCGACCGGCGGCGCAAAGCCTGGCCCACGTCAACCAGTGGCGTGAAGCTTGGTTCCACGTTGGTCCGCCCCGCCTGCTCGCCATCGCGACCGAGCCAAGGCCCGACCCGACGAGGTCGCACAGGACGAGGCCGACCGCCCGCCCACTGGCCGTCGTAGATGTTCACCCGCACCCAGGCGGCCTGCCGTCGTCGCCGTCCCCCCAGGCGCCGTCTCGGGAGCCGCTGGCTCCCGAGAAGTGCAGTACGTCAACGGCTGAGCTTCTGCGGTTGTCCGCGCAGCGCCGGCGTCAGGTGCGTCGGCCGTGTGACGGTGCTGCCTGTCCGCGAGTGGTCCAGTGCGATCGTCTGGTTGCCATCGTGGCCGACGGCAACCGAACTGGACGGCACCGCAGCAGCGGCCGGTACTGCGGGTCGTCTGCCGGCGGGTGTGGTTGTCGAGCCTATCCACAACCTGCTGTCGGAGTTGAGGATCAGGCGAAGGGGATTAGCTGATGGAGGCGAGGACGATTACCAGGAGCATTGCGGCGAAAATTACCCCGATCAGGCCGAAGAGTGCGCCGATGCCGTTTCGTTTTACCTTGCTGTGGCCGATGCTTCCGGCTGATGCGAACTGGTGCCACGGCGACGCGTAGAACACCGGCACCACTTGGTTCGGCTGCACCGTGCAGTCGAGCATTGCCTTGCCGTAGACACGCATCCACTGCGAGTAGATGCCGATGCGCAGCGGTCCGGAAGGTACCGGGATCTCGTTCCGCCCGTACCTGACCGGCACTGGGTAGCCGTTCAGGTGCACCGTCGGCACGAGCATGTTGCTCGTCAGCGTGCTGCCCTGGATGGTCAGGTGCAACATCCCCATCGGAGCCGGCGGCTGGTACGGGGGCGGGTACTGCTGCGGCTGCGACTGCGACTGCGGCTGGGGATGCGGCGGCTGCGGCTGCGGGTACTGCTGCGGGTGCGGCTGGGCCTGCGGGTGTGGGTGCGGCGGGAACTGCGGCGGCTGCGGCTGGCTCATGCCGCCCAACGATAGAGCGCGTCAGGAACGCAGGCAGGTCGGGTCCTGCCAAGCGCTCCAGCGGGTTGGAGATGCGGTACGCGTCGCACGACTGGCTGAAGGCGATGGTGACGTCGAAGACAGTGTTGGCTGGTACGAAGACGTCACCGGACGGTGTCCAGCTTGCTGGAGCAGCGTGTTCGCGCAGCAAGTTCTGGGTTGTGGGCGGATCGCGGACGGCGAGCGTGCTGGCGAGGAGGGGGCGGCCGGTGTGGGAGGGGCGGGGCGTGGACGGTGAGTGTGCTGGCGATGAGGGGGCGGCCGGTGTCGGAGGGGGACGGTGAGCGTGCTGGCGAGGAGGGGGCGGCCGGTGTGGGAGGGGCGGGGCGTGGACGGTGAGCGTGCTGGCGATGAGGGGCAACGCGACCTGGATGGAGGCGGGCGAGGGCGGGGCGCGGGCGGTGAGCGTGCTGGGGACGAGGGGGCCGGGTGGTGCGGAGGGGGTGAGCCGTGGACGGTGATCGGGGTGGCGAGGAGGGGGTGATCAGTGCGGGAGGGCGGGTCGCGAGGGGGCGGGCTTCGAATCGGCGACTGGGTCAGCGTGGTTTGTCGAGGTCGAAGAACTGGGGAAGCCGTTCGGGTGGGGGCGGGTCGCCGGGGTAGGTCTCGTGGCGGGAGTGGGGCTCGGGGCTGGGGGGTTGGGGTGGGAGTGGGGCTCGGGGTGGGGGTTGGGGTGGGAGGGGGCCGGGTGGGGGTGGTTGGTGCGTAGCCTGGGGGTGTGGATGGGGTTTGGGGGCAGGTCAGGTTGTGGGGGCAGAAGTGGTGGTGGTATCAGCGGAATTCGTTGCCGTGGAATCGGACTCGGATTGATTGGCAGCTGATGCGGCGGGAGTCGTTTGCTCGGTGGCCGTTGCATGGGAACGTTCTTGAGGCGTTGGAGGACGGCCGGCTCGAGGTCGGGGCGAACACGATGTTCGAGCCGGATGTGTGGATCACGATCGGGGACGAGGGGCGGGTGCGGATCGGCCAGGGGACGTTTTTGAACATTGCGGTGATGGTTGCCGCTGTTGATTCGGTCGAGATCGGTTCGCACTGCATGCTCGCCAACGGTTGCTTCGTGACGGATGCCAACCATCGGTTCGACGATCCCGATCGGCCCGTTCCGTGGCAGGGCTTCGATTCCAAGGGACCGACCCGGATCGGCGACAACGTCTGGCTCGGCGCGAATGTCGTCGTCACCAGCGGCGTGACCATCGGCGAGCGGTGCGTCATCGGCGCCAACAGTGTTGTCACGCAAGACATCCCTCCGTACTCCGTGGCGGCAGGCGCCCCAGCCAAAGTCCTCCGCACCATCACCTACCCAACCACCCGCACCCCCTCATCCGGCTGACCCTGCCCACTCGCACGCCCTCGTCCGGCTGACCTTGCCCCATCCGCGTGCGCCCTCGTGTGGCTGACCTCGCCTACCCGCACGCCCTTGTCCGGCTGACCTCGCCTACCCGCACGCCCTTGTCCGGCTGACCTCGCCTACCCGCACGCCCTTGTCCGGCTGACCTCGCCCACCTGTACATCCTCGTCCGGCTTACCTTGCCCACCCGCACGAGGGCGTGCGGCTTGCTTTGCCCACCCGTACGCCGTCGTGCGGCTGACCCTGCCCGCCCCGCTACACCTTCGTCCGGGGAGCCTGGGCGTGCTACTTGGTGTAGGCGGCGTAGGGGGTGTAGTGGTTGGGGGTGATGGTGATGCCTGCTGTCCAGAGTTTGGTGGGGGCGGTGGCTACGGTTGTCAGGACGCCTTCGGTGGTGGTTGGGCTGCCGGCGTCGACGAAGGATGAGCCGCGTAGTCGCAGTACTAGGGGCTTGGCTTTGATGATGTCGCCGTCGGTTTCGACGCGTTCGCCTACTGCGATCGGGCGGTTGTTGCGTAGGGCAACGTCGTGGAGCTGGGCCGGCCCGGCTGGTGTGGGCACTCGTTTCCAGGACGTTCCGTTGTAGTGCAGGATCATCGGGAGTTCGCCGGTGGTTCCGCCCCTGTGGTGTACGCCGACTGCCCAGATGTCTTTCGGTCCCGCGGCCGCCAGTGCGGTCGGGATGTGGGAACCGTCGCTCGGTACGTCGTCCACCAGCTTCCAGCTCTTGCCGTCGTAGTGAGCCATGCCGGCGTTGAGGCCGAGCCATGCGTCGTTCGGGGCGATGACTGTCAGGGCGTTGCCGTTGATGGACTGTTCCAGACCGCTGGTCAGCGGGTGCCACTTGCGGCCGGCGTACCGGTAGACGACTGCGTGTTCCGATCCGTTGACGTCGGCCCAGCCGGTCATCCACGGGGTGCCGTCGGGTGCGATCGTGATGTCGTCGAACGAGCCGGTTGGTACGGGCGGCGCGGGTACGACGCGCCACGCGGATCCGTTCCAGTGCATGACGAGTGGTTTTGGTCTGGCGGGGTCGGTGCGATCCTCGCCGACTGCCCAGACGTCGGCGGGTCCGGCGATCGCGACGCTCTCCAGCGTTGAGTCGATACGCATCGGCTGCGGAGTCGCAACCCACCGGCCGCCCTTCCACCGAAGGGCGAACGGGCGCTGCTCCTGGAACTCGTCGTCCACCAGATCGCCCCCGACCGCCCAGGTCGCGGCGGGATGAGCAGCCAGATCGTTAAGAAACGCCGGTCCCCGCCGCACCGGAGTCTCCGTCCACTCAAACGCCCCCGCACCCACCCGCCCCACCCCGACACCAGCCGCCCCAGCAGCAGTCGCTACGGCAACTGTCGAGTCGGCAAGGGCCGCTTTGGCGCCCGTCGCTCCGGCGACTGTGGGGTCGGCAAGAGCTGGCCCGGCACTCGTTGCCCCGGCAGCAGTCAGGCCCGCGTCAGTCGTCTCGGCAAGAGTCGCTCCGGCATCTGTTGAGCCAGTACCCGTCGAGTCGGTAAAGCCGCCCCGGCGCCCGTCGTACCAGCGACAGTTGAGGTTGCGATTGTTAACGCCAGTACTGAACTCAGCGCGGCGAGCCGCCGGCCGGTTACTCCAGTTTGCTGCCTCACGGGGTTGCCTCCAGTCCGGTTCCGAGCACAAGGTCTGGTCAACCAGGTAGACGCTGTTACAGGGGGCTCGGTTCGGTGAGGAGGGTTGCCAGGTGGTCGGCGAGGTTGATGTAGTGGGGGAGGTCTGGACCTGAGCGTGCTCGTCGGAAACCGTGGCGGCGGCCCCAGAATGCGGTTTGAACGGCGTGTAGTTGGGACCATCGGTGGACGCGTTCGCGGTCGAGTTCGGCGGCTTCGGTGAAGATGTCGAGGAAGCGGAAGACGGCCTTTGCGGGATCGGAGGAGGTCGCCGCGAGAGTCAGCGCGCGGGTCTTGAGGAGAGTGCCGGCGTCGTACGCCGGGTCGCCGGTGCAGCCCTTGGGGTCGATGGCCAGCCAGGGTTCGCGATCGGCGCGGAGGATGTTTCGGCCGTGCAGATCACCGTGGACGAGTAGCTTCGGCTGGGCACGTCCGAGGTCGCGGATCGTCTCCCTGGCAGCGTCCACCACGCGGCGCGACATCCCGTGCGGTAGCTCATCCGCATCTCTCAGAAGCCGTTCGTCCCACTCGTCGGCTTGGTCCTGGAGCCTGGGCAGTTCCGGCGGTCCGGCGATCGCCAGCCGCTTGATGAGTCGACCGGCGACGCGAGCGATCTCGTCCTCGTCGGCGATCGTCGCCAGCGTCGTCGAGTGAGCCCGTTCGAGCACCATCGCGTACTGCGCATAGTCCCGCTCATGCAGTACGACGGCACCGCATCCGCGCCAAGCCGCAAACGCGTCCGGCTCATAGTCGTTGCCGGGATGAGGAAAAGACACCTTCAGTACTGCGTCTCCGAGGTCCGGCCGGCGGACCCGGACAACAACCCCGACGCCGCCGTACATCAGGTCACCGTGTGGCACGCAGTCCCAGCGCTCAAGCAGTTCAGCCACCAGCTTGGGTAGCTGGGTGAGCCACCTTGTGCCGTTGTCTCCCTCGCGGGCGATCGTGGATCGGGCGAATGCCTGCGGGACAAACTTCATCGGGGCAAGGTATGCGGCGAGGGGGTCGTGCCGACGCCGGGCTCGGGCTGCGGCGAGAAGGCGGTGCCGGCGCTGGGTGTGGGGTGCGGGGTGGGGTGATCGGGGTGCTTGGGCGCGGGTGCGGGGTGGGGTGATCGGGGTGCTTGGGGGCGGGTGCGGGGTGGGGTGACCGGGGCGCTTAGGCGCGGGTGCGGGGTGGGGTGATCGGGGTGCTTGGGCGCGGGTGCGGGGTGCGGGGTGCGGTGACTGGGGGGCTTAGGCGCGGGTGCGTTGGGTTGTGGCTATGCAGGTTAGGACTAGTAGGGCGGTGATGATGGCTAGTGGGGGGAGGTGTTCGCCCATGAGGAGTACTGCCCAGAGGAGGGTGATCAACGGTTGGGCTAGTTGGAGTTGGCTGGCTTTGGGGACGCCTATGAGGGCCATGCCGCGGTACCAGGCTACGAAGGCGCCGAATTGGGAGATGAGCGCGATGTAGGTCATGCCGGTCAGTGCCTTGGTGGTCAGGTGGGTTGGTTCGTGGGGGAGTGCCAGGGCGGTGACGACGGCTGAGACTGGCAGGGCCGCGACTACTCCCCAGGCGATCACCTGCCAGCCGGGGAGGTGTGACGCGAGGCGGCCGCCCTGGGCGTACCCGGCGGCGCAGACCAGCAAAGCGCTGAAGAGGTAGGCGTCGCCGACCGTCGGAAGCCCGCGGCTTTGCGTGAGGGTAAAGGCGCCTACCGCGAGGGCGCCGAGACAGGCGGCCGTCCAGAAGGTGCGGGAGGGGCGGCGGCCGGTCAGTACCGATGAGATGACTGCTGTGGCCAACGGCAGGATGCCGATGACTACCGCCGAGTGGGCGGTCGTCGAGGTCTGTAGCGCGAGTGTTGTCAGCAGCGGGAAGCCGATCACGCAGCCGCCCGCCACTGTGAGCAGGCCCGGCCAATCAGCCCGGGCAGGGACAGGCACTCGGGCCGCAGCCAGACAGATCGCCGCAAGCAAGCCAGCCACCAGCGCCCGTACGCCCGTCGCCGTCCACGGCCCGAAGCCGTCCAGTGCCCAGACGGTGGCCGGGAAGCTCAGCGAGAAGGCGACGACTCCGAATGCCGCGAGAAGCGTCCCGGTGCGCACCGATATCGCGATCGGGAGAGTAGCGCTATCTTGTGAGGTCATGAACAACAGTAGCAGTGTGGCTCGTCTGGTCGCGGCCTTGCGCGATGAGCTGGACCGCTACTCCGAAGGCGAGAAGATCCCGTCCAGCCGGGCTCTCGTGACGCAGTACCAGGTCAGTCCGGTGACGGTCTCGCGGGCGATCGCCTCGCTGGTTGCCGAAGGGCTCGTCAGCTCCCAGCCGGGCGCTGGAGTCTTCAAAGCGGCCGTACGCCGAAGAGCCGCACCGGGAGACCTGTCTTGGCAAGAGGTCGCCCTCAGCGCCGACCCGCCGCATGCCGCGCTGGACGTCGGTCCTCGTACTGCGGACGCTGCCGGCGTGCTCGCCACCCTCACCTCCCCGCCACCCGAGGTCATCGACCTCAATGGCGGCTACCTCCACGTCGTACTCCAACCAGAGCGCGCACTGGCCGCGGCGCTCGCCAGAGCCGGTCGCAGGCCGGGCACCTGGTCGCGGCCGCCGGTGGAGGGAGTCACTGAGCTGCGGGAGTGGTTCGCTCGCGATATCGGCGGACTGTCCGGCTCACTCGACGCCTCCGACGTACTGATCACCAGTGGAGCCCAGAGCGCGCTAACCACCTCACTGCGAGCACTGGCCGTGCCAGGCTCGCCAGTACTGGTCGAGTCGCCCACCTACCCAGGCATGCTCGCTGTAGCCCGCGCGGCCGGCTTGCGGCCTGTCCCGGTGCCGGTAGATGCCGACGGCGTACGTACGGACCTGCTGGCTGACGCCTTCGAGGCCACGAGGGCTCGGGTCTTCGTCTGTCAGCCTCTCTTCCACAACCCCACGACGACGGTTCTCTCGCCGCAGCGGCGCGGTGAGGTGGTTGAGATCGCCCGAGCCGCAGGAGCCTTCGTCATCGAAGACGACTTCGCCCGCAGGCTGGTGCACAGCGATTCCCCGCCACTCCAGCCGGCGATGGCAGCAGACGACCCCGATGGCGTAGTGGTGCACGTCCGGTCGCTGACCAAGGCTGCGTCGCCCAGTCTGCGCGTCGGAGCCCTGACCGCGCGCGGCCCGGCGTACGAGAGGTTGCGGGCGGTTCAAGCCGTCGACAGCCTGTTCGTACCAAGGCCGTTGCAGGAGACAGCGTTGGAGCTGGTCGGCTCTCCGGCCTGGACCCGGCACCTCCGCGTGCTCGCTGATGCGCTACGCGATCGCCGGCTCGTCCTGCTCAAGGCACTGGCCAACACGGAACTAGTACCGGCCAACCAACCCAGAGGTGGCTATCACGTCTGGCTGCGCCTGCCAGATGGCTCCAACGACCGCGCCATCGCCGCCGCGGCACTGCGTCGCGGCGTAGCAATCACAGCAGGCACTCCCTATTTCACGGCCGAACCACCCGCCCCACACCTCCGACTGAGCTACGTATGCACGACAAGCTCCGCCCAGCTGGAGGAGGGCGTCCAACGCCTCCAGGGAGCACTCGCCGATGTCCAGTAGGGCTAGAGCGAATCGGCGCGGGTCGTCAGGTAGCGCTGCTCTGGCGTGCTGAGCGTTAGGCGGGCGGCGCGGCGGTAGGCGTCGCGGGCGGCATCCTTGTCGCCCGCGAGCTCCAGCAGGTGGCCACGGACCGCCTCGACTCGATGGTGGTTCTTCAGCGCCGGATCATCGGCGGCAGCCGACAACCGCTCCAGCCCGTACGCCGGGCCGTGCACCATCGCCGCCGCCACGATCCGGTTCAGACTCACCATCGGGCCGGGCGCGAGCGTCTCCAGGAGTTCGTAGAGCACCAGGATCTGGCGCCAGTCGGTCTCCTCGGCCCGGGCCGCCTGACCGTGCACCGCGGCGATTGCCGCCTGCAACTGATAGGGACCGATCGGTGCCGTCCGCAACGTTGCCTCGATCAACTCGGTGCCCTCAGCAACAAATCCCTGGTTCCACAACGAGCGGTCCTGCTCGGGCAGTGGGATCAGTGCGCCGTCCGGCGAGGTCCGGGCAGGACGGCGGGCGTCGGTGAGCAGCATCAGCGCGAGCAGCCCGGCCACCTCGCCCTCCGAGGGGAGCTGGTCGTGGAGCTGCCGGGTCAGCCGGATCGCCTCGGCACTCAGCTCGACGCGATGCAGGCTCGCACCCGAGCTCGCCGTGTAACCCTCGTTGAAGATCAGGTAGAGCACGTGCAGCACCGCGGTCAGCCGCTCCGGCACCTCTTCAGCCGGTGGCATCCGGAACTCCGCGCCGGCCTTCTTGATCGAGGCCTTGGCCCGGCTGATCCGCTGCCCGACCGTCGACTCCGGTACCAGGAAGGCGCGCGCGATCTCATCGGTGGTGAGCCCGCCGACCGCGCGCAACGTCAGCGCGATCTGCGACGGGGGAGTGAGGGACGGATGGCAGCACAGGAAAAGCAGGGTGAGCGTGTCGTCCACTGCCGGTGCGGCCGCGGGCTCCACGGCTGACAGAGCGACGGACTCCTCGCGCCGCTGCCGGGCCGCCTCGTTCCGCAGGATCTCGATCCGCCGCCGGGAAGCGACGGTGATCAGCCAGCTCCGCGGGTTGTCCGGCACCCCCTCGACGGGCCACTGCTGCGACGCGGCCAGCAACGCTTCCTGTACTGCGTCCTCGCAGGTGTCGAACCCGCCGTACCGGCGTACCAGCGGGCCGATGATCTGCGGCGCCAGTTCGCGCAGCAGCTCCTCGATGGTGGGCATCAGCCGAGTGAGCTCAGGTCCCGGATCGGCCGGACCTCGACGATGCTGAACGGCGCCTCGGGGATCTGCGGGACGATCTCCAGCGCGCGTTCCATGCTCTCGCAGTCGAGCAGGTAGAAGCCGGCCAACTGCTCCTTCACCTCGGCGAACGGGCCGTCGGTCGTGATCGGCCGGCCGCTGTCGAAGCGCACCTGCTTGGTGGCCTCGGGCTCGGCCAGCGAGTGCGACACGACCAGTTCGCCCGCGGAAGTGAGCGCCTCGTTCAGTGCGGTGTAGCCGGTCATCGACTCCCGCTTCTGCTCGTCCGACAGCCCGTCCCAGACCTTGCGGGACTCTGGGTTGCCGTAGATCAGCACCAGGAACTTCACGCGGACTCCCCTCGCCGAAAACCTCAGCCCACCATAGAACGGGGAAGGGCCGGAGTTGATATGTAGGATAAAACCTACCTATACTCGACCCATGGCCCGTCCCACTGTTGTTGCCGATGGCATCGAGGATCGCGTGTTCGCCGCGCTCGCCAGTCCGGTCCGCCGGGAGGTGCTCCGGCTGCTCCGCGACGACGGGCCGCAGCCCGTGCAACAGCTCGCCGACCACTTCGAGATGGCAAGACCGAGCTTCTCCGAGCAGTTGCGCGTACTACGCGACGCCGGGCTGGTCAGCGAGCGCAAGGAGGGCCGGCAACGCATCTACCGGCTGGAGCCGGTCCCGCTGGCCGAAGTACAGGACTGGCTGAGTCCTTACGAACGCTTCTGGCGTGAGCGGATGTCCGAGCTCGGCACGGTACTCGACCGGATGGAGGACGAATGAGCGACCTGGCCACGATCGAGGTCGACACTTACTACCCGCATCCGCCGGCGAAGGTCTGGCGGGCGCTCACCGAGCCCGAGCTGATCGCGCAGTGGCTGATGCCCGGGGACTTCCGGCTGGAGGTCGGGCACCGCTACACGATGGAGGGCCGGGCGACTCCGTCGACCGGGTTCTCCGGGCTGGTCCAGGCCGAGGTGCTCGGCTTCGAACCGGAGAAGGTGCTGCGGATCGGCTGGCGCGACGCGGCCGATCCGGACCGGGTGGACTGGACCCTGACGTGGACGCTCGAGCCGGAAGGTCGAGGCACCCGGCTGTTCCTCTTGCACGAGGGCTTCGACCCCGATGACCCACTCCAGCGCCAGGCCCACACGATCATGAACGGCGGCTGGCGCACCGGCGTACCGGCGGCTCTGGAAAAACTGCTCGCCTCGCTCTGATCCACCAACTACTCCACCAGCACTCCACCACACCTGCAGGAAGGTCTACTTCGTCATGTCCGAAAACGCTGACCGCTTCGCCCGGGTCGCCGGCGGCTTCCTCGACCGGATCGAGGCCGTGCCCGCCGATCGCTGGGACGACCCGACCCCGTGCCCGAACTGGACCGCACGCCAGGTCGTTGCCCACGTCATCAACGAGCAACGCCGCGTGCTGGCCACCGTGCGCGGCACCGAGCCCAAGAGCCTGTACGGCGTACCGGTGACCGAGATGGGTGTGGTGCCCGAGCCGGAGCCCCATGCCGACCTGGCCGCTGCCTGGCGTGAGATCGGCGCTGGACTCGTCGAGGCGATCGACGACCCGGCGTGCGCCGACGCGCAGTTGCCGACGCCGGTCGGGTTCATGCCGTTCGGCGAGATGCTCGGCGCGCTGCCCGAGGACGTGCTGATCCACAGCTGGGACCTGGCCCGGGCGACCGGGGGAGACGAGCGGCTCGATCAGGAGGCGGTCGCGCACGTCTTCGAGAAGTTCAAGCCGATGGACAAGGCGTTGCGGCAACCATGGGCGTTCGGTCCGAAGGTCCCGCCCCCGGCCGGCGCCGACCTGCAGACCGAGTTCCTCTGCTTCGTCGGCCGGCGGCCGTAGTACGGGGGCTTCGGCACCTCTCCAGCTACGAGAAGATCTCGATCGGATCACCTTCGGGTCACCGGTCCGCGGGCGGCGTAGCCCGGTTGTTGTGAATCCGTTCACCTACTCGGGGAAGAACCGGGCCTTCCCCGGTGTGGCCGGGCGAAACCCCGTGGCGGGCCCAAGTACAGTAACGACCGGGAGAGGGGCGCCGCTCGCGGTCGCCCGATTCGGGAGCAGGGGGAGGATCGCGTGCCGGAGTTGGAAGTGTCCGACCGGGTGCTGACGATCCCGAACGCGCTCAGCTTCATCCGGCTGCTCGGCGTACCGCTCTTCCTGTGGCTGATCCTCGGTCCGGAGGAGGACGGCTGGGCGCTGGTCGTGCTGATGATCTCCGGCTTCACCGACTGGGCCGACGGCCAGATCGCCCGCCGGATGAACCAGACGACGCGGCTCGGCCAGATGCTCGACCCGGTCGCCGACCGGCTCTACATCTTCGCCACCGTGCTCGGCCTCGCGCTGCGCGACATCATCCCGTGGTGGCTGGCGATCGCGCTGCCGTTGCGGGACCTGCTGCTCACCTTCACCCTGCCGGCGCTGCACCGTCGCGGGTTCAACGCGCTGCCGGTGCACTTCCTCGGCAAGTCCGCGACCTTCTGCCTGCTGTACGCCTTCCCGCTGCTCCTGCTCGGCGACGGCGACAGCACGCTGAACATGCTTGCCCGTGTCTTCGGCTGGGCCTTCGCGATCTGGGGGACCGCTCTGTACTACTGGGCCGGCGCCCTGTACTTCACTCAGTTGCGTCACCTGATCCAGACCGTGAAGCCGATCAAGGACCCGGCGGGTTAACTCGTGACCCAGTCTCCACCCGGATCACCACCCAGCCAGGCTCCACCCGGGCAGCGCCGCGTCGACGCGTCCATGTCGCTGCTGAACAACCTGATGGCCCACCCGCTGGACGAGGGGTACGCCGTGGCGGCCCGCTCGCGGCGTCCCCAAGGGCACAAGCCCAAGAGGTCGCACCGGATCATCCTGGTCATCGCGCTGCTCTTCCTGGGATTCCTGCTGGCCGTCGCCGCGTCGCAGAACTACCGCAGCGCGCCCGAGGCCGAGAAGCAGCGGAAAGAGCTGATCGCCCGGATCAACCAGGCCGACGGCCGGTTGAACGACCTGCGCGGCCGGCAGACCAAGCTGGCCGACGAGGTCCGGGGCCTGCAGGCCGGTGGGCTGAGCAACACCAGCGAGGGCGCCGCGCTGCAGCAGAAGCTGGACGACCTCGAACTGCAGACCGGTGCCGTCGCGGCGACCGGTCCGGGACTGAAGGCGGTCGTCGACGACGCCAAGGACTCCGACGACAAGCAGGGCCGGCTCCTCGACGTCGACCTGCAGCAACTCGTCAACGGGTTGTGGACCTCGGGTGCCGAGGCGATCTCGGTGAACGGTCACCGGCTCACGTCGCTGACCGCGATCCGGGGTGCGGGCACTGCCATCACGGTCGACTACAGTTCTTTGACCCCGCCGTACACCGTGCTCGCGATCGGGGACACCGCGACCATGCCGGCCCGGTTCGCGCAGAGCTCGGGTGGCCAGTGGGTGCAGTACCTGGTCAGCAATTTCCAGATCCGGATGACCATCACGACGGAGGATTCCTTGCTGGTGCCGGCCGATTCCACCATCGCGCTGCGGTACGCGAAGGTGGGTCCGAGATGATCGCCGTCCTCGGCCTGGTGATCGGCGTCGTCGTCGGTCTGCTGGTCGCTCCCGACGTCCCCGACTGGGCCCAGCCCTACCTGCCGATCGCGGTGGTCGCGGCGCTGGACGCCGTCTTCGGCGCGCTGCGCGCGTTCCTGGACGGCATCTTCGACGACAAGGTGTTCGTCGTCTCGTTCGTCTCCAACGTGCTGATCGCGGCGCTGATCGTCTACCTGGGCGACCAGCTCGGCGTCGGCTCCCAGCTGTCGACCGGCGTGGTGGTCGTGCTCGGCATCCGCATCTTCACCAACATGGCGGCCATCCGCCGCCACGTCTTCAGGGCCTGACATGAGCACCGACGATCCCACCCCGCCCCCCGAGCAACCGGCCGAGCCCAAACCCGCCGCGCCGGACAAGCAGGCTGAGCCGAAGCCCGCGGCAGCCGAGCAGCCGGCCGAGCCGAGGCCTGCCGCAGCCGAGCAACCGGCCGAGCCGAAGCCCGCCGCAGCTGAGCAGCCGACCGAGCCCAAGCCTGCCGTGCCGGACAAGGCGGCCGAGGCGAAGCCCGCAGTACCGGAGCCGGCCGAGCCGAAGTCGCCTGCACACGAGCAGCAGCCCGTCACGCCCGAGGCCGTCGTACCGGACAAGCCGGCTGAGCCGAAGGCCGCAGTACCGGACAAGCCGGCTGAGGCGAAGCCTGTTGCGGTCGAGCCCGTGGAGCAGGAGGCGCCGGTCAAGCCGACGCCGATGCCCAAGCCGAAGACGCCGAACCTGGCCCTGCGACGCCTGCGCGCCGGTTTCAAGCCGTCGCGCGGTCAGGCGATCGTGGCCGTCGTGCTCGCGCTGGTCGCCTGTATGGCGGTCGTGCAGGTCCGGGTGAACCGGGCCGACGACGGCTACCAGAACGCCCGGCGAGAAGACCTGATCGCGATCCTCGACGGCCTGGGCCAGAACACCCGGCGGCTGGAGACCGAGATCACCGAGCTCGAGGCGCGCAAGAACACGCTGACCTCCAGCGCGGACAAGGCGCAGACCGCCCGCGAACAGGCTGAGCAGCAGGTGCGCGTGCTCGGCATCCTGGCCGGTACGCTGCCTGCCCAGGGCCCCGGCGTCCGGATCACCCTGAACGACCCGAACACCAAGATGCAGTCCAGCAACCTGCTGGACGCGATCGAGGAACTGCGCGACGCGGGCGCCGAGGCGATCCAGATCAACGGGCAGGTCCGGGTGGTGGCCAGTACCGATCTGGTCGACGACCCGCCCGGGGTGAAGATCGACGGTGAGAAGGTGCAGTCGCCGTACGTGATCGAGGCGATCGGGGAGTCGCACAACCTGGCCGAGGCGGCCAACTTCCCCGGTGGGCTGGTCAGTGAGGTGACCGGTCCGCAGATCGGCGGCACGGCGGAGGTGACCGAGCTGCCGCAGGTCCAGATCACTGCCTTGCACGTCCCGGAGGAGCATCGCTACGCTCGCCCGGCGCCCAGCCCGACCAAGTAGCCGGACCAGTACCGCAGTACCGCAGTACCGCGCATTTCCCTCAGCTGCAGTTCCCTTTGAGTGATGGAGGACCGAGGTGTACCCCGAAGACCTGAAGTACACGGCCGAGCACGAGTGGGTGAAGGCCGGCGAGGGCCCGGTGCGGGTCGGTATCACCGACTTCGCGCAGGACGCGCTCGGCGACATCGTGTACGTGCAGCTGCCGGAGGTCGGGACCGCGGTCCGGGCCGGCGACTCCTGCGGTGAGCTCGAGTCCACCAAGAGCGTCAGCGACCTGTTCGCGCCGCTCAACGGCACCGTGCGCGCCGTCAACGAGGCGCTCGCCGACCAGCCCGACCTGGTCAACACCGACCCGTACGGCGAGGGCTGGCTGCTCGACATCGAGGTGGACGACGACGAGGAGATCGAGGCGCTGATGGACGCCGAGACCTACAAGGGACAGCTCGAGCAGAGCTGACCACCCGCAAGAGCCCCGCGCCGACTTCGGCCGCGGGGCCGAGCGCCCTGTGTCCGAAGTTCTGTGGCGCTTGCGGCGCCCAGGCACGCACCTGAACACCGCAATCACTCACACAACTTCGAACACAGGGCGCTAGCTGGTAGGTTCGTCAGACCTCAACTGCCGGTCGAGGGTTGGGGTCGCAGTCCACACTTGTCATACGGGGCCAACTGAGAACGTCGCCGGACCGCCGGCGATCGGGAGGATCACAGCATGCCGTTCTGCAACCAGTGCGGGCACGAGAACTCCGAGGGCAGCAGGTTCTGCTCGCAGTGCGGAACGATGCTCCCTGGCGCGGACCGTCCGGTGGCCGCCCCCGGCGTGACCGACACCGCGATGCTCACACCGATCAGCGTCGAGCCGGAGACCGAGCGGTTCGACTCCGGCGAGCAGCTGTCCGCCGAGGACGAGGCCGCCGTCGGCGCGCTGCCGTCCGGGTCGGCGCTGCTGATCGTCCAGCGCGGCCCGAACGCGGGCAGCCGGTTCCTGCTGGACGTCGACGTGGTCACGGCCGGCCGGCACCCCGACAGCGACATCTTCCTGGACGACGTCACCGTGTCCCGCCGGCACGCGGAGTTCCGCCGCGACGCCTCCGGTGTCAAGGTCCGCGACGTGGGCAGCCTGAACGGCACCTACGTCAACCGGGACCGGATCGACGAGCTGCACCTGTCGAACGGCGACGAGGTGCAGATCGGCAAGTACCGCCTGGTCTACTACGCCAGTGGTCAAGCCTGACCCAGCGGTCGGAGACTCCGGCGAGCGCGCCGGGGTCGGGGCCGAGGCGAACGCCGTAGGGAGCCACAGCATCGGTGAGGTGCTGCGGCTCCTGCAGACCGAGTTCGCCGACGTGACGATCTCCAAGATCCGCTTCCTCGAGGCGGAGGGGCTGGTGACCCCGGCCCGAACGGCGTCGGGGTACCGCAAGTTCAGCGCGGCCGACATCGAGCGGCTGCGCTATGTGCTGACGGCGCAGCGGGATCAGTACCTGCCGCTGAAGGTGATCAAAGAGCACCTGAGTGCGATGGACCGGGGACTGCGGCCGCCTGCCGCCGGTGGCCGGCCCGCGGCGCCGGAACAGTTGCCTCAGCCCGCTGGTCTGCCCGATGCCGAGGACTTCTCGACGTACGGGACCGAGCTGAAGCTGACCCGCGACGAGTTGCGCGAAGCGGCGGGCATCACCGCCGAGCTGCTCGAACAACTGGAGAGCCACAACCTCGTGGTGGCCCGCGGCAACCATTACGACGGCGACGCGATCCTGATCGCCAAGGCAGCGGCCGAGTTCGCGCAGTACGGCGTGGAGCCGCGCCACCTGCGACCGTTCCGGGCGGCGGCCGATCGTGAGGTGGGCCTGATCGAGCAGGTGGTCCAGCCACGGCGCGAGGACAAGACACTGGAGCTCGCGGCGCTCGCGGTTCGGTTGCACGCGGCACTGGTCCGCTCCCGCCTCACCCGCTGACCCCGGTGGGGCAGCCCCGGCCTGGTGTGCAGAGTAGGCTGGACGTGTGCGCGAAGTCGACGTGGTCGGAGTCCGGGTTGAGATGCCCTCGAGTCAGCCGATCGTGCTGCTCCGGGAGGTCGGCGGCGAGCGGTACCTGCCGATCTGGATCGGTGCGGCCGAAGCGAGCGCGATCGCTTTCGCCCAGCAGGGGATGGAGCCACCCCGGCCGCTGACCCACGACCTGTTCGCCGAGACCATCCGGGTGCTCGGCCACACGCTGAGCCAGGTCCGGATCGTCAACCTGACCGACGGCGTCTTCGAGGCGATCCTGGTCTTCGACGACAAGACCGAGATCTCTGCCCGCCCGTCCGACTCGATCGCGCTGGCGCTGCGGACCGGCACCCCTGTCTTCTGCACCGAGGAGATCCTGGCCGAGGCCGGTATCCCGGTCCCGGAGAGCGAGAACGAGGACGAGGAGGTGGTCGAGGAGGAAGAGGTCGAACGCTTCCGCGAGTTCCTCGACCAGGTCACCCCCGAGGACTTCGACAAGAGCTGACCCGATTTGAACCTGCCTGGTACAAGGCCGGACAGGTAACGATTCGTGCCGGTGGCGCGACACGCCTCCGGCTCGGGGCGGTTGTCGTTGACCGGGCCTGGGTGGCGGCTTACCTTGAAGGAGTTGTGGGGTGTTGTAACTCCACGGATGTGATCCGTTCCAGTCGGTACCCAGGGAGGCTCAGGCGTGACACGCACCGGCGACACTGATCTGACGGCGCAGTCGACGTCCGAAGCACACGCCGAGGCGGCCGCCAGCGCCGGCGTCCAGGGTTTGCTGTTCGACGACGACCTGTCGCCGATGCCCGACGACGTCGGTTTCCGCGGCCCGACCGCGTGCGCCGCGGCGGGGATCACCTACCGCCAGCTGGACTACTGGGCCAGGACCGGACTGGTTTCGCCGTCCGTGCGTCCGGCCACCGGTTCCGGCACCCAGCGGCTCTACGGTTTCCGCGACGTGCTGTTGCTCAAAGTGATCAAGCGGCTGCTCGACGCGGGCATCTCGCTGCAGCAGATCCGCAGTGCCATCGCCCACCTGAGCAAGCGTGGCATCGATGACCTGACCCAGATCACGCTGATGAGCGACGGCGCCTCGGTCTACATGTGCACCTCGCCGGACGAGGTGATCGATCTGCTGGCCGGCGGCCAGGGGGTCTTCGGGATCGCGCTCGGCGGCGTCTGGCGGGAGGTCGAGGGCTCGCTGTCGGAGCTGCCGACCGAGCGGCTCGACGCGCACGGCGAGACCGACCAGGCGCACGCGAACGACGAGCTGGCTGCCCGTCGCCGCGCCCGGATGACCGGCTGAGGTACGCTCGACCACAGCCGTACACAGCACTCGGGAGAGTCCCAGCAAAGTTGTCTGGCTGGGCGCCGAAGGGGCAATTCCTCCCCGGAACCTCTCAGGCCCATGGACCGAGTGCCTTAGGCGACTCTGAAGCGTGCGCTGCGTGACAGAGGGGGAGGCCACCGGCAATTGTCAGCATCGGAGCCTCTTCAATGACTGCGTCAGATTCCTCCTTCACCCCCACGCCCCAGTCGCCGGTCTCGGCGGTGTTCGCCGACCGGCACATCGGCCCGCGCCCGGACGAGGTCGCCCGGATGGTGCAGACCCTCGGGTACGCCGATGTCGACGCGCTGGTGGATGCCGCCGTACCGGCCTCGATCCGCTCGACCGAGCCGCTCCGGCTGCCCGAGCCGGCCTCCGAGGTCGACGCGCTCACCGAGCTGCGCCAGCTCGCCGCGCGCAACACCGTCGCCACCTCGATGATCGGTCAGGGGTACTACGGCACGTTCACCCCGTCGGTGATCGTCCGCCGCCTGGTCGAGAACCCGGCCTGGTACACGGCCTACACGCCGTACCAGCCGGAGATCTCCCAGGGTCGCCTCGAAGCGCTGCTCAACTTCCAGACCGTGGTGTCGGACCTGACCGGCTTGCCGACCGCGAACGCGTCGCTGCTCGACGAGGGCACCGCGGCCGCTGAGGCGATGACCCTGGCGCACCGCTCGAACCGCAAGAGCAAGAGCAACCGCTTCCTGGTCGACGCCGACTGCTTCGCGCAGACCATCGCCGTGGTCGAGACCCGGGCCGAGGCGCTCGGTATCGAGGTCGTCGTTGCCGACACGACCGACGGGCTGCCCGAGGGCGACTTCTTCGGCTTCCTCGTCCAGTACCCCGGGTCCGGTGGTGTCGTCCGCGACCTGAAGCCGCTGATCGCCGCGGCCCACGAGCGCGAGACCCTCGTCGCCGTCGCCTCCGACCTGCTCGCCCTGACGCTGCTCGAGGCGCCGGGTGAGGCCGGGGCCGACATCGTCATCGGCTCGTCCCAGCGCTTCGGTGTCCCGCTGTTCTACGGCGGCCCGCACGCGGGGTTCATGTCCGTGCGTTCCGGTCTCGAGCGCTCGCTGCCGGGCCGGCTGGTGGGCGTCTCGGTCGACGCGGACGGCGCACCGGCGTACCGGCTGGCGTTGCAGACTCGCGAGCAGCACATCCGCCGCGAGAAGGCGACCTCCAACATCTGTACTGCGCAGGTGCTGCTGGCCGTCGTCGCCTCGATGTACGCCGTCTACCACGGCCCCGACGGGTTGAAGGCGATCGCCGACCGTGTGCACCGCAACGCGGACAGCCTCGCCGCGTCCCTCAAGGCCGGTGGCGTCGAGGTCGTGCACGAGCAGTTCTTCGACACCGTGCTCGCTCGCGTGCCCGGCCGGGCGGCCGACGTGGTGGACAACGCCCGCCAGAACGGCATCTGGCTACGGCTCGTCGACGCGGACCATGTCGGTATCTCCTGCGACGAGAAGACCGACGCCACCGCGCTCGGCCGGGTCTGCCGCGCCTTCGGAGTCACGTACGACGCAACCTTCGGCGGCGGCAGCCTGCCCGAGACGGTCCTCAGGACGTCGGAGTACCTGACGCACCCCGTCTTCAACACGCACCGGTCCGAAACGGCGATGCTGCGTTACCTGCGCAAGCTGTCGGACTACGACTACGCGCTCGACCGCGGCATGATCCCGCTCGGCTCCTGCACGATGAAGCTGAACGCGACCACCGAGATGGAGGCGGTCACCTGGCCGGAGTTCGCCGACATGCACCCGCTGGCGCCGATCGAGGACGCCGCCGGGTACGTGAAGCTGATCGGCCAGCTGGAGCGCTGGCTGGCCGAGGTGACCGGCTATGCGAAGGTCTCGATCCAGCCGAACGCGGGCTCGCAGGGTGAACTCGCCGGTCTGCTCGCGATCCGCGGCTACCACCGGGCCCAGGGGAACGAAGACCGCAACGTCTGCCTGATCCCGGCGAGCGCGCACGGCACCAACGCCGCCTCCGCGGTGATGGCCGGGATGAAGGTTGTCGTTGTCAAGGGCAACGACGACGGCACGATCGACCTGGACGACCTGCGGGCCAAGGCCGACGAGCACGCCGAGAAGCTCGCGGCCATCATGATCACCTACCCGTCCACGCACGGCGTGTACGAGGAGAGCGTCACCGAGGTCTGCCAGATCGTGCACGACCACGGCGGCCAGGTGTACGTCGACGGCGCGAACCTGAACGCGCTGCTCGGCCTGGCCAAGCCCGGTGAGTTCGGCGGCGACGTGAGCCACCTGAACCTGCACAAGACGTTCTGCATCCCGCACGGTGGCGGTGGGCCGGGTGTCGGCCCGGTCGCGGTCGCCGAGCACCTGGCGCCGTACCTGCCGAACCACCCGCTGCTCGACCAGGCCGGTCCCGAGTCGGGTGTCGGCCCGATCAGCGCGGCGCCGTTCGGGTCGGCCGGCGTGCTGGCCATCTCCTGGGCCTACATCCGGATGATGGGCGCCGAAGGGCTGACCTCGGCGACGAAGGCCGCCGTACTGACCGCGAACTACGTGGCCAAGCGGCTCGAGGGCGTGTTCCCGGTGCTCTACACCGGCGAGAACGGGCTGGTCGCGCACGAGTGCATCCTGGATCTGCGGCCGATGACCAAGGAGACCGGGATCACCGTCGACGACGTCGCGAAGCGGCTGATCGACTACGGCTTCCACGCGCCGACGATGTCGTTCCCGGTCGCGGGCACGCTGATGGTCGAGCCGACCGAGTCCGAGGACCTGGGTGAGCTGGACCGGTTCTGCGACGCGATGATCGCGATCCGGCACGAGGTCGACCGGGTCGCGGCGGGGGAGTGGCCGGCCGGCGACAACCCGTTGGTGAACGCGCCGCACACCGCGTCGTCGGTGATCAACGACAAGTGGGAGCACGCGTACACCCGCGAAGAGGCCGCGTTCCCGCAGTCGGTCGACCGCACCACGAAGTACTGGCCGCCGGTCCGCCGGATCGACGGCGCCTACGGCGACCGCAACCTGATCTGCTCCTGCCCTTCCCCGGAGGCCTTTGAGTGACGCTTCGCCCTGACACTGCCGCGGCCCTGTACGCCGAGGTCGCGGCAGCCCAGAGTGAGTGGCGGTTGCCCTCGATCAACGCCGGTGTGCTGCAGGACGGCGCACTGGTGTGGACCGGGTCGCGCGGTCAGTTCGCGGATGGGCAAGGGCTGGCACCCGGGCCGGACGTGCAGTACCGGATCGGGTCGATCACGAAGACGATGACCGCGGTACTGATCATGCAGTGCCGCGACGACGGCTTGCTCGCGCTGAACGATGCCGTGGGCAAGCATCTTCCGGGGGTGGCGTTCGGCGACCTGACCGTCCGGCAACTGCTGGCGCACTCGGGCGGGATGAACGCGGAGCCCGAAGGCCCTTGGTGGGAACGCAATCCGGGCGTCTCGTTCGAGGAGCTCACCAAGGCGATGGACGAGTCGCAGGCAGCCGGCAAACCCGACCGGCGGCACCACTACTCGAACCTCGGCTACGCGTTGCTCGGTGAGATCGTCGCTCGGTTGCGCGGCGCCTCCTGGATGGAGCTGGTGGCGTCGAGGATCCTCGACCCGCTGGAGATGCGCCGTACGACGTACTTCCCGGTGGCGCCCGCCGCGCAGGGGTTCTCGGTGCATCCGTTCAGTGGGCGGCTCGAGCAGGAGCCCGCGTACGACTCCGGGGCGATGGCTCCGGCCGGGCAGTTGTGGAGCACGATCGAGGACCTGGCGAAGTACGCCGCGTTCTGGATAGATCCGGGGTACGAGATCCTCAACCGGGACACCATCGACGAGATGGCCGCTCCGGTGGCTGCCGATCCACGCGAGGCGCTGACCGCGTCGTACGGGCTGGGGTTGCGGCTGCATGCCGACGACCCGCACCTGTTCGTCGGGCACACCGGGTCGATGCCTGGCTTCTTGGCCGGGTTGTTCGTCGACCGCGTCCGGCGGATCGGGGCGGTGACGTTGGGCAATGCGACGTACGGGAAGTGTGCGTCGGTGCCGCTCGACCTGATGCGCACGCTGGCGTCGTACGAGCCGCCGTTGCCGCCTGAGTGGCTGCCCGAGCCGGAGCTCGCGCAGGGCGAGGAACTGCTCGGGCATTGGTACTGGGGCAACACTCCGCTGACGATGTCCGTCGCCGGCGGCATCCTGCAGCTGTCCGGTGCGATGTCCTGCCGTTTCTCGCCGCTCGGCCCTGATCTCTATCGCGGCCGGGACGGCTATTTCGCCGGCGAGAAGCTTCGCGTCGTCCGCGACGGCGACGCCATCACGCAGCTCACTGTGGCGACTTTCACGCTGACCCGTACCCCTTACGGTCGCTGAGTCGTTCTCCAACCACCGCCGCTCCGGCAGGTCCGGGGCGGCGGCTGTCGTTGTGTCGCATCACGCACAGCACCCCGGTTGACACCCACAGCTCCGAGGTTAGTAAGTTAGGGCCACCTAAGTAAGGGCTGCCTTACTCAACAACTTTCCCAGGAGAAGCTGGATGCCGTCCGTCGACGCATTGCACAGCCCGATCGATCGCGACCCGGGGGTGGAGGGCCGGCGCCGCTGGCCCTTGGCCTCGGCAGTGAGCGACCGTCACCGCGGCCCACTGCCGGCTGGTACGCCGGCCACCGTGTTGCGGCGTACGGCGGATTTGCTGGGCGCGCCGCGAGTCCCGTCGACCGGTGTCGGCGAGTCGGCCGCGCTGGACCTCATCGCCGGCCTGCTCGACCAGGACGGGATCGACCTCAGCCACCCGCATGCGGCAGCCCACCTGCAGCCGCCGGTGCTCCAGGTCGCCGTTGACGCCGATGCGCTGGCGTCCGCGAGCAACGCGTCGATGGACACCTACGACTCCGGTCCAGCGACGCTCGCGATCGAGCAGTGGGTGGTCCAGGCACTGGCCGGCATGGCCGGGTTCGGTCCCACCGCTGACGGCGTGCTCACGCCCGGCGGCTCGATCTCCAACCTGCTCGCGCTGCTGATCGCCCGCGACAGCGCGGCCGCGGCCGTCGGCATCGACGTACGGGCCGACGGCCTGCACGGTCTGGAGAAGCCGGTCGTGTTCTGCTCCGAGTTCGCGCACTTCTCGGTCCAGCGCGCCTGTGCTGCGCTCGGCCTCGGCGAGGACGCCGCCATCTCGATCCAGGGCGACGCGGACTTCCGGATGCGCCCCGACATCCTGGCCGACGAGCTCGACAAGCCCGGCCGGACGCCGGTCGCCGTGGTCGCCACCGCCGGTACGACGGACTACGGCTCGATCGACCCGATCGCGGACATCGCCGCCTTGGCGCGTGAACGCGGCGTCTGGCTGCACGTGGACGCGGCGTACGGGTTCGGCGCGTTGTTCTCCGACCGGCTCGCGCCGCTGCTGGCCGAGTTGCCGGCCGCCGACTCGGTGACGCTCGACCTGCACAAGATCGGCTGGCAGCCCGCGGCGACGAGCATGCTGCTGGTCGCGGACCGGGACCGGTTCGCCGCGCTGGGCCGCTCGGTCGACTACCTCAACCCGTCCGATGACATCGATTCCGGACTGGACGGACTGCTCGGCCGCAGCCTGCAGACCACCCGCCGGCCGGACGCTGTGAAAGTCGCCACCACGCTGACGGCATACGGCCGGAGCGGACTGGGCAGGATGCTCGACACCTGTCACGAGCTCGCGCACACCGCCGCGGCCAGAATCGTTGCCGACAGCAACCTCGAGTTGCTGGCGCCGGTGACGCTGACCACGGTGCTGTTCCGGGTCGCGGGACCGGGACTGGCGGCGGACGGGCTGACAGCGGGTCAGCTCGATGCCGTCCAGGGTGAGGTCCGGCGCCGGTTGCTGACGTCGGGGCGGGTGCTGATCGGCCGGACCAGGATCCCGGCCCGCGGTGGCCGGCCGGCGGCGGTGGCGTTGAAGTTGACGCTGCTCAACCCGAACGCCACCGCGACGGACATCGGAGAACTGCTCGACCAGGTTGTGGCCACCGGCCACGACGTTCTGTCTTGCGAGGGAGCAGCGTGAGCTCACCAGTCGAAGTTGCAGTCGAAGCCCACCTGAACGCGATCCTGCGGTGCTACACCAGGGAGACCTCAGTCCCGGTCACCGCCGATCCGCTGACGCTGCAGGTCGGTGACGAGACGGTGACGGCCACCGTGCTGCACGCGTCGCGGACGGGGCTGCACCAGTTCACCGATGTCCGCGTCGACGGCTTGCCGGCGAGCCCGGAGCAACTCGTGCGATTGCTGTCCGTGGACGCGGACCCCGCCGAGATCGACGACCTGGCCAGGCGGACGGCGGAGTCGGTCCGCAACGTGGCGACCTTCGTGGCCGAGCCGGTGGAGTACGGCCCCGGCCGCTTCCTCGAGGCCGAGCAGGCGTTGCTGTACGGCCACCTGAACCACCCGGCTCCGAAGAGCCGGGACGGACTGAGCGGTGCCGAGCTGGCGGAGTACTCGCCGGAGCTCGGTGGTCGTTTCGCGGTGCACTGGTTCGCTGTGGACGCCGAGCTGGTGTCGTCGGACCAGGTGGCCGGCGCGCCATCACTGCAGGGACTGGACGCCTTGCAGCTGATGGCCGCGCTGGCCGGTATCACTCCGCCTGAGGGGCGGGTCCTGGTGCCCGCGCATCCGTGGCAGGCCGCGGATGTGGTCAAGCGCCCACGGGTCGCCGCACTGATCGCTGAAGGCCGGATGGAGCCACTAGGCCCGCTGGGCGCGCAGTGGTACCCGACCTCGAGCCTGCGCACGGTCTACCACCCGGACCTGCCCGTGATGCTGAAACTCTCACTGGGACTGCGCATCACGAACTCCCGGCGCGAGTCGACGCCGACCGAGCTGCGCCGAGGTCTGGAGATCAACCGCCTCCTGGATGCCGCTTACGACGCCGGTACTGCGACCGCGCATCCGCGGTTCTCCATCGTGCGCGACCCGGCCTGGATCGCGTTGGACGAGGGTGGCCCGCAGTTGACCGGGCTGGACGTCGCCGTGCGCGAAGTACCGGCTGGCATTGACGACTACGCGTGTCTGGCCGGGCTGGTGGCGCCGCGGCCGGGCGAGTTCAGCCGTCTAGGCGCTGCAGTCGCTGGGCATGGCGATGGCGGTGCAGAGGCGTGGGTGGCGTCGTACGTGGACGAGGTACTCGTACCGATGCTCCACCTGTACGCCGAGACGGGCATCGGGCTGGAGGCTCACCAGCAGAACACCCTGGTCCGCCTGGACGACGCAGGGCGGGTTGCAGGTGGGGCCTACCGGGACAACCAGGGCTACTACCTCGCTTCGTCGTACCTAAAGGGTCTGCTGGAGGTGACCGGCCTGCGCGACTCGACGCTGGCTGTGGTGGAAGACGCCATCGTGGACGACCGGCTGACCTACTACATGCTCCACAACCAGGCGCTTGCCGTAGTGGGCTCGCTGGCCGTGGACGGGCTCGCGGACGAGGACAAGCTGCTCGGTGTGGTCCGCGACCGGCTGTCGGAGGCACTGCCGTCACTGAAGGCTGCCGGGCCGGACGGGGATCGTCTGGCGCAGCGCTGGCTCTCTGCGGACCAGCTGCCCTGCAAGGCGAACATGATGACCAGGCTGCGCGGCATCGACGAGGTAGTGGCGCCCCTGGACGCGCAGTCGGTCTACCTGGAGGTGCCTAACCCCCTTCGCTTGGACGCGCAGTGATGTGTGATGTCGCGCCGTTGTTGCACCTGGACAACGGCTTCGACCTCCGGCCTGCAACAGCAGCAGACGCCTCGACCGTCGCCGGGTGGATGGCCCAGCCGCACATCGAGAAGTGGTGGGAGCAGCACTGGTCGGTGGAGCGCTGGACGGAGGAGATCGAGAGCCAGGCCGCGGGTGAGCATTCCATCCCCTGCCTGACCTCGATCGATGGCGACCCTCTTGGTTACGTCGAGCTGTACCGGGTGCGGCACGACCGGCTGGCGGAGTACTACGACTGGCAGGAGCACGACTGGGGTCTGCACGTGGCGATCGGCGACCCGGGCCGGCTGGGCAAGGGACTGGGTCGCAGACTGCTGCGTTCGCTGGCCGACGCATTGTTCCGGGCCGATCCCCGGTGCACGCGAGTGGTCGCTGAGCCGGACATCACCAATGTCGGCTCGGTCCGCGCCTTCGGAGCCGCCGGCTTCGTCCCCCAGGGGGAGCTACAGCTCCCCGAGAAGACAGCACTACTGATGATGCGCACCCGCGCTGTGGAGGCCTGAGATGACTACCGCCCCGTACGACGTGATCGCGATCGGCTGCGGGCCGTTCAACCTCGGCCTGGCCGCGTTGGCCAGTGGTGTCGACGACGTGAACCTGGCGGTGCTGGACGGCCGGCCCGAGTTCACCTGGCATCGCGGGCTCATGTTCGGCGACGCGATGTTGCAGGTGTCGTTCCTGGCCGACCTGGTCAGCTTGGTGGAGCCGGGGCACCCGCTGTCGTTCCTGTCGTACCTGCGGGACAACGACCGGCTGTACCAGTTCTACGTGCGGGAGAAGTTCCACCCGACCCGGCTGGAGTACGAGGCCTACCTGCGCTGGTGTGCTGCGCAACTGGACTCACTGCACTTCGGGCATCAGGTGACAGAGGTGGTGTTCGACGGTGACACCTTTGCGCTGACAGTGGAGCGTGCTGGATCCGTAGAGGTGTTCAGGGCTCGGCACCTGGTGCTGGGCGTGGGGACTGAGCCCGCAGTACCGGCTGCACTGGCCGACTTGCCGGAGGAGAGGTTCTTGCACTCTGCGGACTACCTCTTCCGCCGGGACGAGCTGATGCGAGCAGGGCGCGTGACAGTGGTCGGCTCGGGCCAGTCGGGCGCCGAGTGCGCGCTGGACCTCTTGCGTGCCAACGCAGCTGGTGGGCCGGCCGTGAGCTGGCTGACCCGCACCGCGGCGTACACGCCTCTGGACTACTCGAAGCTCGTGCTGGAGATGACGACGCCGTCGTACGTCGACTACTTCCATGCACTGGAGGAGCCGGTGCGCGACAAGCTCGTCAAGGACCAGTGGCGGCACTACAAGGGCATCTCCTCGGACACGTTGGAGGAGATCCACGACGTGCTGTACCAACGCGACCTCGGTACTGCGGCCGTGGCGCCTGTGGAGCTGCAGGTCGGGGTGGCAGTCGAGTCGGCGGTTGCTCGTGCGGATGGCATCGAGCTGACCATGCGGCACGCTGACAGCGGGCGGACCTTCCAACACGTGACAGACGCGGTGGTGGCCGCTACCGGCTACCGCAACCGGCCGCTGCCGTTCCTGTCAGCACTGGAACCGCTGGTGCACAAGGACGCGGCCGGGCGCTGGGTGGTCAACCGGGATCACAGTGTCGGTACGGAGGATCCCTTGACCGGCAGGCTGTTCGTCGCGAACGCGGACCTGCACAGCCACGGTGTAGCAGCACCCGACCTGGGCATCGGGGCGATCCGCAACGCCACCATCCTCAACAGCGTCGCCGGGCGCGAGATCTTCAGGCTGCCGAAGTCCACCGCGTTCACGACCTTCTCGGCACCCGCATGAGCTGGAAAGAGCGGTCCTCGGAACTGCTGGCCCGGCTGATCTCGCAGCTCTGCACGGAGGACCTGCTACAACCCGTTGATGATCGCCTTGAGCTTGGCCCGGCTACCTACACCTTCTCCGCAACGCGTGGCGCCTTCGGGAGCTACCAGGTTGTCCCCGGCTCGGTACGCCGTACCGCCACCGGCATTCTCGGCAACGACGAGAGTGAGGAGGCCACTGACCCAGTGCAGTTCCTGGTGGACGCCGCGGGCATCCTGGGCCTCGCCGGGTCCACAGTGGCCGGCTATGCGGCCGAGCTGTCGAGCACGCTCGCTGCCGACGTAAGGATGGCCTCTACTGCCGTGCCGAACGCAGACCTCCTAGGCCTGTCCCACACAGAGCTAGAGGGCCACCTGACCGGCCACCCGCTCCTGGTGGCCAACAAGGGCCGCCTAGGCTTCTCCGCCGCCGACAGCCTCCGCTACACCCCCGAAGCCCGTACTCCGCTCCGCCTGGTCTGGCTGGCCGTACGTCGTGGGCTGGCCGAGTTCCGAGGGACTCCCGAGCTGTCGGAGCATGCGGTGGTTGGTCGGGAGCTTTCGCCAGAAGCACTGGAGTCGTTCCGCTCACAACTGGTCGACCCGGACTCGTATGTGTGGCTGCCTTGTCATCCGTGGCAGCTCGACCACGTAGTACGGACGCAGTGGGCTCGTGAGTTGGCCACTGGCGAGATCGTGGTGCTGGGGGAGGGGCCCGACGACTACCTGCCCACGCAGTCGATCCGGACGATGGTGAACGTCTCGCAACTCCTGCGCTACCAGGTGAAGCTGCCACTGAAGATCCTCAACACCTCCGTGTACCGCGGCATCCCGGCCCACTGCACCCTGGCGGCCCCGATGGTGACCCAATGGCTACGGGGACTCTGGTATCGCGACGAGGTGTTCAACCGGTTGGGGACCGAGCTGCTCGGTGAGGTCGCGTCGGTGACTGTTCGCCACCCGCAGCTCTCGGAGGGCGTGCCGTACCAGTGGACCGAGACCCTCGGCTGCATCTGGCGAGACCCGCTGACGCCCCGCTTGCGGGCCGGCGAGACGGCTTGGCCGCTGGCCGCAGTACTGCACAGGGATGCAGCAGGCGAACCCTTGGTAGCTGCGCTCATCGCCGCGTCGACTGCTGATGCGACCACCTGGGTGGCCGAACTCATCGCCACTCTCGTCCGCCCACTGCTCCACCTGATGCACCACTACGGCATCACGGTGAACCCCCACGGCGAGAACCTCTCCATCATCTGCGGCCCCGAAGGCGTCCCCGCCCGCCTCGTCGTCAAGGACCTGGTCGACGACATCAACATCTCCACCACCCCCATCCCGGCCCGAGGCCCCGAACCCGACTCCCACGACCGAGTCCTCCCACGCAAGCCCTGGCACATCCTTCGCCAGTACCTCGTAGACGCCCTCTTCCTAGGCGTCCTCAACCCCCTGGCCGACATCCTCTCCGAAACCGACCTAGTCACCCCCGACACCCTCTGGGGCCTGCTCCGCGGCGAAATCGAGGCCTACGCCACCGCCCACCCAGAACACACCGACCGCCTGACCGCCACCGGCCTCCTAGACAAATCCTTCGCCCGCTACCCCCTGAACGGCTACCGCCTAACCCTCGGCTACACCGACCTAGACACCCGCCCACCCATCCCAGTAACCGGCCAAATGCCCAACCCCTTGTACGAAGTGCTTCCCATCAAGCCCCACCGTCCTTGGTGAAGGTCAGCGGAGGGCGGTTAGCCAGCGGGCGGCTTGTTTGGCGTTTTGGAGGCGGCGTTCGTAGGTGGCGCCTACGGTGAGGAGGATGAGGCCGGCGGTGGCGAGTGTGATCCAGCGGGGGATCAGTGGGGCCACGTCGAGGAACTGCCAGAGGGCGATCTTCTGGAGGATGCCGGCGCCGATGATGAAGGGGGCCTGGAGGGCGAAGCGGGTGCCGATCAGGATGATGGCTACGGCGGCTGCCACGACGAAGGTGGTGCGGAGGTAGTCGTCGTTGCTGTTGGCAATCAGTGCTGAGGGGACCAGGCCGAGTAGGAGGCCTGGGCCCAGGAAGATCCAGCTTGACTGGTCTCGCCAGCCGTAGATGCCGGCGGCGAGCATCACGGCTGCTGGTGGCAGGGTGAACCATTCGATGGTGGTCGCGCCGGCGCCCAGGGCGAAGGCGGTGTTGGCGACGGCGAGCAGGAGTACGGCCGTGAGGTGGGCCCGCCGGTGTGCGGGCCGCATGCCGTAGGCAACCAATGGGGCGGCGGTGATGGTGAGTGCGGCGCCGAAGAGGCTGCTGCTGCCTTCCAGCAGTGCGAAGACTCCGGCCAGCACGGCCGCTGCGGAGGCGCATGCGAGCAGCCAGCGCTCCAGCGGTGGGTCCGTGACCAGGCAGGCGATGGTGATGGACGCGGCGCCGACGAGGGCCAGCAGGATGCCGCCGGTCCAGAGGTTGAAGAGGCCGTCGTAGGTCATCAGCACGATCGCAAGCTGAGCCGCGACGCCGGCGGTGACCGAACCCGCCAGCCTGTTCATCCGCTGGCGCCAGACGGCGACGACGGCCAACGCGGCGGCGATCGCGGAGATCAGGCCGAGTTGGACGACGTCCGCGACGAGCAGGCAGAACAAGAGGTTGACCATGGCAACGACCCCGGCCGCGGTCCAGGCCACAGCAGCCCGTACGCCGGTCCGATTGGGCATCAGCAGGACGGTGAGCGTCAAGGCGGTGGCGAGGGCGGTGTCCAGCCAGCGGCCGGCAGTGGGGAGCTGCGGCAGACAGGCTGCCACCGCGAAGGCGGCGGCCGCAGTACAGGTGGATTCGCCGAGAGCCGGTGGTAGGGCGCGGGGGAGTGGGACCGTGCGGAGTAGGAAGATGCCGGTGGCTCCGGCTAGGACGACGACGAGGGTGGTGAAGAGGACCGGGGAGAGTGCGGTCAGGGAGCCGTCGAAGAAGTCGCCGAAATCTGCGCGGGCCTGGGGTGAGTAGTGGGCAGCGAGGCTGAGGTAGATGCGGGCGGTGCCGGTGATCAACAGGGCCCAGAAGACCAGGGCTGCGCAGATGGTGCCGGTGAGGTGGACGACCTTCGTTCCCGCGGCGGACCAGTAGACGGTGATGGTCACCTGGAGGAGCAGGCCGAACAGGAAGAGGGCCAGGCCGGTCTGCCCGGCCAGGATGAAGGGCAGCGCGAACTGGCCGATGATGATGGTGGCGACACCGTACGTGACGACGGTGGGTGCGATGCGTGACATCAGAAGGTTGGCTGCGGCAACTAGTGCGGCGGCGAGGCCGATGTAGGCGAGGCCGTCGACGGCCTTGGCGGGGTCGAGGCCCAGTGCGTGGGCGCCGTACAGGTCGACGGCTAGTAGGCCGGTGCCGAGGATGGCGAGGGCTTCGGCTGTGCCGGCCAGTTTGTGGCGGGATGCCGGGACGGAACCGGCTAGGGCTAGGGCGGCCAGGGTGGCGATGATCGAGGCCTGGACCGGGATGGAGAGGCTGTCCCAGGTGACGGCGAGGAAGGTGACGCCGGCGGCTAGCAGGAGCAGTACACCGAGGCTGAGAAGGGTTGCCTGGGGGCTCAGGCGCCTGCGTGGCTGCTTGGGTTTCGGCGGTGCCGGTTGGCGCAGAGAGCTTTGGTATGTAGGCGGTGCTGCGCGCGTGGGTCTTGGGGCTGCTGTAGCAGGTCGTGGCGGTGTGGGCGGAGGCGCTGCGGGTTGCGGTGGTGTGGGTTGTGGGAGGGGGTTAGGGGGTGGGGGTAGGTGGACGTCTAGGTGGAGGGGGGTTTGGCAGGCGGGGCACTTGAAGGGGGTGGGGTGGGCGTTCATTTGGCGTCCTCCTCGATGGTCAAGCTCACTATCGCCAGGTGGAACGGGTGCACGCTTGAGTACGTCTACTCAATTCGTCGCGTAGGCTGCTGCGGGTCTGCCGGTTGATCAGAGCGGCGAGGCGAACACGGGGAGCAAGATGAAGACTGGATACGTGGAGCTCGCGAGGGCTCAGCAAGAGCGGTGGCAGGCGGCGTACGCACAGGATCCGAGCCTGCATGGCGCGGCACCATCGGCGGCCGCCCGCTGGACGGCCAAGCTGTTCGGTGCCGCAGGCATCGATGATGTCCTGGAGCTCGGCGCCGGGCAGGGACGCGACGCGTTCTACCTTGCCAGGCAGGGCTTCAGCGTCCACGCCACCGACTTCAGCGAGGCGGCTCTCGACCGGCTCCGCCTCGAAGCGCAGCGCGAGGGACTGGACGACCGCGTCACCGCGGCGCTGCACGACGTCCGCGATCCGCTGCCACCGGCCGACGCGACGGTCGGCGCGGTGTACGCCAACGTCGTCCTGAACATGGCTTTCTCGCGGGCCGAACTACGGGCCCTGGTCAACGAGATTCGCCGGGTACTCCGGCCGGGTGGGCTGTTTGTCTACACGGTGTGGTCGACCGATGACAGCCGTTTCGGCAGCTGCCAGGAAATCGGCGACGGTCTGTACGCCAAGGACGGATTCGCCGGCCGGTTCTTCGACCTCGCCCTGGTGCACGAACTGGCCGACCGCTGGGAGCTCGGCGGCGCCGACGCGTACACCGAGGACGGCCGCAGCCTCTGGCGAGTCACCCAGGCAAAACCCGCACCCACAACCTGAATCCGACCTAAAGCCAACTCTAGCTGCGGCGCGCCGTGTTGCGGTGTGGTCACCAAAGCGAAATGTTGCATTGACGAACCCGGTGTGTTCCGACAGGCTCGGTCCGCGTCTCACCTTCAAGCTATGGAGTCACCTCATGCATTGGTTTATGGACCCTCTCAAGAAGTACGCGCAGTTCAGTGGCCGGGCGCGGCGTAAAGAGTTCTGGATGTTCGTGCTGTTCAGCTGGATCATCAGCATGGTGATCGGCATCGTCGACCGGATTCTCGGTACGACGAACAGCACCGGCAACGGGCTGCTCGGCACGATCTTCAGCCTCGCCATCCTGATCCCGTCGCTGGCGGTCGCCGCCCGGCGTCTGCACGACACCAACCGTTCCGCGCTGTGGCTGTTGCTGATCTTCGCCATCGTGATCGGCTGGATCGTCCTCATCGTGTTCTACGCGCAGGAGGGCAACGCCGGCGACAACCAGTACGGCCCCGACCCGAAGGCCGCCGAGCGGTTCGGCGCCATGGGTGGCCACGGCGAGCCGGGCTACCCGGGGTACCCGCCGGCGCCGCAGGGCGGCCCGCAGGGCTGATCGACACCTGCTGATCCGCGAACCTGGTTGAGAGACGCCGGCTCGCGAGTCGTCTGGGTTTACAAAGGCCCGGCATCCCGTACTACGGGGTGCCGGGCCTTCGTGTTGGGCAAAAGGTCAGGAAGCCTGGCTGACGCTGGACATGTTGAAGTCGGGCACCAGCAGCGGCGGGGTCGCAGTACGGGAGAAGTCGTCGCCCCACTCGCGGGAGAACGACGGGACCGTGGCGCCGGCCGCCGTGAAGCGGGCCAGCAGGTCGACCGGGCTCTCGTTGAACCGGAAGTTGTTCACCGCACCCGTGACCTCGCCACCCTCGACCAGGTAGACCCCGTCGCGGGTCAGGCCGGTCAGCAGCAGGGTCTGCGGGTCGACCACGCGGATGTACCACAGACAGGTGAGCAGGAGGCCGTGGTCCAGCCCGGCGACCAGGTCGTCCGTCGTACCGGTGGCGCCGTCGACGGAGAGCACGTAGTTGTCGATCGACGGGGTCACCGCGGGCGCGCCGGTCAGGTCGGCGGTGAAGCGGCTCTGCATCAGGTTCTCGAGCTTGCCGCCGCGGATCCAGTCGGTCGCGCTGAGGGTCAGGCCGTTGTCGAAGACGCTCGACGAGCCGCCTGACGATCTCGCCACGGCGAACGGGAAGGTCTCCAGCCCGGACAGGTTCGGGTCGGAGCGCAGTCCGATCGGATGCGGAGACAGGACGTCACCGATCCGGGTCCCGCCGGAAGGCTTGGAGAAGACGCTGCGGCCTTCGTACGCGTCGCGGCCCTCGAGACGCCAGTACAGGAAGGTGACCAGGTCGGCGACCGCGGCAGGCGGGAGCACTGTCGGGTGCCGGCTTGCGTCGACCGAGACCGTCCGGCCGGCCCAGCCGAGCCGGCGGTTGAGCTCGGTGTCGATCGCCAACGGGTCGATGTCGCTGAAGTCGCGAGTGGCCGCACCGACCCAGGCCGACTGGCTCAGGTCGCCGGACTTGCCCGTTGCCGAGACGAAGCCGCGCGGCAGGCTCTGGCGCAACCGGAGTCCGGTGGACGACCCGACGTACAGGGTGACGACCTCGTGGTCGGCGAAGCCGTAGAGCCAGCGGTTCTCCTGGCCGGCCTTGCGGAGTGCCTCGCCGAGTGCGGGGGCGAAGTCGCCGTACACGTTGACGGAGGTCTCGTCCGGCTCTGCATCCCAGTCCGGGCTGACAGTGCCATCTACCAGCGGTCGTGCGTCCTCCGCGGGGCTGGACTCGCGTGCTGCCGCTACAGCCGCGGACACGAGCTCTCCGAGGCTGGAGTCGGTCGTAGACGAACGCCCGACCACGCCGGCCGCAGTACCCTCGCCTGCGCCGACAGTGGCGATCACGGTCACCGTGGAGCCGCGCATGGCGCCGTTGGTGGTCAGGGTGTTGTTGGCCCAGCGCAGGTTGGCACTGGAGGTCTCAGCGACCAGTACTACGCACCCCGACGCCCCTGCGGCAGCGGCCAGGTCCAGGCCGCGCTCGATGGTGTCCTGCGGGCTGAGCTGAATGGCGGTCGTCACCGGCCGGCCTCCTGCGTGGTGTTGAGAATGCGGACGTCACGGAACAGTGCGGACGGGCAACCGTGGCTGACCGCGCCACTCTGGCCGGGCTGGGCCTTGCCGCAGTTGAGGGCGCCGTGCAGCTCGTACGTCTGGGGGCCGCCGACTGCTTCCATGGAGCCCCAGAAGTCGGTCGTGGTCGCCTGGTAGGCGACATCGCGCAACTGCCCGGCCAGCTTGCCGTCGGTGATCTTGTAGAACCGCTGCCCGGTGAACTGGAAGTTGTACCGCTGCATGTCGATCGACCAGGACTTGTCGCCGACGATGTAGATCCCGTTCTTCACCCGGCTGATCAGCTCCTCGGTCGAAGGGCCGTCCGGCGCGGGCTGCAGGGACACGTTGGCCATCCGCTGGATGGGGATGTGCCCGGCGGAGTCGGCGTACGCGCAGCCGTTGGAGCGGGGTGTGCCGAGCAGGTCCTCGTTCACCTTCGCCATCCGGCGGTCGACCTGGTAGCCGACCAGGATGCCGTCCCTGACCAGGTCCCACTGCTGCCCGGCGACACCCTCGTCGTCGTACCCGACAGTGGACAGGCCGTGCTCCGCAGTGCGGTCGCCGGTGACGTGCATGATGGGGGAGCCGTACTGCAGGTTGCCCAGCTTGTCGATGGTGGCGAAGCTCGTACCGGCGTAGTTGGCCTCGTACCCGAGTGCGCGGTCCAGCTCGGTGGCGTGGCCGATCGACTCGTGGATGGTGAGCCACAGGTTGCTCGGGTCGATCACCAGGTCGTAGGTCCCGGCCTCGACGCTCGGAGCGCTCATCTTCTCGGCCAGCCAGCCGGGGATCTTGGCCAGCTCCTCATCCCAGTTCCAGCCGGTACCGGTCATGTACTCCCAGCCGCGACCGACCGGAGGCGCAGTACTGGCCATGGAGTCGAACCGGCCGGTCTCGGTGTCCACGGCGATCGCCTGGAGCTCCGGGCCCAGCCGGACGCGCTGCTGCGTGGTGGAGGTGCCTTCGGAGTTCGCGTAGAACTTGCACTCGTGTACCAAGGCGACGTGGGCGGTCACGTGCGAGACACCATCCGCCTGGAGCAGCCGGTTGCTGTAGTCGGTGAGGAGCGCGACCTTCTCCCCTCGCGGCACGGTGAAGGGGTCGACCTCGTACGACGAGATCCAGCTGACGTCGTCGTACACCGGCTCGTCCGCGAGCTCGATCGGCTCGGAGTTGATCGGCCGCGACACCTGAGCCAGGTGGACCGCCTGCTCGGCGACGCGGACCGCCTCGTCGGTGGTCAACGCGACACCGGCGGCGAATCCCCAGGTGCCGTCGTGGATCACCCGGACGGCGAGCCCGAGATCCTCGTCGTCACTGGCACTCTCCAGCACGGCATCCCGGAGCGTGATCGACTCCGACCGGATGCGCTCGAGCCGGAACTCGGCGAAAGTGGCCCCGAGATCCTTGGCCCGCTGCAAGGCAGCACCGGCAAGTTCGTGACGGGGAAGGTCTAGGAAGGAAGCATCGACTTCTGGCACAACCTCGACCTTATGACAGCCGACGCCGACACCCCAGACGATTTGATGGAACCAGAAGGATGTCCGAGGTGTAGAGACAGTGCGGGGATCGGATGGGAGGCGTAATCAGCGCAGGGGATGAGGCGGCGGTTCTGGCTCGGGTGCGGGGTGGGGAGACTGCCGCGTACGGCGAGCTGGTGGTGCTGCACGCCCCGGTGGCGAAGCGGGCCGCTGTTTTCCTGGGTGCCGGTGCGGATGCCGACGACGTCGTCCAGGAGTCGTTCGTCAAGGCGTACCGGGCGCTGGACACCTTCCGTGAGGGGGCGGCCTTCCGGCCGTGGCTGTTGCGGATCGTGGCCAACGAGACGCGCAACGTCCTGCGATCGCGAGGTCGCCGGGCGCGTCGGGAAGAGTCGGCGGTGCTGCACGACGCAGTGCTCGATCCGGCCGACCAGGCCTTGTCCAATGAGCGGAGAGCCGAGCTGCTGGCCGCAGTACAGGCGCTACCCGACCAGTACCGGCTGGTGGTGACCTGTCGCTATCTGCTGGAGCTGGATGAGCAGGAGACGGCCACTGTGCTGGGTTGGCCGCGGGGCACGGTCAAGTCGCGGTTGCATCGGGCGTTGGGGCGCTTGCGGGCGCAGTTGCCGGACAAGGAGGTGCAGCGATGAGCTCGTTGGAAGACGAACTCCGCGCACTCGGCCGCAGCGCTGTCGTTCCACCTGTCGCCGACGGGCTGGCCGCGGCGGTGCTCGAGCGAGTTGCGGAGCCTCCTGTACGCCGTACCTTCGTCGCGACCGTCAAGGAGAAGTGGCGCGCGTTGCTGGCGCTCGTGGCTCTGCTGTTGGCCGGTGCTCTGGTTGCGCCGCCAGTGCGAGCTGCAGTGGCGGAGTGGCTCAACATCGGGGGAGTGGGGGCCGTGCAGGTCCCCAGTGGACCGTCCAGCGCACCTGCTCCGCCGACGGTGGCTGGGCACATGACGTTGGCAGAGGCGTCGAAGGTTGCCGGCTTCACGCCGGTCGTCCCGGCTGCGCTGGGAACACCGACGGCGATAGAGGCCAAACCTGGTTTCGTAGCCATGAGTTGGCGGTCGGGCGGCGTACGGCTGGAGCAGTTCCAGGCGGAGCCGTCGCCGATGTACCTGAAGAAGTACTACTCGGAGCTGGAGTACCTGCCGGCCGCCGACGCGTTCTGGTTCAGTACGCCCCATGAACTCGTGCTGCTGAAGACCACCGGTGACGAGCAGCGAGTCAGGGTCGCCGGGCCGACGCTCGTCTGGGTGCGGGACGGTGTGACGTTCCGCCTCGAAGGCGTGCCGGACAAGGCGCGAGCGGTCGCTTTGACCAGGTGAAGCGGAACCAGCCAGCGGGCGGCGGTGTACCAGGGGCAGTCGAATGACAGGAGACCGCCATGAGGCGATGGGTACGCCGTACCGTCTTGCTGATCGTGCTGGGAATCGTCGGGGTGGGCGTGATGCCGGCTCATGCCGGCGGGCCGACCAGTGTGCTGCTGAGCGCGTCGGACGTGGGCAAAGTGGTTGCCACCGGCTACCAGGACAAGGCCTACGAGGAACTGCGACGTCTGCTCGACACTCAAGCGGCAGGGGAAGCCGGGCCACACGACATCGGGCCGGCCATCCGGGCGACCTGGCTCATCCACGACGTGACGCCGTGGCGGACCGACGTGATCTATCCGGATGCGCCGGGTGGACCGTGGATCTCGACTGTCCTGGATCTGGACAGCGCCGACGGGCTGACTGGCGCGAGGTTCTGGCACCGCGCCGCCGACTCCGTCCAGCTGATCAAGCTGCTGGTCTCACTCGATCTGCTCCACGGCAAACCAGCGAACGGCCGCCAGCCGACCACCGCACCAGCGACCACTGCACCGCCGACCACCGCACCAGCGACCACTGAGCCAGCGACCACTGAGCCGGGGGCCACCGCGCCGGTCGTCCCGGAGCCGGACGGGGCGGCCGCCGGCGACACGCCGGTCACCGCGCTGAAGATCGAGGAGAAGCCCCTGCTCGGATGGCGCTGGTCGATCCCCGGCTTCCTGCTGGGCGCAGCCGCCGCCTACCTGGCACTTCGCTACCTCCCCCGCCGCAACTGGCAACTGATCGACGAGGAGTAACTGCCTGGGAACAGCACCCCCGGGCAAACCCTTGTGCGTGGACTGACATTCTCATCATTCAAGATGTGGGCTGATGGTGGGAGACTCTGGCCTACCGTCGTTCGGCTGGCGTCTCAGTCCATCGTTGTCAGGAGTGCACGTGAGTTCCTCGGTCCCTGCGGCCGTCTCGCCGACCCGTCAGGCTCTGCGTCGCGTCCGGCGGGACCGGAGCGCGCGGGTGGGAGCTTGGCTGGTGTTCGCGCTGGTCCTGGTGGCGGCAGCAGCGCCCTTGCTGGTCAGGCTGGCCGGTCAGGATGCCTATACCTACAACATCAACCTGCTCGACCCTGCCCGCGGCAACGCGCCGCAGGGGGTGGCCGGTGGGGTCAGCGCCGACCACTGGTTCGGGGTCGAGCCGCTGACCGGCCGGGACCTGTTCTCGATCGTCGTCCTCGGTCTTCGCACGTCGCTGTTCATCGCCGCCGTGTGCACGGTGGTGACCACGGTGATCGGCACCCTGGTCGGGATCAGCGCGGCGTACTTCGGTGGCTGGTACGACGCGGTCGTGTCGCGGCTGCTGGACTTCCTGTTCGGCTTCCCGCAGCTCGTCTTCATGATTGCCTTGGGCATCATTGTGCCGGCCAGCTTCCCGCGCTGGTTGCTGCTGATCCTGGTGATCAGCGTGTTCGGCTGGGCCGGTCTGGCCCGGCTGATCCGCAACCAGGCCAGGTCGCTGGTCACCCGCGAGTTCGTCGAAGCCGCCCGCAGCGTCGGCTCCAGCGGCTGGCACGTGATCGCCCGCGAGCTGCTGCCCAACCTGCTCGGCCCGGTGCTCGTGGTCGCCACCATGGCCATCCCGGGCTTCATCGGGCTGGAGGCTGCTCTGTCGTTCCTGGGCGTCGGAGTTCCACCGCCGACACCGAGTCTCGGGCGGTCGATCTCGGACTCCATCGCCTGGGTCTATACCGGCGCTGACCCGTGGTTCTTGTTGTTCCCGGGCGCGATGCTGTTCCTCGCGGTTCTCGGCTTCACCTTGCTGGGCGACGGAGTACGGGATGCGTTCGACGTGCGGCTGCGGAGGGCGAACTGATGCCTGACCTCGTCTGGTTCCTGATCCGCCGGCTGTTCGCGACCTTGCTGGTGCTGCTCGCGCTCAGCTTCGCGGTCTACCTGATCTTCTACGCGCTGCCGGCCGATCCCGCCCGGCTCGCCTGCGGCAAACCCTGTACTCCGGACCGGTTGGAGCAGGCGCGGCACTTCATGCAACTCGACCAGAGCACGATCCAGCAGTACTTCGCGTTCCTGCGCGGTATCGTCGCCGGCCGGACCTACGGCGACGGCGCCGCGGCCGTGCAGTGCAACGCCCCCTGCTTCGGGTACTCGTTCCCGCTGGCCCGGCCGGTCACCACGCTGATTCTCGACCGGCTGCCGATCACCGCGTCGATCGCGCTCGGCGCCGCGGTGATCTGGCTCGTGGTCGGTGTCTCACTCGGCATCGGTGCCGCCCTCAAGCGTGGCAGGCTCTTCGACCGGCTGGCCGTCGGTGCGGCGCTGGTCGGCGTCGCGTCGCCGGCGTTCCTGGTCGGGCTGCTGGCCATCCTGGTCTTCGGGTTCTGGCTCAACATGGTGCCGGTCAACGGCTACGTCCCGTTCTCGGAGAGTCCGGTCGACTGGGCCTGGCACCTGATCACGCCCTGGCTGGTGCTCGCGGCGATCTCGTCCGCGTCGTACATCCGGCTGACCAGGGCGCAGATGCTGGAGGAGATGAACCTCGACCACGTCACGACCGCGCGGGCCAAGGGGGCGGGCGAGCGGCGGGTGGTCCTGGTTCACGGCCTGCGCGGGGTGCTGGTCCCGATCGTGACGATCTTCGGGCTCGACCTCGGCAGTCTGCTCGGCGGGGCGATCGTGACCGAGAAGGTGTTCAGCATGCAGGGACTCGGCGAACTGCTGATCAGCGGTGTCGGCCAGCTCGACGTCGCGGTCGTGGTCGGTGTGACGTTGTTCGCGGCGTTCCTGGTGATCATGGCGAATCTGCTGGTTGACCTGCTGCACGGCGTACTGGACCCGAGGGTGACCCATGGCTGACAAACCCGTCCTCGAGGTGCACGACCTGCACGTCACCTTCCGGACCGAAGGCGGCCTGGTCCCGGCGGTGGCCGGGATCGACTTCGCGGTCGCGCCGGGCAAGACGCTGGCGATCGTCGGCGAGTCCGGTTCGGGCAAGAGTGTCTCGTCGGCCGCGGTGATGGGTCTGTTGCCCAGCAACGCCGATGTCCGGGGTGAGGTGTTGCTGGCCGGCCGTGAGCTGGTCGGTCTGCCCGGCGAGGACCTGCGCAAGATCCGCGGTAACGACATCGCGCTGGTCTTCCAGGACGCACTCTCCGCGCTCAATCCGTACTACACCGTGGGCTGGCAGGTCGCCGAGGCGTACCGGTTGCACCACGACGTCTCCAAGAAGGAAGCCTTCCAGCGTGCCGTCCGGATGCTCGACCTGGTCGGCATCCCCGCGGCGGCCCGCAGGGCGAAGGACTACCCCCATGAGTTCTCCGGGGGAATGCGGCAGCGGGTCGTGATTGCTATGGCTTTGGTGAACGACCCGAAGGTCCTGATCGCGGACGAGCCGACGACTGCCCTGGACGTGACTGTCCAGGCGCAGATCATGCGGCTGCTCGAGGACGTCCAGACGGAGTTCGGGACCGCGCTGGTGCTGATCTCGCACGACCTCGGAGTGGTCGCGGAGGTGGCGGACGACGTACTGGTCATGTACGCCGGTCGTGCGGCCGAGCGTGGTTCGGTGAAGGACCTGTTCTACCGGGCGGCCCATCCCTACAGTCTCGGGTTGCTCGGCGCGATGCCGCGGGTCGACGTACCGCCGCGGCACCGGCTGACCACGATTCCGGGCAGTCCGCCGTCGCCCGGATCGGTCGAGACCGGCTGCCCGTTCCAGCCGCGCTGCGCGTACACCGAGCGGGTGGGGGAGCGTTGCATCACCGAGCGCCCCGAACTCACGCCGAGACCCGGCGAAGGCAACCACGAAGCCGCCTGCCATCTGGGCCGCCGGCCGGAGGTCGCGCCATGACCGACGAACTTCTGCGTCTGGACGGTGTGAAGAAGTACTTCGGCATCGGCGGTGTGCCCTGGCGCGCCTCGCAGTCGGTGAAGGCGGTCGATGGCGTCGATTTCGTCGTACGCCGAGGCGAAACGGTCGGCCTCGTCGGCGAATCGGGCTCCGGCAAGTCCACGCTGGCCAGACTCTCGACCCGACTCCTCGACCCGACAGCCGGCAAGGTGATGATCGGCGGCCAGGACGTCACCAAGGTGCGCGGTCGCAGGCTCCGGCCGGTGCGTCGCAAGATCCAGATGGTCTTCCAGGATCCACAGGCCTCGCTCAACCCGCGTCAGTCGGTCGGCACGATCCTCACCACGCCGTTCCGGGCGCAGGGCATCCGGCCGACCCGCGCGCAGCTGGTCGAGCTCCTCACCCAGGTCGGCCTGTCCGCGGAACACCTGGAGCGGTACCCGCACGAGTTCTCCGGTGGTCAGCGTCAGCGGATCGGGATCGCGAGAGCCCTTGCGGTGAAGCCCGATCTGCTGGTCTGCGACGAGCCGGTGTCCGCGCTCGACGTCTCGGTCCAGGCGCAGGTCCTCAACCTGCTGGCCGATCTGCGCGACGAGCTCGGCCTGTCCTACGTACTGGTCGCTCACGACCTGGCCGTGGTTCGGCAGGTGGCCGACCGGCTCGCGGTGATGTACCTCGGCACGATCGTGGAGGAAGGCCCGGCTGCCGAGGTCTACTCGTCGCCGGCTCATCCCTACACGCGCGCGCTGCTGTCCGCAGTACCGGTGCCGGAGCCGGGTGCGGTGCGCGACCGGATCGTGTTGACCGGTGATGTGCCGACGCCGATCGACCCGCCGTCCGGCTGCCCGTTCCGGACCCGGTGTTACAAGGCCGAGGACGTCTGTGCGACGAAGCCGGTGCTGGAGCCCGTGGGCGGCGGCACCGACCACAAGGCCGCCTGCTACTTCCCGGAACCGCCTGCCTCCCTGGAACTCTCGAGCCCCCCACTGTCTGAGAGGACACTATGAAACGCATTACCCGAGCGGTCGCCGTCGTGGCCTCGCTGGCTTTGGCGGTCACCGCTTGCAACGCCAATGACAAGACCGCTCCCAGCGGTGGCGGTACCGCGGCCGCCGAGCAGGGCGGCACGCTCCAGATCCTCACCACCAGCAAGGAGATCAGCTTCGACCCGGCCAAGAGCCAGAACCTCGGGACGAGCTCGATCCACCTGATCCTGCGCGGCCTGACCTCGTGGAAGACCTCGCCCGACAAGGCGGCCGAGCTGGTTCCCGACCTCGCCACCGACACCGGCCAGGTCAGCGACGGTGGCAAGACCTGGACCTACAAGCTGAAGCCGGGCCTCAAGTACGCCGACGGTTCGCCGATCGTTGCCGCCGACATCAAGTACGGCATCGAGCGCTCCTTCGCTCCCGAGCTGAGTGGCGGCCTCGGGTACCACAAGTCGCTGCTCGTCGGCGGCGACAAGTACACCGGTCCCTACAAGGGTGGCTCCCTCGCCTCGGTCGAGACGCCCGACGACACGACCGTCGTCTTCAAGCTCAACAAGCCGTTCGGTGACTGGCCCTGGATCGTCAGCATGCCCGCGTTCTCGCCGGTCCCGAAGAAGGCCGACACCGACCCGGCGCACTACGGCGAGAAGCCCGTTGCCAGCGGCCCCTACCAGGTGAAGTCGTACGCGCCCGGCGCGAAGCTCGAACTGGAGCGCAACCCGTCCTGGGACAAGGCGTCCGACCCGGCCCGGACCGGCCTGCCGGACTCGATCGTGTTCACCATGGGCCTGCAGGCCGATGTGGTCAACCAGCGGCTGATCGCGGACTCCGGTGACGACAAGTTCGCCGCCACCACCGGTACGTCGGTCCCGGCCGCGCTGATCCCGACCGTGTCGGGCAACCCGGCGGTCAAGGCGCGCGTCGCCACCTCGCCGTCCGGCGCGCTGCAGTACCTGGCGATGAACAACAAGCGCCCCGCCCTGTCGAACCCGGCCGTTCGCAAGGCGATCCAGTACGCCGTCGACAAGCAGGCCGTCCAGGTCGCCGAGGGCGGCCCGGAGTTCGGCGGAGAGATCGCCACCACGCTGATCACCCCTGGTATGGAGGGCTACAGCAAGTACGACCAGTACGAGGCTCCGCCGGCCGGTGACCCGGAGAAGGCGAAGTCCCTGCTGGCCGCGGCCGGCGTCAGCAACCTGAGCCTGGTCCTGGCGGTCGACACCGACCAGCCCACCGGCTCGGCGGTCGCGCAGGCGATCCAGCAGGGCCTCAAGCGGGCCGGGATCACCGTCGTCCTCAAGCCGCTCGGCAACGAGCCGTGGACCGAACTGGTCACCGGCGCCAAGGGTGACTACGACCTGGCCGTCTCGAGCTGGCTGCCGGACTTCCCGAGCGCACTCGGCAACATCCAGCCGCTGTTCGCGACCTCGGAGATCGGCAACGGCGGGTACAACATGTCCCGCTACTCCAACCCGGCCGTCGACACCGCGATCGCCGCGGCGACGGCCGAGCAGGATCGGGCCAAGGCCGCCGGGATGTGGGCCGCGCTGGACAAGCAGATCATGGCCGACGCGCCGCTGGTCCCGCTCATCTACGCGCGCAACGCGTTCCTGCACGGCTCGAAGGTGCAGAACTTCTACCTGCCCGCCTACCCGCCGTACCCGAACACGCTGATCATGGGCCTCAGCAAGTAACCGGCAACAGATAGCTCAGGTGCGGCCTTCCTTCTCCTGAGCTTCGAAGAGGGCCGGCTGGGTCTCGGCATCGAGTCCCCAGTCGGCCCTCATCACCGCATAACCGGCTTTCTCGGCCGCAGCGCAGACCTTCAAGTCGTCATCGACCAGTACTGCGACCCGCCGCTGCTGCGCGAGCGTCCTGAGCCGGGCCAGCTTCATCACCACTGACGGGCGCCGGTCGTTGTTGCCGCGCATCAGCAGCTTGCCCTCGGGGAAGCCGTTGTCCTCGAACCACTTCACCGTGTCCCGCCGCAGCCGCTCGGGCCGGCCGGTCAGGTAGACGATCTCGTGGTCCGCGGCCAGCGTCGTCGCCACCGCGAGACCATCCTCCAGCACGGCATCGTCCTTGGCGTGTGCGAAGAACGAGTCCCAGTCCTTCGGCTTGCGATTCAGGAACTTGATCCGCTTGCTGGTGTCGGACAGCGTCGCGTCGATGTCCAGTACGGCGTACGGGCGTTGGTCGTCAGGCACCCCGGCATCATCTCAGGGCGGCGGCCGCCCAGGTACCGCGGTCGAGCGCGTACTCGACCTCGCCGTACTCCGTGCCGGGCAGCGGGTCGTCGAAGTGCTCGTGGAAGACCCGGACGAACCGTAGCCCCGACTTGACCATCACCCGCCGGGACTTCGTGTTGACCGCCATCGTGTCGGCGATCACCCGCGCCATCCCGAGCTCGCCGAACGCCTTGTCGATCAGCGCGCGGGTGCCCTCGGTCGCATAACCCTGACCCCAGGCCGACCGGTTCAGCCGGTACCCGACGTCGACGGTGCCCGCCTCACCGGTCGGCTTCAGCCCGAACCAGCCGAGGAACTTCCCGCTCGACTTCTCGTGCGCGGCGAAGGTGCCGAGATCGGGGTGTGTCGCGTACTGCGCGAGGATCTCGGGCAGCACTTTCTGCTCGATCTCGTCCCGCGGCGTCGGCTCACCGGTGATGTACCGCATCACCTCGGGATCGGAGTCGAGCGCCACCAGCAGTTCGGCATCCCCGGCCGTGAACCGCCGCAGCACCAGCCGCTCCGTCTCGAGATAGGTGTCCATGCAGTGATCCTCGCGGCCCGCCGGAGCGGCTTCAACCCGATTTCGGTGTTCGGATGGCGGGCAGTCGGGGGGTTGTGGGTGTGTTGATTGGGCGCAGCCGAGTGGGGCGGGTTAGCGTTCTCAACGCGATGAACGACTCGATCACCTTTCTGCACAGCTCGGACTGGCAGCTGGGCATGATGCGCCGGTTCCTGGGGCCGGACGGTCAGGCTCGGTGGGCTCAGGCGCGGCTGGACGCCGTCATGCGGATCGGGGACGTCGCCAAGGACTCCGGCGCGGCCTTCGTGGTCGTCACCGGGGACGTGTTCGAGCACAACCAGGTCGAGCGGCAGACCATTCTGCGGGCCTGCGAGGCGCTGAAGCGGATCGAGGTACCGGTGGTGCTGCTGCCGGGGAACCACGACGCGCTCGAGCCCGGCTCGCTCTGGTCGTCGGCGCAGTGGTCCGGCCACGCGCCGGATCACGTGATCGTCGTGACCGACAGCAGGCCGTTCGAGATCGTGCCGGGCGTCGAGATCGTCGGCGCGCCCTGGCGCTCACGCCGCCCGGTCTCGGACCCGGCCGCTCCCGGGTACGCCGAGCTGAAACCCGCGCCCGCCGGCACGACGCGAATCTTGCTCGCGCACGGGCAGCTGACCAGCCTCAGCGGCGGGATGTCCGACGTACCGACCATTGATCAGGCAGCTCTCGAAGCAGCCGTTGCCGATGGGCGGCTGCACTATGTCGGTCTGGGGGATCGGCACTCGACCACCGAGGTGACCGAGCGGATCTGGTTCTCCGGGACGCAAGAGGTCACCGCGCCCGAGGAGACGCACCCGGGCAACGTGCTGAAGGTGACGCTGGGGCCGGCCAAGGCCAAGTTGCCCGCGACGATCGAGGTCGAGCCGATCCGGGTCGGCGCCTGGCACATGGTCGAGCACCACGCCGAGCTGTACGACGAGGAGTCACTGACCGCGCTGGAGGACTTCTTCGCCGAGCTGCCGGAGAAGGAGCGGACCTACGTCCGGCTCGCCGCCGACGGGTCGCTGCCGTTGCCGCTGCTGAGCCGGCTGGACGCGATGGTCGACGCGCAGGGCGAGGTGTTCGCCAGTGTCGAGCGGTGGGCGAAGTTCTGGACGGTCCGGCCGGCTCCCGACGCGGCGGACCTGGACGCGTTGCAGTTGAGCGGTCCCGCGCGGGCCGCGATGGAGGAGTTGCGGCAGGCGCTGGCCGGTGGCGACGAGGGTGCCGGTGCGGCGCTCACGTTGATGCACAGACTGGCCCGGGACGCGGGATGAGGCTTCACAGCCTGACGCTGCGGAACTTCCGTGGCGTCAAGGACCGTACGGTCGATCTCCCTGCAATCGGTACCACAGTCATCGTCGGCGACAACGAGGTCGGCAAGTCGAGCCTGGTCGAGGCGTTCGCGCTGGTCTTCGACTTCCCCGACGACTCCAAGTCGACCCGGATCCGCGACATCCAGCCGGTCGGCCAGGACGTCGCGCCCGAGGTGACCGTCGAGCTGACGCTGGGCGGGTGCGAGCTGACCTACACCAAGCGCTGGCTGAAGAACCGCTCCACCGAGTTGTCGGTCGTCGATCCGGCCGGCCGGCGGCAGACCTGGACCGGGCGCGAGGCGCACAACGAGGCCGAGCGGCTGTTCGCCGAGAATGTCGATCCGGTGTTGTGGCAGACGTTGATGGTCGGCCAGGGCCAGTCGCTGGTCCTGCCGACCCCGGCCGACGCCGAGCCACTGATCACCGCGGTGACCGCGGAATCCGGTACGCCGGTCGACGGCGCCTCGATGCCGTTGGTCAGCGCCGTGGAGCACGAGTACCTGCGCTACTGGACCCGCGGTGGCCGCCCGACCGGCGACTTCGCCAAGTCGGCGAAGCACGTCGCGGACGCCGAGCTCGCCGCCGAGCAGGCGCTCAAGGCGATGGACGAGGTGGTCGCCGACATCCGCCGCGCCGAGCGGCTCGCCCTCGACTTGGCCGATCTGTCCGCCCGGCTGGACCAGCACCTGCTGACCGTCGAGGAGTTGCGCGAACGGAAGAAGGCGACCGACGAGATCCTGCTCCGCCGCGACTCGATCCGGAGCCGCGCCGAGACTGCCCGCGCCCGGCTGGAGAACCACACCCGCACCAGGCTCGAGCGCGAGCGTCTGCTGGCCGAGGTCGAGCGGTTTACCAAGGCCGACGGCGACCTGGCCGAGCGGTGGAAGGAAGCCGACCAGGTCGCGCGGAAGGCGGCGGAGACCGTGCACGCGGCCGAGGCCGCGCTCGCGGAGGTCTTCGAGCTCCGGGACGAGCGGCGGGCCGAAGTCCAGGATGTGGAGCGGCTGGTCTCGTCGCTGATGGATCGCGCCGAGCTCGATCGGTTGCTCGGTCAGCAGGCCGAGCTGGTCGAGGTGCGCGGCCGGATCGCGGCAGCGGGGGCGGTGCTCGACGCGATTCTGGTCGACGACGAGCTCGTCAGCGCGCTGGAAGACACTCGCGCGAAGGTCGTCGAGGCTCGCGCCGCGCTGGCGGCCGGCGTACCGGAGGTGTCGGTACGGCGGCTTGGTGGCGAGGCTGTCGAGTTGTCGGGGACCGGGTTGGATGCCGGGTCCGGGCGCAAGGTGCCGTCGTCGCTGGATGAGGACGGCTCGGCGGAGTTGCTGGTGTCGGGCGAGCTGGTGGTCGGCGTACCGGGGCTGGTCGAGGTCAAGGTTCGTGCCGGTGGTGAGGCGGCGACGTTACGGGCAGCCGTGGACGAGGCGGTCCGGCGCGAGAAGGAGCTGCTGAAGAAGGCTCGGGTCAAGGATCTGCCGGCCGCGCGGGAGTTGCTGCGCAAGGCCGATCTGGCTTCGGCGGAGTTGCAGGAGGCCCGGCGTACCGAGCGGTCGTTGACGTCCGGCGGTGACCCGGCGGAGCGGATCGCCGTACTGACCTCGCGGCTCGGGTTTGTCGAGGGCGAGCCGGCCGAGGAGCCGCCGGCCAAGCAGGCCGCGGTCGAGGACGTCCCGGGGCAGATGTCGCTGTTCGAGCAGTTCGAACCCGACGAGAACGCTTTCGACTTCGCGGAGCTCGAGATCCCCGAGCCGATGGATGTCGGTGAGCTCGCGGTCGCGCAGCGACGGCTGGAGAACGCGCGGACCGGGCTGGCCGAGGCGGAGCGGTTGCTGGCGGACGCGGAGTTCGCGGCGGCTCAGGCGCGGAAGGCGGCTGACGAGGATCGGTCGGAGGCGCAGCAGGCGCGGGCGCGTTCCGAGTTGGCCGGGGAGCGGTTGGCCGCTGCGGTCGAGGCGTTGGAAGCCGCGCGGTCGGTGCTGGCCGACGACCAGGTTGACGCCGCTGAGGTTGAGGCGACGGCTGAGGTTGAGGCGGTGCTGGAGGAGCTGACCGCAGTACAGGAGCAGGTCGACGCTGCCGGAGCCGATCAGGTCGCGGGGGAGTTGGCCGATGCGCTGGCGGTCGCGACCCGGCTGCAGGGCGAGCGCGACGTACTGCGCGACTCGCTGCGGACGACCGAGGGACGGTTGGAGCAGTCCGGCCGGGACGGGCTGGCGACTCGGCGCGACGCGGCCGAGCTGGAGCTGGCCGCGATCCGTTCCGAGCACGAGAGCCTGAAGCGTCGCGCGGACGCGGCTCGCCGGGTCTACGAGACCCTTGGCCGGCATCGCGCGGAGGCGCAGACGAAGTACTCGGAGCCGTTGCAGAGCAGGATCGAGGCGCTCGGCCGCAGCGTCTACGGCCCGTCGTTCCGGGTCTGGCTGGACGACGACCTGGCCGTCGCCGAACGCGAACTCGACGGTGCCCGGCTCCGCGTCGACGCCCTCTCGACCGGCGCCCAGGAGCAACTCGCGATCATCACCCGGCTGGCGATCAGCCACTTGGTCAGCACCGGCGAAGGCAGCGTCCCGGTCATCTTCGACGACGCCCTCGGCTGGTCCGACAAGGCCCGCCTCCGCGACATGGGCGCCCTCCTCGGCCGCGCCGGCGACCACGGCCAGGTCATCATCCTCACCTGCATGCCCGACCGCTACGAATACGTCCCCCGAGCCACCTTCCTCAAACTCGAGTCCTGATCGGCTTGACCTGGAGTGGGGTCCAGGTAGTTGGGTAGGGGCATGACCTCGATCCAGGTGCCGGATGGTGGCGTGACGATTGGTGAGGCGGCTCGGTTGACCGGGTTGTCCATCGACACGTTGCGGTACTACGACCGCGAAGGGCTGCTCGGGGAGTTGCCGCGGGACGGTGGTGGGCGGCGGCGGTTCGACGAGCTCAGCATCGGGTTGCTGGACGTGCTGATCAGGCTGCGGCGGACCGGGATGCCGATCGAGCAGGTCCGGCGGTTCACCAAGCACGTGCGCGAAGGGGACCGGGATCGGGCCGGGCGGCTCGCGTTGCTGCGCGAGCACCGGGCGAAGGTGATCGCGGATCTGCGGCAGCTGGAAGCCGACCTCGAGGTGATCGACTGGAAGATCGCGGCCTACCAGGCCGCCGAGGACGGTCTCGATCCGCCGCCTCGCGACTGAACCGACCAACTGACTGATTGACGATCAGGCACACGCGTCCGCGTGCTGCCGTGGCTCCGCATGCCCTGCGGAGGACAAGGAGAAGACGATGACAGAGGTGACGCAACGACGGCTCGGACGCGGCGGACGTCGTACCGGCGCGTTGGGGATCGGGTGCTGGGCGATCGGGGGACCGTGGCAGTTCGACGGTCGGCCCGCGGGCTGGGGCGAGGTGGACGACGAGGTCAGCATCCGGATGATCCACACTGCGGTCGACGCCGGCATCCGGTTGCTGGACACGGCGGACGTGTACGGCGCCGGGCACAGCGAGCGGGTGGTGGGCAGGGCCCTGGCTCAGCTGCCGGCCGACCTACGGAGCGAGGTGGTCGTGGCGACGAAGTTCGGCAACCGCTTCGACGAGGCGACTCGGACGGGTGGCGGGAAGGACACGTCGCCGGGGGCGATCCGGGCCGCGTGTGAAGCGAGCCTGCGGCGGCTCGGCGTCGAGGCGATCGATCTGTACCAGTTGCACGACCGCGGCCACGCCCCGGTCGAGGACATCGTGGCGACGCTCGAGGAACTCGTTGCCGAGGGCAAGATCAAGGACTTCGGCACCAGCGACGACTCGCCGGAGATGATCGCGGCCTTCGGGAAGTCGACGGCGGTCAGCGTGCAGTCGCAGCTCAACGTCTTCGGGCACAACCCGGAGGTGCTGAAGGCCGCGCACGAGCAGGACTTCGCCGTACTGGCGCGGACTCCGCTCGCGATGGGCCTGCTGACCGGCAAGTACAACCTGGCGAACCGCCCGGGCGAGGACGACGTACGCCGGGACACCCCGTGGTGGACGTACTTCGACGACGAGGCGATGGCCGACTGGCTCAAGCGTCTGGAAGCCGTCCGCGAACTCCTCACCACCGACGGCCGCTCGCTGACCCAAGGCGCCCTCGCCTACCTGTGGGCCCTCGACGAGCGCATCGTCCCGCTCCCCGGAGCCCGCACCCCTGACCAAGCGGCCGAACACGCCGCCGCCATCTCCTACGGCCCTCTTCCAGACGCCACCCGGGAGGAAATCGACACTCTGCTGGCCGATTCCCCCGAGCGTCGGTGATCAGGCCATCGGAATGACGGTGGCGGTGCTGAGGGTGGGTTCGGTGGCTCCTGGCCTGTTCTCCACGGTGACCCCGAGGGCGATCTTGCCGACGATGCCGCCTTGGATGAGTTTGGGCTGGTCGGTGGTGGCCAGGCCTATCGAGTGCATGTCGCGGGACTTGTCCATCAGCCAGAGTTGGTAGGTCTTGTCCTCTGGGAGCTTGGGGAGGTTGTGGAGCAGGACGATGGCGCGGTCCTTGGCCGGGGACATCACGACGGTCGCCTGGCCGCCGCTCTTGAGGTTGCCGCGGACCGTCTGGGCGTCCGACTCGGCCAGGAGGGCGGCGAGTTGCTCGTTCTCCTGCTGGGTGCGGCGGTTGTCGCGGTACTGGTCGATCGCGATGCCGCCGGCCCCGGCGACGGCGAGGCCGGCCGCGGCGAGGCTGAAGAAGGAGCGGCGGTTGAACTTCCGGCGTACCTGGGCCGCCGGCTCGGGGGCCGGTGCTTCGGGTTTGACCAGCGGGTGGAGCTGCCGGGTAGTGGCGATCTCGGCGAGCACGCGCGCCTTCAACGCCGGTGGCGGTTCGGTGGCGACCGCCGTACCGAGTTTGTTGGCGGCTTCGCGCAGTTCGGCGACCTCCGCGCTGCAGGACGGGCAGTCGGCGAGGTGCGCCTCGAAACCAACTCGCTCGTCCTCGGGCAAAGCGTTCAGTACGTAGGGTCCGGTGAGCGCGTGCACTTCCGGTGTCGTCATGGCCCTCACCTCCCCGTCACTCCCAGGCAGTCGCGCAGCCGGATCAGGCCGTCGCGCATGCGTGCTTTGATCGTCGCCAGCTTGGCGTCCAGCAGTTCGGCCACTTCCCGGTACGAGTATCCGCCGTAGTAGGCCAGCGTCACCGACTCCCGCTGCAGCTCGGTCAGCGAGGACAGACAGTGCCGGACCTGCTCGACCTCGAGATTCGTGGTGACCGCCTCGGCCACTTCGTCGTACTCCGTGGTGGCGCTGGCCGCCGCGATCGCCTGCTCGCGGTCGGTGGACGACTGCTCGGAGCGGACCCGGTCGATCGCCCGGCGATGAGCCATCGTCAGCACCCAGGAGGTGAGCGAGCCGCGTTCGGCGTCGTACCGGGTGGCGGTGCGCCAGATCTCGACCATCACCTCCTGAGTGACTTCCTCGGACTGGGCCGGGTTGCGCAGGACCCGCCGGATCACGCCGTAGACGCGCGGCGCCATCAGGTCGTACAGCTGGGCGAACGCATCCGCGTCACCGCGGGCCACCCGCGCCATCAGGTCGGCCGGGCTGCCGGCGGCCGGATCGACCACCCGCGGCCACGGTAGGGCCGTTTCCTCGCTCACGGTGGCATCCTCGGGGTCGTCGGTGACTGTGGTCGGATGGTGTTCGGAGCGGCCCGGCCGCCGGATGGGTCAGCGCCTCGGGTCAGCGCGGGTCAGCTTGGGTCAGCTTGGGTCAGCGCAGGACGCGATCGGGCGCGCTGTAGATCACGCAGCGCTCGCCGCGGGTGAAGCCGACCAGGGTGACGTCGAACCGCCTGGCCAGGTCGACCGCCAGGCTCGACGGAGCGCCGACCGCGACGATCATCCCGATACCCGCGGCGACCGCCTTCTGGATGATCTCGTAGCCCATCCGCCCGCTCACGACCAGCACCAGACCGTTGCGGCTCTGCTGGTTGAGGACGGTCCAGCCGACCGCCTTGTCGACAGCGTTGTGACGGCCGACGTCTTCCCGTACGACGACCTGGCGGCCGTCGGCGGTGAAGAGCCCGGCCGCGTGGAGCCCGCCGGTCCGGCCGAAGGTGGGTTGCGCCTCGCGGAGGAGTTCGGGCAGCCGCAGTACGACGTCCAGCGGGACCTCCACCGGGTCGACCGGGGCGTAGTCGCGTTCGGCGAGCTCGTCCAGGCTCTGCTGGCCGCACACACCACAGGCGGCGGAGGTGACGCCGTACCGCTGGGGTGGTTCGCGGTCGGGCGGCCCGTCGAAGGTGACCGTCACGGTGTTGAACTGCTGCTCGCTGGTCAGCTTCACGTCCGTGCAGTAGGCGACCGTGGAGATCGCGCCAGGCCGTACTGCGAACCCCTCGCCGAGGCAGAAGCCGGCCGCGAGCTCGAAGTCCGATCCGGGCGTCCGCATCGTGACGACCAGCGGCTCAGGCGGACGGCCGGGCCACTCGAGCCGGAGTTCGAGCGGTTCCTCGGTGACCACCATGTCCTCACGCCGGGACGTCCGCGCACCGTCCTGCACCTCGACCTTGTACCTGGTGGTCGGCCCTTTGCTCATACTCCCAAGCTAGAGCGTCAGGCCCACTCGCGCCGTACGGCGAGCCAGTCGAGGAAGGCCCAGGCGTAGAGACGCTGGTGCCGGCGGATCTCCGGGGTGCAGCCGGGTGGTGGCGGCGCGTCGAGTTTGTTGAGCATGTAGACGGCGATGGTGGCCGCGTAACAGTCGAGATCCTCCGCCGGTACTGCGGACGTCAGCGGGCTCGCCTCGAGCGCGGCGAACGTGTCGATGCCGTCGCGGTGGGCCAACGGAAGGAGGCCGACCCAGTCGAACCAGACCGGGCCGAGACAGAGCCAGTTCCAGTCGAGCGTCCAGCAGGTGTTGTCCTGGTCGATCAGGAGGTTGTCGGGACGGATGTCGCAGTGGACCGCAGAGTCTCCGGACAGCGCCGTCGGATAGAGATCGACCAGGTCCTGGAGCTCCTGCAGGCGAGCGGGCAGCCAGCGCTGGAACCCGTCAGGGAGCGGTTCGTCGCCGGCCAGGATCTCGGCCGGCCGCCGGCGCGGGAAGTCGCGCGACTCGATCTGGGCGGTGAACGGTTCGAGATCGGCGTACGGGCTGGGGGTGAGGGCGGCGGCCATCGACTCGCAGGTGGCGGTGACGGTCGCGAAGTCCTCGGCGGTCCAGGGGAGGCCGGGCATCCGTCCCTCCACCCGCTCAGCCGCAACCGCGAACCACCGTCCGTGGGTGCGCGAGTCGGCGAGTTCGGTGGCGTGGGCGGTGGCGATGATGCGGGGGACGTGGATCGTGCTGGGCAGGCGCGGGACCAGCTCGGCCTCGCGCTGGTACGCCGTGTAGGGGTGCTGGGACTCATGGGCGGCCTTCACGAACACCTCGCGACCGTCGGCCAAGGTGACTGGAGCCGCGAAACCGCCGGTGAAGCCGGAGCCGACCGAAGGGCCGGCCTCGGCAATCTCGGTGCCCAGGGCAACGGCCAACGCAGTACGGAGGGCCTCGGGGAGCGCGCTCCAGGGCGGCCTCGCCGAGGTGGCGGTGTAGTCGACGACGGGCGGTCCGCTCATGGCGGAAGCGTAGGCGTCCCAGCCGGTGAGCGCTGCTGGTTCTGCCGATTCCACGCGCTACGGTTCGCTGGTGAACGGATGGGCTCTGCAGGTGCTTGATCTCGTCGGGATCTTCGTGTTCGGGATCACGGGAGCCTTGGTCGGGGTGCGGAAGAAGCTGGATGTGTTCGGCATCCAGGTGCTCGCGCTGGTGACCGGCCTGGGTGGTGGGTTCATCCGCGACGTGCTGATCGGGGCGACACCGCCGGCCGCATTGGTCGACTGGCGATACCTGGTGGTGCCGGTCACCGCCGGGCTGATCACGTTCTTCCTGCATCCCGGGATCGGTCGGGTCGAGCGGCTGGTGAACATCTTCGACGCGGCCGGGCTCGCGTTGTTCTGCGTCACCGGCGCCCGCAAGGCTCTGGAGTACGACCTGCCCCCGCTGTCGGCAGCCCTGGTCGGCACGATCACCGGGATCGGCGGCGGAGTCATCCGCGACCTGCTCTCCAACCGCGTCCCCGTCGTACTGCGCAGCGAGATCTACGCGACTCCTGCCTTCCTGGGCGCCGGCATCGTGGTGGTCGTCGACGCCCTGGGTTACAACGCGGCCTGGACCACCCTCGCGGCCGCGATCGTCTGCTTCGTCATCCGGCTGTTCGCGATTCGCCGCGGCTGGAACGCCCCACTACCCCGCATGACCTAGGGCTTCGATGGTCCACTCGTACGTCGGAGTGAGCGGCTCGGGCGGTGCCCATTCGTTGACGATGGCAAGCAGTTCCAGGTAGCGCGCCCAGCGCGGGTCGTTCGCTGTCCGGAGCAACTCGATCAGACGCTCACCTTCACCCGAGCCCGCGCCCGAGCCCGAGCCCGAGCCCACGGTCGCCTTGTACTCCGACAGAACCGCCTCGACGATCGGCCGAGCGGCAGGCGAGTCGGGCGCGATGCCTGCAGTCAGAGCGGGCCGGACCTGCGAGCGGATCCTGGCCACGAGGTCGGGCTGGAGATCGGCGGACTTGTAGTCGGCCACCAGCTGCCGTACGGCGTCGCGGAAACCGGGCTGCTGGGTGAGCTCGGCCAACTCGATCCAGGCTGAGAGCTGTTCGGGTGACGGGTGGTCCGGGAGTTCGGCAGTCAGCGTTCTCCGGAGACCGCCGAACAGCGGGTCGGGTCCGAGGACGCTGTCGAGGAAGTCGTCGAGCAGGTGCTGCCGTTCGGTTTCGGAGAGTCGGGCCAGGCGGTGCATGAGGTTCAGCTCCTCGGGAGTCGAGCCGCGCTCGGCCACCGCGGTGAGGATCGCGCGTCGCAACCGCAGGGTCCGGATCTGGACGGTCAGTGCCTCGGCGTGCGCCGCGGCGACGTCGGAGAGCGCTGACTCCTGGTCCAGAACCTTGCGGATGGTGTCCAGATCGAGTCCGAGCTCACGCAGTGAGCGGACCAGATCCAGGCGAGCGACGTCAGCGAGGCTGTAGCGGCGGTAGCCGGCGGGGCTGCGGTCGGTCGGCGGTACGAGCCCGCGATCGGAGTAGAACCGGATGGCCTTGACCGACAAGCCGGTACGCCGGGCCAGTTCACCGATCGAGTAGAGCTCGTTCATGCCACCACCCTCGCGTCTCCCATCGGGGGAGACTCAAGCCTCAATTGTGGGCGAAGCGGGTGCGCGGCCGCGCGAAGGTCACCGAGACGCTGGCGACCAGCGCGCAGGCGATGCCGATGGTGACCGGCACCCAGTACGCCGTCGACGCGCCCCAGAGGTCGACCGCGTGCCCGGCCGCGGCGTTGCCTGGGGCAACACCGAGTAGCAGGCCGGTGACGGTCCAGGTGATCGCTTCGGTCAGGCGCTGCGGCGGAACCCATTCCTCGACGCAGGCGGTGACCGCGACCATCGTCGGCGCGATCGTGAGCCCCGCTCCGAACAGGACCGCACCCAGCACGAGGATGTTCCCGACCCATGGCAGCGGAGCCAGCGTGATGGCCAGCGCGATGGTCCCGAGCAGCAACCGCCGCTCGACCGGCGCCCGCCAGTGCACGGACCCGTACCAGAGCCCCGCCAGCAGCGACCCAAGCGCCCACACAGCCAGTACGACGCCCGACATGCCCGGCTGGCCCACCTCGGCGGTGAACGCGACAGTGACCACCTCAGCGCTTCCCAGCGTGGCTCCCAGACCCAGCCCGATGATGCTGAGCAGGAGCAACGAGAGCCAGGGAAGGGGCGCCTTCTCCGTGCCGTCGGACTTGCCCCGGCCAGGCGGGTCGGAGGCCCGTAGCGCCGCCAGCCAGATGCCGCCGGCCAGACCGAGGACGCCGGCCGACGCCAGGGCGGCGTACGGGTTGACCTGGGTGGCGAGGGCTGTGACCAGGACCGGGCCGACGATGAAGACCACCTCGTCGCCGACGGCCTCGAGCGCGAAGGCGGTCTGCAGCGCCCGGCCCCGGCCGAGCAGATGGGTCCAGCGCGCGCGGACGAAGGAGCCGACCTGCGGACGGGTGCCACCGGCAACGAACGAGACCAGGTACAGCACCCAGGACGGCGCGTCGGCCCGGACCGCGACCAGCAGGCCGGCCAGCCCGATCGTGCAGAGCACCGTGCCGACGAGCAGCAGCACACGCTGGCCGAACCGATCGACGAGCCGGCCCTGGATCGGCCCGGTGAGCGCTCCCGCGACCACCGCGACGCCGGAGACCGCGCCGGCCAGCCCGTAGGAGCCGCTCTCCCGGGCGATCAGGATGACGATGCCGAGCCCGATCATCGAGATCGGCATACGCCCGACGATCCCGGCGACGAAGAAGGCACGGGCGCCGGGGCGGCGCATGAGGTGTACGTAGGGCTTCAGCATCGGAAATCGTGCTCACCCTAGCTGCCGGCCAGGGGTCCGTGCGCATCGTTTTGCGGCGCGCCTGGGATCATCGAGGTATGTCCGTCGAGCCGACGCCTGATCCATCCCCTGATCCGACTCCCTACGACGCCGTCCTGCTGCTCTCCTTCGGTGGCCCCGAGAAGCCCGATGACGTGCTGCCCTTCCTGCAGAACGTCACCCGCGGCCGGGGCATCCCCGACGAGCGGCTCAAGGAGGTCGGTGAGCACTACTACTCGTTCGGTGGCCGCAGCCCGATCAACGACCAGAACCGGGAGCTGCTGCAGGCCCTCCGGAGCTCGTTCGACGAGGTGGGCCTCGACCTGCCGATCTACTGGGGCAACCGCAACTGGGCGCCGTACCTGGTCGACACGCTGCGCCAGATGACGACCGACGGCGTACGACGGGCTGTGGTGATCGTCACGAGCGCCTACCCGTCGCACTCCGGCTGCCGGCAGTACCGGGAGAACCTGGCCGACGCGACCGCGGCGGTCGAGGGGGCGCCGGTGATCGACAAGCTGCGCCACTACGCGAACCACCCCGGCTTCGTCGGCTCGTTCGTCGAGTCGACCGCCGAGGCGCTCAGCAAGCTGCCTGAGGGCTCCGCGATCGCCTACGTGACCCACTCCATCCCGACCGCTATGAACGCGACTAGTGGACCCGACGGCAACGCGTACGTCGGCTGGCACGAGGACGTGGCCGCCGAGATCAGCGCGGAGATCGAGCGGCGTACCGGGGTCGAGCGCAGGACCGCCCTGGTCTACTGCTCGCGGTCCGGCCCGCCGCAGGTGCCGTGGCTGGAGCCGGACGTCAACGACCACCTGGAGGAGCTGGCAGCTGCCGGTGTGCCCGGTGTCGCCGTAGTACCGATCGGGTTCGTCAGTGACCACATGGAGGTCATCTACGACCTCGACACCGAGGCACTGGCGACTGCGAAGAAGCTCGGCCTCCCGATGGCGCGTGCTGCGACTCCCGGCACCGGGGAGCAGTTCGTGACGATGCTGCGTGACCTGATCGTCGAGCGAGCCGCCGCAGAGCGCGGTGAGCAGCCGCAGCGGCCCTGTGTCGGCAAGCTCGGCCCGGGCTGGGACGACTGCCGCCCCGACTGCTGCCCCGCCCTCCGCCGCCCTGGAGCGCCCCACAAGCCAGCTGCCCCCAACCCAGCCGCACCGGCCGCGAAGGAATCTGCATGAACTCCGAGAACCCCCAGGACCTGCTGAAGCTGGCGGTCGAGGTCGCCGCCGAGGCGGCCCAGCTGATCGTCGAGCGCCGCCGGGGCACGATCACGGTGGCCGACACCAAGAGCACCGCGACGGACATCGTCACCGCCGTCGACCGGGAGTCGGAGGAACTGATCCGGGCCCGGGTGCTGGCCGCCCGGCCGGACGACTCGTTCCTGGGCGAGGAGGGCGATGACGTCATCGGCTCCAGCGGCGTGCGCTGGGTGGTCGACCCGATCGACGGCACGGTCAACTACCTGTACGACATCCCGACGTACGCCGTCTCGATCGCGGTCGAGTACGACGGCCGGACGGTGGCCGGTGTGGTCGTGGACGCGCCCAAGGGGGAGATGTTCACCGCGACGCTGGGTGGCGGGGCTTATCTGGACGGCAAGCCGATCCAGGTCTCGGACTGCCCGGACCTGAGCAAGGCGCTGGTCGGCACCGGCTTCGGGTACGACGCGCCGCGGCGGGAGGTGCAGGCCGAGGTCGTGCAGTCGCTGATCGCGAAGGTCCGCGACATCCGCCGGATCGGGGTGGGCGCGATCGACCTGTGTTACGTCGCCTGCGGCCGGCTCGACGCGGTCTACGAGCGCGGCCTGAACCCGTGGGACTACGGCGCGGGCGCGCTGATCGCGGCCGAGGCCGGCGCGACCGTCGGCGGCCTGCACGGAGCGCCGGTTTCGCCGGAGATGTCGATCGCGGCCACCCCGGCCGTGTTCAGCGCGTTGCACGATGCGCTCGCTGCCGCCAACCCGCTCAGATCGTAAAACTGCTCGTTACTGCTCATTGCGCACACTAATGAGCATTCGACTGTTCGGTCCTGTCTCAATCCGCGACACGCGGGCAGAAAGGTGGACCCCGGCGCGCGTGAAGGCCTGTCGATAGGGCACAATCCCTGCCTCGGGGGCGGTATTGATGCCGCTGCCAGCCTGTCTGTCAAGGGTTTCGGGCGACGAGAGCTTCCAGGACGGAATTTCTCGGCCGCTTTACCCGTTCAAGGGCTCAGCAGGCAACACCACGGGTACGAAGAGGGCAGGGAACACCATGGCGACTGATTACGACGCCCCGCGCAAGACGGACGAGGACTCCAGCGAAGAGTCGATCGAGGAACTGAAGACTCGCCGTCACGACAAGAACTCCGGCAAGGTCGACGAGGACGAGGCCGAGGCCGCCGAGAGCTTTGAGCTGCCCGGCGCCGACCTGAGCCACGAAGAGCTGGCGGTACGGGTCCTCCCGCGCCAGGCCGACGAGTTCACCTGTTCGAGCTGCTTCCTGGTTCACCACCGCAGCCAGCTCGCGAACAGCAAGAACGGACAGCTGATCTGCCGCGACTGCGCTGCCTGAACCACAGCGCCTTCGCCCTGCTCGGCTGAGTCCGTACCGGCTTACGGGACCGTCCCCTGATCGAGGGGACGGTCCCGTTGTCATGTCCTCTTACCGATGCCGCGGCGGGTGCTTAGCCTGAGGTATGAGCAAGCGGATGAGTGAGCTGTGGGCGGCCGGGCTCGGACTGCTGCGCTACGAACCGACCGAGATGCGGATCCGGGCGAGCTCCGGCAGCCGCGAGCTGGTGGACACCACTCGGGCGGTCCTGGTCTGGGAGCCCCGGCGAGTAGTGGCCTCGTACGCCGTACCGGTGGCTGAGCTGCGCGTCGAGCTCACTGAGTCCTCCGTGGAGCCTGTACCGGCGCCGGACGGCATCTTGCATCCCGGCATCCCGTTCCTGGCGCACTCGTGTCCTGGCCAGGTAGTGGACGTCGCCGGGCTGGCAGGTGCCGGGTTCCGGCCGGACGATCCGGAGCTGGCCGAGTACGTAGTACTGGACTTCAGTGCCATCGACGAGTGGTACGAGGAGGACGAGCGGCTGGTTGGGCATCCCCGGGAGCCGCACCACCGGGTGGCGGTCCGGCCGAGCTCGCGGACGGTACGGCTGGAGCTCGACGGAGTAGTGCTGGCGGAGAGCAGCCGGCCGACCCTGGTGTTCGAGACCGGCCTGCCGATGCGCTTCTACCTGCCGCGTGAGGACGTGGTCGCCGAGCTGCTGCCGAGCGAGCGGCGTACTACCTGCGCCTACAAGGGGCATGCGCGGTACTACGCGGTCGAGGGCAGCAAGGACCTGATCTGGAGCTACCCGGAGCCTCTCAAGGAGGTCCGGGAGATCGCTGGGCTACTGGCCTTCTTCGACGACGTGCTGGACGTCTACATCGACGGGAAGCTGAGGGAGCGGCCGACCGGCCCTGTCGCAGAAGCCCTGCGACAGGAGTTCGGTATCTAGTCCTGCTTGTCGTAGCCGGGCGGGAGCGTCCCGGTCGACTTGACCCAGTACTTCGCCGCGCGCTCCTCGGCGAACCGCTTGGCGGCGGCGGCCGAGGCGCCACTGGCCACGGCCCAGGTGACGATCTCGATGTAGCCGGCCTGGTTGCCCTTGGGTGGTTTGCCGCCCGACCCGATCTTCCAGGCCGTCGTCACCGCCTTGTTGGCGACCAGCGACACCACGATCGTGAACGCCATCAGAACGAGCTTCCAGCCGATCTTGGCTCCGACCACGACTACCTCCTAGCTACTGCTGACTGCGATCCCCGTCACTCAGGATCTTGCCACGCTGTCGGCCGTGAGGGCGGCTGCAAGCCGGTCGGGATTCCTGGTGGCGATCAACCAGTACGGCGCTGGGTCCTGCGGATCGGTGATCTCGACCCGTACTGCGCCCCGCACGTAGCTGCGCAGTACCAGGTAGGCGGCGGGGTCGCAGTCTCGCCCAAACGCGGTGCGGACGGCTTCACCCGTGAGGGCCTCCGCCTTGCCGAGGTACTCCCGCTCGATGACGGCCCGGCCGGCCCGGAGCTTCTCGGAGTCGACAGCAACCACAGCACCGCCGTACCGGATGAACAGGGTGGTCAGGAGGACCGCGGCGATCCCGGCGACCGCTAGGCCCGCGCCGACGCCGGCGGGGACGGCGATGATGACGTACAGCGTGATCACCGCGGCAGCCGCGATGATCCACCAGCGCACCGGCACGCTCAGCCGTTCCCGATAGTGCTCCACGGCACCAGCCTGGCACGTGGACCGTCGGACCGCGTCGATAGGGTCACCTCCCATGACTGAGGTACTGATCCAGCGGCTCGACGAAGACCTGCCCGTACCGGCGTACGCGCATCCCGGGGACGCGGGAGCCGACCTGGTGGCGGCCAGTGACGTGACCCTGAAGCCGGGGGAGCGGGCCCTGGTCGGTACCGGTATCGCCATTGCGTTGCAGGACGGGTACGCCGCGTTCGTGCACCCGCGGTCCGGACTGGCCGCGAAACACGGGGTGTCGATCGTCAACGCACCGGGCACTGTGGATGCGGGCTACCGTGGCGAGATCAAGGTGTGCCTGATCAACCTGGATCCCGCCACCGAGGTGACCGTCAAGCGGGGCGACCGGATCGCGCAGTTGGTCGTCCAGCAGGTCGAGAAGGTCCGGTTCGTCGAGGTACGGACGTTGCCGGGGTCGGCTCGGGGCGAGGGCGGGCACGGCTCGACCGGTGGCTTCGGTGGTGTGACACGCTGATCAGGTGCACGCCGTTGACCTGCGGCATGCGCGAGACTACGGCGGGCCGCGACAGGTGTCGGGCCAGCTGTACGACGAACGAGCCTGTGATCTCACAAGGCTGTGTCATTGACAAAGACGTAGAGGGGCAAGAGCAGTGATCTTCCGTCGCAAGGGCAAGAACGACGAGGCCGAGACGACCGGCGGTTTCTTCGGCGACGAGGAGGACGCCGCCGACACCGCAGACGGCGGTGCTTCTGACGAAGGGGCCGAGGCCGGTACGCCGGTCGGTCGCAGCGCCGGCCCGTTCGACTCCACCGAGGTCGACGCGGCGACGCTGGAGGCCGAGGACCGGATCGATCTCGGCGCGCTGGTGATCACCGGGATGCCCGGGATGGAGCTGCGGCTGCAGGTCGACGAGGCCAGTGGCGAGGTGCAGGCGGTCCTGCTGGTGCTGGAGGACTCCGCGCTCGAGCTGCGCGCGTTCGCCGCCCCCAAGACGAGTGGCATCTGGGCCGAGGTCCGGCGTGAGATCGCCGCCGAGGCGACCCGGATGGGTGGCACCGCCTCCGAGACCGAGGGGCCGTTCGGTACCGAGCTCGTGCTCGTCGTACCGGTCGAGGACCCCGAGGGCCAGATCTTCAGCCAGACCTCCCGGGTGATCGGCATCGACGGTCCGCGCTGGCTGCTGCGGGCCACGGTGCTGGGCCGCGCCGCGGTCGAGCCGGAGGCCGCGCCGCCGATGGAGCACTCGCTGCGCAACGTCGTCGTGGTCCGTGGCACCGAGCCGATGGCTCCGCGCGAGTCGCTGGCGCTGCGGCTGCCGGCCGGCGCCCAGGCGGCCACCGAGGAAGAGGCCTGACGCGAATGTCCGGATACCGGCCGAGCTCCCGCCCGAGCGGATTACACTGGTCCCATGGGTAGCGAGAAACCCGGGGGGCTGTGGAAGCGCGCCTTCAGGGGCCTGGCCGGCGACCGGGACCAGCAGGACGCCGAAGTACTGCAGGACTACGCGCACGACTGTGGCGCGCGGTCCATCACCGGCTGCCAGGACCGGGAGCTGGTGACGCTGTACGGCACGCTGCGCACGATCACCTTCAGCCCGCGCGGCGGCGTACCGGCGCTGGAGGGTGAGCTGTACGACGGCACCGGCACGGTGAAGCTGGTCTGGCTGGGCCGGCGCAAGATCGCCGGCATCCATCCTGGCTCGGAGCTGATCGCGTCCGGGCGGATCGGTGTCGTGGACGGGGACCGGGTGATGTTCAACCCGCGGTACGAGCTCCGTCCGATGGCCGCGCATGGCTGACCCGCGCGGCACCCATCGCGACCAGCTCGACGAGGACCTGAACGAAAAACTCGTCGAGATTCTGAAACCGGAGATGGAAGCGGCCTCGACCGTGCCGCCCGCCACCGACGATCCGGCAACTGCCTCGGCCCCGGCCTCGGCTTCTGGGCAGGCCCCGGCGGAAGCTGACGATTCGACGGGGGAGAGGCCGGCCAAGCCGGCTCCGAGCAGCGACAAGGACTTCTTCCACGCCCTCGGCGGCTGGGGAGCACTGCTCGACATCGGCCTGCCGTGGATCGCGTTCATGGTCGTCTACGCGGCCTCCGACCACGACCTCAAGCTCGCTTTGATCGTCGCCGTCGCCTGCGGTGGCGCGGTGGCCCTGCTCCGGCTGGCCCGCAAGCAACCGCTGCGCAACGTGATCGGCGGCTTCATCGGAGTCGCTTTCTCTGCCTGGGTCGCGCACCGCAGCGGCAAGGCCGAGAACGTCTACCTCCCCGGCATGATCCTCAGCGGTGTCTATCTGGTGATCTACGGGCTGTCGATCGCCGTCCGCTGGCCGCTGTTCGGGGCGATTTACGGCCTGATCACGCAGACCGGCGGCGCCTGGCGTCGCGATCCCGACATGTTCCGGGGTTTCAACCGGGCGACCATGGTCTTCGCCGGTCTGTTCGCGGGCCGGCTGGTGGTCCAGATCCCGCTGTACCTGACCGAGCGGCTGAACGCTCTGGGGATCGCGAAGATCGGCCTCGGCCTCCCGCTCTACGCCCTGGCGCTCTGGCTCGCGTACTCCGTCCTGCGCGGCTCACTCCCGCCGGACAAGTGGGACGACACCCGCGACCACGTCACCGGCATTCTCCGGGGCGTGAAGAAGTAGCGATTTCCCCTCCCAGTGAAACGTTGTGGGCTCGTTGCCCGATACAACTATCTGGGAGGGGTGATCAGATGGGGGAGACAGCGCGACGGCTGCTCGCGTTCCTGCGCATCGTGGAGCGCGGCCCGGCGCCGTTCGGCGAGCTGGGCGACGACGCCGTACTGGACGCCTGGTTCGGGCGCCAAGCGCCGGCCCGGACGCCCGATCCGGCCGTGTTGCCGGAAACCTCGGCGCCCAGCTAGACCCGCCCAGCTACACCTCGCGAAGCGAGGCCCGGCTAGGCGGGCAGGGCGATGGTTTGCAGAGCTTTCGCCAGTTGTTCGCGGTAGACCGGCGCGGGCTCGACGAGAGGGAGCCGAACGGTCGGGTGCGGGATGATGCCGAGCTCGGCCAGGGCAGTCTTGGCCATGGTCGCGCCTTGGGCGGTGCCCATGATGGTGTCAGTCAGGCCGAGCAGTGAACGCTGAATCGCCCGCGCCGCGTCGAGATCACCGGCGTTGACGGCCCGGATCAGGTCGGCGTTCTGGCCGGCGGCGACGTTGCCCACCACGCTGACCACGCCGACCGCGCCGGAGGCGAGGTACGGAAGGTTGAGTTCGTCGATCCCGCAGTAGTACGCGAGCGACGTACCGGCCATCACGGTCATCGCCTCGAAGAGGTCGCCCTTGGCGTCCTTGACCGCGCGGATCCTGGGGTGGGCGGCCAACTCGATCAGGGTGGACTGCTCGATCGCGATGCCGGCCCGCGGCGGGACGTCGTACAGCATGACGGGGAGTTCGGTGGCGTCGGCGATCGCGAGGCAGTGGGCGGTCACGCCGGCTTGGGTCGGCTTGTTGTAGTACGGGCAGACGAGCAAGAGCGCGTCGGCTCCGGCGGCCTCGGCCTCGCGGGCGCGGCGGACGCTGGAGGCGGTGTCGTTGGTGCCGATGCCGGCGATGACCCGGGCCCGGTCGCCGGCCCGGGCCGCGACCGTGCGGATGAGGTTGTTCGTCTCGGCCTCGGTCAGGGTGGGGGACTCGCCGGTCGTGCCCGCGACGACGATGCCGTCGCAGCCGGTGCTCAGGAGGTGGTCGACCAGGTTGCCGACCCCGGACTGGCTGATCGAGCCGTCGGGTTCCATCGGAGTGACCATGGCGACGAGGTTGGTGCCGAAGAGGTGCGCTGCGGACGTCATGGGGATGAGCCTGCCGTGACGTGAGAGCTGCGGTCCAGCGATGGTTTTTTGGCGATAGTGCTTAGCTGTGCTTCATGATCGAGGTTGGAGCACTACGGGCATTGCGGTCAGTGGCGGCTCTCGGGACGCTCGCGCGGGCTGCTGAGGAGCTGGGGTTCACCGCATCGGCGGTGTCCCAGCAACTCAAGCGGCTCGAGCGCCAGGTCGGCGTACCGGTGCTTGCTCCGTCGGGGCGTGGGGTCGTGCTGACACCGGCCGGGCAGGCGATCGTCGACTCCGCGCCCGATGTCTTCCAGGCCTTGGAGCGTTGCGCCGAGGCCGCCGCGTCCGTCGCGGAGGGCGCGCCCCGCGGCGTACTGCGAGTCGTCGCGTTCTCCACCGCCATCCGCGGGCTCCTCGCGCCGACCCTACTGCCGCTGTCGACGCGCTGTCCGGACCTGCGCCTTCAGATCACCGAACAGGATCCCGACGAGGCCCTGCGCAGTGTCGACGCCGGTATTGCGGACCTCGCTCTGCTCCACGACGCTGACGGACTCCCGGTCTCGCTGCCGGGCTCACTGACTCAGCGCCACCTGCACACCGACCACGGTGACGTCGTCATGAGCCGGGCGCATCCGCTCGCTCAGCTCGACACCCCGCTGACCGCTGCCGAGCTGACCCGCCACGCCTGGGTGACCAGCCCGCCGGGCACGGTTTGTCACCAGTGGTTCCGGCGGCTGTTCGCCGATGGGGCTGAGGAGCCCGACGTACGGCATCTGGTCGACGACTTCGCCACGCAGCTGTCCCTGGTCGCGTCCGGTGATGTGATCGCTCTGATCCCTCGTCTGGCCCGTCCACCGCTGGGGGAGGAGCTCGCCTCCCGACCGCTGCGGCGGCAGCCCAGGCGCGAGGTACACGCGGCCTGGCGGCGTAGTGCCGATGCCAGTCCGGCGATCCAAGCGGTGCTGGCGGAGCTCACCTCCGCGGCTGACTCGCTCGGTTAGCCCTCGGGATGGGGAACAATCGGGCCCGTCGGGGGTCCGGGTGCGAGGCAAGGAAGTGGTTGTGGGCGTCACCGGTCTGATCATCATGCTGCTGGTAGGTGCGGGTGTCGCCATCACGGTGGTCCTGCTGCTGCGCCGGCAGCGGTACATCAAGTCGCTGCACGACCGTGGCTGGGCGTTCGTGAACAGCCCGACCTTCGACGCGGTGGCCAGACTGCACAACCCGCCCTTCGGCATCGGCTTCCACCGCAAGCCGGACGACCAGATCACCGGTTTCACCACCTCCGGCAGGCCGTTCCAGGTCATCGAGTACCGCTCGGAGCACTGGTCCGGCTGGGTCGGGATGGTCACCCTGTCCCGCCGCCTCCCCGAGCTGTGGATCACCGGCGGCCAAACCCAACCCCGGTACGGCGTTGCCGTGGCCGGCGTGCCCTCGCCGGCTCAGCTCGGCCCGGGCTGGCAGCTCGGCGCGATGAACCCGGCGTTCGCCGCGGAGGCCGTGACGCCGCAACTGTGCGAGCGGCTGACGGCGATGGCAGCTGGACAGCCCGGTGTGAACCTCAGCATCGACGGCGATCAACTCGTGGTCCTGGATCCGCCACGCAAGGATCCCGACCTGCTCGCCCCCTGGCTGGATCAACTCGACACCATCGCCGCGGCGATCGACGCGACACCGCTGGACCACTGGACAGAGCCGGAACGACCCCCAGGATTGACTTTCTACCATCACCCCGACTGGTACTGGATCGGCGTCGACGACAGCCTGCTGCAAGGCACTCCGGTGACGAGGTCCGGCCATGATCACAGCACCAGCGAGGTGATCCGGGGTCGCGACGGTGACGGGCCGCCGTTCGTCGCCTTCACCCATCACTGGAAGACCACTCGCACCGAGACCACCACCGACAGCGAGGGCCGGACGCACACCAGGACCATCACCGAGAACCACAGCGAACCGATCCTTGGATTCCAGCTCCCGACCCGGATGCCACCGCTGCGGGTCGGGAAGCGCGGCTTCGGCGGCGGCATCAGCTTCGAGAGCGGCGCCTTCAACGAGCAGTTCGCGGTGCACGCCCAGGACACGAAGTACGCCTACGACGTGATCCACCCGCGGCAGATGGAGTACCTGATGGCCAACTCACCGGCAGCCTTCGAGCTCGCCGGCGACTGGGCCTGGTTCTCACCCGGCGTCCACAGCCAGCCGATGGTCGCCCACAGCTCGCTCTTCCTCCGCGGCTTCCTGGCCCGCATCCCGCGCTTCGTCTGGCGCAACCTCGGCCTGGCGGAGGCGCCGTACCCGCCTGTCGAGACGGGTGCGGTGCCAACCAGTCGGTAGGCCGCGGACGAACTACTTGCGGTGGTGCGGGGACAGCATGTCCTCGAGCTGTTCCTCGGTTTCGTCGGCGGCGACGAAGAGGAGCTCGTCGTTGAGCTCGAGGGTGCCTTCCGGGTCGGGGCGCAGGACGCGGCCCTCGCGGATGATGGTGACGAGGGCCGTGTCGACCGGCCAGTCGATGTCGCCGACTCGCAGGCCGATCATCGGGGAGTCCTCGGGCAGGGTCAGCTCGACCAGGTTCGCGTCGCCCTGGCGGAAGGTGAACAGCCGGACCAGGTCACCGACCGAGACCGCCTCCTCCACCAGTGCCGACATGATCCGCGGCGTGGACACCGCCACGTCGACACCCCAGGCCTCGTTGAACATCCACTCGTTGCGCGGATGGTTGACCCGGGCAACGGTCCGCGGGACGCCGAACTCGGTCTTGGCCAGCAGCGACACGACCAGGTTGGTCTTGTCGTCACCGGTGCTGGCGATCGCCACCTGGCAGCGCTGCAGGGCGGCCTCCTCCAGGGAGGACAGCTCGCAGGCGTCGGCGAGCAACCACTCGGCCCGGGGTACCGACTCGGCCTTGATCGCTCGCGGGTCCTTGTCGATCAGGAGGACCTCGTGGCCGTTCTCCAGCAGCTCCGCAGCGATCGATCGTCCGACGTTGCCAGCGCCGGCGATGGCTACCCGCATCACAGCTCCTCAGGCTTGGTACCGAGTTGGGACTCGATCGCCGCGGCGTCGCGCTCGAGCATGACGACGTGGACCAGATCGCCTTCCTGGATCACCGTGTCGGGCTTGGGCATCAGGCCCTCGCCGAGCCGGGTCAGGAACGCGACCTTCGCGCCGGTGGCCTTCTCGATGTCCAGCGCGAGCCGGCCCACCCAGCCGGAGTTCACGTGCACCTCGGCCAGCCGGACCGTACCGGACGGGTCGCGCCACTCGGGCTCCGAACCGCTCGGCAGCAACCGCCGGACCATCTGGTCGACGGTCCACTTCACCGTGCCGACCGTGGGGATGCCGAGCCGCTGGTAGACCTCGGCGCGGCCCGGGTCGTAGATCCGCGCGACGACGTTCTCGACGCCGAAGTTCTCCCGGGCGACACGCGCGGCCAGGATGTTGGAGTTGTCACCGTTGGAGACCGCCGCGAACGCCTCGGCGTCCTCGATCCCGGCCTCGGTCAGTACCTCGCGGTCGAACCCCATCCCGGTGACGGTGCGGCCGGCGAAGTTCGGGCTCAGCCGGCGGAAGGCGTCGGCGGACTGGTCGATGATGGCGACCGTGTGGCCGCGCTTCTCCAGCGTGCGGGCCAGTGTCGACCCGACGCGGCCGCATCCCATGATGACGACGTGCACTCCGTGATCACTCCTTGCCCCGGTGGGGCCGCTGGCATCGGTCTCGGCAGGGATAGACGCTACACCGGACCGGGGCTCCCTCTAACATCACCGGTGTGACCCCCGCACTAGGCGACATCGGCAAACGCATCCTGATCGGACGCAAGCTGCGCAGTACGCAGCTGGGCGAGACGCTGCTTCCGAAGAAGATCGCGCTCCCCGTGTTCGCCAGCGACGCTCTGTCGTCAGTCGCCTACGCCCCGGACGAGATCTTCCTGACCCTGTCGCTGGCCGGTCTGGCGGCGTACTCGTTCTCCTGGAAGATCGGCCTGCTGGTCGCGCTGGTGATGCTGATCGTGGTCGCGTCGTACCGGCAGAACGTGCACGCCTACCCGTCCGGCGGTGGCGACTACGAAGTGGCCACGGTCAACATCGGCCCGACTGCCGGGCTCACCGTGGCCAGCGCGCTGATGGTCGACTACGTCCTGACCGTCGCGGTGTCAATCTCGTCCGGCGTCCAGAACGCGCGCTCCGCGCTGCCCTTCCTGGCCGGGCACGAGGTGTCCCTGGCGGTCGGGCTGGTGCTGATCCTGACCGCCTTGAATCTGCGAGGGGTCCGCGAGTCCGGTGCGCTGTTCGCGATTCCGACGTACATCTTCATGGCAGCCGTCATCGGGATGGCGATCTGGGGGCTGGTCAGGCTGGCCGCCAACAGCCTTCCGCAGGCCGCCAGCGCCGGCTTCGACATCCATCCCGAGCCGGGCCACGAGGTCTTCAGCGGGGTGGCGGCGGCGTTCCTGCTGGCCCGCGCCTTCTCGTCGGGCTGTGCGGCCCTGACCGGGGTCGAGGCGATCAGCAACGGCGTACCGGCGTTCCGCAAGCCGAAGAGCAAGAACGCCGCCACCACGCTGCTGCTGCTCGGCGCGATCGCGATCACGATGCTGATGAGCATCCTGTACCTGGCCTCGAAGATCCAGCTCCGGTACGCCGAGGATCCGGCCACGCAGCTCTACCAGGACGGCAAGCCGGTCGGCGACTCGTACAACCAGCAGACGGTGATCGCCCAGATCGCCGATTCGGTCTTCTCCAGCTTCGCACCTGGCTTCTACCTGGTGATCGCGGCGACCATGCTGATCCTGGTGCTGGCGGCCAACACGGCGTTCAACGGCTTCCCGGTGCTCGCGTCGATCCTGGCCAAGGACGGCTTCCTGCCCAAGCAGTTGCACACCCGGGGTGACCGGCTCGCCTACAGCAACGGCATCATCTTGCTGGCGCTGGCCGCTGTCGGCCTGATCATCGCCTTCGACGCCCAGGTGACCAAGCTGATCCAGCTCTACATCGTCGGCGTCTTCGTCTCGTTCACGCTCAGCCAGTTCGGCATGATCCGGCACTGGACCCGGCACCTGAAGACCGAGACCGACGGCGCCAGGCGGCGGCAGATGATGCGGTCCCGCAGCATCAACGCGGTCGGCCTGACGCTGACCGGGGTCGTGCTGATCATCGTGCTGATCACCAAGTTCACCCACGGCGCCTACATCGCGATCATCGCGATGGCCGTGCTGTTCCTGATGATGAAGGGCATCCGCCGGCACTACGACACGGTCGGCCGGGAGATGGCGGTGGACGCCAGCGACCAGCTGATGCTGCCGGCCCGGGTGCACTCGATCGTGCTGGTCTCCAAGCTGCACAAGCCGACTCTGCGGGCACTGGCCTTCGCCAAGGCGGCCCGGCCGTACATGCTCGAAGCGGTCACCGTCGACGTCGACCGGTCCGAGTCGGAGGCGCTGCAGGCCGAGTGGGACGCGCGGGACATCCCGGTACCGCTCAAGCGGCTGGCGTCGCCGTACCGGGAGATCACTCGCCCCATCGTGCAGTACGTTCGAGACATCCGGCGGCAGTCGCCACGGGATGTAGTCATGGTTTACATCCCCGAGTATGTCGTCGGGCACTGGTGGGAGCACATCCTGCACAACCAGAGCGCACTACGGCTCAAGGGCCGGCTCTTGTTCACACCTGGTGTGATGGTTACGTCCGTTCCGTACCAGCTGATCTCGTCCCAGGCGGCTGAGGAGCGGCAGGATCGTGTAGACCGCGTAGCCGGCCAAGTACGGCGCGGCGCGCGCAAGAGTTCAGGAGACCGGTGACGGCAGAGCAGATCGTCGGGACGCTACTGGAGCTGGAAGTGGGGCCAGTAGCCCACGGCGGGCACTGTGTCGCGCGCTACGAGGGCCAGGTGGTCTTCGTGCGGCACGCGCTACCAGGGGAACTGGTGCACGCCCGCGTGACCGAGCAGAACGCCAAGTACCTGCGGGCGGACGCAGTACAGGTACTGACCCCTTCACCGCAGCGGATCGAACCGCCCTGCCCGTACGCCGGGCCGGGCCGGTGCGGCGGCTGCGACTTCCAGCACGCCAACATCGTCGAGCAGCGCCGGCTGAAGGCGACCGTGGTGTCGGACACGCTGCGGCGGATCGGCGGGATCGAGCGCAACATCGTGATGGAGTCGCCCGGCGACGACGGCCTCGGCTGGCGGACCCGGATGCGATACGCCGTCGTCGACGGCCGGCCAGGCATGTACGCGCACCGCTCGCACGACCTGGTCCCGATCGACAAGTGCCTGATCGCCCACCCGGACACACCCGACGTACTGCACGAGCAGTGGCCGGACGCCTCGTCAGTGAAGGCAGTGGTGTCGTCGGAGGGCAAGACGGCCGTACTGACCGACGACAACTCCGGTGGTCGGGTTGTGGAGGTCGTGCGCAACAGGCGGTTCCGGGTAGAGGCCGACGGGTTCTGGCAGGCTCACCCGGCCGCTCCCGAGATGCTGGTGGACGCAGTACTGTCCGGGCTCGAGCCGCGCGAGGGTGAGACGGCCATGGACCTGTATTCCGGAGTGGGGCTGTTCGCGGCCTTCCTGGCGGAGGCGGGGTGCGCAGTACTGGCTGTGGAGGGCAGCAAGGCCGCGGTGAAGAACGCCCGGCGGAACCTGCACGACCTGCCGGCTGTGACGCTGGAGGCGGGTGACGTCGCCAAGGTGCTCAACAACGCGGCCCGGCAGGGGCTGGAGTCGGTCGACCTGGTCGTCCTCGACCCGCCGCGCGACGGAGCGGGCAAGGACGTCGTACGGCGGATCGCCGCGCTCACGCCGCGCAAGATCGCCTACGTCGCGTGCGACCCGGCAGCGCTGGCACGGGACCTGAAGACGTTCGGGGGGCTCGGGTACGACGTGGCCTCGCTGCGGGCATTCGATTTGTTCGGGATGACGCATCACATAGAGTGCGTGGCTGTACTCGAACCGCGAGCCGCTTAGCGCTGCGTGTAGCCGTCGGCGGTCTCGGGTAGCGTGCTGGCTTGGAATCGCTGGACTGGCACTGAGCAGGAGACCCGATGCCGCTCGTCGACCTGGACGACCCGGAGGAGTTGCGCGCCCGCTGGAGCGCGCTTGCCGCCGTCGCCCACGCCACCGGCTTCGACCGGCGCTGGTACGCCGACGAGCACGGCTGGTACCACCAGGACGAGACCGGCAGCGACCTGCGGATGGTCCGCCTCGACGGCGGGCGGGCAGTGCTGTTCGGATTCCACACGCAGCACACGCAGACCGCTGAGGCCGACCTGCTGGCAGGCGCGCCGGACTGGATCGGGCAGCCGGAGGTCAAGCGACGGATCGCTTCTGGTGACCTGGGATTTGTCTACGGGAGCTTCAACGGGACGTGGGCGCGGGCGTCGTACCCGGGTGACCCGTGGCAGCCACTGGACGACGGCTTCCTCCCGATCGGCGAGTGGATCACCTCCGACGAGGAGGCCGCCCGCGAAATGATCGAGTGGGCGGCGGAGTGGGCCGACTACCTCGGCGGGCTGGACGAACTCCTCCCGGTCGGCGTCCAGTTGATCCGCACGGCGGCGACTACTGGCATCACCCCGGAGTCCCTGCTCGAACTCTTCGACAGCCTGGGCATCGGACCGCACTCACCCCAACACCCAGACCTCCAGGCAGCCCTGGCGGCCGCAGCCGCCTTCGACAGCACCACCACCCACCCGACCGCACCTGCTCCTGGTGGCGTGGCTGGGCCGGCTGCGGGACCGGCCGGCGCCTATCCGGCCGGCGCCCATCCGGCTGGCGCCTATGCGGCTAGCGGCCATGCGGCGAGCACCCCGATGGCCGGCGACTACTCGGCCGAGGACTATGTCGTCGGCGCTCCGGCAGGCGGCGACCCTGTGGTCGGCGCTCCAGTGGCTGGCGCGGCCGGGGCGGCTGCTGGTGGCGTGGCTGCTTATGTGGGGGAGAGCGGCTCGCCAGAGGTCTCGGCGGACGAGGATGCGCCGACCGACGGCGGTGGGTTCGAGCCGATCGACGAGGACGAGGAGTCCGTCGTCGTACCGCCGGGCATCAGCCCGTTCACCGGCCAGCCGATCGGCGACGACGCCAACCTGATCATCGGCGGAAGCGAGCCCTTCACCCCCGAGCCTCCGTTCACCCCCGAGCCACCGTTCCGCCCAGACTCACCCTTCGCCCCCGACCCGCTACCGCAACCACCGGAACCGCCGTACGCACCCCAGCCGGAAGACGACCCGCCGTACCAGCCAGAAACCGCCGAGCCCCGAGCGGACACCTACGGCGTGGTCGCCAAAAAACCCCGCCTCTTCCGCCGCCGCAAACACGAATCCCCAGAACCCACACCCGCGCCCGCACCCAACGCTGCACCCCCGCCCGCCGGTACGCCGTACACCGGCGGCCCGCCTCCCGCCACCGCGCCATATCCCGCGCAGCCCACCGCTGCACCGCACGGCCCCTCCGCCACGCCCTATGTGACAGGCCCCGCATCGCCTTATGCGACGGGCCCCACCTCGCCGTACGCCGGAGGACCGACCGGAGCCGACGGCCAGTACGCCGAGGACACCCCGGCCTCTGGCACGCCGTACTCCGCCCCAGCTCAGCACGACCCGTCGTCCCCGCCGCTAGACCGCCCTCTACCGTCCTCCGAGCCCCCACGCGTCGGCGGCCCGGTAAACGACGGCGAGGACTTCTACGCCAGCCTGTTCGCAGACGCACCAGCAGCAGCAACCTACGTCCCAGACGTAGTCCGCAACGCCCCCACCACCCAACCACCCTGGTCCCCCAACGACGCCACCAGCGAACTAACAGCAATCCCAGCCGCCCCCACCCCAGCGGCCTCCGTCACCCCGGACGACGACACCGGCGTAATCACCCCCATCCCCGAGGACACCCCGCCCGCTTCATCCCCCACCGAAGCGCCAGCCACCCCGACCAACACACCCAGCGAGCCCCACGACCAACCCCGCCCCCCGCTCGAGACCCCCCACGACCCGTCATCGCCCACCGCGCACGAGCGCACCCCCGATCCACACGACCAAGCCCCCACCCGCGAACCAGCAATCCCCTCCCCGTTCGCACCCACCCCCGAGCCACCGGCCCCCACCGCGCACGAGCGCACCCCCGACCCACACAGCCAAGCCCCCACCGCACTCAACCCCACCCGCGAACCAGCCCCACCCTCCTCCCCGTTCGCACCCACTCCTGACCCGTCGACGTCCACCGCGCACGACAGCACCCGCGACCCACACGGCCAGGCGCCCACCGCCCTCGACCCGACCCGCGAGCCGGTCGCGCCCTCCTCGCCGTTCGCACCCACTCCCGAGCCGTCGACGCCCACCGCGCACGAGAGCACCCGCGAGCCACACGGCCGAGGGCCCACCGCACTCGACTCCACCCGCGAGCCAGCACCGACCACGTCGCCGTTCGCGCCCACTCCCGAGCCATCCGCGCCCGCGCAGCAGCACCACGAGCTCAAGTCGCCCTCGGACTCACCCGAGACACCCTCCAACCCGTTCGCCCCGACCTCAGCGTCGTACGAGCCGGAGCCCGGTGACCCTGACGCGACTCCGGAGCTGTTCGACGCCCCCACGGGTCCGCTCGAGCCGATCACGGAGTACGACGAGCTCGCGGACGCAGAACCGGAACCGGCGCCAGAACCACCCCCAGCCCAACGGGAATGGATCGGCGGCGCCTGGATCAACGGCGAGTGGGTAGAAGACGTAGCCGCCTACCTAGCAGCCCAAAACGCCGCAGGCCCCACCCAGCCCTCCGCCCCGGCCGAGCAACCACCCGTCGAACACCTCCCCACCGAGGAACTCACCAACCAGGCCCCGCCAACCGAAGAGCTCCGCCTGGACGACCGCGTCCAGGAGCCTTTGCCCGAAGACCTCCGCGCCGAGGATCTCCGCGCCCAGGAGCCTCCCACCGAGGACCTCAGTACCGAAGACCTCAGTACCGAAGACCTCAGTACCGAAGACCTCCATCACCAGAACCCGCCGGCCGAGGACCTCCGTACCGAGGATCCCCGCACCCACGAGCCTCTGACCGAAGACGTACGTGCCGAGGACTTCCGCGCCCAGGAGCGTGCCGCGGAAGCGGCGCCCGCCGAGCAGCTTCGCGCCGAGGATCTCCGTGCCCAGGAGCGTTCCGCCGAGGCGGCTCCCGTCGAGCAGCTTCGTGCTGAGGATCTCCGTGCCCAGGAGCGTTCCGCCGAAGCGCGCCCCGTCGAGCAGCTTAGCGCCGACGAGCCTCCGACCGAGGAGCGCTACCTCGCCGAGTTCGACGCCTCCACAGAGGCGGGCTCCGCGGAGGTAGCTTCCGCTCACGAGTCGCCGGAGGAGCCTCCGACGGGGGAGCGGTTCCTCGATCTCGCCGAGTTCGATGACTCCGCCGAGGTGTCGTCCGCGGACGCGGCTTCCGCGCCGGAGTTGTCGGGGGAGGAGCCTGCTGCCGAGGAGCGCTACCTCGAGCGTGCCGAGGTTGACGCCTCCGATGAGCATGAGTCCGCGCAGGTGGCTTCCGTTCTGACTGATGAGGAGGCTTCTGCCGAGGAGGGCGTGCTTGGGCTCGGCGAGTCTGGGGGGCTCGAGGATGAGGCGTCTGGCGAGGCGGCTGGTGGCGAGTCGGAGCAGGTCGTCGTACGGGACGATGCGTTGCGGAATGGCTCGCGGGAGTCGGCGGGCGGTGACGTCTCCGGTGAGATGGAGGACGGTCGGGGGCAGGGTGAGGATGAGGCTCCGACGGCTGAGATTGCTGCGATTGTGGAGGAGGATCCGGAGGACGAGTACTACGCCTCCGGGAGTTCGCCGTTCGCGCCGCAGGGTCGGGAGTTGCCGCCGAATGGGTTCAGCAGCCTCGGGCCGCTCGGTGAACCCGACTATCGGATGGGCGAGGACGAGTTCCACGACCAGATCATCGGCGCCGGCGACTGGACGGCCGACCAACTCGGCGACCTTCCCGCCGCTGAAGTAACCGCTCAGATCGACGCGATCCAGGACCCTGAAGCAACTTCGGATTCCGAATCGGATCAGTACGCCGACGCGCGGCCGGCGACTGACACGCGCGATCTTGAGGGTGGCGAGGTCCAGGGAGGTCCGCTTCAAGGCGGCTCCCAGCCCACATCACCCGCGCTGGACGCAGCCCGACCCCAAGCCGAGCAATCGCGCACCGCTCAACCGCAGGCCAGCCAGCCGCACGTTGAGCCATCGCAGGCCGAGCACCTGCAAGCCGAGCAACTGCAAGCCGAGCAACTGCAAGCTGGCTACTCCGCGCCCGGACAAGCCCGGGATGGAGGGATGGAGGCGGGTGCCTCGCACAATGGTCGGTTCCCGGCCGGCGAATTCCCGGCTCGTGAGGCGTCGGGCGACGCTCGCTCGGGCGGTGAGTTGTCGGGTCGTGAGGGGCCGGGTGACCCGCGCTCGGCTGGTGCGCTCTCGGGTGGCGAGGCCCTGGAGAGTGCGCGCTTGGGCGGCGCGTTGTCGGATTCTGAGCTTCGGGGCGGCGAGCGTCCGGATGACGAGCTGGCAAGTGGTGAGGTCGAAGCGAGTGAGGGCAGTGCCGACGCTGGCGGGGCTGTGGATGCGGGTGGGTTTGCGAGGGCTGGAGCGGCTGCGGCAACTAGCGCGGGGGCGTGGTCGGCTGCGGGTTCTGCTGACGGCGCGGCTGCCGACGCTGATGGGTCTGCGGAAGTTGGAGCGGCTGCGCGAGGTGGCGCGGGGGCGTGGTCGGCTGCGGGGGCCGCCGGCGGTGCAGCTGGGGGTGAAGGTCAGGTTGAGGGTGAGGGGGGCGTGGGGGGTCGGGGTGCGGTTTCGGAGAAGTTGGTGGTGCCGGAGTCTGGGGGTGCAGTTGCTATTCCGGGGTTGGGGGTTGTGGGTGGGGATGGGCCTCGGGTTGAGCCGGTGCCTGGGTCTCTTGAGGAGGCTATGCGGGCTGAGGTTGAGCGGCCGCGGCCTCGGCCTAAGGAGACTGCCGCGTTCCGGGCTTTGCGCGACTGGTGTCGGGCCCGGACCAAGATCGTGCCTTCCGGGTTCACGATTCAGGTGCAGGTGCTTGATCCGGCCGCGCCGAGTTACCGGTTCGATCTGGAGCCGCCCGCGGTGGACGACCCGCAGTACGGGGATGAGCTGCTGACCGAGTTGCTCGGTGACCTCTGGGTCGCTGAGTCGCAGGGTGAGCAGGGTGGCTGGTTGTTCGCGCGGATCGACGCGGCCGGGCGGACGTTGCGGATCGACCGCTGGTACGACAGCGTGCCCGACTGGTGGGACAACCCGGTGGAGTCGCGGCTCGACGTTCACGGGCTGGTCCGGCGGCTGAACGACCGCGGCCCGGACTGGCAACCGTCGTACCTGGAGAAGCTGTACACGACCGCGAGATAGCGTTATCCGCATGTTGCTCAGGATCTTCATCGAACCCCAGCAAGGTGCCTCGTACGACGACCAGCTCGCGGTGGCCCGCAAGACCGAGGAGTGCGGTTTCGACGCGTTCTTCCGGTCGGACCACTTTCTCGCGATGATGGGCGGCGACGGCCTGCCCGGCCCGACCGACTCGTGGATCACGCTGGCCGGCCTGGCCCGCGAGACGAGCCGGATCAAGCTGGGCACGCTGGTCAGCTCGGCGACGTTCCGCAATCCCGGCGTGCTCGCGATCTCGGTGGCGCAGGTCGACCAGATGAGCGGCGGCCGGGTGGAGCTCGGGCTCGGCGCCGGCTGGTACGACGCGGAGCACGCGGCGTACGGGATCGACTTCCCCGACACGCCCGGCCGCTTCGACCGGCTGACCGAACAGCTGGAGCTGATCACCGGGTTGTGGACGACGCCGGCGGGGGAGAAGTACAACTTCGACGGCAAGCACTACCAGCTCACGGACTCCCCGGCCCTGCCGAAGCCGCAGCAGGACCCGCACCCGCCGATCATCGTCGGCGGCGCCGGCAAGAAGCGCACGCCCGCCCTCGCCGCGCAGTACGCCGCTGAGTTCAACGCCGGCTTCAAGACGGCCGAGGACACCAAAGTCCTGTTCGACCGCGTCCAGGAGGCGTGCCGCGCGATCGGCCGCGACCCGCAGACGCTGGCCCTCTCCACCGCCCACACCGTTGTGGTCGGCAAGGACGACGCCCAGGTCAAGGCCCGCGCAGCCGCCATCAACCGCAACCCCGACGACCTCCGAACCACCGCCATCATCGGCACCCCCGCCGAGGTGGTAGACCGCCTAGGCCAGTACGCCGAAGCCGGCTCCGACCGCCAGTACGTCCAAATCCTCGACCTCACCGACCTCGACCACCTCGACCTGATCGCCTCCGAAGTGCTCCCACACGTCTCCTGAGCCCCGGTTCAGGACAGCTGCACCCAGGGATCTGAAGGTTGCCTTAAGCCCCCAGCGGGACGATGCTGCCGACAAGGGGAACTTTCAGGGGAGGGCGCGGCGATGACTCAACTTGCGGGCAGTGGAATCGGCGATCTACGCCGAACGATGGGCGGACCGGTGCTCGGTCCGGACGATCCCGGGTACGACGATTCCCGGCGGCTGTGGAACGCGGCGATCGACCGGCGTCCGGCGGTGATCGCCCGGTGCCAGAGCGCAGCGGATGTCAGCCGCGCGGTGCTGTTCGCTACCGAGCACGGACTGGAGATCGCCGTCCGTGGTGGCGCACACAGTCCGGGCGGCTCGAGCGGCGTGGACGACGGACTGATGATCGAGCTCAGTCTGCTGAACCAGGTCACGGTCGACCCGGTGGCCAAACGAGCCAGGGTAGGCGGTGGTGCGCTGCTCGGGCAGCTGGACGCGGCGGCCCAGGAGCACGGTCTCGCAACACCCGCGGGCATGGTCAGCCATACCGGTGCCGGTGGCCTCACCCTCGGCGGGGGAATGGGCTGGCTGACTCGCAAGCACGGCCTCAGCATCGACAACCTCGTCTCGGTCGAGGTCGTCACCGCGGACGGCCAGATCCGGCGAGCCTCCGAGGACGAGAATCCGGACCTGTTCTGGGCGGTCCGTGGTGGCGGCGGCAACTTCGGTGTGGTGACAGAGTTCGAGTTCCGGCTGCACGAGGTCGGCCCGATGATCCAGTTCGGCATGGCGTTCTGGCCCCTCGACCAGGGCACCGAGATGCTCCGGATGGCCCGCGCAGTGGTCGCGAAACTCCCCGACGAGGTCAACGTCGTGATCGGAGCGGTGAACGCCCCACCCGCGCCGTTCGTCCCGGCGCAGCACCACTTCCAGCCGGGCTATGCGCTGATCGTCACCGGCTTCGGCTCGGCGGAGGAGCACGCCCAGGTGATGGACGAGATCCGCTCGACCTTGCCGCCGTTGTTCGAGTTCGCCGACACGATGCCTTACGTGGTGCTGCAGCAGATGCTGGACGAGCAGAACGCGTGGGGCCGGCACGCCTACGACAAGGGCTTCTATCTGGACGACTTCACCGACGAGGCGATCGAGGTGATCACCGAGCAGGTGCCGTTGAAGCTGTCGCCGCTGTCGGTGGTGTTGTTCTATCGCCTCGACAACGCCTATTCGAAGGTTCCCGAGGACGCCACCGCGTTCAGCGGCAGCCGGAGGCCGGGCTATGCCGGCTTCATCGTCGCGGTCTGTCCGACCCCGGAGCTGTTCGAGCAGGATCGGGCCTGGGCGCGGTCCTTCTGGGCGGCGATGGTGCCGTTCAGCCGGGGGATCGGGGCCTATGTGAACGCGATCAGCGATGAAGGCGTGGACGACCGGGTGCGGGCGTCGTACGGCGACAAGTACGACCGGCTGGCCACGATCAAGGCGAAGTACGACCCGCAGAACATCTTCCACCGGAACGCGAACATCCGACCGGCCTAGCTTCGGACGGCTCCGACCCGGCCACCGGGCTCACGATCGAGTGAGCCCGGTGGCCGCGTCCACGTCGCAGGACAACGGGGTCGGGTGATCGCGCAAGTGACTCGATGTCGTGTATCTTGATGTCGAGAGAGTTTGCGGGCCCGAGGTTAGGGCAGCCTGAGCTGTTGGGTGCGGGGTGGACTCGGCAGGATGGGTTCAGCGGATACAGGACCGGATAGAGGAGCAGGTTGATGGCCAGCGTCGACAGCTTCGGTGCCAAGGGTGCACTCGAGGTCAACGGACAGTCGTACGAGATCTTCAGGTTGGCGGGTATCGAGGGCGCTGAGACGCTGCCGTACTCGCTCAAAGTGCTCCTCGAGAACCTGCTGCGCACCGAGGACGGCGCGAACATCACCGCCGAGCACATCACCAAGCTCGGCAACTGGGATGCCAACGCGGCGCCCGACACCGAGATCCAGTTCACCCCGGCGCGAGTGATCATGCAGGACTTCACCGGTGTGCCGTGTGTGGTCGACCTGGCCACCATGCGGGAGGCCGTCGCCGAGCTCGGCGGTGACCCGACCAAGATCAACCCGCTCGCGCCGGCTGAGCTGGTCATCGACCACTCGGTCATCATCGACGTGTTCGGTCGCCAGGACGCGTTCGAGCGCAACGTCGAGCTGGAGTACGGGCGCAACAAGGAGCGGTACCAGTTCCTGCGCTGGGGCCAGTCCGCGTTCGACGAGTTCAAGGTCGTCCCGCCGGGCACCGGCATCGTGCACCAGGTCAACATCGAGCACCTGGCCCGCACGGTGATGGTCCGCAACGGCCAGGCGTACCCCGACACCTGTGTCGGTACCGACTCGCACACCACGATGGTCAACGGCCTCGGCGTCCTCGGCTGGGGTGTCGGCGGTATCGAGGCCGAGGCCGCGATGCTCGGCCAGCCGGTGAGCATGCTGATCCCGAAGGTCGTCGGCTTCAAGCTGACCGGCTCGGTACCGGCCGGCGCGACCGCGACCGACGTCGTGCTGACGATCACCCAGATGCTGCGCAAGCACGGTGTGGTCGGCAAGTTCGTCGAGTTCTACGGTGACGGCGTCGCCGCCGTACCGCTGGCCAACCGGGCCACCATCGGCAACATGAGCCCCGAGTTCGGCTCCACCTGCGCGATCTTCCCGATCGACGACGTGACGCTGGAGTACCTGCGCCTGACCGGCCGCGCCGACGACGAGGTCGCGCTCGTCGAGGCCTACGCCAAGGAGCAGGGCCTGTGGCACAACGCCGCGGTCGAGCCGCGCTTCTCGGAGTACCTCGAGCTTGATCTGTCCACCGTCGTGCCGTCGATCGCCGGCCCGAAGCGGCCGCAGGACCGGGTCGCGCTGAGCGAGGCCAAGGAAGGCTTCCGCGGCGCCCTGGTCGACTACGCGACCGAGGAGCTCGAGGTCGACCCGTCCGAGCTCGGCAGCTTCCCGGCCAGCGACGCCCCGAACGGCCACGGCAACACCGACGACGAGCCGCACGTCCCGCACGGCTCGAGCACCGGCGGCCGGCCGTCGAAGAAGACGAAGATCAGCCTGAACGGCCAGGAGGTCGAGCTCGACCACGGCCACGTCGTGATCGCCAGCATCACCTCCTGCACCAACACCTCGAACCCGTCGGTGATGCTCGCCGCCGCGCTGCTGGCGAAGAACGCGGTCGACAAGGGCCTGACCAGCAAGCCGTGGGTCAAGACGTCGCTGGCGCCGGGCTCGAAGGTCGTCACCGACTACTACGACAAGGCCGGCGTCACGCCGTACCTCGAGAAGCTCGGTTTCCACCTGGTCGGGTACGGCTGCACCACCTGCATCGGCAACTCGGGCCCGCTGCCCGAGGAGGTCTCGGCCGGGGTCCAGGAAGCCGATCTCGCGGTGGTGTCGGTACTGTCCGGCAACCGCAACTTCGAGGGCCGGATCAACCCGGACGTGAAGATGAACTACCTGGCGTCGCCGCCGCTGGTGATCGCCTACGCGCTGGCCGGCACGATGGACTTCGACTTCGAGACCGATGCCCTGGGCAAGGACACGGACGGCAACGACGTGTTCCTGCGCGACATCTGGCCGAGCGCCGACGAGGTCGAGCGGGTGATCGCCTCCTCGATCAGCAAGGAGATGTTCACCAAGGACTACGCCGACGTCTTCGCCGGTGACGAGCGCTGGCAGTCGCTGCCGACGCCCGAGGGCAAGACGTTCGACTGGGATCCAGAGTCGACCTACGTGCGCAAGCCCCCGTACTTCGACGGGATGGCCAAGGAGCCGTCGCCGGTCACCGACATCGCCGGCGCGCGGGTGCTCGCCAAGCTCGGCGACTCGGTCACCACCGACCACATCTCCCCGGCCGGTTCGATCAAGGCCGACAGCCCGGCGGGTAAGTACCTGGCCGAGCACGGGGTCGACCGCAAGGACTTCAACTCGTACGGTTCGCGCCGCGGCAACCACGAGGTGATGATCCGGGGCACGTTCGCCAACATCCGGCTGCGCAACCAGATCGCACCCGGCACCGAGGGCGGCTTCACCCGCGACTTCACCAAGGACGACGCGCCGGTCACCTCGATCTACGAGGCCTCCGAGGCGTACGTCGCGGCCGGTATCCCGCTGGTCATCCTGGCCGGCAAGGAGTACGGCTCGGGCTCGTCGCGCGACTGGGCCGCGAAGGGTACGGCGCTGCTCGGCGCGAAGGCGGTCATCACCGAGTCCTTCGAGCGCATCCACCGGTCGAACCTGATCGGCATGGGCGTCCTGCCGCTGCAGTACCCGGAGGGTGAGAACGCGGAGACCCTCGGCCTGACCGGCGAGGAGACCTTCGACATCACCGGCGTGACCGCGCTGAACGACGGCACGATCCCGCGCACGGTGCACGTCAAGGTCACCGGCACCGACGGCTCGGTCAAGGAGTTCGACGCCGTGGTCCGGATCGACACCCCGGGCGAGGCCGACTACTACCGCAACGGCGGCATCCTGCAGTACGTACTGCGTTCCCTGATCACCAGCTGATCTGCCACTGAGCAGACACCGGTACGGCGTACTCTGGGCAGCCACCCGAGTACGCCGTACCGGGTCTTGTTTTCTGGGGGAATCGTGCGTTTCGTAGTGCTGTTGGTCGCGTGCGCCCTGCTGGTCGCGGGGTGTGCGGGGGAGGAACCGACGACCTACGGGCCCACCACGGCCGGGCCGATCACGCGGCCGAAGACCGCCGCGCCGGAGCCCGCTCCGAGCCAACCGGAGATCGAGGAGCCGACCGAGACTGCCGCCAAGACGCTGTGCGAGCTGTTCAGTACGGCGGAGATCAGCGCGCGACTCGGCCTTCCGGTGCGCGAGGTCGTCGCCGGCAAACGCGGCCCGTACTCCGTTTGCACCTGGACCACCGTCAAGCCGGTCGAGGGCGGCGGGATCGTCAGCATCACGCGCGGCGATGCCAATCAGTACGCGGCGTTCTCCCAAGAGATGATCGCCGAGGCGAAGTCGAAGAAGGCGCGCGGGCGCAAGCAGCTTGAGGGCGTCGGCGACGAGGGGTTCGCGATCGGCGCCTCGGTCAGCGGAGTACCGATCTGGTACGCCGCCGTCGTGCACGCCGACCGGCTGACCGGGGTGCAGCTCTCCGGTGCGGGCAGCAAGTCCAGTGTCGGCACGATCAAGGCGTTCATGATCGAAGTGCTTGCCCGCGGCTGAAAAACTGTCGGTGGCATCGGGTTGACTGTCCGGATGAAGGAGCGCGAGCACCCACGAGAGGTGATCGCCGCGGCCTGCGTGCAGTACGGCGAGGACGTGGTGATCGACTGGTGTGTCGCGTTCCTCACTGGTGAGATCTCGGGCGGGGACGCCTTTGGCGCCGACCTGCCGAAGCTGGTGGCGATCACCGGCACCGCGAATCCCGGCGGTTGGCCGCAACCCGTCGACCCGGTGAACTACTACTGGATCAGGGTGTGGGCGGCGCGCGCGTTCCTCTACATCTGGCGTGCCGACGTGGTCGACGCGTTGCTGACGGCTGCCGACGATCCTGCGTGGCGAGTGCGCGAGCATGTCGCCCGGGTCGCGGCTCAACGCGAGCTCGGTCAGCTGATCGACGCTTTGCTCCCGATGCTGGACGACGAACTGCCGCGGGTGCGCGCCGCCGCAGTACGGGCGGTGGGTGCGGCGGGGGAGTTCGAGCATGTCGAGGCGGTGGAGCGGCTGCGGGATGACCCGGACAACGCAGTACGGGTAGCAGTCGAGCGCGCTCTCGAGAAGCTCGCCAAGCGACTGGACCGGCCGCTCGACTAGGCACCCGGCGAGGCCAGGCTGCACCGGCAGGCGCCGGCAAGGCCGGGGCGGCACCCGTAGGCGCCGCCCCGGCTGTCAGCTACGTGCTCAGGTGCCGGAAAGCGGGTAGATGCGCGGCCGTAGCCGCCGTTGTAGACGTGGACACAGTGGGTGCCGCTGGGGCAGCCCGCGGTGTGCCACCGGTAGTAGGCGTCGATGCCGACCGCCTGGTACCAGTCGTTGACCGCAGCCGTCACCGGCCAGGCTGCCGACGTGTGGTCGAGGAAATAGACCTGCGGGTCACGGTATGCGCCGTAGCTCCAGCGGTGGTCGCACCACTCACGGGCGGTTCCGTAGCTGAGGCACTCAAGCACCTGCTCCTGCTTCTGGCCCGGCTGCTTGGTGGGCGGCTGCTGACCCTTGTCGAGTACTCCGGTGACGCCGCTGCGGCGGAGTTTGTCCCGGAGCTGGTCCGGTGTCACTCCTACGGCCGGGTCGTAGATCGTCACGGTGACAGTGCCGTCCTTGGCCTTGCCGGTGACGTAGACGGTGTCGCTGTGGTCGTCGTCGGCGGTCGCCGCGGCCGGGCGGGCCGCGCTCAGACTGGTCGTCTGGTCGTTCGCCGACGGTCCGGGGAAATCCCGACAGGCAGTAGGCCCGGCAGCTCGGTTGATGCCGGAAGTTCAGTCGTCAATCGCTGTCACTCAGACGTCATCTGGATGTCAATCGTTGGCTGCTCGGGGCGGGAAGCGTCGTCGTATGCAGACCTCTCGTAGAACCGTCCTGAAAGCCGGGCTGGCCTCTGGCGTGGCTGTCGCCGGATTGTCGAGCCTGACCGCGCCGACCACCGCGGCCGCCACCCCGATCCCGCGCAACCCGTTCATCCTCGGCGTCGCGAGCGGCGATCCGTGGCCCGACGGGTTTGTGCTCTGGACCCGGCTCGCGATAGACCCGCTGGCCGAGAGTGGGCTCGGCGGCATGCCGACCCGCTCGTATGCCGTCCAGTGGCAGGTTGCGACCGATGAGCGGTTCCACCACGTCGTCCGGGCCGGTGTCGCCGCGGCGCGACCGGAGTACGCGCACTCGGTGCACGTTACCCTCGAAGGCCTCCGGCCGGGACGCGAGTACTGGTACCGCTTCCGCGTTGGCAACTGGGTGTCACGTATCGGCCGGGCGCTCACCGCACCGGCTCGCGGGACGACTCCGCGCGAACTGCGGATGTCGTTCGTGTCCTGTTCGCAGTTCGAGCACGGCTGGTTCACGGCGTACCGGCGGCTGGCCGAGGACCGGCCGGAGCTGGTGCTGCACCTGGGCGACTACCAGTACGAGTACACGAAGAACGCCTACGTCGCCCCGGGCGGCAACGTGCGCGACCACGAGGGACCGGAGACGACGGACCTGGCGTCGTACCGGCAGCGGCACGCGCAGTACAAGACCGACCTGGACCTGCAGGCGGCGCACGCCGTCGCGCCGTGGCTGGTCGTCTGGGACGACCACGAGGTCGACAACAACTGGGCCGACGAGACGCCGGAGAAGCCGGAGGACGGCTTCCTCGCGCGCCGGGCGGCCGCGTTCCAGGCGTACTACGAGAACATGCCGCTGCGGGCGAGCTCCAAGCCGCGTGGCATTGACATGCAGCTCTACCGGCGGGTGAAGTGGGGTGAGCTGGCAACCTTCCACATGCTCGACACCCGGCAGTACCGCGACGACCAGGGCTGCGGCGACGGCTACAAGGACTGCCCGGCCGCGACCGACCCGAAGCGCTCGATCACCGGCGACCGGCAGGAGAAGTGGCTGATCGACGGCTTCCGGCGCTCGGAGGCGCGCTGGGACGTGCTCGGCCAGCAGGTGTTCTTTGCCCAGCGGGACAACACCGAAGGCCCGCTGAAGCTGACCTCGATGGATGCCTGGGACGGGTACGTCGCCTCCCGCGAGCGGATCACCCGCGGCTGGGTCGACGCGGGGGTGCGCAACCCCGTCGTCCTGACCGGTGACGTGCACGCGCACTGGGCCTCGGACCTGAAGCTGAACTACGACGACCCGACCTCGCGGACGGTCGGCTCGGAGCTGGTCTGCTCGTCCATCACCAGCGGCGGCAACGGCGCCGACTCGGCGTCCGGTTCGCACCCGTGGCTGCGCTGGAACCCGCACCTGCGGTTCCAGAACAACCTGCGCGGCTACGTGAACACCACGATCACCCGCGAATCCATGGTCGCCGACTTCCGCTGCGTGCGCGCGGTCGGCACGAAGGACGCCGAGGTCTTCACCCGCGCCCAGTTCACGATCGAGGACCGCAAGCCCGGCCTGCACCAGACGGCCGACACCCCACCGACCGCCGCAGCTGCTCTGCGCACTACCCCCAGCATCAACACCGTCGCCTGGGAAACCGACCGGCCGTAAGGACCAGGAACTCCAGAGCTCACTCGGCGAGTGCGCTCTGGAGTTTCTCCGCGTACTGCGCTGCGTCGGCGTCGTCGGCGTACTTCGTGCGCGGCCAGAAGAACCCGCGCAGCCCGTCGCCCTTGGTCCGCGGGACGACATGGACATGCAGATGCGGCACCGACTGCGAGACGACGTTGTTGACGGCAACGAAGGAGCCCTGCGCGTCGAACGCAGTACGGACCGCGGCCGCGACGGAGCGAGCGGCGCCGAACAGCGGCAGGGCCAGTTCGTCCGGCAACTCGATCATGGTCGCGATGTGTTCGCGCGGTACGAGCAGCGTATGGCCTTTGAACACCGGCCTGATGTCGAGGAAGCCGAGCACCTCAGGGGTGTCGTAGACCAGGTGGGCCGGGGTCGAGCCGGCGACGATCGAGCAGAAGAGACAGTCCGCCATCAGCCCAGCTTCTCGTCTACGAAGCACCAGCGCCAAGTCTCACCCGGTTCGAAGCTGCGCATCACCGGGTGCGTGGTCTCGTCGAAGTGCTTGCTGGCGTGCCGTCCGGGCGAGGAGTCGCAGCAGCCGACGTGGCCACAGTGCAGACACAGCCGCAGGTGGACCCAGGTGCTGCCCTCGGCGAGACACTCCTCGCAGCCCTCGGGGGTCTTGGGTGTGAGGACGCAGGGGGTCGAGGCCAGGTGCTCGCAGTCGCCGGTGGGCGACGGGGGAGCGGTGAGGTTCTCCGACTGCCCGCCGACATCGTCGGCCTCGGCCCGGTCCAGGATCGACTCCTCGATGTCGAGCGCGATCTGGGCCCGCTGCAGCACCTCGTCGGCGACCAGGCCGTCGTCGCGGACCTTGAGGATGTGCGCCCGCTCGGTCTCCAGCATCGCCATCCGCAGCCGGCGATAGGCCTCGCTCGGCGTCTCCAGGTCCGTCTCCGGCCGGCCGAGCCGTTCCCAGGCGGCGAGCGCACGGGCTTCACCGCGCTGCCGCAGCAGGCTGACGACCTCCGGCGGATCGTTCGGCGTGACGAGCTCGTCGAGCGTGACCTCCGCCGCGCGATGAGCAGCTTGCAGTACTGCGGCCTCCTGCAACGCATCCTCGGCCGGGTCAGGCCCGGGCAACCCCATCCGGCGTACCAGCCAAGGCAGGGTCGAGCCCTGCAGCAGGAGAGTCCCGGCGGTCACGACCAGTGCGATGAAGACCAGTACTTCGCGATGCGGCGTGTTCTCCGGAAGGATGAACACGGCCGCGAGCGTGACCACACCGCGCATGCCGGCCCACGAGACGACGGCGATCGCCTTCCAGGTGATCGGGCCCGGGCGGGACCGGCCGAGCACCTTGCGGGACAGGTAGGTGGTCGGGAAGACCCAGATCGGCCGCAGCAGAACGGTGGCCAGGAAGACGCCGATGGTGGCCGTCGCGATGGTCCAGCCCGACAACGGGCTCTCCGAGAGGTCGTCGAGGATCCACCGGGTCTGCAGGCCGATCAGCAGGAACACCGTGTTCTCGAGCAGGAACTGGATCGTGCGCCAGTTGGTCCGCTCGGAGATGCGCGAGGCCGCCGACTGGATGATCGGCGCCTTGTGGCCGAGCAGCAGTCCGGTCACCACCACCGCGAGGACCCCGGAGGCGTGCACGTAGTGGTTCTCGGCCGCGACGTACGCGATGAACGGGGCGGTCAGGCTGAGCGTGGTGTCCAGGACCGGGTCCGTGAACCGCCTGCGCACCTTGGCCAGCACGATCGCGACGATCAGGCCGACCGCGACGCCGCCACCGGCCGCGCGGAGGAAGTCCAGACCGACGTGCACGAAGGTCGGCGCGATCAGGGCGGCGGCGATCGCAGTCCGCAGGCAGACCAGGGCGGTCGCGTCGTTGAGCAGGCTCTCGCCCTCGAGGATCGTGACCACGCGCCTCGGCAGGCCGACCTTCTTGGCGATCGCGGTGGCGGCGACCGCGTCGGGCGGCGCGACGACGGCACCGATCGCGAACGCGGCCCACAGGGGGAGGCGCTCCTGACCGTCAGCGACGGCGGGCGCGCCGAGCAGCCAGTAGGCGACCAGCCCGACCCCGACCGCGGTGAAGGCCACCAGTCCGACGGACAGCAGGCCGATGGATCGCCGGTGCTTGGAGAAGTCCACCAGGCTGGTCTTGATCGCTGCGGAGTACAGCAGTGGCGGCAGGAAGCCGACCAGGACAACCTCGTGGGACAGCTCGACCCGGGGTACGAAGGGCAGGTACGACGCCGCGACGCCGACGACGACGAGCAGCAGGGGCGCCGACACCCCGATTCTTCGGGCGAGCGCGGCCCCGGCCGCCACCACGGCGACGAGGGCGACGATCTCGATCGCGATATGCACGGCCACAGTGTCGCAGGGGAGGACCGGCCGGCACGGGCCGGTTCGCCCACAGCGGAGCACAGGATCTTTTCGGGCCGTCCCGGATGATCTAGCGTGTCCGCACCGGAACACCGTGCTCACTGGGGGTTACATGCGCCGCCGTACCGCCGCCCGCCTGGTCACTGTCCTCGCCCTCGTCACCCCAGCGCTGGTGCCGGCCACCGCGCAGGCGGCGACCGTCACCACCACGAACGCCTGCGTGACCAGCGTGCCCGAGCCCGGTACGACGACGCCGGTGCGGATCTGCTACTCGCTCTTCCAGCCGGCCGGTGCCTCATCGACCCACACCGTGCCGCTCATCATCCACGGCCACGGGTGGGGCGGGAGCCGGACCAAGGACCCGGCCGCCTTCAAGTCGTGGCTCGACGCCGGGTACGGCGTACTGAGCTTCGACCAGCGCAGTTTCGGCGAGTCGACCGGGGTCGCGCATGTGATGAACCCGGAGCTCGAAGGCCGCGACGTGATCAAGCTGGTCGATCTGGTCGCCTCGCTCGACTGGGTCACCAAGCAACGCCCGGGCGACCCGCTGATCGGCGCGATCGGCGGCTCGTACGGCGGCGGCTTCCAGTTCGCCGGCGCGTTCACGGAACTGCGCGACAAGGGCCGGACCCGCTTCGACGCGTTGGCGCCCGAGATCACCTGGTGGGATCTCAAGGAGAGCCTCGCACCGGACGAGGCGGCCCGGACGATGTGGTTGTCGATCCTGTTCGCCGGCGGCGGCAAGAATCTCCCGCCGGCCGTGGCGGCGGCCTTCGTCGCGTTGGTCACGACCGGCCAGTGGCCGAGCGGGCAGGCCGGTCGCGACCTCGACGCCTTCTTCGCCAAGAACGGCCCGGCCTGGCATGTCCGGCAGGGCCGCAAGCTCGACATCCCGGTGCTGATCGGGCAGGGCCTGTCGGACAACCTGTTCAACCTCAACCAGGGTCTGAAGAACTTCGACCTGGCGCTGACGCCGCGTGCCCGCGCCAAGTCACTGCTCGTCGGCTACAACGGCGGCCACGCCCTTCCCAGCGTCGTTCCACCCGGCTTCGTGACTCCTGGCGACCCCTGCTCGGTCGCACTGGGCAGTCCGTCCTTCGGCGCGCTGGCGCAGCGGTTCATGGCACTCAACCTGAAGGGCGAGCAGACCGGCCTGCGCGGCTTCGGCAACTACCACCTGGCCACCGCCGACGGTCGTTGCCTGACGCAACGACACTTGACCGCGAACACGCAGTACCGGCTGGGCCGGATCAGCACCGCGGTGCCGGTGTCGACGGTTCTGGCGAAGGGGCCGATCACCGTCGCCGGGGTGCCGCGGCTGAAGGCACGGGTCAGCAGCTTGCTGCCGGATGCGGGCGCCTTCTTCGCGCTCAGCGTCGGCACGACTCCGCTGGACGCGAAGATCATCCAGAACAACACGATGCCGCTGCGCGAACCGCGCGTCGTCCGCGGCGTCAAGCGGACCGTCGACCTGCCGGGCATCGCGGTCGACGTACCGGCCGGCAAGTCGCTGTTCCTCACCGTCTCGCCGGTCGCCGACATGTACGCCGGCCAGAACGGCCGCCTGCCGAACCCGCTACGGCTGGACGACGTGACCGTGCGTGTCCATCAGGTCCGCTGACTCAGCGGACTTTGTCCAGCCAGGTCTTGTAGATGGTGAGGAACGGCTCCTCGGAGACGACTGCGGTGACGAGTCGATCCGCGGTGGCTTGCGCCTGTTCGATCACGTCGGCGGGGTAGCCGTACTTCACCTGGTGCTCGGCGAACTCGTCCTCGTCGTCGACATAGATCGTGCCGTCGCGTTTGCGGACCACGTCCAGGTCGAGGTCGATCATCGTGAACACGTCGTCGCCGAACTCGACCGGTGTGGTCACGTCGATGTAGATCTCGGTCGAGCGCGGCTCGTCGTTGAAGAGCGCGGTGAACCAGCCGTCCCGCGGGAACAGCTGGACGTGGGCCTGCTCCTGCGTCACCTCCGGCTCGTCGCCGCGCTGGGACACCGAGTTCGGCGGGGCACCCAGCCAGACGCCGTACTGGTCCTCGCCCAGGTACTGCATCCACTGGTGCCAGTGGAGCTTCTCGTCGTACTTGCGATAGACCACCCGGACGTTCCGCATGCCGTCACCGTACCGGCGCGGCCGGTCACTCCACCGCTGGAATATCGTGACCGGCATGCAGCGGATGCTGGTCACCGGCGGCGCCGGATTCATCGGGGCGAACTTCGTGCACGACACCGTGCGGAGGTTCCCCGACGTCGCGGTCACCGTGCTCGACGCGCTCACGTACGCCGGGAGCCAGCGCAACCTCGACCCGGTGTCGGACCGGATCACCTTCGTCCACGGTGACATCTGCGACGCGGAGCTGGTGGACGGACTGGTCCAGGACACCGACGTGGTCGTGCACTTCGCGGCCGAGTCGCACGTCGACAACTCACTGAACGACCCGTCGCCGTTCGTCCGCACGAACATCCTCGGCACGTTCACGCTGCTGGAAGCAGTACGCCGGTACGACAAGCGGCTGCACCACATCTCCACCGACGAGGTCTTCGGCGACCTCCCGCTCGACTCCGACGATCAGTTCACCGAGCAAACGGCGTACGACCCGTCCAGCCCGTACTCCGCCAGCAAGGCGAGCTCCGACCTGCTGGTCCGCGCGTGGGTCCGCTCGTACGGCGTACAGGCCACCATCTCCAACTGCGCCAACAACTACGGCCCGTACCAGCACGTCGAGAAACTCATCCCACGCCAGATCACCAACGTGCTGCTCGGCGACAAACCGAAGCTGTACGGCGCCGGCGACAACGTCCGCGAGTGGACCCACGTCGACGACCACAACGAGGCGGTGCACCGCATCATCGCGGCCGGCCGGATCGGCGAGACCTACCTGATCGGCTCGGGCGACGAACGCAGCAACCGCCACATCATCGAGAAGATCCTCACCCTGATGGGCCACCCCGCCGACGCCTACGACCACGTCCCCGACCGCCCCGGCCACGACCTGCGCTACTCCAACAACACCACCAAACTCCGCACCGAACTCGGCTGGCACCCCACCTACGACTTCGACACCGGCCTGGCCGCCACCATCACCTGGTACCGCGAAAACCCCACCTGGTGGAAACCCGCCAAATCCACCACAGAAGCCATATACAAACTCCTCGGCCGCTGACCAGCGACCTCGAGCCCTAGAGGCCGCCGAGAGCGCGGAGTTTGTCCAGGTAGGTCTGGTAGGTGGTGGTGAAGGGTTCGGAGGTGGCGATGTTGGCTACTACCCAGGCGCAGGTTGCCTCGGCGGTGGCGATGACTTGGGGTGGGTAGTTGTAGAGCTTCTGGTGGGTCAGGAACTCGTCTTCGTCCATCACCTTGATGGTGCCGTCGCGGAGGAGGCGGACGTCCAGGTCCAGGTCGACGGCGGTGACCGAGTCGACGCCGAAGACCGGGGGCATGGTGATGTCGCAGTAGATGCGGGTGAGGTGGGGTTCGTCGTTGAAGAGGGCGCTCCACCACTGGCCGCGCGGGTACAGGCGGACGCGGTGGTGGTCGATGGTGACCCACGTGCCGTCGGCTCGCTGGGCTCTCGAGCCGGGGAGGGAGCCGACCCAGAGGCCGTGGTCGTCCTCGCCGAGGTTGATGGACTCCAGGAGACGGTGCGGCGTGCCGTCGTACTTGCAGAAGAGAGTCCTCACCAGTTCCACACGATCACAGTAGGTGAGGTCGGCATCACAAGCGAGCAAGCTCACCGGCGGGGGTGGACGCGGAGCGTGCTGGAGTGTGAGAAACGCATCGTGACGGCTGCCGGGTTCGGTTTCGTCGCTGTCCGTGCATAGACTCAAGCGTTCGAGGACAACCTGCGGAGGAGCTCGATGGGCGTGCTGGAGACGGTCGGAGGGCCGGCGGACCTCAAACGGATGACCGAGCCCCAGCTGCGTGAGCTGGCCTCGGAGATCCGCGACGTACTGGTCGAGACCGTGTCGCGCACCGGTGGCCATCTCGGGCCGAACCTGGGCATGGTCGAGATCACGCTGGCCATGCACCGCGCGTTCGACTCGCCGCGGGACCGGCTGATCTACGACACCGGGCACCAGACGTATGTCCACAAGCTGCTCACCGGCCGGGCGGCCGAGTTCGGCACGCTGCGCCAGGAGGGTGGCCTGTCGGGGTACCCGAGCCAGGCCGAGTCCGAGCACGACATCGTCGAGAACAGCCACGCGTCGACCTCGCTCTCGTACGCCGACGGCCTGGCCAAGGCGTACCGGCTGCGCGGCGAGGACCGCCACGTCGTCGCGCTGATCGGTGACGGCGGCCTGACCGGTGGCATGGCCTGGGAGGCGCTCAACAACATCGCCGCGGCCAAGGACCTCAAGCTCGTCATCATCGTCAACGACAACGGCCGCTCCTACAGCCCGACCGTCGGCGGCCTGGCCACCCACCTGACCAGCCTGCGCGTCAACCCGCGGTACGAGAAGATCCTCGACCTGGTCAAGAAGAACCTCGGCCGTACGCCGTACGTCGGCCCGCCGATGTACGAGGTGCTGCACGGGGTGAAGAAGGGCCTCAAGGACGTGCTCGCCCCGCAGGGCATGTTCGAGGACCTCGGCCTCAAGTACGTCGGCCCGGTCGACGGTCACGACCGGCAGGCGATGGAGGACGCGCTCACCCGGGCGAAGGCGTTCGGCGGCCCGGTGATCGTGCACGCGGTCACCCAGAAGGGCTTCGGGTACGCCGCTGCCGAGCAGGACGAAGAGGACAACTTCCACCAGGTCCGGCCGAAGAACAAGCCGCGCGGCTGGACCGACGTGTTCGCCGAGGAGCTCGTCCAGATCGGGCACCGCCGGCCGGACGTCGTCGCGATCACGGCCGCGATGCTGCACCCGACCGGGCTGGCCGCGTTCGCGCAGGAGTTCCCCGACCGCACCTTCGACGTGGGGATCGCCGAGCAGCACGCGGTGACCAGTGCCGCCGGCCTCGCGATGGGCGGCCTGCACCCGGTCGTCGGTCTGTACGCGACCTTCCTGAACCGTGCCTTCGACCAGTTGCTGCTCGACGTCGCGCTGCACAAGTGCGGCGTGACCTTCGTGCTCGACCGGGCCGGCGTCACCGGTGACGACGGCGCGAGCCACAACGGCATGTGGGACATGTCGCTGCTGCAGGTCGTGCCGGGTCTGCGGCTGGCCGCGCCGCGCGACGGTGCCCGCGTGATCGAGCTGCTGAACGAGGCGATCCAGGTCGACGACGCCCCGACAGTACTGCGGTACGCGAAGGGTGAGGTGTTCCCCGACATCGACGCGATCGACCGTGTCGGCGGGTGCGACGTGCTGGTCCGGACCGGTACCGACGTGCTGCTGATCGGGATCGGCTCGATGGCCGCGACCGCGGTGGACGTTGCCGGACGCCTGCAGGCGCAGGGATTCGGCGTCACCGTGGTCGACCCGCGCTGGGTCAAGCCGGTCGATCCGAAGCTGATCGAGCTGGCCGGCAAGCACAAGTTCGTCGTCACGATCGAGGACAACGGCCGGGTCGGCGGATGCGGTGCCGCGATCTCCCAGGCGCTGCGCGACGCCGGGGTCACCACCCCGGTCCGCGACTTCGGCATCCCGCAGGAGTTCCTCGAGCACGCCAAGCGCGACGCGGTCCTGCAGCAGATCGGTCTGACCGGTCAAGGGCTGGCCCGGGACGTGATTGAGATGATCGCCAAGCATCAAGGAGACGCGATCAGCAGTGAGTCAGACACCGCGAGCGGCAGGCCGGGCGGCGCCTGACGGGGGACCGGCGAGGGGTCGTCACTCCGCGACTCCCCGGCGGCACCGCCTCTGGCCGGTGCTGCTGTCGCTGGTCCTGGTCGCCGGTGCTGTCGCCGGTGGTCTTGCCCTGCACCGGTCCGGTGCGGGCACGGCCGGACAGACAGGTGTCACCACTGTGCAGACGACCGGCCCGACGGAGGTCGACGAGACCGCTCGCGCGGCCGGCGTGAACAAGGTGCTGGCCCGTCGTGCCCAGGCGGTCCAGCAGAACGATCCGGCCGAGTTCTTGCGCGACGTCGATGCCACGAACAAGAAGCTGGTCGCCCGGCAGAAGATGCTGTTCGCGAACCTTCAGCAGTTCGGTTTCCAGAGCCTGCGTTTCGACCAGCTCAGGGAGCAGTTCGACCAGCGGCTCGTCGACAAGTACGGCCCCTCGACGTACCTGGTCGGGGTGGCGATGACGTACCAGATCAAGGGGATCGACGCCCAGCCGGTCCGGACGATGCTCGGCTACACCTTCACGCAGAAGACCGACGGCAGCTGGTTGCTGGTCTCGGACTCGGACATGGATCATCTGCTTCCGCGTGGCTCCCACCAAGAGGCGTGGGATCTCGGCGAGGTGCTGGTGAAGCGGGCTCCGCGAGTGCTGATCGTGGTCGAGCGCGACCAGGCGAAGCTGGCCGGGGCGCTGGCAGCCAAGGCGGTCAGCGCAGTACGGGCTGTCAGTAAGAGCTGGCCTGGTGGCTGGACCGGGTCGGGAGTGGTGATCGCGCTGGACGACAAGGTGGTCCGGGGCGCCGACTACACCGTGCCGAAGAACGCCGAGGACGCCTTGGCGATGGCGACCTGGGTCTACCGGACGTTGCCCGGTGAGAAGACGGCGATGGGGGAGCGGGCCGACTCGTACGTCGTGATCAACCCGCGCAACCGGGCCAAGGTGGACGCGCGCACGCTGGCCCACGAGTTCACGCACGTGGCGAGCGCGTCGTACGGGGCGTTCGCTCCGCGCTGGCTGGTGGAAGGCGCGGCGACGTACATCGAGTTCCTGCCGATGGATGGCGCCAAGGATCTCGCGATCAACAAGTACCGCGAGGAGGTCAGGTCGCTGTACCTGGCGAAGGCGAAGGCGCTGCCGGCCGACGGAGTGTTCTTCAAGAACTCGAGCAGCTCGTACCCGCTGTCCTGGCTGGCGGTCGACTACCTCTTCACCAAGTACGGCGGCATCGAGGTCGGCACCCTCTACCAGGAACTGGCCGCCCTGGGCTCAACCCAACCCGAACGCAACCGCATCATGCTCGAACACCTGGGCCTCACCGAAAAAACCCTCTTCCAAGCCCTCAAAGCGGCATGAAAGGCGCGAGCGCGGGCACTTGATTTTTCAACGACAGCAGGGGGAGTGGTTGGGTGGAGAGGGTGTGTTGGGGTGTGTACGGCGTGTCGGTGGTGGATCTGGCTGGAGCGAGTAGGGTAGCCGGGCTGTGACAGACGGGCGGACCGGAGGAATCGACCCGACGTGAGTTTGACACCACCTAGCGCCGCCCCGCCCGGCGCTGAGGTTTCGCCCCACGGGCCCCGCCGCTGGCTGGGCCTGCTGATTGCCGTGGCCGTGGTCTCGGCCGGGGTTGTGTACGCGGTCGAGGACCGTGAGCGGGATGCCCGGGACGGGCCGGTCGCGCCGTTGACCACGCCGCCGGTGAGCCAGCCGAACCGGGGCACCAAGCCGCCGTCCAAGACGGCCGCCGCGGTGATGGCCCGCCGGATGGCCGTCGACACGATTCTGCTGCGCCGGGCGAAGGCGGTCCGGATCGTCGACGAGCGGATGTTCCTGCAGGACGTCGATCCGGCGAACAAGAAGCTTCGGCAGGCCCAGAAGGTGCTGTTCGCCAACCTGGTCGAGCTCAGCTTGCAGGAGATCGGTTACAGCCAGGCCGAGGAGCGGTTCGACCAGGCCGCGGTCCGCGAGCACGGCTCCTCGGCGTACCTGGTGCGGGTGCTGATGCGGTACCAGATCCCGGGCGTGGACATGACGCCGGTGACCACCGAGCTCGGCTACACGTTCGTGCAGCGCGGCGGCCGCTGGATCATGGCCGACGACAACGACCTGGACAAGGACCTCGGTCCGGGCGCGCACCAGGAGCCCTGGGACCTCGGCCGGTTCGAGGTGCATCGTGCCCCGCGGGTGCTTGTCCTGGTCAACAAGGGTGACACCAAGAGCGGCCGCGCGATCGTCGGCGAGGCGACCGAGGCGCTGACCGAGGTGACCACCTACTGGCCGCGCAAGTGGCGTGGTTCGGTTCTGATCGCGGCGCTGGACGACACCGAGGTCCGGGACGCGCGGTTCGCCGACGAGGACATCGAGTCGGCGGCCAGTGCCGGTTCGACCTTCTCGTCCCTGCCCGGTCAGGAGACCGCGGACGGTACCGTGGCCGGCGCCTACATCGTGATCAACCCGAGGGAACGCGAACGCGTCGACGAGATCCTGCTGTCGCACGAGATCACCCACGTGGCGACCGCGGATTTCGGCGGCTACGAGCCGTTGTGGCTGGCCGAGGGCGCCGCGGAGTACGTGTCCTGGCGCGGGATCGAGGCGATCAGCGGACCGCGCGAGGTCGGCAAGTGGGAGCAGGAGGTCATCGACGAGGCGCTGCCGCAGCTCACCGCCCTGCCGTCGGATGCCGGCTTCTACCAGAGCAGTGCCGACGTGTACGGCGTGAGCTGGCTGGCCGTCCGCTTCCTGGTGAAGCGGCTGGGGCTGGCCGCCGTCGCGGACCTGTACGAGGATCTGGCCCGGCACGGAACCGACCAGGCCGCGCGCGATCGGATCCTGTTGACCCGCACCGGATTCACCGAGGCGACGCTGTGGATCTACCTCAAGGAGTACGTGCCACAACGCTGAGTGGCGGTTTGACCTCGTGCCGTCAGGCGGGCAGGCTCGGAGGGTTCCGTCCGAGTACGAGGAGGCGTCCAGATGAGTCTGTTGCGAACCAAGACGATCGAGCAGTCGATCGCGGACACCGACGAGCCGGAGTACCAGCTCAAGAAACGCCTCACCGCCCTTGACCTGACCGTCTTCGGTATCGGCGTCATCATCGGCGCCGGGATCTTCACCCTGACCGGCCGGGCCGCCAAGGCCTACGCGGGTCCGGGGATCGCGTTGTCGTTCGTGCTCGCGGCGATCTGCTGCGGCCTGGCGGCGTTGTGTTACGCGGAGTTCTCGTCGACGGTGCCGGTGTCGGGTTCGGCGTACACGTTCTCGTACTTCTCCCTGGGCGAGATCTTCGCCTGGATCATCGGCTGGGACCTGCTGCTCGAGTTGATGCTCGGAGCCAGTGTGGTGGCGCAGGGCTGGTCGTCGTACGCCGCGTTGTTCCTCGAACAGATCGGGCTCGGCTGGCCGGAGTCGATCGGCCCGGAGAGCGACGTGAACGTGCTGGCCATGCTGCTGGTGCTCGTGCTGGCAACGCTGGCGACGATCGGCATCAAGGAGTCGCTGCGGGTCAACCTGGTGCTGGTCGCGGTGAAGCTGTTCGTGGTGCTGTTCGTGATCATCGCCGGACTGTTCTACATCAAGGGTTCGAACCTGACCCCGTTCATCCCGCCGGGTGTGCCGACCGAGACCGGTGAGGTGACGATCACGACCCCGCTGTTCCAGGCGCTGTTCGGGATCGCGCCGTCAACGTTCGGGGTGATGGGCCTGGTGTCCGGTGCGTCGCTGGTGTTCTTCGCGTTCATCGGCTTCGACGTGGTCGCGACGACCGCGGAGGAGGCCAAGAACCCGCAGCGCGACCTGCCTCGCGGCATCATCGGGTCGCTGGCGATCTGCACGGTGCTCTACGTGCTGGTCTGCATCGTGATCACCGGCATGGTCAAGTACACCGACATCCACAGCGAGGCCGCGCTGGCGGAGGCGTTCCGCTCGGTCGGCCGGCCCGGGTTCGCGACGCTGATCTCCGCCGGTGCGGTGGCCGGTCTGACCACCGTCGTGCTGACGCTGATGATCGGCGCCGCGCGAGTGCTGTTCGCGATGAGCCGCGACCACCTGGTGCCGGCCAAGATCGGCAAGACGCACGCGAAGTTCGGTACGCCGTACCGGCTGACGATCGGCATCGGTGTGGCGGTCGCACTCGTGGCCGGGCTGACCCCGATCGGCAAGCTGGAGGAGATGGTGAACATCGGCACGCTGGCCGCGTTCACCCTGGTCTCGATCGCGGTACCGCTGCTGCGCCGCAGCCGGCCGGACGTTCCGCGCTCGTTCCGCGTGCCCGGCAATCCGGTGGTGCCGCTGCTGGCCGCGGCAATCTGCATCTACCTGATGCTGAACCTGACCCTGGAGACCTGGCTGCGGTTCGGCATCTGGATGGCCATCGGCTTCGCCGTCTACTTCCTCTACGGCTACCGCAAGAGCCGGGTCGGCCACACCGAGCGCACCGGCGAGAGCACCTCGGCCTAGCGACTGGAGCTGTTCGGCCGGGAAGGCGCCTCCGAACCTGTCCTGCACAACAAGCCCCACCGGGCGAATTTCGGGAGTAGTATCCGTCCGGCCAGGACCGGGGTGGGCAAGGAGCAGGACATGGTGATGCAGCGGGGGCGCCTTCTGGCGGGCGCGGCCGCGCTTGTGCTGGCGGCTGCCAGTGGGACTGTTGTCGCGACCAGGTGGGACGACGGAGTCGCTCCGGGCGGTTCGGCGACCGCTGCTGAGAAGTCCTCCCGGGCCCAACCGCAGGCGGCTTCGCCGAAGGCGCGCAAGGCTGCCCTCGACGTGATCCTGGCCAAGCGGGCGACGGCGGTGCTGCGCGGTGATCTGAAGGGGTTCCTGGCCTCGGTCGACCCGCAGCAGCCAAGGTTCGTGGCCGAGCAGCGGGTTCTGTTCGGCAACCTCCGGCAGTTCCAGTTCACCACTCTGCGGTACTTCGTCGCCGACGAGCGGCTGGCGCCGACGATGGAGGAGAAGTACGGCAAGACCGCCTTCTCCACTCGGGTGATGATGCGCTACCAGCTCGCCGAGCTCGATCCCCGGCCGGTGCAGACCGATCTCGGTTACACCTTCGTGGTGCGGGCCGGCCGCTGGATCCTGGTCGCGGACGACGCGATCGAGGCGAACCTGAGTGAGGACGGGCACCGCCAGCCGTGGGACTTCCAGCCGATCACTGTGTTCCGTCGCGGCCGGGTGGTCGTGGTGGTGGACAAGAGCGAGGCCGCGCTCGGCCAGAAGATCGGCGGGGTGTCCCAGACCGCGGTCGCCGCCGTACGCCGGCACTGGCCGCGACCCTGGAACGGCGCGGTGATGGTGGTGGCGATGTCCGAGCCCCGGGTGATGTCGCTGCACTGGACCACCGGCACGGGCAAAGGCTGGACCATCGCGGCCAAGGCGGTCACCCTGTACGACGGTGAGCCGCTGACCACGCAGTCGGCAGCTCCCGTCGGCAGCCGGATCGTCATCAACCCGGCCGTGCGCAAGGATCTGGACGAAGACCTGCTGGTGCACGAGATGACCCATGTCGCGACGGTCCCGATCGGCGTGCTGGCGCCGGTCTGGCTGGTCGAGGGCGTCGCGGAGTACGTGCGGTGCCGGTCGATCGAGGACGACCCGCGGTGGACCGTCGATCCGTATCGCAAGACGGTCAGGTCGAAGTACCTGCCGTCGATGACGGTGCTGCCCGGCGACGCACAGTTCGACGCGAACGGGGACCGGTCGTACGGGCAGGCCTGGTGGGCCGCGGAGTACCTGGTGTCGACCGAGGGGGTCAAGGGGATGGCGGCGCTCTACACCGATCTCGCGGTGCACAACACCGGCCCGGCGTCGTACGCCGCGATCGTCAAGAAACACACGGGGAAGACGCCGGCCCAGCTGGTGACGGCGGTGAAGAAGTTCAAGAGCTGACGGTCAGTCCTCGATCGGTGGCAGCGCCTGGCGGACCACGACCAGGCCGAACAGCACGATGGTGAGAGCGTGCACGACCGTGCACCACAGGCAGATGGCGTCGATCTGGAAGAGCTCGGCCCAGATCAGGTAGCAGACGAAGACGACACCGGCGGCGACCGCGGCCAGCCGAAGCCAGCTGGGCCACGGGGACGTCGTACGCCAGAGCGGTGGCAGCGAGAGCACGGTCATCGCAGCAAAGAAGCCGAGCCCCAGCAACGCAACCGGGATGCCGAGGAGCTTCGAGTACTCGCTGCTGGTGACTTTGCCGCAGTTGATCACGCCGGTGTTGGGGCAGGAGAGTGTGGTGCCCGCGGTGAAGTGCTCATACGTCAGGTAAGCCGCGACGACGAGCCCGGCGACGGACAGGACCAAGGTCGTCCAGGGCAGCCAGCCAAGCGGTTTGCGGGTGGCGGTCTCGCTCACTTGGTCAGCTCTTCCCGAGTTTGCCGGCGGCCGTCTTGACCGCGTCCGTCGAACACACGGCGGCCGGCTGGTTCTTGGTGAGCTGGCACAGGGCCGCGGTGTAGACGTTCGCCGAGCCGTCGATCGCCTGCGCGATGGGGTTCGCCGGGTCCTTGAGGGCGGTCGCGATCTCGCTCTGGGTCTTGCCGGCCAGCACCTCGGGGGAGAAGGTCGCGCCGGAGTTGGCGAACTGTCCGCCCAGGTCGATGAACGGGATCGACCCCGCGCTCTTCACGTACGGCGGTTGGTTGAACGTGTCGAAGGTCTTCTGATCCTCGGCCGTCAGCTTGTCCAGCGGGGCGTACCGGCCGTTGACCTCTTCGTTGGTGGTGGTCTCCACACCGGTGAAGGCGAGGTACTTGCTGGTGAAGCTCGCGCCGTGGAACGAGAGGGTGGCGGTGTTGGGATAGACGTCGGCGGCCGCCGAGTGGGTCGTGCCCAGGTTGCTGAAGGTCCCGAACCGGGAGAGCGCGACCGTGACGGGCCAGCGCTCCGCGGCGCAGAACGGGCAGAACTCGGCGCCGACGTACAGGACCTTGGGCTTGCCGTCGGGGGACAGCAGGTGCGGCGCGGTGATGGCTGACGGCGCAGCCTGTACTCCGTCGCTGCCTACGGCCGCGAAGGTCTCGGCCGGGATACTCGCCAGCGTGGAGATCAGGTTCGTGTCGGCCGCCCCGGAGGGCCCGGCGCTGGTCTCCTTCTTGCCGCCACCGGCGAGTCGCACGGCGACCAGTCCGCCGATGACGACGAGGACCACCGCCACGGCCCCGACGGCCAGCAGCAGTCGCCGCCGACGCTCAGCCCGCAACTGCGTGGCGTGCAACGCCGCCGCCTTCTCGCGCGCCTGAGACTTCTGTTCCGCACCCTTGCTCATGTTCTCCCCAGTTCGTCACGTCCACCAGGACAACTGGTCACGGCCGGAGGAAGTTCCGGGCGCCATGTTGCGAACAGACAAAGGTTTGCTGGGGGCCGGACCGGGCTTCCGGCGCCGGACCGACCCCCAGCGGTTCTAGGCGAGCCCCGCCAGGCCCTTCGGAAGGAACCGCTTGCCGTTGACCTTCTCCGCGATCCCGCTGCGATCCAGGTACGGCGTGATACCGCCGAGGTGGAACGGCCAGCCCGCACCAAGGAGCAGACAGAGGTCGATGTCCTGGGCTTCCGCGACCACGCCCTCGTCGAGCATGATCTGGATCTCCTCGGCGAGTGCGGTGAGCACCCGCGTGCGCAGCTCCTCAGCGGTGGAGGGCTTGTCGCCGACCGTGACGAGGGCCTCGACCTCCGGGTCGACCGACGGCTTGCCCTCGGCGCTCCAGACGTAGAAGGAACTCTTGCCAGCGGCAACGACCTTGGCGAGGTTCTCCGAGACGGAAAACCGCTCCGGGTAAGCGCGGTTCATCGTCTCAGCGACATGCAGTGCCACCGGCAGACCGACCAGCTGCAGCAGAACGAACGGCGGCATCGGCAGACCGAGCGCCGAAAGGGCCTTGTCCGCTTCAGGAATCGGCGTGCCCTCGTCCACCGCCGCGCTGACCTCACCGAGGAAGCGGGTCAGCAGCCGGTTCACCACGAAGGCCGGCGCGTCCTTCACCAGCACGCAGGACTTCTTCAGCTTCTTGCCGACCGCGAACGCCGTCGCCAGCGCGGCGTCGTCGGTCTGGTCGGCGCGGATGATCTCCAGCAGCGGCAGCACCGCGACCGGGTTGAAGAAGTGGAACCCGACGACCCGCTCGGGGTGCTGCAGGTCGGCGGCCATCTCGGTGATCGACAGCGAACTGGTGTTCGTCGCCAGGATCGCGTCCGGCCGGATGATCTTCTCCAGGTCGGCGAAGATCGCCTTCTTCAGCTGCAGTTCCTCGAAGACCGCTTCGATCACGAAGTCGGCGTCCGCGAAGACGGACCGGTCCACCGACCCGGTGACGAGTGCCTTGAGCTGGTTGGCCTTGTCCGGACGGATCCGGCCCTTGCCCAGCAGCTTGTCGATCTCACCGTGCACGTAGCCGACGCCGCGGTCGACCCGCTCCTGGTCGAGGTCCGTCAGCACCACCGGCACCTCGAGCCGGCGCGCGAACAGCAGCGCCAGCTGACCCGCCATCAGGCCGGCGCCGACGACGCCTACCTTGCTGACCGGGCGGGCCAGCGACTTGTCCGGCGCACCGGCCGGACGCTTGGCCCGCTTGTTCACCAGGTCGAAGGCGTAGAGGCCGCTGCGCAACTCCTCGCTCATGATCAGGTCGGCAAGCGCCTCGTCCTCGGCGGCGAACCCGCGATCGCGGTCGTTGTCCTTGGCCGCCGCGATCAGTTCCAGCGCCCGGTACGGCGCGGGCGCCGCGCCGCTCACCTTGAGATCGGCAAAACCCTTGCCTCGGGCAACGGCTGCGTCCCACGCCTCGCCCCGGTCGATCTCCGGCCGTTCGACGGTGATCTCACCGGTCAGCACCTTGCTCGCCCACAGCAGTGACTGCTCGAGGAAGTCGGCCGAGTCCAGCAGCACGTCGCCGATGCCGAACTTCACCGCCTCGGGGCCGCTGAGCATCTTGTTCTGGTTCAGCGCGTTCTCGACGACGACCTTGACGGCCTTGTCCGCGCCGATCAGGTTCGGCAGCAGGAAGTTGCCGCCCCAGCCCGGCAGCAGGCCGAGGAAGACCTCGGGCGTCGAGATCATCCCGGCAGCGACGGAGATCGTCCGGTACTGCGCGTGCAGCGCGACCTCGAGCCCGCCACCGAGCGCCACTCCGTTGACGAACGCGAACGACGGCTTGCCACCGTCGGTCAGCTTGCGCATGACCCCGTGGCCGATCTTGCCGAGGTTGAGCGCCTGCTCCCGCCCGGCCAGCTTCGGTACGCCGCTCAGGTCCGCGCCGGCCGCCAGGATGAACGGCTTGCCGGTGACGCCGATCGCGACGACGTCCTCACGAGCCAGCGCGGCGTCGATCGCCTTGTTCAGCTCGGCCAGACCCTTGGGGCCGAAGGTGTTCGGCTTGGTGTGGTCCTGGCCGTTGTCGAGGGTGATCAGCGCCATCGTGCCGGCCTTGTTCGGCAGCACGACGTCGCGGCTCGGCGCGAGCGTGACGAGCTCGTCGTTCTCGATCGCGAGCGCCTCGTCGATCAGAGCCTGCAGGTCGCTCATGCCTTGTTCCCCTCGAAGTTCGGGTTCTCCCAGATGATGGTGCCGCCCATGCCGAGGCCGACGCACATCGTGGTCAGGCCGTAGCGGACCTCGGGGCGGAGCTCGAACTGCTTGGCCAGCTGGTTCATCAGCCGGATGCCGGACGACGCGAGCGGGTGACCGTACGCGATCGCGCCGCCGTACGGGTTGACCCGGGGGTCGTCGTCGGCGATGCCGTAGTGCTCGAGGAAGGCGAGCACCTGGACGGCGAACGCCTCGTTGACCTCGAAGGCCTGGATGTCGTCGATGGTCAGGCCGGCCAGCTTCAGCGCCTTCTCGGTGGCCGGGACCGGACCGAAGCCCATCACCTCGGGCTCGACGCCGACGAAGCCGTAGGAGACCAGCTTCATCTTCGGCTTGAGGCCGAGCTCCTCAGCGGCCTCGGCCGAGGTGAGCAGCGCGGCGGTGGCGCCGTCGTTGATACCGGCCGAGTTACCCGCGGTGACCCGGCCGTGCGGGCGGAACGGGGTCTTCAGCTTGGCCAGGTCCTCCATCGTGGTGCCCGGGCGCATCGGCTCGTCGGTAGTCGCGAGCCCCCAGCCCTGCTCGGCCGAGCGGATCGCGATCGGCACCAGGTCCGGCTGGATCAGGTCGTTGGCGTAGGCCTTGGCGGCGCGCTCCTGGGAGGCGACGGCGAAGGCGTCGGTGCGCTCCTTGGTGATGGAGGGGAACCGGTCGTGCAGGTTCTCGGCGGTGGAGCCCATCACCAGCGCGCTGGTGTCGACCAGCTTCTCGGAGATGATCCGCGGGTTGGGGTCGACGCCCTCACCCATCGGGTGGCGGCCCATGTGCTCGACACCGCCGGCGATCACCACGTCCTGCGAGCCGAAGGCGATCCCGGACGCGAGCGTGGTGACGGCGGTCAGTGCGCCCGCGCACATCCGGTCGATGGCGTAGCCGGGGGTGGTGTTCGGCAGACCGGCCAGCAGGGCCGCGGTCCGGCCGATGGTCAGGCCCTGGTCGCCGATCTGGGTGGTGGCCGCGATGGCGACCTCCTCCACCTTCTCCGGCGGCAGCGACGGGTTGCGCCGCAGCAGTTCCCGGATGCACTTGATCACCAGGTCGTCGGCACGCGTCTCGGCGTACAGCCCGGTGGCCTTGCCGTTTCCGAACGGGGTGCGAACGCCGTCGACGAAAACGACATCGCGGATCTCACGGGGCACGAGGGCCCTCCTCTGTGGTTCAGGAGTGGGAGCAGGCCTAGGCTACCCGTCGGTAACACATCCTCCCAACCCACCACGCCTGTGCCACTGCTCACAGGTGGCGCGAGTTGGCGCGATCCGTAGCGCCCAGCGCGGATCCGGCGCATGCTGAGGGGAAGGGAGTCGTCTCAGGAGTCGCAATGAACAATCTCGAGCTTGCCGTCCCGGTCCTGTCCCGGGGCAAACACCGCAATCCTCGCAAGGGCGCCTGTTTCATGGAGTTCGCTTCGTACCTCGCGGGCGAACCCTGGTCGGACCACCCGGCCTGTACGCATCCGCTGCTGGCCAATGTGGCCCGGGACGTCAACGACTGTACGACGGACGCCGGCCGGGTCCGGCTCGCTCCGCTCATCCCGTCGGTGATCGGCCTGACGCCTGACGACCCGCATGTCGTACCGCGGGTGACGGCCGTGTGCATAGAGCAAGCGCTGCCGGTGGTCTCCCAGGAGCGTCAGTACATCCTCGCTGTCGCTCTGCTGGTGGGAGAGCGCCACCTGGCCGCACTGGACGGCCGGCCGCTCGACAGCATGCGCCCTGAGGCCCAGGAAGCGCTGGACTCGGTCCCGGCGGCTGCCAAGTGGGCACGGACCTTCACGTCCCGACCACACCGCGGTACGCCGGACTTCGTGCGCCGGACGGCTCCGCGGGCGGTGTCGTGCGCAGTAGAGGGCATCTCGCAGGCCTGCGTGTCTGACCCGGACGAGCGCCTCTACAACCTGCTCAGCGCAGCCATCGCCGAGTGCAAGACGTGGATGCCCGCGCCTGCGCCCGCAGTACGGCGCGAATCCGTGGAGGCGGAACACTGACGGTTGGGTGGTCGTCTAGGGCATGTCTGGCGATTCCCTGCAGTCGCGAGCAGGTGCTCGGTGCGGTAGCTCGGCGTGCTGGAGCGGACGCCTCGATGCTTTTCCATCGTTGCTTTTGCTCCAGTGCGCCGAGGTGCCGTGCCGAGTGCCGCGCAGCACGCAGGGAATCGCCAGGCATGCCCTAGGCTCGCTGTGTGACCTTGGAGATCGATACCGGCTCGGGGCTGATCCCGACTCATGTGTGGGAGCCCGCCGGCGGGTCCGGGCCGGGCTTGTTGCTGCTCCAGGAGATCTTCGGGGTCTCCGACTACATCCAGCAGCGAGCCCTGGACCTGGCCACCCTCGGGTACTACGTCGTCGCGCCGGAGATCTACTGGCGCCTGGACAACGCGGAGCTGGACGAGACAGCACCCGACCTGCTCGAGCAGGCCATCGGTCTGACCAGCAAGCTCGACTGGGCGACCGCGGTGTCCGACTCGATCGCAGTACTGGACTACCTGCGCAGTCGTGAGACACCTGTCGGGATCGTCGGCTTCTGCTTCGGCGGTGGCCTGGGCTTCAACGTGGCCGCGGAGTCGCCCGCCGACGTACTGGTGAGCTACTACGGGTCTGCCCTGCCGCAGCTGATCGGCCTCGCGCCCGAGGTGGACGCGACCAGCCTGCACCACTTCGGAGACGCCGACGAGTACCTGAGCACCGAGACGGTCGACCAGATCGCAGCGGCCGTCGAGGGGCCCGAGAACGAGATCTACCGCTATCCCGGCGCTGGGCACGCTTTCGACAACCCGAGTCCCGCCTTCCACCACGCCGAGGCGTCAGCGCTCGCGTGGAGCCGTACCGAGGTCTTCCTGGCCCGCCATCTCCCCACCGATTGAGGATTTTCGATGAGCCTGTACGACATCCCGTTGCAGACCCTGTCCGGCGCCGACACCACGCTCGGTGAGTACAAGGGCAAGGCGGTGCTGGTGGTCAACGTGGCCTCCAAGTGCGGCCTGACCCCGCAGTACGAGGGCCTGGAGAAGCTGCAGAAGCAGTACGCGAGCCGTGGCTTCACCGTGCTCGGGGTGCCCTGCAACCAGTTCGGCGGCCAGGAGCCCGGCTCGGCCGAGGAGATCGAGACCTTCTGCTCGACGACGTACGGCGTGACGTTCCCGATGCTCGCCAAGCTCGAGGTCAACGGCGAAGGCCGCCACCCCCTGTACTCCGAGCTCACCGCGACCCCGGACGCCGACGGCGCGGCCGGCGACGTCCAGTGGAACTTCGAGAAGTTCCTGATCACCCCTGAGGGCACAGTCGCAGCCCGCTTCCGCCCACAGACCCTGCCGGAGTCCGACGAAGTCATCACCGCCATCGAGGCAGAGCTCCCGGCCTGAAATCCAACCCCGCTCACCGCCCTTCGCGCGGCGAGCGGGGTGGCTGAAGCAGCAGGCTCGCCACGCCGGGGCAATGCCCAGGAGAGCCGGAGGTGTCGGCGGGCTGACCCCGAGCACCCCGGGCGTGACTCGTTGTTACGGGTTGTCGTCCGGGTCGAGGGGTTCTGGCGGGGCGGCCTCGGTGGCGAGGGCCTCGGTGAGGACCTCGGCGGTGAGGCCGATCTGCCATTCGCGGGCGTTGTGGTCGCGCAGGAACGTCGACACCGCCGCCAGGTCCGCGTCGGCCGGTGGGGCCCAGGCGAGGCGGCGGATGGTGTCGGGGGAGAGCAGGTTCTCCGTCGGGAGGCGATGGGCCTCCGCGATCTCGCTGACCGCCGCACGGGCGGCTGACAGCCGGGCCGCCGCGTCCGGGTCGCGATCGGCCCAGGCGCGAGCCGGCGGCGGTCCGTCGTACCGGGGGCCTTGTTTGGGGAGTTCGCTCTCGGGCAGGCGGCGGGCGTGGTCGATCGCCTCCCACCACGTGCGCATGTGGCGGTGCGCGCCGCGGCCCTTGAAGGCCGTCAGGCGCTGCAAGCTGTCACGGTCGACCGGCATCGCTGCCGCGGCCTCGACGATGGCCGCGTCCGGGAGGATGCGGCCGGGGGAGATGTCGGCAGAGGCGGCGATCTGGTCGCGCGCCTCCCACAGCGCACGGACGACCGCCAGGCTGCGGCGGTTGCGCACCCGGTGCATTCCCGACGTACGCCGCCACGGGTCCGGCTTCGGCTCGCGCGGCGGAGCGTTCAGGATCGCGGTGAACTCCTGCTGGGCCCACTCCCACTTGCCCTCGCGGCGCAGCTCGGCCTCGATCGCGTCGCGCAGCTCGATCAGCATCTCGACGTCCAGCGCGGCGTAGATCAGCCACGGACCGGGCAGCGGACGCGTCGACCAGTCGGCCGCCGAGTGCTCCTTGCGCATCTTGTAGCCGAGTACTTCGCTGACCAGCGAGGCCAGCCCGACCTTGGGGTAGCCGAGCAGCCGGCCGGCCAGTTCGGTGTCGAAGACGGTGCGCGGCACCATGCCGACCTCGGCCAGGCAGGCGAGATCCTGGTTCGCGGCGTGGATGATCCACTCGGCGTCGATGATCGCGTCACCGAGCGAGGACAGGTCACCGAACGGGATCGGGTCGACCAGCGCCGAGCCGGAACCCACCCGGCGGAGCTGGACCAGGTACGCGCGGTGCGAGTAGCGGTAGCCCGAGGCGCGCTCGGCGTCCACCGCGACCGGGCCGGTGCCGGCGCGGAACGCCTCCACCACCTCGGCCAGGGCCGGGGCGGTGTCGATCACGTCCGACAGTCCGTCGCGGAGTTCGAGCAGTGGCAGGTTCTCGGTCGGATCGTCCGGGACGGGCGGCTGCTGCTGGGTCTCGGCCGGGCTCATCGGCCCCGCTGACCGCGCCGGGTCGGCATCGCGACCACCCCCGGCGGTACCGGCGGGAGTCCCGCCGCCGTACAGAGCACCTCGCCCCAGGCCTCGGCATGACGGGTCACGTCGACCGTCCCGTCCGGGCCCGGGACAGGGCTCCAGGACGCACGGATCTCGATCTCCGCCGTCGCTTCGTCATCGGCCATTCCGCCGAAACTCTCGGATACCACCCTGGTGACGGTACCGCTCGGCGCCAGGAACTCCGCGCCCCGGTCCGCCAGCGCCTCCATCAACCAGGTCCAGCCCACGCCACCGAGCAGCGCGTCCGTCACCATCTCCGGCTCGACGGCAGCGCGCACGTACGCGACACAGCGGAAGGTCGACTGCCAGGCGTCGTTCCCCGCCGGGTCGTAGAGGACGACCAGCCGGCCGGTGGCGACATCGTCACCGTCGACCGTCACGTCGGCGCTGACCGCGGCCGCGTGCGGTGCTATCCGCTGCGGCGCGGGCATCTCCTCGACGAACACCTCGGGCCTGAACCGGGCCTCACGCAACTGAGTGAGAGCCTCGGCGAACTCCGCGGGTGGCGCGTCGACCTGCTTGCGGGCACCCATGCATCGCAGCCTACGACTGATTACTCACCGACGCCGGTGACGACGCGCCGGTGATGTCTGCCCCGCCGTCGGCTCGGCGGGGTCCTGGGGCTTGAACTCCCGCGCTGTGTTGTTGGCCTCGCCTCCGGCTCGGCGGGTCCTGGGGCTTACCTCCCGCCCTTCCTGTGTTGTCTGCCTCGCCTTCGGCTCGGCGGGTCCTGGGGCTTGATCTCCCGCCCTTCCCTCGTCTCTCCGGTCGCTTCGCTCCCTCCGTTCCTCAGTCCAGGGCGGGAGGCCCCAGGACCGTGGTGGTGCTCTTGATCCGGGGGAGGACCCAGGACCGTGGTGGTGCTCTTGGTCTGGGGGAGGCTGGGCCCCAGGACCGTGGTGGTGCTCTTGATCCCGGGGGAGGCTGGGCCCCAGGGCCGTGGTGGTGCTCTTGATCCCGGGGAGGACCCAGGGCCGTGGTGGTGCTCCTGAGCCGGGGGCGGGACGGTGGTGACCTCTGGGGTGCTCCTGGGTCCGGCTGGTGGGTGGGTGGTGATTACAGCGTGGGATCATCGGTTTGTGCCTGTGACGGAATCTCCCTCATCAGCTGTTGCCGCCGACGCTCTTGCGAACTCCGCCTTTCTGCGGGCGGCTCGGGGTGAGCCGGTGCCGCATACGCCTGTCTGGTTCATGCGCCAGGCGGGTCGCTCCTTGCCGGAGTACCGGGCGATCCGCGAAGGCACCACGATGCTCGAGTCGTGTATGCGACCCGACCTCGTCGTGGAGATAACGCTGCAGCCGGTACGCCGTTACGGCGTCGACGCGGCGATCTTCTTCTCCGACATCGTGCTGCCGCTCAAAGCGGTGGGCGTCGACCTGGAGATCCAGCCCGGCGTCGGTCCGGTGGTCGCCTCGCCGGTGCGGTCGCTCGCGGACCTCGAAGCGGTCCGGCCGGTCACGCCGGCGGATGTCTCCTACATCACCGAGTCGGTCCAGCAGCTGACCTCCCAGCTGGGCGGGACGCCGCTGATCGGGTTCGCGGGAGCGCCGTTCACGGTCGCGTCGTACCTGGTCGAGGGCGGGCCGAGCAAGGACCACGCCAAGACGAAGGCGCTCATGCACGGCGACCCGACGCTCTGGCACGCGCTGGCCGACCGGCTCGCCGATGTCGCGATCGCCTATCTGTCGGTGCAGATCGAGGCGGGTGCCTCGGCGATCCAGCTGTTCGACTCGTGGGCCGGTGGGTTGTCGGGGCGTGACTACGCGGAGTTCGTGCAGCCGCACTCGGCGAAGGTGTTCGACGCGCTGGCGCAGTACGGCGTACCGCGGCTGCACTTCGGGGTGAACACGGGTGAGTTGCTCGGCCTGATGAGCGAGGCCGGCGCGGATGTCGTCGGCGTCGACTGGCGGGTGCCGCTGGACGAGGCGGTACGCCGGATCACGGCGGCGGGCGGCACGCCGAAGCCGGTCCAGGGCAACCTCGACCCCGCCTTGCTCTTCGCCGGATGGGACGCGATCGAGCCCGAGATCGACCGCATCCTGACCGAGGGCCAGGCCGCGCCCGGTCACATCTTCAACCTCGGCCACGGCGTCCCCCCGAACACCGATCCCGACGTCCTGCTCAAGGTGGTCGAGGCGGTTCATAGCAAGTCCGCCCGTGGCTGAGGGCCGAGCCGCGGACAGCTCGGCCCGGGAGACTCCGGCCGGCTCTGTGCCGGGACGGTTGCCCGAGGGCGTCCGACTCGAGCGGCTGCGTGCCGACCACGCCCCGGCGGTGCTCGCGTTCGAGCTGGAGAACCGGGCGTACTTCGCGAAGCACATCGCGGACCGTGGCGACGAGTACTTCGCGGAGTTCGACGCCAGGCACCAGTCGCTGGTCGATGACCAGGCAGCCGGGGAGCTCCACTTCCACGTGCTCGTCGATGCCGAGGGCAAGGTGATCGGCCGGGTGAACCTGGTCGACGTCGCCGACGGTTCGGCGGAACTCGGCTACCGCATTGCGGAAAGCGCGACCGGCCGAGGGCTGGCAACGGCCGCAGTACTCGAAGTGTGTGCGCTGGCGGCCCGCGACTACGGCCTCCGAGAGTTGCGCGCCGGGACCCACGTCGAGAACGCCGCATCCCGTGCCGTGCTGGACCGCACCGGTTTCGAGGTGGTCGGCGAGTCGATCTACAACGGCCGCCCCAACCTCACTTACCGCCGCTCTTTGACGGTTTGATCTGATGGACCTGTGGAGCGTCCTTCTGTAGTCGTCGTCGGTGGCGGGATCAGTGGGTTGGCGGCGGCACATGCGTTGGCCACTGGACCCAACCCGCCGAAGATCACCGTGCTGGAGTCATCGCCCCGGCTCGGCGGGAAGCTGTCCGGCGGCGAACTCGAGGGCGTGCCGGTCGATCTCGGCGCCGAGTCCGTGCTGGCCCGCCGTCCCGAGGCAGTCGACCTGATCCGGGCCGTCGGGCTCGGTGACGACCTGGTGCACCCGGCAACGACGTCGGCCGGGCTCTGGATCGGCGACCGCATCCGCGCCATCCCGCCGACCGTGATGGGCGTGCCCTCCGACGCGAGCGCGGCGGTCGACGTACTGGGCAAGGAGGCCGCCGAGGCGGTCGCGCACGAGCCTGACCTTCCGGCGCCCGCACTGACGGAGGACGTGGCGATCGGACGGTTCGTTGCCGAACGCATGGGTCATGCCGTCTCCGACCGGCTGGTCGATCCGCTGCTGGGCGGCGTCTATGCGGGTCGTGCCGAGGAGATTTCGCTGGCGGCCGCAGTACCGGAGCTCTACGCCAAGCTGCGGACCGCGCCGAGCTTGCTGGCGGCAACTGGTGAGCTACGGGAGACCGGTCAGCGCCGGAACGCTGCCGGTGAGCCTGTGTTCGCCGGGCTGAAGGGCGGGATCAACCGGCTCATCACCGCCTTGGAGACTGACCTGGTCGCGCGTGGCGTCCAGATTCAGCGCAGCGCGACAGTACGCCGAATCCGCCGTACTGCGAACGGCTACGAGCTGGAGTCGGGCCCAGTGCCGGCCCCGACCTTCCTGCAAGCAGATGCCGTCGTCATAGCCGTCCCTGCCACCCCAGCGGCTCGCATGCTGGCCGACGTGGTTCCGCAGGCTTCAGCAGAGCTCGCTGCCATCGAGTACGCGAGCATGGCGATCGTCACGCTCGCAGTACGCAAGGAGGACTGGCCCGCCAACGCCACCGGCTCCGGCTTCCTGGTGCCGTCCGTGGAGGGCCGCACCATCAAGGCGTCCACCTACTCCCACGCCAAGTGGCAGTGGTCCGCCGACGCCGGGGGAGACCTCGCAGTACTGCGCTGCTCTGTCGGCCGGCTCGGTGAGGAGTTCGTGCTCCAGCGCTCCGACGAGGAGCTCACAGCGCTTGCTGCCGCGGATCTACGGACCGCCATAGGTCTGCAGGCACCCGTGGTCGGCTCGCTGGTGACCAGGTGGGGCGGGGGGCTTCCGCAGTACGCCGTGGGGCACCTGGACCGGGTCGACCGGGTAGAGGCGGCCGTAGCCGATCTACCCGGCCTGGCAGTTTGCGGCGCGGCGTACCGAGGGGTGGGTATCGCCGCTTGTGTCGCCTTGGCAGGGAGGGCCGCGACGCGAGTGCTGGCTCACCTGCGGTCGCCCGCAGGTGAGCCAGGCCGCTAGACGAGTACTTCTTCCTTGGCCGGACCGGGCTCGGGCTGACGCGCCCCGCCTTCGAGGTCGACGTGCGGCAGGAGCCGGTCGAGCCAGGCCGGGATCCACCAGTTGGCGTCGCCCAGCAGCTTCATCGTCGCGGGCACCAGCACCATTCGCACGATGGTCGCGTCCACGAAGATGGCCACCGCCAGGCCGAGGCCGAACATCTTGGCGGTCGGGTCGTCGCCGAGGACGAAGCCGAGGAAGACCGAGATCATGATCAGCGCCGCCGAGGTGATCACCCGCCCGGTGCTCGCGATGCCGTCGATGACCGAGCTGACGTTGTCGCCGGTGGCCAGGTAGCGCTCGCGGATCCGGGACAGCAGGAACACCTCGTAGTCCATCGACAGGCCGAAGACGATCGCGAACATGAACATCGGGATGAACGGAAGGATCGGGACGGTCGACTTCAGCCCGATCAGGTCCGCGCCCCAGCCCCACTGGAAGACCATCACCATCACGCCGAAGGACGCGCCGATGCTGAGCAGGTTCATCAAGGCTGCCTTCAGCGGCACGAGGACCGAGCGGAAGACCAGCATCAGCAGCAGGAAGGACACCAGCACCACGGCACCGATGAACCACGGAAGCCGGTCGCTGACCTTGGCGCCGAGATCGGCCGAGAGCGCTGTCTGACCACCGACGTGGGCACGCGCCGGGCTTTGTCCGAGGACGGCGGGGAAGACGTCGGCGCGGAGCCGCCGGATGGTGTCCACGGTCGCATCGTCCTGCGGCCCGGTGGTCGGGAACGCCACGATCGTCGCGACACCCGCCTTCACCTGCGGAGGCATGGCAGCGGCGATGCCCTTGTCGGCCGAGATGGCGCTGAGCAGCGGCTGGACCACACCGGCGTCCCGCGAGATGTCGACGGCAACGACCAGCGGGCCGTTCAGGCCGGGACCGAAGCCCTTGGCAACCAGATCGTAGGCGCGGCGTTCCGTCCGGCTGTCGGGCAGCGTGCCCTCGTCCGGAGTACCGACGCGGAGAGCAACCACCGGGGCGGCCAAGGCCAGCAGGACGACGGTCGCGGCGACGGCGTACGCCGCGGCGTTCCTGGAGACGTGCCGGCCCCAACGCTGCCAACCAGCACCGCCGGTCGTCCGCGGGCGCCGTACTGCGAGCCGGTTGATCCAGTGACCGGCGAGCCCGAGAAATGCGGGCAGCAACGTGATCGAGGCGGCCACCATGATCAGCACGATGACCGAGACGGCGACCCCTCCGCCGGTCAGGAACGGTACGCCGGCGACCGCCAGGCCGAGGATCGCGATCACCACCGTGCCACCGGCGATGACGACGGCCTGACCAGCCGTCGCGACCGCCCGCCCGATCGACTCGTCGACCGCGAGCCCTTGCGCCAGGTACTCGCGGTGCCGGGTGACCAGGAAGAGCGCGTAGTCGATCCCCACACCGAGGCCGACCATGCTGCCGATCACCGGTGCCCAGCTGGGGATGTCGATCAGATAGGTGACCAGCGACAACGAGCTGGTACCGAGCGCGATGCCGAACACGGCGAGCCCGATCGGCAGCCCCATCGCGATCAGCGACCCGAACGCGACCAGCAGGATGATCACGGCGGCGACCAGCCCGATCAGCTCACCGCGGCCGGTCTCCGCCTCCTCGAACGCCGAGAACAGGTCACCGCCCATCTCGATCCGGAGTGGCGAGCCGGCGGCTTCCTTGGCCGCGAACTGTTGCAGGTTCTCCAGGTCGGCAGTGGCGAGGTCTTCAATCACTGGATACTGCAGCCGGATGATCCCGACGCGGCCGTCGGGGGAGATCGTTGCCCCACTGGTGTCGAGCAGCTTGGGCAGACTGGCGACGTCTGCCTGCAGTTTCGTCCAGGCCGCCCGTGCCTCCGGGGAAGTGGCGAAGGTCGCCTGCTCGTCGCGAGGGGTGACGACCAGCTGGGCGGTGAGGCCGGCCTGGTCGTTGCCGGCCGCGGTCAGCAGCTCGGTCGCGTGCTGCGAGTCGAGGCCGGGCGCGCCGAAGGTGTTCTCCAGCTTCTGGCCGAAGACGCCGGCCGCGGTGACGACGAGGACGGCCAGCGCGATCCAGGTTCCGATCACCGTCCAGGGGCGACGGGCGGCGAACCTGCCCAAGCGGTACAAAGCATTCGACATCATCGGTGTTCTCCTCAGGGCCCAGCGGGACAGTGCTCTCAGCGTGGCCAGCCGCGGCGCCGCACACCTCGGACGATGGGCCGGAGTTGGCTCGGCCGTCCGGCCGACCGGCGACCCGTACTTCCGGCCGATCCCCGATCCGCTCCGGCTCTCTACGCTGTGGCCATGCTGAGAAACGCGGTGCAGTCCTTCTTGGCCGTGCCGCGTGCGCCGGATCCGCCTCGGCGGGTCTGGCGTGACTGGGCGCTGGTCGCCGTACTGCTTCCCACGGCAGTCCTCGAGGGTGTACTGCGAGAGGACGTCCCCTGGCGACCAGTCGCGCTGGTGCTCGCCGTCGGGTCGATCCTCGCGCTGCTGTGGCGGCGTACTCATCCGCTGACGGTGCCGGCCGTCGTGTTCGGCGTCGTGACGCTGGGAAGCGTTGTCAGCCTGATCAGCGATCTGCCGCCGATCGGTCTCAACACGATGGTCGCCGTGATCCTGCTGCCCTACTCGCTCGTCCGGTGGGGCTCTGGACGGGAGATCGGGATCGGGCTGCTGATCCTCCTGATCGCCTTGGTCACGGGCAGCGCGGCCGAGTACAACGGCCTCGGCGAGGCCATCGCCGGGGGCGTCTTCCTGTTCTTCCCGGCGACGCTCGGCCATGGCGTTCGGTACTGGACGACCTCCCGGCTGCAGGAGCGCGAAGAGATGCGGCTGCGAGAGCGCGAGCTCCTCGCCCGCGAGCTGCACGACACGGTCGCCCACCATGTGTCGGCCATCGCGATCCGGGCCCAGGCCGGCCGCGTCGTCGCCGCGACCGATCCGTCGGCTGCCGTCGACGCGCTGCTGGTGATCGAGGCGGAGGCGTCGCGTACCCTCGCCGAGATGCGCGTCATGGTGGGCAATCTGCGGGAGGACGAGGCGGCCTCCATGGCCCCGCCCCAGGGGGTGGCCGACCTCGAGCGCCTGGTCCGCAGCGTCGGGGACCGGCCGCGGGTCGAGCTGGAACTGACCGGCGATCTCGCGGACCTGCAGCCTGCCGTCGGTGCGGCGGTCTACCGGATCGCCCAGGAGTCGATCACCAACGCGGTCCGGCACGCGCGCCACGCCACCCGGATCGATGTCCGGGTCGCGGGGGAGGAGCACTGCGTGAGGCTGACCGTCCGCGACGACGGAGATGCCGGCGCCAGCGCCTGGAACTCCTCCGGGTACGGGCTGGTCGGGATGACCGAGCGGGCGACGCTGCTGGGCGGCTCCTTCGAGGCCGGGCCCGGACCGGACCGCGGCTGGACCGTCGAAGCGGTGCTGCCGAGGTCGGGCGCGGCCAGATGACGATCCGCGTGCTGGTCGCGGACGACCAGGAACTCATCCGTACCGGGTTGTCGATGATCCTCGGCGCACAGCCGGGCATCGAGGTGGTCGGTCAGGCGGTCGACGGCATCGAGGCGGTGGCGCTCGCGCGCCGGCTCCGCCCGGACGTGTGCTTGTTCGACATCAGGATGCCCGGCCTGGACGGGATCGCGGCGACCCGCGAGCTGGCCGGACCCGACGTCGCCGAACCGCTCGCTGTCGTGGTGATCACGACCTTCGATCTCGACGAGTATGTCCACGGCGCGCTGAAGGCGGGTGCGCGCGGATTCCTGCTGAAGGACGCCGGTCCCGAGCTCCTCGTCCAGGCGATCCACGCCGCCGCCGAGGGCGATGCCCTGATCGCGCCGAGAATCACCGCGCGGCTGCTCGCGGCCTTCTCCGACACCCGGCTCGGCCGGCCGCCGGTTCAGCCCGTCGAACCGCTCACCAGCCGCGAGGAAGAGGTGCTGATCACCGTGGCGCGCGGCCGGACCAACTCCGAGATCGCCGCCGAGCTGCACATCAGCCTCAGCACCGTGAAGACCCACCTGGCGAGCGTGATGGCCAAGCTCGGCGCCCGCAACCGGGTCGAGATCGTCATGTGGGCCTACGAAACCGGCCGCGTCACCCGCTGAACCTGGTGTCCTCGGTCTCCCACCAAGCCGTCCACGGCCTCGACATCTGCAGGTTGTTGACCAGCCGGACCACCCGGACGGCGTACACAGCAGCGACGACCGACAGCACGGCGCTGCCGATCGAGAAGCTCGCCATCCTGAGGAGATCACCCGCGGCCGGGTTGTCTGGCGTGCTCGGAGCGGCAAGGTCGAGCAGGTTGCTGCCGATCCAGGTGGCCCACCAGATCAGGACGATGCCGCTCGTCTCCTCCGGCAGGCGGTCGGCGTGCGGCGACGTCCGCGGCGAACTGGCCGCGACGACGTCGTCGACGATCTGCTTGGGGTACCAGAGGCTGATGACCGGCACGAACCACCCACCGATCACCCACCCGCGGCCATGCCGGTGCGGCGCCCTGCAGAACATCTCCGCGTTGGCGCGAACCTGCCGCAGCCAGCTGATGAACGTGACGGCCGCGGCGACCAGGGCAACCGCGAAGACCGCCACGAGCGGGACGTTGACCTCGGCCTGATAGCTGCGCGGGTCGTCCTGGTAGCTCAGGTAGTTCTGCCAGTCCGTGAGCGCGAGCAGCAGTTGGGCGAACGCCACGACGCAGACGAGGATCGACGCTGCCGTGCCGAGCGGACCAGCTTTCATTGCATCCCCCTGTGGTGCTGGTACGTGATGCGGGGAACCCTAGTCGCACCCGGGTGCAGGGGCGGCTGGGCTCATTGGCGACAATGGCGGGGTGACCGAGACGAAGCCGAAGGCGCGCGAGCTGAACAATGTGATCCGCTACACCATGTGGTCGGTGTTCAAGGTGGAGACGCCGCTCGGCGACGCGAACCGGGACGAGCTCGCGGCCGAGCTGGCCGAACAGCTGGGCAAGCTGGCGGCGGACGAGGACGTGGTGATCCGCGGCTGGTACGACGTCGAGGGCTTCCGCGCCGACGCCGACTTCATGGTCTGGTGGCACGCCCCGACGTCCGACGCGCTGCAGAAGGCCTACCACGTACTGCGCCGCTCGCGGCTCGGCCGGCACCTCGCGCCGATCTGGTCGCAGTTCGCGCTGCACCGGCCGGCGGAGTTCAACAAGAGCCACATCCCGGCGTTCCTGGCCGACGAGGAGGCGCGCGGCTACGTGTGCGTCTACCCGTTCGTCCGGTCGTACGAGTGGTACCTGCTGCCCGACGAGGAGCGCCGGTTCATGCTCGCCGAGCACGGCAAGATGGCGCGCACCTACCCCGACGTACGGGCGAACACGGTCGCGTCGTTCGCGCTCGGCGACTACGAGTGGATGCTGGCCTTCGAGGCGGACGAGCTGCACCGGATGGTCGACCTGATGCGCGACCTGCGGGCCTCGACCGCTCGCCGGCACGTGCGCGAGGAGGTCCCCTTCTACACCGGCAAGCGGACCGAGCTGAGTGATCTCGTCGCGAACCTGGCCTGACCGATGGAGCGCAAAGCCTTCCCGGTGCTGTACGTGAACAGCGTCCGCCGGTCGCTCGAGTTCTACGCCCTGCTCGGCTACGAGTCGCGGTACCAGTTCCCGCTGGAAGGCGAGCCGCACTACGTCGGTCTGGAGCGCGGCGAGTCCTCACTGGGCATCGCCGACTCGGGCTGGCCCGAGGCGCAGCTCGGCATCACCGTCGGCACCGCTCCACGCTTCGAACTCTTCGTGTACGTCGATGCCGTCGAGGCGACCGTCGAGGCCTTCCGCGCCGCCGGTTACACCGTGCTCCAGGAGCCGGCCACGATGCCGTGGGGCGAACGCCAGGCCTACGTCTCCGACCCGGACAACAACCCGGTCGCCCTGGCCACCCCGATCTGACCCCTTACTGCGACGGACGTGAGCCGCGGGAACTGAGGTACCGGATGGGGCGAATCAAGCTCCGGTAGAAGGGCCGCACCACTCGGCCGGGCAGCAAGCCGTGCCGCTCCTCTTCCCAAACCCTGCCTCTGGGATGGCTCCTGATCACTGGGCCTTCGGTGATCGGCGGAGCGGCGGTCAGCAGCTCGATGCGGGACAGGTGCTTGATGTTGAAATACCCGTACTGCCTGGGGCTGACCAGGCGAACCGGTGCGCCGTGATCACTGTCGAGCGGCCGGCCGTTGAGATTCACGGCGATCAGTACGTCGTCCGCCAGGATGTCGCCGATCGTCAACGCGCCTTCGTGCCCGTCGAGTCCACGGCACCCGACATGCGTGATGGTGGCGCCGGGGCGGAGTACCGGTTCGAGATGAGCCCGGTAGAACGTCTCGAACAACACGCCCTCCCAGAGCAGATCGGTCGCCGACCAGCCCGCCACACAGTGGAAGTCGGCCCGGATCTCCTTGCGGGGCAGGGCGGAGAGCTCGGCCAGCGGCAGGTCGAACTCCCCGGTCACCGCCCCGCGCACCTCGATCACCGGGTCGACCGGAACAGCCGGCGGAGGCTTCGACAGATGTGTCCCGAACCGCGGAAACCCCTCGACCCGCCGCTGCCCCGGAGGCAGCCCACCTTGTCCCATGCCCGAAGCATCCCGCACTCCGCCCACCCCGGCTTCCCCCATCAGAGGGAACCCGCTCCACCCCAGGAGTGGCCTCAAATCCGCATGCCGCACGCGATGCGCACGGCTAAGGGCCAGTGATGGACCAAGCCAAGGAGGGCGGCCGGTTCGCTCCACCGGTACGACGAGGCAACACGGTCCAGCGCAGGCGAAGTCTTCATGTACGTCGATGCCGTCGAGCCCACCGTCGAGACATTCCGCGCTGCTGCCCTGGGGCGAACCCCAAGCCTACATCTCCGACCCGGACAACAACCCGGTCGCCCGCTCCACCCCGATCTGACGGACTATCAATTCGTTTGCTCTAGTACTACGGCCGGAGTTCGTGATGTTCAGCGTCCGGTCGTCCGTGTCGGGCCGGACCGCCACCACTCACAAACCTCAACTGATCGCACCCGGCCAAGCGTGCACTGGCATGCGCCCGGGTGGGAACGGCAGGTTTGTGAGTGCTGGCGGTCCGGGCCTGCCGGCTAACATCACGAACTCCGGCTGTAGTACTAGGTACTATGAGCAGAAACTCTATTGTTTTGAGTTGACTTCCATGTTGAACGATATTTCTGCCTTTACGGCGGGGGATAGATCGTCAAGGAGATCGCTTCGGACTTCCAAGTCGAGCAGGCCGGCGCTTGACAAGGCGCCCATAGCCCCAGCCCTCACGATCGAGCTGCCTGAATTCTCGATTAGCATCCTGAAGGTATTCAATAGATTCGAATTAACAACCTCTGGGATTCGGGTTGGAATATGGCACAGCCATGCCTTTACCCATTCAGACTGATCCGCCGCCTGCAGGCGCACGGAAAGGTAGTCCGCTAGGTCATTCGGACCTTGCATCGCAACGCTCTCAAGGTACGCGACAATATATCGAGTTAGCTGTGGGAACCAGTTGATCACTTGGGTCAAACGATCAAATGGAACAATGGTTCGGGCGCCAGCCATTACCACTAGGCTTTCGCGTAGCAGTACTTCGGTATCGAGGTAACTGGCAGACAGGTCGCGGTCAATCAACTCCTTCGCTACTCGAAGGAAATAGCTTGTATATGTATCAGAAACTATCGGTGAATTTGTCGAAGATATTTCGTCGACAAGTTCATCCACGTCCCTGTCGTCGTAAACCAGTGACGCAACTGCCATATCCTGATTCGCGATAACTTCTAACGAGGCGGCCAGGTGTTCGTCAGTGAGGCTTTCGCCACGCGAATCAGTGAGTTGCAGAAATTCGTGCTGAAGGTGGACAGTTCTAGGAGAAACCTTGGTTACCATCTCTGCATAAGTCGAGCGTCTGAATATGAGAGTTTTGGCAGGATTCAGGCGTAATCCGGTCTCTTGAAGCAAGGACTCTAGCCTCTCAAGTCGGCCTTTGGCATCGCTAAACGACGACGCTCCCATAAGAAAATCATCCGCGTAGCGGACGTAGTCCCATCCCGCGGCGGATATCTCCAGATCAAGGGGGAGCAGGTACGTTGAGGCGAAGGCTTCGCTCGCTGCTGGGCCTTGAGGTAGACCGCGCTTGGAGCCCATAACTGCCTCAAGAAAGCATTCAACAGCGTCTGCGTAGTTACTGCTCGCCTTTAGGTAACGTCGTGCAAAGTATGTCAATAACTCGTGATCGATGCATTCGTAGAAACTCTCGATATCCGTGGCAACGATATACTTAGCTTCCCATTGGAGTGGGGCGGCCTTGAATGCAGCGTATCCTTCTGCGGTTGTGGTGGGACTGCGTGGCCATCGCACGGAAGAGGGAAGAATCTCTGTGAGTTTCGTTGACACAAGGCTGGCAAGCGCAGCGTAAATCATCCTGTCCGGCGGGCTCATCAAGGCTGCGGGGCGGGTGGTCAAGCTGGACTTTGCCGCCCGGACGAACTGCGCTGGAAGTGGTTTAGCTGCCAGTTGTTCCAGTTGGTCTGCTACAACCTCGGCGGCTCTACCTCGGAAGTCTTCTGACTCATCTTCGGCCTGATTTGGTAGAAGGTTGTTTGATCTATAGGCAAGCTCGCTCGCAGAGAGCAGGTCTTCCTTAGATATAATTCGTGGAAGAAGAATTCGCGCCCTCTCAGCCGGACCCCAGTCCATGCGATATGCAGGGATGTCGCCAGCGAGGACGTCGAGGGCATCAAGCGCGTTGTGTTCGACATGTGACCACTGATTTGTTGCTTCATTGAAAGCCCGAATGCGCTCTATGTGGATTTCAATCTCATGGCTGTTGAGACCGAGTAATTGGAGTCCCCGTAGCGCTCGGTAGACCTCGGTGGGTACAGTCTTTGGGTCAGAAATGACGAGGTCAAGAAACTGTATTGCTGACGGCAGATTGGACAGAGTCTCAGTCATCCCGGATCCATTCCTTCCGTGTGCTGACTAGCTGAAGAAGGTAGTCATCCAAGCTCATTTCGTATGCAGGTTCTATGAACCCATGATCAGGGTTGCTGGGGTCTGGGGTGTAGGCGAGCGAATCTGGCAACTTTGCCAAGGGAAATCGCCACACTGGATGCTTGCCACGTCCGCCGAGCCGAAGTGGGCGGACGTGAGGATGCATCAAGGCCGGATCGTCCGGAGTCACGCTCATACCCGCCCCGCAGGGGGAGATCACCTGTTCAGTGTTCGGATGTACATCGTATCCACTTCGCACTCCGAGGCCTCGATCATCTACAAGCGGCATTCCGTCGTCGGGGTCGACTGCCATCGCCCGGAACAGGATCGTCCCGCCGTGCGGCGGAGGACCAGGACGGCTACGTAGCGGAAGATGCTTTTGCACCGCTTTAGGCACGTGCGGATGCTACTGCGCCGGATCCGGCGGGCGGTGGGCGGCTCGCGAGACGGTCGCGCGCAGATGTGGATCCGAAGACGACCACTCGGGCCGCCATGCCTTCCACCAGTTGGTCCATGTCCTATCCGACAAGCTGGCTGGCGTCGCTCGGCGAGAACGCTTATCCGCCAACGGGCCACTCATCGTGACCATCGCACTGACGGCTATTGAGCCGCATTGGCGGCCCTCCGGACCTGGCTGGCCTGAGCGGAAGTCAGCGCGTCACCACGGACAGGGTGAATGACGCACTGATCGATGCTGGCGTTACTCCGCAGGGGCCAGCGAGAGGCTGACGGAGTTGATGCAGTAGCGGAGGTCGGTCGGGGTGCCGTAGCCCTCGCCTTCGAAGACGTGGCCCAGGTGGGAGCCGCAGTTGGCGCAGCGGACCTCGACCCGCTTCATGCCGAGGTCGTGGTCCTCGATGTACTCCACCCGGTCCTCGGCGAGCGGGGCGAAGAACGACGGCCAGCCGCAGTGCGAGTCGAACTTGGTCTCGCTGCGGAACAGTTCCGCGTCACACGCCCGGCACTTGTAGACGCCGATCGTCTTGGTGTCGGTGTACTCCCCGGTGAACGGCCGCTCGGTGCCGGCCTTGCGCAGTACCTGGAACTCCGCCGGCGACAACTGGGCGCGCCACTCCTCGTCGGACTTCTGTACGGCGTACTGCCTGGTGCTCTTGGTCATGGCTCCAGTATCTGCGGCCGGTCAACCAAAACCCCGCCCGCCCGGTCGCCGTAAGACAGCCGTGATCGCCGGGTCCTGTCCGCCCCAGTGGGACAGGCCCCGGCGACACGACTTGCTAGTTGACGCTGACGGCCGACCAGGCGGCCGCCACGGCGGCGCGCTCGGTGCTGGCCGCGCCGTACAGGTCGGTGGCCGCGTTCAGCGTCGCGGTCCGGGCCTGCGCGTACGTCGTACCGGTGGTGAAGTACACCGTCAGTGCGCGGTACCAGATCTTGGCGACCTTGGCCTGGGTGATGCCGGTCACGGTCGACCCGTTGCAAGTGGTCGAGTTGTGCGGCAGACCGCCGATGGTCTTGGCGCCGCTGCCCTCGGAGGCGAGGTAGAAGAAGTGGTTCGCCACGCCGGAGGAGTAGTGCACGTCGATGTTGCCGATCCCGGAGTACCAGCAGTCCTTGGAGTTGCCGTCCTTGCTCGGCTTGTCCATGTAGCGCAGGGCCGGGCGGTCCTTCATGATCTCTTCGCCGATGTAGTAGTCGCCCGGGTCGCTGAGGTTGTTGGAGTGGAACTCGACCGCGGTACCGAAGATGTCGCTGGTCGCCTCGTTCAGGCCACCGGACTCACCGGAGTAGGTCAGGTTCGAGGTGGCCGAGGTGACGCCGTGCGACATCTCGTGGCCGGCCACGTCGATCGAGACCAGCGGACCCGCGACGACGCCGTCACCGTCGCCGTACGTCATCTGCTTGCCGTCCCAGAAGGCGTTCACGTAGTTCGTGCCGTAGTGCACGCGGCTCGGGACGCCCTTGCCGTCGTTGAAGATGCCGTTCCGGCCGTGGTTGAGCTTGAAGTAGTCGAAGGTGGTTGCCGCGCCGTAGTGCGCGTCCACCGCCGCCGAGGCGCGGTCGGTGTTCAGGCCGTTGCCCCAGTGGTTGTCCGCGTCGAGGAACTTGACCGCGACCGGGCAGCCGATACCGAAGATCTGGCACCAGATCGAGTCGGTCTTGTTCTGCGCGTCGAGCGTCTGGCCGCCGCCCCGCACCGGGTCGGTCAGGTTGAACCCACCCGTCACCGGGGTGGTGTCGATCGGCACGGTGCCGGAGTACAGGCTCTTGCCGTCGCCGGTCGCGGTGTGGACGTGCTGCTCGGTGACGAGCTTGGCACCGGTCAGGGCGTCGATCGTGGTGGTGACGTGGCTGGGGGTGCCGTCGGCCTGGGTGCCACCACTGGCGACCCGGTAGGCGAGCCGTGGCGTGCCCTTGCGGGCCTCGATCACCAGACTCGGCTTGCCCTCGGCCTTGAGGCCGCGGGCAACCGCCTTGGCGGTGGCGGTCGCCGGGCTGACCTTCGGCGTCCGGTCGACGTCGGCGGACCGGCTGAGGGTCAGGCTGGCGTCCTTCCAAGCGCCGTCCTTGGTCTGGTGGACGACGACGTCGCCACCCAGCACGGGCAGCCCGCCGATCATCCGGTCCATCCGGACGTGGCTGGTGCCGTCGGCGTCGACGACGACGTCCTTCACCAGGAAGGTGTCGGCGCCGGTGGCCTTGAGCACCCCGAGTTTGCCGGGGATCGCGGCCTTGGCCCGGGCGACCGCGGCGGCGGGGGTCGTGCCCGGGTCTGCTGTGGGTGCGCCGGTGGCCGTGGCGGCCCCGGTCAGCCCGAGGGCGGTGGTGGTCACCACTGCGGTGGCAGCGGCGAGCAGGGCGGATTTGTTCATCCTCGTGCTCCTTCAAGAGTGTCCCGGAGGCCTCACGCCCCAGGAACGAGGTGCAGGAACGTTACCGCTCAGTCACCTAGCGTGGGTAGAGCTTGCGAAAAGTTTGCTTTCCCGCGCGCTCACCGCGTTTTTGGTCGGTGCCGGGCGGTAGCGTCGCGGCATGGCGGCGACCAAGGCAATCGAGCTGGAGATCGCGGGGCGGACGGTCCGGGTGAGCAACCCGGACAAGCCGTACTTCGCGGACCGGGGACTGACCAAGCTGGACATCGTGAACTACTTCGTCGCGGTCGGCGACGGCATCCTGGGCGCGCTCCGGGACCGGCCGACCACGCTGGAGCGCTGGCCGGGCGGCTGGTTCGAGGGCGCGAAACTGTCCACCCGGATGGACAACAAGGGCGACGCGTTCTACCAGAAGCGGGTCGCCAAGGGCGCGCCCGACTGGGTCGAGACGGCGACGATCAAGTTCCCCAGCGGCCGGCCAGCTGACGAGGTCTGCCCGACCGAGCTGGCCGTGGTGGCCTGGGCAGCCAACCTCGGCACGCTGACCTTCCACCCCTGGCCGGTCCGGCGCCCCCACCTGGACTCACCCGACCAACTGCGGATCGACCTCGATCCTCAGCCCGGCACGGACTTCAAGAGCGCCGCGGTGGTCGCTCCGGTACTGCGTGAGTTGCTGGCCGAGCACGGTCTCGAGGGCTACCCCAAGACCTCGGGCGGTCGCGGGCTGCACGTCTATGTCCCGATCGAGCCGCGCTGGGACTTCGTCCAGGCCAGGCGCGCGGTTATCGCGCTCGGCCGCGAACTGTCCCGCCGGATGCCCGACCAGGTCACGGTGAACTGGTGGAAGGAGGAGCGCGGCGAACGCGTCTTCATCGACTACAACCAGATGGCCCGCGACCGCACGATCGCCTCGGCGTACTCCGTCCGTCCCAACGCTCGGGCTCGCGTGTCGGCGCCGCTGCGGTGGGAGGAGGTCTCCGAGGTGGAGCCGGACGACTTCGACGTACTGACCATGCCGGCCCGGTTCGCCGAGGTCGGGGACCTGCACGCGGCCGTCGGCGAGAAGGCGTTCTCACTGGAGTCGCTGCTCGACCTGTCCGCCAAGCACGAACGCGACTTCGGCGAAGGCGACCTGCCGTATCCACCGGAGTACCCGAAGATGCCCGGTGAGCCGAAACGGGTCCAGCCGTCGAAGGACCGCGACCGCCCGAAGGATCCGCCGGACTAGGCGGTCAGATCGCGCGGAGGGCGCCGCCGTCGATCGGGATGATGGCGCCCGTCAGGTACGACGCGGCGGGGGAGAGCACGAAGGCGGCGACCCGGCCGAACTCGTCGGGCATGCCGTAGCGGCGGAGCGGGATCGTCTTCTCCGCGGCGCGGCGGGCCGCGTCCGGGTCGCCGGACTTGCCGTCGAGCTCCTTCAGCCGGTCGGTCGCGATCCGGCCGGGCATCAGGCCGTTGACCCGGACGCCGTTCGGCCCCAGCTCGTCGGCCAGAGTCTTGGCCACCATCGCGAGGCCCGGACGCAGGCCGTTGGAGATCGCCAGGCCGGTGATCGGCGACTTCACCGAGGACGAGAGCACGAAGGCGATCGACGTCCCGTCGCTACCGGCTCGCGCGACCGAGCGCGCGATCCGCAGCCCGCCGAGGAAAACGCTGTCGAAGGCCGCCCGCCAGTCGTCCTCCTCGGTGTCCATCGCGGTCCCGGGCCGGGGCCCGCCGACGCTGATCAGCGCGCCGTGCAAGGCGCCCCACTTGGCGATAGCGGTCGCGGCCAGCCGCTCGGCGCTCTCCGGGTCGGCGTTGTCGACCGGGATGCCGACGACCTGGTCGCCGAGCTCGGCCGCCGCCCGGGAGATCGACTCCTCGTTGCGGCTGGAGATCACCAGCCGGGCTCCTTCGGCGGCCAGGGCTTTCGCGGTAGCGAAGCCGAGCCCACCACTGGCACCGGTGACGATGTAGATGCGATCGCGAAGTCCGAGGTCCACGGCACCATCCTGCCTCAGACCGCGACATCCCGCGCCGACACGCCCGTGGTGGCCGCAGGCAACGGCCACCCGGTACTACGAATCCGCCGTACTCCGCTGCGATTCGTCCGATTTCGTTGCGGAAGGCAACGAATCGTCGGGCTCGGACCGGGCTTCCGTCACGTCGCGCCGGGAGAAGTAGATCAGCCCGCCGAGGGCCATCAGCGCGAAGAAGAACCACTGCAGCGCATAGAAGAAGTGCGGCCCGTTGTCGATCTGCGGCCCGGGGAAGCCGCGGAAAGCGGGGTCGTTGGCGGGGACCTGCTGCTCCACCGTCAGATACCCGTCGTACAGATTCAGCCCGAGGGCCTTGGCGAACTCGGGTCCGTTGATGAGCCGAGCGGTGCCGTCGCTCGGCGTACCGCCGGTGGTGTTTCCGCCACGCTCGCTGCGGCGCAGCCGGCCGGTGACCGTGACCTCACCGGACGGTACGGCGGGGATGTTGCTCGGGGCCAGTTCAGCACCCTGCCGAGGCAGGAAGCCACGGTCGACGAGGACCGCGGTGCCGTCGGACAGGAGCAGAGGAGTGACGATCTCGAAGCCGGGCCGGTCGTCCACGTTCCGATAGCGCAGGACGACCTGCTTGGACGCGTCGTAGCGCCCTGTGACCACAGCGGTACGCCAGTCGTGCTGTTCGCCGACCACCCGCTGCGGACCGACGATCTCGGCCAGCGGAGCCGGCGGCGCGGCCAGATTCGTCCGCGTGATCCCGTTGTGCGACTTGCGGGAATCCAGCCGGTGCAGCTGCCACCGGCCGAGCTCCACACAGGCTCCGGCCAGGGCGAGGATCACCAACGCGGCGGCGATCCACCGGGGATTCATCAGACGACGCACGGTTCGAACTTAAGCCATCCACCGAAACGCCCCACCCTCGGCTGCCCACGGCGACGTAGGCTGGGCACGTGACAGCGCCCAGCACCTCCCACTCAGGCCTGGCCGACAACTTCGGCAGGGTCGCCACTGACCTGCGCGTGTCGTTGACCGACCGCTGCAACCTGCGCTGCACCTACTGCATGCCCGAGGAAGGTCTGGACTGGCTGGCCAAGCCCGAGCTGCTGACCGACGACGAGATCGTCCGGCTGGTCTCGATCGCCGTCACCCACCTGGGCGTCGACGAGATCCGCTTCACCGGCGGCGAGCCACTGCTGCGCCGCGGCCTGGTCGGCATAGTCTCCCGTACTACGCAACTCCAGCCCCGCCCGCAGGTCTCGCTGACCACCAACGGGATCGGCCTGGCCCGGCAGGCGGAGGCGTTGCGCGACGCCGGACTGGACCGGGTGAATGTGAGCCTCGACACCATCCGGCAGGACACTTTCCTGCAGATGACCAGGCGGGACCGGCTCAAGGACGTGCTGGCCGGCCTTGCGGCGGCTCACGAAGCCGGACTTGCGCCGGTGAAGGTCAACGCCGTCCTGATGCGGGGCGTGAACGACGACCAGGCGCCCGAACTGCTCCAGTTCTGTCTCGACCACGGCTACGAGCTGCGCTTCATCGAGCAGATGCCGCTGGACGCCCAGCACGGCTGGAGCCGGGACCAGATGATCACCGCCGACGAGATCCTCGAGATGCTCGGCGAGCGCTTCGGCCTGGCCGCGACCGACGCGGAGAGCCGGGGGAGCGCTCCGGCCGAGTCGTTCACCGTGCACGGCGGGCCGGCCACGGTCGGCATCATCGCGAGCGTCACGCGTCCGTTCTGCGGCGACTGCGACCGGGTCCGGCTGACCGCCGACGGTCAGGTGCGCGACTGCCTGTTCGCCCGGACCGAGTCGGACCTCCGGACGGCGCTGCGCGCCGGCGCCGGCGACGAGGAACTCGCGGACCGCTGGCGGCGCGCGATGCGGGGCAAACTGCCCGGCCACGGGATCAACGACCCGAGCTTTCTGCAGCCGGTCCGGCCGATGTCCGCGATCGGCGGCTGACCGGCATCACCGGCCGGCCAGTGATGCTGGTCCGCGCCATTCTGAACCGGAAATTTACTTTTTCTGCTGTAACGCCCGCCGAAGGTCCCGGATTCAGCCCGGGAATGGCTCCACCTCGCGCAGGAAAGAACGCGCGCCGAGGAAGTCGGACAGGCTCTGCTTGTGCTCGTCACAGGCCAGCCAGGTCTTGCGCCGGTCGGGCGTGTGGATCTTCGGGTTGTTCCACAACAGGGCCCAGGTGGCCGGCTTGCCGCATCCCCTTGCAGAGCAGACGGACGCCAGTCCCTCATCGGGCGGGGTTTCACTCACGGCAGGGTCTCCTGAGGGGCATTCCGGTCGGTCCCGGCAATTGTTCCTGACCACTCAATAATCAATAGCCTGGGCAAAATGAAGCGACGTCGGACAGCCACGGGGGGAGCCGTCCGACGCCGCATCAAGTCTCTGAATTTCATCCATGCACTTCAGAGCACGCGGGAGATTCTGACACGGATCCATCGTGAGAATCCAGTCCCGACGCAGATCACTTTTTGGTGTCGCGTTCCGGACCCAGTTCGGGCCGGGCCGGCGGTACGTAGACGTCGGCTCCGGACACCTTCGCGGTCCGTCGCGCATTGGCCAGGACAACGGCCACCGACGGCAGGAGAACGGCGCCGACCAGCAGGATCCAGCGCCACGGTGAAGGGGTCAGGACTGCGCCGACAAAACACACCACCCGCAGCGACATCATCCAGGCGTACCGGAAGATGCGACTCTCCAGGTCCTCCGACCGGCCGGGCTGCGCACTGGTCACCGAGATGACCGTTTCGTCCGCCCGTCCACGACCCCGCTTATGACGCTGTGGCATCTATTCTCCTCACCAACACCAACGGTACGCCGCCACGGAAGTCGCGGCGCACCCAGGCGAAGGAGAACACTGATGACCGATCGCACCTACCGCGTCACCGAGATCGTCGGCACCTCCAAGGAGGGCGTCGACGCGGCGATCACGAACGCGATCACCCGGGCCGGCGAGACGCTGCGGCACCTGGACTGGTTCGAGGTGACCCAGATCCGCGGCCACATCGTCGACAACGCGATCGACCACTACCAGGTCGGTCTGAAGGTCGGCTTCCGGCTCGAAGACTCCTGACCTGAGCTGTACTGCGAACCGCCGGGGCCGCCCGGTTCGCAGTACCAGCCGGGGCGGGAGATACCGTTCGTGCGGCAGAGCCCGTGCGGGCGGCAGTCGGTTGAGTGAGGAGATGGAAACGTGGCGAGATCGGTACTGGTCACCGGCGGGAACCGGGGCATCGGCCTGGCCATCGCGACCGCCTTCAAGGAGGGGGGCGACCAGGTCGCCGTCACCTACCGCAGCGGTGAACCGCCGGAGGGCTTTCTCGGCGTGAAGTGCGATGTCACGGACGCCGAGCAGGTGGACGCCGCGTTCGACACCATCGCGGCCGAGCACGGCCCGGTCGAGGTACTGATCGCGAACGCCGGCATCACCCGCGACACGCTGCTGCTGCGGATGTCCGACGAGGACTGGGACGCCGTCATCCAGACCAACCTGACCGGCTCCTTCCGGGTCGCCCGGCGGGCCGCCAAGGGCATGCTGCGCCTGCGTCGCGGCCGGATCGTCTTCATCTCCTCGGTGGTCGGCATGCTCGGCTCGCCCGGCCAGGTGAACTACGCCGCCAGCAAGTCCGGCCTGATCGGGATGGCCCGCTCGATGGCGCGTGAGCTCGGCAGCCGCGGCATCACCACCAACGTGGTCGCGCCCGGCTTCGTCGAGACCGACATGACCGCGGTCCTGCCGGAAGAGACCCAGAAGCAGTACCTGAGCCAGATCCCGCTCGGCCGGTTCGGCCGGACCGAGGAGATCGCCCAGGCCGTCCGCTGGATTTCGTCCGAGGAAGCTGGGTACATCACCGGCGCGGTGATCCCGGTCGACGGCGGCATCGGCATGGGCAACTAACTCTCTCTACTACTTCTAGAAAGGGAATGCCGGTGGGCATCCTCGACGGCAAGCGCATCCTGGTCGCGGGCGTCACGCTCGACTCCTCGATCGGTTTCGCGACCGCCAAGGTGGCGCAGGAACAAGGCGCCACGGTGCTGATCTCGAACTTCGGCCGGGCCCTGAGCATCACCAGACGGATCGCCAAACGGCTGCCCGTCGAACCGCCCGTCCTCGAGCTGGACGTCACCGACGCCGAGCACCTGGCGGCGCTGCCGGACGCGGTCCGCGAGCACGTCGACGGCCTGGACGGCGTCGTGCACTCCATTGCCTACGGCAACCCGGAGACGATCCTCGGCGGCAAGTTCCTCGACGGTCCGTGGGAAGACGTGTCGCAGGCGGTACACGTCTCGGCGTACAGCCTGAAGTCGCTGGCGGTGACGTGTGCTCCGTTGATGAGCCGCGGTGGCAGCATCGTCGGCCTGACCTTCGACGCGACGGTGGCCTGGCCGGGCTACGACTGGATGGGTGTCGCGAAGGCGGCACTGGAGTCGACCTCGCGCTACCTGGCGCGTGATCTGGGTGCGCAGGGGATTCGCTGCAACCTGGTCTCGGCCGGACCGTTGAAGACGCTGGCCGCGAAGGCGATCCCGGGCTTCGAGAAGTTCGAGGAGCCGTGGCTGGACCGGGCCCCGCTGGGCTGGGACCCGTCCGACCTGGAGCCGACCGGCAAGACGATCGTCGGCCTGCTCAGCGACTTCTTCCCCTCCACCACCGGCGAGATCATCCACGTCGACGGCGGCTACCACGCGATGGGTGCCTAGTGGCCAGCTCCTTGGTAGAGCTCCGCGTCCTGGACGGAGCCAACCTCTACTTCAGTCGTGCGGCGGTCAAGCTCACGCTCGATCTGACCGCACTCATCGACGCACCGGCGCCGGCGGCGAAGGCGTACGCATCGGCGCTCGGGCTGGGCGCGACCCGGCCGGGGCGGATCGGCTCCGGATTCCGGCAGCGGTTCGCCGTCCGGGTCGTCGGGCACATCGTCCGGCGGATCGCCCGCGAGGCCGGGATCGGGCGGATCGGCGTACGGGTGCGGTCGGGGACCGACGTGCACGAGCTCGTGGTGGCGTACCCGTGGGCGCATGAAGGCCGCGCCCGGGCCCTCGCCGCGGCAATCGTCGAGGTCGTCGACGCGTTCGGCACCGACGAGCTGCCCGAGGTGATCGCGGCCGTCGGCGACCGGGTCCGGAGCGAGCCGGCCGGCAACGCCCCGCCGACGCTGCGGCCGAAGATCCCCGTCGTCGCCGTCACCGGCACGAACGGCAAGACGACTACCTCGCGGATGATCGCGCACATCGGTCGCGCGGCCGGCCTGCACACCGGCTGGTCCAGCACCGACGGCGTGTACTTCGACGGCGAGCTGGTCAAGTACGGCGACTTCTCCGGTCCGAGCGGCGCCGGCCAGGTGCTCTCGCAGCCAGGTGTCCAGCTGGCCGTCACCGAGACGGCTCGCGGAGGCATCCTGCGTCGCGGCGTCGGCGTGGCCTACAACGACGTCTCCGTGGTCACCAACGTCACCGCCGATCACCTCGGTCTGGGCGGCATCGACACCGTCGACCAGCTCGCCGAGGTGAAGGCCGTGATCACCAAGATCACCCGGCCACGCGGCTGGTGCGTGGTGAACGGCGACGATCCGCGGACGTTCGCGATGCGGCTCGACTCGCCGGCCAAGTGCTGGGTGTTCTCCCGCGATCCCGACTCGCCGTCGATCCGGACCGTGCTCGACGAGGGCGGCCGGGCCACCACGGTGCTGGACGGATTCATCACCGTGCTCGACCAGTCCAGCGACGCCGAGCCGCTGCTGAAGGTCGTCGACGTCCCGATGACGCTGTCCGGGCTGTCGCACTACAACGTCGAGAACGCGCTCGCCGCCGCCTCGGCCGCCCTGGGCCTCGGGCTGCCGCGGGCCGCGGTGATCGAAGGGCTGAGCACGTTCTCGCCGGCCGAGAACAACCCGGGCCGGATGAACATGTACTCGGTCCGCGACTTCACCGTCGTGATCGACCTCGCGCACAACGAGGCCGGGCTGGAAGCGCTGCTGGAGATCATGAACGGCGTGCGCCAGCCAGGTGGACGACTGCTGCTGGCGCTGGGCTCACCGGGGGACCGGGCCGACGAGATGGTCATCGCGATGGGTGCGATCGGCGCCCGTGGCGCGGACCGGGTGGTGATCGGGCACAAGGGCGAGTACCTGCGCGGCCGGCCGCCGGAGGAGCTGGAAGCGGTCTTCCGCGAAGGCACCAGCTCCGTCGGTGTCGACGACGTACCGGCCTTCCCGACCGAGCTCGAGGCGGCACAGGCACTCGTCCGCGAGGCGCAGCCGGGTGACGTGGTCGCGGTGATGTCCCTGCAGGATCGGGCGAGTCTTGACGCCTGGTTGCGGTCCGAGGGGGCTACCGTCGATAACCCGGAGACCTTGAAGGCGAAGGTCGAACGAGCACAGCACTGATACCCCCGGGACCCCACCCGCCCCGGGGCGGAACGGGGTTCCCATGCGCTATTTGTGGTCGATACCGGCGGCGGTCCTCGCCTGGTTCGTGGCCGGCTTCGCGCCGACGTACCTGAAGGGGCTGCCGGCCGGCTCGACCACGTTCGTCGGGACCCGGCTGGATCTGCTCGTGCTGGGCGGATTCACCGGGGGAGTGCTGGCGGGACTGATCATCGGGCGAGTCCGGATCGCGGTGCCGCTGGTCGCGGTCGTTGCCGGGGGCGCCTGGTGGCTGAGTGGGCATTCTCTGTCTGCCAAGGACTTGCTGGCCACGTTGCTGGTGGCAAGCGTTCTCGGAGCCGCATTCGGTGCCCTGGGCACCCGTAGTACGGTGCTCGCCGCCTTCGCGTTGTCCGTCCCGGTGGCCTGGTACGCGTTGCGTCCCGCCAACGAGTTGGCGGACTGGCTCTGGCTGTGGCAACTCAACGGCCTGCTCGTCGCGATCGGCCTCACCATCGTCCTGTACGTCGCTTGCTGGCGGCGCGGCTGGCCATCGGCGTACTCCTGGCTGCCGTTGACCGCGTTCTACCTGGTGTCGTTCGCGATCGTCGAGGGTGTGCAGGCAGTCAGCTCCGCGAAGGGCCGGTCGACGGACGAGATCGCCGACGCAGGCACCGACGCGTTCTTCAAGACGTTCGAGCCGATCCTGCGCGAGTACTGGCCGTGGCTGGTCCTCGCCATCCTGCTCGCCATCCCGATGGTCGCGCTCAAGGTGCGAGCCCTTCCTCCGCTGCCACCTGCCAGCACGTCCGACGACGGTCGCGGCAACGACGCAGTACTGTCCGATGATCTCGACTGGATCGACCGGGAGGAACCGAAGCGCCGTCTCCTCCCGGTCCTCCGCAGCCGCCGGCCGCTAGCCGAGGACGACCCGCAGGATGGCGCCGTTGGTCTCGCTGATCAGCCACAGGGAGCCCTCCGCGGCCGGAGTGATGGTCCGCAGCCGGCCCTGCTGATTGGTGAAGGAAGCGACGGGTGAGCCGTTGCGGGCGCCGCCCTTGACCGGTATCGCCCAGAGCCGCTGACCACGCAACGCTGCCATCCACAGAGTGCTGCTGGCGAAGGCGAGGCCGGACGGTGACGCCTCGGCGGTCGACCAGGTCGCCTGCGGGTTGATGAACCGCGAGTCGTCCGCACTTGATGTCACCTAGGGTGATGATCAGCTCACCCTCCGGCGTTAGGTCAACAGGGTTTGGCCGAGCCAGGAGCCCGGCTTGAAGCCTGGTGGGATTACGAAGGCGGCTGAGCCGATGGTGGTGGTCCAGTCGTTGAGGGCGTCCGCCGCGTCGAGACGGGCCAGGAGTGGGAGGAACTGGCTGACCAGGTCGGCCTGGTAGCTGAGGAAGATCAGGCCCGACTCGCGGGTGGCTCCGGTGTCCTGGACGTAGTTGAGCCCCTTGCGGAAGATCCGTCGGCCGTCGTTCTCCGAGTGGTGGGACAGTCGCGAGTGGGCGTTCGCCGCGATGACCAGGCGGCCATCGGCGTCGCGCGCTTCCAGGTCCAGCTCGTCGTGCTCGGCCACCCCGGTCAATGGGGCGCCGTTCGACAGCTTCCGCCCGATCACGCGCTCCTGCTCCGAACGCGTCAGCTCGTCCCAGGTGTCGAGGTTGAGCTTGATCCGGCGGACGACCAGGGTGGTGCTGCCATCGGCGGCCCACACCGTGCTGTCGAACTCCTGCGTACCGGGCGAAGGGTTGCCAGTGCCGTCGACCTGGTTGAACAGATTCCTCCCGGTGACCGGCTTGCCGTCCGGCCCGGTGCTGTTCCAGAACCCGGTCTGCCGCCACGCGGGTTTCGCGAAAGGCGCCGCGTCAGCCACCAGTCGCCGTACGGCGTGGACGACCGAGACCGCGTCATCGGCACCGACCAGGATCAGCAGGTCGCCGCCACTCCAGCCTGGCTGCAGCCGGTCATGCGACATCACCGGTACTTCGCTGAAGCCCCGCGGCTTGGCGAGTCCCGGCAGGGTGAACACCTTCGGGCCGAAGCCGACCGTCACGGTCAGCGCGACGCCGGGAACGGCCAGCTCGGGAGCCGTGTCGCCAGGTGCAGGACGACCGGCGCTCAGGGCCACGATGTCGTTGGTCCAAAGCCGCATCAGCCGGCCGAGTGCTGCCTTGTCGGTGGTCGGCAGCAGATTGAGGGCAACCAGCTCGGCATGCTTCGGCGACGTGGCTGCGACGGCCGGCTGGTGGTCGCCGTACGGATCGATGTCTCGGGCAACAACCGGCTGAGGCTTGTCGTTGCCTAGCGCAACGACTCCGCCAGTGGCAGCGGCGCCCGCGGCGGCGGCTCCGGCGTACCCGAACAGCTGCCGCCGGGACGGGCGTCCGGTCAAGAGGCCGGGCTGGGTGTCGTCGACGGGTGGTAGTGCTCTTCCTCTTCGGTGAAGGCCTTCACCGGCACGGTCAGGTCATGTGAGGAACCGTCGGAAAACTTCAAGGTCAGCGGTACTTCGTCGCCTGGCTTCAGCGGCTGCTTGAGGCCCATCAGCATGACGTGGTCACCGCTGGGCGCGAGATGCGCGTGCGACTCGGCCGGCACCTTGATGCCACCGGTCTTCTCCTGCATCACCATCTTGCCGTCCTTCATCGACATCTCGTGCAGCTGCACCAGGCCGGCCACCGGAGAGGTTGCCGAGGTCAACGAGATTTCGCTCTTGCCCGGGTTGGTCAGTGCCATGAAGGCCGCCGTCATGGTGGTGTCCCTGGCGCCGACGGTCGCGCGCACCCAGGCATCCGCGACCAGGACGCCGGGCGTCGTCGCGGCGGCCGCTTCGGTCTTGGGCTCGGACGAACCGCAGGAGCTCAACAGGAGGGGCAGGGCAACGACCAGACCGGTCATCAGCAGCAGCTTTGTCTTCACGGACAGGCCAACGACGCTTGCCCTACCCGAGTTCCCACCGGCGGGGACACTCGGTGTGTCCCCGCTCACGAAGCGTCTATTCCGTGGGGTCCTCGGCCTCCGGCTCCGACTTCACGTAGTCCGGATCGCCGCCCTCGTCACCGGAGCGAGCACCGGCCTGGGCGAGGTGGGACACGGACTCGAGGTGCGACAGCACCCGCTGGTGCTGGTCGACGCAGAGCACCACCAGGTCGCCGGGGTTCGACCGCGACAACGCGTGCTGGACCGCGGTCAGCTCCTCGAGCACGATCTCGACCTGACGGCAGCGAGCGCCGTTGTCCATCGCCGTCCGCACGCCCTCGGCGACCAGTTCCGCCGTACCGCCGCGCTGGCGGCCGCGCAGCCGCGCGTCCTCCCGCACGATCACCACGTCGAAGTGGTGCGCGGCGACCTCACCGAGCTCCCGCATGTCGTCGTCGCGCCGGTCACCCGCGGTCGCGATCACGCCGATCCGCGACGACCGGCCGAGCTCGGACGAGGCGTTCAGGCTCTCGCCGAGCTTGTCGACGAAGTCGCCGAGCATCCGCATCGCGGGCGCGTTGTGGCAGTAGTCGACGATCACCGTCCGGCCGTCGACGACGATCTCGTTCAGCCGGCCGGGGGACAGGTAGTACGAGGTGTTGAAGGTGCGCAGGCCTTGCCGGATGTCGTGCAGCGGCGCGCCCGCGGCGAAGGCGGCGGCCGCGGCGGCCATCGCGTTCTGCACGTTCATCATCGCCCGGCCGCCGAACGTTGCCGGCAGCAAGTGGGTCCAGGCCAGCTGCATCGACCGCCGGCCGTGTTTCATGATGATCATGTCGCCCAGGTCGGACCGCTCCAGGACGACCGCCCGGCCACCGCGCCGGCAGTGCCCCTCGATGTAGTCGCGGACCTCGGTGCCCGCCTCGGCGATGCTGAACCAGACCACCTCGCCCGAGCACTTGCGGCGCATCTTGCGGACCAGCGGGTCGTCGGCGTTCAGTACTGCGAAGCCGTTGCGCGGTACCGCCTCGACCAGCACGGCCTTCACATCGGCCAGCTGGTCGAGGGTGTCGACGCCGCGCATGCCCAGGTGGTCGGGCTGGATGTTCAGCACGACGGCGACGTCGTTGCGCTCGTACCCGAGGCCTTCGCGCAGGATCCCGCCGCGGGCCACCTCGAACACCGCGAAGTCGACCCGCGGGTTCTGCAGCACCATCCGGGCGGACTTCGGCCCGGACGCGTCCGACCGGATCACCAGCCGCTCGTCGATCACGATGCCGTCGGTCGAGGTCATCCCGACCTTGCGGCCCATCCCCTTGAAGACGTGGCTGATCATCCGCGAGGTGGTGGTCTTGCCGTTCGTCCCGGTCACCGCGACGATCGGGATCCGGCTGGTCGCCCCTGGCGGGAACAGCATGTCGACGACGGGTTTGGCGATGTACTGCGGGTCGCCGATCGTCGGGTTGGTGTGCATCCGGAAGCCCGGTGCCGCGTTCACCTCGCAGATCGCGCCACCGGTCTCGCGGACCGGCTGGGTGATGTCGGGGCAGATGAAGTCGATGCCGGCGATGTCCAGCCCGATCATCCGGGCCGCCTCCTCGGCGATCTCGACGTTCTCCGGGTGCGCCTCGAAGGTGCGGTCGATCGAGATTCCGCCGGTGGACATGTTGCCGGTGAGCGTCAGCTTCACCATCGTGTCCTCGGGCGGTACGTCGTCCAGCTCGAAGCCCTGCGACCTGACCAGGTCGCGAGCGGCCTGGTTCACCGTGATCCGGGTCAGGATCTTCTCGTGCCCGACACCACGGCGCGGGTCGGCGTTGGTGATCTCGACCAGCTCGGCCACCGTGTGCACGCCGTCACCGACCACGTGCGCCGGCACCCGCTCGGCGATCGCCTCCATCCGCCCGTTGATGATCAGGCAGCGGTAGTCCTTGCCGGTGACGAAGTTCTCGACGATCACCGAACCCCGCCGGGACTGCTCGGCGGCGATCGGGAAGGCCTCGCGGACCGCGTCGGCGTCCTGCAGGTTCAGGCAGACACCACGGCCGTGGTTGCCGTCCAGCGGCTTGCAGACGACCGGGTAGCCGATCTTGTTGGCCACCGCGACGGCGTCCTCGACCGAACGGACCGAGTCCGACCTCGGCACCGGCAGGCCCGCCGAGGCGAGCAGCCGCGTGGTCAGGTCCTTGTCGCTGGCCACGTCGACCGCGATCGAACCGGTCTCCGACGTCATCGTGGCGCGGATCCGCTTCGCGTGCACACCCTGGCCGAGCTGCACCAGGCTGGCCTTGTTCAGCCGGATCCACGGGATGTCGCGGGACACCGCCTCGTCGACGATCGCCTGGGTCGACGGACCGAAGGCGCTCCGCTCGGCCTGCCGGATGAACTTCTCCAGCTCGGTGGTGAAGTCGAAGTCCGGTGTGGGCTGGACGAGGTAGTTCACGAACCGGATGGCCAGCTCACCGGCGGCCAGCCCGACGCCCTCGTCGGCGTACGAGTAGATGATGTTGTACCGGCCGGGCACGCCCTTCACCTGACGGGTCTTGCCGCGCCGCATGTCGTGGCCGGCCTCCTGCTGCAGTTGCAGCGAGACGTGTTCGGCGATGTGGCCGAGCCAGGTGCCTTCGTGCAGCCGCTCGATGAAACCACCGCGACGGCCACGCGAGCAGTGGTGCTGGTCGAGGCGGGGCAAGTACTCGAGCAGGCGCTCGGTGAACCCGTCGATGGTGTTCGACGGGAACTGCTCCAGCGATCCGAGGTCGACAACCAGGTGGATCGCCGGCTCATAGCTCCAGATGTTCGGCCCGCGATAGACACGCGTCTCGATGATCTTCAGATCCGGGCTCGGAGTCCCGTGGGTGGGCTCAAGGGCGGCGGTATCAGTCATTCGTTCCCACTGTCTGCTAGTGGCTGGGAGTCTGGTCGGCTGAGTTCGGCGGCCGCGCTCAGAGGCTCGGTCGCCTCCGGTCTGGACTGGGTCGCGGCCGACGATCTGGACTTCGTCGACGCGGCCGCCTTCTTCGACGGATCGACCGCCTTCGCCGTACGACGGCCGGCCCGCCGCTTGCGCTCGGCGTAGTACGCCGGGGAGACGCCCTCGGCGGCGATTTCTTTGGCCAGCTTGCGCAGATCCGCCTCGGCGGCCTCGATCGAGGCGATCTCCTCGGCCGGCGGTTGCTTGCCGTACGACAGCAGCACTCGCGCCTTCAGGTCGAAGGTCGCGGTGGCCGGAAGCACGTGCAGGACCACACCGGAGGCAAGGATCGCCTCGGAGCGGCTGGCGTAGTGCGCGTTGGAGGTGATCCTGCTGCCGTCGAAGATCGTCACCGCACCACGCCCGACGACCTCCAGATGAGAGCCCCGTACGACGGCCGCGGTGTCCTCGTCGACGCCGATCCCGAGCAGCCCGGGGGACTGCGCGACGAGCGAGAGCAACCGTCCGTACCGATTGCGCTGGGCGAAGTGCTGGTCCACGATCGCGCCCTGGACCAGGCCGAGACCGCCGGCCAGCTGGCTCATCCGCTGCCGCGGGGTCGCGCCGGAGCGGCCGAAGGCGATCATGTGCTCGGCCAGGATGCTCGCGCCGGCCGACGTACCACCGACCGCGGCACCCCGCGCATGGGCTTCGGTGACGGCTCGGCCGAACGCAGTACCGGTGACCACACCACTCAGTTTGAGCTGGTTCCCGCCGGTCATGAAAATGCCGGTGGCGTTGGTCAGCGGCTCGATGAACGCGGGATCGTCGGCGTCCTCGCGGTTCTCCGGCCGGACCCCGACCACGCTGGCCGCGCCGAGAGCGGCGAACAGGGCGGAGTACACATCGATCACGTCCGGCCCGAGCGCGGAGGCGGTCGGAACCACCACGATCCGCGCCTTCGGCCCGCCGGCCGCCTCGACGAACTCCTGCAGAACCAGCCGCTTCTTCAGCTTGTCCTCGGCCCCACCGATGGCGAACAGGGCACCCGGCCCGCTCGTCGTCACCCCAACCTGCTGTTCTGACATAGCCGAAGAATAGGTGCTCCACCCTCCGGACGCCCTCAGTGCATCCACAGGTCGGGGCCGTGGGCGGTCGCCTAGGCGCGTCCGAGGCCGGCGTCGCGGGCCCGGATCACCGCCTCGGTGCGACTGGCGACGCCCAGCTTCGCGAAGGCGGACGAGGTCAGGTTGTTGACGGTCTTGAGGGAGATTCCGAGCTCGGCGGCGATCGCGGCGTTCGACAGTCCGCGGGCGAGCCGGTCGACGGCCTCCCGCTCGCGCCGGGTGAGCTCCGGGAAGGGATCGGCGGCCGGATCGGGGGCGGTCAGCTTCGAGAGGACCTGCCGCGCCACCGCCTGACTGAAGATGACCTCGCCGGCGCTCACGGCCGTCACCGCCCGCACGATCTCGTCCTTGGTCGCGCCTTTGAGCAGGTACCCCTTCGCCCCCGCGCGCAGAGCCCGGCTCAGCGTCCGTTCGTCCTCGGTCATGGTGAGGACCAGTACGCCGACCTCGGGGGCGACCTTGCCGATCTCGCTGGTGGCCTCGAAACCGTCCATACCGGGCATGCCGAGGTCCATGATCACCACGTCGGGACGCTCGGTCACGGCCGCACGCACCGCCTCCGCGCCGGTGGCTGCCTCGGCAACCAGCTCCATGTCGGGTAGCTGCTCGAACAGCGCTCGCAGGCCGTCCCGTACCACGGGGTGGTCGTCGGCGACCATCACCCTGATCACGGCTCGACACCCAGCGGCAGTACGGCGGTGACGCGACCGCCATGCGGTGTGGGCCCGGCGTCGCAGCAGCCCCCGACCTCAGCGGCCCGGGTCTGCATTGAGCGCAGTCCGACACCAGGACACCAGGCCGAGCCCGGAGTTCCGTTGTCGGACACCGTCAGACTGAGCGAGCCGTTGTCGGCCGCCAGGGACACGACGGCGGATCGGGCCGTCGAGTGGCGCACGACGTTGGTCAGCGCCTCGGTGACGATCCGGTACGCCGCCACTTCGACCGTGGGCGACAGCGCGGGGAGCTTGCCGGGTGCATCCACGGTGAGGGAGACCGGGCCCAGTTCGTCCGCCTGGCGACGCAGTGCGCCGATCAGTCCGAGCTGGTCGAGTGCGGGCGGCCGGAGCCCGTAGACGAGCTGCCGCACGTCGTCGATCGCTTCGCGCAGCTGGCCGGCCAGCTGGGTGGCTAGTTGTTCGGCCTTCTCCGGGTTGGTGCGTGCCGCTAGCGCAGTGCCGTCGGCCTTAAGTGCTGCTCCGGTCAGGATCGGCCCGAGGCTGTCGTGGAGCTCCCGGTGCAGCCGTTGACGCTCCTCGGCCGTCACGGTGAGCACATGGTCCCGGGAAGCCTGCAGCTCACTGCTGAGCCGGGTGGCGTGGAGAGCCACCGCTAGGGGCCCGACCAGCAGGTCCAGGATCTGCTGGTCCGGCTGCGACAGCTGGCGCTCTCCTCGCCGTACTCCGATGGCGAGGGTCCCTTGTGGCTCGCCGGCGTGGACGAGCGGGAGACTCTGGACCTCACCGGTCTGCTCACCCGAACTGGTCTGCTGTCCGTCCAGCCCTATCAGCGATGCATAGGGCAGGCGCAAGGCTTCGCGCAACGCGTCGAGCATCGTGCTGAGGTCCTTGCTCGCCAGATGGTGGCCGACGACGGAGACGGCCTCGACGGGGTCGCGGCGTGCGCCGTACAGGGCCCTCTCGACGCGTTGCTGCACCCGAAGCCTCAGCGGGTTGAACCCGAGCGCGACGGCCAGTGCTGCCAGCACTGGGGCACCTGCCGCGGTCAGGACGTCGTTGAGGACAGCCACGATTGCGGAGTACGCGAGGACGACGATCCCGGTCAGGATCCCGTAGACCAGGACTCGTGACAGGACCAGCCGGACGTCGAACAGTTGGTAGCGCAGGACGGCGATGGTCACCGCGGCCGGTATCAGCGCGAAGCTCAGCAGCAGGAGGATCTCGCGTCCGGTCGGCAGGGAGAACCAGGACGGCACATTGATCACGAGGGCCAGTACGACGGCGACCAGCAGCCACTGGAGCCGCTGCCTGACCGTCTCGTCGCCGCGCTTGTAGCGCACGGCCAGGGACGCCAGGGAGAGGAACACCACGATCGGCGCGAGGAGCCCGGCGACTGCCTCGCCCTGCTCCCACCACGGGGACACCAGGTACGACGACGCGCCGTACTCGGGTGTCGGGCCGGTGCTGGTCGTTCCGATCAGTGCTGTGGCGAGTGTCAGCCAGCCCAGGGCCCGCCAGCGGGGGCTGAGCGGCGTACCGGTCGGGAACAGCTGCAAGGCAAGGGGGAGGCAGAAGAAGACTCCCCAGCCCCACGCGAAGGAGAACACGGTGACGACGGCGCGCATCACGGGCTCGGGCCAGCCGGCGTCTTGTCCACCGATGACCAACGGCGCGGTGGCGGCGCTCAGGAGGGGAGCGATGCCCAGCCCCAGGAACAGCCAGCCGATGGGGTGCTCCGGCTTGGCTCTGGCAACCAGGTAGCCGCACGGGGCCGCCGACAGGCCGATGACCAGGTTGCTCAGCAGGTAGCTGGCGACCGCGTCGTCTCTGTCCAGGCGCACGACCAGGGCGCCGCCGACGGCTGCTGCGGCGAGCAGCACGCTGACGAACAGTGCTCCGTCGGCGAGCGTGACACGGCCCCTTGCCATGACGCCATCATGACGCGCTCGCACCCCGGCCGATAGGGAACTACCTCCCGGTTCGGCCGGGCAGCCGCCCGGGCCTTGGGGGAGGCGCTCCACTGAACGGCGGCCGCTGGGGCTCCCAGGGTGGCTCCAAGGAGCACTCACCGAGGTTTGGAGACACCATGAGCAACATCTCCAGCAGCGCCACCACCGCGGGCTCGGCGACCGCCACCGGCTCGGCCGCCACCACCGGCTCGGCGACCGCCACCGGCTCGGCGAAGCAGGCCCGGGCTGGCGGCGTACGGGATCTGCGGACTTTTCAGCGCAGAGTGGCTGCCGCTGTTCTGTTGATCCCGGCAACGAGTATCGGCCTCGCCAGGCTCTTCCAGGTCGACGACACGGACACCCGGAAGGCACTGGACCTGGTCGCAGGCGACCCGGGCCGGCAGTTCACCTTCGCGCTGCTCGGGTACATCGGCATCCTCACGATCGTGCCGGCGTTCCTGGCGGCGGCGAGACTGGCTCGGCGTCGCCGTCCCGTGCTGACGACCATCGCGCTCGGGGTCAACCTGGTGGCCTACCTGGGATCGTGGGCGATCGGTGCCGTCGACAACCTTTATCTGGTGGGCGGGAAGCTGCCGGCCGAGCAGCGCGACACCACTGCTGTCGTGATCGACAAGTTGTGGGCCGAAGGTCTCGCCGGCGTCAGTACCGGCGTCTTCGTGCTCGGGCATGTGGTCGGAGCGATCCTGATGGCTTTCGCCTTGCGGGGAAGCATTCCGGCGATCGGCTGGGTCGCGATGCTGCTCACCACTCCTGCGCACGTCGTCGCGTTCGTCGTGTTGCAGCAGCCGGTTCTGGACATGGCGGCCTGGATGCTGATGGCGCTGAGCTTCGGCTACTGCGCGGTGGCGATCCTCCGGACCACCGATGAGGCGTGGGACGTTCCCCCGCTTCGCTGACCGATCCACTCAGCAAGTCAGTTCGAAAGGAAAGAACGATGGCGATCGCGATTCTGATGGAGTTCGACGGAGATCTGGAGACTCATCTCAAGATCAGCGAGGCGCTGGGGGACGCGCCGATCGAGGGACTCGTCGTCCATGGCGGAGGCCCGAGTGAGCACGGCATCCGGAGCCTCGACGTGTGGGAGACGAAGGAGGACTCGAAGCGGTTCCTCGCCGAGCGGATGGCCCCGGCTCTCCAGCGGCTCGGCTTCGAGAGCGGGCGGCCGGTCAGCTACCAGGAGTTCGACCTTCCGTACTTGCTGCGTGGGCCCGCCGACCTGGACTGTGAGCGCAACAAGGCGGTGATCCGGCGTTTCGTCGAGGAGGTCCAGAACAAGCAGGACTGGGCTGCGTACGACGAGCTCAACGACCCCGATTTCGTCAATTTCAGCGCGCCGCCCGGAGCCCCGACGGACCGCGAAGGGGGAAAGTTCTTCCTGCAGGCGTTTGCGGCGGCGTATCCGGACGCGGTGTTCACGATCGACGACATGTTCGCCGAGGGGGACGCCGTGATCACCCGGAAGACGTTCACGGGGACCAACGAGGGCGAGTTCATGGGAGTGCCCGCCACCGGGCGGCGGGTCAGCTTCCAGTACGTCGACCTGATGCGGGTGCGCGACGGCCGGATCATCAGCCACTGGAACGTCCTGGACCAGTACAGCTGGCTGACCCAACTCGGCCTGGTCCCAGACGCTGCCTCCGCCGAGCAGCCCACCCCTCGTGCGTGACGGTGCCTTCAGTCGATGGTGGTGTCCGCGTCGGCCGCTTCGACTTCCTCCCGGCTGATGCCGAGCAGGTAGAGGATGGTGTCGAGGTACGGGACGCTGACGTGGGTGTCGGCGGCCGCGCGGACGACGGGCTTGGCGTTGAAGGCGACGCCGAGTCCGGCCGCGGCCAGCATGTCCAGGTCGTTGGCGCCGTCACCGATCGCGACCGTCTGCGACAACGGCGTACCGGAGGTCTCGGCGAAGCGGCGCAGGATGGTCGCCTTGCCGGCCCGGTCGACGATCTCGCCGAGCACCCGGCCGGTGAGTTTGCCGTCCACGATCTCCAGCACGTTCGCGGCGGCGAAGTCGATGCCGAGCTCGGCGGCCAGCTTGTCGGTGATGTGGCTGAAGCCGCCGCTGACGATCGCGAACTGGTACCCGAGCCGCTTCAGCGTCCGGACCAGCGTGCGCGCACCCGGCGCCAGCTCGATCGCGTCGTACACCTCGTCGAGCGCCGAGGCCGGCAACCCTTCGAGCGCCGCCACCCGGTTGCGCAGCGACTCGGCGAAGTCGATCTCGCCGCGCATCGCCTGCTCGGTGACGGCCGCGACCTCCTCGAGCCGCCCGGCGTGCGCTGCGAGCATCTCGATCACCTCGCCCTGGATCAGGGTCGAGTCGACATCCATCACGATCAGCCGCTTGGCCCGCCGGTACAGACCACCGGGCTGTACCGCGACGTCGAGCCCCTGGTTGACCCCTTCGAGCGCGAGGACCTTGCGCAGCGAGTCGGGATCGGCACCTGACACCGCGATCTCCATCGCGGTCACCGGGTAGCGCGCCATCCGGCTGATCCGGTCGATGTTGGCGCCGGTGTCGGCGATCCGGCCGGCGATCGCGGCGAAGCCCTGCGCGGTCAGCGGGCTGCCGATCACCGTCACCTGGGTCCGCCCCTTGCGGCGCGGCTCGTTGTCGCCGAAGCCCTTCTTGACGTCGATCTCGACCTCGAGGTTCTCGGCGAGGGTCTTGAGCTCCTTCTTCAGCACCTTGTGGTCCCGCGGCGCCGAGAGCAGGACGCCGAGCACCAGCCGGCCTCGCAGTACGACCTGCTCCGCGTCGATCACGTCCAGACCACGGAGCGCGAGCGTGGAGAGGACGGCGGACGTCAGGCCCGGGCGGTCCGTACCGGTCAACGTGACCAGCAGGGTCGGGCGATCGATGGGGGGCGCTTCGCGCTCAGCCTGTGTCATGACAAGTCAGACGCTACCTAAATCCGGTAAACGCCAGACGACCGGTCCACATGCCAATCCACCCGACCGCTCGAGAGGGAGGCGGCTAAGCGGTCAGCGGCCTAGTCGGGTCAGCGGCTCAGCAGGTCGGCGGGGAGCGGTGAGCGGGTCAGCGGGTCAGCGGTGAGCGGGTCAGCGGGGAGCGATCAGCGGGTCAGCAGTTCGGCGTGGGAGCGGCCAGCAGATCAGCGGGTCAGGGGGCCAGCGATCAGCGGGTGAGGGGGTCAGGGGGTCAGCAGGTTGGCGAGGGAGCGGTCTAGCGGGTCAGCGGGAGGTGGGTGGTGGGCCGCAGGCTGCGACTAGGGCGCGCCGGGCGGCGGCGCCGAGGTCGAGCAAGGTACGCCGGCGGGCATCCGCCTCGGCTCCGGTGACGGCGGCACCGTCGTCCTCCAGCGCGGCGTCGGCGATCGCCAGGCAGCGACGAGCGGTCGCGGCGGTCTTCACGGCCCGCGCTTCGTAGCCGGGCGCAAGGTCATCGCCCTTGCCCGAACCGATCTTGCGGATGTCCATCAGCGCATCCGCCACCTCCGGCTTCCACTTCGCCACGTCCAGCGCGGCCAGCGACTCGGCCGCCTCGATCAGCGCAGTACGAAGTCCACGGTCGGCCTCACCGAAGTCGGCCGGCAACGGACTGGTCGCAGGCAAGACGGTCCACTGCACCGCCGGTCCGACGTACGCCGGTACGAGCCCGATGTCCGCTCCGGTCAGGACAACCGCCTCACCCGTCTCGAGCGCGGCCTCGTTGAACGTCGGCGGCCCGGCCAGCCCGATCGGGTGACCCGGAATCGGCAACGCGAGATGCGCCTGGGTCGCGCCGGCCGCCCGCAGCAGATTGAGTGCCACCGGCAACGTCGCGGGCGCGGGATGCCCGGCCAGCCCGGACACGTGATGCCCGACGTCCTCACCGAGGATCTTGTGAGCGGCCGTGTCGGGGTCGCAGGCGCCAGTCAGCATGGCGTTGGTCCACACGGTGAAACGCACCGAGGCGGCAGTGGTCAGCACACCCACCATTGTCCCACCCCCTTCACCCATCTCGATCTCTTGGTTCTTGGCACGACTCGCCGGGATCGCCGTCGACTGCTCGGGGCCACCACTCCGCCCTCCCTCCGATCTTCTTGTTCTTCACACGACTGGGCGGGGTCGGCGTCGACTGCTCGTGGGCACCCCTTCCACCCTCCCTCTTATCTTTTTGTTCTTGGCACGACTCGGCGGGGTCGGCGTCGAGTGCTCGGGGCCACCCCGTAGGTTTTGCTCCATGACTGCGGTGGCGGAGATGGCTGGTGTCTCGATCGTGCGCGGTGACGCGCTTCTGCTGGACGGCGTCGACTGGTCCATCGAGGAGACCGACCGCTGGGTCGTGATCGGCCCGAACGGAGCCGGCAAGACGACCATGCTGCAGATCCTCGCGGCCCAGATGCACCCGACCGCCGGCGTCGTCGGACTGCTCGGCGAGGTGCTCGGCGCGATCGACGTCTTCGAGCTGCGACCCCGCATCGGACTGACCAGCGCGGCACTCGCCGACCGGCTGCCGAAGGGGGAGCGCGTCGCCGACGTGGTCGTCTCCGCTTCGTACGCCGTACTGGGTCGGTGGCGCGAGGAGTACGACGACCTGGACCACCAGCGCGCCAAGGAGCTGCTGACCGAACTCGGCATCGGCCACCTCAGCGAGCGCACCTTCGGGACCCTGTCGGAGGGCGAGCGCAAGCGGGTCCAGATCGCCCGCGCGCTGATGACCGACCCTGAGCTGATGCTCCTGGACGAACCGGCCGCCGGTCTCGACCTCACCGGTCGCGAGCACCTGGTCCGGTCGCTCAGCTCGATCGCGACCGCCGAAGGCGCCCCCGCGATGGTCCTCGTCACCCACCACGTCGAGGAGATCCCGCCGGGCTTCACCCACGCCCTGCTGCTGAAGCAGGGCCGGGTCGTCGCCGCCGGCCCGATCGACGAGGCCCTGACCGCCGAAACCCTGAGCGAGACCTTCGACCTCGCCCTCAGCCTCGACCACCAAGACGGCCGGTACTTCGCCCGCGCCCTCTGAACGACCCCCCACGCCTCCTGAACGATCCGCCCACGCCCCCGGAACGCATCCCAGCAGGCCCTCTGAACGAATCCCCCCGGGCCCGCTGCGCGTCCAAAGGGCCGGAGGGCCTGCTTGAGGTCCCGATCGCGGATAGAGTTGGCAAATGATGGATTGGCTGCGGGAGAACGTCTGGGCGGCTTGGCTAACCCTCGCCGCCGTGCTCGGCCTGGCGGAGCTCGCTTCGCTGGACTTCACCTTGCTGATGCTGGCCGCGGGCGCGGTCACCGCCGGCGGCGTGGCGGTGATCTTCCCCGGACTGCTGTGGTTGCAGATCGTCGTCGGGTTGCTCACCGCGGGCGCGATGCTCGCCGCGATCCGCCCGCTGCTGAACCGCAAGTTCCACCACGGCCCCCAGCTGATGACCGGCTCGGCCCACGTGATCGGCCGCAGCGGCGTCGTCGTCAAGGAGATCCACCCCGACGGCGGCGGCTCCATCAAACTCAACGGCGAACTCTGGACCGCCCGCCCGTACGACGAGATGTCCACCTTCGCCCCCGGCACCCGCGTCGAAGTGATGTCCATCGACGGCGCCACCGCAGTCGTCTACCCCATCGGCGAACCCCTCACCCAACACCACCCCGAACTAAACACCCCCGACAAATCCCAAGACCCCGACCCCCCAAAGTAACGAGCACCCCACGTCATCTGGCAGTACGGCAAAGGCGAAGTGGAGCAGGTTGGTCCGCCGCCGGGCTCATGACGCTTAGCGTCACCTCGCAGTACAGAGAAGGTGCGGGCAGCACGGCGCCACAGGCGGTGAGGTAACTGGGAGACTGGTGTGGTCGCCGAGGCAGCCCGCCGCCAGCTCGTGACGCTTCGCGTCACCTCGCAGTACAGGATCAGAGTCGCGCGCCAATCGGGCACCGTCCGGCCTCGTGATGCTGCGCATCACCTCAGGGGTGCGATGGAGCCAGGCTCGTGCCGCTTCGCGTCACCTCGCAGTACAGAGAAGGCACCTGCAGCACGGCGCCCGCGCGGTGAAGCAACTCGGGAGTGGTGGCCGGCGAGGAAGTCCGCCGCCAGACTCGTGACGCTTCGCGTCACCTCGTAGTACAGAAAGGTGCGGGGCAGCACGGCGCCCCAACGCGATGAAGCATCCCGGGGTCTGGTGTGGTCGGCGACGAGCCCTCCGCCGGCTCGTGACGCAGCGCGTCACCTCGCAGTACAGAGAACGCACGAGCACCACGGCGTCCGGGCGGTGAAGCAATTCGGGAGTGGAGCGGCCGGCGAGGAAGTACGCCGCCGGGCTCGTGACGCTGCGCATCGCCTCGCAGTACACGGAAGGTATGGGCAGCTCGGCGACCGGCTGGCAGGGTGGCCTGCCACCGCGCTCGTGACGCTGCGCGTCACCTCGCAGTACGGGGTCGGAGGCATGCGGCACCGGGCACCAGCGGGCGTCGTGATGCTGCGCATCGCCTCGGGGATGCGATGGAGCCGGGCTCGTGACGCTTTGGCGTCACCTCACAGCACGGGAAAGGCGAAGGTGGTCCGCCACTGGGCTGGTGACGCTGTGCGTCACCTCGCAGTGCACAGAAGATATGGTCCACCCCGGCTGCCGGGTGGGCCCGTGACGCCGCACGTGACCTTGCCAGTGCAGGACAGCTCAGGCCGCCGCCCGTCAGCGGCTCGTGACGCTTGGCGTCACATTGCAAGACACATGACGAGTACGGCGGCCCCCGACGTGCCTTGCGTCCGCGGGGAGGCAAGCATCGCCTCGCTAGGCAGGGTCGTAGTACAGCCTGTACGCCGTACCGTCTGCCCGCGACGCTGCGCATCACCTCGACAGCGCAGGACACGGGACGGTGTTGTCCGACGGCGGCTCGTCACGCGGGACGCAGGACCGGGACGGAGTATGGCGGACCCTCACGTGCCTGCCGCGAACGTCCGCCGCGGGGGCTCGCGACGCCTCGCGTCACCTCGTGAGGTGGGCGGCGGAGTAGGAAGTGGCGCGACGAACATGCCTGCAGTTCGCTGACCTTGCAACTGGAGAAGCTGGGATGTGTGTGCGGCCGGGCAGTCCAGCTGTTGCCCTACGCAACATCACACCACCATCCACAGAACAGGACTCCCTGTGCACAACTTGTCCGATTCCGGCCAATCGAGATTCCCCTTACAAACAAGGCGGTCTGAGCCCAGAAATTGTCGGAGGTGGTCTCTAGAGTTTGATGCATGGAGACCACGCAGCTACTCCCGCCATCGAGGCTCAGTGACAGCGCCTTGCTGTCCACCCTCGACGCCGTGGACGCTGCCCTCTCCACCCTGAACACCTACCACCTGCAACTCCTCGCCGACTTCGACCAACGAGGCCTGGCGACCGAACAGGGCGCCCGCGACACCATCGAATTCATCTCGCTGCGCCACAACCGCAACCGCCGCGAAATCCGCCGAGACCTCAAAACCACCAAGGCACTTTCCAAGTACTCCGCCGTCACAGCAGCCCTCCCCGACCCGACAGCACCCACCGACAGCGGCGCTGTGCCTGGCGCGGCGAGGTTGAGCCCAGCCCAAGCCGAAGCCATCGTCACCACCTTGGAGAAGGCGCCGGCTTCGGTGCCGGACGAGGCGCTGCGGGTGGCCGAGGAACAGATGATCGAAGTCGCCCGCCTCCTCACCCCCGACGACCTTCGGGGTTTCGGTCGAGAGGTCTTGGCCAGGCTGGACACCGACGGCCCCGAACCCGCTGAGAACGACGCCCACGCCCGGGAGACCCTCACGCTGCGCCGGGCCGACGGCGGCGTGAAGTTCACCGGCTACCTGGCCGGCGAAAACGCCGAGCAGTTCCGCACCCAGATCAACCGCCTGTCCAAACCCCACCGCACCCTCGACGGCGAACTGGACCCCCGCCCGCACGACAAACGCCAAGCCGACGCCCTCACCCAGATCCTCAACCTGGCCGCAGGCAACACACCCCGCGCAGGCGACGAAGTCACCGCGTCGAACGGCCCGGGTCTCCCGCACATCACCATCACCATTGATTTCGACGACCTGCGGAACGCCACCTCCCACGCCGTGGGAGAACTCGTGTACGGCGACAACCTGTCCGCCTCCGCCGTACGCCGCCTTGCCTGTGACGCGGCGATCCTGCCGATCGTGCTCGGGTCGGATTCCCAGCCGCTGGATGTCGGGACGGAACAGCGCTTCGTCACCCGACCGATCCGCCGGGCGCTGATGAAGCGGGACAAGGGCTGCGTGATCTGCAAGGCGCCACCGTGGCAGTGCCACGCCCACCACCTCATCCACTGGATCGACGGCGGCCCGACGTCGATTACCAACCTGGTGCTGCTGTGCCCTGGCCACCACCGCGCCGTCCACTCCGGGCACTGGACCATCACCATCACCGGCGGCATGGTCCAGGTCACCCGCCCGATGTGGACTACCCCCGGCACCACCGGCGCCGACGATCTGGCCAGCCTGATCGACCTGACCCGCTACTTCACCCCGGCCACTGGCGGGCCGGTCAGTGTCAACCCGCAGTACGAACACCGGGACGGGTTCCCCGCCAGCAGTCTCACTCGGCACTCTGCCCTCACCGGACAACTCAGCCCGCAAACCAGCCCACAGGCCAGCCCGAATCCGAGTCCACAGACCAGCTCGAAGCCCAGCGCGCAAACCAGCCCGCAACCAGGCAGCGGCGCCTTGCCCTGGCTGACTTCCGAAGCCGTCGGGCTGCTGGATCCGTGGGGCGATAGCGGCACCCCTTCCGCAGGCCCGTAGCACCACCGCGCCCACCGGCGGCTCGCAAGCCGGCGCCCAATCGCTCATCGGCCATGGGTCGGTGAGCAGTAACCCACGCCCTCGCACCACGCGCTGTCTGAAGCCCGCGCGAAGCATCACGAACCCGGACGACCGAGCCTGTCTGGACCCTGGGGGAGCGAATGGCGCCACCTTCCGCCCGCGCTCGGCTGAGAGGTGGTCGACGTCGGCTTTTTCAGACCGGCTGAGCCGGGGACTCACTGGGCGCGGCCTTTGAGGAGCCAGCGGGTTACTGGGATTTCTATCAGGACGCGGGCGCCGGCGGCGGGCTCCGGGGCGGTGATGTCCCAGCCTTGGTATTTGTCGGCGAATGCGGTGGTGATTTCGGTGGGGAAGTTGCTGCGGTGGAGTTGGGCTCGGCCCTCGGCCACTGCGGGGGAGCGGCCGTCTTCGAGGGCTAGGGAGACCCTCGGGTCTTGCGTCAGATTGCGGATCTTGCGGTTCTGCTCCGCGCTGGCAACCCACCACGTTGCCTTCGAGTAGACGAACCACACTGGCGTCACATGCGGCGAGCCGTCCGGTCGTAGCGTGCATATCCAGACGCTTCGTTCCCGGTCCAGCCGAGGCAGCAGTTCTCGGTCCACAGTCACCATGGGGAGCATCCTCGGACTTCAACTGCGCTGGAGGTCAACGCGACTGCTGATTCACCTCGCAGTACAGGGAAGGTGGGACGGTGGTCCGCCGCCGGGGCTCGTGACGCTGCGCGTCACCTCGCAGTACCCGGGAGGCATGGTCTTTGCGGCGCCGGGGAGGCATCGAGCCACCGGGTCGCCGGACCTCGACAGGTCGGACACGAGCTCGACCAGGCTCCCGTCACGAGTGGAGAAGGTGGGTGCCAGGTGGTCCCCAACCCCGCCAGAGTCCGCGGGCGGCGACTGTTCGGCCCCGCGCGCCACGGGGTGCTGCGACCCCATCGCGGTGACGGACGGCGGTATCACGAGGCGGGTGCGGCTGTCGCGTCGCGGGTCCGGTACTGCGGGGTGGCGTGTTGCGTCGCCAGGCGGGCGTGGCTGTCGCGTTGCGGGTCCGGTACTGCGGGGTGACGTGATGCGTCACGGGGCGGGTGCGGTTATCGCGTCGCGGATCCGGTACTGCGGGGTGACGCGACGCGTCATGAGGCGGGTCGCGGCCGTTGGGGAGGGTGTGGTGTGGCGTGGGGGATGGGGAGCGGGGGCGCAGTAGGGTCGGGGTGCGGACAGGGGGTGCGGGGTGGGGTTTTCGGATTGTGAGGGAACCGTTGCCTGGAGTGGCCCGTCGATAGGAAAGACTGTCCGTCCTGAGGGTTCTTCGAGTGGGAGGGTCACGTGACCGCGTTCCTCATAGTGCTGGCATTGGTCGCCTTACTGGTGGTCGTCACACTGATCAAGTCAGTCCGGGTCGTGCAGCAGCAGACCGTCGGCATCGTGGAGCGGTTCGGGAAGTTCAAGGTCGGCCTGCAGCCGGGCCTGAACCTGCTGACGCCGTTCGTCGACAAGGTGCGGTACACGATCGACATGCGCGAGCAGGTGGTCGCGTTCCCGCCGCAGGGCGTCATCACCGAGGACAACCTGATGGTGTCGATCGACTCCGTCATCTACTTCCAGGTCAACGACCCGGTGCGGGCGACGTACGAGATCTCCAACTACATCCAGGCGATCGAGCAGCTCACCATGACCACGCTGCGCAACATCATCGGTGGCATGGACCTGGAGCAGACGCTGACCAGCCGCGAGGAGATCAACGAGAAGCTGCGGTATGTGCTGGACGAGGCGACCGGCAAGTGGGGCATCCGCGTGAACCGGGTGGAGCTGCGCTCGATCGACCCGCCGCCGTCGATCCAGGACTCGATGGAGAAGCAGATGCGCGCGGACCGCGACAAGCGCGCCGCGATCCTCACCGCCGAAGGTATGCGCCAGTCGGCTGTTCTCTCGGCCGAAGGGCAGAAGCAGTCCGCGATCCTCACCGCGCAAGGTGACCGGGAGTCCCGCATCCTTCGTGCGCAGGCCGAGCGGGAGGCGCGGATCCTGAAGGCGCAGGGTGAGGCGCAGGCCATCACCACCGTCTTCAACGCGATCCACGCCGGCAAGCCCGACCAGGGTCTGCTCGCCTACCAGTACCTGCAGATGCTCCCGTCGATCGCGCAGGGCGACTCCAACAAGCTGTGGATCATCCCGAGCGAGATCGGGAAGGCGATGGAAGGCCTCGGCAGTGCCGTCGGCCAGATCGCCGGCATCACCCAGAAGGCGGAGGGTCCGTTCCCGGAGCCCGAGCTGGGCGACTCCGCTGCGGTTCAGGTCGACAGCGGGATGGGCACGGCGGCGACTCCGGACGCTGCTGTGGCCGAGGCCGACAACGCAGTACAGGAAGCCATTGCGGCCGCGCAGAACGCTGCAGTCAGCTCCCGCAGCCAGCAGGCCCAGGCGACGCCCGCAGTCACGGCGGCTCCCGAGCCGACCACCCCGCCGGTCCAGGACGGTCCTTCGCAGGAGCGCTGACCACCGGTACGACGTACTGACGCGCGGCCCGGCCCTCACCCCACCGGTGGGAGCCGGGCCGCGCGACGTCCACCCCATCACCAGCCGACACGGAGCCGGCCCCGTGGGACGTCCACCGCACCGCACCACGCCGGGTCGCGCGGCGCCACCGCACCACCGGCCGGCATCAGCCGGGTCGTGTGACGTCCACCGCACCGCCAGCCCGGACCACGCCGGGCGCCTGCTCACGAGCCGGACTGGTGAGCAGGGAGACGCGTCCGGTGCGTAGAGTCTGGCAGCGATGACATGGTTCGAGGCGCTGTTCGTCCTGGTGGCGGGCGTGGGCGCGGGCACAATCAACGCGGTGGTGGGCTCCGGCACGTTGCTGACCTTCCCCGCGTTGCTTGCCGTCGGCATCCCTCCGGTGCTGGCGAACGTCAGCAACAGCGTCGGCCTGTCACCCGGTACCGCGGCCGGCGCGATCGGCTATCGCCGTGAACTGGAAGGCCAGCGCGGCCGGATGCTGCGGCTCATCCCCGCCTCGCTGATCGGCGGCATCGTCGGTGCCGTGCTGTTGCTCAAGCTCCCCGGCTCGGCCTTCAACGCCGTCGTCCCCGGGTTGATCCTGCTCGGCTGTCTCCTGGTGGCGTTGCAACCGTGGCTCTCCAAGCGGATCATCCTGCCGACGCACACGCACCGCGGCGCCTGGTGGGTCATCCCGGCCGTCTTCCTCACCGGCGTGTACGGCGGCTACTTCGGCGCGGCCCAGGGCGTCTTGCTGATGGCGATTCTCGGCATCGGCATGGACGCGAACCTGCAGCGGATGAACGGCCTGAAGAACGTCCTCGCCACCGTGGTCAACGGGGTGGCCGCGATTCTGTTCATCATCGTCGCGGACGTCGACTGGCTGGCGGCCGCCCTGATCGCGGTCGGCTCGACGATCGGCGGTTTCGTCGGCGCCCGCTACGGCCGCAAACTCCCGCCGACCGGCCTGCGCGCGCTGATCGTGATCATCGGGATCGTCGCCATCGTCACGATGGTTTTCTGACCTCGAGCCCGGCCAGCAACAGGTCGAGGCCGTAGTCGAACTGCTCGTCGCCACCCGTGGTCCGGGCCAGCTCCGGCGCGAGCTCGACGACCGTCGGGTACTGCCGGGACGACAGCGACTCCATCGTCGTCCGCAGCCGGCGCCACGCTTCGGGGTCGCGCCGTTCGGCGGCCATCTGGATCTCCCAGGACGTTGCCCCCAGCACATAGGTGAACAACGTGGTGTGGGTCCGCGCCGCGGTCTCGGCGTCGAACCCGGCAGCTCGCAGTACGCCGAGCAGGCCTTCGGCCACCCGGGCGGTCTCGTGGCCGCTCAGCGGGCGACTCGCGAGTAGTTGCGCGAGGCAAGGATGCTGCAGCATCAACGCGCGCAGCCCACGACAGACGGCGCGCACCTGATCCGGCCAGGCCGCGTCCTCCGGTACGGCGGGCACGAGCGCCATCAGGTGATCGCGCACCGCGTCGTACAGGTCGTCCTTGTTGCGGAAGTACGTGTAGAGCGCCATCGGGCCGACCCCGAGCTCGCCCGCGAGGCCGCGCAGACTGAACGCGTCGGCGCCCTTGGCCTCCATCAGGTCGAGCGCGGTCCGGACGATCAACTCGGGGCTGAGCGTGTTCCGCGGCGTTCGGGGACGTGTGTCCGGCATCTCGTTCACCTCCATAACGTACAGTGTATAGTACGGTGTAAGGAAGCCCCCAGAAGCAGTGCCACAGCAAATGCAGGTGGAAGGAGCACGACAAGTGCGAGCCGTACAGATCAGCGAGTTCGGTGGACCAGAGGTTCTCGAGGTCGTCGACATCGAGGAGCCGGTGGCCGGCGACGGCCAGGTCCTGATCACCGTGGACCGGGCCGGTGTGAACTACGCCGACACCCACCAGGTGGAGAACAGCTACCTCTCGAAGGCGACACTGCCGCTGATTCCCGGTGGCGAGGTCGTCGGTCACACCGAGGACGGGCGCCGGGTCGTCGCGCTGGTCGGCACGGGCGGCTATGCGGAGAAGGTGACCGGCTACGCGCAGGCCGCGTTCGACGTACCGGAAGGTGTGAGTGACGCCGACGCGCTGGCCCTGATCGTTCAGGGCACGAGCGCTTGGCATCTCCTGAAGACCTCCACTCATCTGCAGCCGGGGGAGTCTGTCCTCATTCACGCCGGTGCCGGTGGTGTCGGCTCGCTCGCGATCCAGCTGGCGAAGCTCTGGGGCGCCGGCCGGGTCATCGCGACCGCCTCGACCGAGGAGAAGCGCAAGCAGATCCTGGAGCTCGGCGCGGACGCCGCGATCGACGGCGACCCCGAGGGCCTGAAGGACCGGATCATCGAAGCCAACCACGGCAAACCGATCGACATCGTGCTGGAGATGGTCGGTGGCAAGACCCTCGACGAGTCGTTCGATGCCCTCGGCCCCTTTGGCCGGCTGGTCACCTTCGGTGCCGCGTCGCGTCAGCAGGCCGAGCCGATCGCGCCCGCCCGCTTGATGAAGGGTTCCAAGACGATCGCCGGCTTCTGGCTGGCCGACTGCTTCAAGGTGCCCGGGATGCTGGCCGACCCGCTGGCCGAGCTGTTCGGCCTGGTCCAGGACGGCAAGCTCCGCTCGATCCTCGGCGGCGAGTACGGCCTGTCCGAGATTGCCACCGCCCACGAGGACATGCGAGCCCGGCGTACCGTCGGCAAGCTCATCCTCGACCCCACCCGCTGAAAACCGCCTCTCTACAGGAAGTTTGTTCATGACGATTGCAGTCGAAAAGGTTCTCTACACCGCTCGCGCCACCGCTGAGGGTGGCCGCGACGGCCGCACCGCCTCCGACGACGGCAAGCTCGACGTCACCGTCGCGCCGCCGAAGGAACTGGGCGGCACCGGCCAGGGCACCAACCCCGAGCAGTTGTTCGCGGCCGGTTACGCGGCCTGTTTCCACAGCGCGCTGAAGACGGTGGCCCGGGTCACCAAGCAGGACGTCACCGGCTCGACCGTCACCGCGGCCGTCGGCATCGGCCCGATCAACGGCGGCGCCGGCTACGGCCTCGAGGCCGAGCTGGTCGTGAGCCTGCCGGCCCTCGAGCGGGAGGCCGCCGAGCAGCTGGTCGCCAAGGCCCACGAGGTCTGCCCGTATTCCAACGCGACCCGCGGCAACATCAAGGTCGACCTCACCGTCGCCTGAAAACCTGAAGCCTGACACCTGGAAGGCGGAAGGTCGGCGCGCGCGTCAGCTCATCCGCTCGAGGGCTTCGACGAGTAGGGCCTGGGTCGCTTTGACCGGGGCGGCCGCGATCGTGAGTGCCTCCATGATCGCGGCGTACTCGTCGAGGTCCTCGCGCTTGTCCAGGTAGAGCGCGCTGGCCGCGTGCTCGATGTAGACCACGTCCGGCAGATCCCCTTCCGGGAACCGCAGGATGCTGAACGCGCCACCCGCGCCCGGATAGCCGACGCTGCTGAACGGCATGATCTGCAAGGTGATGTTCGGCTGCTGCGAGACCTTGATCAGGTACTCGATCTGCTCGCGCATCGTCGCCCGGCCGCCGACCGGCCGGTGCAGCACGGCCTCGTCGATCACCACCCACAACCGGGCCGGATCGGGTCGGGTCAGGATCTGCTGCCGGGTCACCCGGAACGCCACCCGCTGGTTGATCTCCTCGGCCGGCAGGTACGCCTTGCCGAGCTGGACCACCGCCCGCGCGTAGTCCTCGGTCTGCAGCAGCCCCGGAACGAACAGCACCTCGTAGGTCCGGATCAGCTTGGCCGCGACCTCGAGCCCGACGTAGTTGGCGAACCAGCTGGGCATCACGTCGCCGTACCGGGACCACCAGCCGGGGTTGTTCGCCGCGCGGGCCAGGTCCATCAGCCGCTCGCGTTCCTGGGTGTCCTTCATCTCGTACAGGTCGAGCAGGTCGCTCACGTCGCGTTCCTTGAACCCGACCCGGCCGAGCTCCATCCGGCTGACCTTCGACTCCGAGGCCCGGATCTGCCAGCCCGCGTCGGCACGGCTGATCCCCGCGGCCTCACGCATCCGGCGCAGATGACCGCCGAGCATGATGCGCAGCGCGGTCGGCCCACCTTCACCACCCGCCACCGTCACCCCAGCATGCTAGCGCCAGATCAGCCGGGCGTCCCGAGTTCCAGCACCGTGGCGCTCGCGAGCTTCGCGAGATCCGCACCGTCGACGAGCAGCTTGGAAGCGCGCACGCCGCTGCCGATCACCACCAGCCCCGCCTGGGCCACCGCGTCGTCGACCAGCACCGGCCAGTCCGAGGGAAGGCCGATCGGCGTGATGCCGCCGTACTCCATCCCGGTCGAGCCGACCGCGTCGTCCTGCGCCGCGAACGAGATCTTCCGTACGCCGAGGTGCTTGCGGACCACACCGTTCACGTCGGCTCGATGGGTGGCGAGCACCATCACCGCGGCGTACGTCGACTCGCCGGCCCGCTTGCCGTGCACGATGACACAGTTCGCCGAGGCGGCCATCGGTACGTCGTACTCCGCGCAGAATGCGGCCGTGTCGGCCAAGGTGGCATCGATCGCGGCCACCCAGGCCGGCAAGTCGCCCAGAGCCGCGCGAACCGGCTCGGCCAGCAACTCGGGCACCTCGGCGGCTGGTCGCCAGGTGAGAGTGCCCAGCTCCGGCGCGGTCACTGCGGTGCCACCACGAGGTCGGCGTACTCGGTGTGCTCTTTCAGGAAGTCCTGGTAGTAGGGGCAGGACGGCTTGACCCGCAGCCCCGCGTCCCGGGCGTCGTCGAGCGACTTGGTGGCGATCCGGCCGGCGACGCCACGACCCCGGTACTCCGGCAGCGTCTCGGCATGCCGGAAGGCGATCACGTCGCCGCTCAACTTGTAGTCCACGAACCCCATCAAGTTGCCCTCGGAATCACGGGCCTCGTACCGGCTGGCGTCCTTGACGTCCGTGATCGCGATCTCGTTCTCCATGCGTGCCACTGTATCCAGCCACCGAACCCAGCTTGCCCCACCGCGGCCACGTTTCGGCTCGGTGACCCCTGGGGTACGGGCTCGTACGGACAGTATCGGGACCGGTCGGGAGGGAGCGTGGATGAGCAGCGAACATGCTTTGGAAGAGGGAAGAGCGATACCAAGTCTGGTGCCGGCCCGGATGGACCGGCTGCCCTGGACCCGGTTCCACTGGATGATCGTCGTCGGTCTCGGCGTCTCCTGGATCCTGGACGGCCTGGAGATCCAGCTGGTCTCACTGGTCGGCAACGTGCTGAAGGAGGGAGCGACCCTCGGCCTGAGTACGGCGCAGGTCGGTCTGCTCGCCTCCATCTACCTGGCCGGCGAGGTGGTCGGTGCCCTCTTCTTCGGCCGGATGACCGACAAGTTCGGCCGCAAGAACCTGTTCATCCTCACCCTGGTCGTCTACCTGGTCGCATCTGGCGCGGCCGGCCTGACCTGGGACTTCTGGTCGCTGGCGGTCTGCCGGTTCGTCGCCGGGATGGGCATCGGCGGTGAGTACGCCGCGATCAACTCGGCGATCGACGAGCTGATCCCGTCGAAGTACCGCGGCCGGATCGACATCGGCATCAACGGCACCTACTGGGGCGGTGCGCTGATCGGTTCGGCGATCGGCCTGGTGCTGCTCGACCAGGACCTGGTGGCGATCGAGTGGGGCTGGCGGCTGTGCTTCCTGGTCGGCCCGATCCTCGGCCTGATGATCATCTACCTGCGCCGGCACATTCCGGAGAGCCCGCGCTGGCTGATGACGCACGGCCGGGTCGAGGAGGCCGAGCGGACCGTCGACCAGATCGAGGAGACCGTCCGGCGCCAGGGCGGCCAGCTGCGCGAGGTGACCGACGACGAGGCGATCGCCGTCGTCGACTACCCGCCGGTGACGTACCGCGAGATCGCCCGGGTGATGCTGCGCGACTACCGCAGCCGCTCGTTCCTCGGCTTCTCGATGATGGTCACCCAGGCCTTTCTCTACAACGCGATCTTCTTCACCTACGCGCTGGTGCTGAAGTCGTACTTCGGGCTGAACGACTCCAGCGTCGCCCTGTACTTCTTCCCGTTCGCGATCGGCAATCTGGCCGGTCCACTGCTACTCGGGCGCTTCTTCGACACCGTCGGCCGGCGCCGGATGATCCTGATGACGTACTCCGTCTCGGCCGTGGTGCTGTTCATCACGGCGCTGCTGTTCAACGCCGGTGCGCTGAACGCGGTCGGCCTGACCGCGCTGTGGTGCGTGGTGTTCTTCTTCGCCTCGGCGGGCGCGTCGTCGGCGTACCTGACGGTGAGCGAGATCTTCCCGATCGAGCTGCGCGGGCAGGCGATCTCGTTCTTCTTCGCGATCTCGCAGCTCACCGGTGGTGTGGTCGCGCCGTTCCTGTTCGCATCGCTGATCGGTGAGGGCGAGAATCCGGCGCGCGGTCCGCTGACGGTCGGCTACATCATCGGCGCCGCGGTGATGCTGATCGGTGGCCTGATCGCCTGGTTCTTCGGTGTGGACGCTGAGGGCCAGTCGCTGGAGAACGTGGCCAAGCCGCTCTCGGCCCGCGAGCGCGCCTCCGGAACCCGCTTCCAGGGCGCAACACCGAGGCTGCCGAGCACGGACGCACAGGACCGGCGGATCACGCCGATGGTGTCCTCGTCCGAGGAGAGCCGTCCGGAAGAGGGCCGTCCGGAACGTTAGCCGCAGTACCGGCCGCTTAGGATCCCCGTGTGGGTTCTCTCCTGGTGGCCGGTACTACGTCCGACGCGGGCAAGACGACTGTCGTGACCGGGCTCTGCCGGTGGCTGGCGCGCCAAGGCGTCCGCGTCGCGCCGTACAAGGCCCAGAACATGTCGAACAACTCGATGGTGTGTGCTGACGGCTCGGAGATCGGTCGCGCGCAGTGGATCCAGGCAGTCGCGGCCGGTGCCGAGCCCGAGGCCGCGATGAACCCGGTGCTGTTGAAGCCGGGCAGCGATCGCCGGAGTCACGTCGTCCTGATGGGGGAGCCGTGGGGTGAGTTGACCGCCCGCGGCTTCCTCACCGAACGGGCCGAGCTGGCGAAGGCGGCCTTTGCGGCGTACGACGATCTCGCCTCGCGGTACGACGTCGTGATCAGTGAGGGGGCCGGCAGCCCCACCGAGATCAACCTGCGGCAGTCGGACTACGTGAACATGGGGCTCGCCCAGCACACGGGCGCGCCGGTGGTCGTGGTCGGTGACATTGATCGGGGCGGGGTTTTCGCGTCGATGTTCGGCACCGTCGCCTTGCTCGACGCGGCCGACCAGCGGTTGATCAGCGGCTTCGTAGTGAACAAGTTCCGCGGCGACGTGTCCTTGCTGCAGCCCGGCATCGACATGCTCGGCTCCGTGACTGGGCGGCCGACGTACGGCGTACTGCCCTGGCTGCCCGATCTGTGGCTGGACTCGGAGGACGCGCTCGACGTACCGGCCCGGCGGACGGCGGGGGAGTCGGAGGTGCTCACGATCGCGGTGGTGCGGTTCCCGCGGATCAGCAACTTCACCGATCTCGACGCGCTCGCGGTCGAGCCGACCACGAGCGTGTTCTTCACCGCGAGCCCATCAGAGGTTCGCGATGCCGACCTCGTGGTGCTGCCGGGGTCGCGGGCAACCACCGCGGATCTCGCCTGGCTCCGCTCGACCGGCCTGGCCGACGCGGTCACGGCCCGAGTCGCGGCGGGACGGCCTGTGCTGGGGATCTGTGGCGGCTACCAGTTGCTCGGCGAGGCGATCTCGGATCCTTCGGGAGTGGAGGGCGGCGGTACGTCCCATGGGCTGGGTCTGTTGCCGGTGGCAACCACCTTCTACGCCGAGAAAGTGCTGGCGCGGCCGGCGCCGACGGCGTACGAGATCCATCACGGCGTTGTGACGGTGACCGGAGCGGCTTCGGAGTTTCCGGGTGGCTGCCGGGACGGGGTGGTCTGGGGGACCATCTGGCATGGGCTTCTCGACGACGACGCGGCGCGGCATTCCTTCCTCAGGGAGGTTGCGGCGTTGACCGGCAAGCCTGCTCCGGACGGCTCGATCTCGTTTGCTGCCCAGCGCGAGGCGCGGCTGGATCTGCTGGCCGACGCCATCGACGAGCACCTCGACACCGGGGCCTTGCTGGCCCTGATCGAAGGCGGCGCGCCGGGCGGCATTCCGTTCGTCCCGCCCGGTGCTCCGAAAATGTCGGCGGACTGATCTAGCGTCTGCTCTGTGGACCTCAAAGCAGAGCTACACCAGAAACTCCGCGAGAGCCGTGCGGTCATGCTGTCGAAACTCGACGGCCTGAGCGAGCACGACCGTCGCCGGCCGCTCGTGCCCTCGGGGACGAACCTGCTCGGCCTGGTGAAGCACCTGGCCGGGCTCGAGTACGGGTACCTCGGTGAGTGCTTCGGGCGGGTCCCACCGGAGAAGCTCGCCTGGGTCGAGGACGGCACCATCTGGGAGGGCGCCGACATGTGGGCCCTCCCGACGGAGACAAGCGACTACCTGATCGGCCTGTACCAGCGCGCCTGCGCCTTCGCCGACGAGACGATCACCTCGCTCGACCTCGACGCCCCGGGCTCGGTCGCCCACTGGCCGGAAGACCGCCGCGCGACAACGCTCGGCGTCCTCCTGATCCGCATGGTCGACGAAACAGCCCACCACGCAGGCCACGCCGACATCGTCCGCGAACTGATCGACGGCACCGGTGGCCCAGACGCCGACGCCCTCGACGAGGCGGGCTGGACGGAGTACTACCGGAGGATCCAACAAGCAGCCGAGACGTTCCAGTAGGGCTTTGATATTCTGAGGGCTGACCGATTCGAGGGAGATTCAGACGTGGTGGGTGACGACGACATCTCCGGGTGAGTCCCGGGGTGACAGGCCGCTGGCTCGTGCATCGCACTGAAGCCGTGGCCAGTTCGGCGTACCTCTGATCCTGTCTCCCTGCTGGGCGGCTGTTGCGCGCCCGGCGTCTCACGCGAAGGTCATCCGCATGTCAGACGCTTTTGTTGTCGTTTCCAGCCTCTCTTTCTCCTGGCCCGACGACACCCCGGTGTTCGACGGGCTCTCGTTCACCGTCGGTGCCGGCCGGACCGGCCTGGTCGCGCCGAACGGGGCCGGCAAGAGCACCCTGCTCAAGCTGATCGCCGGCGAGCTCAAGCCGCGCGGCGGCAGTGTCTCCGTCGAGGGCGTGGTCGGCTACCTGCCGCAAACCCTTCCACTGGTTGGTGATCTGACCGTTGCCGAAGTCCTCGGCATCGCGCCGATCATCCAGGCACTGAACGCGATCGAGAGCGGTGACGTCGCCGAAGAACACTTCACGACCGTCGGCGACGACTGGGACATCGAGGAGCGGACGACCGCTCAGCTCGACCGGCTCGGCCTCGGTGGACTGGAGTTCGGGCGCCGGCTGAGCACCCTGAGCGGTGGCCAGGTCATCTCGCTCGGCCTGGCGGCGCAGTTGCTCAAGCGCCCGGACGTGCTCCTGCTCGACGAGCCCACCAACAACCTCGACCTCGTTGCCCGGCGCAACCTGTACGACGTACTGGCGGACTGGAACGGCTGCCTGCTCCTGGTCAGCCACGACCGCGTCCTGCTCGACCAGATGGACCGGATCGCCGAGCTGGATCGGGGGGAGCTCCGGTCGTACGGCGGGAACTTCACGGCGTACGAGGAAGCCGTGCGGGTGGAGCGGGAGGTCGCCGAGAAGAACGTGCGCAACGCCGAGGCGGAGGTGAAGCGCGAGAAGCGCGAGCTGCAGCAGGCCCGGGAGCGTGCGGCCCGCAGAGCCAGTCAAGCGAGCAGGAACCTCAGCAACGCCGGCCTGCCGAGGATCTTCGCGGGGAACATGAAGCGGGGTGCGCAGGAGTCGGCCGGCCGGGCGAACGAGATGCACACCTCGCGGGTCAGTGACGCCAAGGCGCGCCTCGACGAGGCCGGCCGGGCCGTCCGCGACGACCAGAAGATCGCGCTGCAACTGCCCGGCACGAATGTCCCTGCCGGTCGCACCCTGTTCCTCGGCGAAGGACTCGAGGTCAGCCTGGGTGACCGCAAGATCTTCGAAAGCCTCGACTTCACGATCCGCGGCCCGGAACGCATCGCCCTGACCGGCCCCAACGGCGCCGGCAAGTCCACCCTGCTGCGGCTGATCAACGACGACCTCGAGCCCGACGCGGGTCTGCTCAAGCGAGCCGACGGCCGGATCGCCTATCTGTCGCAGCGGCTCGATCTCCTCGACCTCGACCGCACGGTGATCGAGAACCTCACCACCTTCGCCCCGACCATGCTCGAAGCCGACCGGATGAACCTCCTGGCCCGCTTCCTCTTCCGCGGCCCACGGATCCACCTCCCGGTCGGCGTCCTGTCCGGCGGCGAACGCCTCCGCGCCACCCTCGCCTGCGTCCTGTACGCCGAACCCGCCCCGCAACTGCTCCTCCTCGACGAGCCCACCAACAACCTCGACCTGGTCAGCGTCAGCCAGTTGGAGAGCGCACTCGACGCGTACGAGGGAGCCTTCGTGGTGGTCAGCCACGACGAACGCTTCCTTGCCGAGATCAACGTTTCCCGCTGGCTCAGATTGAAGGACGGGCAACTGCTGGAGACGGCCGCACCCGACCGTGACTGACGTCGCAATCCCGCTGGCCGCACGGTCGGCTTCGGCTGTGAAGATGGGCTGGTGAGTGAGCAGTTGGAGCTGTTTGAGCGGCATCGGGGGCGGATGTTCGGGATCGCCTACCGGATGCTCGGGTCGGCGAGCGAGGCCGAGGAGGTGTTGCAGGACGCCTGGTTGCGCTGGCAGGCCGTCGATCATCGGACGGTCCGCGAGCCCGCCGCCTTTCTCGCGAAGACCGTCACCAACCTCTGCCTCAACCAGCTCACCTCGGCCCGCGCGCGTCGCGAGACGTACGTCGGACCGTGGCTGCCCGAACCCGTCCTGACCGGCGGCAAGCTCGACGACCTCGGTCCGCTCGACGAGATCGCGCAGCGTGAGTCCGTCTCCTTCGCGTTGCTGACCGTGCTCGAGAAGCTCGCGCCGGCCGAGCGGGCGGCGTACGTCCTGCGCGAGGCCTTCGCCTACTCCCACCGCGAGATCGCCGACCTGATCGGTACGACGGAGAGCAACGCCCGGCAACTCCATTCACGAGCGCGCAAGCGCGTCGCCGCCGATCAGCGATCGCACCAGGTCGACCCGAGTCACTGGCGTAAACTCGTCGAGCGCTTCCTCGTCGCCGCCCAGCTCGGCGACATCGCGGGACTCGAGTCGCTGCTCGCCGCGGACGTCGTCTCCCGCGCGGACGGCGGCGGCAAGGTCACCGCCGCCCGCAACCCGGTCACCGGCCGGGACCACGTCGCGCGCTACCTGGTCGGCGCCCTGCAGCGCTTCGGCGCGGGCGTCCTCCCGTACTTCGCGCAGGCGAACGGCGAGCCGGTCATCGTTGCCGTCGGCCCCGATGGGGTCCGGGCTGTGGTGTTCCTCGAGTTCGCCGGCGACGAGCTCAGCAGCCTGGAACTCGCCATGAACCCGGACAAGCTCGGCCACGTCGAGCAACAGTTGTCACGAATCGGCGGGGTGTCCGGTCTGGGCTGGTGACCGAAAGGAAACCACCATGCGAACCATCCTCGTCACCGGCGGAACCGGCACCCTCGGCCGCCCGACGGTCACTGCCCTGCGCGCGGCCGGACACGACGTCCGGGTGCTGAGCCGTCGCAGCGGCCCCGGCCTGACCACCGGTGACCTCACGAAAGGCACCGGCCTGCGCGAAGCGGTGAACAGCGTCGACACCGTGATCCACCTCGCCACCAGCCTCGGCCGCGCCGACATTGTCCAGACCCAGCACCTGATCGACGCTCTGCGCCCGTCCGGTATCGATCACCTGATCGTCGTCTCCATCGTGGGCATCGACCGCATCCCGCTCCCGTACTACCGCCACAAACTCGAAGTCGAGCGCCTCGTCGAGCAGTCAACCCTCCCGTACTCCGTCCTGCGCGCCACCCAGTTCCACAACCTCATCGACCAACTCCTCACCGCCCAACGCTTCTTCCCCGCCCTGCTGGCCCCCGCCATCAAGCTCCAACCCATCGCCGTAGAAGAGGTAGCCACCCGCCTGACCACCCTGGCAACCACCCCACCCACCGGCCGAGCCCCCGACATCGGCGGCCCAGAACAACTCACCTTCCCCGCCCTGACCCACCTCTGGAAACAAGCCACCAACTCCCACCGCCCAGTCCTCCCACTCCACCTCCCCGGCAAAACCTTCCACGCCTACGCAACCGGCGCCGCCCTCCCCGAAACCCCACCCTTCGGCCAAAAAACCTTCACCGCCTACCTCACCGACCGCTTCCCGAGCAGGGCTGGGAAATGAGCGCCCCCAACGCACGAGCCGGCCAGCCCGCCACCGCGGCCGCGCTACGAGTTGGCTTGCTGTGTCTGACGGCAGTCCAGTTGGTCGTCGGGATGTGGACCTTGGCGTTCCCGGCGAGTTTCTACAACGACGTGCCCACGGTCGACTGGACTCCGCCGTACAGCGAGCATCTCTTCCGCGACTTCGGCAGCACCACGGTGGGGATCGGCATCGTGCTGACCGCCGCTGCGATCTGGTTGGAGCGTCGGCTGGTGCTCGTCGCGCTCTTGGCCTACCTCGCCTACTCGATCTCGCACCTCGCCTTCCACGCCCACCACCTGAACCCCGAGTCACCAAGCCTCTCTGCCTTGCTCCTCGCCGTCACGATCTTGTCGGTTCTCCTCCCGTTCGCCCTCCTCCCAGCGGCGCTCAAGCTGAAGGTGACTTGACGACTGTGACAGTTTTACTGTCACAATGGGGTGTATGGGGCCGCTGGATGGGGTGAAGGTTGTCGAGTTGGCCGGGATTGGGCCGGCGCCGTTTGCTTGCATGCTGCTGGCCGAGTTGGGGGCCGACGTACTGCGGATCGACCGGCCTGGTGGTGGGCTCGCGATGGGGCCGCCGGAGTTGGAGTTGGTGAATCGTGGGCGGCGGAGTGTCGCGCTCGACCTGAAGAACCCGCAAGCTGTTGCGACCGTTCTGGAGTTGGTCGCAAGCGCCGACGTACTGGTTGAAGGCTTCCGGCCTGGCGTTGCCGAGCGGCTCGGGCTCGGGCCTGATGCTTGTCACGAGGTCAACCCGAAGCTGGTCTATGGGCGGATGACGGGTTGGGGGCAGGACGGGCCGCTTGCTCAGTCGGCTGGGCACGACATCGACTACCTCGCGTTGTCGGGTGCTCTACATGTGATCGGTCGCGCCGGCGGGCCGCCGCAGGTTCCGGCGAACCTCCTCGGTGACTTCGCAGGTGGCTCGCTCTACCTCGTGGTCGGCGTACTGGCCGCTCTGTTCGAAGCGCGGGGGAGCGGACGCGGGCAGGTGGTCGACGCGGCGATCGTCGACGGCTCGGCGCATCTCACCACGATGCTGCTCGGTGCGTTGGCCGGTGGCAGTTGGAAGCAGGAGCGCGGTGCGAATCTGCTCGACACCGGCGCCCCGTTCTACGACGTCTACGAAACCGCCGACGGCGAGTACATGGCCGTCGGCGCGCTGGAGCCGCGCTTCTACGACGAACTGATCCGCCTGCTCGGCATCGACGCGCCCGACCGGTACGACGTCGCCAACTGGCCCGCGTTGCACAAGCTCCTCACCGAGACGTTCGCCCAGCGCACACAGGCCGAGTGGACCGAACTCTTCGACGGCACCGACGCCTGCGTCTCACCCGTACTACGAATGGCGGGCGACCACCCGCATCTCGTTGCCCGAGGCACCTTCGTTGACCGCGACGGCGTCCGCCAGCCCGCTCCCGCGCCGCGCTTCTCCCGAACGCCCACGCACCTCGACCACCCCCCGGCACGACCCGGCCAGCACACCCGCGAGGCCCTGGCGGAGTGGGGCGTCACAGCAGTCGACGACCTCCTCGCCTCCGGCGCCGCAGTACAAGCGGACTAACCCAAGCCGACCAGCCCCAAGCCGACCAGCAAGGCCTAATGATCGACCCCAAGGAGACCCGCCCGTGGAACGTCACCTCTTCGACGCCGATCACGATGCCTTCCGGGAGACCGCGCGCGCCTTCTGCGAGAAGGAGATCGTGCCGCACCACGAGCGCTGGGAGGAGGCCGGCATCGTCCCGCGCGAACTGTGGACCGCGGCCGGTCAGGCGGGCCTGCTCGGCTTCATGATGCCCGAGCAGTACGGCGGTGGTGGCGCGCGTGACTTCCGCTTCAACGCCGTGGTGATGGAGGAGCTGACCAAGGCGCGGGCGAGCGGCCCGGGGTTCACGATCCAGACCGACATCGTCTCGGCGTACCTGCTCGACTATGCGACCGAGGAGCAGAAGGCGCGCTGGTTGCCGAAGTTCTGCTCCGGCGAGCTGATCACCGCGATCGCGATGACCGAGCCCGGCGCGGGCAGCGACCTGCAGGGCATCACCACGACGGCCCGGCGCGACGGCGACGACTACATCGTGAACGGCCAGAAGACGTTCATCTCCAACGGCATCCTCGCCGACCTGGTCATCGTCGTCGCCAAGACCGACCCGGACGCCGGCTACCAGGGCATCTCGTTGATCGTCGTCGAGCGCGGAGCGGAAGGGTTCGAACGCGGCCGCAACCTGGACAAGATCGGCCTGAAGGCGCAGGACACCGCCGAGATGTTCTTCGACAACGTCCGGGTCCCGGCCACCAACCTGCTCGGCGAGGAGGGCAAGGGGTTCGTCTACCTGATGGAGAAGCTGCCGCAGGAGCGGCTGACCATCGCGGTCGTCGCCACCGCGGCCTGCGAGAGCGTGCTCGAGACGACCGTGCAGTACGTGAAGGACCGCCAGGCGTTCGGCCGGCCGATCGGCTCCTTCCAGAACACCCGGTTCGTGCTGGCCGAGCTGGCGACCGAGACCCAGATCGCCCGCGTCTTCGTGGACCGCTGTATCGAGGAGCTCAACGCCGGCACCCTCACGGTCTCCGAGGCGGCGATGGCCAAGTGGTGGACCACCGAACTGCAGAAGAAGGTCGTCGACAAGTGCCTCCAGCTGTACGGCGGCTACGGCTTCATGACCGAGTACCCGATCGCCAAGGCCTATCTGGACACCCGCATCCAAACCATCTACGGCGGCACCACCGAGATCATGAAGGAAATCATCGGCCGCACCATGGGCCTCTAGAAACCGCCGGCCCGGAGAAACCACGGGCCTGCAGAAACCGTGGAATCCCGGCAGTTCGTGATTGACTGCCGGGAGCGGTTTCAGTTTGAAGGAGGTCCGCTGATGGGCATCGTGTCGCCTGGGTTCACCGGTCGTCGGCGGGGTGGTGACGACCTGCCGCCGGGGCAGTACCTGACTCACGACTTCCCGGTCCTGTCGGCAGGGCCGACTCCGCGTGTGCTCCCGGAGCACTGGGAGTTCACCGTCGCAACCGAGACCGGTGAAGTGACCCGGTGGGACTGGTCGGCGTTGACCTCGCTGCCGAGCGAGGAGATCACCAAGGATCTGCACTGCGTGACCCGGTGGTCCAAGCTCGCTACAGAGTGGAAGGGCGTCTCGATGGACGTCCTGCTGGCCGATGTCGAGACGGCTGCCGACTACGTGATGGTGCACGCCTACGGCGGGTACACGACCAACCTGCCGCTCGAGGACCTGCTCGACGGCCAGGCGTGGATCGCCTACGAGTACGACGGTGAGCCGCTGGCCGCGGAGCACGGCGGGCCGGCCCGGCTGCTGGTGCCGCACCTGTACCTGTGGAAGAGCGCCAAGTGGGTGCGCGGCCTGGTTCTGTCCGACAGCGAGGACCTGGGCTTCTGGGAAACGGCCGGTTATCACGAGTACGGAGACCCATGGAAAGAACAGCGCTACGCCGGCGACTGACCTGGCAGGTCGGCACCGTCACCGAAGTACGGGCCGAGACGGCGACCGCCCGGACCGTGGTTCTCGACGTACCGGACTGGCCGGGTCATTTGGCCGGGCAGCACCTGGACGTCCGGTTGACCGCGCCGGACGGCTATCGCGCGTCCCGGTCGTACTCGATCGCCTCGGCCTGGACGGGCACGACCATCGAGCTGACGGTCGAACAGGTGCCGGAGGGCGAAGTCTCGCCGTACCTGGTCGAGGTGCTCAAGGTCGGTGACCCGCTGGAGATCCGCGGCCCGGTCGGCGGCTGGTTCGTCTGGAAACCCGAGCAGGAGGGCCCGATCCAGCTCATCGGCGGAGGCTCGGGCGTCGTACCGCTGATGGCGATGCTGCGCGCCCACGCGGCCGCCCGCAGCACCACCCCGGCACGACTCCTGTACTCCGTACGCAGGCCGGCGTCGGTGATCTATGTGCCCGAACTGAAGGAGCTCGCGGCGTCCGAGGACGTCGAGATCACCTTCGCCTACACCCGAGAGGCGCCCGCAGGCGAGACTCGCCCACCGGCGCGCGTCGACGCGGAGCTGCTCAACGCGGTGGCCTTCCGGCCGGAAGACGAGCCGACCACGTACGTCTGCGGGCCGACACCGTTCGTCGAAACCGTGGCAGACCTGCTCGTCGCGGCCGGGCACGACCCGGCCCGTGTCAGAACCGAACGCTTCGGACCGACAGGAGGACCGCGATGACCGCGGACGTTCCCACCCATCTGGACGGCAACGCGGCAGCGGGCATGCTCCGCGAGCTCTTCGCCGTCGACGTCACCGCCGCCATCGGTCAGTGCACCAGCTGCGGCCGAACCGGCGCCTTCGCCGAGACCCGCGTCTACCTGGACGCCCCCGGCATGGTCGCCCGCTGCATCGGCTGCGACGAAGTCCTCCTCCGCGTCGTCACCACCCCCACCGACACCTACCTCGACCTCCGCGGCCTCACCTACCTCCGCTTCACCAACCCAACCGCCGACTAGGGCAGGTCTTCGCCGACGTCGATGTCAGCGGCGGGGTGGCTTAGTGCCGGAGCGGCGTACTGTGTCGCGTTGGGTTTCGCCGACGGCTCGTTCGTAGGCGAGGACCAGGCCCTGGATGGTGACGGGTTTGAAGCGCTCGACGAGTTGCTGGATGTGTTCCGGAGGACCGCCCGAGTCGCGATAGTGCGGCCAGACCTTGGTTCGGAACACCTCGGTCAGTTCCTCGGCCAGTGCGCGGCCGTGCTCGGCGAAGATCCGGCCGGCGGCCAGCACCGCCTCGACCGGCAGATCGAGGTCGAGCAGTTCGACGCCGAGACTGAGGTGGGCCGTCGCAACCTGGAAGACGTCCTCGTCGGGAGTCGGTTCGACCACCCCCAGCGCGACCAGCATCTCGATGTCGTCGTCACTCAACTCCCGGCCGGTACGCCGTACCAGCGCTGTCCGGTCGAGCGTCTCGGGCAGGTCGCGCATCCAGGGGGTGAGCAGGGTCCGGTGCAGGGCGATGTCCTGCGGAGTGGCGTCCGGTGGGATCCGGTCGAGGTAGCCCTCGATGGCCGACAAGGTGAAGCCGTGCGCCTGCAGTTCCCGCACCAGGTCGAGCCGGGCGATGTGCTCGGGACCGTAGTACCCGACCCGCCCCCGGCGTACCGGTGGCGGGATCAGGCCGCGGCCGGCGTAGAAGCGCAGCGTGCGCACGGTCATCCCGACCCGTGCGGACAGCTCGTCGACCGTGAGGGTCGCCTCGTCCGCGGTGACTTCTGACATGGCGGAGATCATACGAGGCCCCCTTGACGATCATGACACCAGAACTGTCACAATCAGCAGGACGACTCGACCGACGGGATCCCCATGAGCACTGAAGCCTTTCTCTACGATGCGATCCGGACACCGCGCGGCAAGGGCAAGGCGGCCGGCGCGCTGCACGAGGTGAAGCCGGTCCAGCTGGTCACCGGCCTGCTCCAGGAGCTGCGGGTCAGACACCCCGAACTCGACGAAGAGGCGATCGACGACGTCGTTCTGGGCGTGGTCACCCCGATCGGCGACCAGGGCATGGACATCGCCCGTACTGCGGTCCTGGCGGCGGGCTACCCGGAGACGACCGGCGGGGTCCAGCTCAACCGGTTCTGCGCCTCCGGTCTGGAAGCCGTGAACCAGGCGGCCCAGCGGATCCGCTCGGGCTGGGAGGACTTCATCCTGGCCGGCGGCGTCGAGTCGATGTCACGGGTGACGATGGGCTCCGACGGCGGCGCCTGGGCGATGGACCCGGAGACCGCGATGCAGACCAACTTCATCCCGCAGGGCATCAGCGCCGATCTGATCGCCACGCTCGACGGGTTCAGCCGCACCGACGTCGACGCGTACGCCGCCGAGTCCCACGCGCGGGCCGCCAAGGCCTGGGCCAACGGGTACTTCGCGCGCTCCGTCGTACCGGTGGACGATCGCAACGGCCTGCGCATCCTGGACCACGACCAGCTGGTCCGGCCCGGCACCTCGGTCGAGACGCTGGCCGGTCTGCCGGCCTCGTTCGCCGCGATCGGTGAGCACGGCGGGTTCGACTCGGTGGCGCTGGAGAAGTACGTGACGGTCGAGCGGATCAACCACGTGCACCACGCCGGCAACTCCTCCGGCATCGTCGACGGGGCCGCTTTGGTTGCCGTCGGCAACGAGAAGGCGGGCGAAGCGCTCGGCCAGGCGCCGCGCGGCCGGGTGGTCGCCGCGGCGGTCAGCGGCACTGACCCGACGATCATGCTGACCGGTCCCGCGCCGGCCGCCCGCAAGGCGCTGGCCAAGGCCGGACTGGAGGTCGGCGACATCGACTTGTTCGAGATGAACGAGGCCTTCGCGGCCGCGGTGCTGCACTTCATGAAGGATCTCGGCGTCCCGCACGAGAAGGTGAACGTCAACGGCGGTGCGATCGCGCTCGGTCACCCGCTCGGCGCCACCGGCGCGATGCTGATCGGAACCCTGCTGGACGAGCTGGAGCGGCGCGAGCTGCGCTACGGTCTGGCCACCCTGTGCGTCGGCGGCGGCATGGGCGTCGCGACCATCATCGAGAGGCTTGCGGCATGATCAAGTGGACCCAGGACGCTGACGGCCCTGGAAAGTACACCGTGACGCTCACGATGGACGACCCGGGCGCCTCGGCGAACACCATGAACGACACCTATCTCGGCGCGATGGCCGCGACGGTGGAGCGGCTGGAAGCCGAGAAGGCCGACCTCAAAGGCGTCGTCATCACCAGCGCCAAGTCCACCTTCTTTGCCGGTGGCAACCTTCAGGTGCTGTCCCAGATCCAGCCGGAGAACGCCGCCGAGGTCTTCGAGACGGTCGAGGAGGTCAAGCGTCAGCTTCGCGTGCTGGAGACCCTCGGCGTCCCGGTCGTTGCCGCGATCAACGGTTCGGCGCTCGGCGGTGGGCTGGAGATCGCGCTCGCCTGTCACCACCGCATCGTTGCCGACGACAACCGGGTCGAGCTCGGCGTACCCGAGGTGACGCTCGGCCTGCTGCCCGGCGGTGGCGGCGTCACCCGCACCGTCCGGATGCTCGGCCTGCAGGACGCGCTGATGAAGGTGCTGCTCCAGGGTCAGCGGATGAAGCCCGCGCACGCCAAGTCGGTCGGCATCGTCGACGAGGTAGTCCCGGCCGACGAGCTGCTCGCCGCGGCGTACCGGTGGATCGACTCGTACGACGGTGACGCGAAGCAGCCGTGGGATCGCGACGGCTACAAGATCCCCGGCGGTACGCCGTCCTCGCCGAAGCTGGCCGCGTTCCTGCCGGCCTTCCCGGCGAATCTCCGCAAGCAACTCAAGGGTGCGCCGTACCCGGCGCCGCGGGCCATCATGAGCGCGGCCGTCGAGGGCAGCCAGGTCGACTTCGCCACCGCTTCGCGGATCGAGTCCCGGTACTTCGTCTCGCTGGCGACCGGGCAGATCGCCAAGAACATGATCAACGCGTTCTTCTTCGAGCTCCAGGCGATCAACGCCGGGGCGTCGCGGCCGGCCGGCGTACCGGAGTACAGGGCCCGGAAGGTCGGCGTACTCGGCGCGGGGATGATGGGCGCCGGGATCGCATATGTGTGCGCCAAGGTGGGCATCGAGGTGGTGCTCAAGGACGTCTCGCTGGAGGCGGCCGAGAAGGGCAAGGCGTACTCCGAGAAGCTGCTGGCCAAGCAGGTGCAGAAGGGCCGCAGTACGGCGGACAAGGCGGAGGCGTTCCTGAGCCTGATCACGCCGACCGCGGACCCGAACGACCTGGCCGGGTGCGACCTGGTGATCGAGGCGGTGTTCGAAAGCGAGGAGCTGAAGCAGAAGGTGTTCGCCGAGATCGCGGGTGTGGTCGAGCCGGACGCGCTGCTGTGCTCGAACACCTCGACGCTGCCGATCACCTCACTTGCCGAGGGCATCGACCGGCCGGACGACTTCGTCGGCATGCACTTCTTCTCGCCGGTCGACCGGATGCCGCTGGTCGAGCTGATCGTGGGGGAGAAGACGTCCGACCGCGCGCTGGCCAAGGCGTACGACGTCGTCCGGCAGATCAAGAAGACGCCGATCGTGGTGAACGACAGTCGCGGCTTCTTCACCTCGCGGGTGTTCGGCACGCTGGTGATGGAAGGCGCGGCGATGGTGGCCGAGGGCGTCAACCCGGTGACGATCGAGCGCGCGGCGACGCAGATGGGCTTCCCGGCGCCGCCGCTGGCGATGCTCGACGAGGTCACCCTGACGCTGCCGATGAAGATCCGCGACGCGGCCCGGGCCGCTGGGGACAACGCCGGCGCGTTCGACGACCACCCGGGGATGGCGGTGGCCGACCGGTTGGTGACGGAGTTCGACCGCAAGGGCAAGGCGGCCGGCGCCGGTTTTTACGACTACCCGGCGGACGGACCGAAGCACCTGTGGCCCGGGTTGTGGGAACACTTCGTCCGCGAGGACGTCGACCTACCGTTTGCCGACCTGCAGGAGCGGATGGCGTTCGCGATGTCGCTCGAGACGGTCAAGTGCGTCGAGGAGGGCGTCCTGCGCTCGACGGCGGACGCCAACATCGGCTCGATCTTCGGCATCGGCTTCCCGCCGCTGCACGGCGGCGCGCTCCAGTACATCAACGCCTACCAAGGCGGCCTCCCCGGCTTCGTGGCCCGCGCACGAGAACTGGCCGCCATCTACGGCCCTCGCTTCGAACCGCCGGCCCTCCTCGTCACCAAGGCGGAGGCCGGCGAGAAGTTCGCCTGACGCCGAGGAGCGCGGCCCCGGAGATCTCCGGAGCCGCGCTCGGGCGCTCAGCTTTCGGCGGGGATCTGGTACGTCGGGGTGATGATGGCGCGGGCCAGGGTGTGGAAGGCGAGGTTGAAGCTGACTACGGCGGGGCTGGCGTCGCCGTCGATGTCGAGCGCCTCGACGTCGATCGCGTGCACCACGAAGTAGTACCGGTGCACGTGGTCGCCAGGAGGCGGGGCGGCGCCGCCGTACGCCTTGGCGCCGTAGTCGTTGCGGAGGTGGAAGGCGCCGCTCTCCAGCCGCTCGGTCGTGCCGGCGCCGGTCGGCAGCTCGGTCACCGTGGTCGGCAGGCCGACCAGGACCCAGTGCCAGAAACCGGACGGGGTCGGCGCGTCCGCGTCGAAGCAGGTGACGACGAAGCCCTTGGTCTCCTCCGGGAAGCCCTCCCAGCTGAGCTGCGGGGATTTGTTGCCGCCGGCGAAGACGAAGTCCTCGTCGAGCTGCTCGCCGTCGGTGACGTCGGTACTGGTGACCGTGAACGAGCCGACCTCGGGAAGCAGCTGGTACGGGTCCGGTGCGACTGGCCGGTGGAGCGACATCTGGTGGGCCTCCTGCGATCTCGCGGACATGTGGTGAATCCGACATTACTGGCTCGGCCACGGCGGTCTGCCGCGCACCACCGCGGTCAGTGAGCGGACCCTGGCCAGTACCGCGGCTCCGGGATGCGAAGATCGGAGCTGGTCGCGTCCAGGCGACCGCTCGGATGGAGGGATCAGCGGTGGAGGAGTATCTGGCCAGGATCGGTCCGGCCGACGAGGCCGCGATGCGGGCGGCCACGGAGCGTCAGCTGCAGCTGACGAAACCGGCCGGTTCCCTCGGCGTACTGGAGGAGCTGTCGGTCCGGGTGGCCGGGATGACCGGGCTCTGCCCGCCCGTGGTCCCGACCGCGGCCGTTGTGACGGTTTTCGCCGCCGACCACGGTGTGCACGCGCAGGGCGTCTCGCCCTGGCCGCAGGAGGTCACCGCGGCGATGCTCGCGAACTTCGCCGGCGGCGGCGCCGCGGTGAACGCGTTCGCGGCCAACAACCGGGTGGACGTCCGGGTGGTCGACGTCGGGGTGGCCACGGACGTCGCCGAGCTGGACATCGTGCACGCGAAGGTCCGCGCCGGGACCAGGGACCTCTCGGTCGCTGCGGCACTCACGGCGGAAGAGGTCTTGGCGGCCCTCACCGTCGGCTTCGAACTCGCGGACAAGCTGGTGCGGGACGGTTACCAGTGCCTGCTGACCGGCGACATGGGGATCGCCAACACGACTGCTTCCGCAGCGCTGATCGCGACGTTCAGCGGTGGGACCGCCGAAGAGGTGACCGGCCGGGGTACCGGGATCGACGACGCCACACTCGCGCACAAGACCCAGGTGGTCCGGGACGCGCTGGCGTTGCACGACGTACCGGCTTCGGAGCCGCTGGCCGCGCTGGCGGCGTACGGCGGGCTGGAGCATGCGGCGCTCGCCGGGTACATCCTCGGTGGGGCTGCCAACAAGGTGCCGGTGATCCTGGACGGTGTCATCGCGGGTGCCGCTGCGTTGGTTGCTCAGGCGCTGCATCCGTCGGTGATCGACTACTGCATCGCTGGGCACCGCTCGGCCGAGCCGGGTCACGCCGTTGCTTTGAAGACGCTGGGTCTGCAGCCGCTGGTGGATCTGGACTTGAGGCTGGGGGAGGGGACGGGCGCAGTACTGGCTTATCCGATCCTCACCTGTGCCGTCCGGGCGCTCGCGGAGATGGCGACCTTCGAGTCGGCGGGGATCGAGGCGTGACCGCGCCGTACCTGTCCGGTCTCGTGCTCACCGGCCGCCGCGTGGTGGTCGTGGGCGGCGGTGGCGTCGCCCAGCGACGGCTGCCGCGGCTGCTCGAGACGGGCGCGCAGATCGACGTCATCTCGCCGGCCATCACGCCGACGATCGAGGGGCTGCTGACCAACCCCGACCTGCGCTGGATCGAGCGCGGGTACGCCGCCGGCGACCTGGACGGAGCCTGGTACGTCGTGGTCGCGACGGATGATGCCGCGGTCAACGATCAGGTGTCGGCCGAGGCTGAGTCGCGGCGGATCTTCTGCGTGCGCTCTGACGACCGGTCCCGGGCGACCGCGTGGACGCCGGCCTCGGGGCAGCACGATCAGGTGACCATCGGCGTACTGGGTGGTGGTGATCACCGGCGGTCGGCGGCTGTGCGCGATGCGATTTTGGAGGAGTTGCGCGAGGGTGCGCTCGGTGCGCGGGACTCGCTGGCCAAGCAGCCGGGGGTGTATCTCGTTGGTGGGGGGCCGGGGGATCCGGATCTGATCACGGTGCGCGGGCGGCGGTTGCTGGCCGAGGCGGATGTTGTGGTGGCCGATCGGTTGGCGCCGCAGCCGTTGCTGGAGGAATTGCATCCTGACGTGGAGCTGATCGACGCGGCGAAGTTGCCGCGAGGGCGGTCGGCGCAGCAGGAGGAGATCAACCGGATCCTGGTCGATCGCGCCTTGCAGGGCAAGGTGGTGGTGCGGCTCAAGGGTGGCGACTCGTATGTGTTCGGGCGGGGCTTCGAGGAGGCTCTGGCGTGCGCTGAGGCCGGCGTGCCGTGGACTGTGGTGCCGGGGATCACGAGCTCGATCGCAGTACCGGCGGTGGCGGGGATTCCGGTGACGCATCGGGGTGTGACGCATGAGTTCACTGTGGTGTCGGGGCATATCCCGCCGGGACACCCTGACTCGTTGATCAACTGGGAAGCACTGGCGCAGTTGCGTGGCACGCTCGTTCTGCTGATGGCCGTGGAGAATCTGCCGGTCATCGCCAGCACGCTGATTGCTAATGGCAAAGACGCGGCAACCCCCGCGGCCGCGATTGCCGACGGCACCCTTCCGGGTCAGCACCAGGTCACCTCCACGCTCGCTGACATCGCTTTGACCATGTCAGAGGCTGGCGTAGGCGCCCCCGCAATCGTCGTCATAGGCAACGTTGTCGAGGTCGCCGCCACCCTGACCACCGCCTCTGCGTCCGCGCCCGGCTCCGCGTCCGCCTCGGCCCCGGGCTCCGCGCCCGGTGCCGAGTCTGCCTCCTCCTCCGAGGACTCCGAGGACTCCGAGGAGTCATGAGCTTGCTCATCACCATCGAGGATGCTGCTGACGAGCGGTTGGCGGACTATGTGCAGCTTCGGGAGGTGAATCTGCGGCGGTTGCTCGAGGAGGAGCACGGGCTGTTCATTGCCGAGGGCGACAAAGTCATCCGGCGGGCTGCTGAGGCGGGGTACGAGCCGCGCTCCTTCATGCTCGCGCCGCGCTGGCTGGACTCGTTGGCAGACGTGCTGGAACGCTGGCCAACCACACCCGTGTACGTGGTGACGGAGGAGCTGGCCGAACAGGTCACCGGATTCCACGTGCATCGCGGCGCACTTGCGTCGTACCGGCGCAGACCGCCGGCCGGGCTGGACGAGCTGCTCGGTGGCCGGCGGATCGCCATCTTCGACGACATCGTCGACCACACCAACGTCGGCGCCGGCTTCCGCGCCGCCGCGGCGATGGGCGTGGACGCAGTACTGTTGACGCCGACGTGCGCTGACCCGTTCTACCGCCGCTCGATCAAAGTCTCGATGGGAACGGTCTTCCAGGTCCCGTGGACCCGCCTGACCGCCTGGCCGGATTCCCTGCAGGTGCTGAAGGACCACGGCTTCATCACCGCCGCCCTGGCCCTGACCGACAACTCCATCACCCTGGACGACCTCACCGCCCGCCACGACGAGAAGCTAGCCCTCATCTTCGGCACCGAAGGCCACGGCCTCAAACCCCACGTCCTGGACCAGGCAGACCTCACCGTCAAGATCCCCATGGCCGCCGGAGTCGACTCCCTCAACGTAGCCTCCGCAGCCGCAGTAACCTTCTACGCCACCCGCCCGTAAAACCGACCTCCCACGCCGGGCTCCTCCGTCGCCCTGCTCCCCACCCCCAGCTACGGCGCTCCTCCGTCGCACCTAGGCTGCCGTGAAAGCTGTTGGCGCCAGCCCGTCGTGACGTGAGCGCCCGAATCCGGAATGCAAGGCGCGAGGCGCAGGGCGCAAGTTCGCAGTCCGTCGTAGCCACCGGGTGGATGCTCCGCACTCCGCCGGCGCGGTGGTGGCCGCAACCGCGGCTTGCTGTTCCGAGCGACAGGACATAGTCGGCAGCCGAGCACTCGGGCACGCTCACCGAGCCTGCCGACGGGCAGAAATCGAGGACTATCGCCTGTCGCTCGGCACAAACCTGGCGTTTACAGGGGTAACCCGGTCACGGGAGCAGTGTCTCGAGTTTGGGGAGTCGGGCGAACAGGGTGGGGAGGCCTCGTAGGCCGTTGCGGGTGGAGTCGTGGGACTGGGCGAGGTCGGGGCCGGTGCTTGGCTCGGCGGTGGTGAAGCAGCGGAGGATGTTCCATCTGGTGAAACTCAACCAGCCGCCGATGATGTAGACGAACCAACTGGGGCCCGGCGGCGGTAGTGCTCCGCCGCCGGCGACATAGCCGTCGAGGACTGCGCGGAAGATGGCGGGCTCGATGTCGTCGAAGCCGGGCCCTTTCGCGAGGCTCAGCGCGGTCGAGCCGAGTTCGCCGGCTAGGTCGAGCATCCCCGAGAGCTCCCAGTCGAGCAGCACCGGCCGACCGTCTCGAGCGAGCAGGTTCCACGGCTGGATGTCCCGGTGGGTCAGTACGACGGGGCCCGGGCGCTCGCAGGTGTGGACGAACTGGGCGATCGCGAGGAACGTCTCAACCTGGGAGCCGAGCTCGTCTGCCCACGGCTGTCCGGTCGCCGCAGCCCGCTCGGCGAGCTCGGGCCAGTCTCGTGACACACCGGGTCCTCGTTCGGCCCGTGGGTCCACTCGACGTCCAGCGAGTGGAGGCGCGCGAGGATCTCACCGATCTCGAACGCGTACGCCGCCGAGACGGGTGCTTCGGGCACCTTCTCTCCCTCGACCCACCGGTGGACGAGCAGATGCTGCCCGGCCGAGATCGGCTCCGGCATCGGGATACCGGCAGCGAAGGCCGCCTGCTCGAACCTGAACACATAGTCGACCTGGTACGCCGAGCGCCGGTCGGCGAGGTTCAACTCCTTCACCGCGAACGACCCCTGATCGGTGTCGAGCCGGTACAGCCGGTTCGCGAACCCACCGCCGACGCGGATCATCGGCCCAAGCGGCGTGCCGAGGTGCGCAAGGTCGGGCGGTGCGTCGTTGATCACCCCACGAATCTAGGGCGCGCAGTTCATCGAAGCACCGGAATTTCCCGCCCGGCAACAGGGTGGGCCGGCGCCCGCGAACGTGGGATCGTGCGAGAAGCAGTCCATCAGCGGCCCTGGAGGTCTTCTTGCGCACGACAGCTCGCCTGCTGCTCCGGCCCTTCCGCGACGACGACCTTCCCGCCTGGGCCGAGCTGAACGCCGACCCCGAGGTGATGCGGTACCTCGGTGGCAAGGCGCTCAGCCGGGCCGAGTCGGACGAGATCGCGGCCGCCGTCAACCGGCAATACGTTGCCGAAGGCATCGGCTTCCTCGCCATCGAACGGCGTACCGACGGTGCGTTTCTCGGCGCGGGCGGGCTGACCCGCGAGCCGTGGCACCCGGACGACCTGGAGATCGGCTGGCGCCTGGCCCGCGCCCACTGGGGTCATGGCTATGCCACCGAAGCCGCAGCATCGTGGCTGGCCTATGCCTTCACCGACCTCGACTTGCCGCGGGTCCTCGCATCCACCGACACTCCGAACACCAAGAGCGTCGAGGTGATGAGGCGAATCGGGATGACCTTCGACCACCACGCCGTCCTCGAAGCCGACGGCGAATCCTTCGACGCCGTCGTCTACTCCATCACTCAAGCAGCCTGGCGCGGAGCAGTCCAGGACAACGTGTAACGCCAGAACAACCCACGTCTGAGCCGCGCACCCGGCAGGATGTGTCGAGCCGTGCCGGCGATCTCCTCGAACGACTCCGCGGCCATGGCGGTCGGAGCGGTCATCTGCACGGGAGTCTCACGAGCTCGGCGCGGATGCACGACAGCACCCACGATCGGATTGAGGATCAACGAGGCAACCTCGCACGGGAGATCCGCCCGCACCCCTCGGCTCACGCCAACCACCACGAGCCGCCCACCCGGACGCAACAACTCACGCGCCTTCTCCAGCGTGCCCTGCAACGGCAGATGATGTACCACAGCCACGAAAGTGATGAGGTCGTACCGGTCCTCGCCAACCTCATCAAACGATCGCGTCAGAATGCGAACGTTGGGGAGACCCGCGGTCGCATGCCGAGCCAGCGTCGCGGTCGCGCCATCGGCCTCAACCCCCGTGACAGCGGGGAACACACCTGCAAGCCGCCGAACAAGGCTCCCCGTCCCGCACCCCACATCCAGAGCCTCGACCCCACCACCAGCCCGGACCCGCCGCGCATGGTGCAGAACGAACGCCGCGTACGCATCGTTGTGAGACCACGGATGAGCAGCATTGAACCGATCCATCGCGGCCAAGACCCGAGACATACCTCGACAGTACCGACGCCGGTAGCCTCACGAGGCGTGGACCTCTTTGCGGCAGCTGATGCTCAACTCATGCGGATCGCCAGCTCGGTGCCGGCAGCGTCCTGGGACAACCTCACACCCGCCGACCTGACAGTCCGCGAGGTCGTCGACCACATCGTTGCCGGCAACATCTTCGCAGTACGCCTCTTGGACGGCGCCTCCGCAACCGAGGCGACTGCCGGCCTGGACACCGACCAACTCGGCCCCGACCCGCTGACCGCGCTAGCCACCTCCTGCGAAGCCCAGCGAGCCGCCTTCGCCGCCGCCGACCAAGGCGGGCCGCTGCACCATCCGAGCGGCGACATCACCTATGAAACCTTCGTGAGGTTCCGCCTCGGCGAGCTCGTCGTGCACGCCTGGGACATAGCAATCGGCGCAGACCTCGACCCGACCCTCGACCCTCAACTGACCGAAAACCTCTGGGCGATGGTCAAACCCCACGTCAGCGAAATGCAGTCGATGGGCACCTTCGGCGCCGGCGCCAGCGACACCCTGCCACAGGACGCCCCAGTCCAGTCCCAGCTCCTGGATGCCTTCGGCCGCCGCCCTACCTCGGCAACGTGAGGATTTCGGCTCCGTTGTCGGTGATGGCGATGGTGTGTTCGCTGTGGGCTGTGCGGCAGCCTGTGGCGCTGCGCAGGGTCCAGCCGTCGTCGTCAATGACCAGTTCGGCGGTGTCCGCCATGATCCACGGCTCCAAGGCGAGCAGTAGACCAGGACGCAGCTTGTAGCCGCGGCCCGGCCTTCCCGTGTTCGAGACGTGCGGGTCCTGGTGCATCGTGGAGCCGATTCCGTGGCCGCCGAACTCGGTGTTGATCGGGTAGCCCGCCTCGCTGAGGACGGTGCCGATCGCGTGGGAGATGTCGCCGATGCGGGCTCCGGGGCCGGCGGCGGCAATCCCCGCGGCCAGCGCGCGTTCGGTGGCGTCGATCATGGCGACGCTCTCCGGGGGCCGGGAGTCGCCCACGATGAAGCTGATGGCCGAGTCGGCGGCGAGGCCGTCCTTCAAGACCGCGAGGTCGAGGGACACCAGGTCGCCGTCGGCCAGCGTGTAGTCGTGCGGCAGCCCGTGCAGCACGGCGTCGTTGACGGACGTGCAGATGTAGTGCCCGAACGGCCCGCGCCCGAAGGACGGCTCGTAGTCGACGTAACAGGACTGAGCACCGGCATCGAGGATCATCTCCGCGGCCCAGCGGTCGATGTCCAGCAGGTTGGTACCCACCGCGCTGCGGCTCTTCATCGTCTGCAGAATGGAAGCCACCAACGCACCTGCCGCCTTGGCCCGGGGCAGTTCGGTGGGGGTGAGGATCTCGATCATGCGGCGCCTTTCACACGCGGAGCCAATAACTATACCGGCCATACTATGCCGGTACTATCATCGGGTCATGGTCAGACTGCCGCTCACGTCCGCGGAGGTCGAGCGCGGACAGCGCCTCGGCGCCCTGCTGCGTCGCGCCAGGGGCGAGCGCTCGATGCTCGAGACCGCCCTCGACGCCCACGTCTCCCCGGAGACGCTCCGCAAGATCGAGACCGGCCGCGTGGCGACCCCTGCCTTTCCGACCATCGCCGCGATCGCCGACGTCCTCGGCCTCTCCCTCGACGCCGTGTGGGCAGAGATCAACCGGCCCGAGCCCGGCGCCGAACCCACCAGCCCCGGTCAGCGCCTAGCCTCTTAAAACACCGGCGGCGTGCTGGCGCGAATCACCGGGTACGCCGGGACAGTGCGGCGAGTCAGCTCGGCGTCCGTCGTGGTGGCCCGGTAGACCGCCTCCTGAGCAACGGCGGTCAGGTCAACGTGGACAGTCGTCAGCTTCGGTACGACGTCGCGCAGCGTGCTGATGTCGTCGAAGCCGGCTACCCCGATGTCCTGCGGGATCCGCAGCCCGCGCTCGCGCAAACCGGCCAGTGCCCCAAGCGCCATGTCATCGGTGACGGCAAAGACAAGTTGCAGCTCGCGAACCTCCGCATCGCTCAACCCGAGCATGAACTCCCGCGCACCCACCCAACTGAAATCGGGGTTGTGCACCCGAGTAGTGGCGTCCTCCACACCCGACTCGACCAGGCCGGCCACGAAGCCCTCGACTCGTTGCCGCATCGACAGCAGGGGAGTACCACTGCCAAGAACGAGGCACCGCCGGTAGCCGAGGGCGGCCAGTTCGCGGGCCAGCTGACGGGACCCCTCGTGGTTGTCGAAGTCGACCGTCTCGAAGGGCAGATCCGACCGGCTGATCAGGACGACCCGCCCGCCGGTCTCCTCGTAGCGCTGCAACTCCTCGACGAGTTGGTCCGACGACGGCGGATCGACGTACCCGGTGCCGGCCAGGATGATCGCCCGCGGCTGCTGGCCACGCAGTTCCCGGACCAGGTCGAGCTCCCGGTCGGCCTGCCGCTCGGTGACGGCGATCGAGACGTGCAGCCCGATCGCCTCGGCCTGCTTCATGATCTCGGCCGCCATCGCGGAGAAGTACGGGTCGGAGATCAGGCTGAGCACCAGCGCGATCGTCCGCGACGTACCGCGGGCCATCGCCTGGGCCGGCAGGTTCGGGGTGTACCCGAGCTCGCGGGCCGCCTGCAGTACCCGCTCGCGATAGCTCTCCGCGACCTTGCGGGAGGAGCCGTTCAGCACCCGGGAAGCGGTCGGCTGGGAGACTCCCGCGGCACGCGCGACATCGTCGAGCGTGGCGGGCCGCCTGGCCCCGGAGTCACCCGGCATCCCCTTCACCCGCGCAGCCTAGCGGCGCCACACCCGGTCCGGACAGGACTTCCGGAAATCGCTGGACGTGCATGATGGGATGGTCGGCATGCGGAAAGTCGTGCTGATCACCGGAATGCAGGCCGCGGGCAAATCCACCATCGCACCACTGCTCGCCAGCCGCCTCGGCCCACCCGCCGCGACGGTCGACGGCGACGTGTACTTCCGCGCCGTTGTGTCCGGCGCCGTCGGCATGACACCGGACCCAGCGCCCGAAGCGCTTCGCCAGCTCCAACTCCGGTACGACGCCAGTGCGCTCGTGGCCCGCCACTATCTCGAAGCGGGCTTCGATTTCGTCTGCTCCGACATCATTCTCGGCGAGCACGTCGCCCGCTGGCTCGACTCCTTCCAGGGCATCGCCGACCCGCACCTGGTCGTACTCGTCCCGTCCGTCGACTCCATCGTCGAACGCGAACAGGGCCGTGGCTCCAACGCCTATAGCGCCTGGCAAGGTCCCGGGATGACCCTGGCCGACGCGGTGCGAGCACTCCAAGAGGGTCTGCAGGACATCCCGCGCCGCGGACTCTGGCTCGACACCACCGGCCAGACCCCCGAGGAATCGGTCGAAGCCATCCTCCAGGACGACCTCAAATCCTCAGCCTGGTAGGGAAGTCATGATGCGCGCGGCAACAGACAGCGCGACATCATCCCGTCCATGCGGCGCGACAACCTGCGCGCCCACCGGCAACCCGTCGACCAGACCAACCGGCACGCTGACCGCGGGATGTCCGGTCACGTTGAATCCCCAGCAGAGGTCGCACACGATGAGGTTGTCCTCGTGCTGGTCGTACCCATGCGCCACCGTCAACGTGGTCGGCGTGACCAACGCATCGACCTCAGCGAAGAGATCGGCCAGCTCCGTGCTGTTGTGAGTCCGCACCATCACGGCCTCGCGCAACACCGCCCCGTCGACGGTCTGCCCGGCATCAAGCGCCCGCAACGCCAGCCAGGCTTCGTCAACGGCAAGCCAGTCAAGCGAAGCATCCCGTACGACGAAGTCCGACAAACTGTCACGCACCAGCTGAGCAACAGCCGGATCAGCCATCTGCCGTCCAAGCCGGGCAGTGTAGGCAACCCTCCACGGCCCCGCCGACAACTCAGGCACCGGCCAGTGCGGCAAGGCACTCGGGTCGAGCCGATCCGGCCCACTGACCAAGCTGGTCGCGGTGACGACATCCTCCAAAGACGCCCCGATGATCCCCGAAGTCATCAGCCCGGCCAGCGATCGACCACCCGGCCGCGGCACCCGGCCGGCCGTCCCCTTGAACCCGACAACCCCACAGAACGCAGCAGGAATCCGCAACGACCCGGCACTGTCCCCGCCGGTGGCAATCGGTACGACGCCCGCCGCAACCGCCGCCGCAGCACCGGCCGACGACCCACCCGGCGACCGGGAGAGGTCCCAGGGATTGCGGGTGAAGTCCCGGCCGTTCCAGCCGAACGTCTGCGCCACGGCCTCCGGATGGGCGCGAGTCGACGTACCGATCGCGATCGCGCCGGCCGCGAGCAACCTGGTGACGATGGGCGAGCCCACCGGCGTACGGGCCTTGATCAGGAAGGGGACCCCGGCCAGCGGCAGCTCAGGATCGACTCGAAGAGCCGCGGCGCGAGCGCCGTCGGCGTCCAGCGAGTCGATGAAGTGCAACACCGGATCGAGCCGCTCCACCGCATCGAGAGTCTCCTCGACGATGTCCAGCGCAGTACGGCGACCCGCTCGAACGTCGGCGACCAGCCCGGCCGCGGTGGGCCTGGCGGCGGTCAGGCGTTGAGCCCCTCGCCGCTGTGGTCGTGCTCCTCCTGGTTGAGCACGGGGGAGACCGGCCAGTCGTCCGGGTAGTCCTCGGCGAACTCCTCGGCCTCGGCGAACAGCCGCTTCTTGTACTTGCGCGACAGCCGGTCGCCGAACACCATGCCCTGGGTGTGGTCGGTCTCGTGCTGCAGGCAGCGGGCGAGCAGGCCGTCGCCCTCGTAGGTCACCGGCTCACCGTTCTCGTCGACGCCGGTGACCCGGGCGAAGTCGGGACGGGCGCACTTGGTGAAGGCACCGGGAAGGGACAAGCAGCCCTCGTCGCCCTCGTCGAGCCGGCGGTCCTTGCCCTCGGGGAGCTCGAGCACGGGATTGCAGACGACGCCCTGGTGCCGCCGGCCGGCCTTGTCCGGGCAGTCGAAGACGAACAGCTGCAGGTCGACGCCGACCTGGTTCGCGGCCAGCCCGACGCCCTCGGCCGCGTTCATCGTGGCGACCATGTCCGCGACCAGCTTGTGCAGCTCCGGGCCGAACTCGGTCACCGGCTTGTTCACGTGGTGCATGACGTCCGTGCCCCATCGGGTGATGGGCAGCACCGAACCGTCAGTAGGCAGCGTAGGCATGCCAGAAATCCTAGCGAAGCCGGGCGTCAGGCCCACGTCCGGAGTACCGGCACGCAGCCGGTACTCCGGAGCTGGTGCCGTCAGGCCTGGTTGACCTCGTCACGCCAGGCGACCCAGTCGCGGAGCAGACCGAGGTCGTAGTCCGGGCCGGAGGTGTGCACGGTGAACAGCCGGGTGCCGACGTCGAGCATCGCCTTGCCGAGCTCTTCCGGGCTCTTGTGGCCGACGGCGGTGGAGCGCTCGATCTCGCCCGGGTCGCGGCCGATCGCGGCGCAGTGCGCGTCCAGCACCTCGTGCTTGTGGGCGATCGTCTCGGCGTCGCCGAAACCGTGCCAGATGTTCGCGTGCTGGGCGACCAGCTTGAGGGTCTTCTTCTCGCCGCCACCACCGATCAGGACGGGGATGTCCCGGGTCGGCTTCGGGTTGAGCTTGGCCCAGCGCCGCTCGATCCGCGGCAGTGCCTCGCCGAGGGCGTCGAGCCGGCCGCCCGCGGTACCGAACTCGTAGCCGTACTCGTCGTAGTCACGCTCGAACCAGCCCGAACCGATGCCGAAGATCAGCCGGCCGTCGCTGATGTGGTCGACCGTGCGGGCCATGTCGGCGAGCAGGTCGGGGTTGCGGTAGGAGTTGCAGCTGACCAGACAGCCGAACTCGATCCGCTCGGTCGCCTCGGCCCAGGCCGCGAGCATCGTCCAGGCCTCGAAGTGCAGGCCGTCGGGCTCACCCGTGAGCGGATAGAAGTGATCCCAGTTGAACGCGACGTCCACGCCGATCTCCTCGGCAGCGGCCACGGTCCGCCGGATGACGGCGTAGTCGGCGTGCTGCGGCTGGATCTGGACGCCGATCCGGACCGGGTACTTTCCGTACGGGCGGGGGGAGTCAGTCGATGTCATGACGACCAGCCTACGTCGTATCGGAGGAGCCTCCGGATGGGCTCGTCCGCTGGGTGGAATCGCCGGACCGGTCCACCGCCGAGATGTCGGTGGCAGGCGGTAGGTTCCGAACCATGGACCTCAACGGCAGACCCGACCCGCCCACCGAAGCCGGCGAGAAGGAGACGCTGGTCGGCTTCCTGGAGTTCCAGCGCGCCACCCTGCGCTGGAAGTGCGAGGGACTGACCGCGCAGCAGCTCGGGTCGGCCGTCGTCGCGCCCTCCTCGATGACGCTGCACGGCCTGATCCGGCATCTCACCGAGAACGAGCTCGGCTGGTTCGTCGGCACCTTCACCGACGAGTTGGTTCCGGTCCTCTACTCCTCACCCACCAACCCGGAGGGCGACTGGACCGACCTCGAGCCCGGGCAGTTCTCCGCCGACCTCCGCCGGTACGACGAAGCGGTCGGCCGGGCGCGCGCCGTCATCGCCGGCCTCGAGCCCGACCACGTCGGTGAGGACGAGGGACGCCGCTACACCCTGCGCTGGGTGCTGGCCCACATGATCGAGGAGTACGCCCGCCACAACGGCCACGCCGACTTCCTCCGCGAACGCCTGGACGGCGCGACGGGGGAGTAGTCAGGCGCTGTCGCGATCCTCGTCATCGGCCAACAGACTCTCCGCATGCTTGTCGGCCCAGTCGCCCAACGCGCGAATGGGAACCAGGAGATCCTGGCCAGGGACGGTCAGCGAGTACTCCACCCGTGGCGGCGCTTCGGCGTACCGGCGGCGCTGAACCAGCCCATGCCGTTCGAGCCGGCGGAGGGTCGTGGTCAGGACTTTCTGGCTGATCCCACCGATCTGGGTGCGGAGGTCGCCGGGTCGCACAGGTCCGTCCGCGAGCGCGTAGAGGACCACCATCGACCAAGTGCCGCTGATCAGGTCGACGGCGACCCTGGCCTGGCAGTCGGCGAAGAACTTCTGGTCGTCCATCACCATCCATTCTGCCGGACCCGAAACGCACCCGGAGGTGCCGATCGGATCGCCTAGCTTTCCCAGCATGCGAATCGGAATCCTGGGCAACGGACAGATGGCGGACGCGCTCGGCGGGCAGTGGACGAGGGCCGGACACGAAGTGCTGGTCGGCGGGCGTGATCCGGGGAGAGCGACAGATTGCGCCGCGCGGATCGGTGCCGGCGCCGGAACATTGCTAGAGGCAAGCGATTTCGGCGAGGTCACGCTGCTCGCAGTACCGGCCACCGGCGTCGAGGAGACGCTGCTGGCCGTCGACGCGCCGGCCGGCCGGTTCGCCGGCCGGACACTAATCGACTGCACGAACGCCCTCGTACCAGGCGAGTTCACCTTGGCCGTTCCCGCGATGGCCGAGCGGGTCGCCGGCCTGGCGACTGGGAGCCAGGTCGTCAAAGCCTTCAACCTGGCCGCCGACTCGGTCTGGCGCGAGGCGCCGCACAGCTTCGAGGGCGAGCCGCTCGGCGTCCCGCACTGCGGAGATCACGCAGCCGCCAACGAGCGGGTCGCCGTGCTGATCCGTGACCTGGGCTGTACGCCGATCGCGGCGGGCGGTCTGGCCCGAGCCAGCCTGCTGGAGGCGACCGCCGCCTTCGCGATCGGCGCCTGGGTCAACGGTGCCGACGTGCGCTCCCTGTTCCCGCCGCTGGCGGCCGCCTTCGGCACCGTTCACCCGTCGATCAGCAGAAGTTGACGCCCGGGAACGGGTCGGTCGGGGTCCAGACGTCCACGGCCGGGACGTAGCCCCAGCGGCCCTTGTCGTCGCCGTACGTGTGGTACCAGATGCTGTTGCCACCGCCGTGGCGCTGGCCGATCGTGTAGCACTTGAAGTAGCTGAACCCGGTCTGAAGGGTGTCGACGATCTCGACCGGGTTGCCGGACGGCGTGTCGTAGCGCGGGCTCAGGTAGATCGAGGCGCCGGCCCGATTACCGCAGTACAGGCTGCCGTTGCTGGCGTAGCACGACGCTGCGGCCGCCGCCGGACTCGTGGAGACCGCCGGCGCGGCTGAGGCCGTCGTAGTGGCGCCTGCTGCCAGGACCGCCACGGAGCCGGCCACGGCGAGCGCCTTCGACTTTCCGAATGTCACGTGTATCTCCCCTCATCGGGCGCCGGAACCTCAGCGCGGCGCCAGTATGTCCAGCCGCAGGGGGCGGAATCGCCACGCTTCGAGGATCTTGAAACTGTTTGACCGTTAGGCTCGGGGCATGAGCCGTAAGTCGAGCATCGCCCCTGTTCGGTGGACTCCGCCGCCCGCGCCCGAAGCCAGGCAGCCGCGGCGGATCGAGGTCCAGACCGTCGCGGTTCCGGGCGCCGGCCCGGAGGACACCCTGATCGATGCCGATGGCAACGTTCTGACCGGGCTGGTGGACGGCCGGATCCTGCTCGTCGGCGCGGACGGTACGACGACCGAGGTTCTCGCCGACACCGGTGGCCGGCCGCTCGGACTGGAGTGGTTGCCCGACGGCAAGGTGCTGATCTGCGACGCCCATCGCGGGTTGCTGACGCTCGACCAGGACGGCCGGATCGAGACCCTGCTGGGCGAGGTGGACGGCCGGCCGATGAAGTTCTGCAACAACGCGGACGTGCTGCCCGACGGCACGATCTACTTCACCGACTCGTCCACCCGGTTCGGCGTCGACGAGTGGATGGCCGACCTGCTCGAGCACTCCGCGACCGGCAGCCTGTACCGGCTCACCCCGGACGGCGAGCTGACCCGGCTGACGACGAACCGCCCGTTCCCCAACGGCGTGGCGCTCAGCAGCGACCACCGGACGCTGTTCTTCGCCGAGAGCGCGAGCTACGGACTCTTCAAGCTCGACCTCACCGATCCCAACGCCGAGCCCGAACTGGTGACGACGATCCCCGGCCTGCCCGACAACATCGCCCGCGGCTCCGACGGCCTGATCTGGGTCGCGATCGGCTCACCCCGCAACGCCCTACTCGATCTGCTGCTGCCGAAACCCCCGGTACTGCGGAAGGTCGTGTGGGCCCTGCCCGAGGCGTTCAAGCCGAAGGCTGCCGACATCATCGAGATCCAGGCGTACGACGACGCCGGCAGGCTGGTCCACGACCTGCGCGGCAAACACCCCGACTTCCGGATGCCGACCGGCGTCCGCGAGCGCGACGGAAAGGTCTGGCTAGGCAGCATCGGCACCACCCACCTGGCCACCTTCCCGACCCCTGCGCTGCCGAGTCGGTAGCGGTCAGCCGATCTGCCAGGAGCGTTTGGACAAGCCGTACCAGAAGCCGTCGACGACGGTCTCAGCTGTGCCCAGTGAATCCTCGGATGCGCCGAGAGAGACGAAGAGCGGCGCGAAGTGCTCGGTCCGCGGGTGGGCGATCCCGGCGGCCGGGGCCTTGTGCAGGAAGTCGATCAGCGAGTCGACGTCCTGCTTGGCCAAGGCTCGCTGGGCCCAGTCGTCGAACTCGACAGACCAGGTCGGCGCGGCGGCGTCGGCCGGCCCGCCCAGGTTGATCGCGCGGAGGTTGTGCGTGGTGAAGCCGCTCCCGACGATCAGTACTCCTTGGTCGCGCAACGGCGCCAGCTTGCGGCCGATGCCGAACAGCTCTGCCGGATCGAGTGTCGGCATCGACACCTGGAGCACCGGGATGTCGGCGTCCGGGTACATCTCCTTCAGCGGCACGTAGGCGCCGTGGTCGAGCCCGCGGTGCGGGTCGTCGTACACGGGATTCGCGGGGGAGTGCAGGAGCTTCCGGACCTGGTCGGCCAGCTCGGGCGCGCCGGGGGCGGCGTACTGGACCTGGTAGTACCGCTCGGGGAAGCCCCAGAAATCGTAGAGCAGGGGGACGGTCTCGGTCGCGGCCAGCGTCAGCGGTGCCGCCTCCCAGTGGGCGGACACGATCAAGATCGCCTTCGGCCTGGTCAGACCGGCGGAGACGGCGGCGAGTTCCGCCGTCCACTGCCGGTCGTCTGCCAGCGGGGGTGCGCCGTGACTGAGGTACAGGACGGGTGTCCGCGGGGTGTCACTCATCGGAGAGTCCTTTCGGAGGTCTTGCTCTCTCCAATGTAGTTGAACACTCAATTATTCCCAACGGCTACTTCTTGGCCGGTGGGTCCTCCTCGCCGTTGCCGGTGACGACCAGGGAGAAGTCGGCGCCGTGGGTGCTGACACCTTCGATGACGGCGGCCTCGACCGCCTCGGTGCCGATCGCCTTGCGGAGCATCAGGGGATCGGTGCGCAGGTCCTTCGCCAGCGCGACCGCCAGGCCGACCATCACGAGCGCGAACGGGAGGGCCGCGACGATCGTGAGGTTCTGCAAACCCTGCAACGCCTTCGCGCCACCTCCACCGACCAGCAGCATCACGGCGGCGACCGCGCCGGTCAGCACGCCCCAGAAGATGACCAACGGCTTCCGGGGGTTGATCGCGCCACGCTGGGACAGCGTTCCCATCACGATCGACGCCGCGTCCGCACCGGAGACGAAGAAGATCGCCACCAGGACGACGACCAGGATCGTGGTCACCGACGCCAGCGGGTACTGGTTGAGCAGCCCGAACAGCTGACCCTCGCTTGTCGACTGACCGGCGATGTCGGCGCCGTGCCGCTGGCTGTCGATCGCCGCCCCACCGAAGATGCAGAACCAGACCAGGCTGACCAGCGACGGCACCAGCAGGACGCCGGTGACGAACTGCCGGATCGTGCGGCCGCGACTGATCCGGGCGATGAACATCCCGACGAACGGCGTCCAGGAGATCCACCAGGCCCAGTAGAAGACGGTCCACGACGACAACCAGGCCGCCATCGCGTCGCCGCCGCTGGCCTCGGTCCGGGCCGCCATGTCGGCCACGTCGCGCAGGTAGTCGCCGATCGCGGTCGGCAGCAGGTTGAGGATCAGCACGGTCGGACCGACCACGAAGACGAAACCGGCCAGCGATACTGCCAGCACCATGTTGATGTTCGACAGCCATTGGATGCCCTTGGCAACACCCGACACGGCCGACGCGACGAAGGCCGCGGTCAGCACGGCGATGACGCCGACCAGAACAGCGTTGCCGGTCTTGTCCATCCAGCCGAGGATCTGTACGCCGGACCCGATCTGGAGCGCGCCGAGCCCGAGTGAGGCGGCCGAGCCGAACAGGGTGGCGAAGATCGCCAGGCTGTCGATCACCTTGCCGATCGGTCCCTCGGTGCGCTTGCCGAGCAACGGCGCGAACGCCGAGCTGATCAGTTGCGAGCGGCCGCGCCGAAAGGTGCCGTAGGCAATCGCTATGCCGACGACCGCGTAGATCGCCCACGGGTGCAGGGTCCAGTGGAACAGCGTGGTCGCCATCGCGGTCTGCAGGGCGGCGTCGGTGCCGCCTTCGACGGTGCCCGGCGGCGGCTTCATGAAGTGCGACAGCGGTTCGCTCACGCCGTAGAACATCAGGCCGATGCCCATCCCGGCGCTGAACATCATCGCCACCCAGGAGACGGTCTTGAACTCAGGCTCCTCGTCGTCGGCGCCGAGCGGGATCCGCCCGTACCGGCCGGCCGCGAGCCACAACACGTAGAAGACGAAGCCGGAGGCCAGCAGGACGAAAAGCCAGCCGGTGTTGGTCTCGACCCAGGTCAGCGCCGAGGTGGACGCCGTACCGAGGCTGGTCGCGCTGGCGAAACCCCAAGCCACGAAGGCAAGGGCGATCACGGCGGTGACGCCGAAGACGATCCGGTCCAGCCCGGAGCCGGTACTTCGGCTGCCGGGCGGTGGTGGTGCGGCGAGGGCGGGGTGCTCGCTTGCGTGGTCAGGGTTTGCTTGCTGGCTGTCGAAATCGATCGCCACAGCTGAATCACGCCTCGCTTCGGCGCGCCTCCTTCTCAGGTTTATCGGGGGGACTGCGTAAGCACCGTGCCGAAGATTGTGGCGAAACGCAACTATCGTGGCGTCGGCCACACCGGCGAGTCCCGCCCCGGTGAGGGCGCGTTACTGTGCCGACCATGCGATTCGGAATCACGATTTTGCCGGAGTACCGCTGGTCCGAGGCGGAGCCGAAGTGGCGCCGCGCGGAGCAGCTCGGCTTCGATCACGCCTGGACCTACGACCATCTGACCTGGGGCGGTCTGCAGGACTCACCCTGGTACGGGACGACGCCGACGCTGACCGCGGCGGCGCTGGCCACCTCGACGATCAAGCTGGGCACCTTCGTCACGTCGCCGAACTTCCGGCACCCGCTGACGCTGACCCGCGACCTGCTGGCCCTCGACGACATCTCGGCCGGCCGCATCCTGTGCGGGATCGGCTCGGGCGGCGGGATCGACTCGACCATCCTCGGCGGCGACGAGCTGACGCCGCGCCAGAAGGTCGACCGGCTGGCGGAGTTCGTCGACCTGCTCGACAAGCTGCTGACGACGGACAAGGTCGACCACCAGGGTGAGTACTTCGCCACCCGCAACGGCCGCACGCTGCCCGGCTGCGTGCAGGAACCCAGGATCCCGTTCGTGATGGCCGCGAACGGTCCGCGTTCCCTGCGCCTCGCAACCCGGTACGGCGCCGGCTGGGTGACCACCGGCCTGAAGTCCGACGACTACGAGACCTGGTTCGGCTCGGTCCGCGACCTCAGCCACCGGCTGGACGACGTACTGGAGGGCCGGCCGTTCGACCGGTACCTCTCCCTCGACTCCGCCCGCTACGCGCTGACCAGCCCCGACGCCTTCGAGGACGCCGTCGGCCGCGCCGCAGCCCTCGGCTTCACCGACGTCATCACCCACTGGCCCCGCGCCGAGGGCGTGTACGCCGGCAGCGAAGACGTGCTGGAGCAGATCGCCACCGAGGTCATCCCACGGCTGCGCTGAGGGCTGGGGGAAGCTGAGTGACTGAAGAGGGCCGTACACCGGGTGGTGTACGGCCCTCTCGTTTTCAGTTCTTCGAAGGACTGATCCGAAAGATCAGATCGGGCGGATGTTCTCCGCCTGCAGGCCCTTCTGGCCCTGGGTGATCTCGAACTCGACGCGCTGGTTCTCGTCCAGCGAGCGGAAGCCCGAGGTCTGGATGGCCGAGTAGTGCGCGAACACGTCCGCGCCACCGTCATCCGGGGTGATGAAGCCGAAGCCCTTGTCAGCGTTGAACCACTTGACAGTACCGACAGCCATTGTTGTCTATCTCCTTGATGGCTTGTAACAAGACGCGATCCACACCTCATGAACCGCGTGTCGCCGAAAGGCCCCAGACGACGAAACCGGCCGTACAGCACAGCAAAAGTCAGTGGGAGTCCAAAACTGCAACGCGACAACTGTAGCCGATTCCGAGGCTCGTGTGGGGGGTGACCGCGAACACGTGTCGCGGAAAGTTGCCTGCCGCCACGCTCCGTGAGACGCGCGGTCGCGCGCCCGGCGCCCGCGAGGGCCGGTTGAGAAGACAACGAAACCCCGGCCGACCTGCTGATTCGTGCTGCCGGACGGCCCGTCGAGCGGCCCTGAGACCCGACAAGGGTGGACAAGGCGCCCTGTACGCCGGGTGATGGCTGCTCGGTCGTGCTGAATTTCTCCGGCGTGTCGTGCGGCTCTGGACAGCGGACCCGCGGCGGGACAAGGTGTGCGGGTGATCCTCAGAGTGGAACGCAGCGGTGGCTTCGCCGGTCTGGTGGCCGGCGGCGAGCTGGACACTTCGGCCGAGCCGGACCGGGAGCGCCTGGAGAAGGTCGCGCGCGGCCTGGCCGGGGCGCGGCTGGGCTCTGGCCGCCCGCAGCCCGACCGGTACGTCTATCGCCTGCAGGTGAGCGATACAGCGGACAGCGAGCCGACAGAGTTCACCGTGGCCGAGCAGGACCTGGACGAAGACACCGCCTGGCTCCTTGACCGAGTCCTGCAGTCCTAGAGCCAGGCGGCGCTTCTAGCGGCTAACGCCAGTTGATCTCAGGTGCGCGGTAGAAGTTGACGCTCAGCGCGTCCCACCGCGACCCCTGCCCGGCCAGACGGTCCTTGTACGCCGTCCAGTCGAGTGCGGAAGCCTGCGACCAGCCCAGCTCGGCCACACCCGGCAGCCGCGGGAACGCCATGTACTCGAGCTTGTCCAGGTCGTCCAGCGTCTCGGTCCAGATCGGCGCCTCGACACCGGCGATGGCGCTCTCCGGCAGGTTCGGGATCAGCGTGGACGGGTTCCAGCTGTAGGACTTCTCCACGCTGACCAGACCGGCCCAGTCGAGCCCGTACGGCGTACTGGCGTTGTACTTCATGTCCAGGTAGGCCCGGTTCGCCGGCGAGAGCACGACCTTGGCGCCCTGAGCCGCAGCCTTGCGGGCGAGCTCCTGGGAGCGTGCGTCATCAGTGCCCCAGTACTGCGCGATGCTGCCCGCCGGCAGCGGCGTCTCGGCGATCTCCTGCCAGCCCATCACCCGCTTGTGCTGCTTGGTGACCAGAGCAGCCGCCTTCGGGACGAACGTCAGGTAGTCCGAGTGCGGCGTGGAGTGCGCCTCGTCGCCGCCGAGGTGAAACACGTCACCTGGCGCCTGCTGGGCAACCTCACGGAACACGTCGTCCAGGAACTTGTAGGTGATGTCCTTGCCGACGCACAGCGAGCTGAAGCCGACGTCGGTGCCCGTGTAGAGCGGTGGAGCCACCCCGTCGCAGTTGAGCTCGGCGTACGAGGCCAGGGCCGCGTTGGTGTGGCCAGGGGTGTCGATCTCGGGGATGACGGTCAGGTAGCGATCGGCGGCGTACCGGACGATCTCGGCGAAGTCGGCCTTGCTGTACGACCCGCCGGGCGTCCCGCCGACCTCCAGGCTTCCCCCGTACGTCGTGAGCCGGGGCCACGAGTCCACCTGGATCCGCCAGCCCTGGTCGTCCGCGAGGTGCAGGTGGAGCTTGTTGAGCTTGTAGAGCGAGATGAGGTCGATGTAGCGCTTCACCTCGGCGACGGAGAAGAAGTGCCGGGACACGTCGAGCATGGCGCCGCGGTACCCGAACCGTGGCGAGTCGGCGATCGCAGTACCGGCCAGCTTCCACGGGCCGGACTGGCGTGTCGCTGCGTCGGCCTTGGCGGGCAGGAGCTGCCGCAGGGTGGTGACGCCACGGAAGAGGCCCTCAGGGGTGGCAGCGGTGACGCTGACGCCCTTGGTGTCGACCCGGAGTTGGTACCCCTCGGCTCCGAGCGTGGACGGGCCGTTGGTGGACAGCCTGATGTCGGCCACGCCTGCGGCCGGTACTACGGGCAGCGGGTAGCCGGTGGCGCGGCGCAGCTGAGCCGTGAGCTGGTCAGCCACTTTCTGCGCGGCGCGGCGCTCCTTGGAGCTGGCGGCGACGCCGACGATGCTCCAGGGCTTGAGGGAGTAGTCCTGGCCGGCCAGCGCCTGCTGCGAGGACGGCTTCGGGATCAGGGCGGGTGCTGGGACTCCTGCCGGCTCAGCGGCGGCAGGCGTGGTGAGTGCGATCAGGGGAGTCGCCAGCAGAGCGGCTGTGAGAAGGCCGGCCAGCGAGACCCGACGACGGGGGCGGACGAGTCGTGTCATGACCGAAAGTGTTCGTCCGCTCACATCCAGAGTCAAGATCTTTCAGCAAACTCCTTGCTTTACTCGTACTGCGTGGCCGTCGCGATGGCCTGACCGACGTACGAGCCACCGAAGAGCACCACGTGCACCAGCAACGGGTGAAGCTGGTGCAGCCCGACCCGATCGCGCCACCCAGCTGCCAGCGGTTGCGCCTCGTCGTAGGCGGCCAGGACGCGCTCCAGGTGGGGGAGGCCGAAGAGGGCGAGCATGGCGAGGTCCGTCTCTCGGTGGCCGCCGTGCGCGGCCGGGTCGATCAGTTGAGCGCCCTGACCGGTCCAGACGACGTTGCCCGACCACAGGTCGCCATGGATCCTGCTGGGCGGCTCCGGCGCGTCGTCGACGAGCTTGTTGCAGACACGCTCGAACAGTGAGATGTCGCTGATGGCACCGCTGTCGTAGGCGATGCGCAGGTAGGGCTGCACGCGGTAGGCCACATAGAACTCCGCCCACGAGTTGACAGGCTCCGGCGGATGCGGCAGCGGGGCGTTGCCGATGTAGCCATCGCCAGTCCAGCCGTCAGGCGGTACTCCGAAGTACGCGGCACCGGCGGCGTGGGTGACGGCCAGCCGGCGGCCGAACTCCTCTGCAGCCTCAGGTGTGGGCTCGCCGGTCGCCAGGCGTGGCAGGACGAGCCGGCCGGGGGAGACGTCCACGGGCTGGACCACCGGGACGCCGCCGGGCACTGCCAGCCAGCGCAGTCCCGCGGCCTCGACCTCGAAGAAGCCGGGCGGGGCGTCGGGCCGTTCCTTCACGAAGGACATGGGTGGCACTTTGCCAGCCGGGCGATTCTGTGACTGGTCAACAAGGCGTGTCGAAAGATGCGAACTGTCGGTCGGACCTGCCATTGTTTGCGGCCGGGCCTTCAGACCAGGACGGGCCTGGCCGCAGTACTGGATGAGACTTTTTTCTTGACAGGAAGCTGGAGGACAGATGACTCAGGTGGCAGAGCAGCCGGGCACCAGTGCCGGGCGGCTCGGCTCGGTGGTGCTGGACTGCCCGGACCCGCTCGAGCTTGCCCGGTTCTACTCGACGCTGTTCGGTCTGGAGATCGATGAGCACGGTGACAGCGACTGGCGGAGCCTGACCGGCCCCGGGTCGACGCTCGGCTTCCGGCGTTCGGAGGACTACGTCCCGGCGACCTGGCCGGGCACGGAGGGGCAGCAGCTCCATCTGGATCTGATCGTCGAGGACCTGGCCAGCGGCCACGCCACGGTCGTCGCCCTCGGCGCGGAACCCCTCGACCCGGTGGACGCCCCACCGGCCGGGAGCGACCGGGGCTGGCGGGTCTACGCCGACCCGGCCGGCCACCCGTTCCGGATCTGCCTGGAGTGACGGCCGGCTACCTCCACTCGGATCTGCCTGGAGTGACGGCCCGCTACCTCCACTCGGACCTGCCTGGAGTGACGGGCAACTAGATCCACTCGGACCTGCCGACGAACGGATAGTCGCGGCCCTCGACGTACCGGGGCCGCGGCTGGTAGCTGTTCACCCCCGGGGATCCCTGCAGGTGGAACGCGCTGGGGTAGGGGACCTCGGGGGCGGTGATCCGGGTCGAGGTCGGGATGTAGCGGATGGTCAGCCCGCACCGCCGGTCCGGCGACGTGTTGGCCGAGCTGCCGTGCACGATGTTGGGGTGGTGCACCTCGACATCGCCCGGTGCCAGCACGATGTCGACGGCCTGCGACTCGTCGACCTCGACGGCGATCTCCTGGCCCAGCACGCTCTCGACGCTGTCGTTGTCGCGCACCGGGGCGACCGGGCCGAGGTGGCTGCCCGGGATCACCCGGACGCAGCCGTTCGCCGGTGTCGAGTGGTCGACCGCGAGCCAGAGCGTCACGACGCTCATCGGATCGAGCGGCCAGAACGCGGCGTCCTGGTGCCAGAGCACCGGCTGACCGGAGTACGGCGGCTTGGAGATGTAGTGCGAGGCGAACAGCGCGACATCGGGTCCGACGAACGCCGAGGCGATCTCGACCAGTCGCGGGTCGCTGATCAGTCGCACCCAGAACGGGTCGTCCCGCAGGAACACGTGACCGAGCTGCTCGGGCCGGACGTCGGGATGCCGGGCCTGCAACCAGGCGACATGGTCGTTCACTTCCTTGATCAACTGCGCGTCGATCACGTTGCGGAAGATGACGTAGCCGTCGCGTTCGTAGCTCGCCAGCGCGCTCTCGCTGACCTGGTTGTCCGCCACTGAAGTCATACCGGAAAGCCTGATCGCGACGGGGCCTCAGTACTAGCAATCCGCTGACGCAAACTTGTAGCTTGTTGAGGTGAGCCAGGTACTGCGCTTCGAGTGGTCCGCCTTGGGCCGGCCCTTTCATGCGGCCCGGGTCCGCTTTGCGCCGCGAGCCCGCGACTCCGAGTTGCACACGCATGCCGACTTCCATGAGTTCATGGGCGTGCTGACCGGGAACGGTGAACACCTCCTCCCGACCGGTACGACGCCGTTGGTGGCCGGCGATGTCGTGCTGGTCCGGCCGCGCGACCGCCACGCGATCAGGGGCTCGGCGCCGGACGGGCTGGAGTTCATCAACGTCGCCTTCCCGAGCTCTGCCTGGCAGGGCTTCCTCAACCTGACCAGGACGAACCCGACCGGCAGCTGGGATGCGGCCGAGCGGCCGGTGGCCTTTCGGGCTCGCGATGCCGCCGTGGTGGCAGAGGTCTTCGAGAGCGCGCTCCAGCGCTTCGCGGGCGAGCCGGAGCACTTCGACCTGATGCGGTTCTGGATCGACCTGCTGCCGCACATCTCACCTGACGAGTTGCCGGCCCGAGCGTCCGGCAGTTCGGCCCCCGACTGGCTGGCACGAGCCTGTACGGCGATGCGAGCCGAGGAGAACCTGCGCGGCGGAGTGCCCCGCTTGCTGGAGTTGGCCGGCGTCAGTCCTGCGCACCTGTCGCGGACGCTGCGCGCGGCGTACGGGACGACGCCGACGGACTACGTCGCGAACCTTCGTCTCGAGCAGGCGGCATCGTTGCTCGCGGCAACCTCCGCGCCAGTGGCCGAGATCGCCGCCCGCTGCGGCTTCGCCAGCCAGTCCTACTTCACCCGCTGCTTCACCGCCGCCCACGCGATCTCACCGCGCGCCTTCCGCCACCAGTCCCAGCGAGCCTTCGTGCCATAGAACGTACATCCGGCTGGGTAATGGACCGGCATGTTCGAAGGATTCGAAGACTTCGAGATCAAGACCTCCGGTACGACGATCCGCGGCCGCCGCGGCGGCGCCGGCCCACCGGTGTTGCTGCTGCACGGGATCCCGGAGACGCACCTGATGTGGCACCGGATCGCCCCTGGGCTGGCCGAGCACTTCACGGTGATCGCGACCGATCTGCGCGGCTTCGGCAACAGCGGTAAGCCGCCGAGCGATGCGGACCACTCGCCGTACTGCATGCGGGAGCTGGCTCGCGACCAGATCGAGGTGATGGCGGCCCTGGGGTATCCGACCTTCAGCGTGGTCGGCCACGATCGTGGAGCCAGATGTGCCTATCGGATGGCGCTCGATCATCCGGCAGTGGTGGACAAGCTTGCGGTGCTCGACATCGTTCCGACCGGGGATGCGTTCGAGCGGGCGGACAAGAGGTTCAGCCTCGGCTACTGGGTCTGGTCGTTTCTTGCCGCGCCCGAGCCGATTCCCGAGCGGCTGATCGCGGGAGCGCCCGAAGTACTGGTGGATCACATGCTTGACGGGTGGTCGCAGGTTCCGGATGCGTTCCCGCCGGAGGTGCGGGCGGACTACGTGGCGAAGTTTCGCGATGAGGCGACCGTGCATGCCATCTGTGAGGAGTACCGGGCTGCGGCGACGCTTGATCACCAGCATGACGAGGAGGATCGGCGACGGGGGAGCAGGATCTCCTGTCCGGTGCTTGCGTTGTGGGATCCGGGCGGAGCAGTCGGGGCTTGGTATGAGCCGCTTGAGGTTTGGCGCGAGTGGGCGGACGACGTGAGCGGCGGGCCGGTGCCGGCTGGGCACTTCATGGCTGAGGAGGCGCCGACGGAGGTGAGGGAGCGGCTGGTGGCCTTCCTCACCCATTGACAACAGATTGTCAAAATGACAAGATGTTGTCATGAACGCGAACGAGCACACCACCGTCCACCTCGCCGTCTACGACACCCTCGCCGACTGGGAGGTCGGGTACGTCACGGCCCACATCAACAACGAGACGTGGCAGCAGACGCCGGGGCGCTACAAGATCCAGACCGTCAGCGTTGGGCTGGATCCGGTCACCACGGCCGGTGGGCTGCGGGTCCTGCCGGATTCCTTGCTCGCGGAACTCAAGCCCGCCGACAGTGCGATGTTGATCCTGCCGGGCAACGACTTGTGGCCGACCGACGCCTACAAGCCGTACGTCGACAAGGCACGCGAGTTCCTCGACGCCGGCGTACCGGTGGCGGCGATCTGCGGAGCGACCGGAGCGCTGGCGCTGGCCGGGCTGCTGGACGACCGGGCGCACACGAGCAACGCGGCCGCGTTCCTGGACAGCCTCGGCTATGCGGGCGGGCAGCACTACAAGGAGGAGCACGTCGTCGTCGATCGCGACCTGATCACCGCTGGCGCCAATGCGCCGGTCGAGTTCGCGCGGGCGATCTTCGAGCGGCTGGAGCTGTACAAGGCGCCGGTGCTCGACTCCTGGTACAAGCTGTACGGCGAGCAGGACCCGGCCGGCTTCTACGAACTGATGTCGGCCTGACAGGGTGGTTCTTCGTGAACCGTGATCAGGAACTTCTCAGTGCCGCCGCGCTGACCTCGTTCAAGCTGAACGGTCAATTCCTCGTCCTGGCCGAGCACCTGGCTCGGCCGGTCGGGGTGACCGTGGCGTGGTGGCAGGTCCTCGGCGCCGTCCTCCGCGATCCGCTGACGGTCCCCGGGATCGCCCGGGAGATGGGCATCACGCGGCAGGCGGTCCAGCGCACCGCCGACGTACTGGAGGGCCGCGGCCTGATCGAGTACCGCGACAACCCCGCGCATCGCCGGGCCAAGCTCGTCGCCATCACTCCCGAAGGCCGGGCCGCGGTCTCCGCGATCAACCCGCACCACCTCCACCACGCGACCGAGCTCGCCAAGATCTGCGGCGAACAGGCTCTCGCCGATGCGGTGGCGGCCCTCACCAAACTCTCCGAGGCCCTCGACGCTCTTGACCTCACGCCCTGTGCGGACACCCCTGACCCGTCGCTGTAATGCCCCCGGCAGGCTGATATTCAAAGGGGCATCCGACCAAGGGGAGAAGAGCTGTGACCGACCCACCGCAGACCGGGTACGCCCCGGTCAACGGCCTGCAGATGTACTACGAGATCCACGGCGAAGGCGGCACGCCACTGCTGGTGCTGCACGGCGGGTTGTTCGACATCGACCTGCAGTTCAGCGAGCTGTTGCCGATCCTGTCCGGGAACCGCCAGGTCATCGCCGCCGACTTCCAGGGGCACGGCCGGACGAACGACATCGACCGGCCGCTGACGACGGCCGACCTGGCCTCGGACGTCGTCGGTCTGCTCGAGCACCTCGGAGTGCCGCAGGTCGACATCTTCGGCTTCAGCGTCGGTGGCGCGGTGGCGCTGCACCTGGCCATCCGCAATCCGGAGCTGATCCGCAAGGCGATCCTGTCGTCGGTGTCGTTCAGTCCCGACGGCAACCGGCCGGAGAACGCGGCCGCGATGGGCGGGATGAAGGTCGAGATGATCGCGGGGACGCCGATGGAGGCCGAGTACCTGGCCAAGTCGCCGCACCCGGACCTGGAACACCTGCAGGTCCTGCTCGACAAGCTCGCTGCCTTCGGCCCCGAGCAGGGCTGGTCCGAGGATGAGATCCGCGGGATCGCCGCGCCGACGCTGCTCACCTACGGCGACTGCGACATGTTCAAGCTGGAGCACGCGGTGAAGTTCCTGCAGCTGCGCGGCGGTGACGTCAACGGCGACTTCGTGGGTGTGCCCGCTTCCCAGCTCGCGATCTTCCCCGGGACGACCCACTTCTTCGGGCTGTCCCGCACCAACCTGGTCAGCGACGTCGTGCTGACCTTCCTCGACACCCCGATGCCCGACGCCGCCCAGCCCGAGGCCTAGGCGGCTGCCAGGGCCTTGCGGATCCGCTTCTCGGACACCGGGTACGGCGTACCGAGGGTCTGCGCGAACAGGCTGATCCGGAGTTCCTCGAGCATCCAGCGCACCTCGAGGAGCTCCGGACTCGGGTACTTCCCGGTCGGAACGGCCTTCAGGCGCTTCTGGTACTCGTCGGTCAGCGTGTGCACGATCGCCATGCCGGACCGGTCCCGCATGGCGTTGGCGCCGATCTTGTCGAGGCGTTGCTCGATACCCCGCAGGTACCGCGCCACGTCCGGCAACCGCTGCGCCCCGGTCTCGGTGATGAACCCCCGATGCACCAGCCCTTCGAGCTGACCCCGTACGTCGGACAACGCCGCGAGCAGGGCCGGACTCGACGACCGTGAGATCTGCTTGTCCACGGTGCGTGCGTGCGCCAGCACCTGTTCGACCTGCTGCAGGATCGTCAGTACGGTGTCGGCCAGGTCCGAGCGGACGGCGTCGCGGAGGAACGAGAAGGCCGTGAGGTTCCAGACCGGACCGCCGGCCTTCGCCATCAACTGGTCGACCGCCGCGGAGATCGCGTCGTCCAGCAGATCGCCGACATTGCGGTGCGGACCAGCCAGCAGGGTCATCTTCTGCTGGTTTGTCAGGTTGCGCTGGACCACGTCGATCACCGACGGCATCGTCAGCAGCAGGAGTTTCCGGGTGCCGGTCCACATCGCGGCGGCCTGGTCGCGTTCGGTCTCCTGCAGGCGGATCGCCACGGTCTTGCCCTCGTCGACCAGGGCCGGATAGCCCGCCACGGTGAGGCCGTTGCGATGCTCGGAGAAACTCCGCGGCAGGTCGCCGAACGTCCAGTCGGTCAGGCCGGAGCGCTCCAGGCCGCTGACCGCCTTCGACGCGACCTTCGAGATCGCGGCCGTGGTCTTGGGCTTCAGTCGTTGCTTCAGCGCCGCAAGATCCTTGCCCTCGGCCACTGTCTTGCCCTGGTCGTCGACCACCCGGAACGTCATCCGCAGATGCTCGGGCACCCGGGACCAGTCCCAGTCCTCGGTCTCGATGACCACGTCCCGCAGCGACCGCAGTTCGCGGGCCATCGCGTCGACCAGCGGGCCCGAGGTAGGATCCAGCCGCGGCAGGATCTGCCGGGCATGGTCGGGGGCCGGCACGATGTTGCGCCGAATTGCCTTGGGCAACGACTTGATCAGCGTGGTGACGAGTTCCTCGCGAAAGCCCGGCACGCTCCACTCGAAGCCGTCGGCGGTGACCTGGTTCAGCACCAGCAGCGGGATGTGCACGGTGACGCCGTCCGCGTCGGTGCCCGGCTCGAAGGCGTAGGTGAGGTCGAAGGTCATCCCGTTCTGCGACCAGGTGAGCGGGAACTCCTCCTCCTTGACCTCCGCGCCCTCCCGGACGACCAGCGACCGCTCGAAGTCGAGCAGGTCGGGATCGCGTTGCCGGGCCTTCTTCCACCAGGTGTCGAAGTGCCGCCCGGTGACGACGTCGGCGCCGATCCGCTCGTCGTAGAAGGCGAACAGCGTCTCGTCGTCGACCAGCAGGTCGCGCCGCCGGGTCCGCTCCTCGAGCTCCTCGACCTCTTCGATCAGCTTGCGGTTCTCGTGGAAGAACTTGTGGTGGGTGTCCCAGTCGCCCTCGACCAGCGCGTGCCGGATGAACAGCTCACGGGACACCTCCTGGTCCACCGAGCCGTAGTTGATCTTGCGCCGGGCAACGATCGGTACGCCGTACAGGGTGACCTTCTCGTAGGCCATCACCGCACCGGCCTTGCGCTCCCAGTGCGGTTCGGAGTAGCTGCGCTTGATCAGGTGCTGGGCGATGTCCTCGGCCCACTCCGGTTCGATCTTCGCGTTCACCCGGGCCCACAGCCTCGAGGTCTCGACGAGTTCGGCGGCCATCACGAACTGCGGTGGCTTCTTGAACAGGCCCGAGCCGGGGAAGATCGCGAACTTGGTGCCGCGGGCACCGAGGTACTGGTGCTGGTTGGCGGGATCCTTCATGCCGAGGTGGGACAGCAGTCCGGACATCAGCGAGATGTGCACGGCCTGCGGGTCGGCAGCCTCGCCGGTGTTGAGCGTGACGCCGATCTGGGTGGCGACCTGACGGAGCTGAGCGAAGATGTCCTGCCACTCGCGGACCCGCAGATAGTTGAGGTACTCGCTCTTGCACATCCGGCGGAACTGGTTGCCGGACAGCTCCTTCTGTTGCTTCTTGAGGTAGTTCCACAGGTTCAGGAAGCCGAGGAAGTCGGAACCCGGGTCGCGGAACCGCGCATGCGCCTGGGTGGCCTGCGCCTCGGCGTCGGTCGGGCGCTCGCGCGGATCCTGGATGGAGAGCGCGGAGGCGATCACCATCACCTCGCGCACACAGCCGTGCTTGTCGGCCTCGACGATCATCCGGGCCAGTCGCGGGTCGAGCGGGATCTGGGCCAGCTGCCGACCGACCGGGGTCAGCCGGCGGGTACGGTCGCTCGCCTTGGCCGAGTCGATTGCGCCGAGCTCGGTCAGCAGCTGCAGGCCGTCGGTGATGCTGCGTTTGTCCGGCTCGTCGATGAACGGGAACGCGGCGATGTCGCCGAGCCCGATCGAGGTCATCTGCAGGATGACGGAGGCGAGGTTGGTGCGCAGGATCTCCGGGTCGGTGAACTCCGGGCGGCTCTCGAAATGCTCCTCGGAGTACAGGCGGATGCAGATGCCGTCGCTGGTCCGGCCGCAGCGGCCCTTGCGCTGGTTCGCGCTCGCCTGCGACACCGGCTCGATCGGCAGGTGCTGCACCTTGGTGCGGTGCGAGTAGCGGCTGATCCGGGCGGTGCCGGGGTCGATCACGTACTTGATGCCGGGCACCGTCAGCGAGGTCTCGGCGACGTTGGTGGCGAGCACGATCCGGCGGCTGGAGCCGTGTGACTGGAAGACGCGATGCTGCTCGGCGTTCGAGAGTCGCGCGTACAGCGGCAGGATCTCGGTGTTGCGCAGGTTGTGGTCGGCCAGCGCGTCGGCGGTGTCGCGGATCTCGCGCTCACCACTGAGGAACACCAGTACGTCGCCCGGCGCCTCACCGGCCAGCTCGTCGACGGCGTCCAGGATCGCCTGGGTCTGGTCGCGGTCGAGCGTGCTCGGGTCGTCCGGGTCGTTGATCGGACGGTAGCGAGTCTCGACCGGGTAGGTACGGCCGGACACCTCGACGATCGGGGCCGGCTCACCCTTGGCGTCGGCGAAGTGCTCGGCGAACCGCTCGGGGTCGATCGTCGCCGAGGTGATGATCACCTTGAGGTCGGGACGGCGGGGGAGGAGCTGCTTGAGGTAGCCGAGGATGAAGTCGATGTTCAGGCTGCGCTCGTGCGCCTCGTCGATGATCAGCGTGTCGTACCGGCTCAGCTCGCGGTCGCGTTGCAGCTCGGCGAGCAGGATGCCGTCGGTCATGAGTTTGACCAGCGAGCGCTCACTGACCTTGTCGGTGAACCGTACGGCGTACCCGATCGTCTCGCCGAGGTCGGTGCCAAGCTCCTCGGCGATCCGCTCGGCGACCGTGCGCGCGGCCAGCCGGCGCGGCTGGGTGTGCCCGATCATGCCGCGCACCCCGCGGCCGAGCTCGAGGCAGATCTTCGGGATCTGGGTCGTCTTGCCGGAGCCGGTCTCACCCGCGATCACCACCACCTGGTGGTCGCGGATGGCGGCCGCGATGTCGTCCTTGAGCTGACTGACCGGCAGTTCCTCCGGATACGAGATCTCCGGTACTGCGAGCCGTCGCTGCTCCACGCGTTGCTCGGCCTGCTCGATCCGCGCGGTGATGTCGGAGAGCGCGTTCTCGCGTTTGGCTTCCTCCCGCACCCCGCGCAACCGCTCCAACCGCCGCCCGAGCTGATCCCGATCGGTGTTGGTCAGCCCCTCGAGCCGCCCAGCCAACTCCGCAACTCCACCACCTTGTTGTTCCGCAGCACCCGCCCGCCCCCGCGCCTCCCTGCCACTCCCGCGCTGGCCAGCACCTTCGAGGCGCTCAGCGCCGCTTGCTGCTGCGTCGGTAGAGCCGACGGGTGCGCTGGCGGCCGGCTTCTTCCGCCTCCGGCGCGGGCGGCGCGGGCGAGCGGGATCCGGTGAAGGACCGTTGGCTGGGGAAGGACTCGGCGATTCGGTCCGGGCATCAGGCATGTCGTTGGTCAGTTTAGGCGCCCGCCCCCAGCCGCTCACGTGGTTTACCCATCGGTGGGTGAGTTCGCGACGGCCGGCGGTTGCAGGTCAGCAGTCGCGGTAGATCGCGGCGAGTTGCTCGCGACTCAAGGGCGGCTCAGGCAAGGGGTGTGCGGCTGGGGTTTGGAGGCCGTCGAGGATCAGGGCTAGGTGGCGGCGCCAGACCGTTGGGCTGGTGGCTGCGGTCGCCTCGATGGTTTTGGTGATCGACCAGGTGATGAAGGCCATGTCTTCGAGGGTGAAGTCCGGGCGGAGGCGGCCGCCGTCGCGGGCTCGGGCGACGATCTGGCTCATCAGGTCGTATCCCCGCAGGTGGTCCTCGGTCGGGGTTGCGGCCGGAACGCCGCGGCCGGCTAGGTCGTTGTAGCCGCGGTCGCCTGCCTGCAACTGGCTGACTTGTTCGACGAAGTAGACGAATCCGTCCCATGGGTCGTCCAGGCCGAGGGCGTGCTCGGCGAGTCGTCCGACCGTTTCGACGCTGTCGGCGAAGGCCGCGTGGACCAGGTCGGCGCGGCTGGGGAAGCGGTTGTACAAGGTGCCGATGCTGACGCCCGCGCGCTTGGCCACGGCCTCCAAGGCGACGTCGAGACCGCTCTCCGCGAAGACCTCCTGAGCCGCACGCACCAGCCGTTCGCGATTGCGTTCCGCGTCCTTGCGCAGCGGGGTGGCGGTCATACGGGTCACTCTAACAAAGTTGACGGTGGCCTCAAGTTAACTCTACCGTTCGGCTTAAGTTGAGACGTGACTCAAGTTATTGCCGAGAGGATTCACCCATGCTGGAGAAGAAGGTCATCGCCGTGCTCGGAGCTGGGCCGGGGCTGGGACTGTCGATCGCTCGCCGATTCGGGCGGGAAGGATTCGCGGTCGCGCTGGTCTCGCGGAGCGCCGCGCGACAGGCGGCGTACCGGGAAGAACTGTCCGCAGCGGGGATCGAGTCCCGCGCCTATGTGGCAGACGTCCGCGACCCGGTCGGGCTTCGAGACGTGCTCGCGGCGATCACCCCGGACCTCGGGCCGATCGACACTGTGTACTTCGGTCCGGTGGCTGCTGACACGAGTGGCGGGCTGGTGCCCATCACGGAGGTGGACGCGGCCGCGGCCCGGGAGCCGTTCGAGACGCTGGTGCTGCCGGCGATCGAGCTGGTCGGGGCCGTCCTGCCGGAGATGACCGAGCGCGGTAGCGGCGCGATCCTGATCCCAGGCGGCTTGAGCGGCAAGTACCCGATCCCGATGCTGGGACGGCTGGCGCCGGCGTCCGCGGCGCTCAGGATGTACGTGCTGACTCTTCATGAGGCGCTGAAGGAGCGCGGCGTCTACGTGGCGACGCTTACCATCGGTGGCCTGATCAAGGGCGGCGACATCCACACGGCCGTCAGCAAGCACTTCGAGCAGCTGGAGGCCGAGATGCCCGCCAGCCTCGATCCGGAGCTGATCGCCGATCAGGCGTGGATGATGTACGTCGGTCGCGAGCTGCCCGAGAGCGAGTTCAGCACCTTGCCGGTGCCTGCCTGACCTCAGTCGTAGCGGGAAGAGGGGACCTTGACGGCGAGGACGGGGACGGGGGATTCGAGAAGGACGCGTTGGGCGGTGCTGCCCAGGATGAGCTTGCCGACCGGGCTGCGGCGGCGGAGGCCGAGGACGAGGAGCTTGACGTCCTCGTGCTCGGCCGCGCGGAGCAGTTCGGCGGCGACGTCGCCGGTACCGTCTGTTTGCTGGATGGTCACCTGGACGCCGCGTTCCCGCAGCCGCGCCTCGGCGGTGTCGAGCTCCTCCTGGTTCGCGTACCGGGAGGCGATGTAGGTGTCACCGCGGCTCGTGTTGAGCAGCAGAACGGAGGCGCCGCGCAGTACGGCTTCGGCAGCAGCCGCCTCGAGCGCAGCCTCACCTTCGGGCGTCGGCACGTAGCCCACCAGAATCTTCACGAGCCCCACTCTCTCATCACCCGCCCGCCCCGGAAGCCAACCGGTCGCGACTCGCGCGTACCGCGGACCCGGCCGGCGGATCCGGCGCAAGAAGAAACAGAGTCGGGTGTCGCAACCGCGAACCCGGGTCCTGGCGTTCGACAATGTCGAACACCTGGCGTTGTGCCGCCTCGCTAACGCTCCTAGATTCCAGTTCTCCGTGGTCGTCACGGGGTGGAAGGGAGTTTCGGAATGGCTACGACAGCTGATCCAGAAGCAGTGAAGGCGAAGACCCTTCTGGGGGAGTGCTCCGCCGAGCTCGCCGGCACGTTCATCCTGATCCTGTTCGGTTGTGGCGTCGTCGCCCAGGTGGTCGCGGGCGGGATCGGGGACCACGACTCGATCGCGTGGGCGTGGGGCCTCGGTGTGACACTGGGCATCTACGTGGCGGGCCGGATGACCGGCGCGCACCTGAACCCGGCGGTGACGATCGCCCTGGCGGCGTTCCGCGGGTTCAGCTGGAAGAAGGTGCTGCCGTACTCGGTGGCGCAGTTCCTCGGGGCGTTCCTGGCGGCGCTCGTGGTTCGCTGGAACTACACCGAGGCACTCAACAAGTTCGACCCCGGGCTGACCATCAAGAGCCAGGGCGTGTTCTCCACCCTGCCGGGCAACGGGAGTACCGAGCTGGGCGTGGAGATGTGGGGCGGTTTCCGGGACCAGATCATCGGTACCGCGATCCTGATGTTCGTCATCCTGGCGATCACCGACCTGCGCAACACCTCGCCGGCGGCCAACCTGGCACCGTTCATCGTCGGCCTGCTGGTGGTCGGCATCGGAATGGCGTGGGGAACGAACGCCGGCTACGCGATCAACCCGGCGCGTGACTTCGGGCCCCGGCTGGCGTCCTTCTTCACCGGGTACGGGGGAGCGTTCAAAGATCAGTTCGGGGACGTCTATTTCTGGGTGCCGATCGTGGCACCGATCATCGGCGCGCTCGTCGGCGCGTTCCTGTACGACCTGCTGGTCGGGCGCAACCTGCCGATCGCCGACGAGGACGAGGAACCGGGCCGCATCCCCGAGGGAGAAACGACCACATGAGCTTGCAGCAGCGTGAGGAGAGGAAATTCCATGGCTGACTTCGTAGGTGCCGTCGACCAGGGCACCACGAGTACCCGCTTCATGATCTTCGACCACTCCGGCAACGAGGTGGGCAAGCACCAGCTCGAGCACGAGCAGATCCTGCCGCAGGCCGGCTGGGTCGAGCACAACCCGGTGGAGATCTGGGAGCGCACCAGCTCGGTGATCCGGACCGCGCTGAACGCGCAGGGGCTGCATGCGAGCGACCTGGCGGCGCTCGGCATCACCAACCAGCGCGAGACGGCCGTGGTCTGGAACCGCAAGACCGGACGCCCGTACTACAACGCGATCGTCTGGCAGGACACCCGGACCGACCGGATCGCGTCGGCGCTGGAGCGCGAAGGCAAGGGCGACGTCATCCGGCAGAAGGCCGGGCTGCCGCCGGCGACGTACTTCTCGGCCGGCAAGGTGCAGTGGATCCTGGAGAACGTCGACGGTGTCCGCGAAGCCGCCGAGGCCGGTGACGCCGTGTTCGGCAACACCGACACCTGGTTGCTGTGGAACCTCACCGGCGGCACCGAGGGTGGCGTCCACATCACCGACGTCACCAACGCCAGCCGCACGATGCTGATGAACCTGGAGACGCTCGACTGGGACGACGAGCTGATCTCGTTCTTCAACATCCCCCGGCAGATGCTGCCGGAGATCCGCCCGTCGTCGGATCCCAACAAGTACGGCGAAACGCTCGCCAACGGCCCGCTCGGCGGCGTAGTACCGCTGACCGGTGACCTCGGCGACCAGCAGGCGGCCACGGTCGGCCAGGTCTGCTTCAACCCGGGCGAGGCCAAGAACACCTACGGCACCGGCAACTTCATGCTGCTGAACACCGGTACCGAGCTGGTCCGTTCCAAGGCGGGCCTGCTCAGCACGATGGCCTACAAGTTCGGCGACGACGCACCGGTCTACGCGCTGGAGGGGTCGATCGCCGTCACCGGTTCGGCCGTCCAGTGGCTGCGCGACCAGCTCGGCATCATCTCCGGTGCCAGCGAGACCGAGACGCTGGCCCGTCAGGTCAAGGACAACGGCGGCGTGTACTTCGTGCCCGCCTTCTCGGGTCTGTTCGCGCCGTACTGGCGGTCCGACGCCCGCGGCGCGATCGTCGGGCTGTCCCGGTTCAACACCAACGCTCACCTGGCGCGAGCAACACTGGAAGCGATCTGCTACCAGAGCAAGGACGTGGCCGACGCGATGGAGAAGGACTCGGGCGTGAAGCTCGAGGTCCTCAAGGTCGACGGCGGCGTGACCGCGAACGAGCTCTGCATGCAGATGCAGGCCGACATCCTCGGCGTTCCGGTGAGCAAGCCGGTCGTCGCGGAGACGACCGCTCTCGGCGCGGCGTACGCGGCCGGGCTGGCGGTCGGGTTCTGGAACAACACCGACGAACTGGTGCAGAACTGGAACGAGGACAAGCGCTGGAACCCGGAGTGGAACGACGAGCAGCGGGCGGACGGCTACAAGGGCTGGGAGAAGGCCGTCCAGCGCACGCTCGACTGGGTCGACGTCGACTGACGGCCCGCACAGCACCACGTAGTACAAGGCGATAGACGGAAGGAACAGCACAGTGGGCGCAGTGGCACTGTCACCGCAAGCGAGGACCGAAGCCATCGAGGCGATGGCAGACGGCCGGGAACTCGATGTCCTGGTGATCGGTGGCGGGGTGGTCGGCACCGGGTCGGCTCTCGACGCCGCGACCCGGGGCCTGACCACCGGACTGCTGGAGGCGCGTGACTTCGCGAGCGGCACCTCCAGCCGGTCCAGCAAGTTGGTGCACGGCGGCCTGCGCTATCTGGAGATGCTGGACTTCCGGCTGGTGCACGAGGCGTTGCAGGAGCGTGGACTGCTCCTGCAACGCCTGGCACCGCACCTGGTCAAGCCGGTGCCGTTCCTCTACCCCTTGCAGCACAGGTGGTGGGAGCGGTTCTACGCAGGCGCCGGCGTCGCCCTCTACGACGCCATGGCGCTCAGCTCGGGTCTCGGCGCCGGCCTGCCGATCCACAAGCACCTCACCCGGCGCGGAGCGATGCGACTGGTCCCCAGCCTCAAGAAGTCGGCCCTGGTCGGCGCACTCCAGTACTACGACGCACAGGTCGACGATGCTCGCCACACGATGGAGCTGGCCCGCACTGCGGCGTCGTACGGCGCTCATGTCGCCAACCGGGTCAAGGTGACCGGGTTCCTCCGGCAGGGCGAGCGGGTCACCGGGGTACAGGCGAAGGACCTTGAGAGCGGGCGCGAGTTCGAAGTACGGGCCAAGCAGGTCGTCAACGCGACGGGTGTGTGGACCGACGACACTCAGGCGATGGTCGGCGAGCGTGGGCAGTACCACGTGCGCGCGTCGAAGGGGATCCACCTGGTCGTGCCGAAGGACCGGATCCAGTCCAGCAGCGGGATGATCCTGCGGACCGAGAAGTCCGTGCTGTTCATCATCCCGTGGGGCCGGCACTGGCTGATCGGCACCACCGACACCGACTGGAACCTGGACAAGGCCCACCCGGCCGCGACCAGCAAGGACATCGAGTACCTGCTCGACCACGTGAACGAAGTACTGGTGACACCGTTGACCCGGGAGGACGTGGAGGGTGTGTACGCCGGGCTCCGGCCGCTGCTGGCGGGGGAGTCGGAGAGTACGTCGAAACTCTCCCGTGAGCACGTCGTCGCGCACGCGGCTCCCGGGCTGGTGGTTGTTGCCGGGGGCAAGTACACGACGTACCGGGTGATGGCCAAGGACGCCATCGACGCGGCCGCGAATGCCCTCGACGGCCGGGTGCCGAAGTCGGTCACCAAGAGCACGCCGCTGGTCGGTGCCGACGGCTACCACGCGATGTGGAACCAGCGTCATCTGATCGCGCGGCGCTCCGGGCTGCACGTGGCCCGGATCGAGCACCTGCTCAACCGGTACGGCGCACTCATCGACGAGGTGCTCGCACTGGTCGAGGCGGACCCGTCACTGGGTGAGCAGCTGCCCGGCACGCAGGACTACCTCAAGGCCGAGATCGTCTACGGCGCCACCAACGAAGGCGCTCGTCACCTCGACGACGTGCTGGCCCGGCGTACCAGGATCTCCATCGAGGCGTGGGATCGCGGTGTCGAAGCGGCCGAAGCGGCCGCCCGGCTGATGGCCCCGATCCTCGGCTGGGACGAGGAGACCATCGAACGCGAGGTCTCCTTCTACCAGCAGCGGGTCCAGTCCGAACGCGACTCCCAAGACCAGCCCGACGACGAATCCGCCGACAAGGTCCGCCTCGGAGCCCCCGACATCGTCTCGCCCGCCTGACCTTCCACCAGCAACCGAAGCCCGAGAACCGTTGACGGTCCTCGGGCTTCGACCTATTTGCCAGGAGCTACTGGTTGGCGATGGTGACGGTGTAGCGCGCGTCGTCGTCGGTGAACTGGTAGTCGCCGGCGCCGGTGATGCGCTTCGCGCCGAGGTTGTCGTCGTCGTCCGGTTCGTCGCCCTCCATCAGGGTGAGCACCCTGTCCTGGGTGACCGGAACGTCCTTGATGTCCTTGCTGTCACCGGTCACCATCTGGCTGCTCCACAGCAGCGGCTGTAACAAACGTTTGACAGGCGCGTCCCGGTTGGCGCTCTTCGAGCGTGCTCGAAATGTCTACTGGTCGGGGCGGATCCAGCCGAAGGTGCGTTGGACGGCGGCTTGCCAGTTCGCGTACTCCGTGGCGCGGCGCTCGGGCTCCATGTGGGGGAGCCACTGGCCGGCGCGATGCCAATTGCTGCGCAGGCCTTCGAGATCCGGCCAATAGCCGACCGCGAGTCCGGCGGCGTACGCGGCGCCGAGGGACACCGTCTCGGTCACCATCGGCCGCACCACCGGTACGTCGAGCAGGTCGGCGAGGAACTGCATCAGCAGGTTGTTCGCCGTCATGCCGCCGTCGACCTTGAGCGCGGTCAGCGCGATGCCGGAGTCGGCGTTCATCGCGTCGACCACCTCCAGCGTCTGGAAGCCGGTCGCCTCGAGCACGGCCCGGGCCAGATGGCCTTTGGTGATGTACGACGTGAGCCCCGCGATCACCCCGCGCGCCTCACTGCGCCAGTGTGGCGCGAACAGCCCGGAGAACGCCGGCACGATGTAAGCGCCGCCGTTGTCCTCGACGGTCCGGGCCAGCGTCTCGATCTCGGCGGCGGTGTGGATCAGCCCGAGCCCGTCGCGGAACCACTGCACCAGCGAGCCGGTGACCGCCATCGATCCTTCCAGCGCGTACGCCGCGGGCTCCGACCCGATCTGGTACGCAACCGTGGTGAGCATGCCGTGCGTCGACCGGACGATCTCCTTGCCTGTGTGCAGCAACAGGAACGACCCGGTCCCATAGGTGCACTTCGCCTCACCCGGACTGAAACACGTCTGCCCGAACAACGCGGCCTGCTGGTCCCCGAGAGCGGCCCCGATCCGTACGCCGGGCAGCACCGCACTCGCCGTCGCGAACACTCCCGACGACGGCCGGATCTCGGGCAGCACGGTGCGCGGTACGTCGAACGCGGCCAGCAGTTCGTCGTCCCACTCGAGCGTCTCGATGTTCATCAGCATCGTCCGGCTCGCGTTCGTCACGTCGGTGGCGTGCAGACCGCCGTCCGGGCCGCCGGTGAAGTTCCAGATCAGCCAGGTCTCCATCGTGCCGAACAGCACCTCGCCACGGTTCGCGCGCTCCCGCAAACCCGGCGTGTGGTCGAGCATCCAGCGCAGCCGGGGCGCGGAGAAGTACGTCGTCAGCGGCAGACCGCACAGGTCCGCGAACCGGTCGGGCCCTTCGTCCCCGGCCAGTTCGGTGATCAGGCGGTCCGTGCGAGTGTCCTGCCAGACCACGGCATGACCGATCGGCTGGCCGGTCCGGCGATCCCACAGCAGGCTGGTCTCCCGCTGGTTGGTGATGCCGATGGCAACGATCTGGGACGCGTCGGCACCGATCTGCCGGATCGCGGACGGTACGACGCGGGTGACGTTGCGCCAGATCTCCGCCGCGTCGTGCTCGACCCAGCCGGGCTTCGGGAAGTACTGCTTGTGCTCGCGTTGCGCGACCGAGACCAGCCGCCCCCGCCGATCGAAGAGGATGCAGCGGGTGGAGTTCGTGCCCTGATCGACCGCGGCGACGTACTGCTCAGCCATCGGTACCCCCTCGGTACTTGGTCATCGGTCCTCGCGCAGGTCGCGGCCGATCGCCTCGGCGGTGGCGCGAACCATCGTGACCAGATCGGCGCGATGGCGCAGCCGGCTGTCACAGATGCGTTCGATCCGGCCGGTGAGTCCGACCGCTCCGACGACCAGCCCGCCGAGGCCGCGGATCGGGGCGGCGATGCCGGCCAGTTCGACCGTGTGCTCCTCGAACTCACCCGCCCAGCCCTTCGCCCGTACGGCGGTGAGCTCCTCGGCCAGGCGAGCCGGGTCGGTGATGGTCCTGGTCGTGTAGGCGTCGAGCTTGCGAGGCCGGGCGGCCCCCGAGGCATCGAAGGCGAGCACCGCTTTGCCGAGAGCGCACGCGTGCGGCGGCAGCGTCGTACCGACGTCGAGGTTCTGGTCGCTGTCGTCGGGGCGGAAGACGTGGTGGACCACGACCACCTTGCCCTCGACCAGGCGGCCGACGCGGACGACCTCGCCGCTGCGGGAGGCGAGTGAGTCGGCCCAGTTGATCGCGCGGCTGCGCAGCTCGTTCGGATCGAGGTAGGTCTCGCCGAGGCGCCCGAACGCGTCACTGAGCCGGTACTGCGCGCCGCTGCGGTCCTGTTCCACGAACCCGACCTGGTGCAGCGTCTTGAGAATGCCGTGCACGGTCGCCTTGGCCAGGCCGAGGGCGTTGCTCAGATCGGCGACGCCCAGCCCGTTCGGCGCGGCCGCGAGTAGCCGCAACACGGCCGCGGCACGCTCGATGGACTGCACGCTGCCCGGCACACCGGCAGGCTACCCGCGATTGCCCGTCGTGGCTGCCCCTGGTGGCTGCGGTTCGCAGGCCACTACTCGGCGGCGATCGCCCGCAGTACGTCGAGTTTGGCCGCCCGCCGCGACGGCCAGACCGCAGCCAGTACGCCGACCGCGCCGGTGACCAGGACGGCGATCAGCAACTGGAGCACGGGGATGTCGAGGACGCCGAGGCCGTCCTCCTTCATCACCTTCTGGACGGCGGCGCCGAACAGGACTCCGATCAGCAGTCCGAGCAGTGCTCCCAGCAAAGCGATCGCGATCGCCTCGACCTGCAACATCCGGCGCAACTGCGGGCCGTCCATGCCGATCGCGCGGAGCAGACCGATCTCCCTGGTCCGCTCGATCACCCCGAGCGCGAGCGTGTTCACGATGCCGAGTACGGCGATCAGGATGGCGAGGGTGAGCAGCATCGCGATCGCGCCGAGCACGAAGTTGATCGGCTGCCGCTGACTCTGCGCGTAGGCCTGCTGGTCGCGCACCTGGACGGCCGGGTAGTCGGTCAGCTGACCGGCCACCGCCTGCCGGACCGCGCCGAAATCGGTGCCGTTGGCAACTTCGACGTACAGGGTGTTGTCGGTGCCGGCGCCGCCGGCCTGGACGAAGGCGGGCATCGCCAGGATGACGGCGTTGAGCTGACGGTTCGGCGCGATGATGCCGGTCAGCCGGACGCTGTGCTTGCCGGTCGTCGTGGTGAGCTCGTACTTCTTGCCGACCTCGAGGCGGAGCTGCCGGGCGAGGTTGCGCGGGACCACCGCGTCGCCGGCTCTCAGGCCGTCCGCCGAGCCCGAGTCGAACTTGGTGGTGATCGGGCCGTCGATCGTGCCGTCGTCGATGCCGGTTACGGTGACCCGGTTGCCGTCGATCTCGCCCGGCATCTGCCGGACGCGGTGCACCGAGGCGACACCAGGAACCTTCGCGATGGTGTCGCCGACCTGGCTGCTGAACGGCTGGTCGGAGCTGACCAGCAGTTCGGCGGTACCGATCGCCTCCCGCAGGCTCTGGTTGATCGAGGCCTTCGCTGATGCGGCGATGACGACCAGGCCGCTGATCAGCGCCAGCGAGATCATCAGGGCCGACGCGGTCGCCGAGGTCCGGCGCGGATTGCGCTCGGCGTTGCGCCGGCCGAGAGTGACCGGCGCCTTGCGGCCGAACGGCGAGATGAGTGCGCGGACGGCGTACCGGCTGATCAGGGGGCTGGTCATGATCACCCCGACCAGCACGAGACCGGCGGCCAGGCCGAGCAGGATCGCTGCCGCCAGGCCCTGCAGATTGAACGCGATCGGGACCAGGATCGCGGTCATCAGCAACAGGAAGCCGCCGATCAGCAGGCGGACCAGCAACGAGCGTTCGGGGACGCTGACGTCGTCGCGCATCGCCGCGACAGGGGAGAGCTGGCCGGCTCGGCGTGCGGCCGGGTAGGCGGCGAAGAGGGTGATGCCGACGCCGACGACGTAGCAGGCGATCACCGTCGCTGCGCTGATCTGGAGGGTCGCGCTGGGGATGGCGAGATCGAGCGACTTGTAGAACGCCTGCAGGCCGCCCGCTACGGCAGCACCGAGCAACAGGCCGATGGTCGAACCGGCCACGCCGATCACGAACGCTTCGGAGAGGACAGTCAAGGTGACCTGGGCCCGGGACGCGCCGATCGCGCGCAACATGGCGAGCTCACGGGAACGCTGCGCGACGAGCATCGCGAAGGTGTTGACGATCAGGAACGTCCCGACGAACAAGGCGATCCCGGCGAACAGCAGCAGGACGGCAGTGAATCCGCCGAAGGTGTTGTCGACCGCGTTCTCGCTGTCGGCCGAGACCTGGGCGGCGGTTCGGACGCTCACGTCCTTGCCGACGATCTTGGTGATTGCCTGGGAGACGGCTTGCACGTCCTTGCCGGGCTCAACGGAGACAGTGATCGAGGTCCAGCCGGCGCGGCCTAGCAGGAGCCGTTGGGCGGTGGCCGAGTCGAAGGTGATCAGCGGGGCACCTGCCGACGGGCCGGACAGGTTGGGGGAAGTGACCGCGGTCAGGGTGGCAGTGATCGATTTGGCCGGGGTGACGACCTTGACCTGGTCACCGATCTCGTAGCCCTCGCGTTTGGCGGTCGGCTGGTCGAGCGCGAGCTCCTGCTGTCCCCATGGCGCCTTGCCGTCGAGGACGCGGAAGGCTGCCGTTTGTGGGTTGCGCGGCCAGCTGCCGGCGTACGTCGGAAGGCCGAACGCGTCGGTCGGCTGACCGTCGGAGCCGAGGACCTGGACGCCGGCGACGAGCAGGTGCGGGTCGGTGCCGGCCACGCCGGGGACGTTGGCGATCTGGTTGGCGAGGTCGGTGGAGAGCGTGGCGGGGCGAGCGTTGGACAGGCCGGCGTTGCCCCTGAATGCTTCGACCGGAGTAACGGTGATGTCGGCGGGGCTGCCGGCGAAGTTCTTCTTGAGTGCGGCCGACAGGGTGTCGGTGAAGATCAGCGCGCCACCGACGAAGGCGACACCGAGTACCACGGCGACCGTGCACAGGACGAAGCGGAGCCGGTGCGCGAGTACCGACCGCAGGCCGAGCCGAAGCATCAGCCCGCTTCCAGGGTGTCGAGTTGCTTCATCCGGTCGAGCACGGACTCCGCCGTCGGGTCGAGCAGTTCGTCCTGGAGCCTGCCGTCGGCGAGGAAGACCACCCGATCGGCGTACGACGCCGCGGTCGGGTCGTGCGTCACCATCACGACGGTCTGGCCGAACTCGCGCACCGACCGGTGCAGGAAGCCGAGCACATCGGCCGAGGAGCGGGAGTCGAGGTTGCCGGTCGGCTCGTCGGCGAACACGACCTCGGGCCGGGAGGCGAGTGCGCGGGCACAGGCGACGCGCTGCTGCTGGCCGCCGGACAGCTCGGACGGCTTGTGGGTGAGCCGGTCCTGCAGGCCGATCGTGGTGATCACCTTGTCGAGCCACTCCGCGTCGGGTTTGCGGTTGGCCAGGTCGAGGGGGAGCGTGATGTTCTCGAGCGCGGTGAGGGTCGGGACCAGGTTGAACGCCTGGAAGACGAAGCCGATCCGGTCGCGGCGCAGGTGCGTGAGCCGCTTCTCGTCGAGCCGGGTGAGCTCGACGTCGCCGAGCATCACCTGCCCGGTGGTCGGCCGGTCGAGCCCGGCCAGACAGTGCAACAAGGTCGACTTCCCCGACCCGGACGGCCCCATGATCGCGGTGAACCGCCCTTTGCCGAACTCCAGGCTGACGTCCACCAGCGCATCCACCCGGGTGTCGCCACTCCCGTAGCTCTTCCCCAACCCAGCAGTCCGAACAGCCACACCCTGCTCAACAACTCTCACCGTCACACCCAGAACGCTATCTGCCCTCAGGTCCCCGCCAGCTCGCCAGCCCACCGCAACCACGAACTACTTTCTTGTTTGTGGTGGAGGTGAGCTGCCGGGTGCAGGCCGTCGCGTGGGTCAGGCGTCGATGACGACGGGGATTACTACTGGGCGGCGGCGCCAGTGGCGCCAGGTCCAGTTGCCTACGGCTCGGCCGACGAGTTCTTCGAGGGCGTTGGCGTCGCCGATGCTTTCGGAGGCGGCCTTGGCCAAGGTGTCCTCGATGACCGGGATGACGTCCTTGAACGTGGTGTCGTCGTGGACGAAGCCGCGGGCCAGGAAGTCCGGCGGCTCGGCCAGCCGGCCGGTGTTGGCATCGACGAGCATGACGACCGTGACGACACCTTCCTCGGCCAGCGCGCGCCGGTCCTTCAGGTTCGCCTCGGTGACTCCGCCGACCGTCATCGCGTCGACGTACACGTAGCCCGCCTCGACCTTGCCGGTGATCCGGGCGCGGCCCTTGTCCAGGTCGACGACCACGCCGTCCTCGGCGATGATCACCCGGTCCTCCGGTACGCCGGTGCTGACCGCCAGCGCCGCGTTCGCCTTCAGGTGCCGGTACTCGCCGTGCACCGGCATCACGTTGCGCGGCTTGACCAGGTTGTAGCAGTAGACCAGCTCGCCCGCGCTCGCGTGGCCGGAGACGTGCACCTTCGCGTTGCCCTTGTGGACGACGTTCGCGCCCCAGCGGGTGAGGCCGTTGATCAGGCCGTAGATCGCGTTCTCGTTGCCCGGGATCAGCGAGCTGGCCATCAGCACGGTGTCGCCGTCGCCGATCCGGATCATGTGGTCGCGGTTGGCCATCCGGGCCAGCGCGGCCATCGGCTCACCCTGCGAGCCGGTGCAGACGAGGGTGACCTTGCGGTCGGGGAGCTTCTCCAGCTCCTTCAGGTCGACGATCAGGCCCTTCGGGATCTTCAGGTAGCCCAGGTCGCCGGCGATGCCCATGTTGCGCACCATCGAGCGACCGACGAAGGCGACCTTGCGGCCGCCGGCCTTGGCCGCGTCGAGCACCTGCTGGATCCGGTGCACGTGGCTGGCGAAGCTGGACACGATGATCCGGCCGGGTGCGGTCCGGAAGACGGTGTCGATCGCCGGGCCGAGGTCCTTCTCGGCCACCGTGAAACCGGGCACGTCGGCGTTCGTCGAGTCGGTCAGGAACAGGTCCACGCCCTCCTCGCCGAGTTTGGCGAAGCCGCGCAGGTCGGTCAGCCGGCGGTCCAGCGGGAACTGGTCCATCTTGAAGTCACCGGTGTGCAGGACGACCCCGGCCTTGGTCCGGATCGCCACCGCGAGGCCGTCCGGGATCGAGTGGTTGACGGCGAAGAACTCGGTCTCGAACGGACCGAGCCGGCGCCGCTCGCCTTCCTTGACCTCGATCGTCCTCGGCGTGATCCGGTGTTCCTTGAGCTTGGAGGTGATGAACGCCAGGGTCAGCTTCGAGCCGACCAGGGGAATGTCGGCGCGCTCCTTCAGCAGGTACGGGACACCGCCGATGTGGTCCTCGTGCCCGTGGGTGAGGACGATCGCCTCGATCTTGTCCAGCCGGTCCCGGATCCAGCCGAAGTCGGGCAGGATCACGTCGACGCCGGGCTGGTGCTCCTCGGGGAACAGCACGCCGCAGTCGACGATCAGCAACCGGCCGCGGTGCTCGAACACGGTCATGTTGCGGCCGATCTCGCCGAGACCGCCCAGAGCGACCACGCGCAGGGCGTTGTCGGGGAGGCGGGGCGGCTGGCCGAGATCGGGATGCGGATGACTCATACTGCGGACCGTATCCGAACCGGGTGGTTGTCCCTGGCATCGACCGGGTGTGAGCAGAAACTCAGACAGGTGCTAACAGGCGTCCACAACCGGTCGCCGGGGCCGTTCATCCGTCTACTCCGACCAGATCCACGCCCGCCGACTCCCGGGCCACCTCTTCCACCGAACGCGACGGCAGCGGAGGCGGAGTACCGCCCCAGGATGGGCAGAGGGCCTTGTGGTCGCACCAGTCGCACAGCGGTCCGGGACTTGGTCGCCAGTCGCCTGACTCCAGCGCCCGGGTGATCGCGATCCAGAGCGCACCGACCTTACGTTCACAAGCGCGCAAATCCGCCTCGTCGGGGACGTAGCGCACGATCTCTCCGTTGCCGAGATAGACCAGCTGCAGCATCGCCGGTACGACGCCGCGCAGCCGCCACAGCACGAGGGCGTAGAACTTCATCTGGAACAGCGCCTTCGCCTCGAAGAACTCCGACGGCGACCGGCCGGTCTTGTAGTCGACCACCCGGATCTCGCCGGTCGGCGCGACGTCGAGACGGTCGACATAACCCCTGAGCGTCAGTCCTGACTCCAGCTCGGTCTCGACGTACAGTTCGCGCTCGGCGGGCTCGAGCAGATTCGGGTCCTCGAGGGCGAAGTACTTGCCGAGTAGTTGATGGGCCTCGGCCAGCCACTTGGCCAGCTCCGCGCCGTCAACATCCTCGGCGAACAGCTCCGCCACCTCGGGCTCGGCCTCGAGCAGGCGCTGCCATTGTGGCTCGACCATCTCGGTGGCTTGCTCGAGAGTTCGCTGGCCGCGGGGCAGGTCGAAGAGACGCTCCAGTACTGCGTGCACCACCGTGCCGCGGACCGCCGCGGAGGACGGTTTCTCCGGCAATCGATCGATCACCCGGAACCGGTACTTGAGTGGGCAGCTCATGAAGTCCGCGGCGCGGGACGGAGACAGCGCTCCGCTCGGGTGGCCGTGTGGGTCGACTGCTGCTGCAACGCTCATGCCCGCAAGGCTAGGGCAGACCGCCGACAGTTGGTGACCACCGCGCTGGGGCTGTGGACAACGTCCTGAAAGCTCCAGAACGAGCCTTGGTTTGACCGCTCCGCTCACCGGAGTAGCCCGGCTCACAGCGAACTCCCAGCAGACTTTCGGTCAACCATCGGCCTCGGTCGGCACGCTGGAGTCACAAGCGAGCTGAGGAGACAAGAAATGCACCAACACGACCTGGGCCTGCAGCACGACCTGGGCCTGCTGCGACGGCGGAACGTCCTCCGGTTGCTCGCGGGAGCCGGCCTGGCGGTGGTCGCCGGCTGCTCCGCCGACGACGCCACCCCGGGCGGCAGCACCCCATCCACAGGGACCCCATCCACCGGCACCCCATCGGCCAGCACCCCATCGGCTAGTACTCCGACCACTGGCACCTCCTCCACGCCGACCGACGTCGACGAGATCCCCGAGGAGACCGCCGGGCCGTACCCGGGTGACGGGTCGAACGGCCCGAACGTGCTGACCGAGTCCGGCATCGTCCGAAGCGACATCACCAAGAGCTTCGGCTCCGCCTCCGGAGTGGCGACCGGCGTCCCGCTCACCGTCGAACTCCTGATCATGGATGCCGCCAAAGACAGCGCCCTGCCCGGTGCAGCGGTCTACATCTGGCACTGCGACGCGGAGGGCCGGTACTCGCTCTACGACGACGAGATCGGCGAGGAGAACTACCTCCGCGGAGTACAGGCGGCTGACGCACAGGGAAAGGTCACCTTCACCACCATCTTCCCCGGGGCGTACCAGGGGAGATGGCCACACATCCACTTCGAGCTCTACTCGTCACTGTCCGAGGCCACCGCCGCAGGGAAGATCAAGTCGACCTCACAGCTGGCCCTGCCGGCCGACGTATGCAACACCGTCTACGCCTCCTCCGGGTACGACGGCAGCTCACAGAACATGGCCAGAACGTCGCTGGAGAACGACATGGTGTTCCGCGACGACGGTGCGGAACACCAGCTGGCGACCACCACCGGCAGTGTGCAGGCTGGCTACCAGGCACGGCTCACGGTGGGTGTGTAGCGCGTAGTTACCGCCGGACCAGTAGCGTTGCCTCGATGTCCGAGTCGCGTGATCCCCAGATTCCCGCCCAGCCTGCCGGCCCAACCCCCGGCACCTGGGTGATCGGTAGCGTCCGCGGCATCAAGCTCACCATGAGGTTCACCTGGCTGCCGGTGGCCGTCCTACTGGCGCTGGGCTTCTCCAACATCATGGGCGCGCAGTTCCCGGAGCTCGGCAGCTGGCGGTACGTCGCGTCGTTCGGCTTCGTGGTCGCGTTCACCGCGTCGATCCTGCTGCACGAGCTGGCCCATGCACTGGTCGCGCTGCGGTTCGGCATTCCGGTGACCGAGATCAACCTCGGCTTCTTCGCCGCCGGGACCCATATCGAGGGGGAGCGGAAGACTCCGTTCGAGGAGTTCGCCGTCTCGATCGTCGGCCCGGTGGCGTCGCTGCTGGTCGGCGGCCTCGCGTACGCCGGTTCACGGGCGGTGGACGAGGGCGTCGCGCACGTCGCGTTGTTCAACCTCGCGATCGCCAACCTGATCGTGGGCGTCACCAACCTGCTGCCGGGCCTGCCGCTGGACGGCGGCTGGGTGCTGCGGGCCTTCGTGTGGAAGCTGACCGGCAACATGCACACCGGCACCATCGCCGCGGCCTGGGCGGGCCGGCTGCTCGCGATGGCGGTGCTGGCGGCGCCTGTGCTCCTGCGGGAGATCTTCGACCGGCAGCCCACGGTGATCGACTACATCATCGCCCTGGCGATCGGGTTCTTCCTCTGGATGGGCTCGACCGCGTCCCTGATGCAGGCGCGGCTCCGGCGCAAACTGCCTGCCCTGCAGGTGCGCACCCTCGCCCGCCGCGCCATCGCAGTACACGCCGGTACGCCGATCTCCGAGGCGGTTCGGCTCGCGATCGGGGCGCAGGCCGGTGCCGTGGTGGTCATTGACGGCGAGGACAAGCCACACGCGCTCGTGTCGGAGGCGGCTGTCAATGCGGTAGCGCCGAACCAGCGCCCGTGGACCACGGTCGGCGAGGTCGCCACCCGGATCAGCGCGGGCCACATCATCGGCATCAACGACACCGGTGAGGAGATCCTGGGCATGCTCCGCAAGAACCCGGCCACGGAGTACCTGGTCCTCGACGCCAACGGCGAGGTCTACGGCGTTCTGGCCACCGCCGACGTGGAACAGGCCTTCCGCTCCCGCTGACGGGAAGCTCAGAGGTGGCGAAGTAGGGTGAGCCCTCTTATGTCTGATCTTCGTGATTTTCCTGATGCTTCCTTTTCCGGGGTGCACCACGGGCCGTTGCAAGCCGGCGAATGGGTGACGCTGTCCGACTCGAAGGGACGCCGGCACTCGGTGTTCCTGGAGCGGGGGAAGATCTTCCACACCACCAAGGGCGGGATCGCGCACGACGAGCTGATCGACGGCCCGGACGCCGTGGTGGTCCGGTCCGCGGGTGGCGTCGAGTACCTCGCGCTGCGGCCGCTGATGGCCGACTACTCGGTGTCGATGCCGCGTGGCGCGGCGGTGATCTACCCCAAGGACACCGCCCAGATCGTGACGATGGCCGACATCTTCCCTGGCGCGAAGGTGGTCGAGGCCGGCGCCGGTTCCGGCGCGCTGACCACCGCGCTGCTGCGGGCCGTCGGCATCCACGGGCAGGTGATCTCGTTCGAACGCCGCGAGGACTTCGCCGAGGTGGCCCGCAAGAACGTGACCGGGTTCTTCGGCGCGGAGCACCCGGCCTGGCGGCTGCAGGTCGGTGACCTGGTCGAGTCGCTGGACGAGCAGGACGTCGACCGCGTCGTACTGGACATGCTGGCCCCCTGGGAGTGCGTGGACGCTGTCGCGGCCGCCCTGGTGCCTGGTGGGGTGTTCTGCGCGTACGTCGCCACGACGACCCAGTTGAGCCGGGTCGTGGAGACGTTGCGGGCGCACGGCGAGTTCACCGAGCCGCGGGCCTGGGAGTCGCTGGTGCGGGACTGGCACGTCGAAGGGCTGGCCGTCCGGCCGGGTCACCGGATGCAGGGTCACACCGCGTTCCTGGTCACCGCGCGGCGGATGGCGCCCGGCGTACAGGCGCCGCGGAAGAAGCGCCGGCCGGCGCCCGGTGCGTACGGCGACGACTATTCCGGACCCCGCAAGTCCGATACACCCTCAGAGGTGCCGGGGACAACGGAATCATCCGCAACCGACACGTGATGGGATTCGGCTTGCTCGGTGAGGTTTTCTGGGTAAGGTCCATAGGGTCGAGCCCCACATGGTGAGGTGATGATCGTGGCTGGAGACGAGAGTCCTACCGCGGCAGAGCTGCGTAACCAGGTCCGTTACCTGGAGGCCGAGGTCGCAGCGTTGCGGCGGAGGTTGTTGGAGCACCCGGCGGACAGCCGGTCGCTCGAGAGCAGACTGTCCGAAACCCAGGCGTCCTTGGCGAGCGTGACCGCGCAGAACGAGCGGTTGGCGGACACGTTGCGCGAGGCCCGAGAGAAGATCATCGCCCTGAAGGAGGAAGTCGACCGGCTGGCCCAACCGCCGTCCGGTTTCGGGACCTTCCTGGGCCGCAACGACGACGACACGCTGGACGTGTTCACCGGGGGACGCAAGCTCCGGGTCGCGGCGAGCCCCTCAGTCGACCTGGACGCGCTACGGCTCGGCCAGGAACTGATGCTGAACGAGGCGCTGAACGTGGTCGAGGCCTGCGACTTCGAAGTCGTCGGCGACGTGGTGATGCTGAAGGAGCTGCTGGCCGACGGCGAGCGGGCACTGGTGATCGCGCAGGCCGACGAGGAACGTATCGTCCGGCTCGCCTCGCCGCTGCTCGACCAGGCGCTGCGGGCCGGTGACTCACTGCTGCTGGAGCCCCGCTCCGGCTATGTCTACGAGAAGATCCCGAAGTCCGAGGTCGAGGAGCTGGTGCTCGAAGAGGTCCCGGACATCGACTACACGCAGATCGGTGGTCTGGCCGGCCAGATCGAGCAGATCCGGGACGCGGTCGAGATGCCGTACCTGCACAAGGACCTGTTCCTCGAGCACGAGCTGAAGCCGCCGAAGGGTGTCCTGCTGTACGGGCCGCCCGGCTGTGGCAAGACGCTGATCGCCAAGGCGGTCGCCAACTCGCTGGCCAAGAAGGTCGCCGAGCGGACCGGGGTGGAGGGGCAGAAGTCGTTCTTCCTCAACATCAAGGGTCCGGAGCTGCTCAACAAGTACGTGGGTGAGACCGAGCGGCACATCCGCCTGGTCTTCCAGCGCGCCCGGGAGAAGGCTTCCGAGGGCATGCCGGTGATCGTGTTCTTCGACGAGATGGACTCGCTGTTCCGCACCCGCGGCTCCGGGGTCTCCTCCGACGTCGAGAACACCATCGTCCCGCAGCTGCTGAGCGAGATCGACGGCGTCGAGGGCCTGGAGAACGTGATCGTCATCGGTGCCTCGAACCGCGAGGACATGATCGATCCGGCGATCCTGCGGCCGGGCCGGCTGGACGTGAAGATCAAGATCGAGCGGCCCGACGCCGAGGCGGCCCGGGACATCTTCTCGAAGTACCTGACCACCACCCTGCCGCTGCACGCCGACGACGTGAACGAGTTCGGTGGCGACCGGCGCGAGTGCGTGAACGGGATGATCCAGCGCACGGTCGAGCGGATGTACACCGAGGCCGACGAGAACCGCTTCCTCGAGGTCACCTATGCCAACGGTGACAAGGAGGTCCTGTACTTCAAGGACTTCAACTCGGGCGCGATGATCCAGAACATCGTCGACCGGGCCAAGAAGATGGCGATCAAGGCCTTCCTGGACGACAACCAGAAGGGTCTGCGGGTCCAGCACCTGCTGCAGGCCTGCGTGGACGAGTTCAAGGAGAACGAGGACCTGCCGAACACGACCAACCCCGACGACTGGGCGCGGATCTCCGGCAAGAAGGGCGAGCGGATCGTCTACATCCGGACGCTCATCTCCGGCAAGCAGGGCACCGAGCCCGGCCGCTCCATCGACACGGCCACCAACACCGGCCAGTACCTGTAACCAGCGTTTCGTCAGCAGCCGCCCCAGGGTCTCCGGACCCTGGGGCGGCTGCTGCTTTGTCTGCCTCTTCGGGTCACCGCAAGTGCTCGAAACGTTTCGGATCAATTCTGCTGACAATGTCGAACAGAGACGTCTTCGAAAAGTATCGGACTGCCTTGAGGATAAAGGGAAAGGTGACAACGAGAGTACGAAACTATTTCGAAAGTTTTCCGGGATTTCACTCTTGATTTATCGGTTCCGCCTGCCCACCATCACTGCGTGACGTCACTCGAATCTGACCGCCCCCAGAAAAGGTGAGCTGCATGATCAGAAGAAGCCTTGCGGCCTTGGCCGCCGGTGCCTTGGCCGCGACCGGCCTCGCGGTACTCGTCCCGGCCGCCGCGGAAGCCGCCACCACCCTCGGTGCCGCGGCCGCCCAGAGCGGCCGGTACTTCGGTACCGCGATCAGCGCCGGCAAACTCAGCGACGCGGCCTACACGACCATCGCCAACCGCGAATTCACCATGGTGACCGCCGAGAACGAGATGAAGCTCGACGCCACCGAGCCCAACCAGAACCAGTTCAACTACACCGCCGGCGACCGGGTCGCGACCTGGGCGACCAGCAACGGCAAACGCCTGCGGGGGCACACCCTCGCGTGGCACTCCCAGCAGCCCGGCTGGATGCAGAACCTGAACGGCACCGCGCTGCGCAGCGCCATGCTGAACCACGTCACCCAGGTCGCCACCCACTACCGTGGCAAGATCTACGCCTGGGACGTGGTGAACGAGGCCTTCGCCGACGGCAGCTCGGGGGCCCGGCGTGACTCGAACCTGCAGCGCACCGGCGACGACTGGATCGAGGCCGCCTTCCGGGCCGCCCGGGCCGCCGATCCGGGCGCCAAGCTCTGCTACAACGACTACAACATCGACAACGCCGACCACGCGAAGACCAAGGCCGTGGTGGCGATGGTCCGCGACTTCAAGAGCCGCGGCGTGCCGATCGACTGTGTCGGCCTGCAGGCGCACTTCAACAGCGGTAACCCGGTGCCGAGCAATTTCCAGACGACGTTGTCCACCTTCGCCGGGCTGGGCGTCGACGTACAGATCACCGAGCTCGACATCCAGGGCTCCGGCGCCGACCAGGCGAACAAGTACCGCCAGGTGACGAACGCCTGCCTGGCGATCTCCCGCTGCAACGGCATCACCGTGTGGGGCGTACGGGACACCGACTCCTGGCGGTCCGGCGACACACCCCTGCTGTTCGACGGCAACGGCAACAAGAAGCCGGCGTACACGGCAACGCTGGACGCTCTCAATGGAGGATCTGCACCGACCGATTGCCGCAACGGGTACGTCGCGCTGACGTACGACGACGGCCCGAACCCCGGTAACACCCCGGCCTTGCTCAACGCGCTGCGGGCGGCCGGAGTACGGGCGACGATGTTCAACACCGGGCAGAACGCCGCGGCCAACCCGGCTCTGGTCGCCGCTCAGGCGAGTGCGGGGATGTGGATCGCCAACCACAGTTACACCCACCCGCACATGCTCACGCTGAGCACGGCCGCGATGTCGTCCGAGCTGTCCCGCACTCAGACGGCGATCCAGAACGCGGGCGGCGGTACGCCGAAGCTGTTCCGGCCGCCGTACGGCGAAACGAACGCCACCCTTGCCTCGGTGGCTTCTGGTCTCGGGTTGAGGACGATCACCTGGGACGTCGACTCCCAGGACTGGAACGGCGCCACCACCGCGCAGATCGTCTCGGCCGCTGAGCGGCTCACGAGCGGGCAGAGCATCCTCATGCACGACCAGTACGCGGCTACCGTCGCCGCGATTCCCCAGATCGTCTCCGGGCTGCAAAGCCGTGGCCTGTGCGCGGGGATGATCTCTCCGACGACCGGCCGTGCCGTCGCCCCCGACGCCGTCGACCCACCGCCGAGCGGGGGATGCACCGCGACGTACTCCGACGGTCAGTCCTGGCCCGACCGCTTCAACGGCCAGGTCGCGGTGACTGGCTCCAGCAATTGGACCGTCACCGTCACCGTCGCCGCCCCGCAGAAGATCATCGCCACCTGGAATGCCGCCGTCAGTTGGGACACCAGCGGAAACGTCATGACCGCCCGCCCCAACGGCAGCGGCAACACCTTCGGCTTCACCGTCCTGCACGGCGGCAACCAAACTCGCCCGACCGTGACCTGCACCGCCACCTGATCCCTCTTCCCCTGAGGTGGTGACGCCACCTACCACCAGATCTACTCGAGTGCCAGGGACCTGGGACCACCAGGTCCCTGGCTTCCAGCTCGCCATCGGCAGAGGAGGGGTCAGGGTTTGCCCTGATCCGCCTGGAGCGGTCAGCGGCGTACCGTAACTGCCATGGCGACGGATGAGGTTCGGAAGGACCTGCGGGCCGCGGTGGCGGCGCGGCAGGAGCTCGGGGCGGAGTACGAACCCGAGATCATCGAGGGGTTCCTCGCGAAACTCGACGCGCACACCGCACAGCACCTGGCCACGCCACCGGTGAAGGCCTCTGAGCCGAGCCGGGAGAGCGACCCGGGCGGACTCGCCCTGGCCATCGTCTCGGTGGTGGCCGGCATCCCGATCACCGCGATCGCCGCCAACCAGGAAGGCGCCTTCGCCATCGTCATCTGCTGGGGCGGCCTGGTGGGCATCAACCTGGCCCGCGCGATCACTCGCTTCGCCAGCCGCTGAGGCTCAACCTCTGGTTGAACCTCAGCTCTGTGGAAGCTTGACCTTGGGTCAGAGCTTGACCGGTACCGGCTTGCCGGCCGCGTCGAAGGCGCGGACCTGCTGCTTGAGGTGTTCGCCGAGCGTGAACTTCCCGTCGAGCTGGACCTCCGTGTAGGCGAAGCCGCCCTCGACGACGCCCTCCGTCCACTCACCGGTCTTGCCCTTCCACACGGCCCGGGCCTCGACCCGCGAGATCTCCGGCCGGGCTCGGTACAGGGTCCACAACTGCAGCGTGCGGCCGTTCTCCGTCATCGCGAAGCCATTGGTGTCGAGCGCCTGCAAACCTTGCGCGGCCGTCGGCTGGGACTTCCACACCTTGTCGGCCACGACGACAGTCGCCCCGGCGCCCCCGAGTCGCGTTGATGGCGGCGTCCGCGTCATGCAGACTCTCACGCCGAGCTCGAAAGCAGAGGGGCCGGGAGACGCGCCAAGGCCACTCTTCTTGCGGGCGGCACTCTTTTCGGCCGACGGCGGGAATTTCTTCGGCTGGATGGCCACCGCGACCGCTGCCGTGCTGTCGGTGGTGATGCCGCGCACCTGGCGGCTCCAGAGCAGTTTGGCGTCCTCGGGCTCATCGGGCCACCGGCAGTCGGCCTGGATGCCCGCCAGCAGGGCCGGCGAAAGCGCACCGCGATCCACCTTCGGAGCTCCCAGAGCGGGGGACACGGCGCTGGGCGCGGGTGTGCCGGCGACGCCCGGATCGGCGGACGGCTTTTCGCTCATCACCAGAGTGCCGGCAACGACCGCCGCGACGCCGCCGACGGCAACCACCGGCGCCGCCCATCGCCAGACCGAGCGACCGGTCGTGGGCCTGGCCTGGTCCATCACTCGATTCCGCAGCCGGGACCGGGTGGATTGGCTCAGCGGGGGTACGGGTGGCGGGTTCAACTGGGTGTTCATGAGAGCTCCTCGGTGACAGCGACCCGCGCCAGCAGGTCGGGAAAGCGACGACGGGTGCGGTGCAGCCGGGCCTTGACGGTGCCGATCGGTACGCCGAGCGCGTCCGCGGCCTCGGCCTGGGTGAGTCCGGCCCAGACGACCAGCTCGAGCGTTTCCCGCTCGTGCCGGGGCAGCTTGGCCACTGCCTGGCGGATGGCCGACATCCGGCGTTCGTCGTCGAGCCTGCGCGCCACCTCAGCGGCATGGTCGGTGCCGTGGACGGGGTCGGGCAAACGGTCGATCAGGTTGCGAATGCGGGCCGCAGTGCGGGCCAGCGTTCGGCATTCGTTGCCGGCCACGACCAGCAGCCAGCCGCGGGCGCTCGGAGCGCTCAGTGGGCCTGGTGGGTTGCGCTGGAAGCGTCGCCAAGTGCTCAGGAACGTCGTCTGGACGACGTCCTCGGCGGCGCTCCAGGAGGCGGTACGCCGGAAGGCGAACGCGTGCACCTCGTCCGCATAGCGATCGAACAGTTCGCCCAGGGCCAGCTGGTCACCGTGCCGCAGCCGTTCCCACAGTTCGTGGTCGGACCCCGGCCCTGGTCTGGTCTCGGGCCCTGGGGGTCCGGCGGCCATCGCGGGCTCCGTCTCGTCGGTCAGGATGATGTTCACAGCGGTAAGTGACCGCTCGATCCGCCGATGGTTGCATCGGCGCCGAACTTTCTTCGGAGAGCTACGCCTCGTCGGTCGGCTGGGCGTACGCGCGGACCAGCGAGCCCAGCAGGGCGACGGTGTCGGGCGTGAAGGGCCAGGTGGGGTCGTCCAGCTTGGCGACCAGGTCAGTAGGGGACATCCAGGCGCCCCACTCGACCTCCTCGGGCTGGTGCTTGACCGGGCCGTCCCAGACGCACGTGTAGAGATAGGCGTGGTAGTTGCTCCGGCTGTCGGCGTAGTCGCCTTCAGGCAGCCGGGTCAGCTCGACGCCGGTGATGCCAAGCTCCTCGTCCAGCTCGCGCACCACAGCGTCGTACGGGTCCTCGCCGGCGGCTACGACACCACCGGCGGCGATGTCGTAGTGACTCGGGTAGACGTCCTTGGTGGGGGTCCTGCGGTGCACGTAGATCTCACCGGCACTGTTCCGGACCAGTACGGCGGTGGCCGCGTGCCGCAGGTTGTCGCGCCGCATGACCGAGCGTGGCGCGGACCCGCACACCCGGCCGTCGGCGTCCAGCAAAGCAACTAGTTCATCCACCCCCGCAGTCTCACATGCGGCTGTTGCGCCACACGACGAAGATCACGCATCCCGGAATGGTGGCCAGTCCCAGGACCGGCGCCTGGTTCACGATCACCGCGGCGACCAGCAGTAGCAGGAGGTTCATCGCCGTCATCCACCAGCGCCGGACCGAGAGGTAGAGGGCCGACCACAGCAGAACCCGCAGCCGCACCGCGGGGCGCAGTACGAACTCTGCCTGGGCGGTGGTCGCGGACGACAGGACCAGTACGGCGGCCACCACCAGGGCCGGCACCAGGACGGCTCCGGCGCGGGAGCCGCGCAGTACTGCGATGTCCGTGACCAGTACGGCGATCATTGCCAGCGACAACGACCAGAGGGCGGCCGACCGGCGGAAGTGCCGCCGGTAGGCACGCACCAGTTGCCGCAGGCCATCGTCTTCGTCGTCCAGGTAGGCGAACGCTCCCGCCACCGACGGTCCCAGCGTGAGAGCCAGGACCAGGAAGAAGGCGGGGTAGTGCCACGGGCGTTCGACGATCGCGAGTGCGGCCAGCAGTGGCAGGTTCACCACGACCATCGCAGCGTTGAGCATCAGGATCCGGTGCACCGACGACCAGATCAGGTCCCACGACGAGTGCCGCAGGTTGAGCCGGACGGTGGCCATCACTTCAGCCCGCTGGTCGCGATGCCGCGGACGAAGTACCGCTGTCCGAGCAGGAAGACGATCAGGATCGGCAGCACCGAGAGCACCGAGCCGGTCATGATCATCGCGTACTCCGCGTCGTACAGGCCGACGAAGGACCGCAGACCGAGCTGGACCGTCCACAGGTCGTTGTCGGTCAGGTAGATGAACGGGCCCATGTAGTCGTTCCAGGTGTTCACGAAGGTCAGCAGCGCCAGGCTGGCCAGCGCGGGCTTCGACAGCGGCAGGATGATCCGGTACCAGATCGCGTACTCGCTGAGCCCGTCCAGCCGGGCGGCCTCGCTGAGCTCGTCCGGGATGGTCATGTAGTACTGCCGCATCAGGAAGACACCGAAGGCGCTGAACGCCTGGAGCAGGATCAGCGACAGGTGCGTGTTCACCAGCCCGGCCTTCTCCATGATGATGTACTGCGGAACCATGTACGCCTGCCACGGCACCGCGATCGTGGCGATGTAGGCCAGGAAGAGCACGTCCCGGCCGGGGAACCTGACCTTGGCGAACCCGTACGCCGCGAAGCTGCCGGTCAGCACCTGCAACGCGGTGATCGTGACGCTGAGGAAGAGCGAGTTGCCCAGGTAGGTGCCGAGCGGGATCCGGCTCCAGATCCGGGTGAAGTTGTCCCAGTGGAACTCGTCGGGGATCCACTGGATCGGCACGGTGAAGACCTCCGTGTCGAGCTTCACCGACGAGATCAGCATCCAGCCGAACGGCACCAGCACGGCGAGCGCAAGCACGGCCAGCACCGCGTGCAGAGCCACCTGCCCCGCAGTACGCAGGGGCGACCCGCGCCGCAACGGTGCCGGCGCGGACGGCGGCTTGGTGGCGTCCAGTGGCGGCAGGTCAGTGATCGTTGCGCTCATGCCTCGTTCCTTTTCTGCAGGCGGAACTGGATCACGGTGATCAGCAGCACGATCACGAACAGCACCATCGCGATCGCCGAGGAGTAGCCGAACCGGCCCTGGGTGATGCCTTCGCGGAAGATCAGCTGGGACAGCACCAGCGTCGACCGTCCCGGCCCGCCTTCGGTCATGATCTGGATCAGGTCGAAGACCTTGAAACTGGAGATCGTCAGCATGATCAGCACGAAGAAGGTTGTCGGCCGCAACGACGGCACGGTGATCTGCCAGAACCGCTGCCACGCGTTCGCGCCGTCGACCTTGGCCGCCTCGTAGAGCTCACCCGGGATGGTCTGCAACCCGGCCAGGTAGAGGATCAGGTAGTAGCCCAGATCCCGCCACACGCTGGTGATGATGACCGCGGGCATCGCCCAGGTCGTCGACGTGGTCCAGCCGGGTGGGTGGTCGATGCCGATCGCCCGCAGGAACTGGTTGACCGGCCCGACCTCGGGGCTGAACAGCATGTTCCAGACCACCGCCACCGCGACCAGCGAGGTGATGTAGGGGAAGAAGAAGGCCGTCCGGAGGAACCGGACGCCCTTCAGCTTCTGGTTGAGCAGTACCGCGAAGCCCAGCGCCGCGGCCAGCGTCAACGGGATGTGCCCGACCGCGTAGTACGTCGTGTTGCGCAGTGCCGTCCAGAACGTGTCGTTGCCGATCATCCGGCGAAAGTTGTCCAGGCCGACCCATTCGGGCGGGCTGTAGGAGTTCCAGGCCATGAACGACAGGGCCAGTGACGCGATCACCGGGACCAGCGTCAGGGTGGCGAAGCCGAGGAAGTTCGGCAGGATGAAGCTCCAGCCGACGAGCGTCGTCCGGCGGCGCTGCCGGCTGGGGCTGTGGGTGGTGGCGGGCATTCGGTCAGCCCACCTCGGACTTGACCCGCTTGCCCATCTCCGCGATGCCCTGGTCGACGGACTTCTCACCGACCATCACCAGTTCGTGCTCCTCGGTGAGGATCGCGTCGACGTCGGAGGAGTTCTCGCTGACCGGCATCTCCAGCTTGACCGTGTCGGGCTTGAACGCCTTCTTGGCCGGCTCGTCCTGCGGCATCCCGGCCAGCGCGAAGTACGAACTGAGGATCGCGTCGTCGCTGTACGACGGCACCACGCCGATCTTGCTGATCGCGGCGGCGCCCTTCGGGCCGGAGGCCCAGGTGACGAACTGCTTGGCCGCGTCGGCGTTCTTGGACTTCTTGTTCACCGCGAAGGCGGTGGGCGAGCCGAAGGTGGTGACCTTGCCGCTCTGGTCCACCTGCGGCAGCGGCGCGATGCCCCAGTCCGGGGTGGGCTTGCCGTCCTTCTTGTCCTGCAGCAGCCCGGCGATGTACCAGGTGCCCATCGGCATCATCGCGGTCTTGCTGGTGGAGAACATCGTCCGGTACGAGATCTTCTGGCTGGAGGCCGTTGCCCACGGCATCGCGGCGTCGGCCTTCTGCAGGTCGACCGCGACGTTGTACTGGTCCTTCAGGAAGCCGTAGTCGCCGCTCAGCAGGTCGCCGCCGGTCTGGGCCGCGGCGATCGCCTGGACGACCGAGCGCCAGGTGTGGTGGTAGGTGCCGTAGACCTTGCTGCCGCCGCTGCCCTTGGTGAGCTTCTTGGCCGCGGCCGAGTAGTCGCTCCAGGTCAGCTTCGACGGATCGACACCGGCCGCCTTCAGCATCGTCTTGTTGTAGTAGAGCAGCCAGAAGTCCTGCCGGTACGGCAGCGCGAAGTACTCGCCCTTGAGGTCGAAGTCGGTGAGACCGGAGTACTTCGCCTTGTCCAGCTTGCCCGCCTCGTCGGTGAGCGGCAGCAACTGGCCGCGGTTGGCGTAGCGCGCGTAGTCGGTGACGTTCTTCATCGTCAGGATGTCGGTGGTGTCACCGCCGGCCAGCATCGTGGTGAGCTTGTCGGAGTAGTCGTCGGCGAGGATGTCGACCGGCTGGATGTCGACGCCCGCGTTCTCGGCCTCGTAGCCGTCGATCAGCGCCTTGAACTCCGGCGTACTGGCGTAGTTCCAGAGGGCGATCTTCACCACCGTCTTGCCGCCGGCCGAGGCGGCCGGCTTGTCGTCGCCGCCGCAGCCGGCGAGCGCGAGCGCCAGTCCGGCGGTGGCCGCCAGCGTCTTGAGGATCGTGCGGTTCATGGTCTCTTCCTTCGGGCAGGGTTCTGGACGGATGGTTCAGGCGTGCAAGGTCATGGCTTCGGCGGTGACTTCGGTCCGCAGGGGTTCACCCGCGGTCCATCGGGCGAGCTCAGCGAGGGCGTGGTCGGTGAGCCGGAGAATCTCGGTGCCCTGGGAGCCGGCGATGTGCGGCGTGATCAGGACGCCCGGCAGGCCCCGCAGCGGGGAGTCGGCCGGGAGTGGTTCGGGGTCGGTGACGTCGAGGATCGCGAACAACCGGCCGGCCGCACACTCGGCGGCCAGCGCGGCCGGGTCGAGCAGGCTACCGCGCGCGGTGTTGATGACGGTCGCCTGGTCGGGCAGCAGCTTCAGTTCCTGCTCGCCGATCAGGTGGCGGGTCTCGGGGAGTTCGGGCGCGTGCAGTGAGAGCACGTCCGCCCGGGGGAGCAGGTCGGCCAAGTCGACCAACTCGGCTCCGGCGGCGGCCACCTCGGCCGGGTCGGCGTACGGGTCGGAGACCAGGCAGGTGACTCCGTCGAGCACCCGGAGCAGGTCGACCACGCGGCGGCCGATCCGGGAGTAGCCGACCACACCGACGGTCCGCCGGAAGTTCGAGAGGTCGCCGTACCCGGTGAAGTGCTGCCAGCCCTGGTACGCCGACCGCTCGTCCGCCGCCAGGAAGGGCACCTTCTTGCCGGCGAAGATGATGGCGGCCAGCGTGTACTCCGCGACCGGGATCGCGTTCGCGTCAGCGGCGTTGCTGACCCGGATACCCCGGCCCCAGACCTCGTCGGCGACCAGCGACCGGACGCTGCCCGCACAGTGGAAGACAGCCTTCAGGTTGGGCGCCGCCGCGAGCCGTTCCGCGGTCAGTTGGGGAGCACCCCACGAAGTGACCAGTACTTCGACCTCGGCGAGCCGGGCCCGCGCAGCGGGGGAGTCGAGCTCGTCGGCCCAGACCGGATCGCCCAGCGCGACCAGGCCCGCGAGGGTGTCGAGCCGCTCGGCGTCGAAATGGGCCCGGACACTGTCGCGGTCCATCACGACCAAGGCGGCTGGCTTGCTCTTCATGCATCTCCTGAGGGCCGGGTGGGCTGATACGGACGGGCAACAGTGCCGTCATCTGGCGTTCATGTGGGAACCTGGATATCCGGATTCGAACGCCGCTCTCTACGGCTCGAATCGAAACGGTCCGAAACGATCAGACTCGAACACGAGATCGGGAGGCGTGACGATGGCCGACGACCGGCTGTTCAACGTGCAGCGCCGGGAGCGCCTGATGGAGGAGCTGCGGCGGCACGGGGCCGTCCGGGTCAAGGACATCGCGCTGCTGCTCGGGGTCAGCGAGCTGACCGTGCGACGGGACATCGCGGCGCTCGCGGCGCAGAACCTGCTGACCAAGGTGCACGGTGGAGCGACGCTGCCGACCGAGCTGGACTCCGCGCCGCCGAGGCGGTCGCGGCCGGCCGTCTCCCGCTTCACCATCGGCATGGTCGTGCCGTCGCTGGACTACTACTGGCCGCCGATCGTCGGGGGTGCCCGCACGGCCGCAGCGGCCCAGGGAGTCCACATCCAGCTGCGCGGGTCGAGTTACGACCCTGCCGAGGACAGGCGGCAGATCAGCCGGTTGATCGAGGCACAGCAGGTCCAGGGCCTGCTGCTGGCGCCGACTCTCGACGGACCGGGCGCGGACGAGATGATCGACTGGATAGCCAAGCTGCCGGTCCCGGTCATCCTGGTGGAACGCCAGACGCCTCGCTGGCGGCGCACGCATCCCTTGTTGGAGTGGGTGCGCAGCGACCACGCGCTCGGGCTGGAGCTGGCCGTCCGTCACCTGTACGACCACGGGCACCGCCGGCTCGGTCTGGTTCTCTCCAAGGGCAGTCCGACCTCCGCTCACCTGGCAGAGGGCTGGGAGTCGGCCTGCGCGGACCTCGGCCTGCCGAACGAACTGGTACTCCGCGACACGGTCGGCCTGGACCAGCCCGGCCATCGCGAGGTCATCGCGCAACTGCTGGACCGCTGCCGCAAGACCCGCACGACGGCCCTGATCGTGCACAGCGATCCCGACGCGATGTCGATCGCGCAGTACTGCGCGGAGCAGGGTCTGGTGATCCCCGACGACCTGGCGCTGATCGCCTACGACGACGAGGTGGCAGGGCTGGCCGAACCGGCGATGACCGCCATCCGGCCCGGCAAGCCGCAGGTCGGCCGGGTGGCCGTGGAGATGATGGTGTCCCGGCTGCTGGAGGGCAAGCGGCGGCCAACCCAGCGGGTGCTGATCATCCCGGAGCTCATCATCCGGAACTCCTCGGTACCGCGGCCGGGCGTGGACTCGGGTGGCCTACGGTTCCCTGCTCCCGTCCTTCAAGAGGGCTGACGCGGTGCTCCCGTCCGACCAGGTCACGCTGACTGACTCGTCGGTGACCTGGACGGCCGGCAGGTCGACCTGCACCTCCTTGCCATGCAGTAGGACGAACGCAACGTAGATGAGCCCGGGGACTGGCGGGCCCGTAGTACGGGCTGTTGGGATGGCTACCTGTTCGGCTTGTGGGCTGGTGCCTGTCTCGTGGTGGACGTCGGTGCTGTCGAAGCCGTTGACGGGGATAACCGCCGAAGTGAGGCCGACCGCGGGATCGACCGGCCAGCCGCTGAGTTCCAGGTGAGTGTCGGGTGCAGCCTCGTGGACCCGTACTGCGCGGACTTCGCAGGCTCCCCGGACCAGGGAAGCCACCGTGATCCTGGGACCCCAGGTGACCGACCCACTGCGCCCTGAACCGTGGTCCGGCGAGTCGTGCTCAACCTCTACCCAGTGCGCCCGTCCACTGGAGACACCTACTGCCGTTGCTCCGCCCACTCCGCACTGGAGAGTCTCGAACCCGTTCCGATGAGTCGCACCGCGCTCCGGATGGATCAGTACTGCGCTGTTGTCGCGAGGCCGCTCTGATGCGTCGCCAGCCAGCGGTGGCATGGTGCTGGTCGAGTATCCGAGGCGGGCGTACAGCGGGGAGTCGGAACGGTCGTCGCCGGGCACTGAGTGATCCGTGCCGTGGTTGATGACTCGAGAGATGCCGTCTGCCGCGGTGGTGCTCACGAGCCAACCGGGTGCCTCCAGAGCCTTCACCGTGTCGCTCTGCTCTGCGGGGAGAGGCTCTTCAATCGCTGTCCACACAGGGTGATCCGCTGGAAGGGCCAAGCCGAGCATGCCCTTCACAGCCCAGTACGGCGAACCGGGGCCGGAGTACGACTGCGCCATGGCCGGCCACTCGTCGTACCAGCCGATGGAGAGCAGGCCTTGTTCGTTGGGGACGCCGTGGTCGGTGAAGTGGCGCAGCATCCCGGAGGACGCTCGCCGGATCAAGCCGGGGCTCAGCTTGGTCGCTCCTGTCATCGCGCCGACCCAGAAGGGAGCCGCGGCGGCGAAGCGGTAGATGAGGCTGCGGCCCTGCTGCAGGGGTGAACCGTCGGAGCCCACTAGCAGGGCGGCGTCGTCCAGGAAGCTACTGAGGCGCTCCGCCCAAGCCTGGCGTAGTTCTGGCGCGCAGAGGTCGGGTGCCATGTCTGCCCAGAGCAGTGGATAGACGTGCAGAGCCCAGCCGTTGTAGTGGTCGTAGGAGCGTTCCGGACCATCGGCGTACCAGCCGCCGGTTCGGTAGAGGGACTCGTGGACGGCGAGGCCACTGTCGATGTCGTCCTGCGACCAGGACGCGCCTACTGACCGCAGGAAGGTCTCGACGACGATCTGGAACCACACCCAGTTGATCGGCGGGTACTCCTCGCCGATCACGGTCGACAGCCAGTCCACGATGTTGGCCTGGTCCGAAGCGTCCAGGCGATCCCAGAGCCAGGGCCGGCTCAGGTGGAGGCCCAGGGCGATCGAGCAGGCTTCCACCTTCGCCTGGCCGAGCACGTCGGGCCGTGGCCAGGCAGTGGGTGAACCGGGCGTCGTCCCGGCGCGCAGGCCGGCGGCGTACCAGTTGGCGAAGTCGTGCGGGTCCTTGCCGTCTTCGCCCTTCAAACGGATGGCGGCCAGGAGGAAGGTCCGTGCGAACGCCTCCAACGTGTCGCTGTCCGGGCCGTAGCGACTGGGCCGTCCTGGTAGCTCGATCCGGGCATGGTCGGGTGAGGCCCACGGGCGGAGCGACAGGAGTAGGTTGTCCGCCGACGCAGCCCAGTGGTCCCTCGTCAGCCCAGTGATGGGGGACAGGTCAGTCATGCTGCTCTCCAGACTCGATGGTCAGTTCAAAGGTTCCGCCCTGCTCGACTGGGATCGACAGGCGGTGGACAGCTTCGCCCCAGACGCCACTGAGCAGTGGGTCGGTGACTGGCTGGGTCTCGAGGTGTCCTTCGCCCAGTGCAGGATCCCAGGCCAGCTTGATGATGCCGCCTGCCATTGACCGGATTGTGCAGGAGCCGTTGGCTCTTGCACTGACGCTGCCGGCGAGGACGTGGCGTAGTACGGCGTTGACTGTGGTGGGCCACGTGTCGGTGACGACTACTGCTCCGGCCTGGCGGTCTAGGCGGGCTGCGCGCAGCCAGTGGTCGCAGCCGGCGTCGGACGGGTACGCGGCGGCCAGGTCCAGCTGGAGCTCGGCGATGTCGTCGGTGAGCTGGACTGCGACGTCACGGGCGGCGTACTCCTGACCAGGGCACTGGTCGTGGCCGTTGATCGTCGGGGCGTTGTGCCACTGGCTCTGCATCGTCCAGATCGTGTAGCGGTCCTCATTGAAGGTACTGCGCGTGTAGGTCGGCTGGCCGAGGTCGATGAGCACCGGTGTGCCGTCGTACGCGACCAGGTAGGAGCCGATGTCGTTGTGGTTGTGGTTCTCGGCGTTGTGGCCGCCCTTGGCTGCCAGGGTGAGACCTGTCGCAGTACCGGCCTGTTGTCTCGCTACCAGGACTTGCACGTCGGCTAGCCAGGTGGTTGCGGGCAGTGGCGGTTTGGCTGGCTCAGCGGCCGTCCAGGCTGGGTCGAAGAGTCCTACCAAGGCACGGCCTAGACCGGCTTCCAGGTTGACGAGTGGTCGTTTGTGGGCGGCTGCGTGGGCCATGACGGCCGGGTCTCCGTTGCGAGCGCCCCAGCGATGCAGTACGTGCCAGGGCTGGTCTGCGGACGGGCGAGCCGGGCCGTCGGCGACATTGACGTACCACCCGTCGCCGAGTGCCATTCGGTGGGGGAAACGCGCCAGCTCACGCAGTACTGGCGGGTCGAAGCTGTTCAGCGCGCCTGCGGTCGCCCAGTCGACCAGCTCCAGCGCTCCCGCGAGACGGGCCGGGCCATTCCACCAGTAGGCGTAGCCCTCGTCGCAACCGCCGTCAGCCGGCAGGGCTTCGACGTACCGGCCCAGTCCTTCGAGCACCAGGTCAACCACCTCGGCCTGCAGCTCCGGGTCGTCCACGAGGGTCAGAGCCGTGATGAGGATGTTGCTGTGGATCCACGGGTTCCAGTTGTGCTGCCGACCGTCCAGGCCGAGCCAGTGCCAGTCGCGGCGGCGCAGGAACGGGTCGATCACCCGATCGCGTACCTCGGCACGCATCCGCCGCCGGAGGCCAGGGACCCGCTCGTCCAGGGCACTGTCCAGCACTAGGTCGGCCCAGGCCAGGATCGCAGCCGACTCGCCCGCGCCGAGGTCGACGTACGGGTCGCGAGGGTCGGGCAGCACCTCACCACGGGCCGTCGCGAAGGACTCGTGAGCTGCCCAGCACCAACTGGTCTGCTCGCACTGCATGAGCAGCCCGTCCGCTGCTTCGTCCAGCCACTCCTGTGCGCCCGTGGCGGCCGCTACTACGACATTGAGGGCGGTCCGATTACGGAGCTGACCAGCGACGTCCTCGTACGGCGTACGTTCGCCGTCTCGCCAGAAGCGCGCGTACTGGCTCAAGGTCGGGTTCGGCCAGGGCCGGGCGCGTTCGGCCTCTGCCTTCGCCAGCAGCTCGGCCAGGAGCTCCCGATCGACCGCTGCCCAGGCTTCCCTGTCTCGCAGCGGCCGTACCGGGATGCGGTCTCTTGCGCCTTTCAACAGGCTCCGCAGGTCAGTCGTCACCCCGGGACCCTCGACGGTCGGGACCTGCGAGGCAAGCCCCTGAACGGTTCCGATCGGAAACGATCACACTCGATCCGGGTGGCCACTCAGTGCCGCGTGTGCCGAAGCTGTGGACCGGCGACATGCTCTGGTCGGTGCGACCGCGTAGGCTCGATCGTATGAGTGTGCGGCGGATCATGGGGACCGAAACCGAGTTCGGCATCTCGGTTCCTGGCCAGCCCGGGGCGAACCCGATGCTGACCTCGAGCCAGGTGGTGAACGGTTATGCGCAGACGCAGCCGTTGGCGCGCAAGACGCGGTGGGACTTCGACGAGGAGCACCCACTGCGGGACGCGCGCGGCTTCGACCTGAGCAGGGAGGTGGCGGACTCGAGTCAGCTCACCGACGAGGAGACCGGGTTGGCGAACGTCATCCTCACCAACGGCGCCCGGCTGTACGTCGACCATGCCCACCCGGAGTACTCCGCGCCCGAGTGCACCAACCCGCGTGACGTGGTGGTCTGGGACAAGGCCGGCGAGCTGGTGATCATGGAGGGCGCCCGGCAGGCGCGGCAGATCCCCGGAGCACCACCGCTGAACCTGTACAAGAACAACACGGACAACAAGGGCGCGTCGTACGGGTCGCACGAGAACTACCTGATGCGCCGGTCGACGCCGTTCGCCTCGATCGTGCGGCACCTGACCCCGTTCTTCGTCAGCCGCCAGGTGGTCACCGGCGCCGGCCGGGTCGGGATCGGCCAGGACGGCAACACCAACGGCTTCCAGATCAGCCAGCGGGCCGACTACTTCGAGGTCGAGGTCGGCCTGGAGACGACGCTGAAGCGGCCGATCATCAACACCCGCGACGAGCCGCACGCGAACCCGGACCGGTACCGCCGGCTGCACGTGATCATCGGCGACGCGAACCTGTCCGAGATCTCGACGTACCTGAAGGTCGGCACCACCTCGCTGGTGCTGGCGATGATCGAGGACGGCTGGCTGACCGACGACCTGTCCGTCGACCGGCCGGTGACCGCGCTGCACGAGATCAGCCACGACCCGACCTGCACGCACCTGATCACGCTGAAGGACGGCCGCAAGCTGACCGCCGTCCAGCTCCAGGTGGAGTACCTGGAGCAGGCCCGCAAGTACGTCGAGAACAAGTACGGCGACGACGCGGACCGGCAGACCAAGGACGTGCTGCAGCGCTGGGAAAGCGTTCTCGACCAGCTCGCGACCGACCCGATGCAGCTGTCCGACCAGCTCGACTGGGTCGCCAAGCTGAAGCTGCTGCAGTCCTACCGCGACCGCGACGGGCTGGAGTGGGACGACTCGAAGCTGCACCTGGTCGACCTGCAGTACGCCGATCTTCGTCCGGACAAGGGGCTGTACTACAAGCTGGTCAAGGCCGGCCGGATGCAGCGCCTGGTCAGCGACGAGGAGATCCGGATGGCCGTCTCGCACCCGCCGACGGACACCCGCGCGTACTTCCGCGGCCGCTGCATGCAGCAGTACGCCGGTCAGGTCGCCGCCGCCTCCTGGGACTCGGTGATCTTCGACCTGCCGGGCCGCGAGTCGCTGCAGCGGATCCCGACGCTGGACCCGCTGCGCGGGACGAAAGCGCACGTCGGAGCACTTTTGGACCAGTGCGACACCGCCAGTGACCTGGTTCGCACCATTACTGGGGGCGCGGCCGGGTAGGGTCGCCATAGAGGGCCGGTTGGGCGGCTCTCCACTGCGGTTCTAGGAGGTGTGTGCCATGGCGAAAGACGGCGGACAGCAGCACAAGCAGCCGAAGCGCTCGTCGACCGAGGAAGAGGTCACCGAGGTCAAGTCGACCGAGGACGTGGCCGAGCGCAAGGAACGGCTCGACGACGACGTGGACTCGATCCTCGACGAGATCGACGAGGTGCTGGAGGAGAACGCGGAAGAGTTCGTCCGCGGCTTCGTGCAAAAGGGTGGGGAGTGAACCGCTAGATGACATTCGATGCCTCCGGCCGGTTGCCGGAAGCCTTCCTGACCCCAGGTGGCTCGTCGTTCATGGACTTCCTGGCCGGGCACGCGCCCGACCTGTTGCCGGGACGACGCAACCTGGGGGCGGGTGACCTGTCCAAGGACGTCCCGCACGGCACCACGATCGTCGCCGCCACCTTCGCCGGCGGCGTCGTGATGGCCGGCGACCGGCGCGCGACGATGGGCAACATCATCGCCCAGCGGGACATGGAGAAGGTGTTCCCCGCCGACGAGTACTCCTGCGTCGGGATCGCCGGCAGCGCCGGGCTCGCGGTCGAGATGGTGCGCCTGTTCCAGGTGGAGCTCGAGCACTACGAGAAGCTCGAAGGCACCACGCTCAGCCTCGACGGCAAGGCGAACCGGCTGTCCGCCTTGATCCGGGGCAACCTGGCGATGGCGATGCAGGGCCTGGCCGTGGTGCCGCTGTTCGCGGGCTACGACCACGACCTCAAGGGCGGCCGGATCTTCTCCTACGACCCGACCGGCGGGCGGTACGAGGAGACCCACTTCCACAGCGTCGGCTCGGGCTCGGTGTTCGCCCGCGGCGCGCTGAAGAAGCTCTACCGCGACGACATGTCGGCCACCGAGTGTGTGACGGCGGCGATCCAGTCGCTGGTCGATGCCGCAGACGACGACTCCGCGACCGGTGGGATGGACATGATGCGGCGGATCTTCCCGGTGGTCGGGGTGGTCACCTCCGACGGCTACCAGCGGCTGTCCGCCGACGAGATCGGCGAGATCGTCGACTCGATCATGGCCGCCCGGCACCAGCGTCCCGACGGCCCGGCCGCGTCCCTCACCTGACCACCATCGACTGATAGAGGACGACACCCTAGATGAGTACGCCGTTCTACGTCTCGCCCGAACAGTTGATGCGGGACCGGGCCGACTTCGCGCGCAAGGGCATCGCCAAGGGCCGCAGCGCGATCGCGCTGCAGTACGCCGACGGCATCCTGTTCGTGGCCGAGAACCGGTCCCCGGCGCTGCACAAGGTGGCCGAGATCTACGACCGGATGGCCTTCGCGGCAGTCGGGCGGTACAACGAGTTCGAGAACCTGCGGATCGCCGGCGTCCGGCTGGCCGACATGCGCGGGTACTCCTACGACCGGCGCGACGTCACCGGCCGGGCGCTGGCCAACGCCTACGCGCAGACCCTCGGCGCGATCTTCTCCTCCGGTGGCGAGAAGCCGCTCGAGGTGGAGATCCTGGTCGCCGAGGTCGGCGCCACCGCGGCCGACGACCAGATCTACCGGCTCACCTACGACGGCTCGATCGCGGACGTCCGCGGCTACGCCGTGATGGGTGGCCCGGCCGAGCAGGTCGCGGAGTACGTCGGTGAGCACTACTCCGAGGGCATCTCGCTGGCGGGGGCGTTGCGCCTCGCGGTGGATGCGCTCGGCCACGACGGCACCGAAGTACGGCAGCTGGAGCCGGACCAGATCGAGGTCGCCATCCTCGACCGGACCCGCACCCAGATGCGCAAGTTCAAGCGGATCTCCGACGAGACGCTGGCCCGGATCCTGTCCGAGTCCCGGCCGGACACGGCGCCGACCGACCCGGCCGCGCACACCGAGGCGACCGAGACGGTCAACGGCGGCAACTACGAGAGCGACTCCGTCGACGACTCGCCGGTCGCCCCGCCCGCCGAAGACGACGACGACGCCCCAATCGCCCCACCCGAAACCCCGGACACCGACCGCCCGCTGTGACGACCTCACTACCGTCCGCCCCGGACCCCTCCGGGGCGGACGCTTCGGTTCCACCGCGACCTGGTGATCCTGAGCCGTGGGTGTTGCTCGGCGAGAAGGTTGGCTACAACGGCTTTCTGACCGTGAACGTGCGGCGGTATCGGCTGCCTGACGGCCGCGAGGCTGACTGGGACGTCTTCGGACCGGAGAGTGCTGCCGGTGTCAGAGCCGGTGTGACCGTTCTTCCGTTGACGCCCGACGGCCGGATCGTCGCCGTTCGGATGTTTCGCGCGGGGCCGGACAAGATCGTCACGAACCTCCCCGGTGGCCTGATCGACCCCGGTGAGGACCCGGCGGACGCGGGCCGGCGTGAGCTGGAGGAAGAGACCGGCTACACCTGCGACTCGATCGAGGTGATGGGCTGGACCTGGTCCGGCTCCTCCTCGACCTTCCGCAAGTACGTCGCGATCGCCCGCGGCTGCCGCCCCGACGGCAAGCAGTCCCTCGACGACTTCGAAGACTGTGTCCCCGTCGAGCTGACCCTCGACGAGTTCCGCACCGAACTCCGCACCCCCGGCGCCATGACCGGCACCGACGCCGCCTACCTCGTCCTCGACCACGCCGGCCTGCTCTAAATTCAGTTGCCCGCAGCCTCGGTCGGCCTCACGCTGTGCCAGGTGCTGACCACCCACTGGCCGCTGCGCCAGCTCCGCCTCACCACCGAGCGCCTCGTACTCCGGCTGCCCACCGAGAACGAACTCGCGGAGCTGGCCGACCTCGCCGCCGCCGGGATCCACGAACCCGGTGAACGCCCGTTCCTCACGCCGTGGACCGATCTGGAGCCGGCCAAGCGTGCCCAGTGGGTGATGCAGGCGCACTGGAGCGGCCTGGGGAGTTGGTCACCTGACGACTGGGGTCTCGACCTGGCCGTCTTCCGCGACGGCGTCCCGATCGGATTAGTCACCCTGGCAGCGAAGCAGTTCGCAGTACTGCGGGAAGTTCGCTCCTCGTCCTGGTTCGGCTTGGCCCATCACGGTCAGGGCTACGGAACGGAAGCTCGTACTGCTCCTGCACCTAGCCTTCGCGGAGCTCGGAGCGGAGGCGGCCACGTCGGAGGTCTTCCAGGACAACCACGCCTCCCAGGCGGTCTCCCGCAAGCTGGGCTACCAGCCGGACGGGATCTCGCGCGACGTGCTGCATGGCGAGGCGGTGGTTTCGGACCGGTTGCGGCTCACTCGCGCCAACTGGCGACCGCGCGCAGTACAGGTCGAAGGGCTGGCGCAGTGCCGGAGCTTCTTCGGCGCCGAGTAAACTTCCCGGCGGACCGCGACTGGCGCTGAGGTGGATCACCACCGGGGAACGGTCCGCCGGTGGTCTGCCGGCTGAGCCGCGCGCCTGGGCATCCGAGAGATTCGTCGATGCCCGAGGGAGTGCGTGATGACTGAAGCACGGTTGATGGTCGGGACCGAGCTGGCGGCCGAGATGGTGGCCAAGGCGGGGGAGCGGGCCGAGAAGCTCAGGACCGAGACCGGCGTACAGCCGTGTCTGGCGACGGTGCTCGTGGGGGATGACCCGGCGTCGGCGACGTACGTCCGGATGAAGCAGAACCGGAGCAAGAAGGCCGGGATTGGGTCGCGGAGCGTCGTACTGCCGGCCGAGACGACCACCGAGGAGCTGGTGGCAGAGCTGCACAAGCTGTCCGGCGATCCTGAGGTGCACGGCATCCTGTTGCAGCATCCGGTGCCCGCGCAGATCGACGAGCGGGCAGCGTTCGAGGCGATCGCTCCGGCCAAGGACGTCGACGGCGTGACCATGCACGGATTCGCCGCGATGGCATTCGGCGAGCCCGGCTTCGTCTCCTGTACGCCGGGCGGCATCCTCCGGTTGCTGCAGGCGTACGACGTACCGCTGGAAGGCGCGCACGCCGTCGTGATCGGCCGCAGCCCGATCCTCGGCAAGCCGGCCGGGATGTTGCTGCTGGCATCGAACGCGACAGTCACCTACACGCACTCGAAGACGCGTGACCTGGCAGACATCGTCCGGACCGCCGACATCGTGGTTGCGGCGGTCGGCCGGGCGAACTTCGTCCGCGGCGACTGGCTGAAGCCGGGGGCGGTGGTGATCGATGCCGGATACAACGAAGGCAACGTCGGCGACGTCCACTTCGGTGAGGCGGCGCAGGTCGCGAGCCTGATCACCCCGGTGCCGGGCGGGGTCGGGCCGATGACGATCGCGCTCCTGCTCGAGCAGACCGTCGACGCCGCCGAGGCCCAGACCGGGCGCTGACGCAACCGGCAGGGCGGCGCGAGGAGCAGTATCCGAGACGGTGGAGCACGGGGCGGGGCTTCTGTCCTAGGGTTGACAGTACTGAGCACCATCGATCTAGGAGGCAGACGCTGTGGCGGTACGGGCGATCCGCGGTGCCACCCAGCTCGAGGTGGACGAGCGCGAGCATCTGCTCGAGCGGTCCGCCGAGCTGGTCCGGGCCGTGCTGGAGGCCAACGACCTGGAGTCGGAGGACCTGATCAGCATCCTGTTCACCGTCACGCCGGACCTGCACTCGGAGTTCCCGGCGGTGGCCGGCCGGCAGATCGGGCTCACCGACGTTCCGCTGATGTGCATGCAGGAGATCGACGTACCGCACGCCCTGCCGCGGGTGGTCCGGATGATGGTGCACGCCGAGTCGCCGCGGTCGCGGGAGAAGATCCAGCACATCTACCTGCACGGTGCCGTCAGCCTGCGCCCCGACCTGACCGGCGCCCAGTGACCGAGCTGCGGGGACCCGTCCGGATCGTCGGAACCGGCCTGATCGGTACGTCGATCGGCCTGGCGCTCGGCCGGCTCGGTGTCGTGGTGGAGCTGGTCGACGCCGATCCCGACAACGCCTTGATGGCCGAGCGGATCGGGGCCGGCTCGCGCCTGGTCCAGATCGAGCCGCAACTCGTCGTCGTCGCCGTACCGCCCGACCATGTCGGCCGAGTTGTCGTCGAGCAGCTCCAGCAGACCGACGCGATCGTCACCGACGCGGCCAGCGTGAAGTCGAAGCCGCTCCTCGACGCCCGCGCCCTGGTCGACGCACCGGAAGAACTTTCCCGGTACGTCGGCAGCCACCCGATGGCCGGGTCCGAGCGGAACGGCCCGCTGGCCGGTCGCGCGGACCTGTTCGAGGGCGCGACCTGGGCGATCACCCCGCACGAGACCAGCGACCCCGACGCGGTCGAGCTGGTACGCCGGCTCGCCGAGGCCGCGGGAGCCCGGACGGTCGAGCTGTCCGTCGCCGACCACGACCTCGCGGTGGCGCGCGTCTCGCACCTGCCGCAGCTGATGTCGTCCCTGGCCGCGGGCACTCTCGTCGACGCGCCGGCAGCGCATCTCGAGCTGTCCGGCCAAGGTGTTCGCGACGTCACCCGGATCGCGGCCGGCGACCCCGGGCTCTGGACCCAAATCGTCTCGGCCAACTCGCCCGCGCTGAGCGGCCTGCTGGAGCAGATCCGCGACGAGCTGGACCGCCTGCTGATTGCCCTGGGCAAGGAAGAGGCGACCGACGAGGTGACCGCAGTACTGAACCGCGGCGTCTCCGGCGCGATCCGGGTCCCGGGCAAGCACGGTACGCCGCACATCGATCTGGTTCCGGTGCTCGTCACCATCCCCGACCGGCCCGGCCAGCTGGCCCGGCTGTTCGCGGACGCGGCCGAATCCGGCGCCAACGTCGAGGATCTGCGCATCGACCACAACCCGGGCCGCCCGGTCGGTGAGGTCGAGCTGTCGGTCAAACCGGCATCGGTGGATCAGCTGGTCCGGGTACTGACCGAGCGGGGCTGGTCCGTCCACCGGTAATCTTCGGGCCATGATCATCGCTGTTGACGGCCCTAGCGGGTCCGGTAAGTCGAGCACGGCCCGCGGAGTCGCCAGCCGGCTCGGTCTGCAGTACCTGGACACCGGAGCGATGTACCGGGCCGTGACCTGGTCCGCGCTGGAGCACGGGCTGGACCTGGACGACCTCGCCGCGGTCGCCGACCGGGCCCGCGCAGTACAGCTGTCGATCAGCACCGATCCACAGCGGGCACAGTTCGCCGCCGACGGCGTGGACGTGACGGAGGCGATCCGCGATCCGCGGATCAGCGCTAGTGTCAGCAAGATCGCTACCAACCTCGAAGTCCGGGCCGAGCTGATTCGCCGCCAGCGCGAGCTGATCGACGCCTCCCAGCCGACCGGTGGCGCGGTCGTCGAGGGCCGCGACATCGCCACGGTGGTCGCCCCGCAGGCCGAGCTGAAGGTGCTGCTGACCGCGGACCAGGATGCCCGGATGGCCCGCCGCAAGGCGGAGCTGGCCGAGGGATCGGTGACAGCGGAGCAGTTGCGGGACCAGATCGTGCGGCGGGACGCCGACGACGCCACCGTCTCGCAGTTCCAGGTCGCCTCCGACGGCGCGGTGGAAATCGATTCGACCTTCCTGACGTTGGAAGAAGTCATCGATGTCATCTGCCGACTGGCGAAGGAGGCCGAGGCCGTGCCACGCGACCGGGAGTCATGACCGCCGGCGAGTTGACGGGGCGGGCCGAACTGCCCCGCACCGATGACCTGCCCGCCGTGCCGCACCGGCTCGGCCGGCTGCTGCGCTACGTGGTCGGGCCGTACATGCGCGGCCGCTACGACCTGACCATCCACCACGAGGAACTCTTCCCGCGGACCGGGCCGGTCCTGATCGCGCCGAACCACCTCGGCCTGCTCGACGGTCCGTTGCTGGGTGCCGTCGCGCCCCGGATGACGCACCAGCTGGGCAAGCTGGAGGCATTCGTCGGGCTGCAGGGCTTCATGCTCCACCGCGCCGGGCAGATCGCGATCGACCGTTCGCAGTACGACACCCGCGCGATCCGCCGGGCGGTTCAGGTACTGCGGGACGGCCGCGCGCTGATCATCTATCCCGAGGGCACCCGCGGTCCGGGCGACTTCCGCCGGGTCCGCAGCGGAATCGCCTACCTGGCGATGGTCACCGGGGCGCCGGTCCTGCCCGTGGCGCTGCTCGGGACCCGCCTCCCGGGCGGCGATATCGAGCGCTTTCCGCCCCGCGGCAGCCGCGTCGACGTGGTATATGGCGAGACCTTCACGGTGGACCGCGTATCCTTTCCCCGGAGGCAGGTCGACGTACGCGCGGTTGCCGACCAGATCGGCGACGTGTTGCGGGCCCATGTGCAGGCGGCCGTCGAAGCCACCGGCCACCCGCTCCCGGGCGTGCCAGACCAGAAGGATCCTGATGAGTGACCTGCCCACCGGCTACGAGATCGACGCGGAGCCGACCCACGAACGCGAAGACACCGGTCCGCTGCCGGTGGTGGCGATCGTCGGCCGGCCCAACGTCGGCAAGTCGACGCTGGTGAACCGGATCATCGGCCGCCGCGAGGCTGTGGTCGAGGACACCCCGGGCGTCACTCGCGACCGGGTCTCGTACGACGCGAACTGGGCCGGCCGCGGCTTCACCCTGGTCGACACCGGCGGCTGGGACCCCGACGCCGTCGGCATGGCCGCCCTGGTGGCGGCGCAGGCCGAGGTCGCGATCCACGCCGCCGACGCGGTGCTGTTCGTGGTCGACGCGACGGTCGGCATCACCGACTCCGACGAAGCCGTCGTCCGGGTGCTGCGCAAGGCGGGCAAGCCCGTCGTACTGGCTGCCAACAAGGTCGACGACCAGCGGGTCGAGGCCGAGGCGATGAACCTGTGGAGCCTGGGCATCGGGGAGCCGTTCCCGATCTCGGCGATGCACGGCCGGGGTACCGGCGACATGCTGGACGCAGTACTGGCCGCGTTGCCGGAGGCGCCCGCCGAGCGGGACGCCGAGATCGGCGGACCGCGCCGGGTCGCGATCGTCGGCAAGCCGAACGTGGGCAAGTCCTCGCTGCTGAACAAGGTGGCCAAGGAAGACCGCGTCGTGGTCAGCGAGATCTCCGGCACCACCGTCGACCCGGTCGACGAGGAGATCATCCTCGGCGGCAAGCAGTGGCGCTTCATCGACACCGCCGGCATCCGGCGCAAGGTGAAGAACGTCCAGGGCCACGAGTACTACGCCAGCCTGCGGACCAACAGCGCGATCGAGCGCGCCGAGGTGGTCGTGGTGGTGGTCGACGCCTCCGAGCCGATGACCGAGCAGGACCTGCGGATCATGAACACGGTCGAAGAGGCCGGCAAGGCCCTCGTCATCGCCTACAACAAGTGGGACCTGGTCGACGAGGACCGGCGCTACTACCTGGAGCGCGAGATCGACCGCGACCTGGTCCAGTTCCGCTGGGCGCCGCGGGTCAACATCAGCGCGATGACCGGCCGCCACATGGAGAAGCTGGTCCCGGCCATCGAGGCAGCCCTCGAAGGCTGGCAGACCCGCGTCCCGACCGGCCAGCTGAACGCGTTCCTGGGCCGCCTGGTCGCCGCCCACCCGCACCCGGTGCGCAGTGGCAAGCAGCCGAAGATCCTCTTCGGCACCCAGGCGACGACCATGCCGCCGACCTTCGCCATCTTCACCTCAGGTGCCTTCGAGGCCTCGTACCAGCGCTTCATCGAACGCCGCCTCCGCGAAGACTTCGGCTTCGTCGGCAGCCCAGTCCACGTCCAAATCCGCCCCCGAGTCAAGAAGCCAAAACGCTAGCCCCCCTTGGTCAAACCTGCCCCAGACATGCGGTAAGGTTTACCCCGGTCGCCCTCCCGGGGACGACCATTCGGGCTGTGGCCTAGCCTGGTAAGGCGCTTGTCTGGGGGACAAGAGATCCCGAGTTCAAATCTCGGCAGCCCGACCGAAAAGAGGGGCACCGACACTGTCGGTGCCCCTCTTTAGTGTCTTCCCATGAACACGATCAGTGACAAGCGCAGCTGGAACGATGCTCAGTTGCGGGAGGCGATAAAAGCCAGCCGGTCATGGCGTGGGGTGGCCCGCGCTCTGGGGCTGAAGGGCACCTCAGCGAGTGTGATCAGGACCATCAAACGGCATGCCACCAGGCTCGAACTCGATGTCTCGCACTTCACCGGGCAACGGCGCTGGTCGGATCGTCAGCTCCGAGAGGCCGTCCTGGGTTCGACCTGCTGGGCCGAAGTGATGGCTGGTCTCGGGGTGGCTGACAACGGCCCAGACCGAGTGCGTGTCAAGGGGCATGCGGCCAGGCTCGGCCTGGACTGCACACATCTGAAGGCGCCGCATCTCCGGCCGGAGCCTGATGAGGTGTTTGGCGAGCCGGTGCGCGAGGAACTGTTGCGCACGGCGGCACCGGCCGTCGCGATGGCCTGGTTCGCACTGCGCGGCTGTCCGGCGGCGTTGCCGGTCGAGCCGCAGGAGTACGACCTGCTGGTGACCACGACAAAGGGGATCCAGCGGGTGCAGGTGAAGACCTGTGTGCGCCGCAACGGCAAAGGGCGCTGGATGGTTGGCATCGGGCGGCGGCCGTATGTGCTCGACAAGACCGCCGGCAAGATGCCGTACGACCCCGAAAGCCTCGACCTGTTCTTCATCCTGCTCGGCGACGGGAGTATCTACCTCATCCCGAGTTCGGTCCTGGCCGGCCGCGTGCAGATCGATGCCGAAACCTACGCGCCGTACCGAGTTGGAGATGCGTCGAGTTTGTTGGCGTAGGTGCGGGCTCTTGATTGCTGGGTAATGATGTAATCAGGAGGCGGCGAGATGATGGATGACGAGGTGCTGGACGCGTACTCGCGGGTGGTGTCGGGCGTGGCGGAGCGGTTGATCCCGCGGGTGGCCAGTTTGCGGGTGGTGGGAAGGCGAGGGGACTCGTCGGGGTCGGCTGTGGTGCTGACGGGTGACGGGCATCTGCTGACCAACGCGCATGTCGTTGATGACGGCAGTGGTGGGACGGCCGAGTTCGCGGACGGTACGGCGGCTCAGGCGCGGGTGATCGGCGTCGACCGGCTGTCCGATCTCGCCGTACTGCGGGCCGACCGGGACATCCCCGACCCACCGGAGTACGGCGACGCGGACAAGCTCAAGGTGGGCAACCTGGTGGTTGCCGTGGGCAACCCATTGGGGCTGGCCGGAAGCGTGACGGCCGGGGTGGTGAGTGCGCTCGGGCGGTCGTTGCCGGTCCGGTCCGAGACGGCGAGCCGGATCATCGAGGACGTGATCCAGACCGATGCCGCGCTCAACCCGGGCAACTCCGGCGGAGCGCTTGCCGACGGCAACGGTCGGGTGGTCGGCATCAACACCGCGGTCGCGGGGATCGGCCTCGGGCTGGCCGTGCCGATGAACTCGACAACCCGCCGGATCATCTACTCGCTACTCCACGACGGCCGGGTACGCCGCGCCTACCTGGGCTTGGTCACAACTCCGGCGCCCCTCCGCCCGCAGTTGGCCGAGCGCTTCGGTCAGCGCAACGCGTTGCGCGTCGTCGAGGTCATCTCCGGCAGCCCGGCCGCGGAGGCCGGCCTGCGCCCAGGCGACCTGGTCCTGGCCGTCGACGGTACGCCGCTTCGCGATGCCCAGTCGCTCCAGCGCCAACTGTTCGCCGACGCGATCGGCCGGCGCACCGAAATCACCGCGGTCCGCAACGGCGCCCTGGTGGACGTCCTGGCCGAGCCAGCCGAACTCCCCGACTGAAAAGGCATGGTCAGAGCAGACATTCGACGTACCGGACGTCACCCTCTGGCTGTCGCCGGCCGCGTGATCAGCGGCCCAGTTCCGGCTTGCCGGTGTAGTCCGTGAAGCCGATGACGTTGCCCCAGGGATCGCTGATCTCGAAGGCCCAGCCGGTCGGGAGCTGAAACGGAGGTGCCAATGGCGCCACTCCGTTGGCCGACAACTCCTGTGCTGCTGACCGGGCGTCCGGCACCTCGAACCACACCTTCTGACCGCCGGCGGCCGGCGATTCGGTGAAGCGGACGCCCAGTCCCGGCGTCTCGTCCCCGATGCGGAAGAGGACCATGCCGATCTCGTCGAAGCGCTTGGCCACCGGGAGGCCGACCATGTCCTGGTAGAACGTCACGGCTTGGGCGAGATCGCCCACCGGCAGAAAGACGTTGTCGACGCCGAGCACCTTCATCGCGATCTCCGTTCGTCGGGTGTGGTCTGGCTACCAACCGCGGGCTCGCCACTCGGGGAGGCTGGGGCGTTCGGTGCCGAGGGTGGTGTCGGCGCCGTGGCCGGGGTAGACCCAGGTTTCGTCGGGGAGGCGGTCGAAGAGTTTGGTTTCGACGTCGTGCAGGAGGGACTCGAAGTTCTTCTGGTTGCCGCGGGTGTTGCCGACGCCGCCGGGGAAGAGGGAGTCGCCGGTGAACAGGTGGGGCGGGCCGGTCGGGTCGTCGTACAGGAGGGCGATCGAGCCGGGGGTGTGGCCGACGAGCTGGATCACCTCGAGGCTCAGGCCGCCGAACTCGATCCGGTCGCCGTCGCTCACCAGTTCGTCGGTCGGTACCGGGATGCCCTCGGCGTCGTCGCGGCCGGCGACCGTGATCGCGTTCGTCCGGGCGACCACCTCGGCCAGCGCCTGCCAGTGGTCGCCGTGCTGGTGGGTGGTGATGACGCGGCTGATCCCGCCCTCACCGATCACCCTGAGCAGGGTGTCCGCCTCGTCGGCGGCGTCGATCAGCACCTGCTCGTCGGTGATCCGGCTGCGCAGCAGGTAGGCGTTGTTGTTGCCCGGCCCGACGGCGACCTTGGTGATCATCAGCTTGGCCAGCTCGTGCGTCTGGGCCGGCCCGCCGACGCGGACGTTGCCGTGGTACTCCGTCATGAGCTCTCCCTGTGTCCTGTCATCCGAACGACGGCAGCTCGGGCAGGTCGCTGCCCAGCTCGCGGCCGTCGCTGCGCCCGAGTGCCCAGCTCAGCAGAGCCGCACTGCCGCCAGAGACGATCCTTGCACCGGCTGGCCGCTCAGGCGACGACCAGGTGCTGTCAGAGCTCTCCAGTACTACGGGGAGGTCCGCAGGCCACTTGGCGGCCACATAGGAGAGCAGTACGTCGCGCACCTCGACCGGTACGTCGTCAAACGTGTACCCGAGCCCCAGGTCGACATGGTGCACCTCCAGCTCGTTCAGCCGAGCAGGCACCACCTGGTACGCCGTACCGGGCGTTCCGCTCGCCCAAACCACCGGGGCCGTCCAGGCGGCGGCAGGGAGATCCTCGAAGCGCTCCATCAGCCTTGCCTGGGCTGCGACGATGTCCTCGACCTGCTCCGCGATCGGCCGGGACGCGCCCTCGGCGATGTCGGCCTCGCGGGCTTCCTTGGACACGTACATAGGCTTACGGACACCGGTCAGGGCCCAGTCGCACAAGTTCACCAGCGCATCCGCGTTGCGGGCGACATGGGTCAGCACGTGGCCCACGGTCCAGCCGGGCAGCAGCGACGGGCGCAGTACTACGTCGTCCGATAGCTGGGTAACGGTGTCGAGCAGGCGCCGGCTCGCGGACGGTAACTCCGCGATCAGGCGGCTCGTTGGCTCCGGTGCGTCCATGCGCGGACTCTATCGAATATGCTTTCGAAAGACGTCCTGCAGCGGGCCGGACACCGGCGTGGAAGTTTTTGTCGGTGGGCCTGGTTAGCATGACCGGGCATGTCCCAGGTGTGTCGTCCAGTGCCTCTGGCCGACCCCAGAAACCCTCGAGAACGGCTGAGAGTGAGCTTGTGTCTGACCGTCTGATCGTGCGTGGAGCGCGTGAGCACAACCTGAAGGACGTCTCGCTCGACCTGCCGCGCGACGCCATGATCGTCTTCACCGGACTGTCCGGGTCCGGCAAGTCCAGCCTGGCCTTCGACACCATCTTCGCCGAGGGCCAGCGGCGCTACGTGGAGTCGCTGTCCGCGTATGCCCGGCAGTTCCTCGGCCAGATGGACAAACCCGACGTGGACTTCATCGAGGGCCTGTCACCGGCCGTCTCGATCGACCAGAAGTCGACCTCGAAGAACCCGCGCTCGACCGTCGGCACGATCACCGAGGTCTACGACTACCTGCGGCTGCTGTTCGCCCGGGCCGGGCGGCCGCACTGTCCCGAGTGTGGCGAGCCGATCGCGAAGCAGACCCCGCAGCAGATCGTCGACCGGGTGCTGGAGCTGGACGAGGGCATCCGGTTCCAGGTGCTCGCGCCGGTGATCCGCGGCCGCAAGGGGGAGTACCTCGACCTCTTCCGCCAGCTCACCGGTCAGGGCTTCTCCCGGGCCCGGGTGAACGGCGAGACGATCCAGCTGACCGAGCCGCCGAAGCTCGACAAGCAGAAGAAGCACACCATCGACGTGGTGGTCGACCGGCTCGCGGTGAAGGGCTCGGCCAAGCAGCGGCTGACCGACTCGGTCGAGACCGCGCTCGGGCTGTCCGGTGGCATCGTCACGCTCGACTTCGTCGACCTGCCGGAGGACGACCCGGGCCGCGAGCGCCGGTTCTCCGAGAAGCTCGCCTGCCCGAACGACCATCCCTTGGCGATCGACGAGCTGGAGCCACGTTCGTTCTCGTTCAACTCGCCGTACGGCGCCTGCCCGGTCTGCTCCGGGCTCGGCACCCGGATGGAGGTCGACCCCGAGCTGCTCGTCCCGGACCCGTCGAAGTCACTCGACGAGGGCGCGATCCAGCCATGGGCGGGAGCCAACGTCTCGCAGTACTTCGAGCGGCTGCTCGGCGCGCTGGCCAAGGACCTCGGGATCAAGACCAGTACTCCGTTCGCCGAGCTGCCGGCCAAGGCGAAGAAGTCGCTGCTCACCGGTCACGACCAGCAGGTGCACGTCTCGTACAAGAACCGGTACGGCCGCGAGCGGTCGTACTACACCACCTTCGAAGGCGTCATCCCGTACGTCGAACGCCGGCACGCGGAGGCGTCCAGCGACACCAGCCGGGACCGGTTCGAGGGCTACATGCGTGAGGTGCCCTGCCTGGCCTGCAACGGCGCCCGGCTGAAGCCGATCTCGCTCGCGGTCACCATGGGCGGCAAGAACATCGCCGAGATCAGCGCGATGTCGATCGACGAGGTGCACGAGTTCCTGGCCGGGATGGAGCTGTCGCCGCGGGAGAAGCAGATCGCCGAGCGGGTGGTGAAGGAGATCGGCGAGCGGCTGCGGTTCCTGCTCGACGTCGGCCTGGACTACCTGGCGCTGAACCGGCCGGCCGGTTCGCTGTCCGGTGGCGAGGCGCAGCGGATCCGGCTCGCGACGCAGATCGGCTCGGGCCTGGTCGGCGTGCTGTACGTGCTGGACGAGCCGTCGATCGGTCTGCACCAGCGCGACAACCGGCGGCTGATCGACACCCTGGTCCGGCTCAAGGACCTGGGTAACACGCTGATCGTCGTCGAGCACGACGAGGACACCATCGACCACGCCGACTGGGTGGTCGACATCGGCCCGGGCGCGGGGGAGCACGGTGGCCAGGTGGTGGTGTCCGGCACGGTCGAGGACCTGCGCAACCACCCGGACTCGATCACCGGCGCCTACATCTCGGGCCGCCGGGAGATCCCGATCCCCGCGGTCCGGCGGCCGCTGACCGAGGGCCGCGAGCTGAAGGTGTTCGGGGCGCGCGAGCACAACCTGAAGGACATCGACGTGGCGATCCCGCTCGGGGTCTTCGTCGCGGTCACCGGGGTGTCCGGCTCGGGCAAGTCGACGCTGGTCAACGACATCCTCTACACCTCGCTGGCGCGGCAGATCTACGGCGCCAAGACGATCCCCGGCCGGCACACCAAGATCTCCGGGCTCGAGCTGGTCGACAAGGTGATCCATGTCGACCAGTCGCCGATCGGCCGGACGCCGCGGTCCAACCCGGCGACGTACACGGGAGTGTGGGACCACGTCCGGAAGCTGTTCGCGGAGACGCCGGAGGCGAAGGTCCGCGGGTACCAGCAGGGCCGGTTCTCGTTCAACGTCAAGGGCGGCCGCTGCGAGGCATGCTCGGGTGACGGCACGCTGAAGATCGAGATGAACTTCCTGCCCGACGTGTACGTGCCCTGCGAGGTGTGTCACGGCGCCCGGTACAACCGGGAGACGCTCGAGGTGCACTACAAGGGCAAGACGGTCGCGGACATCCTCGACATGCCGATCGAGGAGGCGGCCGAGTTCTTCGCGGCGATCCCGGCGATCGCCCGGCACCTGACCACGCTGAACGAAGTCGGCCTCGGATATGTCCGGCTCGGTCAGCCGGCACCGACACTGTCGGGTGGTGAGGCGCAGCGGGTGAAGCTGGCCTCCGAGCTGCAGAAGCGTTCCACCGGGCGGACCGTGTACGTGCTGGACGAGCCGACCACGGGTCTGCACTTCGAGGACATCCGGAAACTGCTGGGCGTGCTCGGCAGCCTGGTCGACAAGGGCAACTCGGTGCTGGTGATCGAGCACAACCTCGACGTGATCAAGACGGCCGACTGGATCGTCGACCTCGGTCCGGACGGCGGCCGGCGCGGCGGCACGTTGGTTGCCGAGGGCACCCCCGAGGAGGTCGCGGCGAACCCGGGCTCGTACACCGGGCAGTTCCTGGCCGAGATCCTCAGCGGCCGGGCAGCGAAGCCGAGCGCGAGAAAGGCCGCCGAGAAGACCACTGTGAAGCCGGCAGCTGCGAAGAAGCGAGCTGTGAAGAAGGCCACGGCGAAGAAGGCTGCTGTGAAGAAGACCACCGTGAAGAAGGCAGCGCCGGCCAAGAAGACGGTCGCGCGCAAGCGGGCCGGCTGAGGCCCGTAGTACCGGAGCAGAAAACGCTCAGAACCCCTGTCACACATCGCGTGTGGCAGGGGTTCTTGGCGTGCCGGACGGGGCCCGAAATTTAGGGGCCGTAGGCATTCATCTACGGAGTGTTGCGGCCACCTTTCAGTCCTGATCGAAAGGTCCAGCGGGGACCCTGGCGCGTCCTATCGTTTCGTCTTGCACGAACCGAACCCCGAAGGAGACCCGGATGACCGGACGCTGGAGCATGGAGACGGACGCTCTCAACTCCCTGGCCAAGAAGACCACCTCTGGTACCCAGGACCTCGGTGGTCTGGTCAAGCAGCTGGTGAACGCGGCCCAGCCGCTGGAAGGCAAGATGAGCGGCGCCGGCAAGGCGATGTTCGACAGCTTCAAGCAGCGCGTCGACCAGATCACCATCGACCTGAACGCGGGCATGGGCGCGATCGCCGAGGGCCAGGCCGGGATGGACCAGTCGTTCCGCGCGGGTGACCAGCAGATGGCCGACACCGCCAAGTCCAACCAGAGCGCCGCGAACTTCGACGGCGCCAAATTCCGCAAGGCCTGAGGGGACCGGAACCGATGACGAACCAGAGCACGAACAGTTACGACACCGCGGCCTCCGGCGAGGTCCAGGCAGCCGTCAAGCGGCTGGCCGGCCAGATCGAGTCGATCATCTCGCAGCACTCCGCCAACGTCGACAAGGTGATGAGCGGTGTGACCGCCTCCGGCGTCAAGGAGAACTACCTCGCCGTCGAGGCGAAGTACAAGAAGTCGGCGACCGAGGTGCTGGGCATCATCCAGATGCTGCTGCAGACGATGGGCGACAACGACGCGACCGCGGCCGACACGCTGCGCAAGGCCCAGGCGGCCGTCGACCGCATCGGCGCCTGACGATGGCGGCCGACTGGAACGTCAAGGCGGCCGAGGTCCAGCGGGTGCTGACCCTCACCCAGGAAGCGACCCAGCCGCTGGACGCGATCTCGAAGGACATCTCGGACGGGCTGGGGTGGGCGATGAGGTACTCCCACAGCAACCCGATCCAGACCGTGCTGAGCGAGTTCGCGGACATGATCACCGCGGACATGAAGGCGGTCGGCAACCAGGTGTTCGGCTCGGTCAACGGCGCGGTCGAGGCGACCAAGGCGTATGTCGCGGGGCAGGAAGAGATGGCGGCGAACGCCATGCGCAAGAGCCAGGACGCCTGGCAGGTCGACCCGCCGAAGCCGCCGTCGGAGGAACCCAAGCGGCACGCCCCGGGATCCACCAAGGCGATCTGAGTACCACCATCCACTCACGCGACCGAGGACGACCTAGTAGATGCTGAAGCCCGAGGGAATCCCCGTCTATCCGCACGCGCTGCGCATGGCGGGGATGGTGTTCGACGGCGGCGAGAAGATGAAGAAGGCCGGGGGGTTGCTGTCGGCCGTCGGCAACCACGTGCACCTCACGTTCCAGCAGTTGGAGGGTGTCTACGAGGCACCCGAGGCGGCCCAGCTGCTCGGGTCGACCCAGCTGGTGAGGGACCGGAGCTCGAAGACCGGCGAGCGGTTGATCAAGGTCGGTCAGGCGATGATGGAGTACCACCAGGAGTTCGTCCCGCACATCAAGCGGCTTCAGGAACTGCAGGACGAGGCACGCTGGTTCGTCGCGAACGCCAAGCCGGGCTGGCAGGAGTTCGAGAACTGGGTCGAGCATCACGAGCGGATCCGCAAGGACATCGGCGACACCGTCAAGAAGTGGTACGACGCGCAGATCAACTGCGCCAACAAGATCGCGAGCGCGATCGGCGTTCGCGGGTACGACCACGCCAACGGCGTACGGCAGGGCGACGCGGTTCCCGAGCAGAAGGGCGAACCCCAGGACCCGCCGTGGGGTGGTGCGGAGAAGTGGGACGCGCCCTGGGGTCTGGACGTCGTGCACTTCGTCGGTGACTTCGGCAAGGCGATCCTCTGGGACCTGCCGATGGGCGTCCTGGACGTGACGACGAAACTCGTCGGCATCCAGTGGGCGCTGCACGAGATCCCGGGCGTCAACGACTTTTTCACCGAGGTTCTCCACCACCCCCTGGCGGACATGCACGCCACCGGCGAGGCCTGGGCCACGACCGGCAAGGAACTCGGCAAGCTGGCGGTCCTGGCCGCCGTACCGCCGATCCTGTGGCCGGCCATGACCGGGATCCAGAGCAGCGACCCGGAACTGGCGAAGAAGCTCGGCATCACCTTCGTGACGGACATCGCGAAGGACTTCGGCAAGAGCTTCGTCGCCTGGGACGACTGGAAGGACAGCCCCGGCAAGGCGTTCGGCAACCTGGTGATCAACGTCGCCTCGCTCGCCGCCCCGGGCGTCGGCAGCGCCGCGACCAAGGTGGTCACGACGGTGGCCAGGGCCGGTGTCGTGGGCGCGAGGGTCGCCAAGGGCCTGGAGACCGTGGCGGGTTTGGCGAACAAACTCAGCCCGACCAACCTTGCGCTCGAGCAGCTGGCGAAGCTGCCGAAGGTCGGCGACCTGATGAAGAACGCCGGCCTGGTCGACCTGCCGAAACTCGACGTCCCGAAGATCGACGTACCCAAGGTCGACGTACCGAGAGCGGACGTGGACGTCCCGAAGGTCGAGGTCCCCCACCAGCCGATCGACACCCCGACCAACCACCCGACAACCGTCGACCCCGGCCACCACCCGACCCACGTCGACCCGGTCACAGTCCCGAACCAGCCAATCAACACCCCAACCCACGTCGACCCGGTCACGGTCCCCAACAACCCAGTCACCACCCCGGGCCCAACAACCCCCGGCACCACCCCGATCAACCCACCCAGCACAACAACCCCCGGCACCACCCCGATCAACCCACCCAGCACAACAACCCCCGGCGCCACACACCCGGGCACAACCACACCCGGCACGACGACTCCGGGTACGACGATTCCCGGTACGACGACACCCGGTACGACGACACCCGGTACGACGACACCCGGTACGACGACACCCGGTACGACGACCCCTGGCACGACGATTCCCGGTACCACCCACCCGGGGACGACGACTCCGGGGACGACCACACCCGGTACTACGACGCCCGGTACGACCACGCCCGGTACGACCACGCCCGGTACGACCACGCCCGGTACTACGAACCCGGGGACGACGAACCCAGGGACCACGAACCCGGGGACCACGAACCCGGGGACCACGAACCCAGGGACCACGAACCCAGGGACGACGCAGCCCGGTGGCACCCACCCTGGTTCGACGAACCAGCCTGGAACGACCCACCCAGGCAGCACCAACCAGCCGAGCACCAACCACCCGGGGACGACGAACCAGCCGGGCACGAACCACCCGGGCAACACGAACCAGCCGAGCACGCACGAGAACGGTTCTCCGACGCGCTCGTCCGGCGAGCCGGAGCGGCCGTACAACTACCGCCCCGAGCAGAGCTCGAACCAGCCCACCGGCCGCCACGAGACGCAGCCGACCCGCTCCGGAGAACCCACCCGTACCGGCGAACACACCACCGAGCCCACCCGCACCGGCGAACCGAACCGCACGGGCGAACACACCACCCAGCCGACCCGCTCGGGCGAACCGACCCGCACCGGCGAGCACACCTCCGAGCCCGCCCGCTCAGGTGAACCGAACCGATCGGGCGAGCCGACCCGTGTCGGCGAGCCGACGCGCACAGGCGAGCCCACCCGCACCGCCGAAACCCCACAACCAACCCGCGGCCCCGACCGCACCGCCGAGCAGCCGCCATACGTCCCCGTCCACCAACAAACCCCAAGCCCAACACACTCCACCACCACCCCCCAACACACCCGCCCAGAACCAACCCGCCGGGACGGCACCCGCCCGGATGGGACTCGTCCCGACGGCACCCGCCCAGACGGAACTCGCCCGGATGGCACGCGGCCGGATGGCACCCGTCCCGATGGGACCCGCCCGGACGGCACGCGGCCCGACGGCACCCGTCCCGATGGCACTCGCCCGGATGGCTCTCGCCCAGACGGAACTCGCCCGGACGGCACGCGGCCGGATGGCACGCGGCCCGACGGCACGCGACCCGATGGGACCCGCCCGGACGGCACGCGCCCAGACGGCACCCGTCCCGACGGCACGCGCCCGGACGGCACGCGACCGGATGGCTCTCGCCCCGACGGGTCCCGCCCTGACGGCACGCGACCCGATGGGACCCGCCCTGACGGGACGCGCCCTGACGGCACCCGTCCCGACGGCACCCGTCCCGATGGGACCCGCCCGGACGCGACGCGCTCGGACGGCACCCGGCCCGACGGCAGCCGACCGGATCCGGCGGTGCACAGTGATCGGGCTGCTCAGCGAGCGGCGCAGCAGCCACCTGCTCAGGCCGGGCAGCGGCCGGTCGGTGCGGTCAATCAGCCGCGGAGTGAGGTGGAGCCGCAGCGGTACTCGCGGCAGGATCCCGACGGCACCCACCAGCGGAACTTCGAGTCGCGGGTCGAGCGCGGCCGGGAGATCGAGACCGTTCACGACTGGGTCAAGCACGGCAACCCGCACTACCACACCGGGCGCGACGAGTTCACCAACAACTGCCCCGAGACCTCGCGCAACTTCGCCGACGCCCTCCAGGGCATCCGGACGGAGATCGCCCACGGCGACTTCAAGATCCCGCCGGGCGAGCGGATGGAAATGTACGAATGGGCCGGCACGAGGCAGCGGGTGATCAGCCCGCCGCCGGGCATGTCGCACAAGCGGTTCACCGACAACATGACCGAAGCAGTCCGCAAGGAACTCGAAGGCCGGCCACCGGGCACGGTCGCGATCATCGGCGGCGCGTGGGACACCGGCGGTGGGCACTGGTTCAACGCCTTCACCGACCGCAACGGCAGCGTCAAGCACGCAGACATGCAGAGCGGCGACACCGGCGACTGGGGTCGCAACTACCAGCGGGACTTCAAGACGTACGAGGTAATCGTCCGCGAACCAGGCGGCAAGTGGACCAGCCCCGACATCACCCGCCACCTCCCACACCCCGGCAAACCCGCCACCCCCAACACACCGGGTACGCCAACAACCCCAAACCCACCAGCTCCGCACGCCCCCGTATCAAACACCCCCGCCACGCCAGTCACACCGAACCCGCCACCTCCAAACACCCCCGGTACGCCGATCAACCCGCACGCGCCAGCCGCCCCGAACACACCGAGTACGCCGGTTGGCCCGAACAACCCAGTCGCGAACACCCCCGGTACGCCGGACCGTCCGCGCCCGGCGCAGCCCGACGCGAACCACCCGCACCACGACGGCGCAGTACCAGACCCGGGCGAGGTCAATCGCCGCCTGGACCCCACGGGAGAAACCCGCGCCCGCCAGGAGTCCCAACGCGAAGGCGTAGTGCCGTCATCGGCCGAGTTCGACCGCCGCCTGAACCCAGAGGGCCACCCGGCATCCCCGGAACACCCGTCCCGGATCTCCGAGCGGCTAGACCCAGAAGGCGCCGCCCGCGCACAGCGCGAGACCGCCCGCGAAGCACAACGCGAAGGCGTCGTACCCTCATCGGCCGAGTTCGACCGCCGCATGAACCCAGAGGGCCACCCGGCACCGCCGGAACAGCCATCGCGGATCTCCGAGCGGCTAGACCCAGAAGGCGCCGCCCGTGTGCAGCGCGAGGCCGCCCGCGAAGCACAGCGCGAAGGCGTCGTACCGTCATCGGCTGAGTTCGACCGCCGGATGAACCCGGAGGGTCACCCGGCATCGCCGGAACAGCCGTCGCGGATCTCCGAGCGGCTGGACCCGGAGGGCGCTGGTCGCAGGTCGGAGCAGAACACCTACGGATCGGCCGAGAACGGGTCGGATCTCAGTAGCCGGCTGAACCCCGAAGGTTCGCCGCAGCAGGCACACCGCGAGTCGACACCCGAGACGCGGACGACGCGCGACGACCACGTGAGCGACCGGCTGAACCCTGAAGGCTCGCCGCAGCAGGTGCAGCGTGAGAGTGTGCAGGAGGCTGAGGCGCGGGCTGCTCGAGAGGCTGAGGCGGCTGAGCGGCAGGCGCGGTTGAACCCGGAGGGTTCGCCGCAGCAGGCACAACGCCAGAGTGTGCCCGGGGCTGAGGCGCGGGCTGCACGGGAGGCCGAAGCAGCTGAGCGGCAGCGGCGGCTGGAGCCGGAAGGCTCACAGCAGCAGGCGCAGCGTGAAGGTGTTCCTGAGGCTGAGGCGCGGGCTGCTCGGGAGGCTGAGGCGGCTGAGCTGCAAAGCCGGTTGAACCCGGAAGGGTCGCCGCAGCAGCGGCGGGCTGAGGGGGAGAGGGCTTCTCAGAGTGAGCGGAGTGCTTGGGAGTCGGGTTATGAGCAGCGGATGCATCCTGACGGGCCGGGTGAATCGTTCGGGTCTGACGGTTTGAGTGGGCGGTTGAATCCGCAGGGGTCGCCGCAGCAGCAGCGGGCGCAACATGAGTCGGCGGCAGAGGCTGAGTCGGCTGGATTGGCTGGTCGACTCGATCCCGAGGGTTCGCCGCAGCGTCAGCAGCCGCAGTACGAGCCGGCATCCGAAGCTGAAGCGCGGGCTGCACGCGAGGCGGCTGAGCGACAGGGGCGGTTGGATCCTGAGGGGTCGCCGCAGGAGACGCAGCGTGAAAGTGTGCTGGAGGCTGATGCGCGGGAGTCGGGTGAGCTGAGTGCGCGGTTGAACCCTGAAGGGTCGCCTCAGCAGGCGCACCGTGAAGCTGTACCTGAGGCTGAGGCTCGTGCGGTACGTGAGGCTGAGGCGGCTGAGCGTCAAGCTCGGTTGGATCCTGAGGGTTCGCCGCAGCGGGAGCGGGCGGGGGATTCGGCGGGGCAGGGTGAGCGGGGTCCGTGGGAGTCCGGTTATGAGCAGAGGATGCATCCGGATGTGCCTGGGCAGGCGCCGTTCGGTACGCCGGGCAGGCATTCGGGTGAGGTCGATGGTGGTCATCCGCAGTACGACGGGGTGACGCCGCGGGCTGGGGAGATCGACCAGCGGTTGAACCCAGAGCGGGTGCCGGCGGCGGAGCCTTCGTCGCGGATAGCCGATCGGTTGGATCCGCAGGGGTCGCAGCGGGACGGTGTGATGCCGGATGGGGCTGAGTTTGAGCGGCGGCTGCATCCTGATGCGGGGGAGCAGACCCGGCGGGATGCAGCTGCTGAGGCGAAGGGTGCGGAGATTCGGGATCGGTTGGATGGGTCTCAGAATCATGGGCAGTGGGCGGCACCGGATGCCCGCGCTCGCCGTGACCAGCCCATGCCCGACCAGCACCGCACTGCGCAGCAGCACAGCACTCTGGAACAGCACCACACGCCGGAGCAGCACGGCACTCCGGATCGGCACCAGGCGGCCGAGCAGCACCGCGTGCCGGACAAGCAGCACACGCCGGAGCAGCACCACACGCCCGACCAGCACAGCACTGAGCAGCACGGCACTCCGGATCAGCATCGCGCGGCTGAGCAGCGCCGTACTCCGGATCAGCACAACGGTCCGGAGCAGCAGCACACGTCGGTTCAGCAGCGTGCGTCCGGGCAGCGGCGGGATGTGGTTGTGCGGGAGCGGGCGGGGTGGGATGGGCGGTATGTGCGGGATGGTGAGTGGCGGGGGCGGCATGCTGATGTTCGGCGGGAGGTGGTTCAGGTTCAGTTGGGGGCGGATAGTTCGTATCACTTTGGGCCGCGGGGGTCGGGGCCGCAGCCGCGAAATGACGAGCAGCAGGTGGGTTCGCCGGAGGAGGAGGAGATTGCGCGGCTTCGGACGACGTACCAGCCTCCAGGTTTGCCTGGGCAGCACCGCAGTGAGGTGGAGAGTTATCGGTATCGGACTCTGGATCCGGACGGTCAGACCCTGCGGGAGGTGACCGAGCTTGTCGGGTCCGATCCGCTCGGGACGTTGAACGACTGGGTGCACCTGCTCAACCGGAACTACCACGCCGGTGTGGAGTTTCAGTTCAACTGTTCGGCCGGCGTGCGGGCGTTCGCCGACACCGTTCAGGGGTTGCCGCCGCGGCTGGCCGAGGGGGACTTCAATCGCGGGATGGTCTGGGACCCGAAGCTCCAGACCTGGGTACCGGGCGCGACGCCTGGCGACTACGACCACTCGTTCGAGTGGATGGGCGTCAACGGGCCGTACCGGATGCACACCTGGACGCATCCGCAGCACGACCGGATGGACGAGATCGACCAGAGTCTCGGCCAGTTCACCCGGGACGCGTACGACTCGGTCGCCCAGGACCTGCTCGACCGGCCTCCGGGCACTGTCGCGCTCGTTTGTGTCCGCTGGCGTAGCGGCGCCGGTCACTGGTTCGCGGGGATCGTCGGCAAGGACGGCCGGATCATCCATGTCGACGTGCAGCCGCGACCGCCGATCGTGCACGCGTGGCCGCCGCCGTACCGGACCGAGATCACCCGGCTGGAGCACGTCATCCGCGAGCCGGGTGGCGCTTGGGAGGGCGCACTGCCCTGGGAGCCCAAGTCCGGCTGGGACAGCCACCCGCCGGTCGGACAACAAACGGAGGACGGCCGATGAGCCAGTACGACGAAACGCCGGCCGAACAGCCGGTCAAGCAGGTGCTGGCCCAGTGGCTGACGGCCAACTCCGCCGACCCGTCCGTCCCCTGGCCGGTCGAAGGGCTGGCCGCTTGGCGGTTGCACCCGGTCGAGGAGTGGTTCCTGGCCGAGCCACCGGGCGGCGTCAACCGGCTGTTCCTGGTGTCCGGACAGCTGGTGTACTCATTTGCCCCCAGCAACGAATCGGTCGAGGATGCGTTGCGGGCTGCCCGCGAACTGGTGCCGGACGGTGCCAGGTGAGCGGCCCGGACATCGGTACGACGTACTGCGAGAGAGTGGACCTGTGAACGACACATCGGAGAACCCCGAGATCCCGGCCGGCCAACTGGAAGCGGCCCGGTCGAGCCTGGCCGCGTGGCTGGTGGCGAACTCCGCCGACCCGAACCGCACGATCGATCCGGCGGCGCTGGCGGAGTACGAGTACAAGGCGCTGGAGGAGTGGCTGATGTTCTGGCCGGCGAGTTTCGCCAACCGGGCTTACCTGGTGTCGGGCGGCACGGTGTACTCGTTCGCACCGAGCCGGGAGTCCGACAGCACGGCGCTGGAGAAGGCCCGTGCGCTGGCCGGCGGGCAGAGCTAAGTGTCGAACGAGTACGGTTCGCAGCTGATCGAGTCCGTCGCCGTACGGCGACGGCGGTTGCGGGAGGCCTGGCTGTTCGGAGTACAGCGGACCCGGCAGACGATGGACGAGGGTGTCACCCGGATGTTCGCCGGTGCCGCGATCGGTGCTCTGGTGTGCGCCGGTTGTGTCGGCTGGTCCTTCGTCGACAAGCAGCTGGCCCAGCAGAAGCAGGAAGAGCAGCAGCGCAACACCCCGGCGTCGGTGACCAGCCCGTCGCCCTCGACGGGCCCGACCGGCCCCGCTCTGCCGACCATCCCCGGCCTGACACCCCAGCCGACCCAGCCCACCCGCTGACCCGCACCAACACCGCACTGACCCGTACCAAACACCGCCCCAAGCAAGCCCGACTGCCACCAACCGGCAGCAGACGAAGGAGATCGCCAGCGTGTCGACCCGGCTCGTGCACCGTCCCGCACGGCGCACCAGCAGCCCGCAGCCGCCCCAGCAGCGGGTGATCGAGGCTCCGCCGACCAGTGCCGGCGGCAAGCCGGACAGCGGCATGGCTCAGATGCTGATGCCTGCGGTCGGGGTGCTGAGCTCGGTGGGCATGATGGCGGCCAGCAAGAACAGCATGTTCGTGGTGATCGGCGCTGCCGTGATGCTGCTGACCGTGCTGGGCACGCTGGGCTCCGCACTGTCGTCGCGGGGCCGCGCCGGCCGGCAGCGGCGGGACAACCGCAATCGGTACCTGGACTACCTCGAGGTGATGCGCGAGGACTTCGCCAGCTCCGAGCGGGCCGCCCGCAAGGAGGCTGCCACGCTGAATCCGCCGGTGGACGCGCTGGTCGAGTGTGTGCTCGACCCGTCGCGGTTGTGGGAGCGGCGGCGGACGGACAACGACTTCCTGCTGGTGCGATCCGGTACCGGCCGGGTGCCGGTGGTGCCGGCCACGATCGCCCAGAGCGGTTCGGCGATGAACCCCGCGGACCCGTTCATGATGACCGAGGCGCAGGCGCTGGCGAACCGGTTCGCGCTGATCCCGGACATGCCGTTGACCGTGCCGCTGGACCGGGCCGGGAACGTCAGCATCGTGGGCGATCGGGACGGCGTGGTCCGGGTCGCGAAGGCATTGTTGCTGCAGGCATCGGTTTTCCACGCGCCGGACGATCTCGAGCTGGCCGCCGCCTTTCCGCACCAGGCGCAGCACGACTGGGCCTGGCTGAGCTGGCTGCCGCACGTCCTCGATCCCGAGCGCAGGGAGGGTTCCCGGCCGTTCCGGCGGCTGGCGCCGACGCCCGCGGAGCTCGGCGTACTGCTCTCGGAGGGGATGAACGCCCGCAGCAAGTGGGCCGGTGAGTCCAGGCGGGGTCTGGGCGGCAACGACGACGCGCGCCGGCTGACTCGGCGACTGCTGGTGCTGCACGACAGCTACGGCTCGGTCAGCACCGAAGTACAGGCTTATGAAGGTGGTTCGGCGGCAGATCTCGGTCTGACTGTGCTGCACCTGGTGGCCGACCGTCGGCAGGAGCCGAGCTCGGTGTCCGTGCGGATCTCGGTCCGCGGCGACGAGTTGATGGTGGAGGATCTCCGCGGCGCGTACCCGGTGACGGCGTACGGGCGCGTCGACGAGGTGCCGGCCTCGATCGCGGAAGGCGTGGCCCGGCTGCTCTCTCCGCTGCGGTTGTCGGCCGAGTCGATCGAGGAGGACGCGCACGTACGGGAGATTGACTTCCTGGAGATGCTGCAGGTCCAGGACGCGGGCAAGCTGGACTTCCAGCAGCTGTGGAGGCCGCGGTCCGAGCGGAACTTCCTGCGGGTGCCGATCGGCGTCGACCCCGCCGGGGCACCGGTCGTGCTGGACCTGAAGGAGTCGGCGCAGCTCGGTATGGGACCGCACGGTCTGTGTATCGGTGCGACGGGTTCGGGTAAGTCGGAGCTGTTGCGGACGCTGGTACTGGCCTTGCTGGCAGCTCATTCGCCCGAAGACCTGGCGATGGTCCTGATCGACTACAAGGGTGGCGCGACGTTCGCGCCGTTCGAGGGCGTGCCGCACGTGGCCGGCATCATCACCAACCTGGTCGACGACCCGAGCCTGACCGAGCGTGCCTACGCGAGCCTGGCCGGCGAGGTCCAGCGGCGTCAGCAGATGCTCAAGGACGCCGGCAACATCGCGAACATCACCGACTACCGGCTGCACCGCCGGGAGCGGCGGGACATGCCGCCGATGCCGCACCTGTTCATCATCATCGACGAGTTCGGCGAGCTGCTGACCGCCCGGCCGGACTTCATCGACCTGTTCCTGTCCATCGGCCGCATCGGCCGGTCGATCGGCGTCCACCTGCTGCTGTCGAGCCAGCGGATCGAGGGCGGCAAGCTGCGCGGGCTGGAGACCTACCTGTCGTACCGGCTGGGTCTGCGGACCTTCTCGGAGGAGGAGAGCCGCACTGTCCTCGACACCGAGGACGCCTTCCACCTGCCGCCACTGCCGGGGTACGGGTACCTCAAGGTCGACACGAGCATCTACCAGCGCTTCAAGGCGGCGTACGTGTCCGGTGCCTTCGAGGAGCAGGCAGCGGTTGAGGTGGAGGAGGAAGGGCCGGTCGCCCGGCCCTACCTGCTGACGCCGTACCAGGAGCAGGCAGGTGGCCAGCAGGTACAGCAGCAGGAGCCGGACGACGGCGCCACCGAGCGGACTACCGGTCCGACCCTGCTGAACGTCTTTGTCGACCAGACCAAGCCTGCTGCGAAGGCGGTCGACCAGGTCTGGCTGCCGCCGCTACCTGTCAGCTGTTCTCTCGACGAGGTCGCTGGACCGGTCAGCATCGACCGGCGCGGTCTGCAGTTCCAGCTGCGCCCGCCGGCGCTGGCACCGCCCGTCGGTGTCGTGGACGATCCGCAACGCCAGCGGCAGGAGGTGTTCCGGCTCGACCTGACCAAGGCCGGTGGCCATTGCGCGATCATCGGCGGCCCACAGTCGGGCAAGACGACCCTGCTGCGCACGCTGGTGATGTCCTTCGCGTACTCGCACACCCCGGCCGAGCTGGCGATCTACGCGATCGACCTCGGCGGTGGCGGGTTGCGGCCGCTCGGCGACCTGCCGCACGTCGGCGGGGTGGCGATCCGGACCGACCGGGAGCAGATCCGCCGGACCATCGAAGAGGTCCGCGGCATGATCGACGCCCGCGAGTGGGTCTTCCGCGACCGCGGGATCGACACGATCGAGCAGTTGCGCCAGATGCACGCGGCCGGCAGCGTCCCGGAGCTGGCCGCGGCGGAGGTGGCCGTGGTGATCGACAACTTCGGCGCGATCCGGACCAGCTTCGACGATCTGGAGGACCCGCTCCTCGACCTGATCCAGCGCGGCAGCAGCTACGGCATCCACGTGGTCGCCACGATGCTGCGCTGGAACGACGTCCGGATGGCCTCCCAGTCGCTGTTCGGCACGGTGCTCGAGCTGCGGCTCAACGACCCGAGTGACTCCGCGATCGACCGCCGGCTGCAGGAGACGCTGCGCAACGCGCCGCCGGGCCGGTTGCTGATCCAGCGGAGCCGGCTGTTCGCGCAGATCGCGCTGCCGCGGATCGACGGTTCGCACAGCACGATGGACCTCACGGACATGATGGCCAGTCAGGCGATGGCGTCGAGATCGGCCTGGCCCGGCCCCGTCGCCCCGCAGATCCGGGTGCTGCCGGACCGGTTGTCCAAGTCGAGCCTGCCGAAGACAGCCGACGAGCCGGTCAAGGTGCCGATCGGCCTGGCGGAGCAGGACATGGAGCCGGTCCTGATCGACCTGCTCGACCGCGACGGCAGTGTGGTCGTGTTCGGCGACAGCCAGTGCGGCAAGACGAACCTGCTCCGGCTGATGGCCGAGCAGCTGATGGAGCGCTACACCTCCGACCAGCTCGTCTTCGCCGTGGTGGACCCGCGTCGCGGCCTGCGCGACGTGCTGCCGGAGGCGTATGTCGGCGGCTACGCCACCAGTAGCCGGATGGCCGCCGGGCTGGCCGCGTCGGTCTCCGGCGAGCTGGCCAGCCGGATCCCCGAGGACACCAGTGCCGTGCCCGACCCGTCAGCCTGGCCACGGGTCGTCGTACTGGTCGATGACTACGACCTCGTCACGACCGGTGGGCAGGTGCCGTTCGAGCCGTTCGTCCCGTACGTCGCGTCCGCGCGCGACATCGCGGTGCACTTCATCGTGGCCCGCCGGGCCGCCGGCGCCAGCCGATCGCTGTACGAGCCGTTCATGCAGTCGATCGTGGAGTCGGGTGCGACCGGTGTGGTGATGTCGGGCGACCCGGCCGAGGGGCAGCTCTTCACCGGCGTCCAGCAGCGCGCGATGATCGCAGGCCGCGCGCTGCTCGCCCGCCGCGGCCAGCGCCCCCAGTTGATCCAGACCGCCCTCGCCGAGGGAACCGACGGAGGAACCGCATGACGTACGACGTTGTCGCCCTGGTCAAAGCCACGCCGTCCACCGAGGACTTCGTGGCCGGTCTCGGCGCGGCCGGGACCGAGCTGCGGGTCAGGACGGTGGGCGACGGAGCTGTCACCCAGTTGTTCGACGAGCAGGGCGCCCTGCTGGTGAACCTCGAGTCGCCGCTCTACGTCCAGGTGCCGGGCGAGGTGGAACGCCAGCTCGGACTACCGCCGGGCCAGGTGGAGACACCGGTCTGGTGGTTCGAGGCCAGAGCCACCACCAACGAGGGCGGGGCCGAGGCGGCTCGCGCGTACGCCGGTGAGCTGGTTCGCCGGCTCGGTGGACGGGTCTGGCTCGCAGCGGGGGAGGAGAGCGATGTCTGAGGCTCAGGTGGAACTGCCACTGAACCTGTACCCCGGTGTCGACCAGGTGTCCGACGAGGTCGTGCTGGTGATGCAGGACCGGCCCGTGGTCGGCCTGTCGAGCTGGCTGCAGAACGTCACCACCCAGGCGACCCGCAACGTGATGCCGCTGCAGCTGGTGACGCCGAAGTCGACCCGGCTGACCTTCGCCGCCCGGATGCGGCTGTTCAACGTCGTCGGCTCCCGCTGGGTGGTCGTCGACGGTGAGGAGACCTATGACGGTCTGAACGGGTCGCGGCTCAAGTGGGACGGGCAGAAGTTCGCACCGCGGGCCGAGCCGGTGGCCAGTGCCGAGCCCAGCGAGCAGGTGGACTGGAGCCCGGCGTACGTCGACACGACGATCGACCTGCGCGCCCAGTTGCTGATCACCGCGCGGTTCCAGCACGAGCCGCTGGAGATGACCGTGGTCGGGGGCGCGACCGGCCGGCTCGTGGAGGCCCTGACGGGCGAGCCGCCGGCCGGCTGGGGAACCGCCGAACCGGCCACCCAGCCGTGGCGGCTGGAGCAGCTGAGCGACTTCTGCCGTGGCCGGATGCCGACCCCGAGCTGGCTTTCCGTCGCCGGTGGAGTGGCGAGTGGCACCAAGCACCTGGGTGCTCATCTCGAGATCAACCACCGCCCGGCCGGGCTGGAGGAGACGATCACTGTCTGCGTCGCGCAACCGGGCCGCGTGATCGACAACGTCAACGCTCTCGGGGACGTGGTGGACAGGCTGGCCGACGAGTTCGAGCTGGTGACCTTCTTCGCGCAGCTGACGATGGGAACGCCGGAAGGCTTCACGCCACCGCACTTCACCGGCTTCCCGGCACCGATCGGGCTCGCGCTCGGTAACGACGGTCTCCAGGCGCTCGGGGTCGACCGCGCCCTCGACATGTCCCAGGTCGGCGCGATCGAGCCGGTACTGGTCGGGCCGCAGGCCGCGCCCTCGGCGTGGTACCCGCTGGGCGACGGGCTGACCCAGAGCGACTGGCGCAAGTACTCGGCGCTGGTCGACTACCTGAACCCGTCGGCGTAGCCGCCGCGGATCTTCTGACTTTTCGAGCTGTTCCAACTGTGATTGAGGTGGACGAATGCCCGCGGTGTACAGCCGGGTGACGGTGATCGGGCGGTACCGGCAGGTGGACGCCGTACTGCCCGCGGACGAGCCGTTCGGGCGGCTGCTGCCCGACCTGCTGCAGATGCTGGGTGAGCCGCTGGAGCCGACGCCACGGCGCCGTTACCTGACCACGGCGACCGGTGCGATGGTCTCGCCCGAGCTCAGCCTGGCCGGCGCTTCCATCGTGGACGGCGCCGTACTGCGGCTGGCGGCCGAAGGTGAGCTGCCACCGCCGCCGACCGTCTACGACATCACCGAAGAGGCGGTCGAGGACCTCGAACGCCGTACGTCGGTGTTCGGTCGCCGCGAGCGGATCGCGTTGTCGGGCGCCGGCCTGGTCTTCGCGATCCTGGCCGGTGCAGTCGCGCTGGCCCTCTCGGCACCCACTGCAGTGGCGTCGTTCATCCTCCTGCTGGTCGGAGTAGTCACGGTGGCCGCCGGGATCGGTGTCGGGATCGGCGGCAAGAAGCCGCTGGCCGTGGCGATGCTGACCACCGGGCTGTCCATGTTCGTCGTTCTGGCGCTCACCTTCGGGATCGGCGAGGACATGTCGGGGCCGATGGTCGCCGGACTCGTCGCGGTCGCACTGGCTCTCGGTCCGATGATGTTCGCGGCCGCGAAACTGGCCGGTGGCGGACTGGTGGGCACCGGTACCGGACTGTTCTTCGCCGTGCTGTGGATCATCGGGATCCAGCTGGGCGGTGCCACCGAGCGGATCGGCGCCGTGGTTGCGGTTGTCGTCGTGTTGCTGCTCGGCTTGCTGCCGCGGCTGGCCTTGTCGATGTCGGGGCTGACGTCGCTGGACGATCGGCGGGCGCAGGGGCAGGAAATTCAGCGGATCAGTGTGGCGGCCGCTCTGAATGCCGCGCATGTCGGGCTGGCGCTGTCGGTGGCGTGGATCGCGGCGTCCGCGGCGGCGGCCGGGTTGCTGCTGGCGACCCACCGGTCGGGGTGGACGATCGCGATCGCGATCCTGCTTGCGTTCCTGTTGTGCTCGCGGTCGCGCCTGTACCCGCTGACGGTTGAGGTGGCGCTGCTGTGGACCGCGGCGGCCGTGGTGATCGGTGGAGTGACGTACGAGTTGGCAGTGACTGCGACTGGCGGATCGCTGATTGCCGTGGGACTGCTGGTGGTGGTCGGTATGGTGTCGCTGATGGGGCTGGTGTTCACCCCACAGGACCACGTGCAGGCCCGCCTGACCCAGGCGCTCGATGTTGTCCAGGTAGCCGCGGTAGTGGCATTGATACCGCTGGCCCTGGGAGCATTCGGGGTCTACGGCGACCTGCTCAACGCACTCTGATCGGATGGTATGACCGAACCGACCTGGCAGCGAGACCTGCTGCGCAGGGTTACTGCCGCTCCAGAACCGGGTCCCGAGCCGGCCGAGGCTGCGGCCGCACCGGCACCTGAGCCGCCTCAGCCGCCGCCGCCTGCTCCCGCGCCGGTCCAGGCACCGCCGGTGCAGCAGCCGCAGCAGGCACCGACGTATCAGGCGCAGGGGAACTGGCCGGCGCAGAGCCAACCTGCTCCGCAGTACCAGCCGGCGCCCCAGTACCAGGAGCCGTATCCGCCGCCGATGCCGCAGCAACCGCAGTATCAACAGCAGTACTACGCGCAGCCGCAGTATCCGGCGCAATACGGGCCGCCGCCGTACGTGCCACCGCCGCCATACCAGCAACCGGCGCCGTACCAGCCACCTCCGCAGTACCAGCAACCGCAGTACGAGCAGTACCAACCACCAGTGCAGTACCAGCCGCCGCCTGTTCAGTACCAGCAGCCTGTGCAGTATCAGCAGCCCCCGGAGGCTGGCGGCGGTGGTGTACTGCGGCGTCTCGGGCAGCTGGTGTCGGAGGCCGGGTTCATCGCCGGTGCCTCCAGCAGGTTGCAGCGGGACGTCGAGAACATCGAGATGATCCGCAAGCCCATCGCGATCACTCGCACGGTCGCAGTACTGAGCCCCACGCGGCAGGCCGGCACCTCCGTGGTGACGATGCTGCTGGCCGACGTACTGGCCGCCCAGCGCCCGGACAACGTCCTTGCCGTCGACACCGATCCCCAGCAGAACGAGCTGTCACACCACCTGGAGCCCACTCTCGGCAGTGCCGCCGGTTCGTCGCTCAAGCTGGTCCGCTGTGACGCGACAGCCGAGGCGTTGCGGGAGACCCTTGGCAGCAATGCAGGCGGGGCCACGCGAACAGGTGTCGCGCTGGTGGACTGTGCGGGCGACCTGACCTCAGAGGTCAGCACACACCTCGCCCTGACGGCACACGCGCTGGTGATGGTGATCCCGTCGCCCCAGCAACAGGCCGCCTATTGCCTTGACCAGTTGAGCAATCTGGGCGCCGATGCCCAGGCGCTGCTGGTCGAGCGCTGCGTGATGGTGGTCAACGTGATCGACGCCAGCCAGCCCGACTGGATCGTCGACTGGCTTCGGGAACGCGGCCTGCTGACCGTAGTACTGGGTTACGACGGGCATCTGGGGAACGCCTGGCCCTTCCGTCCCGACGCGCTGCAGGCGGCCAGCCGGCGGACCGCGCTCGAGCTCGGCGCGCGGGTCGTGGAGCGCGCGACGCGGTGAGCCTCGTCCGGAACCCGGGCTGAACCGATCGTCCGATCTGGACGTATGTGCGGAAGTGACCCTGTCTGTCGGCCGAGTCTTTCGGCCGATTTTTGACCGGGTGGGGTAGAAAACTAAATGCCAAGCGTTCAACTACTTGCCAGCAGGCTCCTGGAGGTCCAGATTCATGAGCGACAACACGGCAGAACCCGGCCGGGCGATCGATACCGTGCGTGACCGGCGGGCGGTGCTGCGCGGTGCCGCAGTGGTCGGCCTGGCGGGCGTCAGCGTTCCGCTGCTCGCCGCGTGCGGTGACGACGGCGCCGCCGGCAGTACGGCGACCAGCGGCGGCACCAGTTCCGCACCGAGCTCGGCACCAGCCTCGACTCCCACCTCCTCCGGTACGCCGTCCAGCGGTGGCGGGGGAGCCGTCCTCGGTCCCGTCAGCGACGTCCCGGTGGGCGGCGGCAAGGTGTTCGCCGACAAGATCGTGGTGACCCAGCCGAAAGCCGGTGAGTACAAGGGCTTCTCGGCGATCTGCACGCACAAGGGCTGCCCGGTCAAGACGGTGGAGAACAACACCATCAACTGCCCGTGCCACGGCAGCAAGTTCAGCGTCGAGGACGGCAGCGTGAAGGCCGGCCCCGCGACCTCGCCGCTGGCGCCGATCCAGGTGACGGTCCAGGGCGGCAACATCCTCGGCCCCGCCTGACCCAGCACAGCAGGCAGCACAGCAGACAGGCCCGGCCGGAAACGGCCGGGCCTGCCTGTTCAGCTCCGCAGACTCAGTGCTGCCCGACCGCCGGGTCGACCTTGCCGGCGAACAGCAGCTTGTTCGGCGAGCCCGTGCCCGGTTCGCCGACCTTGTCCGGGGTCGACGCGCCGAGCAGCGCGGTGGCCACGTCGGCCGGCTTCGCCTCCGGGTTGGCGCTCAGGTACAAGGCGATGGCGCCGGCCACGTGCGGGGTCGCCATCGACGTACCGCTCATTTTGGCGGTCGAGTCCGGTGAGGTGATGCCGGCCGACTCGACGTCCACGCCGGGCGCGAACAGGTCGACGCACTTGCCCCAGTTGGAGAAGCTCGCCTTGGCGTCCTTGTCGTCGGTCGCGCCGACCGTGATCGCCGACGGCTCCTTGGCCGGCGAACCGTTGCAGGCGTCCGAGGAGTCGTTGCCTGCCGCAACGGCATAGGTGATGCCGGCGTCGACCGACTTCTTCACCGCCGCGTCCAGCGCCGCGTCGGCGCCGCCGCCGAGGCTCATGTTCGCGACGGCGGGCTTCTTCGCGTTCGCGGTCACCCATTCGATTCCCGCTACGACGCTCTCGGTCGAGCCCGAACCGTTGCAGTCGAGCACCCGGACGCCGAAGATCTTCGCGCCCTTGGCCAGCCCGAAGGTCGTCCCGGCGATGGTGCCGGCCACGTGGCTGCCGTGGCCCATGCAGTCGACGCCGTTCTGGCCGTCGCCGATGGTGTCCGTGCCGACCGCCGCGCGGTCGCCGAAGTCCTTGTGTGCGGCGTAGATCCCGGTGTCGATCACGTACACGTTGACGTTGTCGGCGGGCGCCGTCGGCTCGAACTTCTTGTCCAGCGGCAGATCCCGCTGGTCGGACCGGTCCAGGCCCCACGGCGGATTGTCCTGGTTGGCGGTGAACTTCTGGTTCTGCTGGACGAACGCGACCCGCGGGTCACCGGCCATCTTCTGGGCCTGCTCGGGCGACATGCTCGCCGAGAAACCCTTGATGGACGCACTGAACTGCTTGCGCACCTTCGCGTCGTACGACGCCGACAGGCTCTGCGTTGTCGCCCGCGTCTCGGCGGCCGATCGCGCGCCGGACAGTACGACGACGTAGGTGCCGGGGATGGCAGCCGGGCTGTCTGCCCCGCGGACGGAGGCGGCGGACGTCTCCGGCGCGGTGGAACTGGCGTTGCTGCCGGTGGCGGTGGTGACCAGGCCGGCTACCGCGATCGCGGCTGCGGCCGTGGCGCCGATGGCGGTCCTCAACCGACGGGGTGGTGTCACTGGGGACATGGGCGGAGCTCCCTCGAGTCAGCGCGGGCCCGGTTGCCTCACGCTCGGATCCTGCACGTCAACCCTGAGTGACAAGTTACGGATCGTGCCCATCCCAACTGGGGATCAAACGAGGAGTATGAGCAAACCCGCAACATGATCTCCGCGCGATCGTGAGGTCGGTCGGCTCCTGTCGGTGGGCCGAACTAGGCTGGGCCGGTGGCTGATCCTTCCTCCTACCGTCCCGCTTCCGGGTCGATCCCCGACTCGCCTGGTGTGTACCGCTTCAGCGACGCCGCCGGGCGGGTGATCTATGTCGGCAAGGCGAAGAATTTGCGGTCCCGGCTGTCGTCGTACTTCCAGGACGTGGTCAACCTGCACCCACGGACCCAGACGATGGTGACCACGGCGGCCAAGGTCGACTGGACGGTGGTGGCCAACGAGGTCGAGTCGCTGCAACTGGAGTACTCCTGGATCAAGGAGTACGACCCGCGCTTCAACGTGAAGTACCGCGACGACAAGTCCTACCCGTGGCTCGCGATCACCCTCAACGAGGAGTACCCGCGGGTGATGGTCGGCCGCGGCCCCAAGAAGAAGGGCGTCCGGTACTTCGGTCCGTACAGTCATGCGTGGGCGATCCGGGAGACGGTCGACCTGTTGTTGCGGGTGTTCCCGATGCGCTCCTGCAGCAAGGGTGTCTTCAACCGGCACCGCCAGATCGGCCGGCCCTGCCTGCTGGGTTACATCGGCAAGTGCGCGGCGCCCTGCACCGGCCAGGTCAGCCAGGAGGAGCACCGCAAGATCGTCGAGGACTTCTCCGCGTTCCTGTCCGGCCAGACCGCGACGTACGTGCGCCGGCTGGAGAAGGAGATGAAGGCGGCAGCGGCCGAGCTGGAGTACGAGCGGGCCGCGAAGATCCGCGACGATCTGAGTGCGCTGGACAAGGCCCTGGCGAAGAACGCGGTGGTGCTCGGCGACGGCACCGACACGGACGTGATCGCGCTGTCGGAGGACCCGCTCGAGGTCGCAGTACAGATCTTCTACGTGCGGGGTGGGCGGATTCGCGGTCAGCGGGGCTGGATCGCGGACAAGGCCGACGGCGACGCGACGACCGCCGACCTGGTCGAGCGGTTCATCCAGCAGATGTACGCCAGTGAGACCGCCGACGCGATTCCGCGCGAGATCCTGGTGCCGACGGTGCCCGCAGGGGAGGAGGCGCTGGTCGAGTGGTTGTCGGAGCTGCGGGGTTCCCGGGTCGCGATCCGGGTGCCGCAGCGCGGTGACAAGAAGGACCTGATGGCGACCGTCGAGCGGAACGCGCTGCAGACGCTGACCATGCACAAGACCAAGCGGGCCAGTGATCTGACCACCCGAAACCTTGCCCTGGAAGAGATCCAGGCCGCCCTCGACCTGCCCGAGGCGCCGCTGCGGATGGAGTGCTACGACGTCTCGAACCTGCAGGGCACCGAGGTGGTCGCCTCGATGGTCGTCTTCGAGGACGGCCTGCCGCGCAAGAGCGAGTACCGGCGGTTCGTGATCAAGGGCGTCGACGGCCAGAACGACGTCGCGTCGATCGCCGAGGTGCTGACCCGGCGCTTCAAGCGGATGCTGGAAGACCGCGCTGATATCCCGGTCGGGGAGGACCCGACGGCGTACCTGGTCGATCCGGAGACGGGCCGGGCGAAGAAGTTCGCTTACACCCCCGGACTGGTCGTCGTCGACGGTGGCCCGCCGCAGGTCGCGGCCGCCCGCCAGGCGATGGACGAGCTCGGCCTCGGCGACATCCCGGTCTGCGGCCTGGCCAAGCGGCTCGAGGAGGTCTGGCTGCCCGACGACGAGGACCCAGTCATCTTCTCCCGTACTTCGGAAGGCCTGTACCTGCTGCAGCGGCTGCGCGACGAGGCCCACCGGTTCGCCATCACCCATCACCGCAACCGGCGGTCCAAGTCGATGGTGGAAAGCGTGCTGGACGAGGTCGCCGGTCTCGGCGAGGTCCGCCGCAAGACGCTGCTCAAACACTTCGGCTCGCTGAAGAAGTTGCGCCAGGCGACGATCGACGAGGTGGCCGAACTGCCCGGTTTCGGCCGGCGGACGGCCGAATCCGTCGTACTGGCAGTGAATTCGGCGGCAACGAAGGCCGACACCGGTCGGGCGCCGTCGGTCAACACCGCGACGGGCGAGATACTGGACGACGACGGGCCGGACCTCACCGGTCTGCCTCGCGGGGACCTGAACGGGGAGAACTGAGAACTGATGGACGAGTCGAGCGGCAACCTCATCATCGTGTCCGGGATGTCCGGCGCGGGACGGAGCTCCGTCGCGGACGTACTGGAAGACCTCGGCTGGTTCGTGGTCGACAACCTGCCACCGATGTTCCTGACCACGATCGTCGAGCAGGTGGTCGGCACCGGTGCCTCGCCGCGGCTGGCGATCGTGGTGGACGTCCGGACCGGGATGTTCTTCGACGAGCTGGGCGCCGCGATCGAGGACCTGCGGGCCAAGGGCTACCGGCCGGTGACGCTGTTCCTGGAGGCCTCCGACGACGTGATCGTGCGCCGGCAGGAGAGCGTCCGGCGGCCGCACCCGTTGCAGGGTGAGGGCCGGTTGCTGACCGGGATCCAGCGCGAACGCGAGCTGCTGGGCGACATCCGGGCCGGCGCCGACATGGTGATCGACACCTCCAACCTGAACATCCACCAGCTCGCCGCGAAGATCGTGAACGGCTTCGGCGACGAGGAGAACGCCGAGCTGCGCGCCACCGTGGTGTCGTTCGGGTTCAAGTACGGCATCCCGGTCGACGCCGACGTGGTGGCCGACATGCGGTTCGTGCCGAACCCGTACTGGCAGCCGGACCTGCGCCCGATGACGGGCCAGGACAAACCTGTGTCAGACTTCGTCCTCGGTCATCCGCTGGCCCAGCAGTTCCTGCAGAACTATGTGGACGTGCTGGACACGCTGCGGACCGGGTATCTGAACGAGGGCAAGCGGTTCGTCACGGTCGCGATCGGCTGCACCGGTGGAAAGCACCGGAGCGTCGCGATGGCCGAGGAGATCGCGAAACGGCTGCGGGAGAAGGGGTCACCGACCTTGGTCGTCCACAGGGATCTGGGGCGGGAGTGACAAGGGCTCCACGCGTCGTTGCACTGGGCGGCGGGCACGGCCTCGCCGCCTCGCTGTCCGCGCTGCGGCAGGTCACCGACCAGCTGACCGCCGTCGTCACGGTCGCCGACAACGGCGGCTCCTCGGGCCGGCTCCGCAAGGAGCTCGGCGTGCTGCCGCCCGGTGACCTGCGGATGGCGCTGGCCGCGTTGTGTCGCGACGACGAGTGGGGCCGCACCTGGGCCGACGTCCTGCAGCACCGTTTCCGCAGTGATGGCGAGTTACACGACCACGCGGTCGGGAACCTGCTCATCGTCGCCTTGTGGGAGCTGCTGGGCGAGGCGGTCGACGGACTGGACTGGGTGGCCAGACTGCTCGGCGCCCAGGGCCGGGTCCTGCCGATGTCGGCCGTGCCACTGGACATCACCGCACGGGTCCTCGGTCTCGATCCCGCGCATCCGCAGGCGATCACGGAGATCCGCGGCCAAGCCGAGGTCGCGACCACCGAAGGTCATGTGGTGGACGTCGCCCTCGACCCGGCGGACCCGCCGGCCTGCCCCGAAGCGCTGGTCGCGATCGCGGAGGCCGACTGGGTCGTGGTCGGTCCCGGTTCATGGTTCACCTCGGTGATCCCGAACTTGCTCGTCCCGGCGTTGTGCCGCGGACTGGAGCAGACCACCGCTCGCCGGCTGCTCACCCTGAACCTCGGTGAACAGAAGGGCGAAACGGACGGGTTCTCCCCGGAGACGCACCTCGAAGTACTGGCCGCGCACGCGCCCGATCTGCGCATCGACGTGGTGCTCGCCGACGAAGGACATGTGCCGGACCCCGAGTCGCTCCGCCGTACGGCGGAAGGACTCGGGGCCGAGCTGGTCGTCGCCGACATCGCCGACGACGGCCAGCACCTGCGGCACGATCCCGGCAAACTCGCGAAGCTCTACCGGGAGCTGCTCGTCTAACGGCCGGTCGGATCGGCGTCGACTTCGTGCTTCGCGTCGTACACCTTCTTGCCCTGCGCGTCGTAGCCGCGGATCCGGACCTTCTTGAGGTCGGAGTTCCCGCCGGTCAGGCCCCAGATGAAGTAGCCGTTGGAGATCAGCGCCTTGACCGGACCGGTCTTCGGCAGGTCCACGATGATCTGCGCGACGCCGTCCGGGACCTGCCCCCACTCCATGCCGATCCCGAACTTCCCGGTGGCCGGGACGCCGTTTCGGCCGTAGTCGTACATGTCGGTCTTGTCGTACATGTGGCACCACATGACGACGTTGTCGCCGGGGGAGACGAGCAGTGCGGTGAAGTCGATCCCGGTCCCTGTCTTCAGGACTACCTTCCAGTCGGGTGAGATCTTCCCGGCGCCGGTCGTCCGCTGGTCACCGGCCGCGCCGGCTTTGAAGTAGGCGTCGTCCGGCTTCTTGCACCTGGTCCGGATCCGGTCGTCGCTCTCCGGGCTGACCGGCGGCGTCGCCACCAGCGGCTTCCCGGTCTCCGGGTCCACGGTCAACTCCACCTCGGGCGTGATCGGCGCCTGGAGCTTGATCTTCACGTCCGCCGGGACCGGGGTCAGCTTGGGCATCTCAACCTTTTGCCACTTCCAGTCGTACAGACGCTTACCCGCGGAGTCGTAAGCCCTGACCCGCTGGATGGATGGCTGCCACTCCTTCGGAGACGTCTTCCGCGTGGACGCGAAGGCCTTGCCCCAAGTGGGGCCGAGCGTGAAGAAGCCCTCGGGACCGAGCAGGGCGAGCCTCGGCGTCGCCTCACCGGCCAGGTTCACCAGCACGTGGGTGGCGCCGACGACGGGTACCCGGACGTTCCCCTGCACAGCCTGCGGCCGTTGGTCCTTCGGAGCCTTGCCCACCCAGTAAGCCTGGGTCGTGCTGTAGCGCCCGTTGGTCGTCGGCCGCTGCGGACCGTCCATCGTGCAAGAGGAGACGATCGACTTGTCCGGTGCCAGGAACAACGCGTCCAGTCGGGTCTGGTCGCCGCTCTTCACGACGATCGTCCAGCGGGCGTTGATCGGGCCGGCCTTGTCGTAGGTGTTGGCGAGGTGCTCCTTGTTGAAGTCGACACTTTCTTTGTCGTACTGCTTGCAGCGCTTCAGCACCTCGGCGTCGGACAGCGGGCTCACCGGCGGTGGGGCTTGAGCCGTCGTGCCGGTCTCGTTGTCGACCACGCGGCCGGTCTTGGCGTCGACGGTGATGGTCTGGTTCTTCGGCGTACCGGCCGGGCCTTCGCTCTGGTTCAGGGTGTTCGACCAGGCGGTGAGGCCGCCGATGACGGCGACCGTGGTGAGCGCCGCGGTGGAGACGATCGCGATCCGGCTGCGGCGTACCGAGCGGCGGCCGCGCCGGACGATGTCGTCGACGGTGTACCGGGCCGGCCGGTCGGTGTCGTCCGCGGCGGCTGCCAGCAGGTCTTCGAGGTCGGTCATGATGCTGCCCTTTCGCCGAGTAGTTCGCGGAGCTGGATCAGGCCGCGGGAGGTCTGGCTCTTGACGGTGCCGGTCGAGATGCCGAGTACCTGAGCTGTTTCCTCGATGCTCAGGTCGGCGTAGTGACGCAGTACGACGCAAGCACGCTGGCCGGCCGGGATGCCGGCCAGCGCGCCGATCACCACCTGCCGGTCGTCGACCGTCCGGGCGCTGTCCGGGCGTGGCAGCTCACCGGGTTCGGCGGTCGACTGCTCGCGGCGCCACGGACGCCTCGACTGGTCGAGCACCACCGAGACGACCACCTTGTGCGCGTAGGTGTTCAGGCCGTCGAGCCGGTTGAGCTTGTCCCACCGGCGGTAGATCCGTACCAGCGCGTCCTGCGCGGCGTCCTCGGCCCGGTGCCAGTCGCCACACATCAGGTACGCCGTTCGTCGCAACCTGCCCAGGGCGGCCGCCGCGAACTCGGTGAAGTCCGCTTCGTCGCGTCTCCGCATCCCCACTCCTCTCGTCCGCCGAGGTAACGCAACGAACCCCCCAAAAGGTTGTCGCCACCCGTAACACTCACCCCCACCACCCAGTTGGACACCAAGTGACCACCCCACACCCGCACCACCAGCACCCAACCCCCGAGGCGCGCCGCAGCTGCCGCCGGCTGGGCATCTTCCGAGGGTCTTTGACAGGAGTGGGAGGATTCCCTACATGGCGATGACAGCACAGGTGAAGTCCGAGCTGACCAGCATTCAGGTCACGAAACCCTGTTGCCGCAAGGCCGAGGTGTCCTCCGTCCTGCGGTTCGCGGGCGGTCTGCACATCGTGTCCGGCCGGATCGTGGTGGAGGCCGAGCTCGACAGTGGTGCCGCGGCCCGCCGGCTGCGCAAGGACATCGCCGAGATCTTCGGGCACCCCTCGGACGTCGTGGTGATCTCCCCGTCCGGGATCCGCAAGCAGACGAAGTACGTCGTCCGCGTGGTCCGCGACGGTGACGCGCTGGCGCGGCAGACCGGCCTCGTGGACAACCGCGGCCGTCCGGTCCGCGGTCTGCCCCCGGCGGTCGTCTCCGGGGCGTCCTGCGACGCCGTGGCGGCCTGGCGTGGCGCGTTCCTGGCGCACGGCTCGCTGACCGAGCCTGGGCGGTCCTCGTCGCTCGAGGTGACCTGTCCTGGTCCGGAGGCCGCGCTGGCGCTGGTGGGCGCGGCCCGGCGGCTCGGGATCGGTTCGAAGGCGCGTGAGGTGCGCAACGTCGACCGGGTGGTGATCCGCGACGGCGACGCGATCGGCGCGCTGCTGACCCGGCTCGGCGCGCACGAGTCGGTGCTGGCCTGGGAGGAGCGGCGGATGCGGCGCGAGGTCCGGGCCACCGCGAACCGGCTGGCCAACTTCGACGACGCGAACCTGCGCCGTTCCGCGCGGGCGGCCGTGGCTGCCGGTGCGCGGGTGGAGCGGGCGCTGGAGATCCTCGGCGACGACGTACCGGACCACCTGCAGGTGGCGGGCAAGCTGCGGCTGGAGCACAAGCAGGCCAGCCTGGAAGAGCTCGGTCAGCTGCACGAGCCGGCGCTCACCAAGGACGCGGTCGCGGGCCGGATCCGGCGCCTGCTGGCGATGGCCGACAAGCGTGCCGCCGACCTCGGCATCCCGAACACCGAAGCCAACCTCACCCCGGACATGCTCGACCCCGCCTGATCGTCGTCCGGCTCCGACTCCGCCCTGGCGGCTCCGGTGGGATCGTGTCCTGACCGTGTTCTGACCCGGGTTGACCCGGAAACCTGCGCTGCTTGGATTGCCGTACGGGAAATCCCTTCCGACGACAAGCTGAGGACAAATGGGCGACCAGTCAGATGAGGCCAAGGCGCGCGACGAACTCGAGCGCGTCCGCACCGAGAACCAGCTCAAGAAGATGCAGCGCGACGAAGACATGCGCAAGCTGCACGAGCAGCAGCAACAGCAGCAGGGCAACATGGTGGCGAGCCCGCAGGCGACCGGCCAGGGCTGGCCGGACAACGAGGTCCAGCAGCCGGTCAGTCGCCTCGACGCCGTGGCCGGCGCGCTGCGCGTGGGGAAGGCCGGCGATGCCGCCTTCGCCAAGTCACTGCTCGACTCGGGGCAGCCGCGAGCGGGCAGCGCCCCGGCCGAGCAGACCACCGCGGCGGATGGCGCGAAGTCGAAGGTGACGGGTGCGCTCGGCGTCCGCAGTACCAAACCTGCCTTCGAACGCTGACTGATCGGTTGACCCGCGGCCCCCGGAACAAGCGGGGGGCCGTCCGGGTCGACTGAAGGTTTTCCCTAGGATCCCGGCGGATTCCCGAACTCGTCGAACGCCATCGATTCCCTCCGGCGAGTTTGCGGCGCAGAGTGTGCCTGCCCATCGCACGGTGGAGCCGGATCGGCTCCCACCGTGGTTTCCGCCCAAGGGAGCACACACATGAAGCGCAGTTTCCGCGCGGGTCTGGCAGTCGCGGCCATCGCCGCCTTCGCCGGCCTGACCAACCTCAGTGGGGTCCAAGCCGCGGCGCCGAGCGCCGACCAGGCGCCGTCACCGATCGGCGCCGCCCGGGCCAACGCGGCCAAGCTGGGGCTCGGCGGTTCCGACGACCTCAAGCCCCGCGATGTCGTCGTCGACGCCGACGGCAGCAGCCACGTCCGCTTCGACCGGACGTACCAGGGTCTGCCCGTGGTCGGTGGCGACTTCGTCGTCCACCAGACCAAGGCCGGAAGTGTCCGGTCGACGTCGGGGGGCGCCGGCGCGCTGAGCCTGTCGACCAAGCCGACCGTGTCGGCCTCGACCGCCCTCGCCGCCGCCAAGCAGAAGTCCGGCAAGCAACAGCTCGTCGTGTTCGTCACCAACGCCGGTCAGTCGCGGCTGGCGTACAAGGTCACCAGCTCCGGCCGGAAGGCGGACGGCCAGCCGACCGGTACCGAGACGTACGTCGACGCGCAGAACGGCAAGGTGCTCGACAGCTGGAGCACCGTCCAGGACGACCTGGGCAGCGGCAGCGGCCTGTACGTCGGTACGGTCGGCCTCGACACCACCAAGGGCGCCACCAGCTACTCGATGGTCGACCCGGTCCGCGGCGGCAACGCGACGTACAACGCCGGTGTCCTGTTCACCGACGCCGACAACGTCTGGGGAACGGGTTCGAACAGCAACGCGCAGTCGGCCGGCGTCGACGCCCACTACGGCATCGCCAAGACGTGGGACTACTACAAGAGCGTGCACGGCCGCAACGGCATCGCGAACGACGGCGTGGGCGCCAAGTCCTACGTCCACGACGGCGCCTACGTGAACGCGTCCTGGAGCGACGCCTGCTTCTGCATGAAGTACGGCGACGGCGACCCGAGCCAGGGGATCGGCCCGCTCGTCGAGCTGGACATCGCCGGTCACGAGATGAGCCATGGCATCACCAGCCGCACCGCGGGTCTGCGCTACAGCGGTGAGTCCGGCGGCCTGAACGAGTCGACCTCCGACATCTTCGGTACGGCGGTCGAGTGGTACGCCGCGAACGCCTCCGACAGCCCGGACTACGTGCTGGGCGAGGAGATCTACGCCGACTACAACCCGGCGACGAACTACATCCGGCGGCTCGACAAGCCCTCGCTGGACGGCGCGAGCGCCGACTCGTGGTCGAGGAACGTCGGCCGGTTGAACGTGCACTACTCCTCGGGTGTGGGCAACCACTTCTTCTACCTGCTGTCCGAGGGCAGCGGCGCGAAGACGATCAACGGCGTCGCCTACAACAGCCCGACCGCGAACGGCGTCACCGTGACCGGTATCGGCATCAGCAAGGCCGAGAAGATCTGGTACCGCGCCCTGACCACCTACCTGACCTCCCGGTCGGACTACAAGGCGGCCCGAGCAGCCACCCTGTCCGCCGCCACCGACCTGTACGGCGCGAACAGCGTCGAGGCACAGACGGTCGCGAAGGCCTGGACCGGCGTGAACGTGGTCGGCTGACACCGATCCTGAACCCTCCGGCCCTGGGAGAAATCCTGGGGCCGGAGGCGTTCCAGGTGGTCTGCTCAGAGGGCTACTGGTGGGTTGGGGTGGTCTGATGTGGACGGTACCAGTGGGTCGAGTGGGCTGTTGGGCTAGTGTTTCGGGCATAGCGGCAGTGCTCAAAAGCTAGATCTGAGGAGACGCAGTCCCGTGACCGTTCGCGTAGGTATCAACGGCTTCGGCCGGATCGGCCGTAACTTCTTCCGCGCCGTACAGGCGTCCGGTGCCGACATCGAGGTCGTCGCCGTCAACGACTTGACCGACAACCAGACCCTGGCCCACCTGCTGAAGTACGACTCGATCCTGGGCCGTTTCCCGGGCGACGTGTCCGCGACCGAGACCGACATCTCCGTCGGCGGCCACACGTTCAAGGCGTTCGCCGAGCGCGACCCCGCCAACCTGAAGTGGTCCGACGTCGGCGCCGACGTGGTGATCGAGTCGACCGGCTTCTTCACCGACGCCACCAAGGCCAAGACGCACGCCGACAACGGCGCCAAGAAGGTCATCATCTCCGCCCCGGCGAAGAACGAGGACCTGACCGTGGTGATGGGCGTCAACCACGAGCTGTACGACGCCGACCAGCACACCGTCATCTCGAACGCGTCCTGCACCACGAACTGCCTCGCGCCGATGGCCAAGGCCATCCACGACGAGTTCGTCATCCAGCAGGGGCTGATGACCACGATCCACGCCTACACCCAGGACCAGAACCTGCAGGACGGCCCGCACTCGGACCTGCGTCGCGCCCGCGCCGCCGCTCTGAACATCGTGCCGACCTCGACCGGCGCCGCCAAGGCGATCGGCCTGGTCCTGCCCGAGCTCAAGGGCAAGCTGGACGGCTACGCGCTGCGCGTCCCGGTCCCGACCGGCTCGGCCACCGACCTGACCATCACCGTCGGCCGGGAGACCTCGGTCGAGGAGGTCAACGCCGCCGTCAAGGCCGCGGCCGAGGGTGCGCTCAAGGGCTACCTGCGGTACACCGAGGACCCGATCGTGTCGAGCGACATCGTCACCGACCCGGCCTCCTGCATCTTCGACGCGGGCCTGACCAAGGTGCTCGGCAACCAGGTCAAGGTCGTCGGCTGGTACGACAACGAGTGGGGTTACTCCAACCGCCTCGTCGACCTGGTCAACTACGTCGGCGCCTCGCTCTGACGTTCTTCCCACAGCTTGCGTCCGAAGACGGCCCCTGGTGGCCGGCCTCGGGCGCAAGCCTGTTTCGACAGAGGACAGCTGAACTGTGCTCAGGAGGCTTATATGAGGGCAATCGATGACCTCGGAGACGTCGCCGGCCTGCGGGTGCTGGTGCGCTCCGACCTGAACGTGCCGATCAAGGGCGATCAGATCGGCGACGACGGCCGGATCCGGGCCAGCGTGCCGACCCTGCTGAAGCTGGCCAAGGCCGGCGCCAAGGTGATCGTGACCGCCCACCTCGGCCGGCCCAAGGGCAAGCCGAACCCGGAGTTCACGCTGGCCCCGGTCGCCAAGCGCCTGGGTGAGCTGCTGGAGCCCGAGGGCGTCAAGGTGCGGTTCGCCACCGACGTGACCGGTGACAGCGCCCAAGAGGCCGTCCAGGAGCTCGACGAGGGCGAAGTACTGCTGCTCGAGAACGTCCGGTACGACGCTCGCGAGGAGAGCAAGGACGAGGCGGAGCGCGCGGCCCTGGCCGAGGAGCTGGCCGGCCTGGCCGACCTGTTCGTCAGCGACGGCTTCGGTGTCGTGCACCGCAAGCAGGCCAGCGTGTACGACGTGGCCGGCAAGCTCCCGCACGCGGCCGGTGGGCTCGTGCTCGCGGAGGTCGAAGTACTGAAGAAGCTGACCGAGGAGCCGGCCCGCCCGTACGTCGTCGTACTGGGTGGCGCCAAGGTTTCGGACAAGCTCGCCGTGATCGACAACCTGCTGACCAAGGCGGACAAGCTGCTGATCGGTGGCGGAATGGTCTTCACCTTCCTGAAGGCGCAGGGCCACGAGGTCGGCAAGAGCCTGCTCGAGGAAGACCAGCTGGACGCGGTCAAGGGCTACCTGGCCGACGCGAAGGCCAAGGGCGTCGAGATCGTGCTGCCGACCGACATCGTGGTCGCGCCCGAGTTCAAGGCCGACTCGCCGGCCACCGTCGTCGCCGCGGACGCGATCCCGGCCGACCAGCTCGGTCTGGACATCGGCCCGGACTCCGGCAAGGCGTTCGCCGCCGAGATCGCCGCGGCGAAGACGGTGTTCTGGAACGGCCCGATGGGCGTCTTCGAGATGGAGGCGTTCGCCGGTGGAACCAAGGCTGTCGCGCAGGCGTTGACCGAGGTGGACGGGCTCAGTGTGGTCGGCGGTGGCGACTCGGCTGCCGCAGTACGGCAGCTGGGCTTTGCCGACGACCAGTTCGGGCACATCTCGACCGGCGGCGGTGCGTCGCTGGAATACCTGGAGGGCAAGGAGCTCCCGGGTCTTGCTGTTCTGGAAGAGGAGTAACAAGGAATGGCTGGCTCTGAGGTTCCGGCTGCCCGTACGCCGTTGATGGCGGGCAACTGGAAGATGAATGTCAACCACGTCGAGGCCGTGCACCTGCTGCAGAAGCTGAGCTGGACGCTGCAGGACAAGAAGCACGACTTCGAGCGGGTCGAGGTCGCCGTACTGCCGCCGTTCACCGACATCCGCAGCGTGCAGACGCTGGTCGACGGTGACCGGATGAAGATCGTCTACGGCGCGCAGGACATCTCCGTGCACGACGACGGCGCCTACACCGGTGAGATCTCCGCGGCGATGCTGTCCAAGCTCGGCTGCAGCTACGTGCTCGCGGGTCACTCCGAGCGCCGGCAGTACCACGGCGAGGACGACGCCACGGTCAACGCGAAGGCGACCAAGGCGCTGGCGGCCGGGATCATCCCGATCGTGTGCGTGGGTGAGGGCCTGGAGGTCCGCAAGGCCGGCGAGCACGTCGAGTACACGCTGGCCCAGCTCGACGGCGCACTGGCCGGGCTGAAGCCGGACGACGTCCGCAAGGTCGTCATCGCCTACGAGCCGGTCTGGGCGATCGGTACCGGCGAGGTCGCGACGCCCGAGGACGCGCAGGAGGTCTGCGCCGCGATCCGGGGCCGGCTGGAGGAGATTTCACCGTCGGTGGCCGACTCGGTACGGATTCTTTACGGGGGATCGGTGAAGATGGCCAGCGCAGGTGGCATCATGGCCCAGCCGGATGTCGACGGCTGCCTGGTGGGTGGAGCAAGCCTCAAGGTGGACGAGTTCGCCGGTATCTGCCGTTACCTTGACCTTCAGTTAGGCTACTCCTCGTGATTCTCGCTTTCTCGATCGTCGTGATCATCTGCAGCCTGATCCTCACGCTGCTCGTGCTGCTGCACAAAGGCCGCGGTGGTGGCCTTTCCGACCTGTTCGGTGGCGGTGTCTCGTCCAGTCTGGGCGGGTCGTCGGTCGCCGAGCGGAACCTGGACCGGATCACGATCGGCGTCGGCCTGATCTGGTTCGCGGCCATCGTCGGGCTCGGCCTGCTGTACAAGCTCGGCTGAGAGGGGAGTAGCTCCCGTGGCTGGTGGTGGCAGTGCAATTCGTGGCAGCCGGGTCGGTGCCGGACCGATGGGTGAGGCGGAGCGCGGCGACACCGCGCCCCGTCAGCGGGTGGTCTTCTTCTGTGCCAACGGGCACGAGACCGCGACCGTGTTCGCGGTCGAGGCAGCGGTACCGGAGGCGTGGGACTGTCCGAGGTGTGGTCTGCCGACCAGCACCGACGTCAACAACCCTCCGCCACCCACCAAGATCGAGCCGTACAAGACACACCTCGCGTACGTGAAGGAACGCCGCAGCGAGCAGGAGGCCGCGGAGATCCTCGACGAGGCCCTGCAGAAGCTCCGCGCTCGCAGAGCCCGCGGCGAGATCATCTTCTAGTCGCCAACTCGAAGGGCCCGAGCCGATCCGTGGATCAGCTCGGGCCCTTTGTGGTGACCGGAAACGGCCGCTCCGCGTTCCGTACTTCGGCGATGGTCACCAGCCTGCTCATGCTTGCGCGGACTCTCCGGGTGTCGCGTGCCGACCGAAGAGGACGTTCAGTTCGCTCTGAGGAATCTGGTTCGCTGCGAACGTGATGGTTCCTTCGGTCTGGAGTTCCTGGGCCGCGCTGCGGATGAAGGCCAGCGCTGCGCGGGCGATGCTGCCGCCCAGGCTGATGCGCTGGACTCCGGCGGTGAGGAGGTCGTGGGTGGTGAGGGTGCTGGAGCCGAGGCCCATGACGACGTTGACCGGTCCGTCGATCTCCTTCACCAGTGTGGCGATGGCGTCGAGGTCGTTGACGCCGGGGACGTAGAGGCAGTCGGCGCCGGCTTCGCGGTACAGGTTGGCGCGATGGATCGAGTCCGCCAGCGTGGTCGGTGACGCCAGGAGTTGCCCGTCGGTCCGGGCTGTCAGGACGAAGTCGGGGCCGGCCGCCTCACGGGCTGCCTTGATGCGTTCTACGGACAGCGATTCGTCGTACAGGCTGCGGCCGTCGTAGTCCTCGATGTTGCCGCCGGCCAGGCCTGCCTCGCGGGCCAGCCGGATCGTGTCGGCGACGGCCTCCGGCTGCGCACCGTAGCCGTCCTCGAGATCCCCGCTCACCGGTACGCCGGAAGCTTCGGTGATCTGCTGGATGCGTTCGAACATCTGCTCGCGGGACACCGCCGGAGCCCCGTCGGGCAGCGTGTGGTCGCCTTTGCCGAGTGAGAAGGCGATACCCGCACTCGTGGTCGCGATCGCCGGGAAGCCGGCTTCGGTCAGCAACACGGCGCTGCCCGCATCCCAGGCATTGGGCATCACGAAACCGGTGTTCGCGTTGTGCAGTTCACGAAACGTCGTCATGACCGCCATCGTGCCATCCGCACGATTCGGTGACAGCCGAACTTTCCACCGAGCGGCCGACAGTGGTCGGCCGCTCGACGTGGAGTCAGTTCTGCGGGAGCTTCGAGGCTGCGGCCTCGTCGAGCAGCCAGAGCGTGCGGTCGATGCCCTGAGGGATCGACGCGGGGAGATCACTGGTGCCGGAAAGAGCACCCGCCACCGCGTCCGCCTTGTCCTCACCGGACACGACGAACCAGGTCTCCCGCGCGTTCGCCAAAGCCGGGAAGGTGAGCGAGACCCGGGTCGGCGGCGGCTTGGGGGAGTCGTGCACCGCGACCGTCGACTTGTCCACGACGATCCGCGCCGGGTTGTCCGGGAACAGCGACGCCACATGCCCGTCCGGCCCCACGCCCAGCATCAGTACGTCGAACGCCGGTACGCCGTCGCCGAAGGCGGGTCCGTCGGCCTCCCCGTCGACCGCGCCGTCCCTCGGACCGGCTGCCGCCGCCAGCGTCTCGGCGTACGCCGCTGCCGCCGCCTCCGCGCCCTGACCGGTGTCGGCGGGCATCACGTGCACCAGAGCCGGGTCGACATCCACGTGGGACAGCAGAGCGTCCCACGCCTGGGTGTCGTTGCGCTCCGGGTCGCCCTCGGGCAGGAATCGCTCGTCACCCCACCAGAACTCGACCCGGCGCCAGTCGATCGCGCTCCGGGCCGGGGACTCCGCCACTGCCCGATAGACGACAGCCGCGACCCGGCCGCCGGTCAGGACGACCTGGGCGACCCGGCCACTGCTCTGCACGTCCACCAGCTTGGTGATGAGCCTGGCCGCGACGGCGTGGGCCAGGCCCTCGGCGTCGCGGTTGATCAGGATCGACCGGGGCGGTGTATTCAGCGCAGCCTCGGTCATGAGCGCCCGGCCACCCTCTTGCTCGTGCTCTTCTTCGCGGCCGGCTTCTGAGCCGTCTTCTTGGCCGCCGTGTTCTTCTTCGCCGGGGCCGACGTCGTCGCCGTCTTGCCGGCGACCGACTTCCGCGCCGACTTCGCGGCAGGACTGGACTTCCTGGCCGGAGCAGCCTTCTTCGACGAACCGGCCGACTTCCGGCCGGCCGCCTTGGCTTCGAGGTCGGGCGATGCCGCCTTGCCCTCGACCCTCGCAGTACGGACTGCTGCCTTCTGGGCGGCGGTCTGCACGGAACGGCGGTCGGCCTCGCTGACCACCTTGGCCGACTCCGGCATCTTCTCCCGCTTGACCATGCACGCCAGCGTCTGCGCGTACACGTCGTCGGGGTCGAGCCGTCGCAGCTCCTCGCTCAGCAGCTCGGACGTGTTGCGCCGCTTCAGCGCTACCGGCCGGTCAGGCTGACCAGGGATGCTGAACGTCGCCACCGAACCGTCCGGCCGCGTCAGCGAGATCGGACCGGCCGGAGTGAACATCCGTACTGCGGTGATGCCCGGCCCACGCGAAACCCGCTGCTCAACCGGTACGCCGAGCCGGCACTGCAGCCAAGCGGCCATGAGATCAGCACTCGCATTGCCTTTGGCCGACACCACCTCGGCGCCGCTGACCTTCGTCGGGTACTGGTCGAGTGCCGCGGCCATCAGCGCACGCCACGGCGTCAGTCGCGACCAGGCGAAGTCCGTGTCGCCCGGCGCATAGCCCTCGGCCCGGGCCGTGAAGTCGACAGCACCCCTGCGTCCAGCAGCCGCGTCGGTGACCCGGCGGCGACCCAAGGCACCCAGCGGGTCTTCGTTCGGCACTGCCGGCCCGCCACCCGGCCACCAGACGATGACGGGGGAGTCCGGCAGCAGCAGCGGAGTGATGACGGACTCGGGAACCTTCGCGAGCTCACCGTGCAGCCGCAGCAGCACCGCCTCGCCCGGAATCCCTTCACCGACCCGTACTTCGGCGTCCAGCCCACCCGTACCGCGGCCTGGACGCAGGATCGCCACGAGCACCCGCGAGGGGTGCTCGCGGCCGGCCTCGTTCGCCGCCTTCATCGCGTCGTGGTGGGACGCCTCGTCGACGACCACCACGACCGTGCCGACCATGCCCATCGCCGGCGAACCGGCGTTGCGGCGGGCCTTGAGCAGGGCCGACGCGATCTCGCTGGACGTCGTACCGGTGAGGTCGATGATCATGGCCGCCTCCAGGCGCGTCCGTCGCGGGCGAGCATCTCGTGGGCGGAGTCCGGGCCCCAGGCGCCGGACGCGTACTGCTCGGGCTTGCCGTGCTCGGCCCAGTAGTTGATCACCGGGTCGAGGATCTTCCAGCCCAGCTCCACCTCGGTGTGCTGCGGGAACAGCGGCGGGTCGCCGAGCAGCACGTCCAGGATCAGCCGCTCGTAGGCCTCCGGCGACGACTCGGTGAACGAGCCGCCGTAGGCGAAGTCCATGTTGACGTCGCGGATCTCCATCATCGTGCCGGGCACCTTGGCGCCGAACCGCATCGTGATGCCCTCGTCCGGCTGGATCCGCATCACCAGGGCGTTCTGGCCGAGTTCCTCGGTCTCCGTCTTGGTGAACGGCAGGTGCGGCGCGCGCTTGAACATCACGGCCACCTCGGTGACGCGGCGGCCGAGCCGCTTGCCGGTCCGCAGGTAGAACGGGACGCCGGCCCAGCGGCGGGTGTCCACGTCGACCCGCAGCGCGGCGAAGGTCTCCGTCGCGGAGTCCTGCGGGATGCCGTCCTCCTGCAGGTAGCCCTTGACCTTGGTGCCGCCCGCCCAGCCGGCGGCGTACTGACCGCGAGCTGTGTGCAGGTCGAGGCGCTCGGGCAGCTTGACGGCTGCCAGCACCTTCTTCTTCTCCTGCCGCAACGACCACGCGTCGAAGCTGACCGGCTCCTCCATCGCGATCAGCGCGAGCAGCTGGAGCAGGTGGTTCTGGATCACGTCACGGGCGGCGCCGATGCCGTCGTAGTACCCGGCGCGGCCACCGATGCCGATGTCCTCGGCCATCGTGATCTGCACGTGGTCGACGTAGTGGCTGTTCCAGACCGGCTCGAACATGGCGTTGGCGAACCGCAGCGCCAGCATGTTCTGGACGGTCTCCTTGCCCAAGTAGTGGTCGATCCGGAAGACCGCCTCGGGCGGGAAGACCGACTCGACCACGCGGTTCAGTTCCCGCGCGCTCTTCAGGTCGTGCCCGAACGGCTTCTCGATCACCACCCGGCGCCACGATCCCGGGTTCTCCTTGGTCAACCCGTGCTCGTTGAGCTGCTGGACGACCTGCGGGAACAGCCCGGGCGGGATGGAGAGGTAGAACGCGTGGTTGCCACCGGTCCCGCGGTTGACGTCGAGCTCGTCGACGGTCTCCCGCAGCTTCTTGAACGCCTCGTCGTCGGTCAGGTCACCGGGCACGAACCGGAAGCCCTCGGCCAGCTGCTGCCAGACCTCCTCCCGGAACGGCGTCCGGGCATGCTCCTTGACCGAGTCGTGCACGATCTGAGCAAAGTCCTGGTTGCTGAAGTCCCGCCGCGCAAACCCAACCAAGGCAAACCCAGGCGGCAACAACCCCCGATTAGCCAGGTCGTACACCGCCGGCATCAACTTCTTACGAGCCAGATCCCCGGTCACCCCAAAGATCACCAGACTGCAGGGCCCAGCAATCCTCGGGAGCCGCCGATCCTGCGCATCCCGCAACGGATTGACCGGCTGAGCCGAATCCTCGTAGAGCTCGGTCATGAGGCCTCCTGGCCTGGACTGAGGAATGGAGGGAGCGAAGCGACCGGAGTGACGAGGGAAGGCCAGGAGTTCAGCCTCATGACCCGCCGAGCCGGAGGCGAGGCCAAAAGCACGGTCATGCGCCGCTTTCCTCCGATTTGTCTTCTGCATTGAGTAGGGAGATGAGTTGCTCTACGCCGGTGGCTGGGTCCGTCAGGTGCAGGCGTAGTACAGGGCGGCCACGGTCTGCGAGCACGCCGGCGTCGCCTGCTGCTTGAGCCGAGATGAGGGTGCCGAAGGTGAAGGGGCGGTCGGGGATCTCTACGTCGGTGGACTCTGACGTGGTGATCTGCAGGAAGACGCCCTGCGGGTGGCCGCCCTTGTGGTACTGGCCGGTCGAGTGCAGGAAGCGCGGTCCCCAGCCGAAGGTGACCGGGCGTCCGGTGCGAGTCGCCAGAGCCGGCCGGATCGCGTGCAGGTTCTCGTCGCGCTCGGAGTCCAGGTAGGCCATGACGGCGAGGTAGCCGTCCTCAGCCAACTGGCCCAGCAGCGCGTTGAGCGCACCCTCGACCGTGTCGACACCGTCCAGCAGACCGTCAGTACCACGGACCTCCACAGCACCGTCGACGAAGGCAGCAGCCTCCGGCTCGGGCTGAGCGTCCAGCAGACCGCGTGCGGCCTTCTTGGCGCTCTCCACATCCGGCTGGTCGAACGGGTTGATCCCCAGCAGGTAGCCGGCCACAGCAGTGGCCGTCTCCCACAGCAGGAGCTGCCCGCCCAGCGAGCCGGTGGTGACGACAGTCGGCGTACCGGAAGCCACAGTGGCCGCACTGGTGTCGGCAGCCAGCAACGCGTGGACCAGGTCACCAGCGCCGCTGTGCAGCTCCGGAGCGTGTAGGCCCTTCACAGCAACAGGCAGTACGCCGGTGCCGTTCTTGCCGGTGCTCTCGGCGATCAACTGCTCGGCCCAGTCGGGGAACCCCACGATGGACGAGCCACCGGCCGCAATGATGGCCTTGTCGCGACCAGGGCTACCGGCCAGAACAGCGGCGAGGATGAGCGCGGGGTTGTCCGCGCTGTCCTCCTGCAGCTGGGGTGCTGCCTCGGCAGCCTGGTCCAGCAACTCAGCGACATCAGCACCCGCGAGCGCCGACGGCACCAAGCCGAAGGCGGTCAGAGCGCTGTAGCGGCCGCCGACGTTCGGGTCGGCGAGGAAGGTCTTGCGGTACCCCTCGTCCTCCGCCAGCTTCTGGAACGGCGAACCCGGGTCGGTGACGACGACGATCCGCGACGCCGAGTCGATCCCGGCGTCGTTGAACGCCTTCACGAAGGCGCGCCGCTGGCTGTCGGTCTCGACCGTGCCACCCGACTTGCTGGAGACCACCACGACCGTGCGCTGCAGGTCACCGTCCAGCGCCCGGGCGATCACGCTCGGGTTGGTCGAGTCGAGCACCACCAGCTCGACCCCCGCAGTACGGGTGATGACCTCGGGGGCCAGTGAAGAGCCGCCCATGCCGCAGAGCACGATCCGGTCCAGGCCCTCGGACCGCAGGTCGGCCTGCAGCGCCTCGATCTCGGCCAGCAGCGGCCGGGACGTGTCGTGCAGGTCGACCCAGTTCAGCCGGATGGCCGACTCGGACTCCGCCTCGGGACCCCACGTGGTGGCGTCCTTGGCGGCGATCCGGGAAGCGACCTTCTCCTCGACCAGCCGGTCGACGACCTCGCGCCAGCCTTCGCCGTACGCGGTGACAGTGAGTGCGTCGGTCACTTGGCGGCCGCCTTCAGCGCGCCAGTGACGGTGTCCTGCAGCTCGGTCCAGGAGACCTCGAACTTGCTGACGCCCTCGTCCTCGAGCACCTGGACGACCTCGTCGTACGAGATGCCCAGCTTCTCCAGGTCCGCGATCACCTTGCGGTCCGCGTCGTAGTCGGCGCGGACCGTGTCGCCACGGACCTCACCGCTCTCCGCGAACGCGTCGATGGTTGCCTGCGGCATCGTGTTGACCACACCGGCGGTGATCAGTTCCTCGACGTACATGGTGTTCTTGTACGCCGGGTCCTTCACCCCCGTGGACGCCCACAGCGGGCGCTGCGGCTTGGCGCCGGTGGTCTCGATCTGGCGCCAGCGGTCCGAGGCGAAGATCTCCTCGTACGCCTCGAAGGCCAGCCGCGCGTTCGCGATCGCCGCCTTGCCCTTGAGCGCCTTGGCCTCGTCGGTGCCGATGGCGTCGAGGCGCTTGTCCACCTCGGTGTCGACCCGGCTGACGAAGAAGGACGCCACGCTGCCGAGCAAGGTCGCGTCGTGACCGTTGTCGATCGCCTTCTCCACGCCGGTCAGGAACGCGTCGACGACGGCCTTGTACCGGTCGAGGGAGAAGATCAGCGTCACGTTCACGCTGATCCCGGCGGCCAGCGTCTCGGCGATCGCCGGGATGCCTTCCTTGGTGGCCGGGATCTTGACGAACACGTTCTCCCGGCCGACGGTCTCCCACAGCTCCTTGGCCTGGGCGATCGTCTTCTCGGTGTCCCGGGCCAGACCGGGCTCGACCTCGATCGAGACCCGGCCGTCGACGCCGTCGGTGTCGTCGTACACCGGCTTGAACAGATCGGCCGCGTCGCGGACGTCGTCGGTGGTGATCACCCGGATCGCCTGGTCGGTCGAGACGCCTTCGGCGGCCAGCCGGTTCACCTGCTCGGCGTACGCGTTCGCGTCGGAGATGGCCTTGGCGAAGATCGTCGGGTTGGTGGTCACCCCGCTGACGTGCTGGTCATGGATCAGGCTCTCCAGGCTGCCGCTGGTCAGCCGCTGCCGGGAGAGGTCGTCGAGCCAGATGGAAACGCCGGCGTCGGCGAGGTCTTTCAAACGATCGGTCATGTCCGAAGCCCTCCGAGATGTTCTGTTGTGGTTGTTCAGTTGCGTTCGTTGGTGGCGTCGGCGTCCGGGTCGGCGCTCACGCTCTCGTCGTCACCAGGACCGATCGGGCCGGCCGGGCGACGGCCCGCCGGTACCCCGGAGCCACCGATCTCGGCGGCCGCGGCGATGCTGTCCTTGGCAGCCTGTACGACGGCGCCGGTGGTGATCCCGAACTCCTCGTACAGCTTCTTGTAGTCGGCCGAGGCACCGAAGTGCTCCAGGCCGACGCTGCGGCCGGCGTCGCCGACCAGGTCACGCCAGCTCATCGCGATACCGGCCTCGACCGAGACCCGCGCCCTGACCGCCGGCGGGATGACGTCGTTGCGGTAGGCATCGTCCTGCTCGTCGAACCACTCGCGCGACACCATCGAGACGACCCGCGCCTGGATGCCTTCCTCGGCCAGCTTGGTGCGCGCCTCGACGGCGAGCTGGACCTCGGAGCCGGTGGCGATCAGGACGACGTCCGGGGTGCCGTTCTCGGCGTCGATCAGGGTGTAGCCACCCTTCTTGACGTTCTCCGTGGTGGCGAAGCCGTCGGTACCGCGGGGGAAGACCGGCACGTTCTGCCGGGTCAGCGCGAGGCCGGCCGGGCGGTCGGTGTTCTCCAGGATCGCGGCCCAGGCGGCGGCGGTCTCGTTCGCGTCACCCGGACGGACGATGTCGAGGCCCGGGATCGCCCGCAGCGCGGTCAGGTGCTCGACCGGCTGGTGGGTCGGGCCGTCCTCGCCGAGGCCGATCGAGTCGTGCGTCCAGACGTACGTCACGGGCAGCTTCATCAGCGCGGCCAGCCGGACCGACGGGCGCATGTAGTCGCTGAAGACCAGGAACGTGCCGCCGTACGGCCGGGTGCCGCCGTGCAGGGCGATGCCGTTCAGGACCGCGCCCATCGCGTGCTCGCGGATGCCGAAGTGCAGCACCCGTCCGTACTCGTTGCCCTGGAAGTCCTTGGTGGAGTGCTCGGCCGGGATGAACGACGGCTCACCCTTCGGGGTGGTGTTGTTCGAGCCGGCCAGGTCGGCCGAACCGCCCCAGAGCTCGGGCAGCACCGGCGCGAGCGCCGTCAGCACGTCACCGGAGGCCGCGCGGGTGGCGACGCCCTTGGCGTCCGCGTCCCACTTCGGCAGCTTGTCCAGCCAACCGGCCGGCAGGTCGCGGTGCTGCAGCCGGTCGAACAGCTCGGCGCGCTCGGCCGAGGCGTTGCGCCAGGCGTCGTACTTCGTCGTCCACTCGTCCTGCAGGGCCTTGCCGCGCTCGATCGCCTGGCGGGTGTGCGCGATGACCTCGTCGGAGACCTCGAAGGTCTGCTCCGGGTCGAAGCCGAGGATCTTCTTGGTGGCGGCCACCTCTTCGGCGCCCGCGGCGGAGCCGTGGATCTTGCCGGTGTTCTGCTTGTTCGGGGCCGGCCAGCCGATGATCGTGCGCAGCCGGATGAAGGTCGGCTTGTCGGTGACGGCGCGGCCGGCCTCGACCGCGTCGTACAGGGCCTGGACGTCCTCCTCGTACCCGGTGCCGTCGTTGGTCCAGTCGACGTGGTGAACATCCCAGCCGTACGCCGCGTAGCGGGCCGCCACGTCCTCGGAGAACGCGATGTTGGTGTCGTCCTCGATGGAAATCTTGTTGTCGTCCCAGATCAGCGTGAGGTTGCCGAGCTGCTGGTGACCGGCCAGCGAGGAGGCCTCGGCCGAGACGCCCTCCTCCAGGTCGCCGTCGGAGGCGATCACGTAGATCTGGTGGTCGAACAGGCTCTCACCCTTGGCCGTGTCCGGGTCGAACAGACCGCGCTCGCGGCGGGCGGCCATCGCCATCCCGACCGCGTTGCCGACACCCTGGCCGAGCGGGCCGGTGGTGGTCTCGACGCCCTTGGTGTGGCCGTGCTCGGGGTGACCCGGAGTGAGGCTGCCCCAGACACGCAGCGACTTCAGGTCGTCCAGCTCGAGACCGAAACCGGCGAGGTAGAGCTGGATGTAGAGGGTCAGGCTGGAGTGCCCGGCCGACAGCACGAACCGGTCGCGGCCGGCCCAGGTCGGGTCCGCCGGGTTGTGCCGCATCACCTTCTGGAACAGCAGGTACGCGGCGGGCGCGAGGCTCATCGCAGTACCGGGGTGGCCGTTGCCGACCTTCTCCACGGCGTCCAGCGCGAGGACCCGCACGGTGTCGACCGCGCGCTTGTCGAGCTCGGTCCAGTCAAGCTTGGGGCTGGTCTTCTCCGTCACGCCGGCGGCGCTCCTCTCGATGGCTGCGAACACTGCGTTGCTCGGCATCCGAGGGGCCGGCCGGACCAAGCTGGTCCCACGCCGATCGCGCCCCGCGTCACCGTGAGCGAGCCTACCGCTCGCCCGTCCCGCGCCTTCCATACGTCCGCAACCGGAACCCGCATGTCGTTGTTCCCGCCCGGCCGCGGGCGTCTGGCAGATCACATCGGGTACCCGTCCGGAGCCTGGTCATGCCCGCTGTTCCACCCCGTGGTCACCTGGTTCTCCGGGCTGTCCGGCGCGCCGGTACGGGTGGGTGTGAACTGCTCCTACGGGGCGTCGTAGACTGTCGAACCGTCAGCGCCGGTCACCGGCGTCAACCCACTCAGTTCGAGGTGTTCGTGACGGCCGTCGACCCGCGTCCAGCCGCGACGACGTCGTACCCGGCGCCGCTGCCGATGGACCCATCCCTGGAGATGTCCCGTCCGTCGGTGCGCGACGTGATCAAGGCGTACGTCGGTCTGACCAAGCCGCGCATCATCGAGCTCCTGCTGATCACCACCGTGCCGGTGATGTTCCTGGCCGCCGGGGGAGTCCCCGGCCTGGGCGTCGTCGCCGCCACCCTGCTCGGCGGCATCCTCGCGGCCGGCAGCGCGAACACGATCAACTGCGTGCTCGACCGCGACATCGACGAGCAGATGCGCCGGACCCGCCGCCGCCCGCTGCCCCGGCACGCGGTCAGCCCGCGCTCGGCGACGATCTTCGGCGTCGTCCTGGGGGTTCTGGCCACGCTGGAGCTGGGGCTGCTGGTCAACTGGCTGTCGTCGCTGCTCGCGCTGGCGGCGAACGCGTTCTACGTCTTCGGCTACACGATGGTGCTCAAGCGCCGCACGGTGCAGAACATCGTCTGGGGCGGTATCGCCGGTTGCTTCCCGACCCTGATCGGCTGGACCTCGGTCACCAACTCACTGGCGTGGACCCCGCTGGTCCTGTTCGGCGTGGTGTTCTTCTGGACCCCGCCGCACACCTGGGCGCTGGCGATGCGCTACCGCGAGGACTACGCCTCGGTGGACGTCCCGATGCTCCCGGTCGTCGCCACCGCGGTCCAGACGGCCCGCCAGATCCTGGCCTACTCGATCGTCATGGTCGTCACCTCGCTGGCCCTCTGGCCGATCGGCGACACCGGCTGGGTCTACCCCCTGGCCGCGGTCGTCCTCGGCGTGGTCTTCCTCCGCGAAGCCTTCGCTTTGCTGGCCCGGGCCAACACCGGTGCCGACGGCCCAGCCCTCCGTCCCATGCGCCTGTTCCACTTCTCCAACATCTACCTGGCCCTGCTCTTCATCGCCGCGGCCATCGACCCTCTGCTGCGCTGATTCCGCGGAGATCGTTGCCCGATCGCCCTATGTGCCCTGGGTGAACGTTCCGTGGCTGGGTGTCTTCCCGTTGACCTCAAGGGTTTGTGGTGTTGCCATGGAACGTCCATGGAGGGCGGCTCCATCCTGGGGGGACTGAGACCTAGGGGGCAGTAGTGGGGGTACTAACAGCACGTCTTGCGGCGGTTTCGGCCGTTGCGCTCCTCAGCAGTGTGTTGGTTGCCGGGCAGGCTGAGGCATCAGGTGGACATGGCAACAGTTTGAAGCCGGTGGTGACCGGCCTGAACGGCCCGCGGGGTGTGGCGACCTACGGGGCCAAGATCGTTTACAGCGTGGGCGATGGCTCCGTGTACGAGGCGTGGGCCTACGGCACCAACAAGCGGATCCGGAAGCTCGGCACGGTCCCAGGTGGCTTCGCGCCGGCGATCGACACCAACCGTTGGGGTGTCACGTACGCCTTGACCGGTGCGGGCGGCGAGCCGGGTCAGCCGCTTCCGCCAGGGTCAGCCACCTTGTACCGGCTGCGACCAGGCAAGTCTCCGGTGAAGATCGCCGACATCGCGAAGTACCAGCAGAAGGACCCGGACCCGTACAACCTCTCTGACGACCCGACGGAGTCGAACCCGTTCGGTGTGGCGACCTTGCGTGACGGTTCGGTGCTGGTTGCTGATGCGGCGGGCAACGATCTGTTGCGGGTCTGGCCGAGCGGCAAGATCAAGACGGTTGCCAGGCTCAAGCCGCGGGTGGTCAAAGCGCCTGCCCAGTTCGGTGGTGGGCTGGTGCCGACCGAGGCCGTCGCGACGTCCGTGACGGTCGGTTCCGACGGCTACTACTACGTCGGCGAGCTTCGTGGATTCCCCGGAACTGCTCGTACTTCGCAGATCTGGCGCATCAAACCGGGATCGGTGAACGCGGTCTGCGACCCGACGAAGCCGTACAAGGGCAACTGCCGGCGGTACGCCGACGGCTACACCTCGATCGTCGATCTCGCCGGTGGTCCGCGCGGCCGCATCGCGGTGGTCGAACTGGCCAAAGCGACCTGGTTGGCAGCAGAGGACCCGAGCAGCGGACCGGTGATCGGTTCGCTCTACCTGCAGTACCCCGGCAAGCACCACAAGGCCGGCTACAAGCGGGAACTTGCCCGAGGCAAGCTGGTTCTCCCGGCGGGAACGGCCATCAACAAGGCCGGGCACGTCTTCGTGTCGTCGCCGCTGTTCGGTCCGGGCGCCATTTACCGGGTTAAGTAGCGGGAGTGCCGCGTTCGCCGTACACGGCTGTGACCAGAGCGATCAGCAAGCCGGCGAAGAACATGTGGATCAGTACGAGGACCCACGGCAGGCCCGTGAAGTACTGAGTGAAGCCGACCGCGCCCTGCGCCAACTCAATGGCCAGCAACCAGGCAGCGAGTTTGCGCAGGGTGCGGGAGGTTGCCGTCACGCGCGTGGCGATCACCAGCGCGATCGAGATGCCCAGCAAGGCGAACACCACGTCGGCGTGCAACTGGCTGATGATCGCTTCGTCGAAGCCGTTCCGCCCCGTCTCCGGATCGCCCGAGTGTGGGCCGGCCCCGGTGACCAAGGTGCCGAGGGCAACGGCCAGCCAGACTGCCACCACACAAGCGGTCGCGAGGGCGCGGACCACCGGGGGAGTGTGCGGGTACGGACTCGTCCGCGACCGTCGCATCATCGCCACGGTCAGCGTGATGATGATCGGCGAGACCAGGAAGTGGGCCGACACGATCCACGGGTTCAGCCCGGTCAGGACGCTGACGCCACCGATCACGGCCTGCAGCGGGACACCCAGGGCGGCGGCGGTGGCGAGCCGGCGCAGGTCGGTACGCCGCGGCCGGTACCGCATCACCGCCAGCCAGGTGCAGATCGCGACGGCCGCGACCACGAACCCGAGCATCCGGTTGCCGAACTCGATCGCACCGTGCATCCCCAGCTCGCCGTGCGGCACGTACGACGAGTCGGTGCACTGCGGCCAGGTCGGGCAGCCCAGCCCGGAGCCGGTCAGCCGGACCAGCCCGCCGGTCACCACGATGCCGATGTTGACCGCGACGGAGGCCCAGCCCCAGCGCCGTACGGTGTCGAGGCTCGGCTCTGGCACCAGTCGCCAGAAGCCGCTGACAGGTTCGGTTGGCTGGGTGGGCGCGTCCGTGGTCACCGGCACACTCTAGAGAAGGCTCTTGTCAGTCCCATCGGAAGGTCCGTGACACCAGGTAGCCCAGCAGGCCGGCCCACAAGGCCAGGGACAGTGCAGCGGCCCAGGGCACGACGCCCTCCAGCGTGGAGTTCGCCAGCCCGTTGGCCAGCGCAGCACTGGGCAGTAGCCGTACTACGCCCTGCATGCCCTCGGGATACTCCTCGACGGGCGTCATGATCGCGCCGCCGACCAACAGCAGCAGGTACAGGAGGTTGGCGGCGGCCAGCGTCGCCTCAGCGCGCAGTACGCCGGCCATCAGCAGGCCGAGTGAGGCGAAGGCCGCAGTACCGCAGAGAACCATCAGCAGAATCCCGAATACGGCAGCAGCCCCACCAACCGGCTTCCAGCCCAGCGCGAACCCAGCACCGATCAGTACGGCCAGCTGGATCACCTGGATCGCCAGCACCGACCCGATCTTCCCGGCCAGCAGCCCAGTCCGAGAGAGGGGAGAGGCCCCAAGACGCTTGATAACGCCGTACCGACGCTCGAACCCGGTAGCGATAGCCAGCGACGTGAACGAAGAAGACAGCACAGCCAGCGCAAGCACCCGCGGCACCGCAAGATCCACAGCCGGACCATCCCCGAGCGGCAACCGATCACCCAGCCCAGTACCACCCAGCAGCAACAGCAGCCCCAACGGAATCACCAGAGCCAGCAACAACTGCTCCCCGTTCCGCAACAACAACCGAAACTCCATCACCGCATGCGAATAGACCTTGCGGTGCCAAGGAGCACTTTGCGGATGAGGCGCATACGTGGTCATGAGGCCTCCCGGTCTGGACTGAGGAACGGAGGGAGCGAAGCGACCGGAGAGACGAGGGAAGACCGGGAGGTTAGCCTCATGACCCGCCGAGCCGAAGGCGAGGCCAAAAGCACAGTACTCATTTGCTCTCCCGGGCGGTCAGTGCCAGATAGACGTCTTCTAGCGACTTGGCGCCGTGTTCGGTTAGTCCGTCGGGAGTGCCGGAGGCGATTAGCTTGCCGGCTGCGACTACGTGGACCTGGTCGGACAACTGTTCTGCCTCGTCCATCGCGTGGGTGGTCAGGACAACTGTCACGCCGTCGTTGCGGAGGTCCCGGATCAGCTGCCAGATTTCGCGGCGGCCGTGGGGGTCTAGGCCGGTGGTCGGCTCGTCCAGGAAGACGATCTCTGGGCGGCCGATGATCGCCATCGCCAGCGACAGCCGTTGCTTCTGCCCGCCCGAGAGCCGCCGGTACGGCGTACGGCCGCAGGTGCCGAGGTCGAGTCGCTCGATCAGGGCCGGCAGGTCCAGCGGGTGGGCGTGCAGCGAGGCGACGTACCGGAGCATTTCCACCGCGCGGACGCCGGACCAGGCGCCACCCTCCTGCAGCATCACGCCGATGCGCGGCATCAGCTCGTCGTGGTCGGCGATGGGGTCAAGCCCGAGCACCCGGACCTGGCCCGAGTCGGGACGCCGGAAGCCCTCGCAGGTCTCGACCGTGGTGGTCTTGCCGGCACCGTTGGGGCCGAGCACGGACGTGACTGTTCCGCCGGTTACGGTGAGACTGAGCCCGTCGACAGCGGCCTTCTCGCCGTACCGGACGACGAGGTTCTCGATTTCCACCGCGACTGGCACAGCAGCAGCGTAGTAAACGGCCTGGCGTGACGCTGCTCACGGTCACCCCCAGGCGCAGGCGGAGCGGTTAGGGCAGCCTTATTTGAAGGCCCTCCGCATTTAGGTGACACTGATGTTGTGAAAACTCCCGCACAGAGCAGCAGCGTGCCCTCGGGCACCGCTGTGGCGCGGGACGAGTCCACCCGGGACCGGGTCGCCCGCTCGATCCTGACCAACGGGCCGTCCAGCGCCGCGGTGCTGGCCGAACGACTCGAACTGACCCCAGCGGCGGTCCGCCGGCACCTCGACCACCTGCTCGACGAGGGCCTGGTCGAGAGCCGCGAGGAGCGTGTTTACGGCCCCCGTGGCCGTGGCCGTCCCGCCAAGGTCTTCGTGCTGACCGATGCCGGCCGGCACGCCTTCCACCAGGCCTATGACGACCTGGCCGCGACCGCGCTCCGCTTCATCGCGGAGTCCAGTGGCGACGAGGCCGTGGTGGCTTTCGCCCGGCAACGGGTGGCCGAGGTGGAGACGCGGTACCGGGCGCTGCTCGAACTGGCGCCCGAGGGCAAGGAGGCGGAGGTGCTGGCCCAGGCGCTGACCGCGGACGGTTACGCCGCCTCCACGATGCAAGCCGGTGCCGGCGAGCAGTTGTGCCAGCACCACTGCCCGGTCGCGCACGTGGCCGCGCAGTTCCCCCAGCTGTGCGAGGCCGAGACCGAGGTGTTCTCGAGACTCCTCGGCCGGCACGTCCAGCGACTGGCCACCATCGCCCACGGCGACGGTGTCTGTACGACGCACATTCCCGGTGCTCCGGCATCGGTTTCCCCTGTTTCCGACGGCGAATCTGCGAGGAATGCACGATGACGCAAACCGCTCACCCCGAGCTCGAAGGGCTCGGCACGTACAAGTTCGGCTGGTCCGACAGTGACGCTGCCGGCTCGATCGCCAAGCGCGGCCTCAGTGCCGACGTGGTGCAGGGCATCTCGACCCTGAAGAACGAGCCGGAGTGGATGCTGGACCTGCGGATGAAGGGCCTGAAGCTCTTCGACCGCAAGCCGATGCCGTCGTGGGGTGCCGACCTGTCCGGGATCGACTTCGACAACATCAAGTACTTCGTCCGCTCCACCGAGAAGCAGGCGACCAGCTGGGACGAGCTGCCCGAGGACATCAAGAACACCTACGACAAGCTCGGCATCCCCGAGGCGGAGAAGCAGCGCCTGGTGGCCGGCGTCGCCGCGCAGTACGAGTCCGAGGTGGTGTACCACCAGATCCGAGAGGACCTGGAGGCCCAGGGCGTGATCTTCCTGGACACCGACACCGGCCTGCGCGAGCACCCGGAGCTGTTCCAGGAGTACTTCGGCTCCGTCATCCCGGTCGGCGACAACAAGTTCGCCGCGCTGAACACTGCGGTCTGGTCCGGCGGCTCGTTCATCTACGTGCCCAAGGGCGTCAAGGTGGACATCCCGCTGCAGGCCTACTTCCGGATCAACACCGAGAACATGGGCCAGTTCGAGCGGACCCTGATCATCGTCGACGAGGACGCCTACGTGCACTACGTCGAGGGCTGTACGGCGCCGATCTACAAGTCGGACTCGCTGCACTCCGCGGTGGTCGAGATCATCGTGAAGAAGGGCGCCCGCTGCCGCTACACGACGATCCAGAACTGGTCGAACAACGTCTACAACCTGGTCACCAAGCGCGCCACCTGCGAAGAGGGCGCGACGATGGAGTGGATCGACGGCAACATCGGTTCCAAGGTGACGATGAAGTACCCGGCCGTGTACCTGATGGGCGAGCACGCCAAGGGCGAGACCCTGTCGGTCGCGTTCGCCGGTGAGGGCCAGCACCAGGACGCCGGCTCCAAGATGGTGCACAACGCGCCGTACACCTCCAGCTCGATCGTGTCGAAGTCGGTGGCCCGCGGTGGCGGCCGGACGTCGTACCGGGGCCTGGTCGAGGTGGCGCCGGGTGCGCACCACAGCAAGTCCACGGTGCGCTGTGACGCGCTGCTGGTCGACACCATCAGCCGTTCGGACACCTACCCCTACGTCGACGTCCGCGAGGACGACGTGGCGATGGGGCACGAGGCGACCGTGTCCAAGGTCAGCGACGACCAGCTCTTCTACCTGATGAGCCGGGGAATGGCCGAGGACGAGGCGATGGCGATGATCGTCCGCGGCTTCATCGAGCCGATCGCCCGCGAGCTCCCGATGGAGTACGCGCTGGAACTGAACCGACTGATCGAGCTGCAGATGGAAGGGGCCGTCGGCTGATGTCAGCCACCGAAACCCTGGTTGCGACCGGTAACCAGGCGCATTCCCACGGGCCGGGTTCGCCGGTGCCGTTGCAGGCCCGCAGCGAGCGGACCACGTCGTACGACGTGGCCGACTTCCCGGTGCCGAACGGCCGTGAAGAGGAGTGGCGCTTCACCCCGGTCAAGGCCCTCAAGGCGCTGTTCGCCGACGAGGCCGGCACCGAGACCCCGAAGATCGACGCGCACGGCCCCGACGGTGTCGTGATCGAGAGCATCGCGGTGGACGCCGTCAAGGCGCTCACCCCGCAGGACCGGATCGCGGCTGTCGCCTGGACCCATGCGGGTGCCGCGACGGCCGTGCGGATCCCGGTCGAGGCGGAGCTGACCGAGCCGGTGCACGTGAACGTCGCCAGCCTGGGCGGCCGTGGTTACGGTCACCTGGTGATCGAGGCCGGCCGGCACAGCCGCGCGACCGTGATCATCGACCACACCGGCTCCGGCGAGTACGGCGCCAACGTCGAGATCGTCGTCGGCGACGGCGCCGAGCTGCGCGTGGTGTCGATCCAGCAGGGCGACCACGAGTCGGTCCACGTCGGTCAGCACGACGCCGTGATCGGCCGCGACGCCAAGCTGAACCATGTCGCGGTCACCCTCGGCGGCAAGATCGTCCGGCTCTCCACCAACGTCCGGTACGCCGGTCCGGGTGGCGACGCGGAACTGCTCGGCGTGTACTTCGCCGAGTCGGGCCAGCACCACGAGAACCGGCTGTTCGTCGACCACGAGGCGATCAACTGCAAGTCCAACGTGCTCTACAAGGGCGCGCTGGCCGGTGACCACGCCCGCTCGGTGTGGATCGGCGACGTGCTGATCCGGGCCGCGGCCGAGGGCACCAACACCTTCGAGCTGAACCGGAACCTGGTGCTCACCGACGGCGCCCGCGCCGACTCGGTGCCGAACCTGGAGATCGAGACCGGCGAGATCGAGGGCGCCGGGCACGCCTCGGCGACCGGCCGGTTCGACGACGAGCAGCTGTTCTACCTGCAGGCCCGCGGTATCCCCGAGGACGAGGCACGGCGTCTGGTGGTGTCCGGCTTCTTCAACGACATCATCGGCCGGATCGGCGTCGCCGAGGTCACCGAGCACCTGCACGACGTGATCGAGCAGAAGCTCGCCCGGACGGCAGAGCTGAGCGCCGCGGCGGCCCAGGCCTGACGATGAGCGACACGTTCGAACGCGCTTGCGCTGTCGCCGACGTCCCCGACGAAGGCGTCGTCGCCACCGAGGTCGGTGGCGTCGAGGTCGCGGTGGTGAAAAGCGAAGGCCAGTACTTCGCCGTCCGCGACGAGTGCTCGCACGCGCAGATCCAGCTGTCCGAGGGCGACGTCGGCAACTGCGAGATCGAGTGCTGGCTGCACGGCTCCCGGTTCGACCTGCGCACCGGCGAGCCGACCAGCCTGCCGGCGTACGACCCGGTGCCGGTCTATCCGGTCCGGGTGGACGGCGACGATCTGCTGGTCGACGTCAAGAACCCCCTCAACCAGGCTTCCTAGTAAAGACGGAGATAGAAGAAACTCATGGCGACACTCGAGATCCGCGACCTGCACGTGTCGGTCGACACCGAGAACGGCCCGAAGGAGATCCTGCGCGGCGTCGACCTGACCATCGCCGGTGGTCAGACGCACGCGATCATGGGCCCGAACGGTTCCGGCAAGTCCACGCTGGCGTACTCGATCGCCGGCCACCCGAAGTACAACGTCACCAGCGGCACCGTGACGCTGGACGGCGAGGACGTCCTCGACATGGCCGTCGACGAGCGCGCCCGGGCCGGCCTGTTCCTGGCCATGCAGTACCCGGTCGAGGTCCCCGGCGTGTCGGTATCGAACTTCCTGCGCACCGCCAAGACCGCGATCGACGGCGAGGCGCCGAAGCTGCGCACCTGGGTCAAGGACGTCAACAAGGCGCTGTCCGACCTGGACATGGACGCGGACTTCGGTCAGCGCAACGTCAACGAGGGCTTCTCCGGTGGTGAGAAGAAGCGGCACGAGATCGTCCAGCTGGAGCTGCTCGACCCGAAGATCGCGATCCTCGACGAGACCGACTCCGGCCTCGACATCGACGCGCTGAAGATCGTCTCCACCGGCGTCAACCGGTTCGCCGAGAAGGGTGACAAGGGTGTTCTGCTGATCACCCACTACACCCGGATCCTGCGCTACATCAAGCCGGACTTCGTGCACGTGTTCGTCGACGGCAAGGTCGCCGAGGAGGGCGGCCCGGAGCTGGCCGACGAGCTCGAGGCCAACGGCTACGAGCGCTTCCTCAAGACAGGCGCGAAGGCATGACGGACGCCCGGACCTTCAGCAGTCCGCTGGACCTGAACTCGGTCCGGGCGGACTTCCCGATCCTCGCGCGGGAGCTGGCCAACGGCTTCCCGCTGGTCTACCTCGACTCGGCGAACTCCTCGCAGAAGCCGCGGCAGGTGGTCGATGCGCTGCGCGACCACTACCTGCTGCACAACGCCAACGTGGCCCGCGCCATGCACCAGCTCGGCGCGGAGGCGACCGCGGCGTACGAGGGCGGCCGGGACAAGGTCGCGGCCTTCATCGGCGCGCAGAACCGGGACGAGATCGTCTTCACCAAGAACGCCTCCGAGGCGCTCAACCTGGCGGCGCACACGCTCGGCGCGGCGCTGAAGCCGGGGGACGAGGTGGTGATCTCCGAGATGGAGCACCACAGCAACATCGTCCCGTGGCAGCTCGCCTGTGAGCGGACCGGCGCCACGCTGCGCTGGTTCGGCGTCACCGACGAGGGCCGGCTCGACCTGTCGAACATCGACGAGCTGATCACCGAGCGCACCAAGGTCGTCTCGCTGACCTGGGTCTCGAACGCGCTCGGCACGATCAACCCGATCACCGAGATCGCCACCAAGGCCCACGCGGTCGGTGCGACCGTGGTGGTCGACGCTTCGCAGGCGGTGCCGCAGTTCCCGGTCGACGTCTCGACGCTCGGCGCGGACCTGCTCGCCTTCACCGGCCACAAGGCTGTCGGCCCGACCGGGATCGGCGTGCTCTGGGGCCGGTACGAGCTGCTCGCCGAGCTGCCGCCGTTCCTGGGCGGGGGAGAGATGATCGAGGTCGTCCGGATGACCGGCTCGACCTACGCCCCGCCGCCGGCCCGCTTCGAAGCCGGTACGCCGCCGATCGCGCAGGCGGTCGGTCTCGGTGCCGCGCTGGACTATCTGGCAGGCATCGGCATGGACAAGGTCGCGGCGCACGAGCAGGCCATCACGGCGTACGCGCTGGAAGGGCTGCAGACCGTGCCGGGGCTGAAGATCCTCGGCCCGACCGACATCGCCGACCGCGGTGGCGCGATCAGCTTCGAGCTCGACGGCGTCCACCCGCACGACGTGGCGACCGTGCTGGACACCCGCGGAATCGCGGTACGGGCCGGGCATCACTGCGCGCGGCCGGTGCACGAGCGGTTCGGCGTACAGTCCTCGACACGGGCGTCCTTCTACCTCTACACGACACCCGCGGAGATCGACGCGCTGGTCGACGGCCTGGGTTTCGTCCGATCGTTCTTCAAGGTGGCTTGAGGCCTTATGCAGCTGGACTCGCTGTACCAGGAGATCATCCTGGACCACTACCGCAGCCCGCACCACGCGGGACTGGCGGACCCGTACGACGTGGAGGTGCACCACGTGAACCCGTCCTGCGGGGACGAGGTCACTCTCCGCGTCGAGCTCGATGGCGACAAGGTCACGAGCGTGACGCACCACAGCGTCGGCTGCTCGATCAGCCAGGCCGCCACCTCGGTGATGAGTGACCTGGTGATCGGCAAACCGATCGCCGAGGGCATGGCGACGTACGAGAAGTTCCTGGAACTGATGCAGGGCCGGGGGAATGTCGAACCGGACGAAGAGGTTCTGGAAGACGGCGTCGCCTTCGCGGGTGTCGCGCAGTTCCCGGCCCGGGTGAAGTGCGCACTGCTGGGCTGGTCGGCTTGGCGCGATGCCACCGCCCAAGCGCTAGCCAAGAAAGAAGGAGCCAGCAATGTCTGACCAGACCGACGAGAAGATCGAGCTGCCCGAGGTCGACCTCGAGGCCGCCAACAAGCCGGCTGGTACGACGACAGTCGCCGTCGAGGACGTGACCGAGGCGCTCAAGGACGTCGTCGACCCCGAGCTCGGGATCAACGTGGTCGACCTGGGCCTGATCTACGGCGTGACCGTGGACGACAGCAACACCGCGATCATCGACATGACCCTGACGTCCGCGGCCTGCCCGCTGACCGACGTGATCGAGGACCAGACCCGGATGTCCCTGGACGGCCTGGTCAACGACTTCCGGATCAACTGGGTCTGGATGCCGCCGTGGGGCCCCGAGAAGATCACCGACGACGGCCGCGACCAGCTCCGCGCTCTCGGCTTCAACGTCTGATCTCCCGCCGTACTGCGCAAGCCCGGGTCAGGTGGCCCGGGCTTCCGCATGTGCTACGTCTTCCCCCACGCGTCCTACCGCGCCCGCTCCTACGTCGCGACCGCTACGGCCGCTCCCACCCACCCCCGGGTGCGCCGCTCCTACGTCGCGCCTTGGCGACTACCTCACGCCAGCCCTACTCGTCAGTCGGGCTGGTCACCCCACGCGCTCGCGTCGGCCGCTCATACATCCCGCTGCGTCCTATCCTTCTCGGATGGTTGAGGAAGTAGCGCCTCTCAAAGAAGAAGCCCAGACTCCCGTACCGCACGCTTGGCGGGACACCCTCGGTGCGATCGTCGACTCCTTCATCCGAGGTGACGCTCGCATCGGCCAGGACCTCGAGAACGTAGAACCGATCTCCGAGGACAGGTCGAACGCCTGCCGCGACAACATCGCGGCCTATGGACCGGTCACCCTGGTCCAGTTGCCAGAGGCAACCTGGAACACCTCGGTCGCGATGTGGCAAGGCGACCACTGGGACTGCCTCGTCGACCTCTGGACCACCGAGGAAGACCGCAGCGACCTGATCCTGCACGTCGACGTCACCGAAGACCCCGCCACAGCCTTCCGATTCCATCCTTACCTTGTCTACGTCCCTTAGCTAACTGCCGCGACGCAGGAGCGGCGCACCGGGTGGGTGGGAGCGACCGTAGCGGTTGCGACGTAGGAGCGTGCGCGCTAGGGCGCGTGGGTGCTCGGGTGAGTTAGCGTCGGGGGGTGACTCGGATTGTTTCGGTGGCTCCTGGGCGGCTTGAGCGGTGGTTGGGTGGGTTTGTGGAGCGGCATGGGGAGACGTCGTTCGAGGTCACGGGGGAGAGGGTGATTGCTCGGGCCGACGACGGGTCTCGGGCTGAGATCGAGGTGCCGTTCGGGCCGTTGGTGGAGCTCAGTCCGGAGGGGCTTGTTGCTCATGTGATGGCTGAGCGGCGGTTGGGGCTTCTGCTGGTACGCCGGGGTGGCTATGGCGCGGGTGTCTTCGAGGGTGACAAGCTGGTGAGTTCGAAGGTTGGGTCGCGGCACGTGCAGGGGACTACCAAAGCTGGTGGCTGGTCGCAGCAGCGGTTTGCGCGGCGGCGGGACAATCAGGCTCGGGAGGCGTTCGCGGCGGCCACCGAGGTCGCAGTACGGATCCTGGCGCCGGCCAAGCTCGACGTACTCGTCTGCGGGGGAGACCGCAAGGCGATCGACACCGTTCTCGAAGACCCGCGACTCAAGGCGCTCCGACCGCTGGTCCGGCCACCCTTTCTCGGCGTGGCCGATCCCAAGCAGAAGGTGCTGGAGCAGGCCGGGATCGACGCTCGTGCGGTCCGCATCGAGCTCACCGACCCACCTGCGTCAGGCTGACGGGCCGTACAGGGCGCGGAAGTCGTCGAGGGTTCCGCGGTAGTGCTCCAGGTCGTCGATCAGCTTCGAGCGGTACACCAGCTCCGGGCTCTGCGCGACGGCCCGCTTGCCCATCTCGGACCAGATTGCTTCGGCCGGCACCACCTCCGCGCCCTCCGGCAGGAACTTCAGCGCTTCACCGACCGCCTCCGCGGCGAACTCCCAGTTGAGCTCGACCGTCGTCCGGTCCTGGTCCGGGCCGCCGGTGTAAGCCATGTCGGCCGTCAGTGCGCGGCGCCCGTACATCGCGGCCACCAGTGCCCACTGGGCCGCGTCGACCAACTCGGAGACGCCGAGGCCGAAGCGGGCGCCGATCTTCCGGGCCGCGTCCTCCGAGACGTACGGGACGGTGATCTCGCCCGCGGTCGTGGTCACCGTCCAGGCGTCCGCGCCCTCGACCACGTTCGGGCCGGGCACGATCGGCGCCGGCTCGGTGGCCGGCAAGTTGTCATCGGCAACGGTCGTCACGCTCACGTAGACCTGCACCTCGGCGAGGGTCCTTGCGGTCAGCATCGGTTAATTCGCTCCTGTTTCTCGGACGAGTTCGTGGTACGTGTCACGGACCACCAGCAGACGGTCAAGCCGGAACCTACCCGGCTCGGCCTCGAAAACACCGCGGCCCTGCGGTGTCCAGAACTCGTCCGCCGGTACTGCGTCCTGTCCCGGGGGAATGAACTTGATGACTTCCTCCACCGCCGCCCGGGCGATGGAAAGCGCCGGCCCGGCCTCGACGGGATCCACCGGCACGTTGCCGGCGACCTGGTCGGCCACCGCCAGCCATTGTCCGGCATCGAGCAGTTCCGACGGCTCGATGCCGCCGAAGGTCGGCCAGGAACCGGCCGGAGTCTCCGTCGCCGGAAGTCCGAACAGGTACTCGCGTTCAGCCCCGCAACCAGGACAGACCGCGGCGTAGCTGATCGTCAGCTCGCCGTCGATCTCCACCAGGGCGTGTTCCCAAGGAGCCTCGGTGGAACCGCAGTCCGGGCAGGGCTGCAGCTCGAGGTAGAGGAGTGCCTCGTCCCTCGTACGCGCGACCGCGAACGCCATACCGTCCCTCTCGTCGTTTCGGACCATCATGCCCGTCGCTGTGTCACTGACCGGCCAGGGACGGGCCGTGGCCACCGTGCCCGCCGTGGCCGCCGGCGCTGATCGCCCGGCCGGCCGCGGCGCCACCGGCCGGTTGCCGCGCGGCTTGCCCTGGCTTCGCGGCCAACTGCTGAGCAGCCGTCGAGTAGTCCAGGCCCTTGAGAATCGAGATCGGGATGCCCTTGTCCGCGAGCTCCTTGGCCACCCGGGCGTTGAACGACTCCGACCGCGGGGTGTTGTTGTACACCTCGCGCAGATCGACGAGGCCCTCCGACATCAGCGCGATGTTGGGGTGCAGCTTGCCGAACGCCTCCGCGTAGCCGCTGCCGTCGCCGACCTCGGTCAGCGTCCCGTCGCTGAGAGCCTGGTACGTCCGCTCCGTCCCGTTGCCCTCCTTCATCGCCAGGACGACTGTGCGATCCTCGGCGATCGCCTTTCGCATGGCCGTCACGAGCGGCTGGTAGGGGTGGTACGCAACGTTGCCGTCAGCATCTTTTGCGTACTCCGTCGCGTGCTCGACCTTGCCCAGCTTGCGCGGCGCAGGCTCCAGCAGCGGGTCGGCCGTCGGCCCGGACTCGAGTTGCCGCAGTCCGTCGAGGTAGGAGTGCTGCAGCATCTTCAGGTAGAAGACGGCCTGGGCCTGCTCGGGCAGTACCTCGGAGTTCTTCACCTTCGGCAGGCCTGAGCCGTTGTCGGACACTTCGTGCACCGTCACGGTGTAGACCATCGGCGCCACCACCGTGGCGAGCTTTCCCTCGTGGAAGCGGCTCGTCTCCAGCCGGGTGGCGCGCGAGTCGGAGGTCTGCTCCTTGACCTGCTCGGTCACCGAGGCGCCGGCGTTGACCAGCCCCCCGCCGGCGCCGCCGCTGCCGGTCACCGGGAGATGGTTCGAGGTCGTGGTGATGCCACTGCTTTCCTGGCTACGCCAGACCTGGCCGCTCTGGCCACCTGCCAGCGGGGTGCCCTGCAGTTTCCAGCCCACCGGCCTGGCCTTCACCACGACGACGAACTTGGTGTTGCTGTTGCCCCGGCCGGGCATCGGCGTGAGTTCGAGGCCGCGATCGCTGGTGAGCTCCTTGAGCGACGCCCGCAGAGCGGTCGGCGAGAGCTCGCTTTCCAGCTTGACGTCGTTCACCAGCATCGCCGCCTCGCCCATGCCCTTGTGGGCGACCAGATGGGCCCTGATCTGCTGGTGCAGCTGGTCAGCTGCCGGTTGGCCTTCGCCGTACGGGAGCACTTCCTCGGCCGTGGCGTCCTCGGGGACCCGGAGGGTTCGATGATCGGGCACGATCACCGGCTCCTCCGGTACCGCGAGCGTCTGCGCCCCCTGCTCCGCACCCTTGGCCGCGGCCGGCTTGAGCAGTGGGCGCGGCACCGTCAGGGTGAAGTGGGCCCGGATCACCTCGGGAGTGGCATGGATGGTCCGCTCGGCAGGCAAGGTCCGGTTGAGTCGCCAGCGGATCCCGGCTGTCGTTGAGGCGCCGGCGCCGCTGACCCGCGACACCTGGACTTCGAAGAGGCCGTCCCGCTCGACCTCGGACTGCTCCATATGGCCTGTCCGGTCCAGGTGGGCGTTCAAGGTCTCCTGCTTGGCGCTGACTGTGCGGCCACGGCCGGTGCCGACACCGCCGGAACCGGACGTGTCGCCCGAGCCTTTCAGCTCCAGGCCGGCGGCGTGGTCCGTGCTGTGCGCGAGCGATTCGCCCTTCCCCTTGAACTTGTACTTCTGCTTGAGCCCGATCGCGTCGACCTTGGGGACGTTCGTCGTACCATCTTCGTTGGTGATCTGGGTCGTCCCGTCGACCTGGATCGGACCGTCGTACCGGGCTTTGATCCGGACGAGGATCAGGTCGGGCTGAGGCTGGCCGGGGACCGGTACTTCGATGTCGGCGACGTAGCCGCGGACGCCGAACATCTCGCCGATGTGCCCCTGCCAGGCGTCGTTGCCGAGATCCTTGCTCAGCGAGTCGGCCAGCAACGGGTTGGCGGCCAGCAGGCCGGGCGCGATCTCCTCCACCTGGCGCATGGTCGGGGTGAGCAGGTCCAGCTTCCCGCCTGGCCGCCCTGCCGGGCTGACGTCCTCCAGTTGCGCCGAGGCGAGCCCGGTGTCGTACTGCGGCGGCATCTCCATGTCGATGGGCTGGTTCACGACCTGCTCGACGCCGGCGAGCACCTCCTCGAGTTGCTCGTTGGCGGCCACTGCCTCCGGCTCCGTCGAGTTGCTGTGCTCGACGAGCCGCTGGGTCAGCCGTTCGTCGGTGTGCTCGGCCGCCAGGCCGGTGGTGACGCCGGCCTTCTCCTGCTTGTACCGGCGGACGAAGGCGGCAGCGTCCCGCGGGCTGATCTCCAGCTTGCCGGACAGGTACCGCTCGGCCGCGTCGGTGACGACCTCGAGCGGCAGGTCCAGTTCCCGCCGTCCGTACATCCGCAGGGTTCGCCGCTCGGGCGTCGTGACCTGCACCTTGGCGTCCTGCAACGGGACGCTCTGCACAACGTTGCCCTGGGCATCGACGATGTCGGCGACCATCTTGTACCGGTCGAGGAACTGGTGGTGGGTGCCGATGTTGACCAGCAGGTCCTCTTCACCCGTGGTCTGGCTGGTGGTGGTGGACTGCGACGTACCACCGGTCCGCCCGCCGTTGACGCCGCCGGAGACCGCCGAGCCGTCGGCCTGGGTCAGGCCGGCACCGAGGTCGCCGCCGATCCCGCCCGAGGCCGACCGGCCGGAAGTGAAACTGCTGTCCCTCATGGTGAGGTTGATGTCACCGGAGTTCTCCTGGGTGACGGCGACGAACCTCCGGTCGATCGCCTCGCCGCGGACCACCACGGTGAGTCCCTGCGGCAGCACCCGGCCCTGCTGGATCGCCTCGACCGGACTGCCGGGCGGTGGGACGATCGACAGCGGCAACCGGTACTCGCCGTTCATCCACTCCTTGTGGGCGACCATGCTGTCCGGCCCGAGCATCGCGTGCAGATCGAGATAGGTGTTCGAGCCGAGCTCGATCGCGTCGACCGCCGAGGTGATCCGGTCGACCGGGTTGCCGGGGTCGACATGGACCGGGATCGACTGCTTCACCGCGACCGCGCTCGGTGGCTTGCGCGGGCCGGAGTGGTCGACCGCGGCGGCCCGGGCCAACGCGCTGTCGACCAGGATCCGGGCACTGCCCGGCTCGTTCGCGATCGGGGCGGAGTCACCGTTCGGCGTGACCTCGGTGACGACGACCCGGTGCCCGGCGCGCAGCTTGTCCACCGGACCGGTGCTCTCGGTCAGCGAGACCCGGTTGACCCGGCGGCCGGCCGACCAGCCGAAGCTGCGGCCGATCGCGTTCCGGCTGAGCTTGACGCCGATCCGGCCGGCCCAGCCGCGGATGCCTTCGGCCGGCCCGTCGCTGAGGCCCGCTCCGGCCGACAGCGGAACACCCTTCGACCGGCCACCCGACCTGCTGCTGGCGTCGGACGCGATGCCGAGCCGCACCACGTTGTCCGTCGTACTGGTGCCCTCGCCGTGCACGTCGCCGAAGTCCTGCCGGACAGCGATCCGGAACGTCCGGTACCGCGTCGTCTTCCCGGAGGCCTGATCGACCAGCACCATCGGGATGCCGCTCTGGGCGGCCTGGTTGTAGCCGGCTTCCAGTCGTTCGGCCGCGATGTGCTGGACGACCCGGTCGTAGTTGATGAACTGTCCGGCGCGCAGTACCCGGTCGTCCGGCAGGTTCGCGAAGTCGGGCCGGAGGTGCTCGTCGAGCGGCGGCACCAGACCCTTGGCGCTGAGATCGATCAGGGTGCGTTCCAGCGCGGCGCGGTCGCCGGTGAAGTTCTGCACGAGGGCCTGACCGGCGCCGCGCATCTGCTCTTCGCCAGGCCCGATCGTGGGTGGCAGGGTCTGTTCTTCGGTCGGCGGTTCGGGGTCGCCACGCAGCAGGAGCCGGTCGTACTGGTCCAGCCGCGGCGAGCCGTCCGGGTTTCGCAGTACGGCGTTCGCGTCGACCCGTCCACCGGCCCGGAGCAGGTCGTTCTCCGGCACCCGGAGCCGGGCGTCGCAGAAGTCCGTCACGACCACGGGCTCGGCCGTGGGGTCGTTGAGCTTGCGCAGGGTGGCCCGGACCCGGAAGCCGACCACCACGCCTTGGGTCGGACCCTGGTTGCGGTGCACCACAGGGGTGATCGAAGTCGCACTGACGTTCAGACCGCCCTGCCGCGAGACGTTGCGGCCGGCCGAGGCGTTCGGCGAGACGTCCATCGTCGTCGTGCCGACGTCGCTGAACGCGGTGGGGCTCGGCAGATAACCCGGGACCGGGGTGGTGTCCTTCGGGTTACCGGGGTAGGCCAGGCCGACCGAGCCGGACAGCGAGGAGCCGAAGCTCTGGCTCGCGCTCGTGCCGGCGAAGTCGACCTGGACCTCTTCCTGCCACAGGTCCGGGCTGGATTCGCCGCTGAGCTTCGCAGTACTCCAGATCGGCTCCATCTCGAGCTGGACGTGGTACTCGGAATCACCGGCGCTGACGATCTGGCGTCCGTACCCGCCCGGCTTACTGGTCTGCCGCAGCAGCCGTTTCACGTCCTGGGTGAGGAGGCCGTTGATCTGGCCGTAGGCAACCTTGTCGATCGCGCCGAAGCGTTCCCGGCCGGCCTTGACGAGGCGGTCCCGGACCGACGACAGGCCGTCGATGTTGGTGACGGTGTGCCGGGGGAAAGCCGGGTCGATCTCGTTCGGCCGGCCGAGCTCGGCCAGCGTGACGGTCTTCTCGGCGGGCTTCACGGTGTAGGCAGCCGACACCCAGGTCAGCCGCTCACCCGCGTCGAAGGTCGTGACCGGCGACCACGGGTCCGTCGCGGACGCGCGGACCTGCACCTCCCAGCGGTCTTTCGAGCGGACCTGCAGCGACTCGCCCCGGTCGTCGTCGACCGCGCCCTGCTTGTCGTGCGTGCTGGAGCCACTGGACTGGCTCAGTGACGAGCCGGACGACACGTCTGCGCGGACCCCGACGACCTGCGACAGTGCGTGCATAGTGCTTCCAGGGGGCGCCATTGCCATCAGCGGCTGGGCGTTCACCCCGAAGCTGAAGTTCGTGCCGTGCGCGGCCGTGGTATTGATGCTCTGGCCGCCGTCGCCGATCGTGCCCGACATCTGCTCGGCGAGTTCGTAGTCGCGATCGACCTCCTCGCGGACGTCGGTGGCCACCAGCCTGAGCAGGACCTGGGGCATCTGGGTGACGTCGGAGTCCGGACCGCCGCCGACGGTGAACTCCATCCCGCCGGGGGACCGCACTTCCCGGTGCGCCGCGTCCGGCAGTGGCAGCGGCCCATCAGTTCCGCCGAGCCGTGCGGAGATGCCGTGCGCGGCGAGCACCTGGTCGATCTCGGCGACCGGAGCCTCGAGCGGCTGGCCGGCCGGCACCCCGGTGTGCAACACGTCTTTGACCGGCAGGGCCTGCTCGTCAGCGACCTGGTAGGCGTCGACCTTCGCGGCAGCGTCACGGGCAAGGGCGGCGATCGCGGTCTGCGGACGGTCCGGATCCGCGATGACGGCGTCGATCTCGGTCAAGAGGTTCTGATAGCTGGTGAGGGCCTCGCCCGCGGCGGTGGCCGCCTGCCGGTAGCCCTCGGCGATCTCGGCGTGGCGAAGAGCCTTCCGGGCGGCGCCGTCGGCTTCCTTATCCAGCACCCGCGCGCGTTCGGGCGCGTTCTTGTCGTTGAGGAGCAGTTCCGCGGCGGCCTTCGAGGAAAGCTTCCCGGCTTCCTCGATCGCCGCGCCGCTGCTCGTCACCTTCGCGGTAGCCAGCTTCTCCTGCTCCTGGAGCTCAGCCTCCAGACCGGCCAGCGTCTCGACGACCTGCGCACGCAACGCAGGCGGCGTGTACGGCGCCAGCTCAACCGCCTCGGCGCGTACGGCGATGGCCGCGGCCGTCCCGGCGGCCCTGGCTCCGGGGACGTGAACGGCGTCAGCAGCCCAGGGGAGGGCCGGCGCAATACCGCCCTTCCTGCGGATCGAGGTCGCCAGCGCCTCGATGTCGCGTTCCAGGTCGGCGACGCTCTTCGGCCCGGTCGGCCGCCCGTACGCAGCCGTCTGCGCCCGCGCGCGATGCCACGAACTGGTGAGGAACTGGTACGACGCGTAGTCCGCGTTCAGACTCCGGTCGCGCTTCTCGTGGCCGAGCAGTGCCCGCAGCTTGCCCTTGAGTCCGGTCGGCTGCCCGGCGTTGGCCGCGTTGAGCTCGTGAGTGAGCTGGCTCAGTTGGTGAACCCACACCTGGGCCAGTTGGTCGTCGGACAGTCGCGGCGACATCCGCACGACATGGGGATCATGTTCGGTGCCGGATCGCAGTAGCCCTTCGGCCGCAGTACCGCGGCTGGTCGGAAGGATCTCCACTCGCACGTGTTGCGGCGCCTGGCTGACGGCCGTGTCGAGCACGGCCAGCTGGGCCTGCGCGTTGATCGTCGGCCTGCTGTTGATCATGCCGCCGAGTTCGGCGCGACCGAGGCGCTGCAGGGCCTTGAGAGCGGTGGCCTCCTCCAGGTCCGGATCGAGGGCCGGCCGGCCGCCGATTCCGGTGACGAGTCCGGAGCCGCGCACCTGCGGTGTCTGGGTCCGCGCGTTCGTCGCTCGCCGGTGCCTGGCGCCGACCTGGGATCGATGCCGCCCGGTCCGTGGCTGCGGCGCGCCGATCGGCAGCGCAGTACCGGCCGGTGCGGTCGCGGCCTGGGACTGAACGTTCAGGAGATACGCGTCGCGGCGAATCTGGCGGGTGGCCGAGACCAGTTGGCCAAGTGAGGCCGACCGAGTCTCGTCGGGCATTGCCGCCAGCCGCGCAGCCGCGACCTCCGACCGCCGGGCCGCGTTCTCGAGGACACCTCGCAAGGTCGCTTCGGCCTCGGTACGCCGAGCCTGCTGGAGACCCGGGACGTGCAGCAGCCGGTCCAGTGCGGCGGTCGCCCCTTCGGACGGGTCCAGGCCACGGTTCCGAGCGATATCAGCACCGACCAGGGCAACCGCCTCGGCGAGCAGCCGGTCGTCGCTCGCCTGGTCCGCCGCACGGCGGGTGAGCCGCTCGTCGAGCGAGTCGAGGACCTCGGCGGGCAGGGCCTCTCGGGCGTCCAGGCGGAAGCTGCCGTCCCGCAGCCGGACGCCGGTCGGCGCGGCGACGCCGAGGGCGATGCCTAGAGCCTCCCGCGCACGCGCCACAGCCTGGTCGCCGCCCTGCGCTGGAGTGCTCATCCGGTGGTCTCCTTCGGCCGGTCGGACGCGGTCACCTTCGATCTTGACGCCTTAGGGGAGCAAGATGCCAAGAATGTGTCGGCAAAGTAACTTCTTGACCACTCCGCGGCAACCATCGAAAGATCACGATCCGTGTTCGACGCTGCGGGGCCGAAAGTTGCTGACCGCAAACGTAACTGGGTGGTAACCCGGCGAGAACCCGGCGCGGTGAGGCTGGCTGGTACCTGATCTGTCTGCCGCCTCGGAGGTTTCGTCATGCCAGCTGGCCCATTCGCGACCGGCTCCGGCCGGCTGCCGGAGTACGTGGCTGTCCGTACCGACTCCTCCGGCCGGTCGATCTCCTTGGCGGACTATCCGCCACAGCGGCGGGCCGTGCTGCTGACGGGTGCGCAGGGGATGGGCAAGAGCGTTGAGCTGACCAGGGCCGAGCTGACCGCCCGGCAGGCGGGAGCGATCGTCGTACGGGTCGATGCATCGCCGCGGGAGGCGCTGGAGGACAGGTTCGCTCGCGCGGTCACCCAGGACCTTGGCAGCTTGCGCAAGGTGCATGGCTTCCGGGCGGTCCGCAAGCTCAACAAGCTGCTCAAGACGCTGTCGACCGGTTCGAAGCTGTCTCACTCTGGTGGTGAGGTCCGGGTAGGGATGCCGCCGTTGACGATGTCGGCCAATCACGGAGTGGAGGACACGGCTGGTGCTCCTACCGGCCAGCTGACGCAGCTGGCCGACACCCTCAACGAGCTAGGCCACAAGAAGGGGCGGGCCGTCGTACTGATGGTCGACAACATCGACGTCGCGTCCGACCGGGACCTGTCTGCGCTGAACGAGCTGGCGGCTCACCTGGAGCGCACTGGTCAGCCGGCGCACCTGGTCACGGCAGGTGGGCAGAAGGCGGTCGGACGGCTGCTGGCGGCCTCGCAGAAGACCACTGGTGTCGAGTCCGCGATCGCGCAGCTCTACGACATCCGGGAGTGCCGGCCGCTGGGAGACGACGAAGCCCTGGCCGCGCTGCGGTCGCCGCTGGCCAAGCTGCGGATCCCTGCTGAGGCTGCAGCCGTGACCGAGCTGGTCGAGGCAGCCAACGGCAGCCCTCAGCGGCTGCAGGCTTTGGCCGCCACGGCCACCGCGATGGCGGTCAGCCAGCCACTAGGGCTAGACAGTCGGGTTGCCAAGGCTGCCGTCGAGCAGGTGACCAGCCAGTCGAGGCCGCTCTACGAGGCCCTGTGGAACAACTCCAGCGACGGCGAGAAGGACCTGCTGGCCCGTACTGCGGTCCGCGGTGCCCGTGGGCTGGCGATGCCCTCCGTCACCCAGCAGGCCGGACCAGAACAGTGGGCTGCGGTGGACAGCTCGCGACAGTCGTTGAAGAGCAGGGGAATTCTTCGCCAAGGGGAGGAATCCGGGCGGCTGAGGTTCGCGGATCCTGGCATGCTCAGGTGGGTGCAGACTCATGTCGGTCAGTCCGCGGCGCATCTCGGCGTCGCCATGCCCACCGTCGCGCTGGGTGCCGGCTCGAACGGCGCCCGGCCCGCCGCCGTCCGGCGTACGGCGGGACCGGGGCAGGCGGTGACCCGGTGACAGTGCTCACACCCTCGAGCTGGACAGTGGCGGAGGCGCGGAGTCTTGCTGCCCAGTTCCGCCAGGTGGCGACCGACGGCGAGGCCTACGACGGCATCGAGCTGTTCACCGCGCTGTGCGACTACCTGGACCAGCTGTATGGCGGTGCCGGGTTCGACCGGCTGCTGCCCGAGCCCGAGCTGTCCGAGCTGAGTGGACTCGTCCAGCGCACACTGGGGAAGGCCCGGACGGGGTCGGTGCTGCTCGACGACGACGGCGTACCGGTGGATCTGGACGCCTCGGACGCCGATCCGGTCTACGACACGCTGGTGCGGCTGGACCAGCCGGTGAACGCGGCGGTCACGCTGGCGCAGGGCCGCCGGCTCGCTGCCGAGCTGGCCGCCGAGGGGGACTGGCGGAGCGAGCTCGGACGCGCGCTCCAGGGGCTTTACACCTATCTAGACCACTTGTACGGCGGACCGGGTGCCTTCACCGAATTGCTCACACCCGACGAGCGTGACCAAGTGGCGAACCGGGCACCGAAGCGGTAACGGCCTGACTTTTCGGTCCAGTTGGTCCCCGCCGACCATTACGGTAGGCGCGTGAGTTTCTCGTCTTCGACACGTCCCTCGGCCTCCGGCGCGCGCAGTTCGGGCAAGGCGCCGGCCAGTGGCTCGAACCGACTTCCCACCAGCCGTGAGCGCCGGCCCGCCCTGGCCGCGCTGGCGGTGATCCTGATCCTGCTCGGTGCCGCCGGGTCCGCCCTGATCGCCTTGCGCAGCGGCGATCGCCAGGACTACATCGCGGTCCGCGCGGGCGAGAGCATCGGTCCGGGGCAGAAGATCACCGAGGATCTCGTGGCCAGGGGTGACCTGGCGGGCAAGACCGATGGCCTGATCCCGTTTTCCGAGTGGAACAAGGTGAAGGGCAAGTTCGCGACCGGTTGGCTGTACGAAGGTCAGTACCTCAGCAAGGCCAGCGTCACCGACGAGCAGATCCCCGCTGGTGGCGCCCTGGTCGGCGTCAGCCTCGAAGCGGGCCGGGCGCCATCGTCAGGCACCGAGGGCGGCGACATCGTCCAGGTGGTCCAGGTGCCTGCCTCCAACCAGGCTGGTGGCGTGCCCACGGTCCTGGTCGACGCGGCTGAGGTGATCAGCGTCTCCGGCGCCATCACCGACGCGAAGACGAAGGCGAACACCACGCTGAACGTCACGATCCTGGTGCCGACCGCGAAGTCCACCGCCGTCGCTGCCGCGGCCGCGGCCAAGACGCTGGTGCTGGTGAAGCTGCCGGCCAACACCAAGCCCGAGGTCACCCAGACCGCTGGAGCCCGTTGATGGCACTGGTCGCATTGGCGAGCGCGAAGGGCTCGCCCGGGGTGACGACCACCGGCCTGGTGCTCGGTGCGCTCTGGCCGCGGCAGGTGCTGCTGGCCGAGTGTGACCCGGCGGGCAGCGACGTGGCGATCCGGATGACCGCGCCCGGTGGTCACCCGCTGAACTCCGACCGCGGGCTGGTCAGCCTGGCCGCGGCCGGCCGCAAGGGCCTGGACGACGACGTGATCATGGCGCACAGCCAGCAGCTCGACGGCGGCCTGGACGTCATGGTCGGCGTCCGTGCGCCCGAGCAGATCGGTGGGATGGGCGGGCTCTGGGAGCCGCTCGGCATCACCTTCAACCAGATGTTCAGCTCCGACGTGATCGCCGACTGCGGCCGGATCGGCCCGGCCTCACCGCAGCTGCCGGTGGTCCAGGCCGCGCGCCTGGTCGTCCTGGTCTGTACTGCGACCGGTTCGTCCGTCGCCCACCTGCGCGAGCGGCTCGCGTCGCTCGTGCACCACGTCGACGCGAAGCTCGGCGTGATCGTCGTCGCCGACCCGAAGCGCCGCGACGGGGTGAAGCAGGTCTGGTCCGTCCTGGACGCCATGTCCGTGCAGGTGCAGCACCGTTGGCACCTGGCCTACGACCCGGCCGGCGCCGCGTTCTTCGACGGCCGCGGCCAGGGCCGCCTGGACCGTACGCCGCTGATCCGCACGGCCAGCGACATCGCCGCCGAGATGGCGGCGGTCGTCTCGATGCCGACCCAACACGACTTCGACATGGCCCAGGCTGCCTTCCCGCCGGACGGCAACTGGGAGGGCCGATGAGCACTGACCAGGACCTGGTCCGCAAGCTCCGGGTGCAGGTCGCCGAGCGGCTGAACGAGCAGCGCCGGCGCGACCAGGCGAACGGCGTACCGCCGATGAGCGCCGAGGACGAGCGGGAGTACGCACGCTCGCTGATCGTCCAGGTGCTCGAGGACCACGCCCGGTACGAACTGGCCGAGGGCCGGACGCCCCCCACGCCGGAGGACGACGCGCAGATCGCCGGCGCGATCCACTCGGCGCTGTTCGGCGTCGGCCGGCTGCAGCCGCTGATCGACGACCCCGAGGTCGAGAACATCGACATCAACGGCTGCGACCAGGTCTTCGTCCAGTACGGCGACGGCCGCGAGGAGCGTCCCGGTCCGGTCGCCGACAACGACGAGGAACTGGTCGAGCTGATCCAGGTGCTCGCCGCGCACGCGGGCCTGACCAGCCGTCCGTTCGACTCGGCCAACCCGCAGCTGGACCTCCGGCTGCCGGACGGTTCGCGACTGTCCGCGGTGATGGGCGTCACCGCCCGGCCCGCGGTGTCGATCCGGCGGGCCCGGCTCGGCCGGGTGTTCCTCCAGGATTTGGTTGCCAACGGCACCATGTCCGCCGATATCGCGTCCTTCCTCCGGGCGGCTGTCGCGGCCCGCAAGAACGTGATGATCGCGGGCGCGACGAACTCCGGCAAGACCACGTTGCTGCGCGCGCTGGCCAACGAGATCCCGCCGCACGAGCGGCTGATCACGGTCGAGCGCTCGCTGGAACTGGGGCTGGGCGAGTTCAAGGACCTGCACCCGAACGTGGTCGCGTTCGAGGAGCGGCTGCCGAACTCCGAAGGCGTCGGCGAGGTCAGCATGGCCGACCTGGTCCGCCGCTCGCTGCGGATGAACCCGTCCCGGGTCATCGTCGGTGAGGTGCTCGGCGACGAGATCGTGACGATGCTGAACGCGATGAGCCAGGGCAACGACGGCTCGCTGTCGACGATCCACTCGAACAGCTCGATGGAGGTGTTCAACCGGATCAGCACCTACGCGATCCAGGCGTCGGAGCGGCTGCCGATGGAAGCCACCCAGATGCTGATCTCAGGCGCGCTCGACTTCGTCGTGTTCGTCCGCAAGCAGAACGACTACCAGCACGGCGGGACGCTGACCCGTTACATCGAGAGCATCCGCGAGGTGACCGGCTGGGACGGCCGGGTGCTGTCCGGTGAGGTGTTCGCTCCCGGCGCTGACGGCCGGGCCGCGGCGCACGCGCCGATCGCCTGCATGGAGGAGCTCGAGTTCCACGGGTACCAGCCGCTCGTGCACGGTCGGTGGGCCTGATGAACAACGAAACCCTGCTGGCCCTGCTCTGCGGTGCGGTGGTCGGCGGCGCGATCCTGCTGCTGATCGTCGCCATCCGCGGCACGGAGCCGCGCGAGTCGACCCCGTCGCTGTTCCAGCGTGGCGGCAGCGTCGAGGGCCGCAAGCAACTGGTCCGCCTCGGCACCGGACTGGGGGTCGGTCTGCTCGTCCTGGTCGTCACCCGCTGGCTCGTCCTGGCGGCGGCTCTCGGACTGCTGGCCGCCCTCGCTGACCGCTTCTTCGGCGGTACCGGCGAGGAGCGGCGCGCGATCGAGCGGCTGGAGGCGCTGGCCACCTGGACCGAGGCGCTGCGCGACACGATCGCCGGCGCGGTCGGGCTGGAACAGGCGATCCCGGCCACCGCGGTCAACGCGGCGCCCGCGATCAAGCCCGGCCTGAACCTGCTGGTCGACCGGCTCCGGATCCGGGAACCGTTGCCCTCGGCACTGATGCGGTTCGCCGACGACCTGAACGACCCCTCGGCCGACCTGATCGTCGCCGCGCTGGTGCTCAACGCCCGGCTCCGCGGCCCGGGTCTGCGCGAAGTACTGACCGCACTGGCCGACTCGGCCCGCGAAGAGCTCGACGTACGCCGCAAGGTCGCGGCCGAGCGCCGGTCCACCCGGCGCAGCGTCCAAGTCGTCGTGGCGATCACCTTGCTGGTGGCGGCCGCGCTGATCCTGTTCAACCCGGCCTACGTCGCGCCGTACACGAGTTTCATCGGGCAGTTCGTGCTGTTCATCGTGATCGCCCTGTACGCCGTCGGGCTGGTCTGGCTGCGCAAGCTGGCCAAGATCGAAGTACCGGAACGGTTCCTGATCCGCAGTGACGACAAGCGGGCGCATCGCAGCGGTGACGACCGGATGGAGGTGGTGGGCGGATGACCGCGGCATTCCTCACGGGTGGACTGGTCGGCTTCGGGGTCTACCTGCTGGTCCGGTTGCTGATCCGGCCGCGCGCGAACGTGTTGTCCACGATCGCGCGGATCGATGCGGGCCGGTCGGGGTACGTCAGCGCGGCCACCGCGAGCGCGGCGGGCGAGCGGGTGCTCGGCAGTGTCGACCGCGCCCGCGAGACGCTGGGTCAGCGGCTGGAGGCCGAGGCGAACGCCCGCGGCTGGTCGTTCGGGCGGTTGCGCCGCGACCTCGCGGTGATGAACCAGCCGTTCGCGGCGATGCTGGCCACCAAGGTGTTCTTCGCGCTGGGTGCGCTGATCTTCATCCCGGTCGTGCTGTTCCTGTTCGGGCAGCTGGGCTTCAGCCCGCCGGGGGCGACGCCGGCCATCGTCACGCTGGGCGCGATGGCGTTCGCGTTCTTCCTGCCCGACCTGGCCCTGCGCCAGGAGGCCGAGGCGCGGCGACGCGACTTCCGGCACGTGGTCGGCAGCTTCCTCGACCTGGTCGCGATGAACCTGGCCGGTGGCCGTGGTCTGCCGGAGGCGCTGATGACGGCGTCCACGATCGGCGACCACTGGGCGATGGCCCGGATCCGGCAGGCGCTGGCCAACGCGCGGCTGATCGGTATCACCCCGTGGGACGCGATGGCGCGGCTCGGCGAGGACCTCGGCGTCGAGGAGCTGCGTGACCTCGCCTCGGCGCTGGCGCTGGCCGGTGACGAGGGCGCGAAGATCCGCGCCTCGCTGCTGGCGCGCGCGGCGTCGCTGCGGCGCAAGGAGCTTGCGGACGTCGAAGGCAAGGCGGGGGAGCGGTCGCAGTCGATGCTCGTCGCGCAATTGGTGATGTGTGCGGCGTTCATGCTGTTTCTCGGTTACCCTGCGGGCGCCGCGATTCTGGGCAGCTAGGACCGGCAACTGTGGGGCACAGGGATCCGTCAGGCGTTCCTGTCCGTCGTACCAGGCATACTGAGCCTCGAATCGGGCTCACGATCGAAGTAACGAGTTTCGGAGGGCAAACCGGATGAACGTGGAAACGCAGTTCGTGCGCGCGATGGTCGGCTACGCGCTGGCGCGGGCCCACACCCAACGGACCCGCGCTGCGGCCGGCCAGACGCGCCGCACCCGCAGCGAGCTCGGTGCGTCGGCGCTGGAGTGGGCCATCATCTCGGCGATCCTGGTCGCCGCGGCGCTGGCCATCGGGCTGGTGGTCCGGAACGTGATCGACAAGCGCACCGGCGAGATCCAGAACGGCTGACGCGTTGTCGCGGTCACGTCATCGACTTCGACGGCTGCGGCCGCGGCCTCGGCGGGACCGGTCGGAGCGGGGTGCCTCCTCGCTCGAGCTGGCCATCCTCGCGCCCTCGATCCTGGCGCTGATCTTCGTCTCGATCCAGACCGCGCTGTGGCTGTACGGCCGGTCGGTCGCTCTGAACGCTGCCCAGGAAGGGGTCTCGCGGTTGAGGCTCGTCCAGCCACCGCTGTACACCAGTGCGATCGGGGACAAGGTCCGCGCCGACATCGAGGCGTACGCGCAGCAGGTCGGCGGTAACACCCTCGGCGACGCCAAGGTGGACCCGCCCAGCTACAACAACCCCGAAGGCATGGTCTCGTTCACGGTCACCGGCGAAACCATCTCGCTGGTCCCCGGCCTCACCCTGACCGTCAGCCGCACGGCCACCGGACCAATCGAACAGTTTGAAGCCGACAAGTGAGTGAGGCATGAAACTCCTGGGGACCCACCGCGCAGCCGCCAGGCGCGCGCGCCTGCGCGGCGCTGCCCCCCAAGCCTCCGCGCTCGGCGGTGCGGCCTCCGGCTCTCCCCGCACTCGCCGCGCGCAGCGCGGTGAGCGCGGGACTATGGCCTTGGAGATGGTGATTCTTGCGCCGTTGCTTTTGATCCTCTTCATGTTCTTGCTGGCCTGCGGCCGGTACTTCCAGACGTCGTCGCTGCTGGAGAACGCCGCCCGGGACGGCGCCCGGTCGGCCAGTCAGACCCGGTCGCTCGCCGACGCGCAGGGTCAGGTGGACGCAGCGGTGTCGCGCACGATGGAGCAGGCGGTGGCTTCCTGCAAAGACTCCGCGGGGGGCAGCATCACCAGCGCGTTCGCGGCCGGCTCGACGCTGTCCGTCGAGGTGACCTGCACGATCAACTACCGCGACCTCGGCCTGCTCGGGATCGGTGGCGACACCACCATCACCAAGCGGTTCAGCTCGTCGATCGACCCCTATCGAGGTGTCCGCGATGGCAACCAGCCCTGACCGCGGCGCGGCCGGGGCGCGCCGTACGACGCCCTGGGCCCGGCTCACCGCCTTCCTCCGAATCGATGCCCCCGGCAACCATCGCGGTGCGCTCAGCCCCGCCGTCGCGATTCTCGCCGTGATGATCTTCACGCTGGCCGGCCTCGTCATCGACGGTGGCCGCCAACTGGGCGCGCGGTCCCGGGCGGTCGGCTACGCCCAGGAGGCCGCCCGGGCCGGAGCGGCCGCCATCCAGCTGAACTCGCCCGAAGCCCGGATCGACCCGGCCAAGGCCGGTACGGCGGTCGCCGAGTTCTGCGCGCAGGTCTCGTCCAACGACAAAGCCGTCCAGGAGTGTGGCGCCACCGAGGTCACCCAGGAAGGCCTCACGGTCCAAGTGGTGATCGGCAACAAGACCACCTTCCTCGGCATGGTCGGCATCGGCCACCTCGACGCGACTGGTACCGGCGAGGCCCACCCCGAACAAGGTGTGACGAAAGCCGACGACAGTCCCAAGGTCCCGCCGATCGTGGTCGGCACGCGGACCGACGGACCGGGCAACATCCCGACCACCAACACCGCGGTCCCGCCGACCCTCGACCTGCCGTGCCCGCCGAACTGGACCATCGGCCTGCCGACTCCGACCTGGACGCTCCCGTTCCCGTTCCCGGCCAGTTGCACCCCGAGCATCACGCCCTCGCCGTCGCCGTCCCCGTCACCGGATCCCTCGGAAACCACTTCACCGCCGGTGAGCCCGCCAGCCAGCTCAGGGGCGCCATCCGGTGGAGGCGGCGGCCCCCGCCCCGGCCCCGCAGTACCGCAGAACTCCCAGCCCCCGGGAGCCAACTGATGACCCTGACCCCCGAGGAGCTCCCGTCGTGCGACGCCTGAGCGTCCCAGCCGCCCTGCTGGCCGCAACCCTGCTCCTGTCCGCGTGCGGCGCGAAGGAGTCGGGCGGCATGCCGGTGCCCGTCGGCAGCGGCGAGCCGGAGCGCACCATCACCCTCAGCGGTACGCCGTCCGCCGAGCCCACGTCGGCGCCGACCAAGTCGTCCGGACCCACGAAGACGAAGGCTCCTCCGGCGACGGCGACGCAGGTCATCGTCGTTCCGGGGAACTACGCCGGCAACCCCGCCGTCCAAGGCCTCGTGACGAGTTACCCGGTCTACTTCAGCGCGCTGGTGGCCCGGGACGCCGACATCGTCAAGAACAACTTCCCGGCGTACTTCTACGCCGACGTGCAGGAGCGGATCAACGATGCCAAGCGCAACGGCTGGGTGATGAAGCCGCCGGGCAGCGCCGTCGTGGTGGGGACGGTGCCGCAGCCGCTGGACGTCGTCCGGGTCAAGCTGTGCCTGTCGCAGCGCACGCAGTACTGGAATCCGAAGGCGAAAACCTGGGTGGTGGCCGGGCCGAGGGGAGTGGCGCAGGCGATCGACATGATCCGCACCGGGCTGGGCTGGTTGCCGTACCGGCTGGCGCCGGCGACGGGGATGAAGTGCGGAAAGGTGCGCTTTCCGGCCTAGACCGCACAGAATCGCTCAGGCGATGGCGTGACTGGACAGATTTCACCGGGCATGATGCCCCTGGTTGAAGATAACCTGCGAGTAGCTGGACGACACACAGGAGTGAGGATGCGCAACCGAGTGAGCCGAGGGCTGATCGCTCTCACCACCGTGGTCGCACTGCTGGTTGTCTACCCGACCACGACGGCGTCCGCGGACACGATCTCCTCGGGTGACCGCGTCTGCTCCATGTATGTCAACTCCATCGGCTTCGGTGCGTTCTGCAGTTCCGGTGAGGCCAGCTCCGGCGGATACGTGCCGACCTGGAAGGAGCGACTCGGCAACAACGTCTTCATCCCGTGCCGCGACTTCGACATCCCGAACGGGATCCACCTCGGCCCGCCTCCGGAAGGCAAGAAGTGGGTCCTGAGGGTGACGATCGAGGACTACGACCTGAACAGGGTCGACGGCGGTGAGGCCGTCCATCTGGAGCGGGCCATCGTTCCTGTCGGTGGCGACGAGGAGAACCAGTGCCCGTCCAGGGGCTACATGGACCGCTTCTGGAAGCAGTTCAGCAGCACCTATCCCGACCCGGCGCTGCAGGTGCGGCCCACGTACGTTCCGCGGGTGAACATCCCCACGTACTTCTCGCTGACGCGCGAGAGCTCGGTGATCTTCAAGAACCAGCTAGGCTCCCCGGACCTGAACAGCGCCCTGTACAACCAGAGTTTCAACCTGACCATGCGAGGGCTGGTCACCGAGATGAAGGTCGATCCCGGTGACGGATCGCCGCCCATCACGTGCGCCATGGGCGTCGCCAAGGAAGGCGACGACGGGTACGACGAGACGAGTGACCCGTTCCACCAGATGAGCACCTGCTCGCACAAGTACACCAAGTCGAGCGCGAGCCAGCCGGACGGGATGTACACGGTGAAGCTGACGATCACCTGGACCGTCGATTACTGGAAGGGCGGGCCGAGCTGGAACAAGGTCGGCACGGCCGAGGTTCACGCAGTACAGCGCCTGCCTGTGCAGGAAGTTGAGGCAATCGGTGGGTAAGGGAGGGACGACGATGGTGAAGACTGGTCAGCCCGTGCAGGCCGCACGGCTGCCGCAGCGGTCGGGTGGAGGTGCCGCCGACCGGCTGAAGGGTCTGGTGTCGCTGCTCGCGATCGTGGCGATCGTCGGCGGCGTGCCGTACCTGCTGGTGCGTTTCTTCGGGACGCCCTGGCCGGAACGGATGCCGAACCGCGACGTCCTGTTCAGCGAACTGAGCGCCGAGACGATCATCGGCATCATCACGTTCTTCGTCTGGGTCGCCTGGCTGCACTTCGTCATCTGCCTGATCGCCGAGGCGGTCTCGGAACTGCGCGGCCATGGCCTGTCACCACGGATCCCGCTCGGTGGCGGTTCGCAGACGCTGGCCCGCCGGCTGGTCTCCGGCGTCGTGCTGCTCGCCGGTGCCGCCAGCGTCACGCTGCCGGTCGCGAACGCGGTCACCACCGCGCCGGTGTCCGGTCCGTCCTCGGTGAGCGTTGCCCAGAGCAACGACAACAGCTCGCGCGACGCGTTCCGGGCGACCGAGCCGAGCAGCACGGTGCAGATCGGTGCGCCCAAGGTGAAGCACACGCACACCGGGGTCCGCACCAACAACGACCACTCCGGGCAGGTCGTCAAGTACACCGAGGTCAAACCGCCGCAGGGGCGCAACTACGACTGCCTGTGGGACATCGCCGAGCGCTACCTGGGCGAGGGCCGGCGCTACAAGGAGATCTACGAGCTCAACAAGAACAAGCTGCAGCCGGACGGCCGGCGGCTGACGAACCCGGACCTGATCATGCCGGGCTGGCAGGTGCGCCTGCCCGCCGACGCCAAGGGCCCGGGCGTGCACACCGTGCGCGTCAACGTGGATCACAAGACCACCACCAACACCACGCCGGCCGGCAAGCCGACGGGCAAGCAGACCGCCAAGCCGACCGTCAACCCGACGTCGAAGCCGACCGCCAAGGTGAACCCGTCGAGCGAGACGCGGACCGCCGAGCAGGGCACCAATGTGCCCGGCAGCCGCTGGTTCGAGCAGGCGGAGGCTGAGCCTGGTTCGTCGATCGGGATCGGCACCAAGGCCGACCCAGGTGCCAAGACCGCCAAGCCGGGGATCAACGCGACGGCACCGCACGAGCCCGGCACCACAGGCGCGGAGCCGGGCGACCCGGTCGCGGGTGGTTCGAAGGTGGAGCCGGCCGTTCCGGTCGCCGCCGAGGAGGGCGGGTTCGACGCCACCCAGGCCGGCATCTACGGGTTCGGCGCCACCTTGCTGGCTGCCGGTCTCGCCATCGCGCTGAAGCGTCGTCGCGGCTGGGCCCAGGGTCCAGGACCGAAGGCGGCGGGTCACCGTCAGACCGAGGTCGACCTGCGCCTGGCCGCCGACGTACCGACCGCTCGGTTCGTCGACAACTCGCTGCGCTCGCTGGGTGTGCTGCTGACCAACGAGAACCGGCCGATGCCGTCCGTCATCGCCGCGCTGGTCACCGATCGCGCCCTGACGCTGGTGCTGGAGCCGGGGGAGTCCGCAGGACCGCCGCCGGCCCCGTGGCAGGTCATTGCCGAAGGCACCCGCTGGGTACTGCGCAGGGCCTACGCGCCGGACGCCGACGTGGAGGCGCCAGCGCCGTACCCGACGCTCGTCACCCTCGGCCGCAACGCCGACGGCGCGATCGTGCTGGTCGATCTGGACACCGCGGCCGGCATCGTCAGCTTCGGGGGCGTCACGAACGCCTCCCGCGACGTCGTCGGTTCGCTGGCGGCCGAACTGGCCACGAACCTGTGGTCCGAAGGCGCACACGTCAGCATGGTCGGTTTCGGCGACGACCTGTCGACGCTGTCGCCGAGCCGGCTGAGCTACTGGGGCAGCCTGGACGCCGCGCTTGACGAGGTGACGCGGCGTACAGACGCTCAGGTGCAGGCCTGCGGTCGCCGCAACGTGGACTCGGTCGCCGGTGCGCGACTGGCCCACCCGGACACGATGCTGTGGGGCCCGGAGATCATCTTCCTGTCCGCGCCGCCCTCGCCGGAAGAGGAGCAGCGGCTCGCCCGGCTGGCCGCTGACCCGAAGCGCAGCGTCGCGGTCGCCGTCGTCGGTGACGTGATGAACTCGCCGTGGCGGTTCGTCGTGGACGAGAAGAACCAGGCCGTCTGCCGGCTGCTCGGGCTCGAGGTCGATGCCCACAGCATCAATCCGGCGCAGTTCGCGGACCTGGTCGCGCTGTTCGGCGTGGCCGAGGCCGAAGCACTCGACAAGCGTCGCGCCGAGCAGGACCTGCCGGCGTACGAGTTCTCGACGGCCGACCTGAGCCGGCCCGCGCCGGTCGAGGTCGACCTGCTCGGCCCGGTCGAGGTGGATGCCCGCGGTCCGATCGACCCCGGCCGGGTGTCGCTGTCGACGGAGATCGTGGCGTTCCTGGCCAGCCAGGACTACGGCGTCCACCCGAACGTACTGGCCGGGGCGATCTGGCCGCGCGGCATCAGCGACGAGCTGCGCAACGCTGCGCTGGAGCACACCCGCAACTGGGTGGGTGTCGACGCCATGTACGCCGACGAGTCGGGCCGCTGGCTGCTGAACCGCAGCATCGTCCGGGTCGACTGGGACGTCTTCCGCACGCTGGTGAAGCAGGCGTCGATGGTGGACGACCCGCGTGGCCCGCTGTCGACGGCACTGAGCCTGGTGCACGGCCAGTCGTGGTCCAACCTGCCTGCCGGCCGCTACTCCTGGCTCGCCGCCTCCGGGATCGAGCGCAAGATGGCGGAAGCGGTCGTCGATGCGTCGCTGCGGCTGGCAGAGGCCAGCCTGCGCCACAACGACGGCAACCTGGCCCGCACGGCCCTCCAGACCGGATTGAGCTTTTCCCCGGCCTCAGAGGACCTCTGGCGAGCCACCCTGCGGCTGGCATCCCACTTCGGTACGACGAACGACGTCAGCAACGTCGCGGGCCAGATGTACGCGGCCCTTGCCAAGCACGGCGGCCCCCGCGGCGCCGAGGCCGAGACAGACGCCCTGGTAGACGAGCTGCTGCCTGGCTACCACCGGCCTGCCGCGGTCGCGTAGTACCGGCGCCGGCTTCCGTAGTACTGGCTAGACAGAGTTCCGCCCCGAGAGGTGAGCCTCTCGGGGCGGAATCACGTTCGGGCTGGGTTGCTCAGAGGGTGGTGGCGGACCAGGTGTCGCAGCGGGTCATGTCGCCGGAGTCCATGCCGACCCGGAACCACTTCATCCGCTGCTCGGCGGTGCCGTGGCTGAAGCTCTCGGGGTTGACCTGCCCCTGGGTCTTCTCCTGGATGCGGTCGTCGCCGACCGCCGCGGCCGCGTCGAGGCCGCGGGCGATGTCGTCCTCGGTGAGCTCGGTGATCAGCGGCTTGCCGTTCTGGCCGGGCACCGTGGTGGCGTGGTTGGTCCAGATACCCGCCAGGCAGTCGGCCTGCAGCTCGGAGCGGACCGAGTCGGAGGTGGGGCCCTCCCGGGACTTGATCCGGGCGAGGATGCCGTACAGGTTCTGGACGTGGTGGCCGTACTCGTGCGCCACGACGTACGCCTCGGCGAAGTCGCCGCCCTTCGCGCCCAGCTCGGTCTGGAGGGTGCGGAAGAACCCCAGCTCCAGGTACACGCGCTTGTCAGGCGGGCAGTAGAACGGCCCGACCGCCGCGGTCGCGGCTCCACAGCCCGTGTTCACGGAGTTGCTGAACACGCGCATCGGCGCCGGGATGTACTTCTTGCCCCGGCGCGGCAGCTCGGCGGCCCAGAAGTTCTGGATCGAGTTCTGGTAGAAGACGAACCGGCAGTCCTTGTTGACCTCCAGGTCCTTGCCGGTCTTGCAGGAGTCGAGGTTGCCGGGAGCGGTGTTACGGGCGGCCGGCTCCTCGCTGCCGCCTCCACCGCCAGGCAAGCCACCGCTGAGCAGGACGATGACGATCAGCAGGATGATGCCGCCGATGCCACCGCCGACGGGAATCCCCATCCCACCAGGAAGCAGCCCACCGCCTCCGCCACTACTGCCACGAGTGTCCTCGACACCACTGGTGTCCAAGTCGGCGTCCGGGTTGAATTTCACCTGTGTTGCCGCGGGGAGGCTCCGTCGTACCGGACGGGGCGAAACCGCGACTTCCTCCCTTCGGCGACCGGGGACTGTCGGTCCCGGCTGGTTGATCGATTTTATGACCCGGTTCCGTATGTACCCGAGCGCCATGCGGCAGGCGACGTGACGCGGCAGTGACCTCGCGGCCGGGGAGGACGTCAAAGCACCTACACTAGACCTCGCGACGAGCTCGAGCCGCCTTGTGACGTGGCGTCGCCGACGCGTCCCCGCCGAGCCCTGATCGCCCGCCGACCTGCCCTGCCCCCGACCTGAGGACTTCTGCGCCGCCATGATCACTGTCTCCAACCTCGAGGTACGCGTCGGGGCCAGGCAACTGCTCTCGCCTGCGTCTTTCCGCGTCAACCCGGGGGACAAGGTCGGTCTGGTCGGGAGGAACGGTGCCGGCAAGACGACGCTGACCAAGATCCTGGCCGGCGAGGGGCTGCCCGCGGCCGGAACGGTCAGCTCGTCGGGTGAGGTCGGGTACCTGCCGCAGGACCCGCGCACCGGCGACCTCGAAGTACTGGCCCGGGACCGGATCCTGGCCGCGCGCGGGCTGGACGAAGTGGTCCGGCGGATGCGCAACGCGGAGAAGTCGATGGCCAGCGCGGACGAGAAGACGCGCGAGAAGGGCATGCGGCGGTACGAGCGCGCCGAGGCCGACCTGCACGCGGCCGGTGGGTACGCCGCGGAGTCCGAGGCGGCCCGGATCGCGGCCAACCTCGGCCTGCCGGAGCGGGTGCTGGGGCAACCGCTGGGCACTCTGTCGGGTGGACAGCGGCGCCGGGTCGAGCTGGCCCGGATCCTGTTCGCGCAGGCGGAGACGCTGCTGCTGGACGAGCCGACCAACCACCTGGACGCCGACTCGATCGTCTGGCTGCGGGACTTTCTGAAGAGCTACTCCGGTGGCGTGATCATGATCAGCCACGATGTGAACCTGCTCGAGGAGACCGTCACCCGGGTCTTCCACCTGGACGCGAACCGGGCCGAGATCGACATCTACAACGTCGGCTGGAAGGCGTACCTGACGCAGCGCGAGACCGACGAGCGGCGCCGCAAGCGCGAGCGGGCGAACGCAGAGAAGAAGGCGTCCCAGTTGGTCGACCAGGCGAACAAGATGCGCGCCAAGGCGACCAAGGCCACCGCGGCCCAGGTGATGCTCAGGCGGGCCGAGAAGCTGATGGCGTCGCTCGAGGACGAGCGCGCGTCGGACCGGGTGGCGAAGATCTCGTTCCCGACCCCGGCCCCGTGTGGCAAGACACCGCTGATGGCCAAGGAGCTGTCGAAGTCCTACGGCTCGCTGGAGATCTTCACCGACGTCGACCTGGCGATCGACCGCGGTTCGCGGGTCGTCGTCCTGGGCCTCAACGGCGCGGGCAAGACCACCCTGCTGCGGGTGCTGTCCGGGATCGAGAAGTCGGACACCGGTGAGGTCATCGACGGTCACGGCCTCAAGCTCGGGTACTACGCCCAGGAGCACGAGACGCTCGACGTGAACCGGACCGTGCTGGAGAACATGAAGACCGCGGCCCCGGATCTGAACGAGACCCAGGCCCGGTCGGTGCTCGGCTCCTTCCTGTTCACCGGCGACGACGCGGACAAGCCTGCCCGCGTGCTGTCGGGTGGCGAGAAGACCCGACTCGCGCTGGCCACGTTGGTCGTGTCCGCCGCGAACGTGCTGCTCCTCGACGAGCCGACCAACAACCTGGATCCCGCCTCCCGCACCGAGGTGCTGAACGCGATCCGCTCCTACACCGGCGCGATCGTGCTCGTCACCCACGACGAGGGCGCCGTCGAGGCCCTCGAGCCCGAGCGCGTCCTGCTCCTTCCGGACGGCGTCGAGGACCTCTGGACCAACGACTACGCGGACCTGGTGTCGCTCGCCTGAGTGCTTTTCCACAGGTGACGATCACCGCACGGAAAGTTCTGCAAGGTGCCGTATGTTCCATGGCATGAGTGATCTTGGACTGCGGTTGACGGTGGACGGGCCAGTGGCCCGGGTGGTGCTCGACCGGCCGGCGGTGCGCAACGCGCAGACGCCGGCGATGTGGAGCGCGTTGTCGGACTTCGGTACGTCGCTGCCTCCCGAGGTGCGGCTGGTCGTCGTGTCGGGGGAGGGGGCGTCGTTCTCGGCCGGCCTCGACCGGAACCTGATGATGGGTGAGCCGGTCGACGGGCAGGAGACGCTGCTCGCGCTCGGGGCGAAGCCTGCCGACGAACTGCAGGAGCTGATCTCGCACTTCCAGGCCGGCTTCGCCTGGCTGCGCAGGCCGGACATCATCAGCATCGCGGCCGTGCAGGGTCACGCGGTCGGGGCCGGTTTCCAGTTGGCGCTGGCCTGTGATCTGCGGGTGATCACGCCGGACGCGAAGTTCAGCATGCGGGAGCCCGCGCTGGGGCTAGTGCCCGATCTGGGTGGGACGCAGCCGCTGGTGCAGCTCGTCGGCTACTCGAGAGCCCTGGAGATCTGCGTGACGTCGCGCTGGGTCGAGGCCGAGGAGGCCCTGCAACTCGGGCTGGCCAATATCGTCGTACCGGCGGAGGAGCTGGAAGCGACCGTGAAGGATCTGTCGGACGCCGTGTTGTCGCCGTTGGTGGGCGCTGTGCGAGAGACGAAGGCGTTGCTGCTGGGTGCTGCTGACCGGTCGTACGAGGAGCAGTTGACGGCCGAGCGGGAGGCTCAGACCCGGAGGTTGAGCGAGCTGCTGGCAGCCTTCGGCTGAGCCGGTGGGAAGTTTCGGCTGACCTCAAGTGTTGTCAAGGTTGACGAGTTGATGGCGGGGAGGGGAACGGATGTCTTCAGGAATGCGGATGGGCGGTGGCGGCGGCAGCGCGATGAGCTGGCGGCGGCAGGACGCGTCGGTGGTGGATCGCAAGCTGGCCAAGGGCACGTTGCGGCGCATCGTGCGGTTCGCCAAGCCGTACAAGTGGCACATCACCGCGTTCCTCCTGCTGGTGGTGATCTCGGCGGTGCTGGTGATCGCCTCCCCGTTGCTGTTCAAGAAGATCGTCGACGACGGCATCATCAAGGGAAACTCCGGCCTGGTCACCGCGCTCGCGCTGGTGGTCGCCCTGCTCGCCTTGGTCGAGGCCGCGCTCGGACTGATGCAGCGCTGGTTCTCGGCCCGGATCGGTGAAGGCCTGATCTACGACCTGCGGACCAAGGTGTTCGCGCACGTCCAGCGGATGCCGGTCGCGTTCTTCACCCGGACCCAGACCGGCGCCCTGGTGTCCCGGCTGAACACCGACGTGATCGGCGCGCAACAGGCGTTCACCTCGACCCTGTCCGGTGTGGTGTCGAACGTGATCAGCCTGATCCTCGTGGTCGGCGCGATGCTGCTGCTGAGTTGGCAGCTGACCCTCGTCGCGATCCTGCTGCTGCCGGTCTTCCTGCTGCCCGCCCGGTACCTCGGGCGCCGGCTGGCGGCGATGACCCGGGAGCAGATGCAGCTCAACGCGGACATGTCGACGGCGATGACCGAGCGGTTCTCGGTCGGTGGCGCGCTGCTGGTGACGCTGTTCGGCAAGGCCGAGCTGGAGAACGCACAGTTCGGCGAGAAGTCGGGCCGGGTCCGCGACCTGGGTATCCGGATCGCGATGCTCGGCCGGGTGTTCTTCACCGCCCTCACGCTGGTTGCCGCGCTGGCGACTGCTCTCGTGTACGGCGTGGGCGGCAACCTCGCGGTCAAGCAGACGCTGACGGTCGGCACCCTGCTGGCGCTGGTCGCTCTGCTCGGCCGGCTCTACGGTCCGCTCACCGCGCTGTCCAACGTGCGCGTTGATGTGATGACCGCGCTGGTCTCCTTCGAGCGTGTCTTCGAGGTGCTCGACCTGGAGCCGATGATCAAAGACGCGCCGGACGCCCGCCCGCTTCCGGACAGCGCCGCATCGGTGACCTTCGACGAGGTGTCGTTCGCCTATCCGACCGCCGAAGAGGTCTCGCTGGCGAGCCTGGAGTCGGTGGCGGTGCTCGACAAGCGCGCGTCCGCCCAGGTGCTCGAGGACATCAGCTTCACCGTCGAACCGGGACAGATGGTTGCTCTCGTCGGCCCGTCCGGTGCGGGCAAGACGACCATCACCAATCTGGTCGCCCGGCTGTACGACGTGACGAGCGGCTCGGTACGGATCGGTGGTGAGGACGTCCGCGAGGTGAGGCTGCAGTCCCTGCACGACACGATCGGGTACGTCACGCAGGACGCGCACATGTTCCACGACACGATCCGCGCGAACCTCGCCTATGCCAAGCCGGACGCCACCGACGACGAGATGATCGAGGCGCTCCGGGCTGCTCAGGTGTGGGATCTGGTCTCGACGTTGCCCGACGGGCTGGACACCGTGGTCGGGGATCGCGGGCACCGACTGTCCGGTGGCGAGCGGCAACGTCTGGCGATCGCCCGATTGTTGCTGAAGGCACCGCGCATCGTCGTACTGGACGAGGCGACCGCGCATCTAGACTCGGAGTCCGAGGTCGCGGTGCAGCGGGCGCTGGACACCGCGCTCGAGGGCCGGACGTCGCTGGTGATCGCGCACCGGCTTTCCACCGTGCGCAACGCGGACCTGATCCTGGTCGTTGACCACGGCAACATCGTCGAACGCGGCACGCACGAGCAGTTGCTCGCCCTCGACGGCGAGTACGCCGACCTGTACCACACGCAGTTTGCCGAGAGCGGTTCGGCCGCGGGCGTGTAGCGTTTGTTCTGACGTGAGGTCGCGAGGAAGGTCCGCCGGATGATCAAATTCGCCCTGGTCCTGGCCGCCGGCTACACCGGCTACCAACTCGCGTACCACTCAGAGGACGGCCGCCATTACGGCAAGGTCGGCGAGCGGAACCTGCGGGCGACTCTCGCGCTGATCTTCGCCGCCCTGGCCGCGGGCTGCACCTACGCCGCCCTGCTGGTCAACTGAGCAGGCTCACGCGCTGCCGACCAGCACCAGATGGCGCCTTGCTGGCGCAGGCGGGGGCGGGTTGAGCGCCCGCACCAGGCGGGTCAGATCCTCGTCGGTGAAGAGCATCTCGGCCAGGGGCGTGTCGAAGGTCCGCAGCGGGGCCACCTTCCCGGCCGCTACCTGCTTGTAGACGGCGTGGACGGAGATCTGCAGCGCCTCGGCGACCTCGGCCGCTGTCCAGAAGGTTCGGTTCACACGTGTTCAACGACGAGGGGTTACGACCCTTCCTCATGTTCCAGCAGGTGCAGCACCGGTACGCCGAGGTGGCGCCGGGCCGAGTTGGTCCAGTCGAGGTGGAAGAACTCCGCGACGATGTGCGGCCGGGTGAGGATGATGACCTCGCGGCCACCGACCTTGTCCACGGTCGCGGTCAGCGCGTCGATCGGCCGGTCGTGCGAGATCCCGCCCTCGGCTTGGTAGCCGAGGTCGCGCAGCCGCTGGATGCTGCGCCCGGTGCAGTCCTTCGCCTCACTGTCGATCGCCTTCTGGGCCTCGGCGAGTTCCTGGCGCTGGTCGACGATGCCGGGCCCGTAGAGGTCCGCCGTACCGAGCGCGCTGATGGACGCCTCCACTCCGGACTCGGCGTTGTGACAGGGCACCAGGACGTGGTACTTCACCGGCTCGGGCATGTCCTGATGCAGCTCGACCACCCGCCGGGCATCGGTTTCGGTCAGTTCCTGCTCCACGAGCAGTACGACGTCGTACATCTCGGTACCTCCGGTTCGTACCAGTCGGTATGTCCCCATCATGCCCCCGCGGTGCACTTTATGGGGGCAGAATGGCGGCATGCAGCTACCCGTGATGCCGCCGGTCAAGCCGATGCTGGCCAAGCCGGTCAAGAAGATCCCCGACGGGAACGTCAGCTTCGAGCCGAAATGGGACGGGTTCCGCTCGATCATCTTCCGCGACGGCGACGAGGTGGAGATCGGCAGCCGCAACGAGAAGCCGATGACGCGGTACTTTCCCGAGCTGGTCGAGGCGATCAAGGCGAACCTGCCGGAGCGGTGCGTGATCGACGGCGAGATCGTCGTGGTCGGCGCGTCCGGCGACCGGCTGGACTTCGAAGTACTGCAGCAGCGCATCCATCCCGCTGCCTCCCGGGTGAAGATGCTGTCCGAGACGACGCCGGCACGCTTCGTGGCGTTCGACCTGCTCGCGCTCGGCGACATCGACTACACCGAGCGGCCGTTCGCCGAGCGGCGTGAGGCGCTCGAGCAGGCACTGACCAAGGCGTCGGCGCCGATCCACCTGACCCGGACGACCACCGACCAGACGATCGCCACCGAGTGGTTCCACCAGTTCGAGGGCGCCGGGTTGGACGGGGTGATCGCGAAGCCGCTGGACGGGCTGTACGAGCCGGACAAGCGGACGATGTTCAAGATCAAGCACGAACGGACCGCGGACTGCGTGGTCGCGGGCTACCGGGTGCACAAGAGCGGCGAGAACCGGATCGGTTCCCTGCTGCTCGGGCTCTACAACGCCGAGGGTGTGCTCGCGAGCGTCGGCGTGATCGGCGCGTTTCCGATCGCCCGCCGCGAGGAGCTGTTCGAGGAGTTGCAGGAGCTCGTCACCGACTTCGACGACCACCCGTGGGCGTGGGCAAAGCAGGAGGAGGGCAACCGCACCCCCCGCAACGCCGAAGGAAGCCGGTGGCAAGCAGGCAAAGACCTGAGCTTCATCCCGCTACGCCCGGAGCGTGTAGTCGAGGTCAAGTACGACCACATGGAAGGCGTCCGCTTCCGCCACACCGCCCAATTCATCCGCTGGCGCGAAGACCGCACCCCAGAATCCTGCACCTACGACCAACTAGAAGAACCAGTAAAATTCGACCTAGCCGACGTCCTAACAGCCCCCGCCACCACCTAACCGCCAACCACGGCCCGACGACCTGAGCATCGGCCACCCTGCACAGCCAAACCTGACGGCCGAAACGAGCCGTCGGCTGAAGCGACCCGCTGTGTCGACCGGATTTGCGGCCTGCAGATCGGCGGGGTGGGCATCGGCCGTGCTTGACAGCTGAACCCGCCGGCGCGGAACCAGCCAGCAGCCGGCCGGCTGGTCGCTAGCGGATTGGCGGGTTGGGGCGGGTGGCGGTCGCGCTGGACAGGTGAATCTGACGGAGCGGGACCAGCCGACGGCTGAGCGGCGGGCTGACGGGCCGGCGGGTGATGGGCCAGCGGGCCCGCGGGTTGGTAGGCCAGCGGGTCAGTGGGCGGGCGGATTGACCGTCGGCTGTGCTGGACGGTGAGCCTGACGGCGCGGAATCAGCCGGCGGCTGAGCGGGGTGGCGGGTTAGTGGGCAGGCGGTGATGGGTGGGGCGAGCGGTGGCTGTGCTGGACAGGTGAACCTGGGGGCGCGGACAATCCAGGGATGACGGCGGAGCGGATCGAGCTGGGGCGTCCGTCGGACGCCGAGCGTGATCGTGCCCTCGCGATCCTGCGGGATGGCGCGGGTTCGGGCCGGCTGTCGCACGACACCTTCATCCGCCGGATGAATTTCGTACTCCGGGCTCAGAGCCGCCGCGAACTGGCCAACGCGACGCGCGACCTCCCCGAGACCGAGCCGCGCCTGGTGCAGTTCGTCCAGCGCCTGCTCGCCCGCATCCCGCGCCTGACCGTCACCCCGCGCGAGCCAGCGCAGTACGTCCGCCCGCAGGGCCTAGCCCTCCCACCACCCGGCTCACCCACGGTCCGCATCGGCCGAGCCACCGGCGCAACCCTCCGCATGGCCGATCTCTCCGTCTCCCGCTTCCACGCCGAACTCCGCCACGTCGACGACGGCTGGATCCTGCGCGACCTCGGCTCCATGAACGGCACCCACCTCAACGGCCTCCGCATCACCACCCCAGTCCGAGTCCGCCCCGGCGACCACATCCGCTTCGGCGCAGTCACCTACCACCTAACCTGGACCGACCCCCACTAACCGCAACTCAAAGCTCCTTCTTCGGCGAGGTTCCGGGCTCGTTGGTGGTGGCTTTGCGGGCCTCGGGGGTTGCACTGGGCTTGCTGACCGCTTCGGTGGGAGACGGAATCCCATCGAGAGCCGCCTTGGCAGCCTGGGATACCTGAAGGTCGGGGTGGCTGCCGCGATCCTCGGCGGGGACGATCGAGTTCAGCTTGAGTGCGAAGCCTTTCAGGTCGTACTGCGCAGCCAGCTTGTCGATGAGTTCCGGCAAGCTGTTCGGTTCGCGATCAGTCCGGCTGATCATCTCGCGCATCGAGGCAACAGTGCGGGCCGGTTGGTCGTCGGCCAGCTGGTTCAGGAATGGTGAAAGCTTCTGCACCGGCATCGCGTGTGGACCCTTGGTCGGAGGATCGAAGTCCTTGACGTTCTCGGTGACCAGCACGGTCGCTTCAGCATGGACGGCAGCAGCCAGGACGTGCTTGTCCTTGGCGTCGGCGCGCATCTGTGGCATCAGATGTTCGTAGTCACTGACCATCGCGGTGCGGAACACCCGATTCATCTGATCGAGGCGGCGGTCGATTGCTTGCTCCGACACTCCAGCCGGCCGGTTGCGCCTGACCTCATCGAGGACCTCGGCCGACCATCGTGGTTCGAACGCGCGGTTGTAGGCCAAGGACAGGAGGACATCAGTCTGCAGTTGGCCACGCAGGATATTCGCGTCCAGGAAGGCGCGGGTGGTTCTGGTGGCCATCCCGCGGGCTATCGATCGGAGGACGACGCATCGTCGTCATCGTCATAGACCGACTCGCTGAGCATCTCGTCGAGCACCTGCCGCCGCTCCTGGTTCAACCGCCGATTGAACGCCAGTACGTCGGCGAGCCGCACCCAGTCGACATACTCGCTGGACCGGAACGGAACCTCGCCCTGGGCGACGTAGACCCGCAGTTCGTCAGGCGACATCTCGATCGCATCGGCTGCCTCGTCGACAGGAAGTTCGTGGCGGCGTGGGGTGATCTGGAGGGCGTAGCCCTGGCGCAGCGCCTCTTCGGCGAATTTCATCACCTCGTAGACCTTCGGAGGAATGTCGTGGCGTGTCCCGTCCGGGTCGATCAGAGCAGGACCGTCGGCCACCAGATCGCGGTCAGCATCCGTCAGCAGGAACACCTCGGGCCGACTCGGCATGACATCCATAACCGGATTCTAGAGCTTGCTCACCGACCGAGGCGGCGGATATCCACAGGGTTACAGGCGATCCCGTTCAGCACTCGAGTGGATCCCAGCGGTTCAGCGTTCTCTGTCCGCAGACTTCTCCGGCCCTTCGACGTTCTTGCGGGCCTTTGAGTCCTCCGTTGGCTGCGTGACTGCTCCCTGCGGCGGGGCTACCCCATCTAGTGCGGCCTTGGCGGCTTGGGTTGACTGCAGGTTCACGTGGCTACCGCGCTGCGCGGGTGGCACTGCTGCGTTGAGCTTGTGCGCGAAGCCTTTGAGATCCTGCTAAGTGACCATCTTGTCGATCAGTTCAGGCATCGTCTGGGGAGTTCGCCGGTTGCGGTCGACCATCTTCTGCAGTGCGCCGACGACCTCGCGCGGGTGATCCTCCAGCAACCGGTTGAGGAACTGGGAGGTCCGCTCGACCTTCATCGCGTGCGGGCCGCTGGCGGGCGGATGGAAGTCCTTCGTGTTCTCCGTGACCAGAACGTCCGATCCACCGTGGACAGCCGCGGCCAGCACGTGCCGGTCCTTGTCGTCTGCCTGCATCTGCGGCATCAGCGGTTCGTACCCGATGGTCATCGCGGCAGGGAACACCCTGTTCATCTGCGCGAAGCGCGAGTTGATCGCCTCCTCGCCGACTCGCTGTGGGCGATTCCTCCCGGCCTCGGCCAGCACCTCCGCCGACCACTGCGGCACGTAGAGTCGCTCGTGCGCGAGCGTCATCATGATGTCGTTCGTGAGCTGACCACGAAGGACGTTCGCGTCCAGGAATGCCGCGCGCGTGGCCACCATCGCCGGTCAGCCGTTGTTTTCGGGATCGTCGTCCCAGGGCTCTTCCTCCGCGAAGGACTGGAGCATCTTCTCCCGTTCAGCGTCGAGGCGCTTGCTGAGCTCGATCACGTCGGCGAGACGCACCCAGTCCACGTACTCCGACGAGCGGAACGGGACCTCACCTTTGCCGACCAGCAAACGCAGTTCCCGGCGGGGCATCGAGACCGCGTCCGCGGCTTCGTCGATGGGAAGCTCGTGGCGCAACGGCGTGATCTGCAACGCGTAGCCCTGCCTTAGCACATCCTCGACGTACTTCATCACCTCGTGGACCTTCGGAGGAATGTCGTGCCGGGACCCGTCAGGATCGACCAAAGCCGGCCCACCGGCCAGCAACTCCCGATCGGCATCCGTCAGCAGAAACACCTCGGGCCGACTCGGCGTGACATCCATGAACCAAATCCTAGAGCTTGGTCACCGCCCGCGGCGGATGCTATCCACAGGGTTATGGCACGGGATTCGGGCGGTAACCCAATCAGAGTTCTTTCTCAGGCGCCTTCGCAGGTCCGCCGGCATCCTTGCGTGCCTCGGGAGTCGCCGCTGGTTTGGTAACTGCCGCCATAGGTCCAGCCACTCCCTCGAAGGCAACCTTGGCAGCCTTCGAAGTCTGCAGATGCGGATGGCTTCCCCGCTGCTCCAGCGGCACCACGGTATTGAGTTTGTGTGCGAAGCCTTTGAGTTCTTGCAGGGTGGCCATCTTGTCGATCAGCTCAGGAATCGACTGTGGTGGGCGACGGTTGCGATCGACCATGGTCTGCATGGCCTCGATGACGAGCTGCGGCTCCTCGTCGACGAGCCGGCCGAGAAATTCCGAGGTGCGTTGGATCTTCATGGCGTGGAGGCCGGCGGTCGGTGGATGGAAGTCCTTGACGTTCTCGGTCACCAGTACGTCGGAGCCTGAGCGCACCGCCGCTGCCAGGACATGTTTGTCCTTCTCGTCCGCCTGCATCTCGGGCATCAGGTGCTCGTAGTTCTTCACCATGGCCTTGGGGAAGGCCTTGGCCATCTGGGCGAAGCGGGCGTCGGTTCGCTCGGCGGTGACTTTCTCGGGGCGGTTCCGCTTCACCTCGTCGAGTACCTCGGCGGACCAGCGCGGTCGGTAGAGGTCGGTGTGGGCGATGCTCAACACGACGTCCGTCGTCAGTTGGCCGCGAAGTACGTTGGCGTCGAGGAAGACCGTGGGCGGCGTGGCCATCGCCGGCTACTGGTCTGCGCGAGGTTCGTCGTCGTCCCAGGGCTCCTCGTCGGCCAGGGCCTGGAGCGCCTCCTCGCGCTGAGCCTGGAGCCGGCGTTTGAACGCAAGGACGTCGGACAGCTTGACCCAGTCGACGTACTCGCTGGAGCGAAACGGGATCTCGCCGTCTCCGACGTACTGGCGGAGTTCGTCCGGGGCCATCGAGATGGCGTCCGCGGCCTGGTCGATGGGGACTTCTTGGCGCAGAGGCGTGATTTGGAGGGCGTAGCCCTGGTGTAGGGCGGAATCGATGTACTGCATGAGTTCGTAGACCTTGGGGGGGAGGTCGTGGCGGGTGCCGTCGGGGGAGAGGAGGGCCGGGCCGTTGGGGATTGTGGTGCGGTCTTCTTCGGCCAGGAGGAATACCTCGGTGCGGCTCGGCATGACGTCCATGGTCGGATTCTAGAGGGGTGTCACGGGCGGGGGCGGTTGTTATCCACAGGGTTGTCGGCCTCGGCGAACAACGGAACAGCGGTTAGCGCCAAGGGTGCCGCGGGCGCGTTGTGCCTCGTTGATTTGCTGGGCTGAGGGTATTCCGGGCGCTGTGTTCGAGGGCTACGATCCGGCGGGTGCCGGTGGAGTTTTTGACAGATGAGCAGGCGGCGGCGTATGGGCGGTTCGTGGAGGAGCCGACAAGGCCGGAGCTGGAGCAGTTCTTCTATCTCGATGATGTGGATCGGGAGCTGATCGGGAAGCGCCGCGGGGATCACAACCGTCTCGATTTCGCGCTGCAGATGTGCACGGTCCGCTATTTGGGGCTGTTTCTCGAGGATCCGCTGGATGTGCCGTGGCCGGTTGTCGAGTATCTGGCGGAGCACTTGGGCGTGGAGGACGTCTCGTGTGTGAAGCGGTGCACCGAGCGGCAGATGACGGCCTACGAACACTCGTGGGAGATCCGCGACGCGTACGGCTACCACGCGTTCGACGATTCGGAGTGGGGCCGGAAGTTCCGGCCGTTTCTGCATGGGCGGGCGTGGACGGCGGCCGAGGAGGGGCCGGTGGCGCTGTTCAACCAGGCGGTGGGCTGGTTGCGGCGCCATCGGGTGCTGTTGCCTGGTGTGTCGGTGCTGGCCCGTCAGGTGGCCGAGGTGCGGGCGGTAGCGGACAAGCGGCTGTATGCGACGGTGGCGAATGCGGCCCGGCGAGCCGACGTGTCATTGCCGGGCGACTTGGTGGCGCTGCTGGAAGTGCCGCACGGGCGTCGGGTGTCGGAGTTGGAGCGGCTGCGGCGGCCGCCGACGCGGACGACGGGGACGGGCCTGGCGAAGGCCCTGGAGCGGGTGGTTGAGGTCGCGGCGTTCGGGTTGGGACGGGTGCGGCTGGACGGTGTGCCGCCGAACCGGCTGGCGGTGCTGGCCCGTGTGGGGCTGGGGTCGAAGGCACCGAATCTTGAGCGGACACCGGAACCGAAGCGCACCGCGCTGTTGACGTCGGTGGTCCGGCAGTTGGAGGCGTCTGCGATCGATGACGCGCTGGATCTGTTCGCGTAGCTGATGCAGGTGAAGCTGATCAACCCGGCCCGTCGGGCCACGGACCGGGACTGGATCTCGGCCCGGGGCCGGGTGGCGAAGGCGTCGCGGCTGCTGGACGGGGTGTTCCGGGTGTGGAGCGAGCAACTGGACCTGGTCGCCGAGACCGGTGCCGAGCTGGACGTGGCCGCAATGTGGGGGGATTGGAGACCGAGGTGGGTCCCCGCGAGGAGGTGATGGCCGCATCCACATTCCTTGGAGAGCTGGTCGGCCCGGCCGACAACGACACCGACGCCGAGATGCGGCGCCTGCTCGCTTCCCGCTATGCCACGGTGCGCCCGTTCCTGTCGCTGCTTGGGGAGTCGTCCGCGCTGGGAGCGGCCTCTGGCGGTGAGCGGGCCTTGAAAGCTGTGCGGTGGCTGCCGGCGTTGGCACGGCGCAAGGTCAAGCAGCGGCCGCTGCAGCCACGAGAGATCGACGACGCGCTGGTGCCGCCGGCGTGGAGGAAGGCGGTGTATGCGAACCCGGAATTATCCGAGGGGGCGGTGGACCGCGACGCGTACGTGGTGTGTGCTGGAGCAGTTGTTCCGGGCGCTGAACAGACGAGACGTGTTCGCGGTCCCGTCGAACCGGTGGGCCGACCCGCGGGCAAGACTGCTGGACGGCCGCCGATGGGAGGCGGTTGCCGACGACGTGTTGCACGGTCTGAGCCTGAACGAGCCGGTCGAGGAACACCTTGCTGGGCGGGTGCGCGCGCTGGACGCGGCCTGGCAGCTCCTGGCCGAGCGGCTGGACGAGGCGGGGCCGGACGCGAAGCTCAGTTTCGAGGTCCAGCCCAGCGGCCGCGTGAAGCTGAACGTGGGCCGGCTCGGAGCACTCGGTGAGCCTGCGTCGCTGCGCTGGCTGCGCGCAACTACCACGGCGATGCTGCCGGCGATCGACTTGCCGGATCTGTTGGTCGAGGTCGACTCGTGGACCGGGTTCCTGGACGAGTTCGTCCATCTCAGCGGCCATGTCGGGGACGGCCGCGCCCGGATGGGAGACCTGAAGACGTCGCTGGTGGCGCTGCTGGTTGCCGAGGCCTGCAACATCGGCCTGACTCCCGTCGTCGACGCCGGCGAAGAGGCCTTGACCCGGGGCCGGCTCGTGCACGTCGACCAGTACTACCTGCGGGCCGACACGATCGCTGCCGCGAACGCGAAACTGATCCAGGCCCAGGCCCGAGTGCCGATCGTGCAGCATTGGGGCGACGGTCTGCTGGCGTCGGTGGGTGGGCTGCGGTTCGTCGTGCCGAAGCGAACTATCCACGCCGGACCGTCGCCGAAGTACTACCACTTCAAACGCGGCATCACCTGGCTGAACGCGGTCAACGACCAGGTCGCGGGCATCGGGCAGATGGTCGTCCCGGGCACTCCGCGCGATTCCTTGCACATTCTGGACACTCTGCTGAACCTGGACGCCGGGGTGAAACCGGAGATGGTGGCCACCGACAACGCGTCTTACTCGGACATGGTTTTCGGGTTGTTCTTCTTGCTGGGTTACAACTTCTCGCCGCGTTTCCGCGATCTGGCCGATCAGCGGTTCTGGTACGCGGAGCTGCCCGGCGTGACCACCGGCGGGTACGGCCCGCTGGACCCTGTGGCCCGCAACAAGGTCAACCTGGACAAGGTGATCATCCACTGGCCGGACATGCTGCGGGTCGCCGGTTCCCTGGTGACCGGGCAGGTGCGGGCCTATGACCTGCTGCGGATGTTCGGCCGCGATGGCCCCCTGACCCCGCTGGGTACGGCGTTCGCCGAAGACGGGCGGATCGCGAAGACGCTGCACCTTCTGCGGGTCGTCGACCCGGTCGACGACACCTACCGGCGCCAGATGAACAGCCAGCTCACCGTGCAGGAGTCGCGCCACAAGCTCGCCCGCGACATCTGCCACGGAAAACGCGGCCAGATCATGCAGGCCTACCGCGAAGGCCACGAAGACCAACTCGGAGCTCTTGGTCTGGTCTTGAATGCCGCGGTGTTGTGGACGACCCGCTACACCGACGCCGCTGTGACCCAGATCCGGGCGCTGCCGGCCGAGCAGCGCGACCACGACGTCCTGGACGCCGACGTCGCACGGCTGTCACCGCTCAAGCACGCCAACCTGAACGTGCTGGGCCGCTACAACATCCGTCCCACTACCCCGACCGGCGGTGGCCTGCGCCCACTGCGTGACCCGGTAGTGGCCGGCGAAGAGGACGACCCGGTGTAGGTGTGTCGGTAGGGACATGCCACCGACGACAGACGGCGCTGCGCGTGTCGGCGCTACTGACGAAGTACCGGTAAAACGTGTCACCAGCGGCAAACCACGACGGGTGTTGCGCCGGTGGCCTCCCCGTAGCTTCCAGCTGGGTCGCCTGAAGCTGGAGCAGATCCCGCCGAACAGGCTATCCGCACTGGCCCGCTACGCGCTGGGCACCAAGGCCCGAAGCTGGAGCGAAACCCGGAGCCCAAGCGCACGGCGACGCTCACCGCGGTGATGCGCCACCTGGAGGCAAAGGCGATCGACGACGCCCTGGACCTGTTCGAGATCTGATGGCGACGAGGCTGATCAGCCCTGCGAAGCGGTCCACGGACAAGCAGCGCCTGTCCACGTTGCCGCAGCTGGAGAAGGCATCGCGGCTGATGACCAGGGCGGCGGCCGTGTTCATCGAGGGAGCTGGAGCTGATCGAGCAGTCCGGCTGCGAGGTCTGCAGCGATTCTCGGCATCGACCGGGACATGATCTACCTGCTGACGAGGAAGGGCGGGTTCCCGACGTACGGGGGATCCGCATACGTTCAACCAGTTGCGGATCCCCGTACGTCGAGGAGCTTCGGTGCCGCGGCGAACCGATTCTGCTGTCGGAGGCTGCCCGGCCGGCGAGCCAACCTGCACTGCCCCCGGGCCTGAGCGGTGCCGCGATCCGGGCGGCACCGACAGGAGCCGCCCCGTTCCCGCTAGCCGTTGATTGTCACCGCGTCGGCAGGCTGGCGCGAACCCGGGCACGCCGAGCCAGCATTCCAAGCCCTAGCCCGAACTACGCAGGCTAGGCGTCTAGGTGCTTGTGCTCATAGGTCAGACGATTCCGGTTCCCGGCGAAGAGAGTTCGGACGTGTTCTACTGGTCTGACGTGACCGTCCTTGCTGGCGTACAGGACGCGGGCATGGTCGAGTACAGGTGAGCCTGTGTCGAGCCCAAGAATGGTTGCCTCGTCTGGGCTCGCTAGGCGGGCTATGAGGGCATCGGCCCGACCGACGGGTCGGTAGCCGGCGGCATCGATGATCGTCTCGACGTCGGCGGCAGGGCCCACCGGCGTGACGATGTCGTGTGGGTAGTAGGCGTTCTCGAGTGCTGCCGGTTCGTCGCCTGCATACCTAACTATCCGTCGGTGAACGATCGGAGTCTCTACTGCGATCTCGAGCTGGTCAGCGACATCAAGAGATGCTGGTTCGACCGTTGTCTCGGATCGGCTGGTTGCGGTGACGCCCACCCGGCGTGCCCCATCGCCGAATATCACGTCCCGGGTGAGTGGCGGCTTGTGAGACCCGGGCGAGGTGGACATGACGTGGGTCAGCATCGGTGAGTCGCTGACGACGGGGCCAAGGTCACCTCGCATCACGATCAAGCCTTCGGATCGAAGACGCGCCAATGCCAGCTGCAATTCCTCCGTTGAAGAGACCCTGAAGCGCTGTGCTAGTTCTGGCAGGGAGAGGATGCCAGCCGCTGCGCTGAGCTGACCACGCGCGATGCTGCGCTGGATTAGTTCGGCGATCACCCTGTGTCTTGGGGGCACTGCGGCTCCTCCCCGCGTACGACGTTTGTTTCCACGGTACGGCGGCAGCGAAGCGCGGCGGCAGATGGGAACTCCTCTACGAGGGAGAAGTCGGCGGCGTTGCCTAGCGATTCTTGATCAGGACCGCTGCCGCCAACCGGAGTCGAGTGGAGTTCGCCTGGCGCTGCAGGTCGAGGGCCAGCTGGTTTTCTTCGATGAGGGCTCTTTGATAGGCGGCCTCGACGGCTGCCCATACGCCGACGACGTTGTGCTCTCGCTTGCAGGCCGTGTCTGCGACCGCGGTTGCCCGCTGAGCTGGCGACGATTTGGCGCGCAGTTCCCGGTCTTGAAGCACTTCGAGCGGTGTGGGGTAGCCGAAGACGTCGCGCAGCCGCTGGCGATGAAGAGCTGGTCAATGTCGGCCGCTGACTCCAGAGTCCGGCAAGTATTCGCCGCCTGGTCCGGATGCATGAAGCGTGCAGGCTTTGGCTCTCGCAGATCGGCCCGTGGCCAGGCCGCGATGTGCCTCGCCGACACATCCGCGTACTGGCACGGAGCGAGAGGCATCTCGGCCGGCACTCTTACCAAACAAGAGCGCGAACATCTTCGGATCCCGAGCCGAGTCGGGCGGCGTCGCGGCGGTCGGTGGTTGGGGTTTTCGATACCCGAACCGGCGAGCCTCGCCCTGGTCGGTGATCCCGTACCGGCGTTCGTTTCGCGTTTGAAGCCCGGATCCGGGCCGTGCCACAGCCTTGTAGTCGATGCCGAGCCGCTGCATGCATCGACGAACAAGGATGCGTCGGGCTTCGGCCAGCCGCCGGTAGTCACTCAGCGAAAGCATGTACTGGTCGAGCGGGAGGATGAGGCTCGTCGTGTTGGTCAGCCGCTCGATCGGGCCTACGGACGGTTCGTGGGCAGAACGGCCTTCGTCCGGCGCGCCACAACTAGTAGCCACTAGGAGCATCGCTGCACACGCCACGAGGCGCGTGCAGCGATGCCCGAAATCGCCTGACATGGTGGTCATGAGCGAACCCGGCCTCAGCCGGCCCAGCAGTTGGACCAGTTGTTGTTCCAGATACCGGCGGCGAGGCGGGGGATGTTCTCGTTCTCTTCCAGAATCTGGGTGGATCCTTCGCAGGCCAGCAAGGTGGCGATGACTGCCCAGCTGTTGGGGTCGAAGTTCCACGCCGCCTGTGCGTTGTCAGCGACGATCTGGTTGTATCCCGGCCTTCCTGCCCCACCGATGAAGCGGTCGTTGCGGTGGTCGTTGTCGCCGAAGTAGTAGTCGACGAAGGCACCACTGAAGCCATCAGTGGCGAACAAACACAGGTCCCCGGGATTACACACGCCGTCCTTGTGAGCCGCGCTGGCCGGGCTCGCTACCCCCGCCATGAGCCCGACCCCCGCCGCTGCGCCCGCCACCAGTCTCCATGCCTTCTTCATCTGATTTGCCCCTTCACTCTCGCGGCGCGTCCGCGCCTTCCGACAGGGCGTAATCGTGCTCCGCTCGACGCCTCAGAGCGGGCAGAGTTCCGCCTCGGCGAAGATGCTGTTTCGGCTCAGGAGCGTCGCAGCCGCGTGGCGCTATCGCCTCGGCAGGGTCTCGGAAACGGGTACAGTCCTCAGCTGAAGCGGACCCTCTGAGGGTGCAGACGTTGCTGGGCTCAGCGACCGAGCTGACTCACGTAACCGCTGCCATTGCCCAATGACTAGCGGCGTTGTGCGGCGCGGGGTCTGGGTGATATGTATCCAGCGGCAAGTAGTGGCGCGACCAGGGCCTGGACTGCGAGGCCCGGCTCGGCATTCATCTCGCTGGCGAGGAGACTCCGGTACGCCTCATACCTCCGCAAGCCGTCAGCGACGTTGCCCTCCCTGAGCAAGATCTCGATCAGCAGACGGTTCGAGCTTTCTCGTAGAGGATCGACCGTGACCGCGAGCAGTGCGCTTGCCGCAGCCTCGCCTAATCGGCCGGCCATGAGCAGGCGCTCGCCGGCGGCGTCGAGGGCATGCAGTTCTAGAAGATGGAGATGCTCACGCGGCGCTACGAGCCATGGCTCGCTCCAACCAGGCAACAGGGGCCGACCAATGAATGGCGGCTGAGCCGTCGGAGGAGTTTCGCGCTGAACGATCGCTGAGCTCCACCGAAACCGCCTCCTGGAAATCGACGACATCGGCATCAATCCTCAGACCATCGGCTTCCTCGACGACGAGTCCTTTCGCGTCGTCGCGGAGCCGCCACATGAGCGTCCGCAAGTTTGCGTAGGCGCGCTCCAACCTTCGGTCTTCGAACAGTCGAACGGCGGCATCATCGCGCGCAATCGCCCCCTCAACAGCAAGAAGAGCGATCAGACGGCGCGTGCTGGGACGGAGCTTCAGCCGACTCAGTCCACGCCGAACCCCGAACCCACCGAGCACCTGAACCACCACTGTGCGGTCATGTCCAGCCCCCATGAAGTCCCCACCCCCGCGGAACAGATTGGTTCCGGCAAACACCGGAACCTACCCCTCCTTTGCTGATCGTGACCAGACCCTGTCGTTCAGTAGCACCTGTCAAAACATGCAATTTGGGGTGCCAGGCCAGCCAGCCGGTGGTTAGGGGCGGGACGTCTTTGCCGACAACCTGGCTCGTTCGCGTGCCGCTACGCTACGCACTCGTAGAAGCCGCAGGAGTGATGACGGCGTCATTTGCTGGATCGGCCGGCGAGAGGCATGGGCTGACCGAGATGAACCGTTCCGCCGGTTGTGGCGATAGACCCAGCGGGGGGGTGTCCCTATGGGTTTCGTCAAGCGGCTGATGGGGTTGGGTTGGTAGAGGGTGCCGGTGCGGAGCATGGCGTGGAGGACGTCGACGCGGCGTCGTGCGAGGCAGATGAGGGCTGCGTTGTGCTTCCTGCCGGCGGCTCGTTTGCGGTCGTAGTAGGCCCGTGAGGTGGGGTCGGACAGTGCTGCGAACGCGGCGAGGACCAAGGCCCGCTTGAGCTGTTTGTTCCCGCCCCGGCTGGGGTGTTCGCCGCGGATGGAGGTGCCGGAGCGGCGGGTGACGGGTGCGAGTCCGGCGTAGGCGGCGAGGTGCCCGCTGGTGGGGAAGGCGGTGCCGTCGCCGACTTCGAGCAGGATGCGGGCTCCGGTCCTGACGCCGATGCCGGGGATCGAGGTCAGGACCTTGGCAAGAGGGTGCGCATCGAGTATCTCCTCGATCTGGCGGGCTGCCTCGGCTCGTTGGGCCAGGAGCCCGCTCAGTGTGGTGGCGAGCTGGGGCAGGACGAGTTCGGAGGCGCGGGTGCCGGGGACGGTGACGGTCTGTTCGGTGAGGGCCTGCTGGATCGCGCCGACGAGCTTGTCGTAGGAGCGTGGCGCCCGGGTCTTGGTCGCTGTGACCAGCTGGCGTCTGGTTGCGCCGGCGAGGCCTTGGGGTCCGCCGAAGCGGGTGAGGAGCTCGAGGACGGCCGGGTGCTGGACCTTGGGTCCCAGCACGCGTTCCAGCGCGGGATGGATCTGTGTGAGCAGGCCGCGGATGCGGTTGGCGATCCGGGTGACCTCGCCGGCCAGGTCGTCGTCGTAGCCGACGATGACTTGCAGATCGGCCAGGGTCTCGTCGCCGGTGTCGACCCGGCGCAGCGCGTGCGGCATCGACCGGGCGGCTTCGGCGATGATGTAGGCGTCGCGGGCGTCGGTCTTGGCGTTGCCGGGGTGCAGGTCCGCGATGCGGCGCATCGCGAGCCCGGGCAGGTAGGCCACGTCGATCCCGGCGTCGCGTGCGATGGTGACCGCGAGAGCTCCGGGAACACGGCGTACTCGCGACGGCTCACAGACCGCCCCTTTCTCGTCGAACCCACTGGCCAACCAGATCAGGCGAAGGATGCCGGCACCCACGTTACGAAGAGACCTACCCAGCAGGGTGGCCCTGTCCCTATCAGCGGTCAACCAAAGCCACCGGGCCCGGCGACGACACCCCCCGGATCATGCCAACGACAGGGGTAGTAAGTCATACCGGACCCAGCGACCGGGAGCCTTGCTTCAAGGCCCACGAAGAAGGTAACGGGGAACTGGGGGCAAGGTCTGGCGCCGCACGGTTGTCCACGAGCCGCTGGCCGCCCAATGCGCGATCGGCCGATCAGGATCTCGATAACGAACGTTCACGAGACACCCCATTCCGATAGAACAGCTGAGCATGGATGAGGTGTAACAGAAGTCGTGTACGCCGCAATGTCACGCTGTGGGGGGTTCGCGATACGGCTTCTGTCATGCGAATCGGCTACGGGCGGGTCTCCACCCGCGACCAACACCCCGAAGCTCAGTACGACGCGCTGATCGCGGCCGGCTGCGACGAGGTGTTCATCGACGAGGCCTCCGGCAAGCTCGCCCGCCGACCTGAACTCGACCGAGCCTTGCTCTCGGCCAACCGGGGCGGCGATCAACTGGTCATTACCAAGCTCGACCGGCTCGGCCGGTCGCTGGAACACCTGATCGACCTGTCCAAGAACCTTCAGATGCACGGAGTCGACCTGGTCGTGCTCGACCAGGGCATCGACACCTCCACCGCGGTTGGTCGGATGTTCTTCCAGATTCTCGGCTCCATCGCCGAGTTCGAACACGCGCTGATGTCCGAGCGCACCCTCGACGGCTTGGCCGCAGCGCGAGCCCGAGGCCGCACCGGCGGCCAGAAGCCGAAGCTCGGCGCCCGCCAAGTGACCCTGGCCCGGCAGATGTACGAAGAACTTGCAGAGGACGGGAAGCGGCGCTACACCGTTGCCCAGATCGCCGCCGAGTTCGGCGTCACCCGCCCCACCATCTACCGCCACCTGTCGAAGTCGTAGACCGCAACCGGGTTCTCAGCCACCCACATCGGAACAGCCAGGGGCGGTAACTCCTCCTACCCCGGTCCGCTATCGCCCCTGATCGTTCCATTGCCGCTCAAGCCCCGGCACGCCCGTCGTCACGGCGCCCCGACCCCGGCTAACGCCACTGACCCGTTCCGTTGCTGCTCAAGCCCCCGAGAGCCCTTACCGCTAACGGCTGTTCCGTTGTTCCCCGAGGCCGGTTGTGGACTGTGGGGTGGGCGGCGGGGGTGGTGGGCCACCAGGGGCGGGTGGCGGCGTGGGTGGTTATGGTTTCGCGGTAGACGTCGATGAATGCCTGGTGGATGAGGTCGATGTCTTCCTGTGGGGTGCTGTCGGCGCGCCAGCGGAGGGCTCGGCGCCAGTGGAGGGGCTGGTCGGTGAGTGGGCGGACGACCGTCTTCGGGATCTCGCGGATGGTCGGGGCGCACAGGCTGATGCCGCGGCCGGCGCCGATCAGTTGTTCGATCTCGGCGGTGTCCAGGTTCGCGTAGCGGATCTCGGGGCTGAAGCCGGCCGCCTCGCAGACGCTGCGCAGGTAGGCCAGGTCGCCGTCCTCCTTGCCTGCCGGTGGGCAGATCCAGATCTCCTCGGCGAGGTCCTGCAGCGCCACCGACTCCTTGCCGGCCAGTCGGTGGTCGGCGGGCAGGGCGACCGCGAAAGGCTCCGGCCAGACCATCGTCTGCTCCCGGATCCCTGGCGGGCAAGGCGGCGCAAAGGCGTCGTCGCAGCGCCCGAGCATCACCACATCCAGCACATCCGCGGCCAACAGATCAGTCAGTACTGCGCACGACGGGTCAACCTGCGCAGCGAACTGTCGACCCGGCAGGAGCTGTTCGAGGCGCGACAGCCATGCCCCGAACATCACGGTCCGGACGGCTCCGAGCCGTAGTACCGAGGAAGTGGTCGTGTAGCGGCGGCTGCTGCCGACCAGTTCGTCCATGTCGGCGAGCATCGCCCGGGCTCGTCCGAGGACGTGCTTGCCCAAGGGAGTCGCCACGACGCCCTGCGGGCCGCGTTCGAACAGGACGCCGCCGATCGCGTCCTCGATCCGGTGCAGCTGAGCGGTCAGCGACGGCTGGGAGACGCCCAGCGCGGCGGCGGCCTTGGAAACACTGCCCGTGTCGGCGAGGCGGCAGACGACCCGCAGGTGGCGTAGTTCCAGCTCCATAGCGGTGAGGTTATGCCCTGCTGGGATATCCCAGCCATAACTCGCAGGTGCCAATCTCATTCCACAGAGGACGCCGGGATTTCTTCCACCTGCCCAGCGGAACCCGGGCCTCCTCGCCCCCGCCATCGGTCGGCCTGGCTTGCAGCCCCCCGGCCCGTGGCGGGGGTTCCGCCCCCTGAGTGAGGAAGTGTCCCTTGAAGAGCACAGCCCTGCGCACGCTCGCAGCCGGTTGCGTGCTGAGCCTGGCAGTCGCCGCCACGGCGGTGGTCGCCATGAAGATGCCGGCCGCCACGGCTCAGCAGTCCGAACCGCCCGTCAACCCGAGGGCCGCCGCGGTGAAGACCGCCGACCGGCTGGTCCAAGGGCGTGTCCCCGAGCTCAAGGCGAGCCCGAGCGACCAGTTCATCCGCCAGCAGGAGATCAGTACGCCGTGGGGCCTGCAGTACGTCAGCTACCAACGCACGTACCAGGACCTGCCTGTGGTCGGCGGCGACTTCGTCGTCACGACCGATGCCCAGGGCAACGCCAAGGGCCTGGCCGTGGCACAGCAGGACGTGATCAACGTCGACCGCCAGCCGGTCGTCACCAAAGCGACCGCCAGGAAGGCCGCACTCAAGGCCATCGACAAGGGCAAGCCAGTACCGGGTGAGCCCTCGCTGGTCGTGTATGCCGGTGGCAAGAAGCCCGTCCTCGCGTGGGAAGCGATCGTGCAGGGCCGCCACGACGGCGAGGCCAGCCGGCAGAAGGTGTACGTCGACGCCCGCAACGGCAAGGTGCTCCACTCGATCGAGCAGACCGCCTCGGGGACGGGGACCGGCGTGTGGAACGGGTCCAACCTGTCGTTCGGCACCACCCAGTCCGGTTCGACGTACACGATGGCTGACCCCGCCCGCCCGAACCTGCGCTGCGCCGACTACAGCACCGGTACGACGTACTCCGGTTCCGACGACGTCTGGGGAAGCACCTCCAAGACGGACAAGGAAGCCGGCTGCGTCGACGTCATGTACGTCGCCACCGGCGAGTGGAACATGCTGAAGGACTGGTACGGGCGCAACGGCCTGGACAACCAGGGCCGCTGGGCCGACGCGCTCGTCGGGCTGGGCGACATCAACGCCTACTGGGGCCACTCGAGCAACCCGGACGGCGTCGTGTTCGGCTACAACAACAACCGCCAGTGGATCACCGGTACCGATGTGGTCGCGCACGAGTTCGGCCACGGTCTGGACGCCAAGACGCCGGGTGGCATCTCCGGGCACCCGTCCCAGGAGGCGGTGGCCGACATCTGGGGCACGCTCACCGAGCACTTCCTGAACAACCCGAACGACCCGCCGGACTACGAGGTCGGCGAGGAGATCAACCTGCAGGGCAACGGGCCGATCCGGTACATGTACGAGCCGGCCAAGATCTCCGGCCACCCGAACTGCTACTCCACCAGCCTCCCGTCGTCGGTGCACGCCGCCGCCGGACCGATGAACCACTGGTTCTACCTGCTTGCCGAGGGCACCAATCCCGGCAACGGAAAGCCGAACAGCCCGACCTGCAACAGCAGCACGCTGACCGGCATCGGCCACCAGGAGGCCGGCAAGATCTTCTACAACGCGATGCTGACCAAGACCAGCGGCATGAGCTACCCGAAGTGGCGGGTGGCGACTCTCGCCGCGGCCAAGAACCTCGACACCACCTGCGCCCTGCACGGCAAGGTGAAAGCCGCTTGGGACGCCGTCTCCCTCGGCGCCCAGACCGGTGAAGCAACCTGTACTCCGTCCGGCAACGACTTCACCCTGTCGGTATCGCCGGCCAGTGGCTCGGTCAAGCCGGGGGAGACCGCGACCGCCACGGTGAACACCGTGATCGGCAGCGGGTCGGCCCAGACTGTCCGGTTCACCGCGACCGGACTGCCGACCGGCGCGACGGCGACCTTCGCCCCGAGCTCGGTGCAGTCGGGCAACTCGTCGACCCTGACGATCGCCACCACGTCCAGCACCGCCGACGGCACCTACGACATCAAGATCACCGCCGACGGTGCGGACGTCGACAAGACCGCCACCTACCGGCTGACCGTCGGCGGTTCCACCCCGCCCGCCGGCGTACCGGACATCGACGTGGAGAAGGTCAAGGCGCACCTGCTCGCACTGCAGCAGGCAGCCGACAACAACGGCGGCAATCGCCGGGCCGGGAGCGCGGGCCACACCGCGTCGGTCAGCTACATCGAGCAGAAGTTGCGCGACGCCGGCTACACGGTCGCCAAGCAGCGCTGCACGAACTGCACCTACCCGTCGGACAACCTCATCGCGGACTTCCCCGGCGGTGACCCCGACCAGGTGATCATGCTCGGCGCGCACCTCGACAGCGTCAGCGCGGGTGCGGGCAGCAACGACAACGCGAGTGGTTCGGCCACCATCCTGGAGGTCGCGCTACGACTCGCGCAGGACAAGCCGACGCTGGCCAAACATGTCCGCTTCGGCTGGTGGACCGACGAGGAGCAAGGGCTCAACGGTTCCGAGTACTACGTCGGCCAGCTGCCCACCGCGGACCGGTCCAAGATCAAGGCGTACCTGAACTTCGACATGGTCGCCTCGACAAACGCCGGCTACTTCGTCAACAACATCACCTCCACCACCGGTCAGGTGCTGAAGGCCTTCTACGACAGCCTGAACCTGCAGCCGGAGGAGAACACCGAGGGCGTCGGCCGCTCCGATGACGCCTCCTTCAAGAACGCGGGTATCCCGACCAGCGGTGTCGCCGCCGGTGCGAGTGCTCGCAAGACGACCGCACAGGCGACCAAGTGGGGCGGTACGGCAAGCCAGTCGTACGACCCCTGCTACCACGCCGCCTGCGACAAGTACCCGACGAACATCTCCTCGACGGTCCTCGACCGGAGCGCGGACGCCGCGGCGTACGGGCTGTGGAAGCTGGCGGTCGGCGATGCCCCGCCGACCGGTAGCGACTTCTCCGTCTCACTGAGCCCGGCCTCCGGGTCCGTTGCCCAAGGCAACTCAGTACAGACGACGGTCGGTACTGCGACCACCAGTGGTGACCCGCAGTCGGTCCAGCTCTCGGCCAGTGGTCTGCCGGCCGGCGCCACCGCGACGTTCGCACCGTCGACGGTGACTTCGGGCAGCTCCTCCACGCTTACTCTGGCGACGACGGCCTCGACGCCGGCCGGGACGTACCAGGTGGTCGTGAAGGGGACGGGGGCGGTCAGTCACCAGGCGACGTACAGCCTGACCGTCAACGGGTCGTCGACGGGGACGGTAACCGTGCAGAACCCGGGCAACCAGTACGGGTTCGTCGGTTTCCAGTCCTTCCCCCTGCAGATCCGGGCCACCTCGAGCGCCGGCCTGCCGATCACCTTCCGGGCGACAGGCCTACCTGCGGGCCTGTCGATCAGTCCCACCGGAGTGGTGTCGGGCACGCCGACGACGCGCGGCTCCTACCGGACGACAGTGACTGCAACCGACAGTGGCGGGGCAACCGGCAGCACCACCTTCGGTTACACGATCTACTAAGGAGTCACGCGGCAGCGCCCCGGATCGTCCACCAGGCGGTCCGGGGCGCTTGTGTCTCTCAGGGGATCAGTACGACCTTGCCCACCGTCTCGCGGTTCTCCAGCGCCCGGTGGCCGTCCGCAGCCTTGGCCAGCGGATACGTCGTCAACAGCGGCGACCAGCGACCCTCAATGGACTCCTGAAGCGCCGCAGCCTCCAGTGCGCGCAGCTTGCGCATCAGCTTCGGCCCGATCGCCCAGGTGGCCGTGAGGCCACGATTCATCAGGTCCTCGGTCGTGAGCTGCACAGGCCCGCCACCGGACCAGCCGAACATCAGCAGCCGACCGCCGATCCCGAGCAACTCGAACGCCCGCTGCCCGTTCTCACCACCGACGCCATCCAGTACGACGGTGACCTCCCGCCCGTCGAGCCCCGCCTTGACCTGCTCCGGCCAGTTCGTCGCGGTGTAGTCAATCGCCACTTGGGCACCGAGCTCTGCAACCCGCTTGACCTTCTCCGCCCCACCCGCGAGCCCGACCACCAGTGCACCCGCGTTCCGGGCGGCCTGGACAAACAGACTCCCCATGCCACCGGCTGCGGCGGTGATCACTACTACGTCATCCGCCCCGAGCGCGGCCTGTTGCAGGATGCCCATGGCGGTCCGACCCGTTCCAATGGTGGCCACCGCGGTGGCAGCCTCCAGGTGTTCGGGGATCTCGTACAGCGACTCCACCTTCGCGACCGCCAGCTCGGCGTACCCGCCGGGCACAGGCCCAAGGTGTACTACGACCCGCTTGCCGACCCAGGACTCGTCCACTCCCGGCCCGACGCCGGCAACCCTGCCTGCCACCTCACGGCCGGGAATCGTCGGCAACACCGGCGGAGCGACCGGCCCACCGCCGGCTGTGCCCGCACGGAGGGCAGTGTCCAGCAGGTGCACCCCAGCTGCTTCCACCTTGATCAGGACCTGACCAGCCTCCGGAACCGGGTCGGCCACCTCCTCGTAGCTCAGATTCTCAGCCGGACCGAACTCGTGCAGCCGCACCGCGTACATCGGATCTCCTCGCTCGAACGTTGTGCCGCTCACGCTAGAACCTCAAGCAAAGTTGAGGTCAAGTCTCTCGTAGGGTGTAGCCATGCCGATCCGACTCAGCGACCGCCGGCCGGAGGTGAGCCCGGACCGGTTGCTGTCCGAGTGCGTGCCGCCCCCGCGCTTCGCCGACGTCCGCTTCGGCACCTACCGCCCGAATCCCGCCGAGCCCAGCCAGTCCGAGGCCTTGGCCGTACTGCGGGAGCGCGGTCGCGCGCTGGCCGAGCCGCGACGGGCGCGCTCGATGTGGTCCCGGCTCCGCGGCGGCAAGGCGGCTCCCGCGGGCAAGCCGGGAATCTATCTCGACGGCGGGTTCGGCGTGGGCAAGACCCACCTGCTCGCCTCGCTGTGGCACGAGTCGAGCGGACCGAAGATGTACTGCACGTTCGTGGAGCTGACGAATCTCGTCGGGGCGCTCGGGATGCGCGCGGCGGTCGAGGCGTTGGCGGAGTACCGGCTGATCTGTATCGACGAGTTCGAGCTGGACGATCCGGGTGACACGGTGCTGATCTCGCGGCTGCTCGGCCAGCTGGTCGAGGCAGGGGTCCAGCTCGCGGCCACGTCCAACACGTTGCCGGACAAGCTCGGCGAGGGCCGGTTCCAGGCGATCGACTTCCTGCGCGAGATCCAGGGCCTGGCCGCGCACTTCGACGTACGGCGGATCGACGGTCCGGACTATCGCCATCGTGGTCTGCCTGTCGCTCCGGAGCCCTGGCCGGACAACCGGGTCGAGCGGGTCGCGGCCGAGCGGCCCGGTGCGTCGTGCGACCATTTCGTCGACCTGTACCGCCAGCTGGGTGAGCTGCACCCGAGCAAGTACGGCGCGCTGCTTGACGGCGTCACCACGGTCGGGATCATCGACATCCGCGAGCTCACCGACCAGAACGTAGCCCTGCGGCTGGTGGTGCTCGCCGACCGGATGTACGACCGCGACATCCCGTTGCTGGCCGGGGGAGTACCGCTCGACCGCATGTTCACACCCGAGATGCTCAAGGGCGGCTACCGCAAGAAGTACCTCCGCGCGCTGTCCCGCCTGATCGCCCTCGCCCGAACCGGAATGGAAGCCCCACCGAACTGAGTGTTCTGCTCTCGCCTTCAAGGCCGGAAGGACAGCCTGTCTGAGGGGGATCCGGGTGGGGGATGAGGCAGGATGGGCGGATGGCGAAGACTAAGACTGCGAAGGCGGATGACGCGGCGGGTAAGTTGCTGGATCAGCTGCGGGTGCCGCAGGGGCCGGTTGACCTGAGTTCCTGGGATACCCGTGCGACGACTGGGTTCTCCGGTACCAAGGACGAGGGCAAGGTGGCGCTGGAAGCGCTCGCTCCCGAGGTCTCCGACTGGCAGGAACGGCTGTTCGCCGAGGGACGCAAGGGCGGCGATCGGCGCGTGCTGCTGGTCCTGCAGGGGATGGACACCTCCGGCAAGGGTGGTGTGATCCGGCACGGCGCGGGGCTGATGGACCCGCAGGGCCTGCGGATCACCTCCTTCAAGGCGCCCACCCCGGCCGAGAAGCGGCGCGGTTTCCTCTGGCGGATCCGTCAGGCGCTGCCCGCTCCGGGCATGATCGGCATCTTCGACCGCTCGCACTACGAGGACGTGCTGATCGCGCGGGTCCGCAACCTTGTCGCGCCGCCGGTCTGGAACCGCCGCTACGAGCAGATCAACGAGTTCGAGGCCGAGCTGGCCGGGGCCGGTGTGACGGTGCTCAAGTGCTTCCTGCACATCTCGCAGGAAGAGCAGAAGGTCCGCCTCGAGGCCAGGCTCGACGACCCGACCAAGCACTGGAAGTACAACCCCGGCGACATCGACGAGCGCGAACTCTGGCCGGCGTACACCGAGGCCTACGAGGCCGCGATCGAGCGCTGCAACAACGCCGAGACCCCGTGGTACGTGATCCCCAGCGACCGCAAGTGGTACCGCAACTGGGCCGTCACCACCCTGCTGCTGGAAACCCTCAAGGACCTCGACCCCCAGTGGCCCGCCGCCGACTTCGACGTCGAGACCGAGAAGGCGCGCCTCGCCACGACCTGACACGCGTGCCGAGCCCCGCCGAGGGAGGGCCCGGCGGGGTTCGGGGGTGCAGCCCTGGTCACGCGGTGCGGATCAGGCGGTGCGGACCAGTTGCGGGCGGAGGAGGGTCGGGCGGGGAGCCGGGTCGAGGGTCAGCAGGTCCAGGCCGGCTACGCCGTACCGGAGCAGGACCAGCCGGGCCACCTCGGCGCTGACGCCCAGTGGGCGGGAGACGGCGACCGCGCCGGCCTTGCGGGCGGTCTGTTCGGCCCGGTCCGGCAGGACGCCGGGGGACAGGAAGAACGAGCCGACCGCGACGTGACGGCGGCCTTCGAGTCGCCACTGGAGCACGGCCTCGGCCGGGCTCGGGTTCGCGGCGGTGGTGAAGGCAGCGGTGACCGGCAGCTTGTGGCGCTGACCCCAGAGCCTGGCGAGCCGGGTGACGGCCGCGTTCGCCTGGGTGTCGCTGGAGCCGGCGCAGGCCAGGACCAGCGCGTCCAGTTCGCGGACCCGGCCGTCCTTGAGCTCGGCGCGCATCCGGCGGTCGAGTACGTCGAGCAGCGTGTCGTCGTACCCGAGGACGTCGGAGGCGATGATCCGCAGATCGGGGAACCGGCTGCGGGCCTCGTCGACGACGGCCGGGATGTCGACCCGGGCGTGGAAGGCGCTGGACAGCAGCAGCGGCAGGACGACGACCTCTTCGACACCCTCGGCGGCGAGCTTGCCGATCACCTGGTACGGCGTCGGCGGGCAGTGGTCGAGGAAGGAGGCTTCGATCCGCAGGTCGTCACGCATCTCGCGCAGGCACTTGACCAGCGAGTGGACGGTGGCGGCCGAACGCGGATCGCGGCTGCCGTGGGCGAGGACTACGAGCGCGGGTGCGGTCACAGCAGTTCCCCTTCTTCGTCGTCGATCATGCCTGCGGCCAGCGTCCACCCGTCGTGGGCGTCGATCAGCAGGAAGGATCCGGTGATGTTGTTGCTGGAGTACGGATCGGCGGCCAGTGGTGCGGCGATCTTGAGTTGCACCTTGCCGATGTCGTTCAGTTCGAGCCCGGTGGCGTCGATGACTCCGAGCGTGTCCAGGTCGAGGGCACCGTTGATCTTGGTGACGATGGCCTGGGCGGTCGTGGTGGTGTGCTTGATCAGCAGCCGGGCGCCCACGGTGAGGGGGCGGTCGGACAGCCAGCACACGGTGGCGGACAGTTCGCGGCGGGTGCCGGGGGAGGAGTCGGCCGCGACGATGACCGAGCCGCGGGCGACGTCGAGGTTGTCCGCGAGCCGGACCGTGACGGCTTCCCCGGCGACCGCCGAGGGCCGCTCGGCGACCGCGGTGCCGGTGGGACTGATGACGGCGCGGTCGATCCCGGCCACCGTCGTACGGCGTCCGGCGGGCAGCACGATCACCTGGTCACCGACCGAAACGGTGCCTGAGGCAACTGTTCCGGTGTAGCCGCGGTAGTCGCGGTACTCGTCGTCGGTCTGCGGGCGGATGACGTACTGGACCGGGAACCGCAGCGGCCGGGCCGAGATGTCGTCGCGGCCGGTGGCGTTCTCCAGGTAGTCGAGCAGGGTCGGTCCGTCGTACCAGGTGGTTTCGGGGGAGCGCTCGACGATGTTGTCGCCGACGAGTGCGGAGACCGGGATGGCCTGAACGTCGTTGATGTGGAGTTGTTCGGCTAGTTGGGAGACGTCTTTGGCGATGCCTTTGAAGACGGCTTCGTCGTAGCCGACCAGGTCGATCTTGTTGACCGCGAGGACGACGTGCGGGACGCGCAGCAGGCCGGCCACGGCCAGGTGCCGCCGGGTTTGTTCCAGTACGCCGTGCCGGGCGTCGACCAGGATGATCACGACATCGGCGGTGGAGGCGCCGGTGACGGTGTTGCGGGTGTACTGCACGTGCCCGGGGCAGTCGGCCAGGATGAAGGAGCGCTTGTCGGTCGCGAAGTACCGGTAGGCCACATCGATCGTGATGCCTTGTTCGCGTTCGGCGCGCAGGCCGTCGGTGAGCAGGGCGAAGTCGAAGTCGCCGGAGCCGCGGCTGGACGAGACGTGCTGCACGTGCGCGATCTGGTCGGCCAGGATCGCCTTGCAGTCGTGCAGCAGCCGCCCGACCAGGGTGGACTTGCCGTCGTCGACCGAGCCCGCGGTCGCGAGTCGAAGAAGAGTGCTCATCAGAAGTACCCCTCTCGTTTGCGGTCTTCCATGGCGGCCTCGCTGGCCCGGTCGTCGGCGCGGGTGGCGCCGCGTTCGGTGATCTCGCTGGCGGCGACCTCGATCACGACCTCGGCCGCGGAGGTCGCGGTCGAGGCGACCGCGCCGGTGCAGGACATGTCACCGACGGTGCGATACCTGACCAGCCGGCTGGACACCGTTTCGCCGGGTCGCGGTTGGGAGTAGGGGCCGACGGCCAGCAACATGCCGTCGCGCTCGAACACGTCCCGCTCGTGGGCGTAGTAGATGCTCGGCAGCGGGATCTGCTCGCGCTCGATGTAGTGCCAGATGTCCAGCTCGGTCCAGTTCGACAGCGGGAACACCCGCACGTGCTCGCCCGGGCGGTGCTTGCCGTTGTAGAGCGACCACAACTCGGGCCGCTGGTTGCGCGGGTCCCACTGGCCGAACTCGTCGCGCAGGCTGTAGATGCGCTCCTTGGCGCGGGCGCGTTCCTCGTCGCGGCGGCCGCCGCCGAAGACGGCGTCGAACCGGTGACCGTTGATCGCGTCCAGCAACGGAATCGTCTGCAGCTGGTTGCGGGTGCCGTCGGAGCGCTCACGCAGCCGCCCGTCGGCCAGGTAGTCCTCCACCTTCGCCACCTCGAGCCGCAGCCCGAGAGCGGCCACCACAGAGTCGCGGTAGTCCAGTACCTCGGCGAAGTTGTGTCCGGTGTCGACGTGCAGCAACGTGAACGGCACGGGCGCCGGCGCGAACGCCTTCCGCGCCAGATGCAGCATCACGATCGAGTCCTTGCCCCCGGAGAACAGAATCACCGGCCGCTCGAACTCGGCCGCCACCTCACGGAAAACAAAGATCGATTCGCTCTCGAGCGCGTCCAGTTCGCTTACCACTGTCGCGCTCATGTGTGGAGTCCGCATTCGATCTTGCCCTGGCCGGCCCAGCGGCCGCTGCGGGGATCTTCGCCGGGAGCGACCTGCTTGGTGCATGGCTGGCAGCCGATCGACGGGTAGCCGTCGTACTGCAGCAGGTTGACCAGGACGCCGTTGTCGTTGATGTAGGAGTCCAGGTCTTCCTGGGTCCAGGGCGCGATCGGGTTGAGTTTCACCATGTCGCGCTTCGCGTCGTACTCGACGACCTGGGTGTTGGCCCGCGTCGGCGCCTCTTCCCGGCGTACGCCGGTCACCCACGCCTTGTAGCCGGACAGCACCCGGTTCAGCGGCTCGACCTTGCGCATCGCGCAGCACTTGTCGGGCTCGCGGGCGAACAGATCCTTCCCGTACTCCGCGTCCTGTTCCTCGACGGTCAGCTTCGGGGTGGCGTTGATCAGGTTGATCGGGAGGGTCGCGGCGACCGCGTCCCGGGTGCCGATGGTCTCGGCGAAGTGATAGCCCGTGTCGAGGAACAGCACGTCGACACCGGGGGCCGCCTCGGCCGCGAGGTGTGGCAGGGCCCCGTCTGCCATCGATGCGGTCACCACGAGCTCGTCGCCGAACGTCTCCCGCGCCCACGCCAGGACTTCCAGCGCCGAGGCGTCGGCTAGTCGTTCATTCGCCTCTTCGGCGAGCGTCTTCAAGTCCGTGCTCATTCCACACTCACCCGCAGTCCGATCATCTTCAGCTGGAACACCCGTGCACAGGGCCGGCACTCCCACGCGCCATGGCCCTCTTCGGAAGGACGCAAGTCCTCGTCACCGCAGTACGGGCAGTACAACGGCGCAGCTCGTTCGCTCATTGCAAAGCTCCTTCCTCGGCACGGACGACCCACTGGGCGAAGCGTTCGCCCTCGGACCGCTCTTTCAGGTAGTTCTGGGTGACCCGCTCGACGTAGTCGGCGAGTCCGTCGGAGGTGACCTTGTGACCCCGCAGCTTGCGGCCGAAGCCGGCGTCCAACCCGAGACCGCCACCGAGATGCACCTGGTACCCCGGTACTTGCTTGCCCTCGGCATCCATCACCAGCTGACCCTTGAGGCCGATGTCGGCGACCTGGATCCGGGCGCAGGAGTTCGGGCAGCCGTTCACGTTGACGGTGATCGGTACGTCGAGGTCGGGGATGCGCGCCTCGAGCTCGGTGATCAGCTCGGCGGCGCGGGCCTTGGTCTCGACGATGGCCAGCTTGCAGAACTCGATCCCGGTGCAGGCCATCGTGTTCCGCCGCCAGGCCGACGGGCGGGCCTGGAAACCGAGGTCGGCCAGCGCCGCCACCAGCGACTCGACCTTGGACTCCTCGACGTCCAGCACCAGGAACTTCTGCTGGGCCGTGGTCCGGATCCGGTCCGACCCGTGCGCGGCGACGACATCGGCCACCTTGGCCAGCGAGCTGCCGGACACCCGGCCGACGACGGGCGCGACGCCCACGTAGTACCGGCCGTCCTTCTGCTTGTGCACGCCGACGTGATCACCCTGTACTGCGGGGATCTCGGGCGCGGGTCCGTCGATCAGCTTGCGGCCGAGGTACTTGTCGCTCTCCAGCACCTCGCGGAACTTGTCCATGCCCCAGTCGGCGACGAGGTACTTCAGCCGGGCCCGGTTGCGCAGCCGGCGGTAGCCGTAGTCGCGGAAGATGCTGACGACGCCCTTCCAGGCCAGGTGCACCTCGTCGAGCGGGATCCACGCGCCGACGCGCTGAGCGAGCATCGGCGTGGTGGACAGGCCGCCGCCGACCCAGAGGTCGAACCCGGGGCCGTGCTCGGGGTGGACGACGCCGACGAAGCTGATGTCGTTGACCTCCGGCACCACGTCGTGCGACGGGTGGCCGGTCATCGCGGTCTTGAACTTGCGGGGCAGGTTGGAGAACTCGGTGCTGCCGATGTACTTCTCGACGATGTCGTCGATGGCCGGCGTCGGGTCGATGATCTCGTCGGCGGCGATCCCGGCCACCGGACTGGAGATGATGACGCGCGGCACGTCGCCACAGGCCTCGGTGGTGTAGAGACCGACCGCCTCGAGCTTCTGCCAGATCGCGGGGATGTCCTCGACCCGGATCCAGTGCAGCTGGATGTTCTGCCGGTCGGTGATGTCGGCGGTGTCCCGCGCGTAGGTGGTGGAGACCTCGGCGATCACCCGGAGCTGCTCCGCGCTGAGCTGGCCGCCCTCGATCCGGACCCGGAGCATGAAGTACTTGTCGTCCAGCTCCTCCGGCTCCAGGGTCGCGGTCTTGCCGCCGTCGATCCCGGGCTTGCGCTGGGTGTAGAGCCCCCACCAGCGGAACCGGCCGCGCAGGTCGGCCGGGTCGATCGAGTCGAACCCGCGGTGGGCGTAGATGTTCTCGATCCGGGCCCGGACGTTCAGGCCGTCGTCGTTCTTCTTGTTCTCTTCGTTCTTGTTCAGTGGCTCGCGGTAGCCGAGCGCCCACTGGCCTTCGCCCTTGCCTTTGCGCGGGCGGGCGGCTTTGCGGGGCGCGGGAGAGGTGACGCCAGTCATCTGGGAACGTGTCCTTGTCCTAGAGACAGGTGCGTCCGCGGGAGGCTAGCTCGAAGCGTCGTCGATTCGATCTGGTCTGCGCGGTGCGCACCCAGCTGATGATTCGAGCAGGGTGGCTGTCAGAGCATCGAAGGACGACAGATGGCGCTGCGCATGCGACCGAGGTCGACGTGAATCCGACCTACGAGATGAGTCGAGCGGGCAGCGAGCATGCTGATAAGCGTCAGCGGAATCGGCCGGTAAATCAACTCCCATTGCCACATCGTGAGACGCAATCTCACCATGCGGCTATGTCTACCCGCCTGCTGGGGATTGTTTCCGGCCTGAAAGTGGCTTTCCGGGCCCCGTCGGAGCCGACCGCGGATCGTGGTGGCCACCGACCGAGAGATGGCTCACATTGACGCCGATCTGGACACCCGCGTGGCGCTCAGCGGATCCGGAAGATCTCGACGACGTGGGGCGTATCGATGAGAGTGTGCGGCGCGAGGGCGTGGTACGCCCAGACGTGCGTCCAGGCGTTGCCGGTGCGCACGGTCAGCACCGTCTTCATCATTCCCGGGCCGAAATAGGTGAAGAACAAGAAGATGATCGAAAGCAGCCAGTTGGCCGGTGAGGTGAGCACTGTCCAGGCGTCCCAGACGTGCAGGAGGGTGTAGGTGATCCCGCCGAGGATGACCGTCGTCGCGGTCGACCCGGTCAGCTTGAGGAATCGTGGTACGAGGATGCAGTAGATGAACACCATGGCCGGCAGGACGGCGCCCGCGAGGTAGAGCATGAAGGTGAGCGGCAGGCCGACGAGGTACTGCCCGGTGCTGAGTTGGCCGAAGGCCGTCGTCAGGGTGGCGAACTGCACCAGTGACTCGAGAAGCAGCACGACGACGATCACCAAGGTGTCACCGCGGCGGTCGCTGGAGACGAGGTTCAACTGCCTTGCCGAGTACTTGCGGCGGAAGTACGCCAGCGGCAGCACTACGTAGACCACGACGTTGTACGCCGCCCAGGCGATCGCCTCGGTGGGAGCGACGTGCTCGTGGGTGCCGAAGATCGAGCCGGCAAGGTGCAACCCGAAGGGTTGCCAGCCGAACAGCCGGGCGAGGACAAAGCCGCCGATGAGGCCGAGTGCCCCGTAGGCAAGCAGGAGCAGGGTCTCCCGTCGCGCGATCGCGAACTCGGGGGCTCTGGCGGCGAGGTCCGGCCGGCTGCGCTTCCGGGTCAGGAGGCAGGTGATGGCCATCAAACCGAAGATCCACAGCAGCCCGAGGTTCGTGCTCACCACGTGGTCGACCGTCGAACCGGGCACATCCGGCCAGCCGAAGGGCAGGGCCTCCTCCGCGACGAGCAGAACGGCGACGTTGGCGGCAATCCAGAGGGCGGCGGTGAACTGGACGCTTCGCTGAAGCGCCAGGTGGCGGAGCGTGGACGAGGCGCGGGCTGGGGCGGTCGTGGTCGACATGATCCTCCTTGATAGTACAGCTGTACTAATAGCCCGGAAGATAGCACGACTGTGCTATAAAAAACCATGCCGAAGATCGTCGATGCCGTGGAACGACGCCGGCAGCTCGCGGAGGCGGCCTGGCGGGTGATCCTCCGCGACGGGCTCGAGCAGGCGTCGGTCCGCAACGTCGCCCGCGAGGCCGGGCTGTCGAACGGATCGCTGCGCCACATGTTCAGCACCCAGGCCGAGCTCTTGGTCTTCGCGATGAACCAGGTGGTCGAACGCATCGAGGGCCGTCTCGGCGCGCTCGACCCGGCCGGCGACCCGCGCGCGACCGCGGAGCGTTTCCTGCTCGAGCTCCTGCCTCTCGACAAAGAGCGCCAGGAGGAGAATCTCGTCTGGCTGGCGTTCACCGCACGCGCACTGGTCGACCCGGAGCTCCGCGAATGCGCCGAGCGGAGCTACGACGCGCTGCGCGCCGGCTGCCGTCGTTGGGTGGCTGCGATCGCCGGGGATCAGGTCGAAGTCGAGGTGGAGGCGGATCGGCTCCATGCGGTGATCGACGGCCTCGCCGTCCATGCGGCGACCCGGCCCGAGGTCGCCACCGCCGAGAAGCTCCGCGAGGTCCTGGTCAGACATCTCGACACCCTCGGTGGGCTGCGCTACCGTGTCCGCAATCGTTAGGAAGGTTTCCTAATGGTTAGTGCAGAGGAGTCACCGATGGGGACGTTCCGCCGCGTCATCTCGCTGTCTTTGGCCGCCGGGTTGGCGGTGACTCCGCTCACGGCTGCCGGGACCGGAGCCAGTACGCGGGACGGTGGTGAGTACGGATCGACCGGCGGTGGGGTCGGGTTGATCCGCGTGAACCAACTCGGTTACAGCGGCGCGGCAGGCGCAGCGGCGTACCTGATGACCTCGGAGGCGGCGGCGGGGGCGCGCTTCGAGGTGGTCGACGAGCGGGGGCGGCGAGTGCTCGTCGGGCGCGCGGGGCAGGACGCCGGGTCGTGGAACGCGAAGTACCAGCATGTCTATCGGCTGGATCTCTCGAAGCTGCGGCGGCCGGGAAGCTATCGGGTCAAGGTGGCAGGAGTTCCGACGTCGCCTGCCTTCGAGATCGGCTCGGAGAAGCGGGTGCTGGAAGGGCCCAAGGACAAGGCGGTGAACTTCTTCACCGAGCAGCGGGACGGTGCGAACATCGTCGCCGGAGCGCTTGGGCGCAAGCCGGCGCACCTCACGGACCGTGCGGCGAGCGTCTACGAGTGGCCGGTCTTCGCGGGTCCGGACACGGATCAGACCGTGGGGGAGCTGCAGCGGATCGGCGGGCCGGTGGATGTCGAGGGTGGCTGGTACGACGCCGGCGACTACCTCAAGTTCACCCACATCGCGGCGTACTCGGATTCGTTTGCTCTGGGCTTCGGCCCGGGACGGCCGGCGGCCGGATTCCCAGCTGCTGAAGGAAGCGCGGCACGGGCTCACCTGGCTGGACAAGATGTGGGACGAGCGGACCAAGACGCTCTACATCCAGGTCGGCGCCGGGACGGGGAACGTCGAGGAGACCTTCGTCGGCGACCACGACGTCTGGCGGCTGCCGGAGGCCGACGATCACGACAACGCGCCGGGGCACCAGTTCCTCAAGAACCGCCCGGTCTTCCGCGCCGCCGCTCCTGGCAAGCCGATCAGCCCGAACCTGGCAGGTCGGACGGCCGCTGCCTTCGCCCTGGCAGCACAGGTCGAAGCCCGTACGTCGCCCGCTCGCGCCCGGCGGCATCTCGAGACAGCCGCCGCCATCTACGCGCAAGCCCAGACGACGGACGTCCAGCAACTGGTGACGTCGCTGCCGTTCGCGTTCTACCCGGAGAGCAACTGGCGCGACGACCTCGAACTGGGCGCCGCCGAACTCGCTCTCGCCGCCCAGAAGTTGCGGGATCCCCGAGCGCGCGGCTGGTTGAAGGCAGCGCAGTACTGGGCGGGGGAGTACCGCACGCACGAGGCGGGCGGCGACACGTTCAACCTGTACGACGTGAGCGCTCTCGCGCATGCGGATCTGATCCGCGCCGCGCGGGCCGACCGCCGGGTGCCGGTCGATGTGAAGGCGTTGAAGAGCGATCTTGCGGCCCAGCTTGAGATCGGGGTGAAGCGGGCGGCGAACGACCCGTTCGGCGCCGGCGCGCAGTACGACAACTTCGACGCAGTACCGCATGCGTTCGGTCTGGCGGCCACGGCCCGGCTCTACCGCGACGCCACCGGTGATCGCCGGTACGACGCCTTCGGTGCCGGCCAGCTGAGCTGGACCTTCGGGGCGAACCCGTGGGGCGTCTCGTTCATGGTCGGCGTCGGCGAGAACAGCGCCGGCTGCCCTCATCACCAGATCTCGAACATCGTCGACCGGCCGCTGACCGGTGCGGTCGTCAACGGCCCGAACTCCGCGGACCTCTTCGCGGACGGTCTCGGCGACAACATGGACAACATGAAGCCTTGCCCCGCCGACGGTACCGACCGCTACGAAGAGTTCACCGGCCGAGGCTCCCGCTACGTCGACGACGTCCGCTCCTGGCAGGCCTCGGAACCCGCCGACGACTTCACCGCCGTCGCCGTGTACGCACTGACCAACTGAGCTCGCAGCACCCGATGTCACAGATCGCCGGTCTCGCTTTGTCTGGGGGTGAAACAAGCGAGAAAGGTGATGGATATGCGGGTATTCGTGGCAGGTGGGACCGGGGCGCTCGGGCGGCAGTTGGTGCCACAGTTGGTGGCGCGAGGGCATCAGGTGACGGCGTCGACGACAAGCGCGGCGAAGCTCGAGTTGCTGGCGGAGCTGGGCGCGGAAGGCGTCGTGATGGACGGCCTGGATGCGGTGTCGGTCGGTGAGGCGGTGGCCAAGGCGCAACCCGACGCGATCGTGCATCAGATGACCGCGATCACCGGCAAGCCGGACCTGAAGCACATGGACCGCTGGTTCGCCGGGACCAACCGGCTTCGGACCGAGGGGACGGACCACTTGCTGGCCGCCGCCCAGGCGAGCGGCGTCACGAACTTCGTCGCGCAGGCCTATGCCGGCTGGAACGGCCAGCGCCAAGGCGGATGGGTGAAGACGGAGGAGGACCCGCTGGAAGGGCTGCCCGGGCCGAGCGCGGCCGCGCTCCGCTATGTCGAGGAGACGGTCGTGAAGGCAGGTGGCGCAGTACTGCGGTACGGATGGTTCTACGGGCCGGGTTCCACCGAGACTCTGGTGGAACCCGTGCGCAAGCGGCAGTTCCCGGTGGTCGGGGGAGGCGACGGCCACTGCTCGTGGATTCACCTGGACGACGCGGCGCGGGCGACGGTGCTGGCCGTCGAGCAGGAGGCCAAGGGCGTGTTCAACATCGTTGACGATGAACCCGCTCCGGCCAACAAGTGGTTGCCCTACCTGGCGGAGTGCGCTGGGGCGAAACCGCCGATGCGGATTCCGGCGTGGCTGGCCCGGCCGCTCGCGGGCGACGTAGCGGTGGGCCTGATGACCGAGGGCCGGGGATTCTCCAACGCGAAAGCCAAGCGGGAGCTCGGCTGGGAGCTGCGCTACCCGTCGTGGCGGCAGGGCTTCAAGGCGGAGCTGGCATGACAGAGGCCGCGGAGTTCGAGGAGCCGCGGCCGCTGGTGGAGCTGGCTGACTCGGTGCTGATGGCGTCGCTGCTGCTCCTCGAGCGGTTGAGTCCGTTGGAGCGGGCGGTGTTCGTGCTGCGCGAGGTGTTCGGGTTCGGGTTCCCGGAGATCGCGGCGGCGGTGGGGCGTACGGAGTCCGCGTGCCGTCAGGTCGTCGTACGGGCTCGGCTGCAGTTGGACGCGGGACGGCCGCGGTTCGAGGCGAACGGCCGTCCCGGTCTCCACTGACTGGCTGCGTCGTGCGAGTCAGTCCAACGCGGGCAGGGCGAGCTGGGCGATGCGGGCCGGGTCGGCGAGGATGTTGATCTCGACGATCCGGCCGCCGCGGACCGTGGGGCTGAGCACCGCACGCGGCTGCCCTTCGATGTAGGACACCCAGCCTGCCGCGCCGTTGACGATGGCCTCCCGGGGTGTCGCGCCGTTCCGAGCGGACAGTCGGGCCTGCCCGGCCACCGCCTCGATACCCCGCAGCAGAGCTCCTGGCCCGGTCGCGCCGACGTCGACCCGTAGTACGACATCGGGATCGAGCACGGTGACCAAGGCCTCGAAGTCGCCTACCCGCGCGGCTGCCAGGAACGCGTCGACCACCTTGCGCTGAGCCGCGAGATCGGAGTCCGGCACCGCAGCGCCCCGCACCCGTCGCCGCGCGCGGCTGGCGAGCTGGGTAGTTGCCGCAGTACTGCGCCCGACAATCGGCGCGATCTCGTCAAAGGGCACGGCGAACATGTCGTGCAACACGAACGCCAGCCGCTCAGCCGGACTCAGCGTCTCGAGAACCACCAGCAAGGCCAAGCCCACCGAGTCGGTGAGCATCGCCTGCTCGACCGGGTCGTCGCCCACCGTCACCACCGGATCCGGCACGAAGGTCTCCAGCGGCTCCTCGCGCCGGGACTTCCGGGACCGCAACATGTCCAGACACACCCGGCTGACCACAGTCGTCAGCCACCCACCGAGATTCGCGACGTCACTGGTATCGGTCCGGGCCAGCCGCAACCACGCCTCCTGAACGGCATCCTCCGCCTCAGTCAGCGACCCCAACATCCGATAGGCAACCGCCCGCAAATGCCCGCGAAACCCCTCGAACTCCTCAGCCAGCCCATCATGATCATCCACTGTCAACTTCCTCCGTCATCTCCCCGTCAGCCCTCTGACGTTCCAAACCCCACGGATATGACACAGCGCCCGCCTCGAGGGGAGGCGGGCGCTGGGACGAACCATGATCAGTTCAGGTCGAGACCTGGGTAGAGGGGGTGCTTGTCGAGGAGTTCGGCGGAGGCGGCTCGGACCTTGTCGGCTACGCCGTCGGCGAGGATGTACTTCGCCTTGGACGGGGCGCCGGCCGACGTCTTGGTCGGGGTGACGCTGGAGAGGACCTCCACCATCAGTTCGGCGACGCGGTCGAACTCGTCGCCACCGAAGCCGCGGGTGGTGAGGGCCGGCGTACCGATCCGGACGCCCGAGGTGTACCAAGCGCCGTTCGGGTCGCGGGGGATCGCGTTGCGGTTCGTCACGATGCCCGCGTCGAGCAGCGCCGACTCGGCCTGGCGGCCGGTGATGCCGTACGACGAGACGTCGAGCAGGACGAGGTGGTTCTCCGTGCCGTCCGTCACCAGCTTCACGCCGCGCTTCATCAGCCCTTCGGCCAGCGTCACCGCGTTGTCCGCGACGTTCTGCGCGTACGTCTGGAACGAAGGCTGACGCGCCTCGGCCAGCGCGACCGCCTTGGCCGCCATCACCTGGCTGAGCGGGCCACCGAGCACCATCGGGCAACCGCGGTCGACGGCGTCGGCGTACTCCGGCTGGCACAGCACCATGCCGCCGCGCGGGCCGCGGAGCGACTTGTGCGTGGTGGTCGTGGTGACGTGGGCGTGCGGTACCGGGTCGAAGTCGCCGGTGAAGACCTTCCCGGCGACGAGTCCGGCGAAGTGCGCCATGTCGACCATCAGGGTGGCGCCGACCTCGTCTGCGATCTCGCGCATCTTGGCGAAGTTGATCTTGCGCGGGTACGCCGAGTAGCCGGCGATCAGGATCAGCGGCTTGAACTCGCGAGCCGTCTGGGCGACCAGGTCGTAGTCGAGCAGCCCGGTCTCCGGGTCGGTGCCGTAGGAGCTCTGGTGGAACATCTTGCCGGAGATGTTCGGCCGGAAACCGTGGGTCAGGTGACCGCCGGCGTCGAGCGACATGCCGAGCATCTTCTGGTCACCGAGCGCCTTGCGCAGCTTGGCCCAGTCCTCGTCGGTCAGGTCGTTGACGTGCTTGGCGCCGGCCTCGGCCAGAGCCGGCGACTCGATCCGCTGGGCCAGGATCGCCCAGAAGGCGACCAGGTTCGCGTCGATGCCGGAGTGCGGCTGGACGTAGGCGTGCGGCGCGCCGAACAGCTCACGAGCGTGGTCGGCGGCGGTCTGCTCGACGGTGTCGACGTTCTGGCAGCCGGCGTAGAAGCGGTGCCCGACGGTGCCCTCGGCGTACTTGTCCGAGAGCCAGTTGCCCATCGTCAGCAAGGTCGCCGGGGAGGCGTAGTTCTCGCTGGCGATCAGCTTCAGCGAGGAGCGCTGGTCGGCCAGTTCGGCCTTGATCGCGCCGGCGATGGTGGGTTCCACCGCGCCGATCACCTCGAGCGCGTTGCGGTACGCGGCCGACGCGGTTGCGGCGTCGAAGGGTTGAGTCATCTTCGTCTCTCTCCTGAGGTCGCACAGGTCTCCCTGTGACGAGGTCGCGGCACCCAGGCGCACGGTGCCGGCGGTCTTTTCGCTCCCCGGTGGTCGATCCCACCTCAGCGCCAGTCGCGACGCCGTAACCCTAGCGTGTGACGGCTCCGTCAGAGGATGCGGTCGAGGATCGGACCGTACGGCGTGGTGCACGGCAGCGTCCCGAACACGCCACCCCAGTCGCCCGCCAGCCGGGACGCGACGAACGCGTCGGCCACCTCCGGGGTCGAGTGCCGCACGAGCAGCGACGCCTGCAGACAGACGGCCATCCGCGCGGCCAGTCGCCGGGCACCCGCTTCGGCCCCCGCCAAGTCGGAGAGCGTTTCCAGTACGTCGGTCACGGCAGCGTCCAGGCGATGGTCGGCACCTTGCGCCGCACCGACTTCGAGCAACCACGCCTCGAGCGACTCGGGTCGCCGCAGCGCGCGCAGGACGTCGAGGGCGTTGACCGTGCCTGAGCCTTCCCAGATGGAGTTCAGCGGGGACTCGCGGAACAGCAGCGGGAGACCGCTCTCCTCGACATAACCGTTGCCGCCGAGGCACTCCAGCGCTTCGGCGACCGTGAACGAGGTGCGCTTGCAGACCCAGAACTTCGCCAGCGGCAACGCGATCCGGCGGAACGCCGCGGCCTGCTCGTCACCGGCGAGCGAAGCGTCCATCGCCGCGGCCAGCCGCATCGAGAGAGCGGTTGCCGCCTCGCTCTCGATGGCCAGGTCGGCCAGCACGTTCTGCATCGCCGGCTTGTTCCTCAGCAGGTCGCCGAAGGCGCTGCGATGCGCGGTGTGCCAGGTCGCCTCGACCAGAGCCCGCCGCATCAACGCAGCCGAGCCGAGCACGCAGTCGAGCCGGGTCGCAGCGACCATCTCGATGATCGTCCGGACGCCGGCACCCTCGTCACCGAGCCGATAGCCGACGGTGTTGTGGAACTCGACCTCACTCGACGCGTTCGACCGGTTGCCGAGCTTGTCCTTCAACCGTTGCAGAGCAAACGCATTCCGGTTGCCATCGGCAAGGACCCGCGGGACGACGAAGCAGGTCAGGCCGTCCGCCGCCTGGGCCAGGACGAGGAACACATCGACCTGCGGTGCCGAGCAGAACCACTTGTGCCCATTGAGCACATATTCGCCGTCACTCCCGGTCGGCGTCGCGGTGGTGACGTTGGCCCGTACGTCGGAGCCGCCCTGCTTCTCGGTCATGCCCATCCCGGCGAGCACGCCCGCTTTGTCCGCGGCGGGCAGCCGGCGTACGTCGTACTGCGTGGCGGCGAGGCGTGGGATCCATTCGTCGGCCAGCGTCTTGTCGGCGCGCAGTGCCGGGACGGCGGCGTACGTCATCGAGATCGGGCACGCGTGACCCGGTTCGACCTGCGACCACACGTAGAAGCCGGCTGCGCGGGTGAGGTGCGGTGACGGTTTGTCGCTGGTCCAGGGCGCTGCTTGGAGTCCGAAGCCGACCGCCTTGTCCATCAGCCAATGCCACGACGGGTGGAACTCGACTTCGTCGATCCGGTGGCCGTAGCGGTCGTGTGTTCGCAGTACGGGCGAGTTCTGATTGGCGGGGAGCGCGTGGGAGAGTGCCTCCTCGCTGCCGGCGAGTTCACCGAGCTCCAGCAGCCCGGAATCGTTGCTCAGGTCAGCGTATGGACGCAGAGAGTCACCAAGTGCGGTGTCCCGCGTGAAGAAGTTCACCCCTTGCAGTGGGGGAGCCTGATTCGTTACAGCGTTTGGGTCCGCCATGTCAGTACGGTAAGCGGTATGGCACGCTCTGGGTCCGAGACCTCCGTCTCACTCGCATGGGCCCGACAACTTCCCGGTACGACGTGGCGTCTGCTGACCCAGACGATCGGCACCTGTCTGCGCTACCGGGTCACGGGACTGGCCGCGGAGGCGGCGTTCTTCGCGATCCTGTCGCTGCCACCGCTGATCTTCGGGCTGGCCGGCAGCATCGGCTTCATCGCGAACGAGTTCGACCTGGAGACGATCGAGGACATCAAGCTCCAGATCATCCAGCTGGCCGAGCGGGCGCTGACCGCGGACTCGGTCCAGCAGGTGATCGTGCCGACCCTCGACGACGTGCTCGGCAGTGGTGGCCGCTTCGACGTCATCTCCATCGGTTTCGTGCTGGCGCTGTGGTCCGGCAGCCGCGCACTGAACGTCTTCGTCGACACCATCACGATCATGTACGGGATGGGCGGCCGCCGCGGCATCGTCAAGACCCGGGCTTTGTCGTTCAGCCTGTACTGCGTAGCGCTCGTCATCGGCGTGATCGTCCTGCCGCTGGTGCTGGCCGGCCCGAACGCGGTCGACGAGCTGCTGCCGGAGCGAGTCGACTTCCTGAACCAGCTGTACTGGCCGGTCGTGACGATCCTGTCGGCCGGCTTCCTCAACACCCTGTACCACCTGTCGGTGCCGGTGCGGACGCCATGGGTGTCCGACCTGCCGGGGGCTTTCCTGGCGCTGTCGCTGTGGATTCTCGGCAGCTTCCTGTTGCGCTGGATCCTGCAGACCACGGTCGGTGGGACCTCGATCTACGGGCCGCTCGCGGCACCGATCGCTGTCCTGCTGTGGCTCTACCTGACGGCGATCGCGGTTCTGATCGGTGCGGCGCTGAACGCGGTCGTCGACCGGACCTGGCCGGACAAGTCGCGCAAGGAGGACGCCGAGCACGAGCCGGTGATGAAGGCCGACTCGAAGGCGCACCACGAGGTGGCCGTCGCACCGGATGAGCGGCCGGAGATCAAGATGGCCAAGAAGGTCGAAGCCCTCGGCGAGCACAAGACGCCACCCTCACCGGATTCCACCGATGCGCCGGCTGCACCCGCTTCTCCGCCAGAGCGCTCTTCCGACCCAGCGCTCGACCCGGCCCGGGTGCCGGCCGTGTCACGGGACACGGCCGGCGATGCCGCAGCTTCATCGACGGCGCCCGCGCCAACTGCCGGAGTACGGACGGAGGACGAGGCCGCAGGCCGGCCGAAGGCCAAGCAGGGGGCCGAGCGGAAGCCGGCGTCGGTCGGAAAACCCGGTGCGCCCACCGAACCCGACGACCTAGGCTGAACGCAACGCGAGGAGCTGTTCCGGACCGACGGAACGGCCTGGACATGGAAGGGAGCTGACACCGTCATGAGCTTGTACCAGGCCCATCGGGCCGCAGTCTCCCACTTCGTCCGTCCGCTGAGCTGAACTCGCGGCCGGGCCTCCCGAAAGGTTCGTCGCACGATGTCAGCAGAACTTCAGGCCCTGGGGCTCGACGCCCCGACAGCGGACTTCCTCACAGCTCTCCCCGGAGAGCTGGTGCCCGGTCGCGTCGTCCGGGTCGACAAAGGTTTGTCGACCGTTCTCACCGAGGACGGTCCGGTTCGCGCCAGCTGGTCCGGCGCGGTACTGGCGGCTATTGCCGCCGATCCACAGGCGACGCCGTGCACCGGCGACTGGGTCGCCTTGCGTAGCTGGCCGGACGATCGCATCACGGTCGAAGCCGTCGCACCTCGCCGTACTGCGATCCTGCGGGCCGAGGTCGGCGGTAGTTCGCGCGGCCAGGTCCTCGCGGCCAACGTCGACGTGGTCGCCGTTGTCGTCGGGCTGCATCCCGAGCCGAACATCGGCCGCATCGAGCGTTTCCTGGCCCTGGCCTGGGAGAGCGGCGCGCGGCCGGTCGTAGTACTGACCAAGGCGGACTTGGTCGGAGATGCGGACAGTGTCGCCGAAGACGTGGCGACTGCTGCGCCCGGTGCCGACGTACTGGTGTGCAGTACGACGACAGGGGAGGGCCTGGAGGCCGTCAGGTCGCTGCTGGACGGCAACGCGACCATGGCCCTCCTGGGGACCAGTGGAGCCGGTAAGTCGTCGCTGGTGAACGCACTGGCCGGTGTGGAACTCCTTGACGTGCAGGCGATCCGCGAGGACGGCAAGGGTCGCCACACGTCGGTACGCCGGGAGCTGATCGTGTTGCCCAGAGGTGGCGTTGTCATCGACACACCTGGGCTGCGGGGGATCGGCTTGCAGGAGGCTGGCGAGGGGCTGATGGCCGCCTTCCCGGATGTCGCGGCTCTGGCCGAGCAGTGCCGGTTCAAGGACTGTGTGCACGTGACAGAGCCGGGGTGCGCAGTACAGGAGGCTCTGGACGAGGGTGCGCTGTCCGTACGGCGCTACGAGAGCTGGGTGAAGCTGCAGCGCGAGGCGGCGTACATGGCTCGCCGGGCCGACACCCGCAAGCAGGCGGAGGCTCGCAAGGCGTGGATCCAGGCCAAGGACTACCGGCGCGACATCGAGCCTCGCCCGTAGCTGATCCTGGGGGATGGGACGGCCCGCCTAGTTTGTCCTGAGTAATGGAAGACTCAGGGTCATGGACCGAGCTGTTCTGGTGACCGGAGCATCACGTGGAATCGGTGCGGCGACGGCTCAGGCCTTCGCCGCCGAAGGGGATCGGGTGGCCGTGCACTACGGCTCGTCACCGGATGCCGCCGAGGCTGTCCTCGAGGATTTGCCGGGTTCGGGGCACGTCCTCGCCCAGGCCGACCTGGGCGATCCGGTGGCGATCCAGAAGATGGTCGAGGGCGTCGCCGGCGCGCTGGGCAGCATCGACGTACTGGTGAACAACGCAGGTGTGTACGAACCGCACCCGATCCGGCAGACGTCGTACGACGAATGGCAGGCCGCTTGGGCCACGACCCTCGGAGTCAACCTCCTCGGTGCCGCCAACGTCACCTGGTGCGCGGTGCGACACATGTCCCGCGGCGGCCGCATCATCAACGTCTCGTCGCGCGGCGCCTTCCGCGGCGAACCGAACCAGCCCGCGTACGGCGCCAGCAAGGCCGCGCTGGTCTCGTTGAGCCAGTCCCTCGCCAGATCCCTAGGCCCAGAAGGGATTGCGGTCACCACGATCGCCCCCGGCTGGACCACTACCGACATGGCTGCCGATGCCCTCTCCGGCGACGGCTACGACCGCCGCCGCCTGGAAAGCCCGCTGGAACGCGTAGCCTCCCCAGCCGAGGTAGCAGCCGCTATCACCTACCTGGCCTCTCCTATGGCTGAGTTCGCCACCGGCACAGTTCTCGACTTCAACGGCGGTTCATACCTCCGTATGTGAGCTCGGCCATGGACTTCGCGATGAGTTGTACGGCGGAGCGGAGGCGGGCGGGCGTGAGGGTCGCGTAGCCGACGACCAGGCCGGGTGGGAGGTCGACGGCGCGGGCGTAGCGGGACAGCGGCGAAAGCTGGATGTGCTGCGTTTTCAGGTGTTGGACGACCTCGCGATCGTCGAGGCCGGCCGGTAGTTGGATGACGAGATGCAAGCCGCCCGCGATGCCGAGCGGCTTCCAGTCCGGTAGGTGCTCCGCGAGAGCAGCGAGCAAGGCGTCGCGTCGCTCGCGATAGAGCAGGCGGGTACGCCGGAGGTGCCGGTCGTATCCGCCGCTCTGAAGGAAGTGTGTGAGAGCCGCCTGGTCCAGGGCCGAACCGCCACGGTCGTGCAGCCGCTTCTGGCGCACCACTTCGTCGAGCATGCCGGCCGGCGGCACCAGCCAGCCGAGTCGCAGGGCCGGGGCCATCGTCTTGCTCAGCGTGCCGACGTACGCGACGGAGTCGGGATAGATCGCCTGCAGAGCGCCGACGGGCGCCCGGTCGTAGCGATACTCGGCGTCGTAGTCGTCCTCGATCACCAGGCCTTTGGTGGAGGCTGCCCAGTCCAGTAGCGCACGTCGGCGGGAGGGACTCATCGAGACGCCGAGCGGGTACTGGTGCGCTGACGTCACGATCACCGCACGACATTCGGTACGCGACAGCGCATCGACCCGGATGCCCTCATCGTCAACGGGCACAGGGCATCCACGCAGTCCACGGGCCGCAAGAAGCTCGTACTGCTCCTGGTTGCCGGGATCTTCGACCGCTACCTCCGTCTGCCCGTCGGCTCGCAGTACGGCGCACAGCAGGTTGAGCGCTTCGAAGGTGCCGTGCGTGATGACGAGACCGGCCGGGGCCGTCACGACGCCGCGAACCCGGCCGAGGTATCCGGCCAACTCCGTCCTGGTCGTCAGTAGGCCGGCTGGATCGGGATATCCGAGCTCGACATCGGTCAGCGCCGCGCAGCCCTGTCGAAGCGCTGACAGCCAGGCGCTGCGCGGGAAGGCGCCGAGGGACGGCATACCGGGACCGAGCCGAAAGCGGTCGGGTGCCGGAGTTGAGGGCTTCGCCGCGGCCGCCGGCTGTGGCGCGACGTCCGCGACCCAGGTCCCCGAACCATGCCGGGCCTCCAGATAGCCCTCCGCGAGGAGCTGGCGGTAGACGGCCGTCACGGTGCCACGTGCCACGCCGAGCTGGGCCGCGAGATCCCGGGTGGACGGCAGGCGCTCGCCGGTGCGCAGGCGGCCGGCCCGGATCGCAGTACGGAGAGACCTCTCCAGGTCGCGGCCCGGCTGTGCGCCCGCTGTTCCTGTCGGGAGCAGCAACTCCCGCAGAGTGGTCCAACTTTCCGTCATAGATGTGGATCTTACGGCTGATCCACTTCCTGCGCAGACTCTTGTCAACTGACAGAGAGAGGCAGCAGATGCGTCATCGGTGGGTGGGGACCTTACGCGGGCTCCCGCGGGTGTTCTGGTACCTGTGGTCGATCACGCTGATCGGCAACATCAGTTCGTTCGTGCTGATCTTCATCACGTTCTACCTGCACAGCGAGCGAGGATTCGACCCGGCGCAGATCGGTCTGGCGCTGGCCCTGACCGGCGGCGGTTGCGTCGTGGGGAGCATCGGCGGGGGAGTGCTCGCCGACCGCTGGGGCAGGCGCCGGACGGCAATTGCCGGCTATCTGGTCAGTTCGGCAGCGCTGGCGGGCGCCGGGATGAGCGGCGGCCTGGTGTCGATCATGGCCTTCCTGGTGGTCATGGGCGCCGGCACGGTCGCTTCGGGGATCGCCGGCAGCGCCATCCTCAGCGAGGTCGTGCCGGCCGAGGATCGGCCGCGCGCCTACAGCATCAACTACTGGGCGATCAACGTCGGTACGTCGATCGCGGCCCTGCTCGCCCCCGTCGCGATGAAGGCCGGCTTCGCCGTGATCTTCGTGGTCGACGCGATCGGCTTCCTGATCCTGGCCGCGCTGATGTGGTTCCTGGTGCCAGAGACGAGGGTCGCGTCGTCGACAGAGACCGTGCCGTCTGCCGGTGCCGTCCTGACCATCCTGCGGGACCGCCAGTTCCTGCTGTTCGTTGCGCTGTTCTTCGGCTTCCAGCTGATCTTCAAACAAAGCAACGCGGGCCTGCCGCTCGCCGTACAACGCGACGGGCTCGACGCCCAGGCCTACGGCTGGATCTACGCAATCAACACCCTGCTGATCGTGGTGGGGCAGTTGTTCGTACCGCGCCTGATCCGAGGCCACACATACTCGCGGGTGCTAGCCCTAGGCGCCCTACTGGTAGGCCTAGGCTTCGGCCTGACGGGGGTCGCCGACGTCATCTGGTTCTACGCACTGACCGTCGCGATCTGGACCCTGGGAGAGATGGCGTACTTCGCCGTACTGGACAGCTCCCTGGCAGGCATGGCCCCAGGCCCCCTCCGCGGCCGCTACTTCGGCTTCTTCACAGCCGCCAGCCAAACCTCCCGCCTAGTAGCCCCACTCCTAAGCGGCTACCTCCTGCAGTACCACGGCCAATCCCTCTGGATCGCCTGCTTCATCCTAGGAATCGCCCTGGCCGTGTCCTACCTACTAACCGCCCAAACAAGAGAACAACGCATCACAGCAGCCACAGTCCTCGAACCAACCCCGGTCCCATAAAAGCATCAGCCACGGGCGGAAAGCCGAATGACGGCATCAGCCCCAGACGGAGGGGGGTGTGGGTGGCGAAGCCCCCACCCGCGGCAAGCGAAGCGCAGCCGCACAAAACGACGAGAGCGACCCGGTCCCCGCTTTCCGGGGACACGAGTCGCTCATCGCTCTCGTGGACGATACTGGGATCGAACCAGTGACCTCTTCCGTGTCAGGGAAGCGCGCTACCGCTGCGCCAATCGTCCAAGATTCAGGGTGTTCGAGGTGGAGACGGGATTCGAACCCGTGTACACGGCTTTGCAGGCCGTTGCCTCGCCTCTCGGCCACTCCACCACAGAGTCTCAGCCTACTGACCTGTTCCGAGCGAACGACCGGGTTCGAACCGGCGACCTCAACCTTGGCAAGGTTGCGCTCTACCAACTGAGCTACGTTCGCATCGCGGTGAGCTGTTCGAAGTACTTCGACCTGCTCGGTGCGAGAGCAGAACAGTAGCGCACTTTTCGCGAAGTTCGAAACCGAGTATCCGGGTGTCGCGGGATCACCTGCCCAGGCGGGGATTTCGTCACTCCAGTCCCACCCGTTTCACTATTTCTCAAGCGCACCGAGCCCCGCCTGGCCCGCCCGCACCCGCCACCGCGCGCGCAGTACGAGCTCCCGCGCCGCGGCCGGCGAGCACCCGATGATCGCCGCGATCTCGTCGGCCGGCACCCCGAACATCGCGTCCAGCACGAACGCCATCCGTTCCTCCGCCGGCAGCCCTTCGACGGCGTCGAACAACGCCCCTTCAACCACCCGCGCGCGCCCCGCCAACTCGTCGTCACGCCCCACGGCAGCCACCTTTCGCCCGGCCCAGTCACATCCCGGACTCGCCGCCCGTCATGGTTCTGACGATCCGCGTCGGCAGAATGTGACAGCGCACGACCACCCCAGAAGGAGCCCCATGCCCACCCCCGAAGCCCGACCCTTCGCAACCCGCAAGGCCGACACCCTGCACCGCCTCGCCACGGACATCGACGCCTGGGTCTCCACAGCCTCACCCACCGGTACGCCGTACCTGATGCCGCTCTCGTTCTTGTGGATCGAGGGCACCATCCTGCTCGCGACGGCCCGCAACAACCCCACCAGCCGCAACCTCCAGGCAACCGCCCAGGTCCACCTGTCCTTGGGCGAAACCCGCGACGTCGTCCTCATCACCGGCACCGCCGAACTGGTCGACGACCTTCCCGACGACCAGGCCGAAGCCTTCACCCAGAAGGCAGGCTTCGACCCCCGAGCCTCGAACTACCCGTTCTTCCGCGTCACCCCCACTCGCATCCAGGCCTGGCGCGAGGTCAACGAACTCAAAGACCGGGACTTGATGCTGAACGGCAGCTGGCTGACCTCCTGACGGCCGCTCCCATGTCAGACCGGCCGTGGGTCCGTATGGTGAAGGAATGCGGGGTGTCCTTGTTGGACGCGACCGGGAGCTGGCTGCGCTCACCGGCTACCTTCAGGACGCGCAGCGGGGGCGTCCGAGCATCGTTCTCTGCCGCGGGGAGCCGGGGATAGGCAAGACGAGGCTCGCTGAGGAGCTGGCCGGTTTGGCCGGTGATCGCGGAGTACCCACCCTGTGGGGAGTCGCCGTCGAGTCGGAGGGCGCACCGCCGTACTGGCCGTGGCGTCAGCTTCTCCGCGCAGCCGTTGACCTCGTCGGCGTCGCGGAAGCCGACGCGGACCTCGCACGCATCGCGCCCGAGGTGTTCGGCGGTCCGGCATCGACGCCGGACAGCCTCGCATCGGCTGAAGACCGATTTCGCCAGTTCGAAGCCGTCGCCCGGCTGTTCCGCGGGATCGCGGCCAACAGCCCTCTCGTGCTGGTTCTCGACGACGCGCACTGGGCCGATCAGCCCTCGGTACTGTTGCTGCGGCATCTGGCGCGAACGGTGCGCGACGAAAAGCTGCTGATGCTGGTGAACCACCGTGACACCGAACACGAACACGCCGCCTCCTTCGCCGATCTCGTCCGGGAGCCGGTCACGCGGCAGCTCGACCTCACCGGCCTGACCGAGCAGGCCGTGGCGATGCAGCTCGCATCGGTGCTGGGACACGAGGTCACCTCCGGCGACGCGCGCCAGGTGCATGTTCTAACCGGGGGGAACCCGTTCTTCGTGGGCGAGGTGGGGCGCGTACTGCCGGCCGGCAAGGTGGCCGGAGGTCTCGCCCCGGTCACCGCCAACGTGCGCGAAGCCATCCGGAGCCGCTTGAACCGCTTGTCGCCCGACGCCGCGAGCCTTGTCCACGCCGCATCGGTGGTGGGCCGGGAATTCTCGGCCGCTGTGGTCGCGCCCATGGTCGGCGCCACGCCGATGAGCTGCCTGTCGTCCCTCGACGAGGCAACGGCCGCCGGCCTGGTCGAAGCTGGAACGATCCCCGGCAGCCACAGGTTCACCCATGCGCTGGTACGGGACGCGGTCGAGGCAGGCCTGTCGACGGCCGAGCGGGTGCGGCTGCATCGAGCGGCTGCCGAGACGATCGAGTCGGTCTGTGCCGGGAGGATCGAGCGACACCTGTCGGACCTGGCTCGTCACTGGGCGGTCGCGGCGGTTGGCGCCGACCTCAGCCGCGCCGTGCACTGGATCAGGCTTGCCGCCGACGAGGCCATGAAGGCGCTGGCGTACGAGGAGGGCGCTCGGCTGTACCGTCTGGCGCTCAGCCTCGGTGAGGACGAGTTGGACGATGAGCTGCGCTGCCGCCTGTGGCTGGGTCTGTCGAGTGCGTTGAATGCGTCGACCGACATCGCTGGAAGTGTGGACGCGAGCGTACGAGCGGCGGCGGCAGCAGCTTCGCTGGGCCAGCCCAGCCTCCTTGCGGAGGCAGCACTGGTCCGCGAGGCCAACGCCCCGACCGCGCTGGAGGCGACGACGAGACGACTGTGCGAGCAAGCTCTGGCGGTGGTCGACCCGGCCGACAGTGCCCTGCGGGCGCGGCTCCTGGCGCGGCTGGCAGAGGCATCGATCTACGACGCGTGGAGCAGGTCCCACGGCTACGAGGAGTACGAAATCGCGGGGCGCGCCAGCGAAGAGGCCCTCAGGCTGGCTGAGGAGGCGGGCGACCACCCTGCCCTGGAGGCGGCGCTGCGAGCGAGACGGCTGGCCCGCTCGGGACCAGAAGGTCTCGGGGAGCGAGCTGGGCTCGCTGACCGGATGCTCGAACTCGGCCGCCAGGCTTCCGACCCGCACACCCAGATGTGGGCCCACCTGTGGCAGATCGACGCCGCGTTTGAACACGGCGACCTGCTCCGCGTCGCCCGCGAGCTCGAAGCCCTGACGTGGTGCGTCGAGCAGGTCCGCGGACCTCATGCGCGATACGAGCTGCTCAAGTGCCGGGCCGTGCTGGCGCAGGCGCAGGCGCGGTTCGCCGACGCCATGCTGCTGGCCGAGGAGGCGTTCTCCCAGCTGGCGGCTACCGGTGACGACATCGGCTTCCATGAGCGTGCCGGGCTGCGGATCCAGATGAGTCTCCAGATCGGGGCTGACGTCACCGGGGCTCTCGAGGCCAGCGGGTACGCCGGCGTCACGGTGTTCGAGCGCCAGCTGCCCACGGCCGGGGTCATCATCGCCGTAGCCAACGCACATTTCCTCGCGTCGGTGGGGCGTCTGGACGAAGCTGCTGCGGTGTACCGCTCGCTTGGCCCGCCGGCCGAATGGCGACCGTCGCCCCATGCCGTACTTCCCGCTTTGGCGTTCGGCGTCAACCTTGCCGTCGAGCTGGGCGCGGACAACGATGTGGCAACGCTCGTCACCAGGCTCGGCGCGTACGGCGGTCACCACGTCTGCAGCGGAGCCGGCCAGGTCGCCTATTTCGGTCCCGTCGAGCTGTGGACCGGTCACGGCCTGGTCCAGCTGGGCAGGTTCGACGAAGCCGTCGTGGATCTGGAGGCGGCGGTTGACGTTTGCGCGGCCAACGGAGCGGTGGGCTATCTCGCTGAAGCGCAGTACGAGCTGGCGTCCGCGCTGGCACGACGGCGCCTGCCCGGCGACATCGCCTGGGCCCGGCAGCTGCTGGCCGCGAGCGCCCGCCGAACCTCGGCGCTCGGCATGGGCGTGATCGCGGCCAAAGTGGAGGCACTCGTCGATGGGCTGTCGGCGGCCGGCCCGCTGACCCGTCGGGAGTGGGAGGTGGCGGGGCTGGTTGCTGCCGGAAAGACGAACCGGGAGATCGCCCGGGAGCTGTATCTGTCCGAACGAACCGCGCAGAACCACGTCCAGCACGTCCTGACCAAGCTCGGTCTGTCGAACCGCAGCCAGATCGCGTCGTGGGTGGCGCACCAGGAGATGAGTAGCCCGGCTGAGTAGTTCGGCGGACGTTTTCGCCGCCGGCCGCTCCTTACTGTCTCAGCATCCGAGGCAGTTGCAGCAGCCAGACAGTGTCAGCATTTGGGAAGGGAGTGCGGTCATGGCCATCGTGATGATTTCCGACGCAGGGACGGACCCCGTCGACCAGTACGACCAGGTGATCAAGCAGCTCGACGAGGCGGGGTACGGCAACCCACAGGGGCGGCTGTCGCACACGGCCGCACTCAAGGACAACGGCAGCTACCTCGTGGTGGATGTCTGGGAGTCCGCCGAAGATCTTCAGCGCTTCGCGCAGGTCCTGGTTCCATTGATCGAAGCGGCCGGCGGCGGCGCACCGGACCTCAAGATCTCGCCGGTCCACAACAGGATCAGCGGCCGTCAGGAGACGTGAGGACGATGAAACTCCCGCCACTGACCGATCAGGAGCTGAAGCCCTTCCTCGAGGAGGGGCTCTGGGTGGCAAAGCTCGCCACCACGAACGAGGACGGCACGATCAGGATCACGCCGATGACGTACGCCGTGGACGAGGGCGACATCATCTTCAGCACCTGGAAGAACAGCGCTGCCGTCCGCAACACGCTGCGCGCGGGCACGGCCTCGGTCCTCATCGACAAAGCCGACCAGCCATACGCCGGCGTGCACTACACCGGCCAGGCACGCGTACTCGACGACAACATCACACCCGAGCAGTACGGCGACTGGTTCCAGCGCTACATCGGCGACCACGACCAGGCAGTCGAGTCCTACAAGTTCCTGGTAGCCCTGGGAATCGGCGAACGCACCTTCATCCGCTTCCACCCCACCAACACCATCACCTGGGACTTCACCAAAATCCCCGGCTAGCCGACCGACAACACCAGCCACAACCGGAAAGTCGACTGCCGGCATCAGCCCCAGACAAGAGCCGCCCGGCAACACCAGCCACAGGCGGAGAGCCGACTGCCGGCATCAGCCCCAGGCGGAGGGGGGTGTGGGTGGCGAAGCCCCCACCCGCGGCAAGCGAAGCGCAGCCGCACAAAACGACGCAGGCGACCCGGTCCCCGCTTTCCGGGGACACGAGTCGCCTATCGACTGCGTGGACGATACTGGGATCGAACCAGTGACCTCTTCCGTGTCAGGGAAGCGCGCTACCGCTGCGCCAATCGTCCAAGATTCAGGGTGTTCGAGGTGGAGACGGGATTCGAACCCGTGTACACGGCTTTGCAGGCCGTTGCCTCGCCTCTCGGCCACTCCACCAGGTGAGAAAGCTGGCCTGCCGGAACCCTCTCCGAGCGGACGACCGGGTTCGAACCGGCGACCTCAACCTTGGCAAGGTTGCGCTCTACCAACTGAGCTACGTCCGCGTTGCAACCGGGTTTTTCGTTCCCCTCGGTGCGAGAAGAACATTAGCGCACGTCCGTGTCAGTGCAAAAACGGGGGTCACCTCCCGGCCCACCTGCGGTCACCGGCCGGTCACTCACGGACTCCCCGGCGGGTCCGGAACGCCCTTCGGCATAAGGTGTGCGCGGTTGGAAGGAGCACGCATGATCATCTGGCTGAACGGCGCTCTTCAGGACGAGTCTGCCGCCGTCTCGCCGCTGGACCACGGGCTCACGACGGGCGACGGGGTCTTCGAGACCCTGAAGCTCGTGGACGGGCAGCCGTTCGCGGTGACCCGGCATCTGGACCGGCTGGTGGTCTCGGCGACCGGGCTGGGGCTGCCGGAGCCCGACCTGGCGCTGGTGCGGGACGCGATCGCGACCGTCGTGAAGGCCGACCCGGACATCGCGTTCGGCCGGCTGCGGATCACCTACACCGGCGGGGTTTCGCCGTTGTCGTCGGATCGCGGTACTGCGGGCCCGACGCTGATCGTCGCGTCGCAGGCGATCGAGCGGCCCGCGCCGAGTTCGGCGATCGTGACCGTGCCGTGGGTGCGGAATGAGCGCAGCGCCGTCGCCGGGCTGAAGACCACGTCGTACGCCGAGAACGTCCGGGCGCTCGCGTATGCCAAAGCGCGCGGCGGCAGCGAGGCGATCTTCGCGAACACCGTCGGTGACCTGTGTGAGGGCACCGGTTCGAACATCTTCTGTGTGTTCGACGGTGAGCTGGTGACGCCGACGCTTCAGTCGGGTGCGCTGGCGGGTGTGACGCGGAATCTGGTGCTGGCCTGGTTCGGTGGCGTCGAGCGGGACGTACCACTCGAGATGCTGGCGGACGCGGATGAGATCTTCCTCACGTCGACCACCCGGGACGTCCAGGCGATCCACCGGGCGGACGACCGCGACCTCGCAGTACCGGGTGAAGTGACCGCCGCGGTCGCCAGGGTGTTCGCCGAGCGTTCCGCCGAGGATCTCGACCCGTAACGGCGCGCCGGCAGTGGCCGGTGCCCCGAAATGACAGCGTCCGGAGCCCCAGTGGGTGCTCCGGACGCTGATTCGTCTACTCGCCGGCGGACTTGCGGCGTTCGCGGTACGCCGCGACGTGTAAGCGGTTGCCGCAGGTGCGGGCGTCGCAGTACCGCTTGGAGCGGTTCCGCGACAGGTCGATCAGCGCGTCGTCGCAGTCCGGTGCCTCACAGCGCCGCAACCGCTCGCGTTCGCCCGCCGAGATCACCTGGGCGAGCGCGATCCCGCACTCGACCGTGATCCGGCAGGTCAGCGACGCGCCGTCACGCGAATAGTGGATGTGCCACGGATGACCGTCGTGGTTGGTCAGCCGCGGCGTCGTCGTACCGCTCGCGACGATCGCGTTGATCATCGCGGCCGCCTCGGCGTCCGACGTCGTGGTGAACACCGGCGCGAACAGCGGCCGCAGCTCCCGGACGTCGTGCAGGTCGGTCTCGGTCAGATTGCCCACCGCGCTGAACTCGCGCTCGTGGACGAACTTCTCCAGATCTTCGAGCGTTTCCAGCGAGTCGACCTGGCTGGTCGGCCCGGGCAGCGTGTTGACCAGCCGGACCAGCGTGCCGAGCGCGTGCTCGGTGTCGTGCGAGAAAGTCACAATCACGTCTCCAACGCGACGGGGTCTCCGTCTTGCAGCAAGAGTAGCCCGGCCCGATTCGTACGTCGCGGATCAATGCGCTATGGTTTCACCCGCAACACAGTACGGCGCAAGCAGATCCGGGCGATTGGCGCAGTGGTAGCGCGCTTCGTTCACACCGAAGAGGTCACTGGTTCGAACCCAGTATCGCCCACCCGATGATCAGCCGGCTTCCACGGAAGCCGGCTTTTTGCTTGTACGCCGACAAGCACCCCACGCGCCCGCCGCCCGTCGCTCCTCCGTCGCTCCCAGCTCTGGGCGCTCCCACCCGCCCTTCTGTGACTGCCGCTCCTTCGTCGCGTGGGTGCCTGGGCGCGGCTCGTCTCCTGCCGGGGGAACGGCAGGCGACGTCTAGCGCCAGGCTCGCCAGTCGATCGCAGCCCGGGGCCGCCGCTACGAAGGCCAGCGACCAGCGTTCTTCGAAGACGTCCGAGCGGAGTGCCGGAGTGGGGTGGTGACGCTGCCGATGGGAGGTGGCGGTGGGTGAGGAGTTCGAGGGCGAAGTTGATGACCGTGACTCAGGTCCACTCTTGACGGAGTGATGCGGGGAACGGGGTGACGGAGGAGGTCCGTCCGGGCGGGTTCGAGCGGGGTGGATAGGCTCGCGGGGCGGGTAATGACGAGACCAGGGCGTTCGTCATCGAGACCTGTCAGCGTGCCGAGGGGTTCCTGTTCGGGCGGCGTACCTACGAGTTCTTTGTGCGGCGCCTAGGCATCCAGTACTCAGAGGTGTGGCCTCCAACGAGGCTCCTAAATACATTGCCTTGAACACGCTGACTGCGCCGCGGCTCGCGCATCTGCGGCGGATCGCCTGAGACCTGGGTCAACTGAGCCTGGTGGACTCATTGATTGGACTTGGCTAACTCAAGACCATTTGCGACACGACGTGCGCGCGGCTGGGAGAGTGGCGAAGACCTAGGCTCGGCACATCCCAATGCCGGTGTCGGTTCGGCATGAGGCGAAGGTTGGAGTATGGAGCCAGTTGCCAGAAGCAGCGGGGGGAGCTGACCCCAAGGCGACTAGCCTTCATCAGGGAAGATCGCTACGCGTTAGCCGCCGTTGCAGATGTCGCGGCGCCGACGACCGCCTGGCTGTGCATGCCGTGGTTCGTCGATAGAGGCGGAGACCTATTCTCCACACGTTGCCATCAGATGCGAAGGGCAACTATGTACTGACCAACCGCGGTCGTCCGAAGCAGGCTTCGACTCGCTGTCGCCACTCAGCGGATCCCGCAATCAGACCTTTACAACCCGACTTGTTTAGATACTGGCCTGCTCGGCGTCAATCCAATACTGTGCGTCACCTAGGCAGCCCGTCGCTGGAGTCCTAGACCGAAAATATGCTCCCAGGCGATGCGGCGACGTGTCTTGCATCGTGAGATCTCGCGTGGGAAGTTACTGCTACTGGAGGTGCGCGATGGAATCGCGATCTGGCGTCTGCCAGTCGACAGGCCCGATAGCTGCGACATGGGTTGACGGTAGTGATCCGGACTCGCGACTTCGCATTTCGTTGGTCGGCGGATGCAACTACCGATGTTTCTTTTGCCACAACGAAGGCGAGCTGGCCGAGACACTGAGTGGCGCCCAACCCACCCTGCAGGCGGACGATCTGGCTTTTGTCGCCGAGGCAGCTGTTAGAGCGGGCATCACAGCTGTGAAGGTAACGGGCGGGGAGCCGCTTGCATACCGAGCTGGGTCTGCGACTGTAGTTGACGCAGTCGCCGCCATACGGCGAGGCGCTGGAAATGCGCCCCTAGACGTTTCCATGACAACCAACGGGCAGCTGCTGAAAAGGTTTGCCGAGCCACTTGCCGCCGCCGGGCTTGATCGAGTCACGGTCAGCATTCATACGCTCGATCAAGAACGATTCCGCGAAGATATCTCTGCATCGGGCAGTGTGAGCGCGCAACTTGCCGGGCTTGTCGCAGCTCAAACTGCCGGGCTATCTCCAATCAAGGTGAACTTCGCGGTCTACAGAGGCAGGCCATCCGGCACCAACGTTGGCGAGCTACCAGCGTTGGTGGACAGGCTGCGCCAGCATGGTGTGGCTGAGATGCGTTTGTACCAGGTCCTCTGGACTCCTGTCATGGGAGCCGGATATCGACGCCATCATGTGCCAAATTCGGTGTTGGCCGAGTTGCTTTGCCAGGCGTTGGACGAGGACGCGAATCGATCTGAACTCGTCCACCTACTCGAGCGAACGAACGCAAGTGCGAGCGGTCGTCGCTCACTTCGGCTGGTAGGACGAGACGGATTCGCTGTGGTACTTGATGTAATGCCGTTGCAGGGTTCGGCATGGGAAGGCGATCAGGAAGGAGACTACGCGCTTCGCCTTTCGGCGTCGGGTCATCTTCGGAGTCATCTCTTCACTGAGGGGGAGGGCGCTTTCCCGGACCTCGTCCGCAGGAGAGACACGCAGGGGGCGGTTGCTGCGATCACCAACATGCGAAACAAGTTGCATCATGGAGTGGTACGCCGAGGTTGATCGCCGAGCCCTCTGTGAGGAATCGTGTCCGCCGATCCGCGAAGCATCAGGGCGGCGCGTGTCTTTTATGTACACGCGCTCGATGTTTCGTCGTTGGTGAGTGGTGCGGCTGGCGAGCTAGGTCTTCTCCAGGATCTTCGTGCTCGCCATGCCTTGCACCAGCAACTGCACGCTCGGTGGTCAGAGCACGCGGAATTTTGTGACTCGCGGCAAGACATCGAGGAGCGCAGCGACCGCGCGATCGCTCAAGGAGGGAAGCGCGTGTGGACGAGTGTGTTCCTGGATGATCACACGCCCACCAATCTTCCGTGCGGAGATCATCTCTGGACAGATGGCGTGCGTATTCCGCGGCAGACCAGTCTCCGGGCGATCCGCCAGGATCTTGCGCCGTGGGTCTTCGAGGATTCACGATCCCAGTTAAGCCGCGATGGGGTGATCATCAACACTGCGGGGTTCGAGCTGTCTGGCACGGTTCCGATTGAATCGGTTATTCAGCAGTTGTCGCATCTCCGGCGGGCGGCCTACGAGAATTTCAAGCACGAAACTCGAGCCTTGCTGGCGAGACAGACACCGTTCGCCCGTGCTTTCGAAGATCTCGAGGTGAACCTGCGCGGCGAGATCAATCGTGAGGACGTTCGTGCGCACCAGGTGCTCTTCGTTCGCGAGGTGACGGACGCTGACGCGGTGCGGGTGGAGCCGCGGAAGTTGGGGCACAGCAAGGAGCTAGCTGGCCTGCTGAACCGCGCAACCTGGTACGAACGTTACAACACTCGATATCTCAACGAGTTGGCAAAGAAGGAGATCGGCTACCGCAACGACGAAATCTACCTGACAGATCGGGACGCGACGTTGATTGTCCTCGATGGGTTCTGGCGTGACGGCGACCCTCTCCGTCACTACATGGGAGACCTGCTGCTGGCCATCGAGTTTCACCTCGGCAAACAGGCGTTCTTGCACGGCCAACTGGAATACTCCAAGGCCCTGTATTCAGTCAGCGGGGACGGGTCAGATGGCGGCTCGGTCTCCTCCGTGCTTCGCAGCCGGGCGATCCTGTCATCCGTGTACGAGAGCTTGAACTTCTCTGTGCTGATCAGCCATGGGTTCACGCGCCGGTTCGTCAACGGGGTCAGCAGCGAGTCAGAACTCGCTACCGCGCTAGAGGACGTGGAGCGGCGCATCACGAACCTGTCGATTGCTGTCGAGTTGCGCGCCGCCGTCGAAGCATCGCGCCAAGAATTAGGTCTGCAGAGCGCGAGCAACGGACTGCAGAAAGCCAGCATCAACCTTCAGCGGGCGAGTAATCGGCTAGCACTGATGGCTCTCATTGTTGCCGCGCTCGCGATCGTCCTGAGCGTCTTGACGATGACCACCTGACCTTTTGTCGAGCCCAGCAGTGGGGCGACGGGTGGATCTAGCATCGGCGCCCGTGCTGACTTGCCCGATTTGATCCACTCGTGCGGCTCGAGTCTGGCCTTGGCAGCTAATGGTCGCGACAACTCGGGCGCTTCTGGATCGCGTACGATCGCCTGCTTCGGTGGCTCCTCGTTCAGACCGCAGGGGTCACTGGTTCGAACCCAGTGTCGCCCACCCGATGATCAGCCGGCTTCCACGGAAGCCGGCTTTTGCTTGTACGCCGACAAGCACCCCACGCGCCCTTCTGTGACTACCGCTCCTTCGTCGCGTGGGTGCCTGGGCGCGGCTCGTCTCCTGCCGGGGGAACGGCGGGCGAGGTCTACAGCCAGGGCTCGCCAGTCGATTGAGGCGGCTGGTCGTGTCGCTGGGAAGAAACTTCTTGTCCGTCGGCGAGGTTTCTTCGAAGGAAATCCCAGCGTGGTGTCGGATTGGGGTGGTGGGGTTCGTGGTGGGGGTGAGGCGGCCCGGTCCGGTGTGGGGCAGCCTTGGGCAGCAGGAGCGCTTTGACGGCACAGGAGATGATTTGGATGCGTTATCTGGTTTCTGTGATTGATGACAAGGTCAATCCCGGTAGTACCGACCGGCAGCCGGCTATCAGTGAGTTCAATGAGCGGCTGATCGCGGACGGGTACTGGGTGTTTGCGGGTGGGCTTGCGGATACCGATGCGGCCACGGTGATCGACAACCGGGGGGAGCAGCCGGTGTTCACCGATGGGCCCTTTGTGGAGTCGAAGGAGTATCTCGCCGGGATCTGGGTGTGGGAGGCCCCGGATCTGGACGTTGCGCTCCGGCTCGCCACCGAGGCGTCTAAGGTGTGCGATCGGAAGATCGAGGTGCGGCCGTTCCACTGAGCGATGTCAGTGGAGGGGATGCCTTCGGTAGCTGGCTTGTGGCGTGCCCAGTTCCAAAGCGTTCTCGTCTAGGGCGTTGCTGATCGTCAGGCGGTCGTCGGTGAAGACGAAGCTGGTCGCGACCATGCTGTCGGCGATGTCTCCGCCGGCCCACTCGAGCAGTTCGACGGCTGTCAGTTGCCGGCCCCTGAAGATCTCCAGCTCGGGTCGGGCGTCATGTCGCCAAGCCAGGGAGAAGCTGTAGACCTCTGGGTCGCCGTTTGACCAGGTTGCCTGCCCGACGGGATCGATGGTGTTCCAGGTGATCGACAGGTCGCTGAACTTCTGGTGGTTGAGTTCGACCTGCTCGCCGCCGAAGTCCAGCAGCACCGGGCCGTCGGCGAACCACTCGTCGGCGCCGCGGTCCCAGACCAGCCAGATGCGGTCGAGGCGACGGCCGACCAGCGCGGCAAGTCGCTGGCCGTGGGCGTCGGCGATCGCGCGCCGGCCGTTGAGCCACTGCGGTTGGTAGCCCTCTATGTCGAAGTAGGACACGGCTAGTAGTAGCGGCGGAGGTTGGGCCAGGTTTGGGACCAGCGGGCGGTGGGGGATTGGCAGAGGACCAGGGCGGTGCCTTGTTCCTCGTTGTCGGCTCCGGCGTTGTTCTCGACGGTGCCTACCTGGGTGCAGTTGGTGAAGTGGCGTTCGTACTGCGCCTGGCGTTCCTGCTCGACCAGGAGGACCGGGCCGTCTTGGGTGTCCGCCGGGCGGGCCCAGTCGTGGAAGCTCATGTGGCCGGAGTACGGCTGGGGGAGGCCGTGGTCCGGGCCGTACTTGCGTAGTGCGCCGGCTTGTCCGTAGTTGCCCGCGAAGAGGGTGGCGCGGGAGCGCTGGGCTTCGGGGATCTGTTGCCAGGCGGCGGCTACTGCCGCTGTCAGTTCGGGCCAGCCGATCTGCTCGCCTTGTTCCTGGTTGATCGGGATGACGACGTTGACGGCTGAGGCGGGCAGTACCGGCAGGGTGAAGACGGCTGAAGTGACGGCCGTCAGCACGAGGCCAACCGCCAGGACCGTACGGCGTGCTGTGGCGCGGGGCGTGATCAGCCAGTTGATGACAGGTTGGCAGCCGGCGGCGACGAGTACGAGGAGCAGCGGCAGGGCGTAGTACGACTTGCCGCCCAGTGCCAGGACGATGACGCACAGGACTGGGTAGGCGAGTGCGACCGAGCGGGCCCAGCGGAGGGTCGGGGAGCGCCGGAGGTGGAGGAAGCCGACGACCCAGATGGGGACCAGGAACGGCGAGAGCGGGAGGATCTGGAGCGGGACGAACATGATCCGGTTCTCCGTGCCGTCGTCCTCGCTGATCCCGCTCGCGACCGTGAGCTGCGGCCAGTCATTGGCTGCTTGCCACAGAAGGTTCGGCGCGGCGATGAGCGCCGCCACTGCGATGCCGGCGGGCAGCCACCAGGTGCGCAGTACGGAGCGGGGCCCCGTGATGAGGACGGCGATCAGGAGCGCGGCCAGCGGCAGCACGACGAGGTACTTGTTCTGCAAGGCGATGCCGGTCGCCAGACCGATCGCCAGCCACCAGCGGCCGTCGCCGGTGCGGAGCAACTTGATCGCCAGCAGCGCGATGACCATCCAGGCCAGCAGGTCGTACGTCGCGGTCGAGGCGAGATGGCCGACGCCCAGTAGAAACCCCGAAACGGCAGCGCAGATCGCCGCGAGGACCTGGGCCCGTCGGCCGGCGCCGAACTCACGCGCGATCAACGCGACCACCACGACAGTCAGCGCGCTGGTGATCGTCGAGATCACCCGAATTCCCATCGGGGTGGCGCCGAAGAGCTCGGTCGAGATCCGGACCAGCAGTGGCGTCAACGGCGGCTGGTCGACGTACCCCCAATCCAGATGATCGGCCGCGGCGAGGAAGTACAGCTCGTCGCGATGGAACCCGTAGCGGCCCGACAAAGCAGTCAGTACCGCGGCCAGCAGCACCGCGATCCCCACCACCGGTCGACCGGCAAACCCCACCCCAGGACGGTTCATGTCGGCATGCTGCCAGCTCATCAGTGCACCCGAGAACCTTTACGTCAGGAACGAAGGCGCAGACCCGCGCGGCAGGTGAACCGCCTGGCCCGCCAGCGAGTCGTCGGTGATGAGCTCGACGACCGTGTCGGTCAGGGTCTCGAGTGGCACCTGCGTCGGGCCGCGCTCACGTTCAGGCAGTGCCTCGTACTCCGCGATGCCGCGTTCCGTGGCGACCCAATCAGGCACCACACAGTTGACGCGGACGTTGTGCGACTCGCGAAGCGGGGCAAGCGTCGTCGTGAAGCGCAGCAGGGCTGCCTTCGCTGCGCTGTACTCCGGTGAGACATGCTCGCCGTACCCCAGACCGGCTGTAGAACCCACATTGATCACGCACCCGCCACCGGCCGAGCGCATTGGTTCCAGGACGAGTTGGGTGGCGAGTATCGGGGCTCGAAGGTTCAACTCCAGCGACGCGGTCCAGCGGGCTGGTTCGGCCGTGGGGAAGCAGGGCTGCAGCTGCGCGCCGCCTCCTGCGTTGTTGACCAGGATCTGTGGTCGGCAGGAGAGCAGGTCCGCGACCGCGGCATCGTCGCGCATGTCAGTCGCGACGAACGAAGCCGCGTCGCCGATGAGAGCACGCGTCTTCTCACCACCCGCCACGTCGACATCGGCGAGCACCACGGTCGCGCCCTCGGCCGCGAGTCGTTGCGCAATCGCACGCCCGATCCCAACCGCGGCCCCGGTGACGACGGCAACCTTCCCGTTGATCCGCATAAGGTCCACCTCCACCACCCACCCTGCCGGACGCCACCGACAAAACATTTAGGTCGCTGGTTCTGAGGCCTCGAGTTCGGTGATGGCGGCGCTGATCCGACGGAACCGGGTTTCGGGTTTCTTGGCGCTCTCGACCGCGAGTACGTGTTTGCGCCTGTTGCTGTGCGACAGGCGGTCGTACGCCGCCCGGGCGGCCGGGTTGGCGTCCAGAGCACGAGCAAAGTCCGATGGCTCGACCACGGTCGCGGGCTCGGTGTCGAGCTCGACCTCGATGTCGATCTCGTCGCCCTGGCTGACACCGGCGGCTTGGCGGTTGGCGATGCTGAGGCCGAGCAGGTACCGGCCGCGCATGATCGCGACCCTGCTCTTCCAGGAGTGTCCGTTGATCGTGATGGTCACCCTCGGGCGTTTACCTTCGCCGAGCGCCGTCACCACCTCTTCGGGAATCTCCAGCCCCCGCATGGGACCCGGGGGCTCAACTACGGCCTGGAACTTCATCTAGCTTCTCCCGTTCGATGTCGCCAACCCCAGCCGCGCACCGCGGCCGGGGTTGGCGGACGATTATTCGCCGTACGTCGTGACCTTCCACAGGTAGCCGTCGGGGTCGGCGAAGTAGCCGAAGTAGCCGCCCCACTGGGCCGGGGCGGCGGGCTTGACGACGCTACCGCCGGCCGCGACCGCGTCGCGGATCATCGTGTCGACCTCTTCCCGGGTGTCGGGGTTGAAGTGGAACGAGGCGCCGCGGAAGCCGGATCCCTCGGACGGCACGCCGGCGTCCTGGGCCGCGGCCTCCCATTCGTACAGAGCCAGCTGCGGGGAGCCGTCGCCCAGGCCGAGCAGGACGAAGTGGTTGGTGTCCTTCTCGAGCGTGCAGCCCAGGCCTTCGGTGTAGAACTTCTTGGCGCCGGTCAGATCCTTGACGCCGAGCATGATCGCGCTCACCTGCAATGACACGGTTCTCTCCTGGTGATGGTCGATGTCACACCGGCCTGTGTTTGCCGGTCAACAGGTATGACAGGCCCTACCAAAGGAACGTGACACATGGTCGAACAGGACTGGCTGAGCGAGCGGTTCGCCGAACACCACTCCCGGCTCCAAGCCGTCGCCTACAAGATGCTCGGCTCGTCCAGCGAGGCCGAGGACGCGGTACAGGAGGCGTGGCTGCGAGTAAGCCGGGCCGACACCAGTCAGGTGGAGAACCCAGGTGGCTGGTTGACCACCGTCGTCGCCCGCGTCTGCCTGAACATGCTCGAAGCCCGGCGGATCCGTCCCGAGGACTCAGCTGGGGACCTCCTGCCCGAGCCGGCCACCGCTCACGCGTCCGTCCAGGCCTCTGTCCAGGCGCCCGATCGCGCCGATCCCGAGGACGAGGCCCTGCTGGCCGATTCGGTCGGTGTCGCGCTGATGGTCGTGCTGGACACGCTGAGTCCCGCCGAGCGTCTGGCGTTCGTCCTGCACGACGTCTTCGCGGTCTCCTTCGGCGAGATCGGCACCATCATGGACCGTTCCCCGGTAGCGGCCCGGCAGCTCGCCAGCCGTGCCCGGAGGCGCGTCCAAGGCGCAGCCGCGGAATCCGACGCCGCGCGCTCCCCAAAAAAGGAAATCGTCGCCGCCTTCCTTGCCGCAGCCCGCGGCGGGGACTTCGAGGCCCTGGTCGAACTGCTAGACCCCGACGCCGTGGCCGGCGAGATTCGCGGCGCCCAGGAAATCGCCACCTTCTTCGCCGGCCGGGCCCAGGCCGCCCGGCTCGCGCTGGTCAACGGCGTTCCGGCAGCCGTGTGGGCCCATCGCGGCCGCCCGAAGGCCGTCTTCACGTTCACCGTCGCCGACGGGAAGATCACCGACATCGTCATCGACGGCGATCCGAACCGTCTCGACGAGCTGGACATCGTCTTCCTCCCCGCCGACGACAGAGCGCGGTGATGAAGCTCGAGTCCTGCACGCTCCTCGTCCGCGACCTCGACGAAGCTCTGGACTTCTACCTCACCGTGCTCGGTTTCGAAGTACGCCGGTACGCCGATGCCAACCCTCCTTGGCGGGCGGCCGTCGGTCCGCCGTCGCAACCCGACCTGCAGATCGTGCTCGAATCGCCCAGCGCCGACCCCGTCGTCCCGGAAGCCGACCGGGAGACGATCGAGGACCTGATGACAAAAGGGCTTCTCAACCGCTTGGTCCTCCTGACCGACGACTGCGACGAGATCTTCGAGCACCTCGCGACCGCGGGCGCGGAGGTGATGCAGGAACCGATCGACCGCCTCGACGGCGTACGCGACTGCGCCTTCCTCGACCCGTCAGGCAACCTCCTCCGCTTCGTGCAGCCGCGGTTGGTATAGCTTGACTGCCCTTGCCGCCGGACCGCAGCGGCTGGTTTGGTATATCAACCTGACCGACCGAGAGGCGAAACACCGTGGCTCTGCTGTACGAGCGGATCAGCACGCACGTGCTCGAGGAGATCCGCAGTGGCGTCCTGCGCCCGGGTGACCGGGTCGCCTCCGAGATGGAGCTGGCGGCGCAGTTCGAGGTCAGCCGGATCACGTCCAAACGCGCCCTCGAAGTACTGCGGGAAGCCGGCCTGATCGAGCGCATCCGCGGCAAGGGCTCGTTCGTCGTCAAGCAGCTCCCCAACCTGGAGGGCGTCACCACTCCGCTGAAGGGCGCGCTTCGCCCCGCCCGGCGCGGCCAGACCCCGGCGACGATCGGACTGCTCATCCCCGACGTGTCGGAGGCGTACGGCCTGGAGTTGTTGCAATCCATCGAGGAGCGATGCGCCGAGGCGGGAGCGAATCTGCTCGTACGCCGAACGCGCGGCCGCCAAGCCGACGAGGAACAGGCAGTGGAGTCGCTGGTCGCGTCCGGAGCAGTGGACGGGCTCATCGTCTTTCCGGTGCACGGCGACTTCTACAACGCCAGCCTGCTGCGTCAGGTTCTCGACGGTTTCCCGCTCGTGCTGGTCGACCGGCACCTGTCCGGCATCCCAGTCTCGGCCGTCCACACCGACAACGTCGCCGCCTCGCGCGCCCTGACCGAGCGGCTTCTCGAGCGGGGTCATCGGCACATCGCGTTCGTCTCGCCTCCGCCGTTGAACACGTCGAGCATCGAGGAACGGCTGGAGGGTTTCCGGGCGGCGTTCGCCGAGCGCGAGAGTGGGGATCACCAGGCCCATCAGCTGACCGAGTTGCGCAGTACGCTGCCTGGCTCTTTCACGACGGAGAGCGTTCGCTCTGATCTCGAGACGATCCGGGAGTTCCGGAGCCGTTTCCCGGAGGTGACCGCGTTCATCGCCTGCGAGTACAACCTCGCGAGGATGCTGGACCGGGCGCTGGGCCGGCCGGACGACCTGGTGATCAGCTGCTTCGACTCCCCGGGCGACCCGATCGCCGGGCCGCCGTTCCTGCATGTCCGGCAGAACCAGCGCGAGATGGGCAACCAAGCGGTCGACCTGCTGCTCGCCCAGCTCCGCGGCGAATCGGTCCCCAAGCTGTCCCTGGTCCCGTTCGAGATCGTCGACGCCGACCGCACCTGACTTTCGTCAGTACTACGGGCAGCTCGCTCTTGTGTAGCGTCGGGGCGTGAACTGGGCACGGGCGGGGGACCTCGGCATCTGGGCGGGTCTCTCTTTGCTGGTGCTCGCGGAGAGCGGCGCGCGCCAGGATCCGTACTGGATGCAGGCGGGCTGCATCGCGGCTCTCGGTGCCGGCGTGTTCCTCAGACGATCGCGCCCGATGATCGGCCTGAGTGTGGTGATCTCGGTGCAGGTCGTGATTCTGGCCGCGAGTCTCGGGACGACGCTCGGCATACCGATCGCGCTCGTTCCCGCGATCTCGCTGCTGAGCTACTCGTCCGGTCGCCGGGAAACGCAGCTCCGGCACTTCGTGATCATGGCGAGCTGCGAAGTCGCCGCACTGCTGGCTCTCGGCCTGTTGCTGCAGCAAGACGAGCCGGTCGGCGAGGCCGTACTGAGCTGGCTGGTGATGCTCCTGCTCGCCTTGCTGCTCGTCGTACTGCCCTGGCTGATCGGCCGGTACCGCGCACAGCAGGTGCTGCTCACCACGGCAGGCTGGGACCGTGCCGAGCGGATCGAGCGTGAGCATCGGCTCGAGATCGCCCAGGAGCGGCTCCGAGAGCGTTCGCGGATCGCCGAGGACATGCATGACTCGGTCGGCCACGAGCTGAGCCTGATCGCCTTGCGGGCGGCCGCTCTGGAGGTCGACGCCGAACTCCCGGAACGCCACCGCCGCGCCGCCAGGGAACTCCGCCAGGCAGCCGCGACCGCGACGGAAAGACTCGGCGAGATCATCGGCGTACTGCGCGACGGCGCGGCGCCGGTGGTGCCGCCCCAGGAGAGCGTCGCGGACCTGGTCGACCGTGCGGCGGCCTCCGGCTTGGCCGTGAAACTCGTCCAGGAAGGCAGCCTCGAGCTCTCACCGATGGTCGACCGCGCTGTGCATCGCGTCGTCCAGGAGTCGCTGACCAACGCGAGCAAACACGCCCCGGGCGCCGAAGTCACAGTGACCGTCTCGCGGATCGCCGACCAGGTCGAGGTGCGGATCGCCGACACGGGTGCGCCGAAACCGGCGGGAGTTCCGTCGACCGGCCGCGGCTTGGCAGGGTTGACGGAACGCGTCCGGCTCGTCGGTGGCACGCTGACCGCGCAACCCCGTAGTACCGGTGGTTTCGAGGTCGTCGCGCGAATCCCGCAGACCGGCGGACGGCCCGAACCCGAGTCGGAGAAGGCGATCGAGTCGGCGACGGCCGACGAGCGAGCCACGGTACGACGGAACGCCCGGCGCGGGTTGATCGCCGCCGTCGCCGCGCCGCTGGCGATCGGCCTGGTCGTCGGATTGGTTGCCCTCGGCTACTACCTGGTCACCGGCTACAGCTCGATCCTACGGCCGAACGTCTACGACACGTTGCGGATCGGTCAGCCGGTCGACGAGGTCGAGCGGTTGCTCCCGGCAATGGAGATGATCGACGCACCGACCGAACGGCAGCCGGCGCCCAAGGACTGGGCCTGCCGGTTCTACCGGCCGGCCCCGCCGTTCTCGGCCAACTACGCTTACCGGTTGTGTTTCACTGACGGCGCGCTGGTGGCCAAGGACATCGTTCAGACCGGTTCGGTCGAACCAACTCCCGAAGGGACACCGTGACGATCAGGGTGCTGCTGGCCGACGACGAGGCGATGGTCCGGGCGGGGGTGCGCGCGATCCTCGGCTCGGACGAGACGATCGAGGTCGTCGCCGAGGCTGCCGACGGGCAGGAAGCGGTCACGCTCACGCAGCGCCACCGGCCCGACGTCGCGGTGCTGGACATCCGGATGCCGCGGATGGACGGACTGGCGGCCGGGGCCGAGATCAAGCGAACCGTGCCGGACACCGCGGTGGTCATCCTGACCACGTTCTCCGAGGACGCCTACATCGCGAAGGCGCTCGGCGACGGCGCGAGCGGGTTCCTGCTGAAGTCGGGTGACCCGCACGAGTTGATCGCCGGGCTGAAGGCCGTCGCCGACGGCGCGGCGTACCTGTCGCCGAAGGTCGCACAGCGAGTGATCGCCGAGTTGAGCGCGGGGTCGGGTGGTGGCCGGATGGCGCGGGCCGCGGCGGCGAAGGAGCAACTCGACGTGCTCAGTCCGCGCGAGCGCGAAGTACTGGCTCTGGTCGGTGCCGGGCTGTCGAATGCCGAGATCGCCGGGCGGCTGTTCCTGGTCGAAGGCACGGTGAAGGCCTATGTCAGCGCTGTCCTCACCCGGCTCGGCGTGAAGAACCGGGTGCAGGCCGCGATCGTTGCTTATGAAGCAGGTCTGGTCGCGGACTAGCGCCCACTGGCCGGCAGGATCAGGGGTGGCCGGCCGACGCTCCGGCGGGTGACATCGCCTGGACTCCCGGTCATGGGATAGTAGACGTCCCGGGCCGGATGTGCCTGGGCAGTTTCCAGCAAGCAAGCCCCAGGGGAGCGGCAGCCCCGCCCCCTCCCACAGAAATCGGGGGATCTAGGTCGTGACCGACTCGCACAACTCCGGACAGCACAAGGACCGGGAAGCGGCGGCGGCCGAGGTCCGGAGGATGTGGCAGCCGACCCCGTCCTGGACCCAGCCGGATCCCAGCCCGGCCGCCGCAACGCCGCCGGCCCAGAACCCGCCCGCCCAGAGCCCTCCTGCGCAGCACCCACCCGCCCAGCCGAGCCCGCCGGCCAGTACGCCGCGCAGCAGCCAGGCGACCCCCGACCCCGAAGAGGGCGAAGAGGTAGCCGAGGAAGCGCAGCAGCAGCCCGACGCGCTCTCGCCGGAGTACACCGGCGACTCGTGGTCCCAGCCGGCCGCCGCACAGGCGCCGACGCCCGACCCCTGGTCCAAGCAGCCGGCTCAGGAGCCTGCCGCTGACCCGTGGAGCAAGTCCGCCGGTCAAGAGCAGTCAGGTGACTCGTGGAGCAGGACAGGTAGGCCTGAGCCTGCAGCCGACCCGTGGGCGACCAGTGGCGCCAAGGAGCCGGCAGCGGATCCGTGGGCCCAGCCGGCCGAGCAGGACCAGCAGTCTCAGCTGTCCCCAGCTGCTCAGCACTTCTTCCCGCAGGGCGTGCCTGGCCAGCAGGCACCGCAGCCCGAGCGTCCGGTCTCGTACCGCGCTGACGAGCTGCTGCAGGCGCTGCCGTTGCCGCGGGAAGCTCCGGCGGAGAAGGGCGTCCGCAGCGTACTGCGACTTCGCCCCGGTACTGCGGAGCGGCTGGAGCGTATTGCCCGGGCCACTGCGGCGACTGCCTTCCGGCGGCCGGTGACGATCACGATCGCCAACCCGAAGGGCGGGTCCGGCAAGACTCCGACGACCCTGCTGCTGGCGGGCGCGCTCGGCCAGGCCCGTGGTGGTGGCGTGGTCGCGTGGGACAACAACGAGCTGCGCGGCAACATGCACCTGCGCACGCACGACACCAACAGCCGGTCGACCGTGACGGACCTGCTGCAGGCGATGCAGATGCTCACGCAGCCGGATGCGCGGCTGGGTGACGTCGGGGCCTACCTTCGGCACCAGGTCTCGGGGCAGTACGACGTACTGACGTCGGCGACCACGACGTACGCGCAGATCGAGGCGAAGGACTTCGACCAGATCCACCGGCTGCTGAGCCGCTTCTACAAGGTGCTGGTGATCGACACCGGTAACAACGAGGGCTCCAGCAACTGGCGCGAGGCGATGAAGGCCTCCGACGTCCTGGTCATCCCGATCAAGTGGAAGAGCCTGTCCTGCGCTGCCGCCGTGCAGATGCTGGAGGAGCTCGACCACCAGGGGCCGGACGCGCAGCGGCTCATCCGCCGTGCGGTGATCGCGGTCAGCAACGGACCTGGCGACGTGAACAAGGAGGTCGAGAAGCAGCTCCGCCCGTACTTCGAGTCACGCGCGGCCGCTGTCGTCGACATCCCGACCGACCCACACATCGCCGCCGAAGGCCCGCTCGACCACTCAGCCCTCCAACCGGCCACCCGCCGAGCCGCGTTGGAGCTGGCCGCGAAGGTGGCAGAACAGGTCACCATCGCACTGAACGTCCCGCGCTGACAAAAGGCAAACTGCGGGTGATGGCCTTGGCGGCCATCACCCGCAGTTGTTGTTGGTGGGGCGCTCGCGCCCCGCCGTCACGCCGCGTCGCGGTGTTGCAAGGCTTTCAGGCCTGCCCAGAGGCCGCTGGAGGCCCAGGTGAGCAGGACCAGCAGGCTGGTGGTGGGGGAGAGGGGGTCGGTGGAGCCGGAGAGGTAGTTCTGGCCGGCGCCGCCGGGGAGCAGGGCTGCGGTCCAGACCAGCGGGGTGATGTTGCTTTGGGCAAGCATCATGGGGATGACGATCAGCAGCAGGAAGGCGGCCGTTAGGGTGCCGGCGGTGCTTTTGATGACGAAGGCGATTCCGGCCGTGAGGAGACCGGCCAAGGTCAGGTAGATCGCCACCGAGAGCAGGTCGACCACGAGCGCGGCCAGGTCCCAGTCGGCCCATTCGCCCATCGTGACGCCACCCACGATCGCCGCGATCACGCCGAGCCCCAGCGCATAGGCGAACAGCACCGGCGCGAGCACGATCGCCTTCGCGAGCACCACGTTCCGACGTACCGGGGTCCATTGCAGGGTTGAGCGGATGCTGCCGGTCGAGTACTCCGACGTCACCATCAGCATCGCGAAGGCCGCGACGATCACCTGCGCGATCACCGTCGCCGACACCGCGACCCCACCGACCGCCGACTTCTCCGCGACTTCACCGGGGGCGAGATGCTCGTTCTCGTACGCCGTGGAGAAGCCGAACTGCATCGCCAGCAAGCCGGTCAGCGCCACACCCGCGACGAGGTTCAGCCAGCTCGACCGGACCGTCCACAGTTTCGTCCACTCCGACGCGACCGCGTCGCGCAGCCCGCTCGACCTCTGCGAGACGGTGATGGTTGCCGTGCTCATCGTTCTCCTGTCTTGACCAAGTCGGCATCAGCCTCGACCTGAGGTTGAGGGGTACGGCGCTTGTGGCGCTGGTGCCGGACGACCTCGACGATCAACGTCACCATGAGGGCGAGACCGATCCCCAGCGCGACTCCCTTGAGCGGGTTGTCCTCGAATGCCTTGCCGCCGATGTAGCCGACCAGCGAGCAGTACAGTCCCCAACTGACCGCGGCGAGCGCGGCGAAGAAGGAGAAGTTGCGCAGCGGATACCGGACCGCGCCCATCGTCAGCGTCACCGCGGTGCGTCCGCCCGGCACGTAGCGGGCGACGACCAGCACCAGCCCGCCGCGTTCCTCGAGAGCGTTGCGAGCCCACAGCGACATCGTGTGCCGTTTGGTTCCCGGTTCGAGGCGGTCGAGCATCCGCCCGCCGGCGCCGCGGCCGAGTCCGTACGAGACGTGGTCGCCGAGGAAGGCTCCGGCTGCAGCGACCGCGATCACGGCGCACAGGTTCGGCTCGCCCAGGGCGGCGAAGACACCGGCGGTGACGACGAGCGTCTCGCTCGGGATCGCGGGGAAGAACCCATCCAGCGCCGCGAAGCCGAACAGGGCCAGATAGATCCACCATGACGACATCAGTTCGTGGGTGAACTGCAGGATCCCGTCGCTCATGAGGCCACCCCGTACTGAACGCTGTCTGCAGTGAGCTCCATATAGGCCTCCTCGAGCGACGCGCGCTCCGTATGAAGTTCGTGCAGCCGTACGCCGAGCTCGTGCGCGAGGTCACCGATCCACTCAGCCGGTACTCCGCTGACGATGAGCTGGGCGGTCCCCAGCGGTGAAGGCACTGTCTCGACCTGCTCGGCCTCGGGCAGCAGCCGCTCCCGGAGAAGCGTGAGCCCCGCGTGATCCGGAATGCCGACCCGGACAGTGGTCCGCGACGAGCCGGCGATGACCTCGGCGATCGGAGCGTCGGTGATCAACCGGCCGCGACCGATCACGACCAACTGGTCGGCAGTCAGCTGCATCTCGCTCATCAGATGGCTGGACACGAAGACGGTCCGGCCCTCAGCGGCGAGGTCGCGCATCAGTCGGCGTACCCAGCGGACACCGTCCGGGTCGAGACCGTTGACCGGCTCGTCGAACATCAGTACTTCGGGGTCGCCGAGCAGCGCACCGGCGATGCCCAGGCGCTGGCCCATGCCGAGGGAGAACTGCCCGGCGTGCTTGCGGACCACCTCGTCGAGGCCGACGATCGACAGCACCTCGTCGACCCGGCTGACCGGGAGGCCGTTGCTGCGGGCCATCGCGATCAGGTGGTTGCGAGCCGTCCGCCGCGGGTGCAGCGCCTTGGCATCGAGCAACGCGCCGACCTTGGTCAACGGGGCCGGCCATTCGGCGTACGCGCGTCCGTCGACCAGGGCGCGGCCCTGGGTGGGGGCGTCGAGGCCGAGGATCATCCTCATCGTGGTCGACTTGCCGGCGCCGTTCGGGCCGAGGAAGCCGGTCACCCGGCCGGCCGCGACGGTCAGGTTCAGCGTGTCCACGGCGGTGGTCTCGCCGTAACGTTTGGTGAGTGCTTCGAGGGTGATCACACGGAGCCTTTCCGGGTTCGGAGTGTGACTACGAACCTAGAAATCGAAGGCACCCCGGCACATCGGACTATGGGAGCCACCTACCCCTGACTTTCGTCAGGTCGGCCTCCCCCTGTGGATGGGCTGCAACGCCGCGCTGGCGAAGTAGATACGATCTGCGATGTGACGGCCCGCGCACGGCGGGGCGGCGTACTCGAGGAGTGAACGTGTCCGAAGTCAAGGTCCATCTGGTCGGCGTCGAGGGCGAGGCTGAGCGGAGCGTGACCGAGACGACGACCGTCGGAGAGCTGTTCGCCGAGATCTTCGGCCAGGATCGCTCCGCCATCGCCGCCAAGGTCAACGGGGAACTGCGCGACCTGGCCCGGGTGGTCGCCGACGGCGACGAGATCGAGCCGGTGCTGGCGTCGTCCGCCGACGGGCTCGCGATCATCCGGCACTCGACCGCGCACGTGCTCGCGCAGGCCGTCCAGGACCTGTTCCCGGACGCCAAGCTCGGCATCGGCCCGCCGGTCGAGAACGGGTTCTACTACGACTTCGACGTGGCCACCCCGTTCACCCCGGAGGATCTGGCCAAGCTCGAGAAGAAGATGCAGCAGATCATCAAGGAGCGGCAGCGGTTCAGCCGCCGGGTGATCTCGGACGACGACGCCCGCGCCGAGCTGGCCGACGAGCCGTACAAGCTGGAGCTGATCGGGATCAAGGGGTCGGCCTCCGCCGACGCCGCCGAGGGTGCCTCGGTCGAAGTCGGTGCCGGCGAGCTGACCATCTACGACAACATCCGGCGCGACGACTCGGTCGCCTGGAAGGACCTGTGTCGCGGGCCGCACGTCCCGGCGACCGGGTATCTGGGCAACTTCAAGCTGATGCGCGTCGCGGCGGCGTACTGGCGGGGGAGCGAGAAGAACCCGCAGCTGCAGCGCATCTACGGCACCGCGTGGGACACCCGCGACGCGCTGAAGGCGTACCTGACCCGGCTGGAGGAGGCCGCCAAGCGCGACCACCGCAAGCTGGGGACCGAGCTGGACCTGTTCAGCTTCCCCGACGAGATCGGTTCCGGCCTCGCGGTGTTCCACCCCAAGGGCGGCGTACTGCGCAAGGTGATGGAGGACTACTCGCGCCAGCGGCACGTGGAGGACGGCTACGAGTTCGTCTACTCCCCGCACATCACCAAGGCACAGCTGTTCCAGACCTCGGGCCACCTGGACTGGTACGCCGACGGCATGTACCCGCCCATGCACCTGGACGAGGAGCGCGGGCCGGACGGCGAGATCCGCAAGCAGGGCCAGGACTACTACCTGAAGCCGATGAACTGCCCGATGCACAACCTGATCTTCGGCGCGCGCGGCCGCTCGTACCGCGAGCTGCCGATGCGGCTGTTCGAGTTCGGCACCGTGTACCGGCTGGAGAAGTCCGGCGTCATCCACGGCATGACCCGGGCCCGCGGCTTCACCCAGGACGACGCGCACATCTACTGCACCCGTGAGCAGATGCGCGACGAGCTGAAGAACCTGCTGACCTTCGTGCTCGGCCTGCTCGCCGACTACGGCCTGGACGACTTCTACCTCGAGCTCTCCACCAAGAACCCGGAGAAGTTCGTCGGGTCGGACGAGGTCTGGGAGGAGGCGACCGAGACGCTGCGCGAGGTCGCGGAGAGCTCCGGTCTCGAGCTGGTGCCGGATCCGGGCGGCGCGGCCTTCTACGGCCCGAAGATCTCGGTGCAGGCCCGCGACGCGATCGGCCGGACCTGGCAGATGTCGACCATCCAGCTGGACTTCAACCTGCCGGAGCGGTTCGAGCTGGAGTACACCGCCTCCGACGGTTCGCGGCAGCGGCCGGTGATGATCCACCGCGCGCTGTTCGGCTCGATCGAGCGGTTCGTCGCGGTGCTGACCGAGCACTACGCCGGTGTCTTCCCGCCGTGGCTCGCACCGGTCCAGGTGATCGGCATCCCGATCACCGACGGCCACGTGGACTACCTGTACGACGTCGCCGCGCAGCTCAAGGCGGAGGGCATCCGGATCGAGATCGACGGCTCCGACGACCGGATGCAGAAGAAGATCCGCAACGCGCAGAAGTCGAAGGTGCCGTACATGCTGATCGCGGGTGACGAGGACATGGCGGCCGGCTCGGTCTCCTTCCGCTACCGCGACGGCTCCCAGAAGAACGGCATCCCGATCGCCGACGCGGTCGCCGAAATCGTCGAGGCCGTGAAGAAACGCGTCCAGGTTTGACATCCACCCGGCGGCAGGGCCGGGATCAACAATTGACCGGGGAGGTCGCATGGTGAGGTTCGCGGTTCGCAGGCCCGCCCACCGGCTGGCCTCCCCGCGCAGTCACGGCATGCCCTGCCGCGATATTTCTCGCCGCATTGATGTCTGCGTTAGCCGTATGACCGCAGGCGACGCACTTGAAAACCGCTTGGCTCTTGCGGCTCTCGGCTGCGACGTGCCCGCAACTGTGGCAGGTTTGCGAGGTGTATGCGGCACGGACCTTCTCGACCCGGCCTGGAGCCTTCTCCTGAAGACGTCGAACCAACTGCCCCCACCCACTAGCGAGGATGCGGCGGTTCAGCGAGGCTTTGCGGCGAACTCCTACGCCTGGCCGCTGTTTGGTTCCCCGAGCCGATCTGGTCATGTCCCGGACTCGCAGATCCTCCACTCTGATGATGTCGAAGCTACGGGCGAGTGCCGTGGTTGCCTTTTCGATCCAGTCTCGTCGGCGGTCGACTTGTCGGGCGAGCATGCGAGCAATCGCGTTCTTGATGCGTTCGCGGCGTTTCGAACCCGGTTTCGCGCGGCTGATGCGGCGTTGAAGCTTGAGCAGCCGACGAGCTTCCGCCGGGCTGGCTGCTGGAGCATGGCTGAGAGTCCCAGTGGACAAGGCGATGGAAACCACGACTCCGCGATCGATGCCCACGATCCTGCCGTTCTGCGGAGAAGGAATTGTCGCTGGCACAGAGGCAAACGCGATGTGCCAGCGTTTGGATCGGTCGAGTGTGACTCGATAGGACTTTGCGTACGGTGGTCTCCTGCTCCATCGAAATCTCACCCATCCCACCTTCGGAATTCTCACGGCGCCGACCTTCCGGCTGAGACGGCGGACATGACCGGCGCGCAGGGAAACGATGCGGAATCCTTCGTCTCGCCCTGCTTTTCGCCAGCTAGGTCGTCTATGAGTTCCTGCGAAGTAGTTGGACATCGCCTGGCTGAAATCTCGCAGAGCTTGCTGCTGAACCATCTGCGATCCAGCTCGAAGCCAATCCGACGCCGCGCGAGCATCGGTCAACTGACGGGCCTGTTCGAGGTACGAAGGTGCGGACCTTCCTCCACGGCGCCAGTAGTTATGTTGCTCGACCGCCAGATTCCAGACGTACCTTGCCTGCCCGCAATGTTGACTGAGCGCGGCGGCCTGCGTGGACGTCGGCATGAGACGAAATCTCGACACCCCATGACCTTCACACACGGCACCGACAATTCTGTTTCTGTAGTTCGTGTGCGCGGAGCTGTGCATGTCCAACGTTCAAGTGGAAACTCCGGTGCTCAATGAGTGACGATCTCCCCGGCGATTCGCCGTACGAGCCGGAAGGTGTGGACCGGCAGGACGGGATCGGCGTACCAGATCCGTTCCTGCGGTTGTGGACCCCGCACCGGATGGCTTACATCGCCGGGGAGAACAAGCCGGCCAGCGGTGAGGCGGGGCATGGCTGCCCGTTCTGCCGGATGCCGTCGCTGTCGGACGCGGACGGGCTGATCGTCCAGCGGGCCGAGGCGGCGTACGCCGTGCTGAACCTGTATCCGTACAACCCCGGTCATCTGATGGTCGTCCCGTACCGGCATGTCGCGGACTACACCGAGTTGACCGCGGCCGAGGTCAGTGACGTGGCGAGGCTGACCCAGCAGGCCATGCAGGCGATCCGGATCGTGTCGGCCGCCCACGGCTTCAACATCGGCATGAACCAAGGCGAGATCGCCGGCGCGGGCATCGCGGCCCACCTGCACCAGCACGTGGTGCCGCGCTGGGGCGGCGACGCCAACTTCATGCCGGTGATTGCCCAGACGAAGGTCCTGCCGCAACTCCTGTCGGACACCCGCGCCCTACTCGCGAAGTCCTGGCCGACCGACTGAGCCAGGTTGGGGTCAGCGCTGACCCCGGTTCTAGCGAATGAACAGCGGCATCAGTGGGCCGACCACGTCGAGCAGGGTCTGCAGCGGGATTTCGCGTGGCGGGTTGGTCAGGCCGGTCACCCGGACCACGCGTCGCCCCTGACGGAAGACGAGTTCGCCCTGCTCAGGCAGGTAGTACCCAGGGCGGCCGATCGGTGCCGGGCGAGGCGGCGGCGTCTGGATCGCCTCCGGGATGCTGTCCGGGTGAAACGACTCCACGATGGAAATAGTCGCGTCGACCGTGCCCCAGATGCAGGTCAGCGCGCCGTTCACCCGGTAGTCCCGTCGCAACTGCACAAGCGCACCGACGAACCGCTCGGCCTCGGCCGTGGCCAGCTGACACGTAGAGTCCGACTGCCGCGCCGCGCGCAGCTGTTTCGGTACTACGGCACGCACCGCTTGAGCGATCGCGACTGCCTTTGCGCGGTCGATCCCGGCTGGCTGGCGGTTGATCCCGCCCGTCGAGAGCACCCGCACCGCGCGGTCATCCACCGAGAAGACCACTCGCGACGAGCTGATGCGTGCGTCGGGACCGAGCTCGGGCAACAGTTCCGGCGTACCGGCGCCGGCGGAGAGGCGGTCGAGCGAGTCAGGTTGCTTGGGGAGGGCGCTGACGCCGACCGTGACTGTGCGGCCCTCCAGGACGAGGGTGCACAGGTCGAGTGCCGGGAGGCCGCCGTCGTTCCAGGAGAAGGGCTTGGCCGCCACGGCCACCCCGAGTTCCTTGCTCAGCGTCGCCGTCACGGCTGAGCACACCGTCGGTCCCGGCTCGCCCGCTGAGCCGTCCAGCCCTTCCGCCTGCGGAGGAGCGACCACCTTCGGCATCACCGCGGGTAGGGGAGGTACCAGCGGCTCAGCCTGATCCGCACGCCGCGCCACGGAGCAACCGGCCACCAACCCGAAGGCCAAGCACCCCGCTAAGGCCCGTCGCAAGCGCGGATGCCCAACACCGCCGGCCGCGATGTCGGAGGGCGAGGGCCGGGACTGGGGGTACGCAGGTGAGGGCGGGGGTTCGGCCATTCGGACCTCCCGTCGAGACGGTGGACGTGAGGCCATGGTGCGGCACCGGAGGGGCGTTGCGGAAGCCGTCCGGGTGCCGGGTCACCCATCCGGGACCCGGCTGGACTACGATCGCGTCGCCATGCTTAACAGATTCCGGCAGTTCTGGACCAAGGTGATCTCACCGATCGCCAACCTCCTGCTCAAGCTCGGGGTGAGCGCCGATGCCGTCACCCTGGTCGGTACCGTCGGCGTCAGCGCCGGCGCGCTGATCTTCTTCCCGCGCGGCCAGATCTGGCTGGGCGCGGTGGTGATCACGTGTTTCGTCTTCTCCGACCTGATCGACGGCTACATGGCCCGCACCTCGGGCACCTCGTCGAAGTGGGGGTCCTACCTGGACTCCACGCTGGACCGGCTGGGCGACGGCGCGATCTTCGGCGGCCTCGTCCTGTACTACGCCGGCAGCGCGGGCGACTCCTCGTTCATGGCAGCGGTGGCGCTGTGGGCCCTGGTGATGGGCGCGACCACGTCGTACGCGCGGGCCAAGGCGGAAAGCCTCGGTCTGCAGGCAAGCGGTGGTCTGGCCGAGCGCTCGGACCGCCTGGTCGCGGTCCTGGTTGTCGGCTTCTTCTCCGACGTCCTCAACCTGCCGATCCTGCTCGAGATCATCCTGTGCGCCCTGGCCGTCGCCAGCACCATCACAGTCGTCCAGCGAAGCCTCTCAGTCCGCAAGCAGGTCCTGGCCGACCCCGCCAACGCCCGCCTCGGCACCCCGCCGAGCGGCACTGCGCCGGGCGCTGGTGCGGGCACCGCGCCCAGTTCGGATGGGGTAGCGCCGAGCGAGCGCGGCCTGGACGGAGCTTCATCGGCGGACGGAGAAACGCCCAGCCCTGGATCCGGCGTGCCTCCCACCTCCACCTGACCCGTGGAGGCACTGCGGCAGCGGGTTGTCGATCTGGCGTTCGCGCTTGCCTGGGCGCTGGTACGACGGCTGCCTGAGCGGCTCGTCACGGCGATCTTTCAGCGCGCCGCCGATTTCGTCGTCCGGCGCGACGGGCGCGGCGTCCAGCGCCTGAGGGCCAACCTCGCTGTGGTCCGGCCGAACGCGACCCCGGCCGAGCTCGACGCGCTGACCCGCCAAGGGATGCGTTCGTACCTGCGCTACTGGCAAGAAGCGTTCCGCCTGCCCGAGTGGGACGACGCCCGCATCGTCGGCCGGGTCCGTACGGTCAACGAGAAGGTACTCCGCGACGCGCACGCCGCGGGCAAGGGCGTGATCTGCGCACTTCCGCACCTGGCGAACTACGACCACGCGGGCGCCTGGGCGGGCCGGACCGGGATGCCGGTGTCGACAGTCGCCGAGCGGCTGCGCCCCGAATCCCTGTTCGATCGGTTCGTCGCCTACCGTGCCAAACTCGGTATGGAGGTGCTTCCCCTGACGGGAAGCGACGAGCACGTGTTCGGAGTACTGGCTCAGCGGTTGCGGGCGGGCGGTTTCGTGTGTCTGGTCGCTGACCGGGATCTGTCGGAGCGCGGCGTACCGGTGAAGTTCTTCGGCCGGCAGTCGCGGATGCCGGCCGGCCCCGCCGCGTTGAGCGTTCGGACCGGCGCCCCGCTGATCCCGGCGACGCTGCACTACGACGGCCCCGACCTGGTCATCACCTTCCACGACCCGATCGACCGCACCGGCGGACCCGCCCAGATGACGCAGCGCTGCGCGGACGCCTTCGCCACGGGCATCGCCGACCACCCGCAGGACTGGCACATGCTGCAGCGCATTTTTGTCGACTGATGAAGATCGGGCTGGTCTGTCCGTACTCGCTCGGCACGCCCGGCGGGGTGCAGAACCACGTCCGGGATCTGGCCGAGGCGTTGCTTGCCCTCGGCCACGAAGTGTCTGTGCTCGCTCCGGTCGACGACGACCAGGCGCCGCCGTACGTCGTGTCGGCGGGGCACGCGGTCGGGGTGCCCTACAACGGCTCGATCGCGCGGGTGACGTTCGGGCCGCGGACGGCGGCGCGGGTGCGGAGCTGGCTGACCGAGGGTCGTTTCGATGTCGTCCACGTCCATGAACCAACCACACCGAGTGCGTCGATCATCGCGCTCTGGGCCGGCGACGGGCCGTTCGTGGCCACCTTCCATACCTGGCAGGTCCGCTCACGGGCGATGAGCGCGGCAGCCGGGCTGCTGCGACCCGCGCTGGAGAAGCTCGACGCGAGGATCGCGGTGTCGGAGAACGCGCGCTCGATGATGGTGCAGCACATCGGTGGCGAGGCGGTGGTGATCCCGAACGGCCTCTACACGAGCCGGTTCGCGGGCCGGGTCCGTCCCGAGTGGCAGGGCACGGACGGAACGATCAGCTTTCTCGGCCGGATGGACGAGCCACGCAAGGGGCTCGCCGTACTGCTGGCCGCCGTACCGCGGCTGGTCGCCCAGCGGCCCGGGCTGAAGGTGCTGGTCGCTGGAACCGGGCAGGCGGATGACGCTCGCCGGTCGTTGCCCGCGGAGTGCCACGACAACGTGCTGTTCCTCGGCGCGATCGACGATGAGGCGCGGGCCGACATGCTGGCCGGTTCGGACGTGTACGTCGCACCGCATCTCGGGGGTGAGAGCTTCGGGATCGTGTTGCTGGAGGCGATGGCCGCGGGTGCTCCCGTTCTCGCGAGCGATCTGGCCGCGTTCCGGCAGGTTCTCGACGGAGGCCGGCTGGGCGAGCTGTTCGAGCCAGGCAACTCCGATGCGCTCGCCGCGCAGGCTTCCCGGTTGCTGAGTTCGCCTGACGAGCTCGACAAGCTGCGCGAGGCGGGGCGGGCCGCAGTACTGCGGTATGACTGGGGTGCGCTGGTGGGCGAGCTCGTCGCCGTCTACGAGTTGGTGGCGCGGCGATAGCTGTCGAGCAAGGCCTCGCGGGTGGCGGGGGAGATGGTCTTGGCGGGCAGCCCGTCGAGCGCCTGGACGGTCTGGCGGATCTGGTCGAGGTAGCGGTCGCAGCCGTCGCACAGGGCGAGGTGGTCGATGAACCGCTGCTCCGCGTCGGCGTCGAGATCGCCTTCGAGGAAGGTCGTCACCTGTTCCACAAACTCCTGGCAGTTCAGCTCGGTCATGGCTTCGTCTCCTGCGTGTAGTACTCCTCCAGTGTGCCGCGAACGGACGCGCGCGCCCGGTGCAACAGCACCCGCTGATTGGCCGCGGAGATCTCGAGCAACTCGCAGACCTCCTCGGAGCTGTAGCCCTCGACGTCCCGCAAGGCGATCACCGCCCGCTGCCGTTCCGGTAGTTCGTCAAGCGCCGCAGCCAGCAACTCCCGTACTTCGGAACCGAGCACGCCCTGCTCCGGCGTCGGCCAGGCGAGCGGGTACTCCCACCAGTGGCCGGGAAACGGATCTCCGGCCGGCCGGAACCTGGCGGGATCGACGGTTGGTTCGTTGGCGTCGTGAAGCGGCATCACCTTGTGCTCACGCGTGCCACGTCGTTTGGCCGTGTTGGTCAGGATCCGGTAGACCCAGGTCTTCACCGACGAACGGCCTTCGAACCTGCCGATGCCCTCGATCACCGCGAGCCACGTCTCCTGGACGACCTCGGCCGCCGACTCCTCGGTCGACACGAACGTCCTGGCCAGCCGCAGCAGCCCGCCGGACCAGTGGTCGAGAACGAGGCCGAACGCAGCCTCGTCCCCGTCCCGCAGCCGGGCAACGAGCTCCTCGTCCGGCGGGAAGTCGTCCATCGGTTCAGCGTAGTCACGCAGCGGTCCGCTGCACGGGCCGCAGAGTGACCCAGATCAGGGCAGCGCCGGCCAGTACTGCGGCCACGGTGATCATCCAGCCGGAGGTGTAGACCCCGGTTTGTTTGCTGACAGCACCGAAGCCGAGCGCGAAGGGCAGGAACAGAATCCAGGAGACCGCGCTGATCCCGGAGGCAACCCCGGTGCGGATCGTCGACGGTACGGCGTCGTGCATCAAGCGGCTCACATGGATGCCGGCGACAACCACCAGCAGCGCGAGTAAGGTCATCGCGACCGTGAGCGCGATCAGGTTGTGGCTGGTGGTCATCGTGACGCAGGCGAGCAGCATGACGATCGCAACAGCCGCGGCGGAGACTGGCCGATCGAGCCGCAGACGGCCGGCGAGCAACCCGCCGAGGCCGAGCGTCGAGACCAACCCGGCCCAGAACGGACCGTAGAGCACGGCGGACGCGGAGAGTGCGATCAGCCAGAGCGGACCGAACTCGAAGATCGCCTGCAGGATCAGCGCGGACATGATCGCCGCCGCCGCGATCGGAACCAGCCGGCCACGGTGCATGATCGCGCGGTAGGTGATCCCGAGGTGCTCGCGCAGCGGAGAGCGCTCGCTTGCCTCGTGCAGCCGCGGTTCACGGAAGCGAGCCAGCGCGATGAGTGAGAGCGCGATGAACGGCAAGGTGACGAAGTAGGTCAGCCTGGCCGTCGTGACACCCGCGATCCAGCCGCCGGCCAAGGCGCTGAGGACCAGCGCGGTGCTCTCGATGAGGCGAATCCGGCCGATCTGCCGTTCGTAGGCCTCGCTGGTACCGGTCTCCTCGAGGACCGTGTCGTAGACGATCGCCTCCACCGTCCCGGAGTACATGGCGAAGTAGATGCCCAGGACGAGCGCGGCAACGATGTAGGTGATCACGTTCTGGCTGAGGCCGCCGATCAGCACGCTGACCAGCAGCGCGACTCCGGCGACGGCGAGGACACCGCGCCGGGACCAGCGGTCCGCGAGTACGCCGGAAACGACCTCGACGAGCGGGACCAGCGCGGCGTACGCGGCGGCCATCACGCCGATGGTGGCGGCGTCGAAGCCGATCTCGGTCATGAACAGCTTCTCGACCGGCACCCAGAACCCGACCGCCTGGACGAAGGCCATCACCTGCAAAGGCAGCAACCGCCGCGCCAGCGCCCGGCGTACGGGGGACGCTGGTCTTTGCGTCTGGACGACCTGCTCGGCGGCGGTGACTGCTGACATGGTGACCCCAGCTGCTCTCGGCGAAATCTCTTCCGCCGGTGCAGTGTCATGAGGCCGCCAGGCGTTACACCGCGCGGAGGGTGTCTGCCGTGGCCGCGATGGTGTCGGGATCGCCGGGGGTCGGGTGCCAGGGGAGTTGCAGCGGGTCGTCCTTGAAGCGGGGGACTACGTGCAGGTGGGTGTGGAACACGCTCTGCCAGGCGTCGGCGCCGATGCAGCTGAGCAGGTTGGCGCCGTCGGCGTCCAAGCGCTCGATCACCCGGCTGACCAGTGACTGGGCCAGCAACGTGGTCGCGATGAGATCCTCGGGAGCGCTCTCGCGCAGATCGGTGGAATGCTCGCGCGGGATGACCAGCAGATGTCCGCGGGTCGCGGGGTTGATGTCCATGAAGGCGATCGCCCGCTCGTTCTCGGCGACCTGCTGGGACGGGATGGTGCCGGTCACGATCCCGCAGAAAAGGCAGTTCTCGGTCATCGGCCCAGGTTAAACTGCGCGAGCCCATCCGAAACCGAGGAGCCCCATGCCGGACGAGTTGCTCCGCCCCACCATCGGCGCGGACGTCGACCTGTCCGTGCGCCCGTGGCGGCTGATGTCCCAGGCGTACGTCGCATTCTTCGGCGGGGTCATCGCAGCGACCGTGATCGCGGTGGTCAACGCGCGCCGGCTCGGCGTACCGGCGAAGGGCCGGCTGCTGATCCTGCTGTCCGGCGGCGCCGGGCTGATCCTTGCCGCCGCGGCGTTCGTGCTGATGACCGACGAGTTGACCGCGTCGTCGGGGCCGCGGCTGGTGATCCGGGTGATCGCGGTGCTGACCTGCCTGGTCCAGCTGCGGATCCAGCAGCCGATGGATCGCGCGTTCCAGCTGCGCGGTGCGGAGTACAAGTCGCTGTGGGTGCCGGGGATCGCGGCGGTGATCGGTGGCGGGTTGCTCGAGATCGCGCTGCTCGAACTAGTGGCGGTCGCGGTATGAGCGAGCCCGCCGAGGCCAGGCTCCAGCTGGCCGGTCACTGGTTGCAGATCGGTCATCCCGAGCGGACTCTCGCCGAGCTCGAGGGTTTGTGGGGCGACGCGGCGCTGGACTACCGCGCCTTCCTCTTCCGGGGCGCCGCGCTGCACGCGCTGGACCGCAACGACGAAGCGATCGCCGTACTGCGCGACGGCCTCTCCCATTACGGGATGTCGGCACCCTTGCTGCAACTCCTCGGCTCCGCCCTGCGTGCCGCCGGGCAGTTGCGGGAGGCCGAATCGGTCTATCTGCAAGGGCTCAGCCTGGACCCCAACGAGCCGGACCTGTTGCTCGGTTATGCGCTGGTCTGCCTGGCTGCGGGGCAGCCGGACAAGGCGGCTGCCCTGGTCGAGCGCGCAGCGTCATACGCGCCGGAGAGTGCGGCCGTTTCGTCGGCGCGGGCCCAGGTGGCCTTCGCGCAGGGCAAGCACAAGGAGATGCGCCAGCACAGTCAGAAGGCGCTCTCGGTCGATCCCGAGGACCCCGGCGCACAGGCTCTGCACGGTACGGCGGCCATGCTCACCGGTGACGCCAAGTCGGGCTACCGCTCGCTGGCCTCGGCCGCTGCGTCCAACCCGGCCGACGACGACCTCCGCGGAGCTGCTCGGGAAGCCAAGCTGTACAACCATCCGCTGCTGCGGCCGCTGCGACCGATGCAGCGGTTCAACCCGCTGATCGTCTGGATCGCGGCCGTCGCGATCATCCAGGGACTGCGGATCGCGGGGTTCGGGCCGCTCGCGACCCTCTTCGCGATCAGCTGGCTCGCGTACTGCGTCTACTCGTGGGTCGCGCCGCCACTGGTACGCCGCTGGCTCAACTGGAAGTGGGGCTCATGACGAACGACCGCATCTCCGCGCTGCGCAAGGCCGTCGAGGCCAGCCCCGACGATGTCCTGCTGCGCCTCATCCTGGCCGAGTCACTGGTGGCTGCCGGCGAGACGGAGTCCGCGCTGGATGAGTACGTCGTACTGCTCGATCAGCAGGGTCTTCCGGCCGACCAGTTGGTGACCGTCGGTGAGTTGGCCGCGGCCAACGGGCGGCTCGCGTTGCTGCGGAGCTGCCTCGAGGCGGCACGGCAGGCGGGCATCGTCGAAGGGACCGGGCGGCTGCAGCAGTTGGTCGACGAGATGATCACCGAACGCAGCGGCGTACGGGTGAAGGTCGGGCCTGAGGACGAGCCGGTGTTCGAGAGCGACGCGGCCAAGGAGACGACGACCTTCGACCAGGTCGGCGGGATGGACGAGATCAAGCGGGTGATCCACCGGATGGTGATCCTGCCGCTGAGCCGTCCCGAGCTGTACCAGAAGTACGGCCGCAAGTCCGGTGGCGGCGTGATGCTCTACGGCCCGCCCGGTTGCGGCAAGACGCTGCTCGCCCGGGCGACCGCGGGGGAGTGCGGGCTGCCGTTCGTCAACGTCCGGATCGAGGACGTGATGGATCCGTACCTCGGGGTGTCCGAGCGCAACCTGCATGCCGCGTTCGAGCGGGCGCGGGCCAACTCGCCGTGCGTGCTGTTCCTCGATGAGCTGGACGCGCTGGCGTTCGCGCGCCACAAGCACGGTGGGTCGGAGTCGCGGCGGCTGGTCGACGTACTGCTGCAGGAGATGGACGCGATCGGCTCCGAGAACGAGGGCTTGCTGGTGCTCGCCGCCACGAACGCGCCCTGGGACGTCGACGAGGCGATGCTGCGGCCGGGACGCTTCGACCGGGTCATTTTCGTACCGCCGCCGGACGAGCCTGCTCGCGCCGACATCCTTTCGGTGCTGCTGAAGGACGTACCGGCCGCCGGTGTGGACCTCAAGGCGCTCGCCGGGCAGACGCCGATGTTCAGCGGCGCGGACCTGCGCGCGCTGGTCGAGCGTGGCGTCGACCGGGTCATCGACGAGGCACTCAGCAGCGGCGGCGAACCGCCGCTGTCGATGCAGCACCTCTCCGCGGCATTGCCGACGGTGAAGCCGTCCACGCTCGACTGGTTGCACCGCGTTCGCTCGTACATCGAGTTCGCCAACCAGTCCGAGCGGTACGACGACGTCGCGGCCTACCTGCGCAGCCGCGAGATCCGCCGCCGCCTCAGCTGACGGTCTTCTGCCGGGTGGCGACGGAGTCGGGCATCGGTTCGTAGCGGGCGAAGCTGCGGGTGAACGACGCGGCGCCGTGGGAGAGCGAGCGCAGATCGATGGCGTAGCGGGTGATCTCGACCTGCGGGACCTCGGCTTTCACCAGCGTGCGGTCGTCGCCGACGCGTTCGGTCCCGAGGAGCCGGCCGCGGCGTCCGGACAGGTCGCTCATCACGGCACCAACCAGGTCGTCGGGAGTCAGCACGGAGACGAGATCCACCGGCTCCAGCAGGTTGACCTTCGTCGCGGCTGCCGCCTCACGCAGTGCCAGTCCGCCGGCCATCTGGAACGCCATGTCGGACGAGTCCACGCTGTGCGACTTGCCGTCCAGCAGCGTCACCCGGATGTCGACCATCGGATAGCCGGCGCCGACGCCCTTCTCCATCTGCGCCCGGACGCCCTTCTCCACGCTCGGGATGAACTGCCGCGGCACCGCCCCGCCGACCACCTTGTCGACGAACTCGAAGTCCGAACCCTGCGGCAACGGCTCCACCTCGATGTCGCAGACGGCGTACTGGCCATGCCCGCCCGACTGCTTGACGTGCCGTCCATGCCCCTTCGCCTTGCCGCCGAAGGTCTCTCGCAACGGCACCCGCAACTCGACGGTGTCGACCGTCACGCCGTACCGGTTGGCCAGTGCATCGAGAACGACATCGGAGTGCGCCTCGCCCATGCACCACAAGACGATCTGATGCGTCTCCGCGTTCTGCTCGATCCGGAGCGTCGGGTCTTCCGCGGCCAGCCGTTGTAGCCCGACGGACAGCTTGTCCTCATCAGTCTTCGCATGAGCCTGCACTGCGATCGGCAGCAGCGGCTCGGGCATCGTCCAGGGCTTGAGCAGCAACGGCTCGGCCTTGTCGGAGAGCGTGTCTCCGGTTTCGGCACGGGTAAGCCGGCCGATCGCGCACAGGTCACCTGCGGTCACTGCGGGGGCAGGACGTTGCTGCCGGCCGAGCGGGAACGAGAGGGTGCCGATCTTCTCGTCCTCGTCGTGGTCCGCGTGGCTGTTGGCCTCGCCGAAGAAGGACGTGAAATGGCCCGACACGTGAACCGTCGTGTCGGGCCTGATGGTGCCGGAGAACACCCGCACCAGGCTGACCCTGCCGACGTACGGGTCCGAGGTCGTCTTCACCACCTCGGCCAGCAACGGGCCGCCGGGGTCGCAAGCGAGCTTCGGGCGGGACACCCCGTGGGGCGTGAACACCTCGGGCAGCGGGTGCTCCAGCGGCGACGGGAAAGCGCTCGTCGCGATCTCGAGCAGCTCCACCGTGCCGACGGCGGTCCCGCTGCAGACCGGGATGACGGGGAAAAACGATCCGCGGGCCACTGCTCGCTCGAGGTCCTCGATCAGAACTGCCTGGTCGATCTCCTCGCCGCCGAGGTAGCGCTCCATCAGAGTTTCGTCCTCGGACTCCTCGATGACGCCCTCGATCAGGGTGCCGCGGAGTTCCTCGAGCTGATCGGCGTACTGCGGGTCGGGGTCGTGCATGGTCCGTTTGCCGTCGGCGTACTCGTACTGCGTCTGCGACAGCAACCCGACCAGCCCGTCGCCGGCCGGCAGGTAGAGCGGGAGGACTTTGTCGCCGAATGCGTTCTGCGCCGCGGACAGCGCGTTCTCGTAGTTCGCCCGGGCATGGTCCAGCTTGGTGATCACGACCGCACGCGGCATCCCGACCTGGTCGCACTCGTGCCAGAGCGCCTTGGTCGGTTCGTCGACGCCCTCGTTCGCGGCGATGACGAACAGCGCGCAGTCGGCTGCTCGCAGACCGGCGCGCAGCTCGCCCACGAAGTCCGCGTACCCAGGGGTGTCGATCAGGTTGACCTTGACGCCGTCGTGGAGCAGCGGCGCCAGCGCGAGACCGACCGACCGCTGCTGCCGGATCTCCGCGTCGTCGCAGTCGCAGACCGTCGTACCGTCGGCGACGGAGCCGGGTCTGGAGAGTACTCCGGCGGCCACCAGCAAGGCCTCGACGAGGGTGGTCTTGCCGGCCCCGGACGGACCGACGAGCACCACGTTACGAATGGCGGCCGGGCTGTCCGCGACGGGAGCACCACCGCCTTGGGAAGTATTCGCCTTGTCTGCCATGACGTTCCTCCTGGACCACAACCATTCCCCCAACCACCCACCCAGCACAACCCCACAGCTGGGGATCAGGAGGCGGGTTGACTCAGGGCGGAGAGCATGGCCTGGAGGTCGTCCGGGTGAAGGCGGGGTGCAGGTCTGTCGGCCAGCTCGGCTCGGAGGCGGGCGAGTTCGGCGAGCGTCTGCGCTGTGGTCTCACGGAGGCGTCTGAGCTCGTCCTCCGTTTGCGTACTGGTCTGGCGCAGCTGGGTCAACTCGGTCTCGGACTGTACGAGGGCAGCGCGAAGTTCTGTCTCCAGCTCGGCTGCTGCTTCACTCGTCGCCCGGAGGTCAGCTTCGGCTCGCGCTGCCACCTTCTGCGCCGCACTACCAACAGCTTCGGCTGCCGCGGCGCGCTGCTGCTCGGCTGTCAGCTCAGCACGGAGAAGCTCAAGCTCGGCCCGCCGCTCCTGCTCGCCGCGGCTGGCTGCATCTCGCTCAAGCGCCGTCCGCTCGACGGCAGCCACCAACTCCAGCCGCTCTCGCTCGCCGGCGCGCACCTGGTCTTCCAGTGCAGCCAGTACTGCGGCTGCCGCCTCCGCTCGCTGTACTGCGGTGTCTCGCGCGCTGATCGCATCTTGTGTCTGCTGTCTAGCGGCACCGAGGGCCTCGGTGGCTTCCAGGGCCTGCCGTGCTGCGGCGCCCGCGCGATCCACCGCTTCCGCGCGCTCCTTGGCCGCTCGCTCTGCGGCAGCCGTCGCCTGGCGCGTCCGCTGCTCGGCACTCTCACGCGCCTCCTCAGCAACTAGCCGCGCCCGCTCAGCCTCTGCCACCTGGCTGTGAGCCGTCTCCACCGACGCGACCGCCGCTGCCTCGACCTCATCCAGGCGCGCACTCACAGCGGTTAGTGCCGCCGTCAGCGCGTCCACTGGTTCGCGGATCGTCTCCAGGTGATCCCGCAGGCGCTCAGCGTCCAGCCGGAAGGCGTTGCTGCCGGCGTCCAGTCCGAGCGCTCCTAGGGCTTCGCGTTCTGCCCGCGCCATCTGCGCGCAGGTTCTGCCGCCCTCCCAGCGCGTGTCCCGGCAGAAACTCCGCGGCCTCCCGCCCTGCATCCCCGGCGCGGGCAGCTCCGCCCGGCACTTGCTGTATCCGCAGCGGCCAGCCTCTTCGATCATGTCCGTGAGCGTAGAGGTTAGAGGTTATAAAACCTCGAAACCGGTTCGGCGTTTCCAAAACAAAACCTAGAACCAACGAAACCAGTGTTTTGTTGGCGCGATCGGCGAGCCGCCTGAGCTGGAGCCCTGAGCCGGGGGAGGATCGGGCAATGACCGCAGAAATGGACGCTCTGGTTGTCCTGGAGACGCTCAGAGAACCGCCGACCGCGGTCGAACCAGCGGGCGACTGGCCAGGCGTCGACAACCCCGCAGAACTGCAGGCCCAGATCGCCGACTGGCTAACCCAGTACGCCAACCCAGGCACCCGCAAGACCTACGCCTACGCCCTGGGCCTGCCAGCGGACTGGGTAGACGCCCTAGCGGGCGACCGCGTCGGCGGAAGGGTGGCAGCGGCGGGAGCACCACCCGGCGGGAATCTCGCGGCGGACGGAGGCAGGGCCGGGGGAGCCACCGGTACTGGAGCAACCTCGGCGCAGGCAACAGCGCCGGCCACGGCGGGGCCGCCTGTGGGGCGGTTGGGGGTGTTGCATCAGTTGGCGTGGTTTCGGTGGTGTGCTGGGCGGGGGATGGATCCTCGGGCTGCGACAGGTGCTGATGTGAAGGCTTGGTTGCATCAGCTGGATGCGGCGGGCGCGGAGAAGCGCACCCGGCAGCGGATGCTCTCGACCTTGTCCGCCTTCTACGGCCACCTCACCGAGGCGGGCGTAGTACCGGCCAACCCGGCGGCGCTCAATCGTGCTCGGCTCGGCCTCGGCAGTACAGCCCGTGACGCCTCCCCAACCATCCGGCTCACAGCCGCCCAGCTACGCACCTTGCTGGACGCAGCAGCCGAGCTACCCAACCGCACCCGCTACAGAGAGCTCTACGCGAGACGAGCAGTAGCAATAGTCGGCCTGCTCACCCTCGGCCTCCGTGTCTCCGAGCTGGTCGGCTTAGACCGCGACAGCCTGGTCGTGTCCGGCGGAGAACCCATGCTGCGAGTCCTCGGCAAGGGCGGCATCCACCGCGAGGTTTACCTGACCGACCTAGCCGCCAACGCCCTCACCGACTACCTCGCCAAGCGAGACCGAGCCGCCCAAGCCTCCACCCCAGTACTACGGGGCAGGACCAGCGCCAACCGCTCACCGCTGATCGCCACCCGCGACGGCGGCCGGTGCTCCCGCTTCGACATCAACGCCCTACTACGGCGGGTCGCAGTACAGGCTGGTCCTGCACTGGCTGATGTCGCCGACCGCGTGCATCCCCACGCTCTCCGCCACGCGTACGTGACGATCGCGCTCGAGCAGGACGCCCGCATCCAGCACGTGCAAGCCGACGTGGGCCACGCCAACATCTCCACCACCCAGTACTACGACCGCGGCCGCCGCACCCGCGACACCACCGCCGCCGACCTGGTCGCCGCCGCCATCCAGGCCGCGGGACCGACGGACCAAACATCCGCTTGACCTGCCAGTCGTGACTGCCGACGGACCCTCGCCGTCGGTACTGTCACGACATGCGTAGGGGACTCTTCACCGCTGTTGCCGCGACCTTCACCGGGCTGTTCCTGGCGGGCGTCGCGAGCGCGGCTCCGGCCGCGGCCAGCGGCACAGGTACTGCCGACGTCGGCGACGTCGTGACGAACATGCAGATCGACTACAACGTCACCGCCGATGGCGTGCTGCAGGTGAAGGAGACGATCGACTACAGCTTCGGCAGCCTCGGCCGGCACGGCATCTACCGCAACCTGATCACCCGCGAGGTGTACGCCACCGACAGCTCGAAGGACCAGAAGTACGAGATCTCCAACATCCGGGTCAGCAGCCCCACCGCCCCGGACAGCTTCACCGAGAGCACCGAGAAGTCCAACAACCAGCGCGACCAGAGCATCCAGATCAAGATCGGCGACGCGGACAAAATCGTCACCGGCCGCAAAGCGACCTACGTCATCCAGTACGACGTCCGCGGTGCGCTGCGGCACTTCGACGACCACAGCGAGCTCTACTGGGACGCGACCGGCAACGGCTGGGACGCAGTACTGCAGAACGTCACGGTCAATGTCACGGTCCCTGATGGCGTCCAGAAAGTCGAGTGCTTCGCCGGTCCGCCGGACCGGACCTGTGAAGGCAAGACCGTCACCGCCGGCCAGGCGACCTTCCAGCAGTCCAACCTGACCCGCGGCAAGCAGCTCACCATCGTCGCGGGCATCAAGGCCGGCGTAGTCAGCAACGACACCCCGATCGTGGTCGACCCGCCGGGCTTCCTGGAACGCTCCGGCCTGACCGTCCCCGGCCTCGCCGGCTCCGGCGCGGTCACGCTCGCCGCCATCGCCGCCGCCTTCCTCTACAGCAAGAAGGGCAACAAGGACCTCCGCTTCGCCGGGATGCCGCCCGGCACCTTCCCGCCCAACGGGGTGGTGGGTGTGCCGGTCAAGGACGACCTGGACGACAGCCAGATTCCGGTCGCGTTCTCGCCACCCAGGATCCCGGTCGCCGAAGGCGGGCTGCTGATCGACGCGAAGGCGAACACCACCGAGACCGCGGCGACCCTCATCGACCTGGCTGTGCGCGGCGGCATCCGGATCGACAACACGGGCACCGAACAAAAGGCCGTGCTGCTGAACCCGGCGGTCGCGACGGTTCCTCACGAGCAGCGGCTGATGCAGGGATTGTTCCCGACGCTGCAGCCAGGGTCCGAGATCGTCCTGGAGCGACGGCCGGTCGGCGACACCTCGATGCGGCAGGCGCACGATGCGATGGTCGCGCAGCTCCGTGAACAGATCCGGCAGCGCGAGTGGTACGTCCGGCTGCCGCGCGCCGGCGGCGGTTCGAGTTTCGCCAGCGGCGCGAAGATCGCCTGTATCGGCATGATCGCCATCTGGGCGTTCGGGGCCGGGATCGCCGGCACCGTGATCGGCGCGGCGACCGGTGGTTTCGGGCGGGCCGTCAGCATCATCCTCCCGGTGGCCGCGGTGCTGATCGCGATCGGCGTCTGGTTCAGCATTCGGGGCCGAGGGCAACGGAATGCTGCCGGCCGCGCGGTGACGGACCAGCTGATCGGCTTCCGGACCTACCTGGCGACGGCCGAGGCCGACCAGCTCAGGTTCGAGGAGGGCGAGGACATCTTCAGCAAGTACTTGCCCTGGGCCATCGCCTTCGACCTGGCGGACCGCTGGCAGCGCGTCTGCGCCCAACTGGTCGCGGCCGGCCGGATCCCGCCGGACCCCTACTGGTACTCAGGTCCGTCCTACTACAGCTCGGGGTTCGCCGCGGGCAACATCAGCCAGACCGTGGCCCACACCTTCGACCCGCCGCCTGCCCCGGCCGGAAGTGGCGGTGGCGGCGGCAGCTCGTCCGGCTTCAGCGGCGGCTCGTCCGGCGGCGGTGGAGGCGGCGGAGGCGGCGGCTCCTGGTAGTCACAAGCCGGTACTGCGACGTGGTGCTTGCAAGCCGTTACCGGGAGACGGCATCTAGCCGGTACTGCGATTCCGCAGGCACCCGATGAGCGGGGGACTCTCGGCCGGGGCCGCCGCGCGCATGGCGGCGGCCCGGAGCACGTTGGTGGAACGCCTTCAGAACAAGGCGTTCAGACCCGCACTCGGGTCAGACCTTGCCGCCGGCTGCGGTCGGCGCCGTCGGGTCACTGCCCTGGTCGCCGACCACCTCGCGAGCGAGGAAGTCCTCCAGGTGGAACAGGTTGTCACCGGCCCGCTTCGCGACGTTGACCAGCGTCGTCATCGCGGAGACTTCCTCGACCTGCTCCTTGAGGAACCACTGCATGAACTGCTCGCCGACGTAGTCGCCGTCGTCGCGCGCGGTCCGGGCCAGCGTCTCGATCTGCTTGGTGACGGTGATCTCCTGCTGCAGCGCGAGCTCCAGCGGCTCCAGCGCGGTCTTGAAGTCGTTCACGACCTCGCCGACGCCGGGGATCTGCGGCCGGATGTCCATGTCCAGCAGGTACTGCACCATCATCATCGCGTGGTTGCGCTCTTCCAGCGCCTGCTTGTAGAAGTGCCCCGCGAGCTGCGGCAGGTCCTGGTCGTCGTACCAGACAGCCACTGCCGTGTACTGGTGCGACGCCGTGAACTCGTTGCGAATCTGGTCTTGAAGAAGTTTCTGGTACGTGCTCATGCTGGCCAATCTAGTGCGCCGCAGACGATTTCTCACCGTTGGCGAGGCTGGCCTAACAGCATGTCAGAAGCCGCTGTCACGCCTTCCCGCGGACGTGCGCCCGGATAGCGGGCAGGTTGCCCAGCGGAGCGAAGTACCCGCTGATCCCGTGGTCGAAGGTGATCGCCGCGATGCCCTGCTGCAGCCAGACCGGCGCCTGCGCGACCGTGTCGTCCGGGGTCAGCGCGAGCACCAGCACCTCGGCGTCGGCGGGACTCAACCCGTTCTCGATCGCGAACCCACGGGCCCGCTGCGCGGAGGTGAACGCCATCAGGAACGGCTGGTCCTGGTGCACCCCGACGAACGGTTGCGGGTTGTCCGGCTCGCCGCGCTGCACGAACCACCAGCGCTCCAACGCGAAGGTTGCCCCCCACAACTTTTCCTGGTTCGCCGTACTGGGGTCGGCCGCCACGGCCGCCGACAGCGCGTCGGTGGCAGCGGGTTCGATCGTTTCCGTCATGTCTCTACCGTACGAGATCAGCGGTTCCCGAGCCGGACAATTTCCCGGTCGTCGCCGGGAAGTGTGACGGTTACCTCCTGGCCGTCGACGGCGACCTCGATGCCCTCGGCAAGTGCCTCCGGGCGGATCGCGTCACGAGTCAGCAACACCGCGTGCACGAGCACCGCGGGCTCACCGGTGTGCGCCACGGTCAGGTACGGCGTGGCCGAGTGCGGCCCGAACGGGTTCGCCCCGAGATCGCGGTGCACCCCGGCCTCGTCGTACCCGTGCAGGTTGACCACGGCCGACATCAGCCCGTCCGAGTTGCGCGCCGACGCCCACGCGGGCTCCTCGCCAACTGTTGCCGTCGGCAATGAGTCGCCCGCGACGGCGTACCCACCGGTCCGGACCAGTACGCCGGCCGGCCCGTGCACCAGTGAGCACCGGATCTCCCACCCGGCGTGCACCACGGAGGCGGTCTCGATCGGCCACGGCCCGTCACCGCCGACCCACGCGTTGTGCCAGGAGGCCGCGGATCGTGTGCCGACGCCGAGCCGGCGGATCCGTCCGCGGTAGCTCGGTTTGCCGTGCTGATCGACGAGCGAGGTCAGGTTGTCCACCCGTTGCAGCGAGGCGGCGTCGGAGATTTCGGGTCCGGCGTGGTTGGCATAGGCCAGCCGGTCGTAGTGCGGGTCAGCAGCCGGCTCCACTCCCTCCGGCTCGGCCGGGGGAGCGTGGTCGGCGCCGTGGTTGATCAGCTTGACCACCTGGTCGTGCCTGCTCGCGTGGACCAGCCAGCCAGGCGCGGGCATCGCGCGGACCTGGTCAGCCTCATCCAGCGGGACCGAGTCCTCCGGGTCCGACCAGACCGGATGCTCCGGCGGCAGGAGCAGCCCGATGAAGCCCTTCGACGCCCAGTACGGCGAACCAGGCCCGGAGTACGCCTGCGTGGTCGGCAGGAACGTGTCGTACCACCCCAGCGTCAACAGTCCCCGCTCATCCGGTACGCCGTGCTGCACGAAGTGACGCGCAATTCCGGAGCACAGGCGTCGCGTGGCGCCCGGCGTGATCGGGGAAGCGTCCAGGAGCTGCCCCATCCAGTAAGGCGTCGCCGCGGCCATCCGATACGTCAACGACCTGCCCTGGTAGACGGGCGCGCCGTCGTTGCCCACCAGGTGGATGGCATCTTCCAGGAACAGGCTCAGCCGATCCCGGTACACCTTCAAGCGATCCTCGTACTGCGCGCCCGGGGTGGCCGCCGCTATCCGGGTCCAGATGCCCGGGTAGAGGTGCATCGCCCAGCCGATGTAGTTGTCGAAGTTCTGCCCGTCGCCGTCGGAGTACCAGCCGTCGCCGACGTACCAGTCCTCGATCCGGTCCAGGCCGCCGTCGATGTCCTCCTGGGAGTACGGCGCCCCGACCGAGGCGAGGAACTGCTCGCTGACCACCTGGAACAGCCGCCAGTTGTTGTCGTGCGTGGTCGAGCCGATGAAGCCACCGAGCCACTCCGCGACGTGCTCCTGCGCGCGGGTGTCGAGCCGGTCCCAGATCCACTCGCGGGACTCGTGCAGCGCGACGGCGATCGCGGCGGCTTCAACCATCTGCTGTGAGCGGGGAGTGAGGCGCAGCCACGCCTCGGGGTGGTCCGGGTCGGCGCCGTTGGTGACGCCGCGAACGTACCGCTCGATCAGTTTTTCGCAGCCCTCGCCGCGCACGCCGGCGATCCGGAAGGCGGCGAGCATGAACGATCGGGCGAACCCTTCCAACTCGTCGGACGCAGTACCGGAGCGGCTGGGTCGGCCGGGCAGGACGACGCGCGCGTTGCCGGGGGAGAAGTACGGGACGAGTGAGTCGAGCAGGTGGTCGGCGAGCGCCTCCCAGTGGGCGCGCACCCAGCCGGTCTGGCGGGACAGCACCCGGTCGGTGTCAGGCAGCACGAGGCGTGTCATGCGATTCTCCCCAGTTCGGCGGCACTGATTGTGTGTTGTAGAGGAGCGCCGGAGGCAAAACGTTCCATCTCACTGACCGCGAGTTCTCCGAGCCGCGCGACCTCGTTGCCGACGGCACCCGCTACGTGCGGCGTCAGGAACACGTTCGGCAGGTCGAGCAGCGGCGAGTCCGCGGGCAACGGCTCGGGGTCGGTCACGTCCAGGACCGCATCGAGCCGTCCCGAGCGGCATTCCTGCTCCAGCGCGGCGGCGTCGACGATGCGTCCCCGAGCGGTGTTGATCAGCACGGAGCCGTCCTTCAGCAGACCGAGCAGACGAGCGTCGACCAGCCCGACCGTCTCGGGCAACAACGGCGCGTGCACGCTCAGGACGTCGCTGCGACTGAACAACTCGTCCAGCTCCACGAGTTCGGCGCCAAGCTCAGCAGCCTCGGTCGCGGACAAGTACGGATCACTGATCAGTACTTCGAGGTCGAACGCGCGAAGCCGCTCCGCCACCAGCCGCCCGATCCGCGAGGCACCCAGCAGTCCGACGGTGTTCCCATAGTTGCCCGGCACGGTGCTGTGATCCGGTCGCTGCCTGTTCGCCTTGTACTCCGCTCCGAGGCGGAACGCGCGCTTCCCGCTGAGCACGATCGTGGCGGCCGTGAACTCGGCCACCGGCAGCGCGTTGGCCACCACCGCGGAGGAGACCTGGATACCGCGCTCGAAGGCGGCCGGGTCGACGAAGTGCTTCACCGAGCCGGCTGAGTGGATGATCGCCTTGAGCTTCGGTGCCGCGTCGAGGACCTCCGGCGTGATCGCGGGGCAGCCCCAGCCGGTGAGCAACACGTCGACCTCGCCGAGGGCAGCCTGAACCTCCGGATCAGCGAGGAACGGCCCGCCAGGCCCAATGGCAAGCACGTCCGCCACCCGCTCGAGGCGCTCCCGGACCGCGGGGACCAGCACGCGGACACGGCTCGACTCGTTCATCGCCAGCATGACCGTCGGCCGGCCGCCGGCCGCGGAGGTGGCCGACTCGCCGGTCGCCGGACCAGGCTGGGTGGCTGCCTCGGTCGAGGGCTGGGCGGACGACTGGGCGGGGGAGGCGGTCGGTTCCGATTCGGTGCGCACAGGAGCACGCTAGCAAGCGCTTTCCCACAATGCTCGTCCTAGGGCATGTCCAGCCGTCTTCGAGCACCTCGACGCAGCCGCAACCAGCGCCGCGGCGTACCGGCGGTGACAGCAGGTGAGAAAAGATCCCATGAGCCGGAATTCCTGCCCGGAGCGGCGACGTTGTTGAAAGGGAAGGCAGGATAGAGGGGCCGACCCGCCCTGAAGGCCACGAGAAGGAGACGACGATGCTGCGACCGGACGACCTCTACGAGATCGTCGACGAGTCGGTGGCCACCGGCCCGGCGGCTGCGCCGAAGGTGCTGGTGCATTCGCTCGACGGGTTCATGGACGCCGGCCAGGCCGGCCGGGTGACCGCTGACCACTTGCTCGAGGTGCTGGACAGCCGGCTGCTCGCGCGGTTCGACGTCGACCTCCTGCACGACTACCGGGCCCGCCGTCCCGAGGTGACGTTCGCCGAGGACCGGTTCATCGACTACAGCCCGCCGCAGCTGTCCCTGCACCTGCTGAAGGACGACGCGGGCGTGGAGTTCCTGCTGCTGGAGGGCGTCGAGCCTGACAACCACTGGAACCGTTTCGCCGGTGCTGTCCGCCAGCTGATCGAGCTGTACAACGTGACGCTGACCGTCGGCGTGCACGGCATCCCGATGGGCGTGCCGCACACCCGCCCGCTCGGTCTGACGGCCCACGCGACGCGCCCCGAGCTGGTGACCCGCTCGAACATCTGGGACGGCGAGATGCGGCTCCCGGCGAGCGCCGCGACCATGCTCCAGGTCCGCCTGGGGGAGGCCGGCAAGGACGCGATGGGCTTCGCCGTCCACGTGCCGCACTATCTCGCGGAGAACCGCTTCCCAGGCGCAGCGCTGGCTCTGGTCCACGCCATCTCGGCAGCGACCGGCCTGCTGCTCCCCAGCAAGGCACTGCTCGACGAGGCGGCCGTGACCGGCCGGATGGTCGACGAGCAGGTCGAGGCGTCCGAGGACGCCGCCTCCGTGGTCAACGCACTGGAGACCCAGTACGACGCTGCCGCCGGCTCGCTCAGCCGTGGCAGCCTGCTCGCGGGCTCGACGCCCTCCGCCGACGAGCTCGGCGCCGAGGTCGAGCAGTTCCTCGCCGAGCTGAACCGCGAAGAGGACAACTAAGTACTACGAACCACAGCGGCGGCCGGTGCACGTGAGTGCCCGGCCGCCGCTGTGCTGTGGTTCGAGCGTCAGGCGGAGAGGCTGGCGCGCTGCTCGGTGCCGCGGGTGAGCGCGTTGTCGAGCGAGATCCGGCCGGCGCCGACGACGGCGATCGTCAGCGACAACAGGCCGAGGACAACCACCAGTTCCCAGCCGCCGGTCGCCACGAAGACGCCGTTGGACATGTGGACGAAGAGGAACGCCCCGACCATGTCCAGCGCGAGCAGCACGCCGGCGACCGTGGTCAGCGCGCCGAGGATCAGGGCTGCTCCACCGATCAGCTCGACGGCCGCCGCGTAGTACGCGGACAGCGTCGGTGCGGGCACGCCCATCTGGTCGAAGCCGGCGGCGGTCTTGTCGAGACCGTTGGTGCTGAACTTCTGCCAGCCGTGGGCGATGAAGATCACGCCGAGGCCGACGCGCGCGACCAGCAGAACCAGGTCGCGGGCGGCGTGAGCGGGCCGGGTCAGCGTGCGAAGGGAACTCAAGACTGCTCCTGTCGTTCGTAGGTAAGATGGTTGAGCGTTCATCAATGTACCCAAGGCAACCGAAAGCTCACCGAAAAGGCCGTGAGCGGTGCTTTTGGCCTCGCCTTCGGCTCGGCGGGTCATGGGGCTAACCTCCCGGTCTTCCCTCGTCGCTCCGTCGCTTCGCTCCTCCGCTCCTCAGTCCAGACCGGGAGGCCCCATGACCGGGCGTCCTTCCCTCATCGGTCAAGGCTGGGAGGCCCCGTGCTCGCAGTACGGGCAGAAACTGACAGGATGAGGTATGCCCGAGTCGCTGGAGGATCTGGTCGAGCTGCTCGACCTGGAAAAGCTCGATGCCGATCTGTTTCGCGGCCGGCAGCCGCAGACGTCCGCTCAGCGGGTGTTCGGCGGTCAGGTGCTCGGCCAGGCGCTGGCGGCGGCGAGCCGCACGGTCGGCCCGGATCGCGTGGTGCACTCGCTGCACGGATACTTCCTGCGGCCGGGCGACACGTCGGTGCCGATCGAGTACCAGCCGGAGCTGATCCGCGACGGGCGTTCGTTCAGCAGTCGCCGGGTGGTCGCCACGCAGCACGGCAAGACGATCTTCTACATGTCCGCCTCGTTCCAGGTGCCCGAGCGTGGGCTCGACCACGCCGACCCGATGCCGGACGACCTGGTGCCGCCAGACGAGGCGCCGACGCTCGCGTCAGTCTTCGAGGCGGCCAGCGGGCGCAAGGCCGAGGACTGGAACAAGGAGTGGGCGGCACTCGACGTCCGGCTGGCCGGGTTGACCGGGCGGCAGTTCTGGATCAGGGCCGCGGGCAAGCTTGACGACGATGCGGCCTTGCACGCTTGCGTTCTGGCCTATGCGAGTGACCTGACGTTGCTAGGGGCAAGCTTGTTGCCGCACGGCATCATCATCGGCGACCGGCGGATCCAGCCGGCCTCGATCGACCACGCACTCTGGTTCCACCGGTCGTTCCGGGCAGACGAGTGGCTGCTGTACGACCAGGCGTCGCCGTCGGCTTCCGGGGCTCGTGGGTTCGCGACCGGGCGCCTGTTCAGCCAGGACGGGAAGCTGGTTGCATCGGTCGCGCAGGAAGGGCTGATCCGGCCGATCGGGCTGGATCTGGACGACGAGTGAGCTCGATCCGTCTGCTACATTTGACGACATGATTCAGCGCGCAGCAGTGACGACGACGCCGAGGTTTGTCCCGGCGCGCTGACAGCTGACTGTCGAAAATCCAAGCCCCGGGGCGAGTGCCCGGGGCTTTGCCATGTGGACACTCGCCTCTGTCACTGAGGAGTCCCCCATGTACGACCACCGCAAGCTCGGCCGCGAACTCGGCCTGTTCGACTCCGACCCGCTGATCGGTGCGGGTCTGCCGTACTGGCTGCCGGCCGGTGCCGCGATCCGCCAGTCCCTCGAGCGCTACATCGTCGACGTCGAGCGAAGAGCCGGCTACCAGCAGGTCTATTCGCCGGTGCTCGGCAAGCGCGAGCTGTACGAGATCTCGGGTCACTGGTCGAAGTACAGCGAGGACATGTATCCGCCGATGGACATCGGTGGGGAGGAAGTTGTGTTGAGGCCGAGCCTGTGCCCACACCACGCGTTGATGTTCCGCTCACGGGCCCACAGCTATCGCGAGCTGCCGCTGCGCATGTCGGAGCTCGGCGGGCAGTACCGGTCGGAGCTGTCCGGCGTACTGGGCGGGCTGACCAGAGTTCGAGCCATGCAGCTGAACGACGGGCACATCTTCTGCATGCTGGAGCAGGTCGCCGACGAGGCCTTGGCCGCCCTTGAGCTGATCAAGCAGGCGCACAGCGACATGGGCATCAGCGCGTCGAGCTACATGCTCTCGTTGCCCGCCGAGGACGCACGCCTCGGCGAACCATCGAGCAAGTACGTCGGTGACGCAGAGAGCTGGGCGATCGCCGCCGACCTGCTGCGCGACGTACTGGAAAAGGCCGGAGTCCCGTACTCCGAGGTGCCTGGCGAGGCAGCCTTCTACGGCCCGAAGATCGACATCCAGATCGAGGACTCGGCGGGCCGGGAGTCGACCCTGTCCACCATCCAGGTCGACTTCCACCAGCCGGCCGCGTTCGGGCTGGAGTACATCGGTGCCGACGGCAACAAGCACCGCCCGGTGATGATCCACCGCGCCATCGTGGGCAGCATCGAGCGGGCCGTCGCCCACCTGATCGAGGTCCACGGCGGAGCCTTCCCCGCCTGGTTGGCCCCGGTGCAGCTCGTCGTACTGCCGATCTCGGACGACCAGGAGAAGCTGTCCGGCGAGGTCGCGCGGCGAGCGCGCGATCGCGGGCTGCGGGTCGAGATCGCGCATGCCGACGAGGGCACCTTGGGCGCCAGGATCCGCGAGAACCGGCTGGCGCCGTACCAGGCCGTCATCGGCCCCCGCGAAGCCGACGCCGGCACCCTCGCCCTACGCCTCCGCAACGCCAACCAGTTGCCCCCAGCCCCCATCGCCGAGGCCCTCGACCAGTTGGCCAAGGCCTGCAACCCCCTGATCCGCGACTGACTCAGCGGGGCTGCAGTTGGCCGATCAGGTGGGTAAGGGAGCGGTCCTCGTTGTAGAGGGCGAAGTCGGTCGGGCCGGCGTCGGGGGTTCGGCGGTGGGCGAAGGTGACTCGGGAGGGGAGGAGGAGTGGTTTGCGGAAGTCGACGCGGACTGTGTAGGCGTCGGGGAGGCCGCCGGCTCGCTGGATGGAGGCGAGGGCGGCGGCCTTGGCCCACATGCCGTGGGCGATCTGGCGCGGGAATCCGAAGGCCTGTGCCGACAGCTTGAACAGGTGGATCGGGTTGCGGTCACCCGAGGCGGCGGCGTACCGGCGGCCGAGGTTGGCGCGCAGGTCCCAGGCGGCGGTCGGCTCGAGCTCCGGGTCGGGGAGCAGGTCGGCGTGTGCCGACGGGGTGCCCGCGGAGCGGCTCAGCAGCGTGGTCGAGTCGGTCCAGACGACCTCGTCGTCCACGCTGACCTGGCTGAGGATGTCGAAGACGGTGCCCTTCGGATGCGGGCGCTCCGGGCTGCTGTGCACGCTGATCGCGAACTCCGCGTGCATCGGCAGCGGCTTGAGCTGGGTGATCGTGTTCGACAGGTGCACGATGCCCATCGGCTTGTACGGGAACGAAGGATCCGACATCAGATCCAGGTGCAGCGGAAACGCGAGCACGTGCGGATACGTGACCGGCAACGCCGGGCCCGCGCTGAACCCGGTCACTTCCCGGTACGCCGCGAGGTGGTCCTGGTCGACCGCGGCACGCGGCAACTCCAGGGTCAGCCCGTCGGCGTCCGGCTCGTACTCCGCTTTGCGCAGCGTCGCCTTGACCGTCCGTGCGTACAGCGCGCCGAAGCCCGGCGAGTCGTCGTACCGGCGGGTCGGCATCTCAGGCTCCGAGCATGCTCTGGCCGCAGACGCGGACCACGTTGCCGGTGACGCCGGCCGAGGCCGGATCGGCGAACCAGGCGATCGTCTCGGCGACGTCGATCGGTAGGCCACCCTGCTGCAGCGAGTTGATCCGGCGCCCCACCTCGCGAATCGCGAACGGCACCTTCGCGGTCATCTCGGTCTCGATGAACCCGGGCGCGACGGCGTTGATCCGGATCTGCCGCTCGGCCAGCCGTGGCGCTAGCGCATCGACCAGGCCGATCACGCCGGCCTTGGAGGTCGCGTAGTTGGTCTGACCATTGTTGCCCGCGATGCCGGCGATGGAGGCGACGCCGATCACCGAACCACCGTCGTTCAGCCCGCCGGACTCCAGCAGGTGCGCAGTGATCCGCTCCGGCGCCCGAAGGTTGACGTCGAGGACGGCGTCCCAGGCGTCGGTCCGCATGTTCGCCAGGCGCTTGTCGCGCGTGATGCCCGCGTTGTGGACGACGATGTCGAGCCCGCCGAGCTCTGCGCCGGCCGCCGCGATCCGTTGTGGCGCGTCGATCGCGGTCACGTCGAGCAGCAGCTCACTGCCGCCGATCTTGGTCATCACCTTGCGCAGGTCGTTGGCGTTCTGCGGTACGTCGACCCCCAGCACGGTCGCGCCGTCCCGCGCGAGGGTCTGCGCGATCGCGGCGCCGATGCCCCGCGCCGCGCCAGTGACAAGCGCGACCTTCCCGGCCAGGGGAGCGGTTGGGTCGTTGCCGACCAGAGGGCCGGTGCCGACGCGGACGACCTGGCCGTCGACATACGCGGACTTGGGGGAGAGGAAGAAGCGCAGGGTCGAGTCGAGTTGCTCGTGCGCGTCCGGGGCGACGTACACGAGGTTGACCGTCGCGCCTCGCTTGACCTCCTTGGCCAGCGACCTGGTGAAGCCCTCCAGGGCGCGCTGCGCGATCTGCTGCTCGGGCGACGCGGACAGCTCCGGAGTACGGCCGACGACGATCACGCGTCCCGCAGTACCGAGCTGGCGAATGAGTGGTGAGAAGAAGCGCTGCAGCGAGGTGAGGTCTGCCGTCGAGGCCGCACCGGTCGCGTCGAAGACGAGTGCCTTCGGGCGAAGGGTGCTGGACGCGACGCCTTCGGCCGCAGTACTGAAGGAGGCTCCGACATCGCGCAGCAAGGCCTGGATCGCCTTGCCTGCATCGGTTTCGCCGATCGCGCCGAAGACCACCTGGCCGTCGATCACCGGCGAGCCTTCGGTCCAGCGCGGCAACGGGGTCGGGTCGGGGAGCCCGAGGTTCTTCACCAGCGTGCGGCCCAGCGGCGTACGGGTGAAAGTCTGGTAGCGATCCGTCATCTTCGGTCTGCTCCTACTTCTCGAGGATGGCGACGACGCCCTGGCCACCGGCGGCACAGATCGAGATCAGGCCGCGGCCACCGCCGTTCTCGTCCAACTGCTTGGCCAGTGCGGCGACGATCCGGCCGCCAGTTGCGGCGAACGGGTGCCCCGCCGCCAGCGAGCTGCCGTTGACGTTCAGCTTGTCGCGGTCGATCTCGCCCAGCGGCGCGTCCAGGCCGAGCCGCTCCTTGCAGAAGATCGGGTCCTCCCAGGCTTTCAGCGTGGACAGGACCTGTGAGGCGAACGCCTCGTGGATCTCGTAGTAGTCGAAGTCTTGCAGGGTGAGACCCGCTCGCTGGAGCATGCGCGGTACGGCGTACGCGGGGGCCATCAGCAGCCCTTCCGCGCCCTTCACGTAGTCGACGGCCGCGGTCTGCGAGTGGGTCAGGTAGGCGAGCGGCCTGAGTCCGTGCTCGGCGGCCCACTCGTCCGTCGACAGCAGGACCGTGGAGGCGCCGTCGGTCAGGGGAGTGGAGTTGCCGGCGGTCATGGTCGCCGTCTCGCCCTTGCCGAACACCGGCTTGAGCTTCGCGAGCTTCTCGACGGTCGTGTCGGGGCGCAGGTTCTGGTCCTTCTCCAGGCTGAGGTACGGCGTGATGAGCTCCTGCTGGAAGCCACGGTCGTACGCCTTGGCCAGGTTGACGTGCGAACGGTAGGCCAGCTCGTCCTGCGCCTCGCGGGTGATGCCCCACTCGAGCGCGGTCAGGGCGGCGTGCTCGCCCATCGACTTGCGCGTCCGCGGCTCGGCGTTGCGGGGGATCTCCGGTACTACGTCCTTCGGGCGGACGCGGGCCAGGACCTTGAGACGGTCCTGGAGCGACTTGGCCCGGTTGAGGTCGAGGAGGACGTTGCGCAGCGCGTTGTTGACCGCGATGGGCGCGTCACTGGCCGTGTCGACGCCACCCGCGATGCCGGCGTCGATCTGGCCGAGCGCGATCTTGTTGGCGACCAGGATCGCCGCCTCCAGACCGGTGCCACAGGCCTGCTGGATGTCGTACGCCGGAGTGGTGGGCGCGAGCTTCGAGCCGAGGACTACCTCGCGGACCATGTTCCAGTCGCGCGCGTGCTTGAGGACCGCACCGGCGACCACCTCGCCGACCTCCTGGCCGCCGAGCCCGGTGCGGTCGACCAGACCGTTGAGGGCGGCGGTGAGCATGTCGGAGTTCGAGGCGTGCCGGTAGGTCTTGTCCTGCCGGGCGAAGGGGATGCGGTTGCCGGCGACGACTGCCACCTTGCGGATCTCGGTCACTGGTTGTCTCCTGCGGTGCGTGAGGGTGAGCGCCGGGCGGTGGCCTTGCCATGCTTGGTCCTACCGGTGCTGCTCGTACTCGTCCTGCCGGCTGTGCTGTTGGTGCTGGCCGCTTTGGTGGTGCCGCCGGCCTTGAGTGCTCCGTTGGTGGCGCGCCTGGGGCCCGCCTTGGCGGGCGTAGTACCGGTGAGTGCTTTGCGGCCGACTGCTGTGGCCAGCGTTGCCGTGATGGCGGTCGCCCGCACCGTGCCGATGTCGGCCTGGTGGACCACCGGGTGGCCGGGGCGATCGCCTTGGTGCGGTGTGTCGCGCGAAACGATGAGCCCCATCCGCGCCATGTGCATCGCGCCGAGCGTCTGGGTGTAGAGGTGGTTGGCGAGGTAGTCGGTGTCGACCTCGTCGAAGACGCCCGTCCGCTGACCGGCCTTGAGGATCGCCGAGATCCGGTCCAGCGCACTGGCCATCGCGGCACCAAGTTTCACCATCACCGGCTCGGTGATCTCGCCGAACAGTTCTTCCCCGGTACGCCGCAGCAGGCTCATCGCGCAGTCGGCGAACGCCGGATACTCCAGGCAGAAGTCGACGAACACCTCGCTGAGCGCGCGCAGCCTGGTCATCGGCGCTTTGCGCGGCCCGTCGACTTGTTGCAGCCGCTCGTCGAGCTCGCCGAGATAGTCGACCAGGGTGAGCGCGAACAGCTCTTCCTTGCCCGCGAAATGCCGGTAGATCAGCGCCTTGTTGATCCCGACCCGCTTGGCGATGTCGTCGATCTGGGCGTCGATCGCGCCGCGCTCGTCGAACAGGTCCCGGGTCGCCCGGATGATGTCCCGCTCCCGGTCGCGACGACGCTCCGCCGTGGTCCGGCGGCGTCCGATCGCGAGCAGCGCGGAGCTCATGGACCGATCTTAGCCATAGCGGTACCCCTGAGTGCAAACGATAGTTACACTCGTGGGTAACATGTTCTCGTCGGCAGCCGCGAGGCCGGCGGCGCCACCCCTGCAGTGTTTGCTTGTCACCCGTTGTCGGAGGAATCGCAGATCATGACCGAGTCTCCCGCAGTACCGGCTCCCGCAGCATCGGCTCCCGACGTACCGGCTCCCGTGGTGTCGGCCGATGTGATGGCGCTGGCCGGCGAACTCGCCGCCGAGCGCTCGAAGCCGGGCTGGAGCACCTTCTCGCTCGGCCTGAACGAGGACCAGCTGGAGCTCCAGCGATGGGCCCACGACTTCGCCGAGACGGTGATCCGGCCGGCCGCCTCCGAGTGGGACGAACGCGAGACGACGCCGTGGCCGGTGATCCAGGAGGCCGCGAAGATCGGCCTGTACGGGCTGGACGCGAACATCAACCTCTTCATCGACCCGTCCGGCCTGCTGATGCCGGTGGTCCAGGAGGAACTGTTCTGGGGTGACGCCGGTATCGGCATGTCCCTGGTCGGCACCGGCCTGGCCAGCTCCGCGATCTTCTCCAACGGCACCCCCGAGCAGTGGAGCGAGTGGCTGCCCCGCTGCTACGGCACCCCCGACGACGTGGTGGTCGCCGCCTTCTGCTCCTCCGAGCCCGGCGCCGGCTCCGACGTCTCCGCGATCCGCACCCGGGCGACGTACGACGAAAAGACCGACGAGTGGGTCATCAACGGCCAGAAGGCCTGGGCCACCAACGGCGGCATCGCCGACATCCACGTGGTCGTCGCCACGGTCGACCCGTCGCTGGGGACGAAGGGCCAGGCGGCTTTCGTAGTACCGCGTACTGAGGTGAAGGGGCTTGAGCAGGGCACCAAGCTCCGCAAGCATGGCCTGCGCGCATCGCACACGGCCGACGTCTTCTTCGACAACGTCCGCATCCCGGCCGGAAATGTCCTTGGTGGCAAGGAGAAGCTGGACGCTAGGTTGGCGAAAGCACGCGAGCCCCAGCCGGGTGACCGAGCCCGCAACGCCTCGATGGCCACCTTCGAGATGACCCGTCACATCGTCGGCGCCCAGGCAATCGGGATCGCGCGGGCGGCGTACGAGTTCGCCCTTGAGTACGCGAAGGGCCGCGAACAGTTCGGCCGCCCGATCATCGACAACCAGGGCATCGCCTTCAAACTCGCCGACATGGCGATGGAAATCGACGCCGCCCGCCTCCTGGTCTGGCGAGCCGCTAACATGTCCGCCGCCCTGATGCGCGGCGAAACCCCCAACTACCGCACCGGCGAAGGCTCCATGGCCAAACTCAAGGCCGGCGAAGTAGCAGTCAAGGTCACCGAAGAAGCCATCCAAATCCTCGGCGGCAACGGCTACACCCGCGAATACCCCGTAGAACGCATGCACCGAGACGCCAAAATCTACACAATCTTCGAAGGCACCTCAGAAATCCAGCGCCTAGTAATCTCCCGAGCCATCTCCGGAATGCGCATCAGGTAAGGATTTTCTTCCCCCGCCAGTGCTACGCCCGCTCCTCCGTCGCGCGCTCCGCACCGGCCCCGCCCACCCCTACCTCACTTGCGGGCTACCGCCCGCACCTTGGGCGCTGCCGCGCCCATCCGACTACCCGTGGTCGACGTGATCCGCAGCTCAACCGCGGTCCCGTCAACCCGGGTTCACACCGGCCACCCTCATCCTCCTTGCGGGCTACCGCCAGCACGGCTTGGGCGCTGTCGCACCCGACCGACTACCGGCGCCTGGCGTGTTCCGCACCGCGGCCGTCGGCCTCTCCGGCCGGATACTCGAGCGGAGCGGACTGCCGACCTCCCGACAAGAGGCTAATCCCACCCCGCCCACGACGGCGAGTGTCAGGGTGCGGTCACAGGGAGCGCGGCTGTTCTGTCTGTGTTGGTGAAAGCCGACCAGCCGAGGAGTCGAACCATGCCCGAAGCGCCGATCAGGGCCCGCATGCGGCCGCGCGGACCCGATGAACAGCACCGTGCGGCCAGTCCGCTCGAACTGCTCTTCGATCTCACATTCGTGGTCGCGGTCGCGGCCGCCGCAGCTGAGCTGGCGCACAGTCTCGCGAGTGGTCACTACGCCGTGATCGGGTTCCTGCAGGTGTTCTTCGCGATCTGGTGGGCGTGGATGAACTTCACCTGGTTCGCCACTGCCTACGACACCGACGACGTGGCCTACCGGCTGCTCACCATGGTGCAGATGGGCGGCGTGCTGGTGCTGGCGGCCGGCGTACCGGCTGCGGCGGCCGAGGCCGACTTCCGGGTCGTGACGCTCGGGTACCTGATCATGCGCGGCGGCCAGATCGTCCAGTGGCTTCGCGCCGCGGTGGAGGACCCCGATGGACGCCGCACTGCGATCCGGAATGCCGTGGGGATCAGCCTGCTCCAGGTCGGTTGGCTGATCCGGCTGGCTACCGGTGAGACCACCACCCTCACCTTCGTCTGCCTGGCCGTGCTCGAGCTGACCGTGCCTTGGTGGGCGCAGCGCACCGGGGAGACGGGCTGGCACCCGCACCACGTGGCCGAGCGGTACGGCCTCTTCACCATCATCCTGCTGGGCGAGAGTGTGCTTGCCGCCAGCAACGCTGTCCGGGCCACCGAGGTCAGCCTGGCGATGGTGGTCGTGGCGGCGGGCGGCCTGGTGCTGCTGTTCTCCCTGTGGTGGCTCTACTTCCTCCAGCCGGCCGGCGCCGGGCTCGAAGCCAACCGGGACAAGTCTTTCATCTGGGGCTACGGCCACTACGGCCTGTTCGCGGCACTCGCCGCACTCGGCGCAGGACTGGAGGTCGCGGTCGAACAGACCAGCCATCCACTCCCGATCTCACCAACCGCCACAGGCTTCGCCATCGCCGTACCGGCAGCGGTGTTCGTAGTACTGCTGTGGGCGGTGAACTGGCCGATCGTCGCCGCACCACTGGTGCGCCCGTCGACGAGCATCGCGGCCGCGACCCTGATCACCCTCACGCCGCTGCTCGCTCCGTACGGCGGCGTGCAACTGGTCGTCGTACTGATTGCCACAGTGTGCGTACTGCTGGTCACCGTGACCCTGCTGCAGACCGTCGCCCGTCACAGCCCGACGGACTGTCCGGTCATTGCTGGTGACATCAACCGTCATCCAGGAGAGCAGAACCATGAATGACCAGAAACCCACCATCGTCCTCGTGCACGGCGCGTTCGCGGAGTCCGCGAGCTGGAACGGCGTGATCGAGTGTCTGCACAAGGAGTCGCTGGACGTCGTCGCGGCCGCCAACCCACTGCGTGGTCTCGCCGAGGACGCGGCCTACATCCGGGACGTGATCGCCGGGATCGGCGGCCCGGTCGTCCTGGCGGGCCATTCGTACGGCGGCATGGTGATCACCGAGGCCGCGTCCGGCAACACGTCGGTGCTCGGCCTGGTGTACGTCGACGCGTTCACACCCGAGCACGGGGAGAGCGCCCTCGAACTAGCCGCCAAGTTCCCCGGCAGCACGCTCGGTGAGACGCTGCACGCCTACCCGGTCGCGTCGGGCGGGAACGATCTCGCCATCCAGCAGGACAAGTTCCACCAGCAGTTCGCCGCCGACGTACCCGCGGAGCAAGCCGCCCTGATGGCCGCCACCCAACGACCGGTGACCGAGAAGGCGCTCACCGACGGACTGCCCACCACCGCGCCGGCCTGGCGGACGATCCCGTCCTGGTTCGTGATCAGCGACCAGGACCTCTGCATCCCCGTCGCCGCTCACCGGTACTTCGCAGAACGAGCGGGCGCCCGCGGGATCCGCGAGGTAGCCGGTGCCTCTCACGCCCTGAGCGTCTCGCAGCCCGCCGAGGTGGCCGCAAGCATCCTCGACGCTGTCAAGGCGGTCTCCAACTGACGCCCAGAACGAAAGCAGAACGGGGATGACCTCGGCATCGGGGGCGACGGTCGCGACCATAGCGCGCATCTGCTGTACGCCTCTTCGAGGCTGTGCAGAGCTAGTCAGCGGACTGCGGCGATGACGTGGTGGTCGGCGGATTGATAGAGCGGGCCAACTTCCGTGAAGCCGGCAGACGCCAAGGCGTTCATCAGCATTGGCAAGGTCACCGCGGTCTCGGGTTCGGTGAGGGTAGCTAGGGCTGAGGCTCGTTGGTTGAGCAGGGTTTTGAAGGCTGGTTCGGTGTGGGCTGATTGCCACCAGTCGGTCCAGGTTTCGGCGTTGGCGGGTGCGCCGCCGCCGTCCCAGAGGTGTTGGCGGAGGTCTACGGCCAGGCGGTCGAGTTGGGGGCGCTGGTGGGGGTCCAGGCGCAGGGTGTCGGCGATTACCAGGACGCCGCCGGGGCGTAGGTGGGATGCCAGGGTGGCGAGTAGCGGGCCCAGCTGGCTTGGGCTGAGGTAGTGGATTGCGCTCACCGAGGTGATGGCGTCGAAGGTGCCTTCCTTGAGCCAGCCTTTCTCGCAGTAGTTGGCTTGGATGTAGGTGGCGGAATCTGGGTGGGCCTGGCGGGCTAGTTCTAGGAGGAAAGGGTCTAGGTCGACGCCGGTGAGGTCGGCGGTGGGGAAGCGGTGGCGGGCTCGGCCGAGCAATGAGCCCGGGCCGCAGCCGAGGTCGAGCAAACGCGGCGTCGGGCCGGCCAGTCGTTCGACGATGTCGAGGATCAGCCGCAGGCTGTGTTCGCGGTCTGGGAGGTAGTTGCTTTGTTGGGCGTCCCAGCGCTGGAGCCAGGTTTGCCAGTCGACTGTGGCCGTCATCTGTTCGTCCTCGGGTCGGGTGGTGGTGCGATACTATCGATAATGATTCTCAGATTCATTAGGTCAACAGAGGTGGTTGTCGATGGTGGGTGAGCCGGTGCCGGTGACGGTGCTGTCCGGGTTCTTGGGGGCGGGAAAGACCACGTTGCTGAACCATGTGCTCGCCAACCGGGAGGACCGGCGGGTTGCGGTGATCGTCAATGACATGAGTGAGGTGAACATCGACGCCGCGCTGATCGCCGGGCAGGGGCGGCTGGATCGGACCGAAGAACGGCTGGTTGAGCTGACCAACGGGTGCATCTGTTGCACCTTGCGCGAGGATCTGCTCGCCAGCGTTGCCGAGTTGGCTGCCGAGGGGCGGTTCGACTCGATTCTGATCGAGTCGACCGGGATCTCGGAGCCGATGCCGGTGGCTGCGACTTTCGAGTGGGAGTTCGAGGACGGCACGAGCCTGTCCGACCATGCCCGGCTCGACACGATGGTGACAGTCGTCGACGCCAGCGGGTTCCTGCGCGAGCTGGCCGTCGGCGATCGGCTGGCCGAGCGAGGGCTGGCCACGGCCGAGGAGGACGAACGCAGTATCTCGGACCTCCTCGTCGATCAGGTCGAGTTCGCCGACGTACTCGTCATCAGCAAGGCCGATCTGGTCTCGACCGAGGAACTTGGCCGGCTCGAGGGCGTACTGCGCAGGTTCAACCCCACGGCCCGCCTGATCTACGGCCGGTACGGCGAAATTCCGATCGGCGAGGTACTCGACACGCGTCGCTACAACCCGGTGATGGCCGCACAGTCACCCGGCTGGCTCGCCGAGCTGGAAGGCGGGCACACGCCCGAGACCGAGGAGTACGGCATTAGGTCGGTCACCTACCGATCGCCGCGTCCGTTCCATCCGGTCCGGCTGATGAAAGCCCTCGCGGATTGGGACGGAGTACTGCGCAGCAAGGGGTTCTGCTGGGTCGCCAGCCGCCCGGATGTGCTCGCGGTCTGGTCGCAGGCAGGGCCCAACCTCAGCATCGAGCCGGGCCAGAAACTGCGCACTCCGGATGAGACACCCGGTCAGGAGCTCGTGTTCATCGGGGTCGACCTCGATCTGGACGAGCCGCGGAGACGACTCGACCCTGCCTTGCTGACCGACGAGGAGTTTGCGCAAGGCCCGGCCGGCTGGGCGAAGTTCGAAGATCCCCTCCCGGACTGGGATCTGGGTGAGCTCGACCACGACCACTCCCACGACGCGTACCGCGGTCCTGGCGACCGGTCAGGTGTTTCGGTTCGAGCGCTCGACCGCCAGGACTTCGACGGCGACCCAGCCGGTACTGCGTTGATTGCACTGGTCGAGAGCATCCAGCAGCAGCCGCCGTACTCGTACCAGCCCGGCGAGATCCGGCCGGCCTCCAGTTGGTTCCCGGCGCTGCTGGCGACCTCGCGCCTAGCTTTGGTGGCGACGGCCGACGAGCATCCGGTCGGGTACTGCGTCAGTCTGCCCATCACCGCGTACGGAAAGCTGGACGACCTGATCCCGCAACTCCAACTGGACCCGGCGACCACGGAGTACCTGGCCGAGTTGGGTGTCGACTCGTCCAGGCGACGGCACGGGATCGCCTCAACACTCCTTGAGCGCATGCACCACGGCCTTCCCCCGTCCACGACCGCGGTCGTCGTTCGCACGCTGGCCGGGAACGAACCCGCAATCGCCTTCTACAAACTCCACGGCTACGAGCTGATCGACGGCGTGACGCAGCTGTGGAACGGCCGCGAGCGGATCTTCCTGATACGACGACTGGCCGGCTGATCTCTAGCCGTACTGAGGCCGGTAGCGCACAAGGATCTCGGGGTTCTTGCCGTCCGCGGCTTGCGGGCTGACCGCAGTACCGGAATGTGGTGGTGGGCGTGTCAGGGCGGTGACTGGGTGGTGTCAGCGCCTGGCGGCATCGTCATCCTCATGAATACGACAAGCGGTGTGACCGTACACGGACAGGTTGAGGACGGATGGGGAAAGGTCGCGGACGCGTTCCGGGCCAACTTCGAGGGAAACCCCGGTGAGGCGGGCGCGTCGTGTTGCGTCTACGAAGGCGGTCGGCCGGTCGTCGACCTGTGGGGTGGCTTCGCCGACACGGCGACTCAGCGGCCGTGGCAACGGGACACCATCGCGCAGGTCGCTTCCACGACGAAGGGCGCTACCGCGATCTGCGCGCACATGCTGGCCCAGCGCGGTGAGCTCGACCTGGACGCCCCGGTGGTCAAGTACTGGCCGGAGTTCGGTGCGGGAGGCAAGGACCAGATCCCGGTGCGCTGGCTGCTGTCGCACCAGGCGGGTCTGCCGGTCGTCGACGGGCCGCTGACCCTCGAGGACGCGTACGCCTGGGACCCGGTGATCCGGGCGCTGGAGGCACAGAAGCCGTTGTGGCAGCCCGGTACGGAGCACGTCTACCACTCGATGACCTACGGCTACCTGGTCGGTGAGGTCGTCCGCCGGATCTCCGGCAAGTCGCTCGGCACGTTCTTCGCCGACGAGGTGGCGGGTCCGCTCGGTCTGCGGGCCTGGATCGGGTTGCCCGAGGAGGAGGAAGACAAGGTGGCGACGATCGAGTACGCCGCCCCGTTCACCCTGGAGGAGATGACCCAAGGCATTCTCGAGACCACTGGGCTGGACGCGGAGACGGTCAACACCTGGATGACTTCGGTCTGGGGCGAGGACTCCGTCCAGGCGAAAGCCGGAACGCTCGGTGGCGCTTTCGACCCGACCTCGGACTACTTCACCAAGCGTGCCTGGCGTGCGGCTGAGGTCCCGGCCGCGAACATGACCGCCGACGCACGCTCGATCGCTCGGATGTACGCCGCTACGGTGAGCGACGTGGACGGGATCCGGCTGCTGGAGCCGGCCACGGTCGAGCGGGCGATCGAAGTACAGACTGACAAGACTCGGATGCACGGGCTGCCGCCGGGTCTGGAGTTGCCGGCCGAGCGCTCCTTCTACATGTCGCTCGGCTTCTGGAAGTCGTGCCCGCCGCAGCCGATGCTGGGCCCGAACTCGTTCGGCCACCCGGGCTCCGGCGGCTCGATCGGCTGGGCGGACCCTGACGCGGGCGTCGGCTTCGGCTACGCGATGAACCTCTGGTCGTTCCGCGTCGGCGAACCGCGGGCCTCGAGCCTCGCCAACGCCGTCAAGTCCTGCCTCAGCTGACATCCTGAGAGAAGTTGCCCTTGCCAACAATGCCAAGGGCAACTTCTTCTTGTGGCGCCCATGCCATGTCGACTGTGTGTCATTCCCACATGAGCATGGAGTGAGCACGCACATCGAGAGTCTTGATCACGACCACTTGCCGGACGACGGCTGCGAGATCGTCCAGCACGACGACCACCTACACGACGCTCACCGCCACTACCAACGCGGCGACCACGTCCACGAGCACTGAGCAGTACGATGGATGAAGACCGCGTACTGGTTGCTTCGCCCAGAACTCCGCCGAGCAGGGCTCTTGACGGCGTGCCGCCCCACTGACAACACGGCCGGTGGTGTATACGTGCGCTTGGAGCTTTCGCGGTGGGACGAGTCGCAGGCGGTGTTGTCGTCGATGATCGTCGACGGCGGTCAGGAGCAGGCGATCGGGTTCGCCGTCAGAGTCGCAAGGGTGATCCATCCCGACCGGGACCCGGGCAGGGCGGCGAGGAAGGCGTCCGCCGCGACGACCCACCAGGAACCCGATGCCACTGCCCGCCTCGGGAAAGTCGAGATCGCAGACCATGAAGACGACCGGCAATGGGTCTGGAACAACAGCAAACGATAGCCGTTTCCATCCGCCGATGAACCCATTCACGGTCATCCCGTGGGCTGCTAGCCCAGCGGGCGTTCCTGCGGGGGTTGCCACAATCTCATTGGCCGGACGTCGACCACGCGTCATGTAGACCGTAGTCGCCTGCCGTGAGATCTTTCGTGCATGGCGGTCGATGGGGCGGAGTGGGACTTCTTTGTTTCTTACACCCAGGCAGATCGTAGGTGGGCGGAGTGGATCGCCTGGATCCTGGAGGAAAAGGGCTTTCGGGTCCTGATTCAGGCTTGGGACTTCGTTCCTGGAAGCAACTGGCTCGACGACATGCAAGCCGGCGCGGCGCGATCCGAGCGGACGTTGGCGGTTCTGTCGGAGGCCTACCTGGGTTCCAAGTTCGGACAAGCTGAGTGGCTGGCAGCCTGGGGGCAGGACGAGGACGGTACAGACCGGAAGTTGCTACCCGTACGCGTCACTGACTGTGACAGGCCCGGCTTCCTGAGTGGCGTAGTCGGCATCGACCTCTTCGGTGTGGACGAGGCCAAGGCCAAAGCACGCCTGCTGGCCGCGGTCGATGGTGCTGTCTCGGGCCGGGTCAAGCCTGTGGCTCAGCCCGGGTTCCCGGGGCAAAGCCGGGTGCGTGGCCGGCGGACCCCGTTTCCGAACGCGTTGCCGACGGTCTGGAAGGTACCCTCGCGCAACTTCAACTTTGTCGGCCGGACCGAAGATCTCGAATGGCTGAGGCGAGAGGTCGCCGCGGAGTCCCGGGTCGTGGTGCAGTCGATTCGCGGGATGGGTGGGGTTGGGAAGACCCAATTGGCGACGGAGTTCGCCCACCGCAACGCAGGGCAGTACGAACTCGTCTGGTGGATCGAGGCCGAGAAGGTGGCAACGATTCCCGATCAGTTCGCGAGGATGGCCGATGAGTTGGGCATGGAGCCGAATGCCGATCCCGAGAAATTGCGCGCCCAGGTTCATCGCGCGCTGCAAGGTCTGACCGGATGGCTGCTGATCTTTGACAACGCGGACAGCGTCGAGGCTCTGCAGCCGTGGCTGCCCACGATGCCCTTGGCACCGGGCATGCCGGGGCACGTGATCGTCACCACTCGTCGTAGTGGTTTCGGTGCGCTCGGCGAGGTCCTCCAAGTCGATGTACTGCACAAAGACGCGGCTGTAGCACTCCTGTCGGCGCGCGTGAGTGGTCTGGATCGCGGCGTTGCGGAGGAGATCGCCGAGGCCGTCGGCTGCTTGCCGCTGGCCCTGGAGAAGACGGCCGCATTTCTGGACCGAAGCCAGATGCCGGCTGCCGAGTATCTGGAAATTCTCACGTCGCGCACCGAGGCGACGCTCGACAAGGGCCAGCGGCCCACCCGAGGAGACACCGTCGCGACGGTGTGGACTCTCAGCTTCGAGAGACTCCTGAACGAGAACCCCGCCGCTATGCAGTTGATGGACATCTGTGCCTATCTGGCGCCCGAGGCGATACCGCTCAACCTCTTTACCGAACACGCTGACCTTTTGCCTGTGCCGCTGTCGGACGCGGCTTCGGACCCGCTGGCCTTCGGCGAGGCCATCGCCGCGCTCGCGGACTACTCGTTGGTCGAGCGCACCGGCACCAACTTGCAGATCCACCGCCTGGTCCAGGCTGCGCTCCGCTCTCGGCACCAATCTCCCTCGGCGTTCGCGAACCCGTGGGCGGCCGCAGTGCGGTTGTTGTGGGCAGACACGCCGGGCACGATCATCGGCGAACCCCAGAACTGGCCACGCTGGCGGCAGTTGCTACCTCATGTGCTGGCGGCGACAGGGTTCGTCGATAGCATGGCGGGGCCGTCGGGTGAGCAGGCGACCATGGATGCGGCTTGGCTGCTGGCCCGAGCGGCGACCTACTTGCAGGTCCATGCCAGGCCGAGCGAGGCGAGCCCGCTGATGGAGCACGCTCTGCACCTCGCAGAGGCGACGCACGGGCCGAAGCACCCGGATGTGGCGACGATCTTGAGTCTTCTGGCGAACATCCTGCGAGACTTGGCCGACTTCAGGGGAGCCGAACCCCTGCTGCGACGAGCTCTGTCCATCGACGAGGCGAACTACGGCCCTGTGCACACCGATGTCGCGACCCGCCTGGGCCTACTGGCGAGGATCCTGCGGGACCGAGGCAATGCCGTTGAGGCGAAACCGTTGATGGAACGAGCGCTGCGGATCACCGAGACCGTTTGCGGGCCTGACGACAGCTCGGTCGCGGTGCGCCTGAGTGGACTCGCCGGAGTCCTGAGGGACCTGAAGGAGGCGGACGCCGCCCGCCCGCTGATGGAACGGGCTCTCGTCATCGATGAGAAGGAGTTCGGCCCGAATCACCCGTCCACGGCGAACGCTCTGAACAACCTGGCGCTGGTCCTGCGTGACCTCGGCAAAGTGGAGGACGCGAAGCCCTTGATGGAACGGGCGCTGCGCATCAAGGAGAGCACTTACGGATCCGACCATCCCGAGGTGGCGAGCGGCTTGAGCAGCCTGGGGCTGATTCTACAGGGCCTGGACGATGCGGCCTCGGCGAAGCCATTGATGGAGCGGGCGCTGGAGATCCGGGAGAACACCTACTGGCCCGGGCACCCGGAGGTGGCGAGCAGTCTGAGCAAGTTGGCGTCGATCCTGCTGGATCTCGGCGATCCAGCAGGAGCGCGGCCGCTGATGCAGCGGGCGCTGCAGATCTTGGAGAAGATCCATGGACCTGACGACGACCGCGTGACCAGGCTGCGAGACGAACTCGCCCGCATCACCGCCGAGGGGATCGCCGATGAGTGAGTCGCCCGAGATGGTGCTGGCGTACTGGTCTGAGCATCGGGCACAGCTCAGGCAGTCGGAGAGTCAGCGCGCCGTCATGACCAACTACATCCTCTTGATCACGACCGCGGTCAGCGGCTTCATCGTGCAGCAGAATCTCAAGCCCGCCACGATCACCCTGTCGCTTCTCATCGCCTTCATCGGTCTGTACGGCGCCGTCGCCGCCGCCAAGTACCACGAACGCGCTGAGTATCACCTGTTCCAGGCGCGAGCCTTGACCCGTGTTCTGATCGAGCTGGAGGCTTTGGGTGATCACTCCGAAGTGCTTGCCGACGCACGGCAGATACATCGGACGAAGTACCCACGGATGAACCGGCTCCGGCTGCACAAGCTCTGGACCGGCCTCCACGGCGCGATTGCCGTCTATGGCGTAGTGCTGACGGTCGTCACGCTGGCCCGCGCCGGATCGTGAGGACACTGAGCCAGCAGCGGTAGGAAGGAAGCGCGGCTTCCGATGGAGTTCGCGCTGGGGAAACTCCTGTGACTTGGTTGTGGGTGGGGGGTTACGGTGCCTGCATGGCTGGTGAGGGTGGGTTGTTGCCGCGGTCGGCGCCGGGTGATTCGGGAGTGTCGTCCCGTGCGGTCGGCGCGTTGCTGGATCGGCTTGAAGAGCTGTCCGTGGAGTGTCACTCGATCATGGTGGTGCGCGGTGGGCACGTTGTGGCCGAAGGGTGGTGGGCGCCGTACGACGCCGAACGTCCGCACCTTCTCTACTCGCTGACCAAGTCGTTCACCGCGATCGCCGTCGGGATCGTGATCGGCGACGGGTTGCTCTCGCTCGACGACCGGGTGGTGGACCTGCTCCCGGATCATGTTCCGGCTGACATCTCGGAGCAGGGGCGTCGGCTGACCGTCCATCACCTGCTGTCCATGACGACCGGGCACCGCGATGACAGCCTCACCGAGGCCTGGGAGCTGGAGCCGGGCGACCTGGTGAAAGGCTTCCTGCGCGTGCCGTTTCCCTATCCCGAGGGAACCCGGCACGCCTACGACAACTCGACCACCTTCGTGCTGGCCCGGATCGTCGAGCGGGTGACCGGCATCGGCCTCCCGGAGTTTGTCGACGAGCGGCTGTTCAAGCCGATGGGCATCGACCACGCCGTATGGGACCGGGTGGCGAGCGGTGCCGCGTTCGGCTTCCATGGGCTGCACCTCAAGACCGAGGCCGTCGCTGCATTCGGTGAACTCCTACTGCGCAAAGGCCGTTGGGGCAATCAGCAGCTTGTACCCCGCGAATGGGTGGAGCTCGCGACCAGGCGGCACATCGAGACCCTGCCACCCGAGGACGCGGCAGCCGACTGGGAATCCAACCCCGACTTTCTCTGCGGGTACGGCTACCAATTCTGGATCGGGCGCCACGGGTACCACGGCAACGGCGCTTTCGGACAGCATTGCGTGGTTGTCCCCTCCCACGATCTCGTGGTGGTCGTGACCTCGGCCGTCGACCAGGGAACGGCACTGCCCGGCGCCATCTGGGAGTGCCTGCTGCCTGGCATCGACCAAGCAGCCAGCCCCCAGGACGACGAGATGCTCGCCGATCGGCTGCAGCAGCTGTCACTCAAGCCGGTACCGGGTACAGCCGAGCCGGCGCGTTCCGCCAAGGCAACCCTCGACGCATCCGCGGAGGACTCGGCTCTGCCCGACGGCACCCTCGTGGTCGTCGATCCAGTGGACGGCGGATGGCTCGTGCGATGTGGCACGCTCTTCACCGTCGAGGTCGGACACGGCGAATGGCGGGAGAGTTCTCCGCTCGGTCGCCCTGTCGTGGCGGACGGCGGCTGGCAGGGCAACACGTTCGTCGCCGAGCTCTACGTCATCACCAGCCCGCATCGGGTCCGGCTGGTGGTCGACGCCGACGCCGGTACTGCGATGGCGAGGTGGAACATGGTTCCCCTGACCGGTCCCCGGCTGGAGCTTCACCTGCAGTCGCCATTGATGACCCGGCCCGACGTCGCGTAGTTCAGCTGATGTGCAGGGTCCGGAATTGAGCCGGATCCGCAGGGGAGCGGTCGGTGATCTGGATCGGCGGCGAGGGCCATTGCCAGACGGGGATCTCCGGTGTGCGGGTGAAGTGGATCCGGCCGCGGGTTCCCTCGACGTCGACGTGCGGCCAGGACTCCGCGATACGGGTTCGGTCCGGGCCGTGAGTCCGCAGTACGGAGGCTAGGACGGTGATTGCGTCGTAGCCCTCGAACGCCACGAAGGAAGGCGCCTGGCCCAGATTGTTGCTGAGGGCCCCTTCTACTCGGGTGCCGAGTGGAGTGAGCTGCTCGGGGAGGTAGCGCAGGAACGGGACCGCCGTACCGTCGGTGCCGAGCAACGCGGCCCATTCGGCGAACTCGGGTTGACCGGCTGGGGCGCCGATGAGCAACCCGGCGAGCCGGGCGTCCCGGCGTACGGACTGGACGATCGGGACCGCTGGCTCCGGATGGCCGGTCAGCAGGAGAAGGGCTGTCGCGCGATTGGCGGCGAGCTCGTCGCACACGGCGTACGGGGTGAGCATGTCGAGTTCCATGATGATGCCGCCGCGTTCGGCGAGGTAGTTCCGCAGGATGCGGATCCCCGCTGCCCAGTAGATGCTCGGCGCAGCTGCTACCGCAATGCGGGTGTGACCCGCCTTGAGGAGGAAGTCGGCGTAGAGCTGCCAGCCACGCGACTGAGGCGGACAGAGGCGCGCCACCCAGTCCGTTGGCTGTTCTGTGAGCTCGTCGAGCACCGCTGACGAGCAAAGAAACGGTACGCCGAGGGCGTCGGCTCTTGTCGCGGCCGCGCGGGCAACAACGCTGTGGTACTCGCCAACCACCGCAGCCACGCCCAGCCCAGCCAGCTCATCGACTGCCGCCACAGCCTTCTCCGGATCAGCCGCTGTGTCTCGGACGACCAACTCGAGTGGCCTGCCGGAGATCCCGCCGGCTTCGTTGACCTCGCTGACGGCCAGCGAGAGTCCGGCGAGCAAGTGCTCGCCTGCCTCGACCCAACCAGGCTGACTGAGCGGGGCCAGGGCCCCGAGCTGGACAGGTGATCCGCCGGAAAGTGTCATCGCAGCTCGAGCTCCTTGCGAGCTTCGCCGACCCAGCGCAGTACGCCGTGAGCCGCTGAGCTCTCGGCCAGCTCGGCCGCCTCCTTCAGATGCGCCGCAGCGTCGTCACGCCGATCCTCCTGGGCCGCCAGAAGTCCAGCTTGCTCGATGCGATCCGCGGCAGTCATGCCGTGATCGTAGCGACCGCGCGAGACCGCTTCCCGCGGCGCGGTCGGTCGCTTCGAGCACCGTCGAAAAGCGGGCCGGGGACGAACTCCAAGGTGCTCACGGCGGTCACTGAAGTTGTCGGCTGGGCGGCCGATCGGGTGTGTTGACTGGGAGGAAATATGAGGAGATTCGCTGTCGGCGCAGGAGCGCTCATCCTGGCGGTCGCCGGGGTGAGCGCTGGACCGGCGAGTGCTGAGCCGGGCGCTCGGAAGCCGGCGCAGGCTTGTGAGTACGTGAAGTTGCCGTTGCCTGAGGACGCGCCGGTGCCGTCGGCGAGTCAGGTGTGGGGTGCGGATGACACCGGCCGGCATGTCGTCGGGCGGGTGAGGCATTCCGACGGGTACGCGCGGCCGGTGTTGTGGACCGATGGCAAACCGGCGTGGCTGATCCCGGACAAGGAGCGGGCAAGCTCGATCGCGGACTCCGTCACGAATGACGGCCGGGTGGTCGGGATGACTCAGCAGGATGACGGCACGTGGACGCACTGGATCTACCAGGCTGGTGAGTATGTGCCGTTGCCCGAGCCCGCCGGCCTGATCGACGTACGGCTCACTGCGATCAACAATCGCGGCGACATCGTTGGCTACGGGTGGGACTCGGTGGTCGGTGACTGGGCGCCGATCGTCAAGCCGGCTGGCGAGCAGTGGCGCCGGCTGCCGGTGAAGGAGGGCGGGGGAGATGTTGTGGACATCTCCGACAGCGGGGTCGTGATCGGGCGGAGGACGGAGCGCGGCGTACCGAAGGCGGGGGTGGTGTGGAAGTCGTGGACCGACCTGCCGTTGCAGCTGCCCGCCAAGGAGCGGGACCATGCGGAGGTCCTTGAGATCCGCGGTCAGTGGATCGCGGGCTATGAGATCACCAATACCATCTGGGACTTCACCGGTCTGCGCTGGACCGCTGACGGAGTAGGCGTGGTGAGCTACGACCAAGGTGCCTACTCGGTGAACACCAGTGGCGATGTCGCCACGCAGTCCACCAATGCCGAGCCGGGGTCGAAGGTGGTGCGGGCGGACGGCAGCGAGATCACCTTCCCGGTCGAGACCGACCTGCGCTACGTGTTCAACCGCGGCGGTCAGTACGTCGCGGCCGGCGTACTGGGCAGTGGAGCGAACACGGTGGCTGTTCTTTGGACCGGCTGCAGCTGACGACTACCTACCCGGGTTGGCCGCGGAGAGGTTGGCCCGGGTAGGCGTCGGGGTCAAGGGCGCCGTTGCGTACTACGGAAACGCCGGCGACCAGGAGTTCGCGGACACCCGATGACGGGCGGGCGGAGTCGGCGTACGTCGCGTTGTCGGTGACGGCATCCGGATCCAGTACGACGATGTCGGCGTCGGCCCCGATGCCGAGGTGACCCTTGCGGCGGGCGTCGGGGGCGATGTCGTCGAGGACCCGGGCCGGCAGGTAGGAGCAGCGCCGGAAAGCTTCCGGCCAACTCCATAGGCCGGTCTCCCGAACCAGTTGGCGCAGCGACTTTGCGAAGGTGCCCGCTGTTCGGGGATGGGTCGTGGCGCCAGGTGGGAGCGGCCACGCGCGGGTGTCGGTGGAGCCGTCGGGCCAGGACAAAGGCATTGCGTCGCTGGCGACGATGGAGTCGGGGAAGATCAGGCCGCGCTGCAACAGCTCGCGATCGGCGGTGTCGTCCTCGTCCAGGAAGTGCACGATGCACAGCGCACCAGGGTCGCTCGCCCGGAGCTCGCGCAGACGGCCGAGATCGGCGATGCGTTCGCCGGAGTTCACCATCACGATGTCCGTCGGCGTCAGACCCATCACGGCGATCCGGTCCGGCGCGAGGAACGACGCGCCGATGCCGGTACTGCCTGCGCCGTAGGGATACGCCTCGACGGTCAGCGGAGCGCCCAGCGAGCGCGCGTTGTCCAGCCTTGCGAGCACTTGGTCGAGGTGGCGGCGCGAGGTGCTGTTGACGTGACAGTGGTGCATGGCGGCGCCGGTCTCCTCGGCCGCGCGGATGAGCTCCGTTGATCCGTCGATCGGCGTGGTCGGATCGGCTTCCGCGATCTCGCGCACATGGGTGAACGCGGGCGCTCCCGCCTTGGCCGCCAGATGCGCGAGAGCGAGAAACTCAGCTGGGTCCGAACGCGGTGCATAGCCCATCAGTACGCCGATGCCGAGCGCGCCGGCCGCCAACTCGCCATCGAGCAGTTCGAGCCACCTCGCGAGTTCCCGCGGCGTCGACGACCGTTGCCAGCGAGGGTCTCCCAGCAACGCCAGCTGGGTGTTCATGTCCGCGTCGGGCTCGACTCCAGCCAAGACCTGTCCGCGGGCAAACGCCCACGATGCCGAGAAGCCGTAGTTGAGTGGTCGGCCGGCGTTGGCGGCTTCGTCGTACGCGCGCTGGAGTGGCATCACCCCGGCTTCGAGATCGAGCGCGGTGGTCACGCCGTCGAGCGCCTGGAGTCGCTGACCGGCGATCGAATGCACGTGACTGTGCAGATCGACGAAACCAGGTCCGACGATCAGGCCCCGTACGTCGATGACCGTCGCCTCACCGGCCTGGGTGATGGACTCGGACAACGCGGTGACCCGGCCGCGACTGATGCCGACGTCCAGGATCGCGTCCGTGCCGGTACCGGGATCGATCACCCGGCCGCCGCGCAGAATGGTGTCCACCAAAGACCTCCGTCACTGGGATTCGACGATCGTGGCGCAGCACGACCACCGCGGTCATCGTCGCGCCGCACCACATTCGCCCTCGGATCTGTCGCATTCACCAAATGTGGCGGCTACAACTCAGCATCTCCTTGATTCGCCATCGCGCGGTAGAGGAGGAACGAGAGCGCGAGAAGGATGAGGCCGGCGAGCGGTGCCTGCGCGAGCGATGCGGATGCGCCCCAGGTGTCGGCGGCGTGTCCCGCGAGCGAAGCTGCCAGGGCCGAACCGGCCGCGCTGGCCGAGTTGTTCCAGGTGAAGGCCTGGGTGAGGACTGCGGGGCGGACCGTCTTCTCGGTCAGCACGTTCAGCAGGACAAGGATCGGCGGTACTGCGGCTTCCGCGGCGACGACGGCCACGCCGAGCCAGAGTGCGGAGGGCGCGAGGGGGAGCAGCAGGCTGGCGCCGGTCAGGTAGGTGGTGGCGATGACGAGTTGCCGCTGCGCCGGGGTGGTGCGCCGCCGCAGGCCGTAGTACCAGCCGGAGAGCAGGCCGGTGAGGCTGGCGGCGGCGATGATCGGAGCTGCTGCAACTGGGATGTCGTGGCTGATTGCGAAGGCTGAGACGGAGACACCCATCGTTCCGAAGTACAGGCCGATGGCGACGTTGAGCAGGGCCAGGATGAGGAAGGTCGGCTGGAGTAGCGAGGAGCGTTCGCCACGGGCGCTGCCACGCTCAGGCTTTGGCGCTGTCTGGTGTTGGGCGGCTAGTGCTGCGCCTCCGCCGAGGATCAGGGCCGCGGCCATGGCGGTGGCCAGGGTGGTGTTGCCGCTGGCGCCGAGGGCGGTGACCAGGACAGGGCCGAGGAGGAAGGCGGTGGCGTTGGCTAGTGATTCGAGGGAGAAGGCGCTGGGGAGTTCGTCGGCGCGGTCGCTGCGTAGTAGGTGAGCCCAGCGGGCCGCGGAGAGGGCACCGAGTTGAGGGACGGCTGCGCCGGCGCAGGCGGCGGCGACGATCGCTGTGACCTGAGTGGTGGAGGCCAGGACGCCGGCGACGGCTGTGCCGTGGGCTAGGAGGCAGAACGGTAGTACTCGGGTCTGGCCGAAGCGGTCGATCAGGCGGGCCGACTGTGGGCCGATGAGAGCTTCAGCTAGAGCGAAGCCGGCAGTGGCGAGGCCTGCTGTGGTGTAGGAGCCGGTGCGGGCGTGCAGCAGCCAGACCAGGCCGAGGCCTGTCATGGCGATGCCGACACGGCCGACGGCTGCGGTCAGGAAGAAGGCGGCGGCTCCCGGAGTACGCAGTACGGAACGGTAGCCGGTGGTGGCTGGAGGCACGAGTGTCCTTCGTCTCCGCCCAGCGGGGCGAGCCACCCGGAGTCGCCGGCGCCTGTACTACGGAAGGTGCGACCCGTGGCCCGCCAGGGGACATCCAGAACTGCGGCAAGACGGGACACGCGCCCTCACCGCCGCCCCCAACACCGAGCGGAACAATCCATCAAACCCAGGCCAAGGCGGACCCGAGCAACTGCAGCGACCCTAACACCAGGCGCTTAGGACTCCAGGGCGTTGGTGAGGAGGGTTATCAGGGCTTCTAGTTGGAGGTCGGCGGAGGAGGTTACTTCTTCGTCGGAGCCGTCGAGGGCTCGGGCGGCCAGGCCGGCCTTGGTGTCGATCAGGTCGGCGATCCGGGTGTCGATGGTCTGCGCCGCGATGATGCGCCAGGCCGTGACGGGTTCTTCCTGGCCGATCCGGTGCACCCGGTCGATGGCCTGGGTCTGCTCGGCGTTGGTCCAGGACAGCTCGGCCAGGACGACGTTCGAGGAGACCTGCAGGTTGAGGCCGACGCCGGCGGTCAGCAGCGAGCAGACCGCGATGGAGACCTCGGGATCGTTGACGAAGGCGTCGATGTTCTGCTGGCGCTTCTTCGGGGTCTGGTCGCCGCGGATCGAGGCGAACCGGATGCCGCGCTCGGTGAACAGCTCCTCGGCGGTGTCCATCACCTCGATGTGCCGGGCGAAGAAGACCACCTTGCCGACGTTGTGCGCGAGCTGCGCGGCGTAGTCGGCGGCCAGCCCGGCCTTCGCCTGACCGATCCGGCGGACCAGGCTGAAGATGTTGTCACCGGTCTTCGCCTTGGCCTGTTCGCTGCGTTCCCACCCGGCCACCTGGCGGACCAGGTCGTGGTCGATGCCTTCGACCGTGACACCGGAGCTGCGGGTGGCGAGCGCGGTCTCGTACCGCGCGACGAGGCGGTCGGCCAGTTCGCGTTCGGCGGCCCGGATCGAGCGGCCGACGGCGCCGTCGAGCTCGACCGGCAGGTCGGCGATCCGGCGGGCCGGGATGTCGGTGGCGACGTCGACCTTGCGGCGGCGCACGATGCCCATGTCGATCACGCAGGACCGGGCGGCCGCGTAGAAGCCGGGGTCGGCCGGGGTCAGGTCGGTCTCGTCGAGCTTGGCCAGTAGCTCGGCGCGCGGTGCCTTCTCGTCGATCCAGCCGAGGTACTGCCAGATCGCCTTGAAGTCCTCGATGTCGTTGATCAGCGGCGTACCGGTCAGCGCCATCAGCAGCGGACGCAGGGTCCGCTGCTGGATCCGCTCGGACAGTTGCAGCACGTTGCGGGAGCGCTGCGACTTCTTGTTCTTGATGAAGTGCGCCTCGTCGACCACCATGCCGCGCAGGCCGAGGTCGCCGAGCCAGCCGACGTGCCGGTCGAGCACCTCGTAGTTGACGATGACGATGTCGGCGAAGCCGTCGATCGTGTCGCCGTCACCCTGGATCACGGTCGCGACCCGCTTCGGCGTCCAGATCCCGGCCTCGCGGGCCCAGTTGGTCTTGACGACGTTCGGTACGACGACCAGTAGCGGGTACGCGTTCGCCGCCTGCGCAGCGAGCAGTGCCTGCGCCGTCTTGCCCAGACCGGGCTCGTCGGCCAGCAGGAAGGTTCGGTGCCCGGCCGCGGCGGCTGCGACGAGTTGCGCCTGGTGCGGCATCAGCTCCCGGCCGCCGGGTAGTTGCAGGGAGTCCGGCTCGGGTAGTGACTTGCTCGCCGAAGCGGCGGCGTACTCGAAGGACTTGAGCAGCGGCCCGATGAGTTCCCAGCCGGACAGGCGGCGTACCTGCGGAGGGCGGGGGATGGCAGCGGCCGCGCTGAAGTCCGGCGCGAGGAAGGGGTTGGCGAGCTGCCGTGAGACGACCGACTGCGGCACGACCTGCCGTGGCGGCGGGGCGGCCGTCGTCGTCGTTTCAGTGACTGTGGGCTCGACCTGGGCCGGCTCCTCACCGGCGGCACGCAGCATCTCGCGCTTGAGCGCGGCAGCGCTCTCGGAGACGACAGCGTCCTCGGCGAGTAGCGCGAGCAGGGACGGCTCGAGCGCGGCGCTCTTGGCGAGGATGGTGGCGAGACCGTCGAGGCGGCGCAGCTGGGTGGTCCGGTAGGCCTCGGTCGCCTTGCTGTCGGCGTTGACGCGGGCCCGCTCCTCGCGGACCAGCAGCGCGACGACCTGGAACTTGGTGCGGACCGACGGCTGCACGTTCGAGCGCTCGACGGCTGCCTCGATCTCGCGGACCGCGCGGGCGAGCACCGGGATGATCCCCTCGGCATCCTTGGCAGGACGCCGGCGGTTCGGAGCAGCAGTACGCCGGGCGCCGGGCTGGCGCTGGCCTCGTCGGGCCAAACTTTCCTCCTCAAAACTGCCACGGCGTGTTTGCCGTGGCGGTACGGCGGCACCGCACGCCCTCGCGTGGCCGGCAAGACGTCGCGGCAGGTGGTCCGGGCCGGCCGATCGGCTAGGCGGCTCGGGTTCACCGCTGCTGCGAGCGGTCGAGACATCGGTTCCGGCGGGGCTGGCTGCCGGCCAACGATGGTCGGTACCGGTCGGCGAGCGCAGCCGTTACGAGGTGATCGGCGTCGCCTGAGGCGTCGCCGAGGTTCGGTGCTGACACCAATCGTAGCCGCACTCGGGTCAGCACAACATTCCGGGCCACCGATTTCCTGCCGGACCGCCGAAAGCCGCTTGCATCCGACGGAGGGGTCTCGGACACAAGCGGCTCGGAGTGAGCCGACCCCGGGTCGGGCGACTCGGGGTCGGCGCAGCTAGGCGGCTGGAGGTCAGGCGGCTCGGGGGTGGGTGGTGTGGCGGCGGCGGGTGGTGATGGTGCTGACGGTTAGGGCGACGGCGATCAGGGTGCCGCCGGCTGCCAGGAGCAGCCAGGGGCTTTCTCCAGGGCTGCTTTCTCCTGAGGTGGAGGTGCTGGCGGTCACGTCGTAGCCGCCGGCGGCGCCGTTCTCGTTGTAGGCGCTGTCAGCCTGCTTGTCGGCGTACCGGGCGTGGACCAGTTGGCCATAGGTCTTGAGAGTGATCGGGCTGCTACCGATCGCCGCGATCGCCTCCGGGTTGAGGGCACGCAGCGTGTTGCCGGTGACGGCGTACCAGGCCCCGAGCTGCGGCTCGGTGAGCAGCCTGGCACCCCGCGCCGACGCGGCCAGCTTCGCCTCGGTGTTGCCCGTGGCAACGTTCACCGGGTGCCAGGCGCCGGCCTGGTCAGGCGCGGTGAAGACGGTCAGCTGGGTGCTGCCCTTCGCGGCCGGGGTGGCGACGTACCAGAGGGTGCCGACGTCGCCGGTCCTGGTGCGGACGAAGTCGGCGCTCAGCGCGTACACCGGGATGGTGTCCTGCTGGACGGCAAGCTTCGAGCCGGCCGCGCTCTTGGCGGTCGCGGTGCGCTGGGCGACCTTGTTCAGCAGTTGGGCCGCTTCGGTCGAGTGGGCGGCGGACCTGGCCGCGGCGAGGTCGGGACCGGGGCCGGCCGCTGCAGACGCGACTGTCGCGGCGCCCGAGAAGGCGAGGAAGGTGCCGACCAGGCCGGCCGCCGTACGCAGTACGAGCTGCTTCAGGGGCTTCATGGCTCAGGCTCCGATCCGGTAGAGCGAGTGCGTCCAGGAGAACTGGGTGTTGTTCCGGTACCAGTTGTAGGTCGAGTAGTTGTACCGGGGATTGCTGCCCCACGGGTCGTAGTACTCGATCGTGGAGTCGGCGGAGTCGTAGCCGATGATGTCCATCATGTGACCGCCGCCGGACTTCCAGCCGATCCGGGTCATCACCGGGCGGCTGGCGTTGATCTCGGTGACCAGGCCGCTGAAGCTGAGCGTGCCGCTGATGTAGCTGCCGGCGCTGATGCCGATCGCCCGGAACGCGCGCTGGTCGTTGCCCAGGGTCGCCTGGTCGTTCGGGCAGGTGGCGTTCATGCTGTAGCCGAAGGCCAGGTTGCAGAACTGGTTCTGCGAGTAGTTGTAGCCGTAGTACGCCGCGATGCTGTTGCCGGTGGCGGCCCAGCACCAGTTGGACTTCTGCTGCGCCTGACCGGTGACGTTCAGGTAGCGGCTGGCAAGGACGGTCTCGGTGACCGGCGCCGGGGCGTTGACGGTGGCGGTCGCGGACGCGGCCGGCGCGAGGGACAGCAGCATGGCCGTGCTCACGATGGTTGCCGCGAGCCACGACGTGGTCCGGGGTGTTCTGACCCTCCTCATGGGGGCCTCCTTCACTGGGGCGGTGAGGGCACTCATCGTGATCACCCGCTCACGCCAGGACAAGCACTCGCTCGATCGCCGAACGGCCGCTGTGAACGGCCGCCGCCGGGTGAACGGCGGAAGGCCGGCGGCTGCCGGGCGGAGGTGTGAACGTTTACACTGACGCCGACCTGGCTCGGCGAGGGAGCGGACGATGACGCAAGCGCGGACCCACGTGCCCGACGTCGGCCCGGAGGCGCCGTTCGCCGACGCGCTCAGAGCGGCGATCGCGCACCGCGGGCTGGCCCTGAACCGGATCCAGGCCCGGCTCGCCGACCGTGGCCTCCACGTCGGGGTGGCCACGCTCAGCACCTGGCAGAACGGCAGCCGGCATCCCCGAACCGGATCACTCGCGGTCGTCACCGCACTGGAAGAACTGTTGGACCTGCCGACCGGCTGGCTCGCGGTCCGCATCCCGCCCGCTGTCGAGGCACCCACCCGCCCGTACGCCGTGGTCGCGAACGCGTCGACTCTCACCCGGCTGCTGGACGAGGTACGCCGGGATGCCCACGGCCGGCTGCGCAGCGTCACAGTGGTGGAGGAGATCGTCATCGGGGCGGACCACAGCCTGACCGCGAAGCGGGTGATCCAGACGATGGTGGCGGTCCGCGAGGCCGACCGCCAGATCGTGGTCCACCAGGGCGAGCCCGGCTCGGATGCGGCCAAGATCGTGCCGCGCGGCCTGACCGGCTGCCGGACCGGTCGAGTCGCTCGCGATCCCGAGGGCGGCGCGGTACTCGGCGAACTGCTGCTCGATCGCACCCTGACCGTCGGAGACACCGCGGTCGTCCACTACGAGATCGCCGACCTCAACGGCTTCCCGTCGACGCAGTACTTCCGCTTCCACGAATGGGCCGGCACTCATCACGTCCTGGAGATCCAGTTCCACCGGGAGGCGATGCCGGTCCGGGTCACCGAGTTCCGCCGGCACCACTCGGGTGGGCCCGACGTACTGCGCCGTGAGTTGATGATGACGCCCGACGGCCGGGTCCACGTCGTCGTACCGGCGGCTCCTCGTGGCGTGATCGGGATCGACTGGGAATGGGACTAGTTGCAGGAACCTGCAACTGGGTGGCGGCCGTTCCAGCCGGCGGCGCCGATAGGCTCCGGGCATCGAGGTGAGTCGTTGCGGCTATTCGACAGGCCGTGCGCGGCTCGCCTTTGATTGGGGTAGGGCTGGGGGATGTGGGGCGGGCGGTCACATTTCTGCGCAGCCGTTCGTCTTCGTGAGGAGCTTTGGTGAGGCTAGTAAGACCTGTCGTACTTTCCGCTGCTGTTGCGCTGGTCGGGGGACTGCTGGGCGGGGCGGCCGCCGACGGCGCCACCGACCAGACCATCTCGTACCACGGGTACCAGGTGACCGTCCCGGCCAGCTGGCCGGTGGTGGACCTGGCCAAGAACCCGACCGCCTGTGTGCGTTTCGACCGTCCAGCCGTCTACCTGGGCCGCAGTACCGGCCAGGCTGACTGTCCCGCGCGCCTCATCGGCGGCAGCGAAGGGCTGGTGCTCGAGCCGCTGACCAAGGCCGCCAAGTCCACCGAGGGCGCGCTGCAGGTCGCAGTCGAGGACGCAGGCGTTCTCGCCACGGCGTACTACCCAGTCGGCGCGGAGCAGACGGCCCGCAAGCTCCTGAGCACCGGCCGCGTGACTTCGAAGTCGCAGTCGGCTCGAGTGGCGCCGCAGGCAGTCGCGGCCGCGCCGTCGATCGTGGCCACCGGCTCTATCGCCGCGCCTGGCTTCGACAAGTGTGAGGCGCCGACACAGGCTGAGGTGGACGCGTGGCTGTACCCGGCGTCGCCGTACAAGGCCGTCGGCATCTACACCAGTGGCGCTAGCCGGGGATGCAAGACCCAGGCGAACCTGACGCCTGACTGGGTTGCCACGAACGCGGCCAAGGGCTGGCAGTTCCTCCTGATCGACGTAGGCCTGCAGCCACCGTGCACGACGTACACGAACCTGATGTCTTCGGTTCCCGCGACCGCGCGGGCGCAGGGCCGCAACGCAGCCATCAACGCGGTAGCCGCGGCGCAGGCACTCGGCTTCGCCCAGCGAAGCGCCATCTACAGCGACATCGAGTACTACGTGTCGACCGCCTCCTGCAGGGCCGCCGTCGTGTCGTACCTGAGCGGCTGGACCGAGGAGCTCAACGCGCGGGGCTACGTCGGTGGCGCCTACGTCAACGCTTCGTCCGGTGGCGCGGACCTCGTGGCCGAGTACAACAACACGGCTTACAAGCGCCCGGACAACCTGTGGTTCGCGCACTACAACACGACGCCTGGCAGTAGCCGGTTCATCCCGGACACCTACTGGCCGAACCATCAACGCGTTCACCAGCACGCCGGTGACGTCACGGAGACGCACGGCGGTGTGACGATGGACATTGACCGCAACGCGCTCAACCTGACGGCACCGCCAGCCCCTGTCACGGGGTTCGACGCCACTGGCGCAACCGGGACGGCCGCACTGAAGTGGACCATCCCGGCCGGTACCAAGCTCGGACAGGTCATCGTCCGCCGGAACACCGGCGCCACCCCGCCGGCTTCACCGACACTCGGTACTGCGGTGTACGCGGGTACCGGCAGCGTGGCGACCGCCACTGGGCTGGCCAACGCGGTCAGCTACAGCTTCCGCGCCTGGGTGAAGGACAACTACGGCAAGGTCGGCCCGGCGGCGGACACCTACTTGGCTGGTACCAACGTCAGCATCGGGGCCAGCCCGACCTCGATCATGTACACCGGCTCAGTGACGCTGAGCAGCCGTGCCACTCGCCGGGACAATGGCGGCTACCTGTCCGGCGTACCGGTGACTCTGTATGCGAAGGCCGTTACCGCGTCGAAGTGGCAGGCGGTCGCGACGGTGACGTCGTCGAGCACCGGCATCGTGAGCTCGGTCCAGAAGCCGGCCGTCTCGACGTACTACATGTGGGGCTACAACGGCTCGGGTGACCTGCTCGGCTCGCGCAGCGCGGCCACCTTGGTGCCGGTCCGCCCGGCCATGTCGGGGTACCTGCCGGCCACGCTCAAGTTGGGTGCGACGGCGTTGCTGTACGGCTACCTCAATCCGCCGCACGCCGGTACGACCGCGTACCTGCAGCGCAAATCCGGTACGAGCTGGGTCGGGGTGACCTCGGTCAAGCTGGCCACGAACGGGAAGTTCGCGTTCGCCATCAAGCCGACCGTTCGCGGGACCTACACGTACCGGGTGGTCTGGTTCGCCGACGCCGATCACGCGGGAACGCAGACCCCGTCCAAGGTGATGACCGTCAGCTGACCTCGTCGATCCTCCGCCGGAGAAAAGCGCGCTCGGGCTCCGTGATCGCCTTCGTGAGGGCGTCGCGGTAAGCCTGGGCGGCTTCGGGATAGCGGCCGGCCCGGCGGAGGAGATCGGCCCGGGTGGCCGGCAGCAGGTGGTACTCCGTCAAGGTGCCGGAGGCAACCAGTTCGTCGACCAGCAGCAGGCCGGCGGCCGGCCCTTCGGCCATCCCGATCGCGACCGCTTGGTTGAGGCGAACCACCGGCGAAGGCACATAGCGCGCCAGTTGGTTGTAGAGGCCGGCGATCTGTGGCCAGTCGGTGTCGGCGGTGGATTGTGCGGTGGCATGACAGGCGGCGATGGCGGCCTGGATCTGGTAGGCGCCGGGCTCGCGCCGCCGGAGCGCGGTCTCGAGGATTTCGATGCCTTCGGCAATCATCGGCGCGTTCCAGCGCGTCCGGTCCTGTTCCTCCAAAGGGATCAGGATGCCTTCGGCGTCCTGCCGGGTGTCGCTGCGCGCGTCGTGCAGCAGCATCAACGCGAGCAGGCCGGACACCTCGGGTTCGTCCGGCATCAGGTGGGCGAGCACCCGGGTCAAGCGGATCGCTTCGGCGCTGAGGCTTCGGCGTATGAGGTCTGCTCCGGTCGTTGCGGTGTAGCCCTCGTTGAAGAGCAGGTAGAGCACGGCCAGTACGGCGGGAGTCCGTTCGGGCAGCAGATGCGCCGGCGGCACGCGGTACGGGATGGCCGCGTTCCGGATTTTCTGCTTGGCCCGGGCGATCCGTTTCTGCATCGTCTGCTCGGAGACCAGGAACGCCCGGGCGATCTCTCCGGTGCCGAGCCCGGCGAGCGTTCGCAGGGTGAGCGCGACCCGCGCCTCGATCGCCAGCGCCGGGTGACAACACGTGAACATCAACCGCAACCGCTCGTCCGGCACGTCGTCGGAGTCAGCCGGAGACACCTGTACTACGTCGTCGACCATCGCAGCCACCTCTCGTAACTTCGCGGCGCCGACCGCCTCGCGACGCAGCCGGTCGATGGCGCGGTTGCGGGCAGTCGTGGTCAGCCACGCGCCGGGACGGTTCGGGATGCCGTCGCGCGGCCAGCGCTCCAACGCGGTGGCGAACGCATCCTGGGCGCATTCCTCGGCCAGATCCCAGTCGCCGGTGACCCGGATCAGCAGCGCGACGACCTGGCCCCACTCTTCCCGGAACGCCTGGCCGACGGCCTCCTCGACCGGATCCGACGGGACCACCTCAGTGGACGCCCGCCGGTGGGCCGTCGATGACCGGGCGGATCTCGATCGTGCCGTACCCGGCGGCCGGGTGTTTCGCCGCGATCTCGATCGCCTCGTCCAGGTCGGCGCACTCGATCAGCACGAAGCCGCCGATCATCTCCTTGGTCTCGGCGAACGGGCCGTCGGTCAGCAGCAGGTTGTCGTCCCGCACGCGCACGGTGGTCGCGTCGGTGGGCGGTGCGAGCCCGGCGCCGCCCCGCACGACACCTCGCTGCTCCATCTCCTCGGACCAGCCGCCGCAGCCGTCGTTGGCGTGCTCCGCGGCAGACTCGTCGCCGCAGATCATCAGCAGATACTTCATCAGATCGCCTCCTTCACCTGACCGACGAACGGGATCATCCCGAACGGACAGGGTCGCAGCTTGAAATCTAGTCGAGCTGCCGGAGGATTGCGGTGAGCTGCTCCTCGGCCTGCCGTGGCGGGGGAGCGGAGACGGTGAGACTGTCCAGGACGTGGGTGTAGGTGTCGAGGTCGTCGCGTTTGTCGAGATACAGCGCGCTGGTCAGGTGCTCCAGGTAGACGACGTCGGGCAGATCCGCCTGGGGAAAGCGCAGCACGCTGAACGCGCCGGCCGTCGCCGCATGGCCGGCACTGCCCAGCGGGATGATCTGCAAGGTGACGTTGGGCCGCTGGATCGCTTGGAGCAACGCGGACAGCTGGTCGCGTAGTACCTGCGGACCGCCGATCGGACGGTGCAGCACCGACTCCTCGATCACCGCCCAGAGTCGCAGCGGGGGATCGCGGTCGAGCACGGCCTGACGGGTCTTGCGCAACGCCACGATCCGGTCGAGCTCTTCCGCCGAGCGCTCGGTGCCGGAGGTGAGCCTGGCAACGGCCCTCGTGTACTCCGGGGTCTGCAACAGGCCGGGCACGAACTGGACCTCGTAGGTGCGGATGAGATCAGCCGCCGCCTCCAGGCCGAGGTACGCGTCGAACCAGTCCGGGGTGACATCGTTGTAGCGATGCCACCAGCCGCGGTTGTTCGCATCTTTGGCCAGCTGCAGTAGCCGCTCGCGCTCGCCCGCCTGCGTCACGGAGTACAGGGTGAGCAGGTCTTCGACGTCGCGCTGCTTGAACCCGACCCGGCCGAGCTCCATCCGGCTGATCTTCGACTCGGACGCCCGGATCGCCCACCCGGCCTCGGCCCGGGTCAGCTCGGCGCGCTCCCGCAACCGCCGCAGATGCGCACCCAACATGATCCGCAACGCGGTGGGCCCCGCCTCACTCCGCCCAGCCATACCCCGATGTTACCTCATTATCGAACATATGTTCTAGCGAAGATCTCTAGCCGAATGCATGAGACATTTATTTAAATTGCTTATATAGTTTGGTGCGTGAGCCGTGAGTTGAGTGTCAGTGAGCTGAACGCCGTGATGGGGGCCTTCACCCGGATGAACATCCGGTTGCCGGCTGTGCAGCGGCTCAGTTTCACCACGTTGTCGGTGTTGCACACGTTGGCGACGACCGGGCCGCGGCGGTTGACCGAGTTGACCGCTAGTGAGCAGGTTACGCAGCCGGCTATTACGCAGATCGTCACCAAGCTGGAGCGGGACGGCCTGGTCGAGCGGCGGGCGGATCCGTCTGATGGGCGGGCGGTGTTGGTGCACATCACCGACGCGGGGGCCGCGGTGGTTGAAGGGCGGCGGGCTGAGCGGATTGCTCGGTTGGGTGAGCTTGCCGAGCGGCTCACGGCTGGTGAGCGGGCCGCGATTCAAGCCGCGCTGCCTGCTCTGCAGCGACTGGTTGAACTGCATCGAGAATCAGGAGAGCGATGAGCGACTTTCCCTTGCAAGCAACGCCGATCCACGTGCCGGACGCAGTACTCGAGGATCTCCGTCAACGCCTGGCGCTGACCCGGTGGACCGAGGACGCGGGCAACGAGGACTGGTACTACGGCGTACGGCGCGAGTATCTCCAAGAGCTCGTCGAGTACTGGCGTACCGACTACGACTGGCGCAAGGCCGAGGCGGCGATCAATGCGTATGAGCACTACCGCGTCGAGGTCGGTGGCGTACCGGTGCACTTCCTGCGCAAGGCCGGTGTCGGGCCGAACCCGGTCCCGTTGATCCTTACGCACGGCTGGCCGTGGACGTTCTGGCACTGGGCGAAGGTGATCGACCCGCTCGCCGACCCCGCGGCGTACGGCGGCGATCCGGCCGACGCGTTCGACGTGATCGTGCCGTCGTTCCCCGGTTTCGGGTTCTCCACGCCGGTCTCCGGCCGTCCGGACCTGAACTTCTGGAAGGTGGCCGACCTGTGGCACGAGTTGATGACCGAGACGCTGGGCTATCCGAAGTACGCCGCGGCCGGTTGCGATGTCGGCGCGTTGGTGACCGGGCAGCTCGGGCACAAGTACGCCGACGAGTTGTACGCGATCCACATCGGCTCCGGTCTGAAGCTCGACTTCTTCAACGGTGACCGGGCCTGGGACTTCAGTGGTGGCCGGCCGATCCCTGCCGGACTTCCGCCGGAGATCCACGCCCAGATTCTCCAACTGGACAAGCGTTTCGCGACGCACCTCGCCGTACACGTGCTGGACTCGAGCACCCTCGCGCACGGGCTGTCTGACTCACCAGCCGGGATGCTCGCCTGGATCCTGCAACGCTGGCGCAGCTGGAGCGACAACGGTGGCGACCTGGAGACGGTCTTCAGCAAGGACGACCTGCTGACGCACGCGATGATCTATTGGGTCAACAACGCGATCGGTACGTCGATCCGCACCTACGCCAACAACAACCGTTATCCGTGGACGCCGGCTCACGACCGGCAGCCGGTGATCGAGGCGCCGACCGGGATCACCTTCGTCGCGCACGAGAACCCGCCCGGCATCACCACCGAGCAACGGGTTCAGAACTTCCTGGAGAGCGACCGCGCGCCTTGGTACAACCACGTCAACCTCACCGCGCACCCGAAGGGCGGCCACTTCATCCCGTGGGAGGTCCCCGCCGAATGGACCGCAGACCTGCGCAACACCTTCCGCCCGTACCGCCCTGGCGCCTCGCGATAACGGGTCAGCTCGGGTCGTCGTCTGTGGTGCGTTGGTGTTCGGTGCCGGTGTCGAAGAAGGTGTCGAGGTACTGCTCGGGCTCGAGCGGGCTGCTCCGGATCAGGGAGTAGACCTCTGTGCCCTGGTGGATCTGGGTGACGTCGTCGCCGAGGTAGAAGCACTGGGCCAGGCCGAGGTAGGCCCAGTCGGTGTCCTCGATGTAGTCGAGGGCTTCGTTCTCCGCGAGTTCGATCGCGGTATCGAAGTCGTCGGCGCGCCACAGCGTGATGCGCTCCTCGTACGGCGAGTCGTCCGCCCGGATCCCGTTCAGCTGGAAGATGCAGCGCACGCTGTACCAGCCCATCGATCCCACCCCCTCAGCCCCGATCTGCTGACCTTAGCGCGTCAGCGCAGGTCTACGCCGGGAAGACCGCCGCCCGAGCGGGCGGCGGTCGGCTCCCGTGCGGTCAGCTGATCTCGAGCAGCTTCTGCGCCTCGGCGGCACCGCGCGAGGCGGCGGCCCGCTTCTCGGCCTCGGCGAGCGAGTCGCCCGCGTGCTGCTTCCACCAGTTCTGGCCCTCGACCGGCAGCGTGTCGATCGGGTCGTAGTACTCGTAGGTGCGGTTCAACGCCTCGGGGTCCTGCTGCTCGATCCCGGTCCGGTAGTTCTTCTTCCAGTACGAGATGCCACGGACCTCGTCGTACTCCGACAGTTGGTGCACCCAGCGCTTGCCGACGTAGGGGACGTCGCAGACGATGCGCGGCGTCGCGAAGCCCGGCAGGTAGCCGAGGATGCCGTGCTGCAGGTGCTGCGCGTCCTTCACCGACACCCGCCAGTGCTCGGAGAACGGGATCATGTCGCACATGTAGAAGTAGTACGGCGTGATGGTGGCACCGTCGAGCAGGGCGAAGCACAGGTCGAGCAGCTGCGGGACGGAGTCGTTGACACCGCGCATCAGCACACCCTGGTTGCGGACGTCCCGCAGACCGGCCTCGAACATCGCCTTGGTCGCCTCGGCCACCAGCGGGGTCACCGACTGGGCCGCGTTCACGTGCGTGTGCATCGCGATCATCACGCCGCGCTGCCGGCCCAGCTGGGCGACCCGCTCGACGCCGGCTCGGACATCGTCGGACAGCCAGTGCTGCGGCATGCCCATCAGCGCCTTGGTGGCCAGCCGGATGTCACGGATGTTCTCGATCTCCAGCAGGCTCGTCAGGAACGCCTCGAGCCGCGGCCAAGGCATGTTCGCCACGTCGCCACCCGACACCACGACATCCCGTACGCCGGGGGAGCGGCGCAGGTAGTCGAGCATGTCGTCCAGCCGCTGCTGCGGCTTGATGGTGAACTTCAGCTTCTCGATCACCGGCGTCGAGTTCCCGACCAGGTCCATCCGGGTGCAGTGCCCGCAGTACTGCGGACAGGTCGGCAGGATCTCGGCCAGCACCTTCGTCGGGTAGCGGTGGGTCAACCCCTCCGTGGCCCACATCTCGTGCTCGTGCAGCGAGTCCCGGGTCGCGTGCGGGTGCGACGGCCAGTCCGTGCGGCGGTCGGTGAACATCGGCAGCATGTAGCGGCGAACCGGGTCCGCGTAGAACGCCTCGGTGTAGTCGTCCGCGCCGTGCGGAACGATCGTGTTGAGCATCTGTGGCGGCAGCAGCATCGACATCGTCGCGCGCTCGGCCTGGTCCCGGGTCAGGTCCTCGTAGACCCGCTCCTCGAGCAGGTCGCCCATGACGTCGCGCAACTGCTTGACGTTCTTGACGCAGTGCGAGCGCTGCCACTGCACCGAGCGCCACTCCTCGGCGGTGACGTCCTTGAAACCGGGCATCCGGGTCCAGTCGGGCTCGACGAGGTCGGCCCGGCGGTACGCGTACGGCTGCTCGTTCAGGTCGGCAGCGGCAAGCTCCGGGCTGATCAGATCGGTCACGAGTCCTCCTGGGGGCTCCACGATGGGGTCGGTCGCATGTGAGGATAGCGATAGAACTTATGGTAGATCCATTAGATCACCGCAAGATTTCCTCCGTACCACCGCCACACTAGTTTTTTGCCCGTCCTGACCCCAAGGAGTTCTCTCGTGCCGGACAGTGCTGGTTCGCCCGTCGGACTGCATCGCGTGATCGCACCCGCCGGCGTGTTGCCGCAAGCCGCCCAGCGGCTGGACGCCTCGGCGGAGCTGTGGCCCGACGAGGTGCGGATCTCGATCGAGCGCCTCAACCTGGACGCCGCGTCGTACCGGCAGCTGGCCGAGGAGCACGGCGGTGACGGCGAGGCGGTCAAGCAGGCCGTACTGCGGATCGTCGGCGAGCGCGGCAAGATGCAGAACCCGGTCACCGGGTCGGGCGGCATGCTCGTCGGCACGGTCGACGAGGTCGGGCCGGAGTCGCCGCTCGGCGTCCAGAAGGGCGACCGGGTCGCGACGCTGGTGTCGCTGACGCTGACGCCGCTGCAGATTACCGACGGGCTTGCCGACTGGGACGGTCGCAGCGAGCAGGTGCCGGCCAAGGGGCACGCGATTCTGTTCGCGCGCTCGATCGTGGCGAAGATTCCCGACGACCTCGTTCCGGAGCTGTCGCTGGCGGTCATGGACGTGTGCGGGGCGCCCGCGTTGACGGCTCGGGTGGTGCGCCAATATGTCGACAAAGGCACAAAGCCTGTCGTGTCAGTAATTGGCGGCGCAGGCAAAAGCGGGTCGCTGTCGCTGGCGGCCGCGCGTGACGCCGGCGCGGCCCGGACGATCGGCATCGTCCCGTTCCAGGCAGAAGCAGACAAGCTGACCAAGGCCGGCCTCGCCGACGCCGTAGCCCTCGCCGACGCCCGCGACCCGGTCGCGCTCGCAAAGGCAGTAGCTGACGCGCTGGAGGAAGTCGGGGCGGGCACGGTGGAGCAGTTCGGTGATGGCGGGACCGGTGGCAGCGAGGCTGGGGGTGGCCGGTCCAGCGAGGGTGCTGACATCACCGTTGTGTGTGTCGACGTGCCGGGGTGTGAGCACGGCGCGGTGTTGTCCACGAAGGCCGGCGGGACCGTGATCTTCTTCTCGATGGCTACCTCGTTCTCTGCCGCGGCGCTCGGTGCGGAGGGGCTTGCGGCGGACGTGACGATGCTGGTCGGCAACGGCTACGTGCCGGGGCACGCGGAGTACGCGTTGAAGCTGTTGCGGGACGAGCCGGGTGTCCGTGGATTGTTCGAGGGCAGGCTGGCGGAGGATTAGGTCCGTGCGCACACTTCTGACCAACGGTTCCGTCTACTCACCCGCCGATCCCCACGCCACCGCGATCGCCTTCGACGACGGCGTCGTCAGCTGGCTCGGTGACGACAGCAGCGCGGCCGCCTACGCCGACGGCGCGGACGAGGTCATCGACCTGCAGGGCAAGCTCGTCGCGCCCGCGTTCGTCGATGCCCACATCCACACCGCCCAGACCGGTGCGCTGCTGACCGGCCTCGACCTCACCGGTACTACGAGCCTGACGGAAGCGCTCGACCGGCTCGCCGCGTTCGCCGCCAAGGCCGGACCCGATGCCGTGATCGACGGGGCCGGCTGGGACGAGACGAAGTGGCCCGAGGGTCGCCCGCCGACCTCCGAAGAACTCGACCGGGCCGCTGACGGCCGTCGCGTCTACCTCTCGCGGGTCGACGGACACTCCGGTGTCATCTCGTCGTCCCTTGCCGCCGCGGTCGATGGCCTGGCCGCACAGGCTGGGTACGACGCGACCGGACGGGTCGAGCGCGCCGCCAACCACGCCGTCCGCGATGCCCTGAGCGAACTCGTCGGCCCGGACCAACGCCTCGCCGATTCCCGGGCGGCCGTGCGGGCGATGGCCGCGCAGGGCATCGGCGCCTTCCACGAGATGGCCGCGCCGCACATCGGCCCGCTGTGGGAGTTGCCGCTCGTCCGCCAGGCCGCCGACGAATTGGGGCTCTCGGCAACGCTCTACTGGGGCGAGCCGGGCGTCTTCGAGAACGTCACCACCTATGGCCTTGCGGGACTGGCCGGCGACCTCAACGCCGACGGCGCGCTCGGCTCACGGACGGCCGCGCTGCGAGCGCCGTACGAGGACAAGGCGGATCACCGCGGTCACGCCTACCTCACCGCCGAGCAGATCGCCGAGCACGTGATCGCCTGTACCGAAAGGAACCTGCAGGCAGGCTTCCACTGCATCGGTGACGCCGCGCTCGACAACATCGCGCGCGGTTTCGAGCTCGCTGCCGAGAAGGTCGGCGTGCAGGCGTTGGTGGCCGCGCGGCACCGGCTCGAGCACGTCGAGATGGTCGACGACGCCGCGATCGCCACGCTCGCACGCTGTGGGGTTGTCGCCAGCGTCCAGCCGATGTTCGACCGGCTCTGGGGCGGACCGAACGACATGTACGCCGAACGCGTGGGCGACCGCTGGGTGGGCATGAACCCGTTCGGCTCGCTGGCGCGCGCGGGCGTCGTACTGGCCTTCGGGTCGGACTCTCCGGTGACAGCGGTCGGCCCGTGGGAAGCGGTGCGGGCTGCTGCGCTTCATCACGAGGCTGGGCAGCGGATCACCGTCCGCGCCGCTTTTGCCGCGCACACGCGGGGTGGCTGGCGGGCGGCAGGCATCGACGACGCCGGGGTGCTCGCGCCCGGCAGCGCGGCGACGTACGCGGTCTGGGAGAGCGACGCGGAGCTGGTCGTCCAGACGCCCGACGAACGCGTCGCGGCGTGGTCGACCGATCCGCGTGCGGGGGTACCGGTGTTGCCGGACTTGTCCGATGAGGCACCTGTGCCGAGCTGCCGGCGGACCGTCGTCGGCGGTCGTGTCGTGTTCGAATCCGAAGGATGGTCGTCGTGACCCGTGCTGTGAAGAAGCTCGACCTCGATCCGGTCACCGTGCGGAAGGCACGGAGTCTGGCCCGCAAGGCCGGGCGGCCGATCGTCAACATCGCCAAGCAGCACACCACGGTGTCGGTCGAGCGCGCCGTACTGCGGCTGGCGGGGCTCGCCGGCGCCGACACCGAGGGCATTCCGTGGGTGAACCGGCTGGCCGACACCGTGCGGGCCGATGTCGGCCTGGAGCACGGGCTTGCCCTGCCGGTGTGGGACGCACTGGTTCGTGGTGAGGCCGAGGACCTGTCCGTGCTGGCGCAGAAGGCTGCGTCGGGATCGGTCACGTTCCGGCTGCCGGAGGGGCGGGACGCAGTACGGGCTCGTGCTGCTGCTCGCAAGGCGACGGCTGCCGGGATGAAGAAGGTGGACGCGCGCCGGCGGGAGCGGGATCGGCTGATCAAGAAGCACGGTGATCCGGAGCAGCGGCCGTGGATCTACCTGATCGTTGCCACCGGCGACATCTATGAGGACATCCCGCAGGCGCAAGCCGCGGCCCGCGCGGGTGCGGACATCATCGCCGTGATCCGGTCGACCGGGCAGTCGTTGCTGGACTACGTCCCCGAGGGCGCGACCCGCGAAGGTTTCGCCGGAACGTATGCCACGCAGGAGAACTTCCGCCTGATGCGTGCCGCGCTGGACGAGTCGTCGCGGGAGCTCGGGCGGTACATCCGGCTGACGAACTACGCGTCCGGGCTGTGCATGCCGGAGATCGCCACGCTGGCCGGGTTGCAGCGGCTGGACATGATGCTGAACGACTCGATGTACGGGATCCTGTTCCGCGACATCAATCCGATCCGCACGTTCGTGGACCAGCGGTTCAGCCGCCAGATCCACGCCCGCGCCGGGATCATCATCAACACCGGTGAGGACAACTACCTGACCACCGCCGACGCCGTCGAGGCCGCGCACACGGTGACGGTCTCGCAGCTGCTGAACGAGTACTTCGCCAAGGAGGCGGGGCTGGAGGACTGGCAGCTCGGTCTCGGACACGCGTTCGAGATCACGCCGGAGATCCCGGACTCGTTCCGGATGGAGCTGGCACACGCGATGCTCGCGCGGCAGCTGTTCCCGGACGCGCCGCTGAAGTGGATGCCGCCGACGCGGCACATGACCGGTGACGTCTTCCGCGGCTACCTGCTGGACGGGTTCTTCAACCTGGTCGGCGCGCTCACCGGTCAGGGCATCCTGCTGGTCGGGATGATGACCGAGGCCGTCGTGACGCCGTGGATCTCCGACCGCGACCTGGCCCTGCAGAACGTCCGTTACGTATTGGGTGCCGCAGGCAACCTTCATGAGGACTTCCATCCGGCGCCGGACGGCTTCATCGCTCAGCGGGCCCGGCAGGTGCTGGGGGAGTCGGTGGAGCTGCTGGAGCGGATCGTCGACGACGGCCTGTTGAACGCGATCGGCGACGGCACCTTCGGGCTGATGAAGCGCCCGCAGGACGCGGGCCGTGGCCTCGAGGGCGTGGCCCGGCGTTCGTCGCAGTACTACAACCCGGCGATCGAACTGCTGGAGGAGGACCGATGAGCATCATCCGCCCCTATGGCGACACCACCGGCGACGGCATGGTGCAGATGTCGTTCACGCTGCCGATCCCGCACGACAAGCGGGCCGAGGGCGCGGCGATCCAGCTGGCGAACAAGATGGGGATGGACCCGGCCCTGGTCGTGCACGCCAAGCCGATGGGCCCGGACTTCACCTTCTTCGTCGTCTACGGTCCGGTGAACCACCTGGTCGACACCGACAAGGTCGAGGTGATCGAGCGGGACTACCCGCTGCTCTCGCCGAAGGACGCGAACCTTGCCATCCGCAAGGGCCTGCGCCGCCGGCTGACCGTGGTGGGCGCCTGCATCGGGACCGACGCGCACACCGTCGGGATCGACGCGATCATGAACATCAAGGGGTTCGCGGGGGAGAAGGGCCTGGAGTACTACCGCGAGCTGAAGGTGGTCAACCTCGGCGCCCAGGTCGCCGTACCGGAACTGGTACGCCGGGCCAAGGCCGAGAAGGCGGACGCCATCCTCGTGTCGCAGGTGGTCACCCAGCGGGAGGCGCACGTGCTGAACACCAAGGAGATGTCGGCGGCGTTCCGCGAGGCCTACACCGAGGACACCCGGCCGATTTTGGTTGCTGGCGGCCCCCGTTTCACCGAGGCGATGGCGGACGAGCTCGGCGTCGACCGGGTGTTCGGCCGCGGTACCACTCCTGGCGAGGTGGCCAGCTACCTCGTCGATGCTCTTGTCACCCGTCGCAAGCCCACCGCCGTTCGGAGAAGTGCATGACCAAGGCAACTATCGGCCTGACCGTCACCCATCGCCAGTACGTCCCGTACAGCCACGCGCACTACGCGGGCAACCTGGTCGACGGTGCCTACGTACTCGGCCTGTTCGGCGATGTCGCGACCGAGGTGTGCATCCAGAGCGACGGAGATGAAGGTCTTTTCGCTTCCTACTCCGACGTGCAGTTCCTGCAGCCGTTGCGGGCCGGCGATGTCGTGGAGGTGACGGCAACGATCTCCCGGGTCGGCAATCGCAGCCGCGAGCTGGAGTTCGTCGCCAAGGTGGTCTGCCGCGGGCGGACCGACGTTTCCGCGTCGGCGGCCGAAGTACTGGCCGAGCCGCTTGTGATCACGCGCGCAACCGGAACGGTCGTCGTACCGATCGCGTGACGTTTAGTTGCCGTGGGTAACGATGACGTGGAGTACCGAGACGGCTCTGTAACGTGACACCGGTGGCGCTGGCTCGTTTGACCAGTCAGAGCAGGCAACTGTGTTACAACGGCTTGAAGGAGACACTGGAGAGGTTGACACTTCGGCTGCGAACGAGCATCGTTTTGGGAGTCGTCATCACCCGTTTCTCCAACGGATCAAAGAAGTTCGGCCACCGGAGATCCCGCGACGCTGACCAGGCCAGTGCCAGGCCTGAGTCGACGGGGGCTGAGATCGCCGGTGGTTAGCCCCCCGCGGGGCAGAGGTGGAAGAGGCTCGGCGCCCAGTAGACAACAGCCGACGGGTTCGCATCCAGCGGGTCTGCGGTTGGTCCGAAGGAGCGCCGAGCCTCTTTCCTTTTTCTCCCGCTTTCCGGCACCCGCCGGTCTCCGATCGCCGGTCCGGCAACTCTTGGTCACCGACCGGATCGTTCCGCGCCCGCCAGACGTTGTACCGTCGTGCGACCGGTAGCAACCGGGTGGTGAGGCGAAGGGGTGTGCTGGTGGAGCGGCTGAAAGCGTTGGGGCGCATCTTGCCGAGAGTGATCGTGGCGGCCGGTGCCGGCGCGCTGCTGGGTTTGTCCTTCGAGCCCCATGACCATGCCTGGCTGGCCGTCGTCGCCGTACCACTGCTGCTGGGCACCCTGAACGGCGTCTCGATGAAGGGCGGCTTCCTGGTCGGCTCCGGCTTCGGGATCACGTACTACGCGGTGCTGGTTCCCTGGTTGACGGTGATCGGCGGTGACGCCGCGATCGCGCTGGCCATCCTCGAGGGGCTCTTCTACGGGGTCTTCGGTGCGTTCGCCAGCCAGATTCTCAAGCACAAACTGTGGATGCTCTGGGTGCCGTGCCTGTGGGTGGCCACCGAGTACGCCACCAGCTCCGTCCCGTTCGGCGGCTTCCCCTGGGGCCGGCTCGCCTGGGCCTTCACCGACTCGTCTCTCGGCAAGCTCGCTTCGCTGACCGGAATCGCGGGCCTCAGCTTCGTCATCGCCCTGCTCGGCGTCCTCGTCTACGCAGTACTGCGTCGCCGCAGCGGCCTGAGCCTGCGGGTGGTCGCGCTGGTCGCCGGGATCGCGATCGTCGGCCTCAGTTCGCTGGTGACGCTGTCGACGGAGGGCAACGGCAAGACCGTGACCGCCGCGATAGTGCAGGGCAACGTGCCGGGCAAGGGACTGGAGTTCCTCGGCCGGGCCAGGACGGTGACCAAGAACCACCGCGATGCCACGCTCGATCTGCAGAAGCAGGTCGAGGCCGGCTCGCAGACCAAACCCGACATCGTGATCTGGCCGGAGAACTCGACCGACATCGATCCGTACAAGGACGCCGAGACCCGGGCCGACATCGAGACCGCGGTCAAGGCCGTGCAGGTACCGATCCTGGTCGGCGCGGTGACCGAGGGACCCGGCCCGGACCAGCGGCAGACCACCGGCATCGTCTGGGACCCGGCCGGCGGTCCGGGCCAGCGGTACGCGAAGCGCCATCCGGTGCCGTTCGGTGAGTACATCCCGTTCCGCGAGCAGCTGCTGCCCTACATCAAGCGGCTGGAGATGGTCGGCCGGCAGACCGCGCCGGGCGTGGGTCCGGGGCTGATGCCGATCAACGGTGTCACCTACGGCGACCTGATCTGCTTCGAGCTCGCCTACGACAACGTGGTGCACGACGTGGCCAAGGGCGGTGCCCAGATCCTGGTCGTGCAGACCAACAACGCGACGTACGGCGGCACCGGGCAGCCGGAGCAGCAGTTCGCGATCACCCGGATGCGCGCGATCGAGACCGGCCGGACGGTGCTGATCGCGTCGACCAGCGGGATCTCCGGGGTGATCAACCCCGACGGCAAGGTCGAACACAAGACAGGCCAGTTCGTGCGGGACGTCTACGTGACGCAGGTGCCGGTGCGCGACGCCAAGACTTTGGCCACCACGCTGGGCGGCTGGCCGCAGTGGGTCTTGACCGGCCTGGGCATCCTGGGGGCAGTACTGGTGTTGCTGGGCCGCCTCAAGTCACGCGCGGGGGAGCCCGACAATCCGCCCGCCACGACCCCCGAGCGTGAAAAGGTGCCCGTCTAAGTGAGCAGGTCAGCGTGAAGGCAAGGCGCCCCACGCCCGAATGCTTCAGCAGTAAGAAGGTGTGAGCATGCCCTGGTTCGTCGCGATCGCTCTGCTGGTCGTCCCGATCATCGAGATCTACGTGATCATTCAGGTCGGCCAGGTGATCGGTGGCTGGCCGACGGTCGCCCTGCTGCTGGTCGAGAGCACGCTGGGTGCGTGGCTGATCAAGCGGGAGGGCCGCCGGGCCTGGAGGGCGCTGCAGGAGGCGACTCGGACCGCGCGGATGCCCGGCCGAGAGCTGGCCGACGCGGCCCTCGTGCTGGTCGGCGGGACGCTGCTTCTGACGCCGGGCTTCATCACCGACATCTTCGGCTTCTTCTTCGTCCTGCCCTTCACCCGGCCGCTCGCCCGCAAGGTCCTGGCCTCGTTCCTGAGTCGCCGGGTCGCCGCCCAACTCGGCGGCAACCCGATCACGGGCTTCATGCCGGGCACCTTCCGCCCACCCACGGCCGAGGACACCCACCGCGCCCACCGCGAACGTGAGGCCGCGCAGGACGTAGTACAGGGTGAGGTCATCGATCCCGAACCGCCGAAGGACAAGTAGCCTCCGGCGGCTCGCTGCTCAGGTGACGCGGTCGGTGGCGGACTGAGGGGTCGGGTCGACGGCCAGTCCGGCCGGTGGTTCGACCACGGTCTCGGGTGTCGCCGGCTCGGCCTCCGGCTTGGGCTTGGTCACGCGGCGGATACCGATCGCGCCGATCACGGTGGCGACCACCTCGATCAGCGTCATCCACAGCCAGACCCGCTGGCCGACGTGCTGGAACAACAGCACGCCGAGCACCGGTCCGACCGTCGCCCCGAGGCCGAACATGGTCTGCATCGCCCCGAAGTACCGGCCGCGCAGGTGCGGCGGCGCGATCATGCCCGGGTAGGCGAACATCGTCGGTACGCCGATGATCTCGGACAGGGTCCAGAACAGCGTGCCCAGGATCAGGAACACCGGGAGCATCTCGATCGCGTACATCGCATAGCCCAGTGCCACCAGGGTGAAGCCGACCAGTTGCACCACCCGGATCGACCAGCCCTGGACGAACTTGGTCGCGATCATCTGGCAGCTCGCACAGATGATCGCGTTCATCGTGATCAGCGCGCCGTACCACCAGATGCTCTGCCCGGCCGCCTTGATCGCCAGCGGCAGGGCGGCGGTGTACTGGACGTAGACGACGGCCTGGAGGAAGAAGGCGAACATGAACAGCGAGTACCGGTAGTCCTTGAGGACGTCCAGGTAGCGGCCGCGGATCGCCGGCTCGGCCGGTGCCTCCTCCTCTTCCGTGCTGGCTGCCGCACTGGTGCGCTCCGGTTTGGGGAACGCGACCAGGGCGATCAGACCGAACGCGAGGACAGCGAGCGCCTCCGCCCAGAACAGCAGGTTGTACGAGATCTGGGCCAGCGCGACGCCGACCAGCGGCGCGACCGTGGTGCCCAGGTTCACGCACAGCATGTACATCGCGGTGACCATCACCAGCTTGTCGGGCGGAGTGAGCTGGGTGATCATCGACTGCGCGGCGGGCCGGTAGAACTGGCCGACGGCGCTGACCAGCAGGACGGCCAGCAGGATCACCGGGTAGTAGGTGATGGAGATCAGCGACGCGATCAGGCCGGCCGAGCCCATCATCGAGATCACCGTGGCCGATCGCGGGGTGAGCCGGTCGCTGAGCCAGCCGCCGACCGCAGTACCGACCACCGCGCCCGCGCCGTACACGCCGAGGGCGAAGCCGGCCTGGCCGGCCGAGAACCCGCGATGGGTCAGGAACAGCACCAGGAAGATCTGCAGGAACGCGGCCAGCTTGCTGACGAACACACCGGCCAGCAACGCCTTGGCCTCCCGCGGCGTCTGCCGCCAGGTCTCGAACACCCCCGGCCGGGACTTCGTCCCTGTCTCTGGCCCCGTCCCTGCTGCGCCATCCCCGCCTGCCACGTCACCGCTCATCGGCGATACACCCTTCTGTTCCCCCCGAGGCCGCAGCGGCCACCGCTGCCTGTCGCCCTTACTGAGCAACCGGCGCGGTCCTGCTGATACAGATTCGGGGGACTACCGCCAGGGCAGCGGAAAACTGGGTGCCCTGGTCTGTATCAGAACGGGCAACCCGCAGGACTCTCTCTGGAGGAACGCGACGCAGAGCGGGGGCTCGACGGCTCGCGCGCGCCACCTAGTGGGAGGGGAACCCCAATGGCAGATGAAGCTGTGCAGCCTGTCGAGGCTGTTCAAACGATTGAAGCACGACCGCCCGAATCCGGACAAGCGCTGGAAACCCTGGGGGAGGACTTCGTCCAGCGGCAGGCGCACTACCTGCGCCGCTTCCGCGGCGAGGGTCCGGTCCACGAAGTGATCTTCCCGCACGGCGCCAAGGTCTGGCTGGTGACCAGGTACGCCGACTGCAAGGCGCTGGCCCTGGATCCGCGGGTCGGCAAGGACGGGCGCCGGCTCAACGAGATGTACGCCAAGCACTCCACGCTGAGCTCGCCGATGCACTCGACCAGGACCGAGGAGGAAGAGGCCGAGCCCGGCTTCGACGACGACCTGGCCGCGCACGTGCTGAACAGCGACCCGCCGAACCACACCCGGCTGCGGAAGCTCGCGATCAAGGCGGTGACTCCGGCCCGGCAGGAGGCGCTGCGCCCCAAGGTCGAGGTGGCGGTGGAGAAGCTGCTGGACAAACTCGCGGAGGCGCCGGTCGTCGACCTGCTCGCCGAGTTCGCCTGGCCGCTGCCGCTCGGCACCATCTGCGACCTGTTCGCCATGCCCGAGGAGGATCGGGAGAACTTCCGGAAGTGGTCGGGCACCCTGACCGGCGCCGGCCAGGATCCGGAGGAGGTCGCGTCGGCGTCGAAGAACATGACGGAGTACGCGAACTCCCTGATCGACGCCCGGCGGGCCAATCCGGGTGACGACATGATCAGCGAGATGCTGCGGATGGACCTCGACGGGGACCAGCTGACCCAGGGTGAGATCGTCGGGATGATCTTCATCGTGGTGACCGCCGGCCACGTCACCACCGTGCACTCGATCGGCAACGGGGTGTTCAACCTGCTCACCCACCCCGAGGAGCTGGAGAAGCTGCGGGCCGACCCGTCGCTGATCCCGGCAGCGGTGGACGAGCTGATGCGGTACGACCCCGCCGCCTCGGTCGGGACCTTCCGGTTCACCAAGGCCGAGATCGAGGTCGGTGGCGTGACCATCCCGAAGGACCAGATCCTGGCCCTGTCCTGGGGCTCGGCGAACCGGGACGAGACCAAGTTCGCCGATCCGGACCGGCTCGACGTCACCCGCTGCCCGCAGGGCACTTTCTCCTTCGGGCACGGCGTGCACTACTGCATCGGGATCCCGATGGCCAAGATGCAGATCGAGATCGCGCTGGAACGGCTACTTGCCCGCTACCCGCACCTTCGGCTCGCAGTACCGGCTGAGGACGTGCGGTGGACCAGCAGCGCCCTGCTGCACGGCCTGGCCGGGCTACCGGTCTCGGTGTTCCCGCCCGACGAGGTCTGACCTGCTCCGCGCCGGGACAAACTGAACGGCCCGTCTCCACCAGGTGGTGGGGACGGGCCGTCCGGGTTTGTCAGGCGCTGCGCTTGCCGGTGGAACGGGTGCGGTGCAGGTGCGCCGGGCCGATCTCGCCGGAGCGGAGCAACGCGACGCGTTCCGCGAGCAGTTCCTCCAGTTCGGAGATGCTGCGACGCTCGCGCAGCATGTCCCAGTGCGTCCGGGCCGGCTTCTCCTGCTTCGGCTCCGGCTTCTCACCGGTCGAACGGGCGGCCTCGCTGCCGCAGTGGGGGCACTCCCAGATCGCCGGTACCTCGGCGTCGTGCGCCATCGTGACCTCGACCACGTGGCCTCGTGGGCAGTCGTAAGTGATCATCTGGCGCGGCGCGAACTCCACGCCACGGTCATCCTCGAAGCTGACCCCACCCAGCCCCGAACCACGCAGAACGCGATTAGACATGTCAAACCTCCGAGATTCGTCATCCGAGACAACGGTCGGCCGACCCGGATCATTCCCATTTTGGCATGCCCGAGCCCCAGGTACGCACCTGACAGCACCGTGATCACCTGCTGTCATCGGCTGTTCACAAATCACTGTGTGTCGCAGCCCACAGTCGGCCGGGCGTGTCTGCTCACCCTGAGTTGCCAAGACTGGGGCTCGCGGGAGCATCGATCCGCGGCCGGCTCGATCGTCGTCAGAGTAGATGGGGCCGCACCAGGCCCCCGAGCGATGGGATTCCACGATGGCGAAGTACCTGCTCCTGATCTATGGCAACGAGCAGACCTGGGAGGCGATGTCCGAGCAGGAGCTGGCCGAGCTGGGTGCCGCGCACGCGGCCTTCGCCGCGGCGGCCGGCGACGCGCTCCTGGCCGGCCATGAGCTGCAGCCGACGACGACCGCAACTACCCTCCGCGGCAGCATCAGCGGCCCGCCGACACCGACCGACGGGCCGTTCCCGGAGACCAAGGAGGCACTCGGCGGCTTCTACCTGGTGGAAGCCCCCGACCTCGACGCGGCGCTCGCCCTCGCCCGGCTGCTGCCCGAGGCCTCGGCCTCGCACAGCGGGGTGGAGGTCCGGCCGGTCAACGAGCCGGACCAGAGCGGGACGGCACCGGCTTGACGCAGTACGTCGACGTCGCGGCAGCCGTCGCCGACGCGCACCGTCACGAGTGGGCCAGAGTGCTCGCCGCGACGGTGCGCGTCACGCGCGATCTCGACCTCGCCGAGGAGTGCACTCAGGACGCCTATGCCAAGGCGTTGGCGCACTGGGCAGCCAACGGCGTACCAGATCGTCCCGGTGCCTGGTTGACCACCGTCGCTCGCAACCGGGCGAGGGATCTCCTGCGGCGGGAGTCGGTACTGCGCTCGGCCTTGCCGTTGCTTGTCATGGAGGACGTGGTGGCGGGGCCGGAGGAGGTGCCTGATCCGCAGGAGGTTTCGGATGACTGGCTGCGGCTCATCTTCACTTGCTGCCACCCGGCGCTGTCGCGTGATGCTCAGGTGGCGCTGACCTTGCGACTGGTGTGTGGGCTGTCCACGACGGAGGTGGCACGGGCGTTCCTGGTCCAGGACGCGGCGATGGCTGCGCGGATCACACGAGCGAAGAAGAAGATCAGCGCTGCCCGGATCCCGTACCGGGTGCCGGATCGCGCCGAGCTGCCGGGTCGAATCGATGCCGTCCTCGAGGTGGTGCATTTGGTGTTCACGACCGGTCATGCCGCGCCGGCCGGTCCGCAGTTGGTGCGGCGGGATCTGGTCGACGGAGCCATGCATCTGGCCCGGACGCTGCATGAGTTGCTGCCGGGCCACAGCGAGGTTGCTGGCTTGCTGGCGTTGCTGCTGCTCACCGACTCCCGCCGGGACGCTCGGGTCTCCGAGAGTGGAGAACTGGTCCTGCTCGCCGAACAGGACCGCGCGCGGTGGGACGCGGGGGAGATCGAGGAGGGGGTGGCGCTGCTGACCGAGGCACTGCGAAGTGGTGGCGCGAGGAGGTATTCGGTGCAGGCGGCGATCGTCGCTGTGCACGCCGAGGCAGCCACGTGGGAGGACACCGACTGGGTGGAGGTCGTCGGCCTGTACGACGTACTACGCCACCTGTGGCCGTCGCCGGTCGTCGAACTGAACCACGCGGTCGCGATCGGGTATCGAGACGGTCCGGCGGCCGGTCTCGTCGCGCTGTCACCTCTGCAGGACGAGCCCGCCCTGAGCACCTATGGCTACCTGAGCGCGGCTCGAGCCGACTTCCTCAGCCAACTCAGCCGGTGGGCGGAGGCGGCGACGGCGTACGAGGAGGCGCTGGCGATGACGAGCAACGAGGTAGAACGCACCTTTCTAAGCCGTCGCCTCGAGGAAGTCGCAACCCACCTCTGACCGGCAGGACGCCCACGCGTGCTCCTACGTCGCCCGCTCCCCACCCCCCAGCTACCTCGCTCCTCCGTCGCTCGTCCCGCTGCCGTGACTACTAGTTGGCCAGACGACCCGCTCGGCTGGCTGACCAGCAGGAAACTCCTGTTGGCCGGCTACTCGGGTGTGGTGTGCCAGCTGGTCTGTTTTTCAGTCCGCGCGGACTCCTGTGTGCCGAGCGACAGGAGGTAGTCCGCTTGAACGCGAGCTCTCACGCTCACGCAGCAGGCCGGTGACCCGGATTCGAGCACTACCTCCTGTCCGTCGGCACAACCCGGGCGGCCAGGCTGGCGGGGTGGAGTGGCCTGAGCGCCAGCATGCGATCCACCGGCCGGGGATGGGCGAGGTGCGGCTAGGGGAGTGGGTCGAGCGTCAGTAGGCGATTCGCCGGTTGGGGATCCGTTTGCGTCGTCTGCTGCTTTCACGGCGGCGGGACGAGCGACGGAGGAGCGAGGGAGCCGGGGGTTGGGAGCGGGCGACGCAGGAGCACGCGTGGGTGTTCGACCTTGGGCGCGCTCCCATTCAACCTAGACCGCCGAATCATTGACTCGCCTGCTTGGAAAGCGCTATCTTCCGACGAAATGAGGCGCAAAAAGTACAAATCGCCTCTTCGTCGACAGGCGCACGGGCAGGAGAAGTAGGCATGGCAAGGTCGTTGAGATGGGCTGCCCTGGGGCTGGGAGCGGTACTTGTGGTGGCCGGTTGCAGCACCAGTGGGGCCGCGAAGGTCGAACAGGACCCGAAGGCGCCGCTGGAGTTGTGGACGCGGACCAAGCCGGGTGGGGACGGCGAGAAGGGGATGAAGAAGCTGGCGGCGGCCTTCGAGGCCAAGACCGGGCAGAAGGTGGAGGTGACCGCGATCTTCGACGACTTCGAGACGAAGTTGTCGCAGCGGGCCGCGCAGAAGGATCTGCCGGACATCGTGATGAACGACTCGGCCCAGCTCGGGTCGATGGTCAGCGAGGGCATTGTCCGCGAGGTCGATCCGGCCGCCGTGCCGGGCACCGACCAGCTGATCGAGACCGCGCTGGCGTCGGCGCGGGCCGGTGACGGCAAGCTCTACGGGATCCCGTACTCCGCGCAGGCGAGCGCGTTGCTGATCCGCAAGGACTGGCGGCAGAAGACCGGGTTGCCCGCACCGAAGACCCTGGACCAGTTCGTCGCGCTGGCGAAGGCGTTCACCACGCAGGACCCGGACGGCAACGGTAAGAACGACACGTTCGGGCTGGCCGTGCCGGGCTCGACCAAGCGTGGATACGCGTCCTGGTACTTCTCGAACTTCCTCTGGGCCGCCGGCGGTGAGTTCATCGCCAAGCAGCCCGACGGGAAGTACAAGCCGGCGATGTCGACGCCGGAGTCCGTGGCCGCCACCAAGTGGTTCCGCGACCTGGCATGTACCAGCAAGGTCGTTCAGCCTGGTGCCGCGACGATGGACACGCCGCCGACCAACGAGACGTTCGAGGCGGGCAAGACCGGCATGTACGTCGTCGGCCCGTACCTGATGCCGCGCTTCGACAAGTCGCTCGGCAAGGACAAGTACGAGGTCGTCCCGATGCCGCCGGGCGCGAAGGACTCGACCGTGCTGGCCGAGGGCGGCAGCGTCTACATGATGGCCGGCTCGGCGAACGAGGCCGCTCAGAACTCGTTCGCTGCCTTCGTGATCTCCGTCGAGGGACAAAAGGTCGGCATGGAAGGCGAGGCCGCCTTCAACGTGCAGTTGCCGGTCAACAAGGCCGTCGACGTCACCACGGTCCGCAAGGATCCGCGCTGGAAGGTGTACGCCGATGTCTACCGTGACCACGGCCGGTACTCGCCGACGATCCCGAACTGGACGCCGGTCCGGCAGGCGACGGCCGACACGATCAACGCCCTGATCGCCGACTGCGGGCTGGACGTTCCGGCGGAGCTGACCAAGCTCGACGGCAAGCTGGCCGAGACGCTCAAGCAGCAGGGCATCGACGCCTCGTGACTGTGCAAGCCGCTCCACCTGCCTCGCCGCCCTCGGCGGCTGCCCCCGGCGCCCAGCGCCGGGGGACCGGCTCCCGGGCCAGGGCCGCCCGGGGCGGCCGGTGGTGGATTCCGTGGCTGTTCCTGGCACCGGCCCTGATCCTCTTCCTGTACTTCAAGTTCATCCCGATGGCCCAGGCCATCTCGATGTCGGTGCAGGAGGTGCGGCCCTATCTCGGCAACACCTGGGCCGGTACTGCGAACTACAGCGAGATCCTGTCGTCGGACAGTTTCCGGTCGGCGACCTGGAACACGATCCTGCTGGCGATCGGGCAGACGTTCGGTTCGATGGTGCTCGGTTTCGGTCTCGCCCTGCTGGTGGAGGGCCAGACCCGCAAGCTGAACTTCATCCGCTCGGCTGCGTTCCTGCCGGTCGTCGTACCGATGGCGGTGGTCGCCGAGCTGTGGCGGATCATGTACCACCCGACCAGTGATGGCCTGATGAATCAGGTGATCGCCCTGATCGGTCTCGGCCCGTCCGGCTTCATCAACGATCCGGACACGTCACTGGCGTCGATCGCGGTCACCGGCATCTGGCGGGGTGCGCCGTACGACATGATGATCTTCCTGGCCGGGCTGGCGGGGATCGACCGTGGCCTGTACGAGGCGGCGACCGTCGACGGCGCGTCGACCAAGCAGCGGATCCTGCACGTCACCCTGCCCGGTCTGCGACCCGTGTTCGCGATCTTGTTCGTGCTCGCCGCGGTGCGTGGTTTCCGGAGCTTCACCGAGGTCTTCCTGCTGACCAACGGTGGCCCGAACGGCTCCACCGAAGTCGTGATGACGCTGATCTACAAGCTCGGCCTGGAACAGAACCGCCTCGGCGTGGGCTCGGCCGGTGCCGTGCTGCTCTTCGCGGCGACCCTCGTCCTGACCGTCTGCGTCCAGCTGCTCCGGAGAAGGAGATCCGCATGAGTGTCGCCACCGAGACCGCGCTGGGTCTCACCGAGAGCAAGGGTCTTCGGGCCCGGATCGTCAAGATCGTCGTCTACACCGGCTTGTTCGTGGTGTTCGCCGGGCCGCTGCTGGCGCTGCTGGTGAGCTCCTTCAACCACGTCTCCGATCCGACCCAGCTCAGTGTGGTCCCGAAGAGCCCGACGCTCGACAACTTCCGGATCGCCTTCGACCAGGGCGTCCTGAAGTACCTGCTGAACTCGTTCTTCGTGGTCGGCTTCGGCCTGCTGCTCCAGGTCGCGGTGTCCGTCCTTGCCGGCTACGCCCTGGCACGCAAGGTGTTCCCGCTGATGACGCTGGTGATGGTCGCGATCCTCGCCACGATGATGCTGCCCGAGGAGATCCTGGCGCTGCCGCTGACCCTGGTGCTGGCCGACCTGCCGCTGGTGCACCTCAACCTGATGGGCACGCTGGCCGGGATGATCGTGCCGCTGGGCGCGTGGGCCTTCTCCATCCTGGTGATGACCGAGTTCATGAAGGACGTACCGCGCGAGCTCGAGGAGGCGGCCCGGATCGACGGAGCCGGCGAGTTCCGGATCTTCGCCCAGATCATCCTGCCGCTGTGCAAGCCCGCGCTCGGCGTGATCGGGGTGTTCGGCTTCACGATGATCTGGGACCAGTACCTGTTGCCGTTGCTGGTGGCAACGAACTCCGACGCGTACACGCTGCCGCTGGCGCTGCGGACGCTGCGGATCGACCCGCTGGTCACCCCGGGCGTCGTGATGGCCGCCTCGCTGCTCGCGCTGCTGCCGTCGGTCCTGGTCTTCCTGTTCTTCCAGCGTTCGTTCGCCCGTGGCCTGACCGCGGGCGCGTTGAAGGGATGAGGCGATGACCGGCAAAGCGTGGTTCCGCCACGACCGCTTCGGGATGTTCGTCCACTGGGGCCTCTACGCCTTGGCCGCGCGGCACGAGTGGGTCAAGAACCGCGAGCGGATGACCGACGAGCAGTACAACCGGTACTTCGAACGCTTCGACCCCGACCTGTACGACCCCCGCGAGTGGGCCCGGTCGGCGCGAGCGGCCGGCATGCGGTACGTCGTCCTGACGACCAAGCACCATGACGGCTTCTGTCTGTGGGACAGCGCGCTGACCGACTACAAGGTGACCAACACGCCGTACGGGCGGGATCTGCTCACGCCGTTCGTCGAGGCGTGCCGGGCCGAGGGACTCAAGGTCGGGTTCTACCACTCGCTGATCGACTGGCATCACCCGTCCTTCCCGATCGACGGGCTGCACCCGCAGCGCGACGACGAAGAAGCCAAGGCGCAGGCGGCCGGGCGCGACATCGCGCAGTACCGGGAGTATCTGCATGGGCAGGTCAGGGAGCTGCTGACCGACTTCGGGCAGATCGACTATTTGTTCTTCGACTTCTCCTACGCCGGGCGGCCGCAGACCTGGGGTGGGAAGGGCGCCGAGGAGTGGGGTGCCGAGAAGTTGCTCGCGATGGTCCGGGAGTTGCAGCCGGACATCCTGGTCAACGACCGGACCGGCCTGCCAGGCGATTTCGTGACGCCGGAGCAGTACCAGCCGGCCGGCCCGATGACGGGGCCCGGAGGGCCGATCGCGTGGGAGGCCTGCCAGACCCTCAACGGCAGCTGGGGTTACGACCGCGACAACTTCGACTACAAGAGCCCTGACCTCCTGGTCCGGATGCTGGTCGACGGTGTCTCGAAGGACGGCAACCTGCTGCTCAACGTCGGTCCGACCGGCCGCGGCCTGATCGACCCACTCGCCGAAGCAACGCTGGCCGCCATCGGCGACTGGATGCGGCTGCACGAGCGGTCGATCCGCGGCTGCGGCGCCTCCGAGTACGCCGCTCCGCCCGACAGCCGCTACACCCAGAACGGCGATCGGCTCTATCTGCACTTGTTCAGCTGGCCCTTCAAGCATGTGCACCTGCCTGGACTGGCCGGGAAGGTCGCCTACGCGCAGCTGCTCTCGGACGCCTCGGAGATCCAGCTGGTCGAGCCCGACCCGAGCCGGCTCCACGAGAACACCCAGCCGGGCGGCCAACCGCCCGGAACCCTGACCCTGCAACTTCCGGTACGCCGCCCCGAGGTCGCCGTACCGGTCATCGAGTTGTTCCTCACTCCATCCGCCTGAATCCGCCTGATCCGGGAGACCTGATGAACCGCCGTACGTTTCTCACCGCTGGGACTGTCGCCGCCGGGCTGGCCGGAGTGTCGATGACCAGCGGACTGCCTGCCTCGGCCCGATCCCGGGACCGGCGGTACGTCCAGTCGCTCGACGAGCTGCGCCGCGCGCTCGCCACCGCCGGCCCGAGCACCGTGATCACCGTTGCCGACGGCCACTATCCGGTCCCGTCCGGTGCGCCCATCGCGATCACCGGGATGCGGGGTGCACCCGGCCGGCCGATCACCGTCCAGGCTGAGACGCCGGGTGGTGTGGTGCTGACCGGCGAGCAGAGTTTCGTGCTGACCGGCTCGTCGGACATCACGCTCAGTGGGTTCGCGTTCCGGCAGAGTACGACGCTGGAGCTGCCGCCTGACTGCCGGCGGATCCGGTTGACCCGGAACGACTTCCAGCTGGCCGATATCGAGGGCCTGCACTGGGTGATGGTGCGGGCCGACCACTCGAGCGTCGACCACAACGCGTTCCACGGGAAGACGACGCTGGGCATCTACCTCGGCATCGAGGGTGCCGGGACCGACGCGATGGCCGTCGGTGTGCACGTGTACCGCAACCACTTCAGCGATCACAGTTTCCCCGGCGACAACGGCGGTGAGCCGATCCGGCTCGGAGTGAGCCCGCGAGCGCTGTCCACGGCCGGTGCGATCGTCGAGTTCAACCTGTTCGAGCGGGCCAACGGCGATCCGGAGGCGATCTCGGTCAAGTCGTCGGGCAACGTCATCCGGCACAACACGATCCGGGACAGCCTGGGCGGCATCGTGCTGCGGCACGGCAACGAGAACCGGGTCGAGGGCAACTACCTGCTGTCCGGCTCCAACGGGATCCGGATCTACGGCGACAGGCACCTGGTCGTGAACAACTACCTGGAGCGGATCGGCGGTTCGGGCATCGTGCTCGGAAGCGGCAACGTGCGCGATCACTTCCCGGGCGAGTCCCCGTCGTCGCGGCGCGGGAACGACGCACCGGACGGCGTACAGATCGCGCTCAACACCGTGCTGGACTGCGGGACCGCGATCAGCGGCGAGAGCCACCGGACCCTTCCGCCGCTGGGTTGTGCGATCACCGACAATCTTCTGATGGGTGACAACGGACAACTCGTGAACATGCCGTTCCAGGAGGGCATCGCCTGGTCGGGCAACCTGCACTGGGGTACGGCGACCGACGGCAACGCGCCGGCCGGCACCTTCCGGCGGGCCGACCCGAAGCTGGTCGCGGGGCCGGACGGCATCCGCCGGCTCACCACGGGCAGCCCGGCGATCAACGCCGCGACCCGCACCTACCGTGACGTGGACACCGACCTGGACGGCGACCGGCGTACCGGCCGGGCCGATGTCGGTGCCGACGAGTTCTCCCGACGGCGGCCGTGCCTGCAGCCGTTGACGCCGGCCGACGTCGGGCCGCACGCGTCATGACGACAACCCAGACCCCGGTCATCACCCGACGTGAGGACGAGCTGATCAGAACCCAGCTGGATCGGCTGCGGCTGGATCTTGTCGTCGCCGCCCGGATCACCCGGGTGCACCGCGAATGGTCGCGGCCGCTGCAGCCCGATCCGTTCTCGCGGCTCTACCTCATCCTCGAGGGCGAGGGCCGGCTGGTGGTCGGGGAGCAGGAGCTCTACCCGGAGCCGGGGGATCTTTGTTATCTCCCGGCCGAAGTACCGGTGTCGTACGAGACGATCAGCGACAACGTGTTCCGCAAGCACTGGCTGCACTTCTCCGCGCTGATCGGTGACCGGGACATCGGTGAGTTGCTGACGTTGCCGTACATCGTGAAGAGCAAGGCGCCGGAGGAGGCCGCGGCCCTGTTCGAGCAAGTGGGCGCCGCCGACCGCGATCCGCCGGGGCTGGCGACACCGCTGCGCTTGCGGTCGGCCCTGACCGCGTTGTTCGCGCACTACCTGGACAGCGCGCCACCTGGGTCTGTCCGGCTCTCGACTCAGCAGACGAGCGAGTCCAGCGTCGTCCAGTACATCCAGCAGAACCTCGGCACGCCTCTGACGGTCGAGGAGCTGGCGGCCCACTTCGGCCAGGACCTGGCGACCTTCGTCCGCCGGTTCCGGACCGAGTTCGGATTGTCGCCCAAGCAGTACATCAAGCGGGCCCGGATCGAGTGGGCGCAGCGTGAGCTCGCCTCGACGACCCGGCCGATGGAGGAGATCGCGGCCGCGGTCGGGATGGACCAGTCGTACTTCTCCAAAGTGTTCCGTCAAGTCAGCTCGGTGACGCCGAGTGAGTACCGAAAGCTGTACCGCCCCAACGGTTGAGGAGACTTGTCATGGATCGTCGTGCCTTTCTGGCCGGCGGCCTCGGTGTTGCCGCCGTCGCCGCCTTCCAGCTACCCAGACCACGATCGGCGGACGCGCAGGCGACCGCGGTGGTCACATCACTGTCCCAGCTCCAGTCGGCCATCAACTCGGCCACCGCCGGCACCACGATCGTGCTCGCAGGAGGTTCGTACGCCGTACCGTCGGGCTCGCCGATCACGGTGTCCGGCAAGAACGGCACCAGTACTGCGCCGATCACCATCCAGGCGGAGAGCCGCGGTGGCGTGACGCTCACCGGTTCGCAGAGCTTCGTGATGTCGAACTCGTCCTGGATCACGGTCAGTGGGTTCGTCTTCAAGCAGAGCACCACGCTGGACCTGCCGTCGTCGTGCACGCGGATCCGGCTGACCCGCAACGACTTCGCGCTGGCCTCGGCCGCCAGCCACTGGGTGGTCGTTCGCGGTGACGACGTGAAGGTCGACCGCAACGTGTTCCATGACAAGTCCACGGTGGGCTGCTACCTGGTGGTAGACGGCCCGTCGGGCACGGTCATGGCCAAGCGCACCTACATCCTGCGCAACCACTTCCGCGATCACTCGTTCACCGGATCCAACGGCGGTGAGCCGATCCGTCTCGGGGTCAGCAGCCGCGCGTTGAGTACCGCGGCGGCGACGGTCGAGTACAACCTGTTCGAGCGCACCAACGGCGACCCGGAAGCCATCTCGGTCAAGTCGTCCGGCAACACGATCCGGTACAACACGTTGCGCTCCTCGGGCGGCGGCATCGTGCTGCGGCACGGCAACGCGAACCGGGTCGAGAGCAACTACCTTCTTGCCGGTGGCAACGGGATACGGATCTACGGCAACGACCACCTGATCGTGAACAACTACGTCGACGGTGTCAGCAGCGCCGGGATCGTGCTCGGCAGCGGAACGGTGCGGGACCACTACGAGGGTGAACCGTCCAGCTCCCGGACCGGCAACGACGCTCCTGACCGGGTGACGATCGTGCTCAACACCCTGCGCAACAACGCCCAGGCAATTGTCGGAGAGAGTCAGCGCACGCTACCGCCCCTGGCGTGCAGGATCTCCGACAACCTCCTGGTCGGCTCGAGCGGCCAACTGGTCGACATGCCGTACCAGCAGGGCATCACGTGGTCCGGCAACATCCTGTGGGGTTCGGCCGGCAACGGGAACATCCCGTCCACGGGCTACACCCGCGCCGATCCGAAACTCACCGCCGGCTCCGACGGCGTCTACCGGCTCGGCTCGGGCAGCGCGGCCGTGAACGCGACGAGCATGGATCACTCGAGCCGGGTCACCGACGACGTCGACGGCCACGCCCGCACCGCGCCGTACGACGTCGGTGCTGACGAGTACTCCACAGCCGCACCGGTACGCCGTCCACTCACCGCGGCTGAGGTTGGTCCCGGGGCCGCTTGAGTCAGGACAACTGTTCGACCAGGAGACCCGCGGCAATCAGGATCATCGCGACACCTGATCCGCGGGTCACCCTGCGCGCGACGTCGGGCCGCGTCCGCAGTACGGCGCGGGCCGCCGTCGCGACGCCGGAGTACACGACTCCGCAGACGATCACGTGCAGGAACCCGAGCGTCGCGATCTGAACCGCGACCGGCCAGCCCCCGCCGATGAACTGCGGCAGCAGGGCGAGGAAGAGCAGCATCCCCTTCGGGTTGAGTCCGCTGATCCCCGCCCCCTTGAGCAGAACTCGCCCAAAGGACCGTTCGACGGGAGAGTCCGCCGTCGGCAGAGCTGGTCGCGCCACCGTTTCGACGCCGAGCCAGAGCAGGTAAGCAGCGCCGACGACGGTCAGTCCGGTCAGCAACGTCGGCCTCCCGGCAACCAGTGCTGCCAACCCAGCCGCCACCACGCAGGTCACTGCTACATATCCGAGCAACAGCCCGGCCACAGCCGGTACGACGGACCGCTCCCTCAGCCCGGCCGCAATGGCATAGGCCCAGTCCGCCCCTGGAACGAGGACCAGCAACACCGAGACCGTGGCGAAAGCGGTCAGCGAGGTGATGTCCATGTCGGGGAGACTATGAAGAATCCGCCGGAAGGTGGTTCCATCTTCTCCCACCGTCGAACTCAACTGAGGGAGAATCTTGCTCGTGGATGCCATCGATCGACAGATTCTTGCTGAGCTCCAGGTGGACGGCCGGCTGACGGTCACCGACCTGGCGGCGAAGGTCCGGCTCAGCTTGTCGCCGTGTCACCGCAGACTGCGGGAGCTGGAGCGGACCGGCGCGATTCGCGGCTACCGCGCGGTGGTGGATCCGGCGGCGCTCGGGCTGAAGTTCGAGGCGCTCGTGTTCATCACCATGCGCCAGGAGGACCGGGACACGGTGGCCGAGTTCGAGGCGGCGCTGACCGAACTGCCGCAGGTCGCTCAGGCGCAGCGGCTGTTCGGCGATCCGGACTATCTCCTGCGCGTGGTCACCACGGACCTGGAGGCCTACCAGGAGCTGTACGACGAGCACCTGGCGACGTTGCCCGGCGTCCAGCGGCTCAGCTCCACGCTGGTGATGAAGCAGATCGTGGACGCCAGGCCCCTACCGACCTAAACGCTGCCGACCTAGACCAGGGTGGGCTGGGCGTTCCCGGCTTCGGCGATGCCGCGGCGCATGTCGACCCGGGTCAGCAGGACCAGACCGATCACGAAGAAGAGGCCGAGGGCCACGATCGCGGGCCGGTAGGAACCGGTGAGCTGGTGGACCAGGCCGAAGACCAGGGTGCCGAGCCACGAGGTGCCGCGCTCGCCGGCCTGGTACAGGCTGAAGTACTCCGCCTCGCGGCCCTTCGGGATGAGCTGGCTGAAGGCCGAGCGGGACAGTGCCTGGGTGCCTCCGAGCACGATGCCGATGGCGGCACCCATCGCCAGGAACGGGACGATCTGCCGGGCCGGCAGCATGAAGCCGGCGATCACGATCAGCATCCAGACCACCAGGCCGCCCATGATCGTGCGCTGGGTACCGAACCGGCGGGCGAACCGGCCGAAGGCCAGCGCGCCGAAGAACGCGATGAACTGGACCAGCAGGATGGTCATGATCAGCACCTGGGTCTCGAACCCGAGCTGCTTCTCGCCGTACGTCGAGGACACCGAGATGACGGTCTGGATGCCGTCGTTGAAGAACAGGTAGGCGACCAGGAACAGCAGCGTCATCGGGTAGGTCCGGACGTGCTTGAGCGTCGCGAACAGCTGACCGAAACTCTGCTTGACCAGGCTGCCACTGCCGACCGGTACGACGCTGGCCGGCGGCCGGTTCTTCAGCCGGACGAACGGGACGAAGGTGAACAGTCCCCACCACAGCCCGGCGGTGAGCAGGCTGAGCCGCACGGCCGTGCTCGTGCTCATCCCGAGCGCGTCGTGCATGGTGACCACACCGAGGTTGATCGCCAGCAGGATGAAGCCGCCCAGGTAACCGAACGCCCAACCCCGCGAGGACACATCGTCGCGGTCGTCGGGCCCGGCGATGTCGACCAGGATCGAGTCGTAGACGACCATCGACGACCCCAGACACAGGTTCCCGATGAACAGCAGCAGCGCGCCGAGCTCCCAGCGGCCGCCCTCGACGAACACCATGCAGCAGGCGGCCAGCGCGCCGGCCCAGGCGAAGGCGCACATCAAGACCTTCTTGCGCGGCGACCGGTCGGCGATCGCCCCGACGATCGGCAGGAACAGCGCCGACATCAGGGTCGCGACGGTGACGACGTAGAAGGCCAGCGAGCCGGGAGAGATGCCGAGCCCGAGCACCTGGAGGTTGGTGGTGCACGGATCTTCCGCGGTACCGACCCGGCCGCAGGCGGCGGTTTCGGCGACCGACGTGAGGTACGGCGCGAACAGGACGGTCGCGACCGTCGTCACGTAGCCGGAGTTGGCCCAGTCGTACAGGCAGAAGCCCCAGTACTCGCGTTCGTCCACCCTCGCCGGGGCCGAGAGAATTCCCATGCGGGGGAGTGTGTCAGGAAACCCACTGACCTCGCTCGACCAGGACGTCGCGGAGCAGGTCGGTCCGGTCGGTGATCAACCCGTCCACGCCCGCGTCGAGCAGCCGGTGCATCTCGGCCGGGTCGTCCACGGTCCACACGTGCACTTGCTTGCCGAGGGCATGCGCTCGGCGGAGCAGCCCGGGAGTGAGCACTCGCAGGCGGCCGTAGTACTCGGGGATCTGCAGGCAGGCGCCGGGTGACGTCAGCCGGAACGGCGAGAAGCGGAGCCGGGCGATCTCGCGTTGCCCGAAGCCGGTGGCGAGCCGTTCGCCGAGCTCGCGCCGGATCAGCTCGACGCGGGCTTGCGAGAAGGACGAGACGCAGACGCGGTCGATCGCGTCGTGCCCGCGCAGTACCTTGGCCGTGGGCAGCACGCCGTTGTCGGCCTTGATGTCCAGGTTGAGCCGGACCTTGGGGAAGTGCTCCAGCACCTCTGACAGCAGCGGGATGGGCTCGTGCCCGTTGATCTTGGCCTTGCGGACCTCGGACCAGGGCAGCTGGGAGATCACCCCGGTCCGGTCGGTCACCCGGTCCAAGCGGTGGTCGTGGAAGGCGATCACGACCCCGTCGCTGGTCGCGTGCAGGTCGGTTTCGAGGTACTGGTAGCCGAGTCCGACGGCGTGCTCGAAGGCGTGCATCGAATTCTCGTAGCCGACGTTCTCCGGGTGCAGAGCACCGCCGCGGTGGGCCATCGCGATCGGCCCCTCGTGGTCGAGATAGGGATACACGCCCTGAAGTATGTACCGTTTGGGTGGTGACGGTACTCAGCCCCCGCCCAGACCTGTGGACCCTCGACCCCGGCGTCCTGCACCTGAACCACGGCTCGTACGGCGCCGTCCCGCGCCGCACGCAGGAGTTGTTGGCCGAGTTGCGGGCCGAAGCCGAGGCGAACCCGATGCGCTGGTTCCGCTCGGTCGCCGAGCGGCTCACCGCCAGCCGGCTGGAGCTGGCCGCCTACCTGCAGACGGACCCCGCGGGCTTCGCGCTCGTCCCCAACGCGAGCGCGGGCGTGACTGCCGCGCTCGCGACCATCCCGATCCCCGCGGGCACCAAGATCGTGCTCACGAACCACGCCTACGGCGCTGTCCGGTACGCCGTGGAGCGTTTCGCCCGGGCCAAACAGGCCGAGGTCGTGACTGTCGACGTACCGCTGGAGGCTGACGACGACTCCGTCATTGCCGCGATCGAGCCGGCCCTGGACGTGATGACGGCCGCGCTGGTCGTCGACCAGATCAGCTCGGCGACCGCGATGGTCTTTCCGATCCGCCAACTGGCCGAGCTGTGCCGGTCGCGGGGCATCCCCTCGATCGTCGACGGCGCCCACGCGCCCGCTCTGCTCGACGCGCCCGCCGGGGACGGCGCCGACTTCTGGACCGGCAACTTCCACAAGTGGCCCGCCTCGCCTCGTGGGACGGCCGGCCTCGTGGTGTCCGAGGAGTGGCACAGCGAGACGTTGCCGCTGATCGTCAGCTGGTCGGAGAACGACGAACGTCTGCCGGAGCGGTTCGACCAGCAGGGCACGCACGACTACGCGGCGTGGATCGCCGCGCCTGAGTCGCTGCGGGTGCTCGCCGAGCTCGAGTGGCCGCGGCGGAGGTCGGAGCTGTCGGCCATGCTCGATGAGAGCGCGAAGGTGCTCGCGAAGGCGCTCGGGACTTCAGTGGCCGAGGTCGCGCGCCCCGCCGCCACCATGCGTCTGGTCGAGCTACCTTTCCCCGGCGTGCCGTCGCCGGAGGCGGGCGAGGCGTTCAAGGCGAAGGTGTCCCAGGAGCTGAAGGCAGAGATCACCTTGACGGCGTCCGACGGCCGCGTCTTCGTTCGCCTGTCGGCTCACGCCTACAACAGCCCGCAGGACTACCAGCGGCTCGCCGACCAGCTGCCGTCACTGATCTGAGTCGGCCGGGCTCACGGCCTGGCCGAGAGTGAAGGCGGCGAGGAACTTCGGGGCACCCTTCTGGTAGAAGATGTCGACCTCGGTCATCGTGAAGCCGGCGTCGGTGATCAGGTCGGCGATCGGTTTGGTGAGGTGGCAGCCACCGGCGAGGCGGCGCTGCATCGGCTCCAGGCGGTGTTGCCAGCGGCGTACCGGCTCGTCGGGGGCGAGGCCGTGCTCGACGAAGTGGAACGAGCCGCCCGGTTTGAGGACTCGTCGGAGTTCGCGCAAGGCCGCGGGCGCGTCCGGGATGGTGCACAGAGTCCAGGTCGACAGGGCGCTGTCGAAGGTGTCGTCGTCGAAGGGCAGGGCCTGACCGTCCAGTCCGGAGCGGCGTACCGGCAGTTGGGCGGCCATCACCCGGTCCTCGGCCAGCCGCCAGGCGACGTCGGACGGCTCGACGGCGGTCACCGCCGTCACGGTCTCGGGGTAGTGATGGACGTTAAGGCCCGATCCGAACCCGATCTCGACAACCTCACCCTGCAGGCCTTGGCAGACCCGCCGCCGCAGCGGTTCGGCCACCTTGGCGCCGCAGGTGAGGTTGACGAGCCGGGGTACTACACGATCCGAGTAGAAGCCCATCTCCGCATGCTAGGCCTCTCGGTCAGCCTTTGACCGCACCGGCGGTCATTCCGGCGACGATCTGGCGGTTGAAGAACAGGAACATCACCAGCGGTGGAATGGTGATCAACAGAATGTTCATGAACAGCAGGTTGTACTGCGTGGTGAACTGGCTGGAGAAGTTGTAGAGGGTCAGCTGGACGGTGGCGTTCTGGTCCCCGGGCAGGAAGTACAGCGGGTTGACGAAGTCGTTGAAGACGACCACCGACTGGACCACCACGACCGTCACGATGACGGACCGCAGCAGCGGGAAGATCACCTTGAAGAACAGCCGGACCGGACCGGCGCCGTCGATGATCGCCGCCTCGTCGAGCTCGCGCGGGATGGTCGCGACGAACGCCCGGAACAGCAGCACGCAGAACGACAGCCCGAACGCGATCTCGACCAGGATCAGCCCGGGCATCGTCCGGAACAGCCCGATCCGCTGGAGCACCCAGATCGTCGGTACTACGGCCGGCGGGATGATCAGGCCGGACAGCACCAGGAAGTTGACCAGACCGTTCCAGCGGGTCTGCCGGCGCTGCAGCACGAACGCGGCCATCGCAGCCAGCACCACCATCCCGGCCACGCTCGCGATCGTGAGGATGGTGGAGTTGATGAACGCGATGATCAGCATGTAGTCGCGCGCCTCGACGACGGCGACGAAGTTCTGCGCGAACTGGAACTGGTGCGGCCAGGAGAAGTCCAGCAGCGATGCCTGTTGCCGGTCCTTGACCGCGGTCAGCACGATGAACGCGAACGGCACCAGGAACACGACGATCGAGACCAGGATGGCGACCACGCTGAGCAGATAGTTCTTCCGCGGCCGGGGACCGGACCGGGTCGCGGTGCTCACAGCTCCACCTCCTTGCGGTTGAGGAACCGCGACAACGGCAGCACGATCGCCGTCACCACGACGAACAGGACGACGTTGCCCGCGGTGGACAGGCCGTAGAAGCCGGCCTGGTACTGCTTGTAGATGACCGAGGCGATCACGTCGGAGGTGAATCCCGGCCCGCCGCGCGTCATCGCCCAGATCAGGTCGAACGACCGCAACCCGCCGATCAGCGACAAGATGATCACCGTGACGGTCGCCGGCCGAGCCAGTGGCAGCACGATCCGGCGGAAGCTCTGCCAGCCGGTGGCACCGTCGACCTTGGCCGCTTCGAGGTACTCCGGCGGGATCGACACGATGCCCGCGATGTAGATCAGCGTCGCCAGCCCGACGCCTTTCCACACGTCGACCAGCGCCACCGACAACAGCGCGTACTTCGGGTCGGTCAGCCAGCCCGGCCCGTCGATCCCGAGCACCCCGAGCCCGCTGTTGATCAGCCCGCGCTCGGGGTTCATCAAGACCGTGAAGGTCAGCCCGACGCCGATCGTGGAGACCAGCACCGGGAAGAAGTCCACCGACCGGAGGTAGCCGCGGGCAACGATCTGCGAGGTGAGCAGGACCGCGAGCAACAGGCCGAGGACGACCTTCGTCCCCGACGTGACGACGGCATAGATCAGCGTGTTCGTGAAGCCCTTCACCAGGGCGGGCTCGGAGAAGAACGTGCCGAAGTTGCCGAACCCGATGAACTTCGACTCGAAGATGCTCCACCGGGTCAGGCTGAAGTAGAACGAGGCGAAGGTCGGGATCGCGAACAGGACGCCGTACACGACGGCCGCCGGAGCGTAGAACCAGGTCGAGTACGGGCTACGCAGCCGGCCACGATCCGGCCCTGCGACGCTCGAGCGCGTCTTCGTGGACGTATCGATCGACGTCGTGGCCACGGCTCACCAGCCCTCCAGCCCGAGTTGCTGCGCCTGCTTCTTGACGTCCTCGTCGTAGAGCGAGGCCCCGGCAGCGGCCTTACGGATCCCGGAGCCGACCTCGACGGTGATCTGCTCCAGCGACGGGCCCTTCACCGGCGAGAGGAACTCCAGCGCTAGGCTCGAGGAGCCTTCCTTGTCGATGTAGGGCTGCATGTCCTGGACAGCCTGCGGTACGTCGGCCGGCAGCTTGCACTCCTTCACCGCGAACGGGCCGGTGACGGCGCCGGCCTTCGCCTGCGAGTCGCACCCCTCCTTGCTGCCCACGAACCCGAGGAACTTCTTCGCCGCGTCCAGCTTGGCGCCGGTCGTGCTGTTCGGGATGTAGACGCCGCCGGGCGCCCACACGGTCAAGCCGTTCTTCGCGGCGTCGTCACCCGGGATGGCGAACAGGCCGACGTCCCTGGCCGCGGCCGGGTAGGTGGCGACCAACTCGCTGACCACCGCCGACAGGATCGGGTAGTGCGCACCCTTGCCCTGGGCAAGCAACCTGAGGCCGTCCGGCATCTTGGCCGAGGCGAAGTCCTTGTTCACATAACCCTGGTCGTGCACCTGCTGAAGGTGCTCGAACCCCTTCCGGGCCGCCTCGGAGGTGCCGTACTTCGCCTGGTTCTTGGTGTACTTGTCCGCGAAGTCGGGCTCGGCCGCGGACACGTTGTGGAAGTCGCCGAGGACGAACAGCTGCGACGTCCAGGTCTCGCCGTAGGTCTGGATCACCGGCGCGACCCCGGCTGCCTTGATCTTCGCGTTGTTCGCCATGAAGTCGGCCCAGGTCTTGGGCACCTGCAGGTTGAGCTTGGCGTACAGCGGCTTGTTGTAGAGGATCGCGCCGGCCAGGAACCCGCCGTACGGCGCGCCGTAGACCTGGTCGCCGGCGGTGACGGTGCTCTTGAAGTTGTCGTCCAGCCCGCCGACGAACGGCTGGTCGCCGACCGCGACCAGGTTCTTCTGCGGCGCGATCGCCTGGAACAGGGAGCCCGAGTTGTACGCGAACACATCGCTCATGTCGCCGGTGGAGAGCCGGGTCTTGACGATGTTGTCGCCTTCGCTGCCGGCCGGGCGGGTCTCCACCTTGATGGTGATGCCGGGGTTCTTCGCGGTGAAGTCCTTGCCGAGCTGCTCGGCCGTCTTGACCGTCTGGTCGGCGTTGTCGACCAGGAAGTTCAGCGTGACAGCGTCGCTGCCGCCGCCCTCGTCACTCGAACCGAGGCTGCCGGCGCTGCAGGCGGTCAGGGCGAGTGCCGCGATCGCCAAGCCGGCCAGGGAAGTTGTCCTACGTGAGCGGATCATGATGGCCTCCAGTGCTGTTCACTGCGCGATGAGCAAAGAGTCGAGCCGGGCCTTCAAGGCCTCTGCGCCGGTGGAGAACCCGCCACCGGTGACGGCCTCGACGAACTGGGTCGCGGGAGCGTCCAGGTAGCGTTCGAGCCGCCCGGCCAGCTGGGCGTCGTCCTCGACCACACCGGCCTCAACCGCTGCGCTGACGACCGCCTGCCAGGTCGGCTCGTGGTCGAGGAGCTGCCGGATGCTCGGATCAGCCCCGAGCGGCGCGGCGTCGGAGTACGGGTCGGTGGTGGTCCATTCGTGCTTTCCATGCCGTACTTCGACCGGGCTGCTGCCGTCTGGCAGGTGCACGGTCGCGGTGGCCCCGACGGGAACAGTGACGGCCAGGCGGAAGTTGCCGTCGCTGCGGGTCCACTCGACGCTTGCTTCGCCGTACGGCGTGAGGTGGCGAGCAGCGGCCCGGGTGAGGCGGGAGTCGGGCAGCGGGTCCACCACGATCGTGCGGTAGCCCGGTTCGCCCGGCGCGAGGCCGGCGACTCGTCGGTGCATCCAGTCGGCGACCGCGCCGAGTGCGTAGTGGTTGAAGGACGTCATCTGTCCCGGGTTGATGCTGCCGTCGGGAAGCATGCTGTCCCAGCGCTCCCAGACCGTGGTGGCGTCCATGGTCACCGCGTAGAGCCAGGACGGGCAGCCGGTCTGCAGGAGTAGCCGGTAAGCCAGCTCAGGTTCGCCGGCGTCCGTCAACGCGTCAGTCATCAGCGGCGTACCGATGAAGCCAGTACTGATCCGGAAGCCCGAGGTGCGAACCAGGTCGGCCAGCCGCTGACCAGCGCGCTTCCGCTGCGCCTCTGTCGGCAGCAGAGCCCACTGCAGCGCCAGCGCGTACGTCGTGGCCGCGTCGCTGAGCACCCGGCCACCCTCAGTCGTGTACTCCGCTGCGAAGGCCGTGCGGACCTTCGCTGCAAGGCCGGAGTACTGCGCGGCCAGGTCGGCGTCACCGGCCAGCTCGGCAGCCCAGCCGACGATCTCGGCCGAGCGGGCCAGGTGAGCCGTCGCGACGACGTCGTGGTCCGCCTTGGCCTGGAACGGGTTGTCCGGGGGAGCGGTCGGGTCCAGCCAGTCGCCGAACTGGAAGCCGCCGGTCCACAACAGGTCGTCGCCGGCCAGGTCGGTCATCCGGTCGACCCACGCCCGCATGCTCGGCAGCTGGCGGACCAGCAGGTCGAGGTCGCCTGTGCGCTGGTAAAGCACCCAGGGGACGACTGTTGCCGCGTCACCCCAGGCAGCGGTCGCCGGCCCGGCCCCACGGATCACGTCGGGGATCACGAACGGGACCGACCCGTCCTTGTGCTGCTCGGCGGCGAGATCGGCCAGCCAGTTGGTCAGGAAGCCCGCGCTGTCGAACAGGAAGGAAGCAGTAGGGGAGAAGACCTGGATGTCGCCGGTCCAGCCCAGCCGCTCGTCGCGCTGCGGGCAGTCTGTCGGTACGTCGAGGAAGTTGCCGCGCATTCCCCAGACGACGTTCTCGTGGAAGCGGTCGAGCAACGCGTGCGACGACTCGAACCAGCCGGTACGGCGAAGGTCGGAGCCGACCACGACGGCTTCGAGATCCTCCTTGGCCAGTCCGTCGACGCCGGTCACCTCGGCGTACCGGAAGCCGTGGAAGGTGAGTTCGGACTCGAGGGTGACCTCGTCCGGGCCGGCCAGCACGTAGGAGTCGGTCGCCTTCGCCGAGCGCAGCGGACGGACACCGAGTTCACCGTCTTCGAGTACCTCGGCGTGCCGCAGTACGACCTCGTCGCCGCGAGCGCCGCCACGGACGCGCAGCCGGACCCGGCCGACCACGTTCTGACCGAAGTCGACCAAGGTCTTGCCCGTTGGCGAGGTGCTCAGCCCGACGGCCGGCAGGATCTCGGTGACTCGGACCGGTGGGCCGTCGGGGGCGACCAGCAGGCCGAGGTCCGCATCCAGTACCTCGACCGGCGTCGGGTCGGCGGGGGTGTGGGTGAGGTCGGTGCGCTGGCCGTCGTACAGGTCGTCGGCGATGATCTGGCTCTCGCGGGCGGTCCAGGTCTCGTCGCTGGCGAAGACGTGGGTCTTGCCGTCGGCTGTGGTGACCTCTAGTTGCGCGAGCACGGCCAGGCGGTCGCCGTACAGGGCGTGCTGGTTCTGGAAGCCGAGGCGGCCGCGGTACCAGCCGTTGCCCAGCAGGAAGTTGAGGGTGTTCTCGCCCGGCTGCACCAGGTCGGTCACGTCGTAGGTCTGGTAGCGCAGGCGGAACTGGTACGCGGTCCAGCCGGGGGCCAGCTCCTCGTCGCCGACCCGCTGGCCGTTGAGTTCCGGCTTGTAGACGCCGTGGGCGGTCGCGTAGAGCCGGGCGCTGACTATTCCCTCCGGCAGCGTCGTGGTGCCGCTGACGATGGGTGCGGGCTGGTCATGTGCGCCGATGTCGCGGGGGCTGACAAAACGGGCGGTCCAGTCATCGGGGCTGAGCAGGCCAGCCTCCACGACTGCGGGGTCGCTCCAGTCACTCCAGTCGGTGCCGTCGCTGACTCTGATCCGGACTCGGGCCTGCTGGCGAGACGTGAGCGGCGTACCGGGCCAGGGGACCAGCACCTGGTCGGGTGACTCGACGGTGTGAAGCTCGGGGGAGTCGTCGCCTCGCACGATCGCCACCTCGTACGCGGCCTGGCGGTAATCATCGGCGGCGGTCGGGACCTGCCAGGAGAGGCGGGGGGACGCAGTACCGAGGCCCAGGACTGGGCCGTCTCCGGTGCGGTGCTCGAAGCGGACGGACACGGGTGCGGCGGCAGGACGGGTCATGGCGCTCCAGACTGTGAAACGATTCATTCTTGTTCTGTCGATCCTGCGGCTCCCGCCGGTTCGCGCATAGTCCGGAGTGCACCGGAGGTAGCACGAAATGCACCTGGGCTCGTATGTTGGACCATGGCCGAACCGCCGGTCGAAACGACCGGAACCCTGCTGCACTTCATCGACGGCTCCTACGCGTACGCCGGTCGCTACGTGCACCCGGACGCGCATCCCGTCCACACCCACAGCTTCTTCGAGGTCGCTGTGGTGATGAGCGGCGCCGGACTCCACCACAGCCCGGCCGGCTACCAGGAGCTGTCGGTCGGCGATGTCCTGCTGCTACGGCCGGGCGTCTGGCACGGGTACGACGGCTGCAGTGATCTCGATGTCTTCAACTGCTGCTTCTCCGCGGACCTGTTGCAACATGAGCTGGCCTGGACCCGTGAGGACACACTGCTCGGCTACCTGCTCTGGACCGGCCCGAACTCGGCCCAGCGGCGAGGCGTGCTGACCGGCCACCTCGACTCGATCCCGCTGGAGGAGTGCGTCAGCCAGCTGGAGCATCTGGAGGATCTACGCGCCCGGCCGTTCGACCTGCATCGCGGGGACGTGATCGGCCGGCTGTCGCTGTTCCTGAGCTGTCTGGCGCGCGCGTTGGCCGGCGACGACCTCGGCGCCAGCCGGCCGGCTCATCCCGCAGTACTGACGGCGATGAAGTTGATGGAGTCCAACCCCGCGCACCACTGGACTCTCACCGAGCTTGCCGCCGAGCTTCACCTGGCGCCGGGCTACCTGGTGCGGCTGTTCAAGTCATCGACCGGATTGCCGCCGATGGCCTACCTGTCCCGCCATCGCGTCGAGCTCGCCGCCGATCGGCTGCTGCACACCGACGAGCCGATCAGCCGGATCGGCGAAGCGGTGGGCTGGCCCGACCAGAACTACTTCGCCCGTCGCTTCAAGTCCCACTACGGCCTGAGCGCCAGCACCTACCGCGCCCGGTTCACCCGCGCTTGATCAGTACTTCGAGCCCGTCCAGGATCACGTCGAGACCGAACGTCAGCCCTTTGTTCTGCTGGCCGTCGATCGACCTCATCGCGACCGCGAGACCGGGAAACCGCTCGGACTGAGTGGCCAGTACTTCGCTCAGGGCCGAGGTGATGTGTTCCTCGGTCACGCCCGTGCTGCCGCCGGGCATGCTCAGCGACTGCTGCGCGACCGTGCGCACGTGCCCGACGACGGTCAGAACCGCGTCGAGCTGCTGCCCGCCGTTCAGCCCGGACTCGGTCAGCGCGCGGACCCCGTGGTCCATCCAGGTCAGCTCGTTCGGTCCGAGCTCGCGCCGGCCGACCGTCGAGAGCAACAGCCAAGGGTGCTTCTCGAAGGCGGCATAGAGGTCGAGCGCCCACGTCATCAGCGCTTCCCGCCAGGGTCGGCGCGGCCGGTCCGGCGGTAGGCCCATCGCCACGTCGGTCATCAGCGCGACCAGCTCGGCCTTGCCCGGGACGTACCGGTACAGGGCCATCTTCGTGAAGGACAGGGCGGCCGCGACGCGCTGCATGGACACGGCGTCGAGACCGTCGGTGTCGGCGAGTGCGATCGCGGCGCCGGTGATGCCTTCGACGGTCATCGCCGGCTTGGGTCCGCGGGTCGGCGGGAGCGGGTCACCCCAGAGCAGGTTGATCATCGCGAACCCCCGGTTGTGCTGTCGGCTGAACTGTGTCTACCATACACATATTGAAACCGTGTCCGGTGGACACAATTATCGTCCGGGAGGGCACTGAAGTGAAGATTCTGGTTTCGGGAGCGAGCGTCGCCGGTCCGGCTCTGGCCTACTGGCTGGGGCGCTACGGGCATGAGGTGACCGTGGTCGAACTGGCCCCGGCGCTGCGCAAGGGCGGGTACGCCGTCGACTTCCGCGGTACTGCGAACAAGGTGGTGCTGGAGCGGATGGGCGTCCTGGACAACCTGCGAGCACTGCAGACGGGCGGCTCGGCGATGCGGTTCGTCGCCGAGGACGACCGGTTGTTGATGCGGCTGCCTCCGGAGTTCGCCGGGGGAGAGCTCGAAGTACTGCGCTCCGACCTGTCGCAGGTGCTCTACGACCACAGCCGCGAGAAAGCGGAGTACGTGTTCGGTGACTCGATCGCGTCGCTGACGCAGCACGGCGGCGGAGTCGATATCGCCTTCGAGAGTGGGGCGGAGGCGACCTTCGATCTCGTGTTCGGCGCCGACGGTCTGCATTCCGTGGTGCGCCGGCTGGCGTTCGGTCCGGAGCAGGACTTCGTGCGTTATCTGGGGTACTACGTCGCAGGCTGGGATCTGCCGAACGACTTCGGGATCGATCGGGATTCGTTGATGTACAACGTGCCCGGCCGGCTGGCGAGTGTCGGCGTGGATCATCGGGACGCGCGCAAGGCGGGCGCGATGTTCGTCTTCGCCTCGCCCGAGCTGACCTACGACCGGCGCGATCCCTCGCAGCCGAAGGCGATCCTGCGATCAGCGTTTGCCGGTCTCGGCTGGAAGGTGCCGCAGCTTCTGGACGGGCTGGACGGCTGCACCGAGCTGTACTTCGACTCGATCAGCCGGGTGGACGCCAGCCGCTGGTCGAACGGGCGCGTGGCACTGGTCGGCGATGCGGGCTACGGCGCGACGCTTGGCGGCATGGGGACCGGTACTGCGATCGTCGCGGCCTACGTTCTTGCAGGGGAGTTGGCGGCAGCCGACGGGAACCACGCGGCGGCGTTCGCGGCGTACGAGAGTCAGCTGCGCAAGCCCGTGCAGGCGTGCCAGGCGGGTGGGAACCGGGCCGGGAAGTTCCTGGCGCCGAGGACGCGGTTCGGGATCGCGGCACGCAACCGGCTGCTCGGCACGCCTTTCCTGCTCAACCAGATGCTGCGGATGGGGGAGAAGGTCAGCAGCGACTTCGTCATCCGCGACTACTCGACGACTCAGGGCAGCAGCGGCAACTTGCTCAGGAACGTCTCCCAGGAGTCCGGCAACCAGCCCGGTACGCCGAGCACGGCCATGTAGAGCCAGATGCCGACCAGCACGCAGAGGAAGAGTACGAGCGTGCCGAGCGCCTTCAGCCAGGCCGGCTGCTTGCCGGTCCACGCGGTGAGCTGCTGAACCCAGCCTTTGACGCGGTAGAGCAGCCGCTGCGCCCACTCGAACTCACTGGCCAGCACGGCCAGGCCGGCGATGAACAACGGGATCCCGCCCGGCCCTGGCAGCCACCCGGTCAAGGGCGCCGCGATGATCAGGATGCCCCCGACCACGCCCACACAAATCCGGTAGATCGCGTGCTTGCGCTTGTCCGCCCGGATCTTCCGCCGCCACTCCCAGCGATCATCCTGGGCGTCCAGCGTGATGTTGTTGTCCGTGCGGTCGGGACTGGTCTGCTCGGCCACAGCCCTAGCGTACGTGCTGAAAGGAGCTACCCCGGGGAGAATTCCCAATGCCACGGCTCCTGCCGCGAGCCCCCTTCCCCAGCCCACTCCGGGTGCACCCACCCGTAACTCTCCGCATTCGCCACCATCCACTCATGCTGCGGCGTACCGAAGTCGTTGATGCCGTCACACAGATCCACGGCCAGCCCCCAGCCGTGGTTCGACGTACCAGGCACAGCCGCCAGGTCCGGCTTGCGGCGCAGCAGGTCGACCTGTGCGCGGTAAGACCGGTAGGAGTCGGTGATACAGAGCTTCGTCTGGAAGCGGGCTTCGTAGGCAACAGCCAGCTTCTCGTACGCCGCTGCCGCGTCGCACCGCAGCTTGTGGCCGGGCGCGATGCGGCAGAGCTTGTCAGCCGGCATCTTGCCGTTGCCGTAGCCCCGCCAGCCGTCCGCAGTACCGATGGCGGACAGGTATGGCGTTGCCACGACTCCACCGACGGCGAGTAGGACAACCGAGCAGCCAGCCGCCAGGAGGCGGTGGTTGCGGAGCCAGTTGGTGGGGCTACGACGCACTGTGGGGTTTGCCGAACTCCCAGTGCCAGGGTTCTTCGCGGTTGCCGCCCTGGTTGGCCCAGCGGGGGTGGACCCAGCCGAAGGACTCGGCGTGGTCGACCATCCACTTGTACTGCGGAGTGCCGAACTTGTCGATGCCGCCGCAGAGGTCCACGGCTACGCCCCAGCCGTGGTTCGACGTACCGGGCAGGGCGGCCAGGGACGGCTTGCGGCCGTAGAGGTCGACCTGTGCGGAGTACGAGCGGTAGGAGTCGGTGATGCAGAGGTTCTTGCCGAACGCCTGGCGGTAGGCGGTCGAGAGCTGCTGGTACGCCGTGGCCGCGTCGCACCGCAGCATGTGCCGGGAGCCGATGCCGCACAGCTGCGACGCCGGGATCAGACCGTTGCTGTAGCCACCCCAGCCGACACTCGTGCCACCGGTGGCCAGGAACGGCATCGGGTTCACCGCGTCACCACCGAGCCGTACTTCGAAGTGCAGGTGGGCGCCGGTCGAGTTGCCTTCCGAACCGACCGCACCGATGCGTTGCCCAGCGCTGACCTGTGTCCCGTCGGCCACGTCCACCGCGCTCAGGTGCGCGTAGAGCGTCTCCAGCCCGTTGCCGTGGTCGATGCGGACCAGGTTGCCCGCCCACGCCGGGTGCTCCACCCGTACGACGCCTGCCGCGACTGCGCGGACCGGCGTACCGATGGAGGCTGGGAAGTCCTGGCCGGTGTGGACACCGCTGGCCCACAGGGCGCCGGTCTGGCCGAACGAGGTGCCGATCTCGTAGGTGCCTTCGGCCAGCGGCCAGGTCCAGGCGCCGGAGCCGACCTCGATGGAGGTAGCGGTGTTGCCGCAGCGGAAGGCCGAGGCGCTGGCGGTGGCGGCGGGTGCGACCTGGGCCTTGGTGGGCTTGCCCAGGGTGGGTCGCAGCGCGGCGTACAGGCTGTCGGGGATGGAGCTGACGACTACTGAGCCCTTGGCCTCGTCGGCGGCGATCATCTCGGCGTTGTCGAGCGCGATGCCGACGTGGAACAGGCCGACGGACCGACTCCCCATGAGCAGGATGTCGCCTGGCTGCACCTGTGCGGCCGGGACCTTCTGGTAGCTGGCGTACACGCTGTTCGCGAGGCCGGCGAGAGTCGTGTAGGGCTGCCAGGCGGCTCGTGCCGCGCCTAGACAGCCGTACTTGTCCGGACCGGTCGCGCCAACGCCGTACGGCTTGCCCATCAGGCTGAACGCCTGGTTGACCGCACGGATCGTTTCGGCCGGCAGCACGCGGACCCCTCGTCCGGCGCTGACAACAGCGGCCGCACCCGGGACAGGTGCCCCGGCGATCTTGTACTGCAGCAGACCCGGCGGAAGGTGGAAGGGGTTCTTGATGGTGGCCGCGGCCGGGGGAGTCACCTTTGCCGCGGCGAGCTCGGCCAGGTACGTCTGCCAGTTAGCCAGTGCCTGCTGGTTGCGGGTGTTCTGCAGTTGCTTGGACAGCTGCGTCGCGCCGGCTAGGTCGGCGAGCTGACCTTCCATGGCCATCGCTGCGCTGGCTGCCTTCTCCCGGACCGTCTTGCCGAGCTCACTGGCGGTCTTGGCTGCCTTGTCGGCTGCCGCGCGCTTGGTCGCCGCGTCAGCGGCCGCAGTACCGGCTGTCGACTCTGCTGCGGTGGCTGCTTTGTACTGCGCGACCTGGGTGCCGCCGAGCTGCCGGATGGCGGTCTGACGATCGGCGATCTCCTGCAGGTTCTCCGCGACCGGCGCGAGCGACCACAGCATCGACTCGGTGCCCAGCGTGGTCGGGATGCCGAGTTGATAGGCCTGAGCGGTCAGTACGCCGAGCCGGCGACGCTCGACCTGCGACTTGTTCTGGGTGCTGGCCGCGTGCGCCTCAGCCCTCTTGGCGGCGGCCTCAGTGGTCTGGGCGACCTTCAGCGCGTTGGTGTAGGCGACAGTGGCCTTGGCGACGTCGATCTGGATCGCGGCGGCCTCGGCCTGGAGCTGCTCGAGCGAGCGGTTCACATCCGTCACGGAGGCCGGCGGAGGCGGCGTGGGGTCGGCGAAGGCGGCGTACGTGGGCAGCGCGAGCACCGCAGCCACCGCGCCGAGCGCGGCGAGCCGCAACCTCCGGCCGTTGACCAGCATCGAGCCCCCAATGTCCTCAAGACCGAATCCCTGCGAAAGGGCGCCTCACGCGCGCACGGAAGGAGGACGACCCCCGTGCCAGCCCCAGCGTAGGCGTCGGACGGTCCTTACGGAACCCATGGCCTCGGGTGGAGGCGCGACCGACTAGGATTTCGGTCATGGCCTCGCACTTTGACGTTGTTGTCCTCGGCGCCGGCCCGGGTGGGTACGTCGCGGCGATCCGCGCCGCCCAGCTCGGGCTCAAGACCGCCATCATCGAGAAGAAGTACTGGGGCGGTGTCTGCCTGAACGTGGGATGTATCCCGTCCAAGGCGCTGCTGCGGAACGCCGAGCTGGCGCACATCTTCCGCAAGGAGGCGAAGACCTTCGGCATCAGCGGCGAGGTGAGCTTCGACTTCCCGACGGCGGTGCAGCGCAGCCGCAAGGTGGCCGACGGGCGCGTCAAGGGCGTGCACTTCCTGATGAAGAAGAACAACATCACCGAGTTCGACGGGTGGGGTTCGTTCGTCGACGCCAACACCCTCGACGTGGCGCTGAACGACGGCAACTCCGAGACCGTCACCTTCGACAACTGCATCATCGCCACCGGCGCGACCACCAAGCTGCTGCCGGGCACCCAGCTGAGCGACCGCGTCGTGACGTACGAGGAGCAGATCCTCACCGAGGAGCTCCCCGGCAGCATCATCATCGCCGGCGCCGGCGCGATCGGTGTCGAGTTCGCCTACGTGCTGGCCAACTACGGCGTGGACGTGACGATCGTCGAGTTCCTCGACCGGATGGTCCCGCTCGAGGACGCCGAGGTCTCCAAGGAGCTGGCGAAGGCCTACAAGAAGCTCGGCGTCAAGGTACTCACCTCGACCCGGGTCGACGCGATCGACGACTCCGGCGACAAGGTGAAGGTCACCGTCACCGGCAAGGACGGCAACCAGCAGACGCTGGAGGCCGACAAGGTGCTGCAGGCGATCGGCTTCCAGCCGCGCGTCGACGGCTACGGCCTGGACAAGATCGGCGTCAAGCTGACCGAGCGCGGCGCGATCGACGTCGACGGCGTACTGCGCACCAACGTGCCGAACATCTTCGCGATCGGCGACGTGAACGCGAAGCTGATGCTCGCGCACGCGGCCGAGGCGATGGCGGTGATCGCGGCCGAGACGATCGCCGGGGTCGAGACGATGGAACTCGACTACGTGATGATCCCGCGCGCGACGTTCTGCCAGCCGCAGGTGGCCAGCTTCGGCTACACCGAGGAACAGGCCCGCGAGCAGGGGTACGACGTCAAGGTGGCGAAGTTCCCGTTCACGGCCAACGGCAAGGCGCACGGTCTGGGCGACCCGACCGGTTTCGTCAAGGTGATCAGCGACGCGAAGTACGGCGAACTGCTCGGTGCGCACCTGATCGGCCCCGAGGTCACCGAGTTGCTGCCTGAGCTGACCCTGGCCCAGAAGTGGGACCTCACCACCAAGGAACTGGCCCGCAACGTGCACGCCCACCCGACGCTGAGCGAGGCCCTCCAAGAGGCCTTCCACGGCCTCGAAGGCCACATGATCAACTTCTGATCGGTCAGGCCTGTGCAAACCGTGTATGAGGCTGCCGGCGGGGCCGATGGCCTCCGCCGGCTGGCCGCGGCGTGGCATGCGCGGGTGATGGCCGACGAGGTGGTCAGCCATGCGTTCAGCCACGGCTTTCATCCTGAGCACACCGAGCGGCTGGCGGCCTACTGGACTGAGGCGCTTGGTGGTCCTCCCGCTTTCACCGCAACCTACGGCGGCAACGAGAGCGCGGTGGTCTGGATGCACAGCGGCAACGGCCCGCATGAGGACATGGATCGCCGCGCGATCGCCTGCTTCGATCAGGCGCTCACGGATGTCGGCCTGACCGGGGACGACCCGGTCAGGCCGGTTCTCTTCGAGTACTTCGCCTGGGCCACCAACGTCAGCATGGCCCGCTATCACGGCTCCAAGGACGACGTGCCCGCCGACCTGACCATTCCCCGCTGGTCCTGGGACGGTCTGCAGTCCTGACCGGCGTCAGCGTTCGTCGGTGAGCACGGGTTTGACGTCGACGATCGGGGTGCCGTCGAGGGCTTCGAGGTTGTTGACCTGGACGCGTAGGCCGTCGATCGCCAAGACGGTGACCCGGTGCAGGCCGAGGGGATTGGGGCGATCCGGCGAGCGGGTGCTGAAGACGCCCGTGGGTGGGCGTTCGGTGTCGCCGCGCGGGTGGACCACCTGGACCTCGCGGTTCGCGCGATCGAACCAGGTGATCAGCAGGATCTCGTCACCCGGCTTCAGGTCCTGGACGGCGTCGCGGACCTCGGTGGTGAAGACCAGCCAGGCGTCGGGTCCGCCCTCGTCGCCCTGCCGGGGCGCGTCGGCCCGGTCGGTCAGGGGTGACTCGACCTGGCCGACAGGACGCAGTACGAAGTGATCGTTCATGCTGTGGTCGGCAGGGTTCGGTAGATCGTGACGAGCGGTTGACCCTCGGCGGCGAGGTGAAGGGCCAGACCGGGTGGGGCTTCGACGTCGACCAGGCCGTTGGCGGCGGCCGGCTCGAAGGGCAGGGGAGCGGTCGATCTGATGCCGGGGGCAACGAGGAGCGGGTGGCCGGCGAAGGTCGTCGAGACGCCGTTGTGGACATGGCCGGTCAGCAGAGCGGTGATCGGGCGGCCTCGCAGTACGGCGGCGAATGGCTCTGCGTCCTGGAGGATCCATTGGTCGAGGACCGGGTGCCGCAGTTCGTTCGGCGGATGGTGGAACGCGACAAACAGCGGCCCGTCGACCGGCTCGTCGAGTACTGCGGCCAGCCACTTGAGCGACTCCGCGCTGAGCAGTCCATGGTCCTCACCCGGCACCGACGTGTCGAGCAGCACGAACCGCGCCGGCCCGACATCGCGCACCTGGTGCACCGGATGACCCTCGCCAGGCGACTCGATCGGCAGCCCGGCCCGCAACGGCGCACTGACATCGTGGTTGCCCGGCAACATCAGCACCGGTACGTCGAGAGCCAACTCGGCCGCGATCTCGGCGTACTCCGCCGCCAGCCCGTGGTCGGCCAGATCCCCGGTCACCAGCACCACGTCCACGGGTCGCGAGAACGCTTTCAAGTAGTCCACCACCCGACGCAACCGCTGCCGCGCGACTTCGGTGCCGTCCAGGTGCGGATCACTGAGATGACCAATCAAGAACATCCAAACCTCCACTACCCGCCGAAAAACCCCCAACCTACCGCGAGACCGATCCAAAGGCATCCGCGCCAACAGAGGCTCACTCACGGCCTCGTGGCGCCACGCACCACCTCGCAGCCGACCACCGGAGGATCCCCGCTCGTGATGCTGCGCATCACCTCGCAAACAGACAGACGAGCTCAAGAACGGCACTACCAGCCGACCCGCCGGGCTCGTGGCGCTACGCGCCACCTCGCGGCCGACCACCGGAGGATTCCGGCTCGTGATGCTGCGCATCACCTCGCAAACAGATAGACGAGGTCAAGAACGACCTACCAGCCAACCCGCCAGGCTCGTGGCGCTACGCGCCACCTCGCGGCCGACCACCGGAGAGTTCCGGCTCGTGATGCTGCGCATCACCTCGCAAACAGATAGACGAGGTCAAGAACGACCTACCAGCTGGGCCTACTACTCGCCACCCGACCGTCAGCTCTGAAGGTCCGACTCGTATCACTGCGCGACACCTCGCGAAGTACAGGAGTCACACACCGCGTAGGCCCACAGAAGCTCCACTCATGGGCACCACCTCGCGGGGATAGCAAGCGTGGCGACCCGTGGGCTCACGGCCTGCAGCCGTACAAAGCCGCACGAGTCCACAGCACGCGTGGCGCCGAGCCGCCCTCCACTCGCCACGCGGCTGGACCTTGCATGCCTGTGACCGGCCCCGGCTGTTCCCGCTGGCGGCTTGGACCTCCAATCGTTTGATGCGCGAGGTGATGCGCAGCATCACGAGCCGGTCTGCGGTGGCAAATCCGTCGCGCGTCCCCACTTCCAGTTCGCGAGGTGTCGCGCAGCGACACGAGCAGGCGGCGAGCTCGCAGGGCGCTGGCTTGCTCAGCTCATTCGCGAGGTGGCGGTCAGCGCCACGAGCCCGCAGGCTCCAGGCCGACGCCTCTCGTCTGAGCTTTCCCGAGGTCGCGCTCAGCACCACGACGCCTCGTCTGTACTTCGCGTGGTGATGCGCAGCATCACGAGCCGGGCGCCCTGCGCTGGAATCCTCCAGCAGTCGTCGGCGAGGTGGCGCGCCGCGCCACGAGCCGTCATCCCGTTCCTACGCGGCTGGACCTTTCATGCCCAGAACCGCTTTGTGCGAGCTGCCCCGGCTGTTGTTCTCGCTGGCGGCTTGGCGCCCCTCGATCGTTGATGCGCGAGGTGATGCGAAGCATCACGAGCCGGCATGCGTGGTAAGTCTGTGGCGCGTCTCCACTTCCAGCTCGCGAGGTGTCGCGCAGCGACACGAGCAGGCGGCGAGCTGGCAGGCCCCCGGCTTGCTCAGCTCATTCGCGAGGTGGCGCTCGGCGCCACGTGCCCGCAGGCTCCGGCGCCAGCCTCTCGTCTGTAGTTTGCGAGGTGATGCGCAGCATCACGAGCCGGTGGTTGCCGCCTCGGGTTGGGGGGTCTTGTTGCGATTGGGTCGCAAGAGGATTGAGAATGTGGTCATGCACGTTCCTGACGGGTTCTTCGACGCGCCCACTTCCATCGCCACCGGGCTGATTGCGGCCGGTGCGGTTGGGTTCAGTCTGCAGCGGGCGAATCGCGAGATCCGCGAGACGGGGCCGGCGCTGGCCGGGCTGACTGCCGCCTTCGTCTTCGCCGTGCAGATGGTGAACTTCCCCGTCGGCGCCGGCACGAGCGGTCACCTGCTCGGCGGTGCGCTGGCCGCGGCCCTGGTCGGGCCGTGGACAGCCGTGCTGGTGATGTCGACCGTGCTCCTCGTCCAAGGCCTGCTCTTCGCCGACGGCGGCCTGACCGCGCTCGGCACCAACATCACCCTGATGGCCGTCATCACAGTCATCGTCGGGTACTTCGTCACTCGGGCGCTGCTGACCGCCCTGCCCAAGCGCGTCGGCACGGTCGTACCGGCGGCAACCGTGGGCGCGCTCGTCTCCGTCCCTGTCGCCGCGCTCGCCTTCACCGGGCTGTACATGATCGGCGGCGCGGTCGAGATCCCGATCGGCAAGCTCGCCACGGCGATGGTCGGCTGGCATCTCCTGGTCGGTCTCGGTGAAGCGGTGATCACCGCCGCCGTCCTGAGTGCCGTGGTCGCGACCCGCCCCGACCTCGTGTACGCCGCCCGCCACCTGAAGGCCGATCTCGTCCTGATCGATGCCGACGGCAACACGTCCACCGTCACGCCGGACCGGCCGATCGCGGCCAGACCCGCCGGCCGTTCGTACGGGATCGCGGTCGCGGCGACCCTGCTGATCGCGGGCGTGGTCAGCCTGTTCGCGAGCGCGCACCCCGACGGGCTCGAGTTCGTCGGCGCCAAGCTCGGTTTCGAGAGCGCGGCGAAGGACTCGGCCGTGGTGGGCAGCCCGCTGGCCGACTACGGCGTGACCGGGATCGGCAACGCGCAGGTGTCTGGCGCGCTGGCCGGCATCATCGGCGTCCTGGTGACGATCGTCGTCGGTCTGGCGATCGCGAAGGTCGCCTCGTTGCGCTCCTCCGCTCGCGCCGACCAGGCGGAACTGATCAAGTCATGAGCGGCCCGGCCGGCGACGGCATCAAGTCATGAGCGGCCCGGCCGGCGACGGCATCAAGTCGTGAGCGGCTCGGCGGGCGACGGCCTGCTGGTGGCGGTGGACAGCCGGATCCACAGGTTACCGGCGCAGGTGAAGTTGGTCGCCTTGTTCGTGTTCGTCCTGGCCGTCGTCTCCACCCCGGCCGGTGCCTTCTGGGCCTTCGCCCTGTACGCCGTCCTGCTGGCCGGCGCGGTCGCGCTGGCAAAGTTGCCGGTGGCAACCGTGATGAAGCGGTTGGCGGTGGAGACGCCGTTCATCGTCTTCGCTCTGGTGCTCCCGTTCGTGGCTTCCGGCCCGCGGGTCGACGTACTGGGCCTGTCGGTGTCGGAGTCCGGGGTGCTCGGTTCGTGGAACGTGCTGGCCAAGGGGACGCTCGGAGTGGTCGCGGCGATCGTGCTGTCCGCTTCGACCGCGCCGCGCGACTTGCTGGCCGGTCTGGAGCGGTTGCGGCTGCCGTCGACCCTCGTCGCGATCCTGTCGTTCATGGTCCGGTACCTCAGTGTGGTGTCCGACGATCTGCACCGGATGCGGATCGCCCGGGAGTCCCGCGGGTACGCCGGTGGCCGGGCCGGTCATCTGAGGGCGGTCGCCGGGGGAGTGGGCGCATTGTTCGTCCGCAGTTTCGAGCGAGGCGAGCGGGTGCACCTGGCGATGCAGTCCCGCGGGTACACCGGCCGGATGCCTCAGCTCGCCTCGTCCGGCGCGGCCCGGGAGCAGTGGGCCGAAGGGCTCGCGGTCTCCCTGCTGGCCGTGCTCATCGCGGTGACCGCTAGGGTTGCGGGCTTGTGAGCGGCCCGTCGATCCATGTCGAGCGTCTCGTCTTCGCCTACCCGGACGGCCGGCAGGCTCTGTACGGCGTCGACTTCACCGTCCAGCGGGGTGAGCGGGTCGCCCTGCTCGGCCCGAACGGCGCCGGCAAGACGACACTCGTCCTGCACCTGAACGGCATCCTCGGCGCGGTCGCGGGTGGCACGGGCAGCGGCCGGATCCAGATCGGCGGCTCCGACCTGCACCGCGAGCACTTGCCCCAGGTACGCCGGAAGGTCGGCCTGGTGTTCCAGGACCCGGACGACCAGCTGTTCATGCCGACGGTCCGCGATGACGTCGCGTTCGGTCCGGCGAACCTCGGTCTGCGCGGTGCCGAGCTCGATGCCAGGGTCCACGAGGCGCTGGTGCAGGTAGGGATGCAGGATCACGTCGATATCGCTCCCCACCACCTGTCCTACGGCCAGCGCCGCCGGGTCGCGGTCGCCACGGTGCTGGCGATGCGCCCCGAAGTACTGGTCCTCGATGAACCGTCGAGCAACCTCGACCCGGCCAGCCGGCGGGAGCTGGCCGACATCCTGTCCGGCCTCGACGTCACCTTGTTGATGATCACGCACGACCTTCCGTATGCGCTGCAACTGTGCGAGCGCAGCCTGCTCATGGACGGCGGCCGCATCGTCGCCGACGGCAAAACCCGCGACCTACTGGGCGACGCCGACCTGATGAAGGCCCACCGCCTCGAGCTCCCCTACGGTTTCGACCCGCTGTCAGTCCCGGGCCCGGAGCGCTGACCGCACAGGGTCCGGTCGAAGAACCTGCGAACCATCCCTCGGATCAGTGGAATCGACTGGCCGGGCTCGATCGCGCCGATCAGCTTGGCGCGGTCCTGTGCACTCATCAGCCCAGCCTCCTGCAGCTGCGGCGCCATTGCGGCGAAATCGGTGAAGACCCAATGGTTGGCGCCCTCGACTTCGGTACGGCGTACAGGCCCGCTGTGGCTGAGCAGCGCTGACCAGGAACGCTCGAACCGGCTGTCGTGGAAGCCATCGGTGCCGACCAGGAGCAGCGGGCGATCGGTCCCGTACTGCGTGATGGGATAGAGCTCGTGCGGATCGCCGGCCCGGAAGGGCAGGTAGTCCAGATAGCCCTCGAGGTTGACGGCTGATCTCAGTTCAGGGCTGTCGTAGAGCGCCTGCGCAGCCGTCGCCCCACCGGCCGAGTGTCCGTAGATGCCGATCTTGCGCAGGTCGAGCGCTCGGCCGAGCCCGCGGGTGCCGGCGAGGAGCTTGAGCTGGGACAGCACGAAAGTGATGTCGGCCAGGCGGGTCCTGATCATCACGCGGGACAGCACCGGGTCGGTCGCCGTGGTCGGTGGGATCTGGATCTCCCGGAGCCGCCCGTCGGGGAACTCGACCTCGCTGGTCTCACCCGGATGGTCGATCGTGACGACGACATAGCCGTGACTCGCGAGTTCCTCGGCGATGCTCGTGCCGAGAGTCCGGGGGTCGGCACCGCCAGGTGAGTAGAGGACGACGGGGCGGCGTACCGGGCTGGCGGGTGCGTTCAGGTGGGAGTGGGTCAAGGTGGCGGACCAGTCGACTCCGGACTTGGGTAGCGGGTGGAGGAAGGCGGCGTCGAACTCGCTGAACTTCTGTGCTGCCTTGCTGGTCATCTGCGGGGCGAGCGGGAAGCCGCAGGTGGTCAGGGCGGGGTAGAAGACGCTGAGCATCAGCTCGCGATCGGGGTTGCCGTTCCATGGGTCCGGTCTGCCCCTCTGGATGAGGTGCAGGGTTCGTACGCCGAGCCGGTGGGGTCCGGTCGGTGCGGGCAACGTCAACTTCAGGTCGGCAGAGGCTGAGGGTGAAGTAGAGCTCGAGGCGGCGTGCGCGACGGTTGCCATCGGCATCGCGGCGGCCGCGGTGGTCAGGGCCAGGAAGCTTCGTCGGGTCCACATGCCCTTCACGCTGGCAGTCGCCGGCCCTGGCTGTCCGCGATCGCGGCGGATCTCCATCTCCGCGGAAGCAAAGTTCCACCCTCTGGTGGAGAGGGCGGACTGTGGCTGGGAGCAACCGCCCACAAGGCAACAGCGGTTACCGGTTTCGGCACGCGTCGGTGAATTTCCTACCGAGGTCTTGCAAGTTACTCACTGGTCGTGGATGGTGACTCTCAGTTCCCCCTGCCTTGGTTCCCCTCCCGCACCAGTGCAAAGGCGGTCCGCCCCATGAAACCCATCGCCGGAATCATCAGCGCGGCAGTTCTTGGTACCGCGCTCCTCACCAGCCCGTCTCTCGCCCACGCCGCCGCCCCCGTCTACGTCGCGCTCGGCGACTCGTACGCCTCGGGCGTCGGCACCCGCACCTACATCGCGGACAGCGGCTCGTGCCAGCGCTCGACCCGCGCCTACCCGTACGTCGATGCCGCCCGTGTCGGCGCGGCACTCACCTTCGTTGCCTGCTCCGGTGCCCGGGTCTCCGACGTCACGGCCAACCAGCTCGGCCCTCTGAACAGTGGCGTCAAGTGGGTCACCCTGCAGGTCGGGGGCAACGATGCCGGCTTCTCGTCGGTGATCACCGAGTGCGCCAAACCGTCCTGGCTCGGCAACTGCACCGCGGCCGTCACCAACGCCCAGGCGACGATCAACAACACGCTGCCCGGCCGCCTCAACACCCTCTACGCGGCCGTGCGAAGCCGGGCCTCCACGGCGAAGGTGATCATCGTCGGCTACCCGCGCCTGTTCAACGGCATCGACTGCAACGCGGCGACCTTCTTCAGCCCCGACGAGATGACCAAGCTGAACGCGACCGCCGACCTGCTGAACTCCAGGATCTCGTCCGCGGCGAACGCCGCCGGCTTCACCTTCGTGAACCCGACGTCGGCGTTCATCGGGCACGCGGTGTGTGGCAGCCCGGAGTGGATCAATGGTTTGTCCAACCCGGTCAGCGAGTCGTACCACCCCAACACCACCGGCCAGGGCGGCTACGCCAACCTCGTGGACGATCACTTGACCTAGAGCGGGGAAACTCGCTCGACCTGCGCGGCGCCCCTGGACGTGATCTCATGCAGGGGTGCCGCAACGGCCTGTCCGGTGCGCGATGCCGACCCCGGAGGGGTGGCCCGGCGTCGTCCGCCGGGCAGCTTTGCGGCCGTTACGCCCGCTCAGCGTAAGCATTGCCAAGGGGAGGAACTCCGTTGAAATCCCGTACCTTGCTCGCCGGCCTCGCGGTCGGCGCAGTCTCACTCACCCTGACAGCTCCAGGCCTGGCGAACAGCGCCCCGGCCACGACCACCGGCCCTACCACAGCTATCGCCGAAAGCCCGAAGATCCGCACCGTGGAGACGCCGAAGGCCGGCGGCAAAGGCCTGGTCACGAAGCGGGACGCCACTGGGCGTGCCCACTCGATCCGGCCCGCGACACCATTGAAGGCGCCCGCCTCGGTCAGCGCGAAGGCCGCGAAGTCCGGCACCAGCAAGGCCGACGCGGTGGCCGTCGCGAAGGCCCAGGTGTCGACGATCGCCCCGTACTTCGGCGCCCGCCCGGCCGACCTGGTCGCGAAGTCGAGCGCCTTGAGCCGCTTCGGCTCGCAGGTCCGTTTCCAGCAGACCATCGACGGCGTCCCGGTGTACGGCGGCGAGATCGTCACCAACCTGACCAAGGCCGGCGCCCTGGAGTCCGCGAACGGTGAGGTCGCGCTCGCGACGTACGGGGCCTTCCCGAAGGCCGATGCGGTCGAGGCCGCGAAGGCCGCCGCGCAGAAGTCCGCGGCCGAGGCCGTCGCGACCCGCGGCAAGCTCGACGCTTCGAAGCTGACCGCCAAGCTGGCCGGGCCGCGCTGGCTCGACCTGAGCATCGTCACCCGCCAGCCAGGCTCGGTCGCCATCCCGGTCTACCTGTACGACGTGACCGGTCCAGGCGATGTCCGCTGGCAGGCCATGGTGCACGCCTCGGCGGGCAAGGCGCTGCTCGCGTGGGACATGACGGAGCACATCAACCGTGTCGTCTGCGACGCGAACCGCGCGATCATCCAGACCGGTGGTGAGGACGTCCGCTGCGGTGGCGGCGTTTTCGCGCCGACCCGGGTGGAGGGCGGACCCGCCTCGTCGGTCCAGGACGTCAACCAGATCTACGAGTACTTCGGTGACACCTCGGACACCTTCGCGACACTCGGCACCGACCTGACCCAGCTGATCGGCGTCGACTACGGCGACGGTCTGGGCAAGGCGCTGCGCGGTACCGTCCGGATCTGTGTCGACGGCAGCTGCCCGTTCGCGAACGCGTTCTGGAACGGTGAGCAGATGGCCTTCGGTGAAGGCGTCAGCACCGACGACATCACCGGTCACGAGCTGGCGCACGGCGTCACGCAGTACACGTCCGGTCTGGCCTACCTGTGGGAGGCCGGCGCGATCAACGAGTCGCTGTCCGACATCTTCGGCGAGTTCGTCGACCTGACCAACGGCTCCGCCGACGACACCCCGGCCAACCGCTGGCTGATGGGTGAGGGCTCCAGCCTGGGCGCGATCCGGTCGATGTCCGACCCGACCCAGTTCGAGCACCCGGACAAGATGACGAGTGCGCACTGGTTCGACGACGAGTTCTTCCAGGACAACGGCGGGGTGCACCTCAACTCGGGTGTCGGCAACAAGACGGCGTACCTGATCGCCGACGGCGGGTCGTTCAACGGGCAGACCGTGACCGGCATCGGCCTGGCCCGATCCGGGGCGCTGTGGCACGAGACCCAGAAGGTGCTGACCACCGGCGCCGACTACGGCGACCTGGCCGAAGCGCTGCGCTCGGTCTGCAACAAGCTGCAGAAGCACGACGTGGCCGGTATGACGAAAGCGCACTGTGCGCAGGTGGAGCTGGCGATCAAGGCCACCGAGCTGGACCTCGAGCCGGCGATCGGCAAGCCGGCCCAGGCTCCGGTCTGCGACACCGCGGGGGCGAAGGTCAAGAACCTGATCACCACCAGCTTCAAGACCTACCCGGACGGCGTCGTCACGCGCAGCGCGGGCTGGGTCCTGGGCAAGGGTGAGGGCGACCCGAACGCGCAGGTCGACACGTCGTACTCCTCGGACGGCAACGACTCGATGTTCGGCCAGATCACCGTGCCGGACGACAGTTCGATCACCGTCCAGACGGCGAACGCGATGAAGATCAAGAACGAGAAGACGTACCTGCGCTTCACCCACGCGTACAACTTCTACAACGTGTTCTTCATCTTCGCCGTCCGCACCGGCAAGGCGACGATGGAGTACTCCGCCGACAACGGCGCGACCTGGCAGGACACCTCGGCGCTGCCGTGGAAGAACGGGCCGACCGTCGACCCGAACTTCCCCGACGAGCCGGCCGCCTGGCACGGCAACTCCGGCGGCTGGGAGACCAGCCGGCTGGAGGTCTCGCAGTTCAGCGGTGAGCTGCTGAAGTTCCGCTGGAACGGGCGCGGGGGAGACTTCTCCGACCTGATTCCGGGCAACTGGTGGCTGGACAACGCCACCATCTACACCTGCAGCCAGTAACCGGGACCGAGGCCCGGCGGACCCCGATCCGCCGGGCCTCTTCCTTGTCCCTTATATGCCTCATCGGGTATATATGGATGTCATGAACGAGACACTGACCACCGAGAACGGCCGGACCGTCCTGCGGATGGAGCGGGCCCTGCGCCATCAGCCGGAGAAGGTCTGGCGAGCACTGACCGAACCGAAGGAGCTCGACGGCTGGTTCCCGGCGGCGGTCGAGCTGGACCTGCGGCTGGACGGGCCGATCAGCTTCACCTTCCCCGACGAGGAGGCCAACGAGGGCGCCGACAACGCGGGCGTGATCCGCGCCTACGAACCGCCGCGGCTGCTCGAGTACAACTGGGGCAGCGAGATCCTGCGCTGGGAGCTGGTGCCGACCGCGGACGGCTGCCTGCTGAAACTGACAGCCATCCACGACGACCGCCCCGGCTCCGCGAGCTTCACGGCCGGCTGGATCCGGTGCCTGGACGCCCTCGACCGGGTCCTCGGCGGCTCCAGCATTCCGCGGGAGCACTACGCCCTCCTGCACGAACACTTCGTCAAGGCCTACGGCCTCGACCAGGGCATCGTGGACGACGACGGCTCGATCCACTTCGAACGCCAGCTCACCGCCCCGAAGGAGCAGGTGTGGCAGGCCCTCACCGACCCCGCTTTCGTTGCTGAAGGCATCGAAAGCGGGCAGCTGCTGAAGTCCGAGGAGCCGGTGGAACTGACCTACGAGTGGCAACAGGGCACAGTGACCTGGCACCTCCGCGACGGCAACGGCGGAGCCCGCCTGAAACTGACCCAGACCGGCCCCGCACAGCAGTACCTCAAACCGTGGCACGACCTGATCGAATCCCTGGCCGCCGACCTGGCCACCACGACCGCCGCTGCCGGTTAGACGTCGACGGTCACCGGGCTGCCGACGTACTGCCGGAGGTGTTCGGCGGTGAGGGAGGCGCTGCTTTCGACCAGGTCGGCGGGGATGCCGGTGAAGACGATCTGGCCGCCGTCGTGGCCGGCGCCGGGGCCGAGGTCGATCAGCCAGTCGGCGTGGGCCATCACCGCCTGGTGGTGCTCGATGACGATCACCGTGTTGCCGTCGTCAACGAGTTTGTCGAGCAGCGTGAGCAGCTGGTCGACGTCGGCCAGGTGCAGCCCGGTGGTCGGCTCGTCCAGGATGTAGATCGTCCCCTTCCGGCCCATGTGGATCGCAAGCTTCAGCCGCTGCCGTTCGCCTCCCGACAGGGTGGTCAATGGTTGCCCCAGGCCCAGGTATCCGAGGCCGACGGCAACCAGCCGGTCCAGGACCGCCCGGGCCGGTCCGCGCTCGAAGAACGACCGCGCCTCGGTGGCCGACATGCTCAGTACTTCGCTGATGTTCTTGCCGCGCAGCTTGTACGCCAGCACCTCCGGGGTGAACCGCGCGCCGTTGCAGTCCTCGCACACCGACGACACCTCGGCCATCATCGCCAGATCCGTGTAGACCACGCCAAGCCCTTTGCAGGTCGCGCAGGCGCCGACCGAGTTCGCGCTGAACAGCCCCGGCTTCACCTTGTTCGCCTTGGCGAACTCGGCCCGGATCGGATCGAGCAGACCCGTGTACGTCGCCGGGTTGCTCCGGCGCGACCCCCTGATCGGACCCTGCCCGGCGACGATCACGCCGTCCCGTCCGCCGAGCGACCCGTGGATCAACGAACTCTTTCCCGACCCGGCCACTCCGGTGACGACGGTGAGCACTCCCAGCGGGATGTCGACGCTGACATCCCGCAGGTTGTGCAGTGAGGCGCCCTCGATCCGCAGGCTCCCGGTCGGCTGCCGCACCTGATCTCGCAGCGCCACCCGATGATCCAGGTACCGCCCGGTCAACGACCCGGACTTCTTCAGCCCCTTCAGATCGCCCGCGTAGCAAAGCCGTCCACCGGCGACCCCGGCACCTGGGCCGAGATCGACCACGTAGTCGGCGATCGCGATCGTCTCGGGTTTGTGCTCGACGACCAGCACGGTGTTGCCCTTGCCGCGCAACTGCAGCAGCAGCTCGTTCATCCGCTGGATGTCGTGCGGGTGCAGCCCGACCGTCGGCTCGTCGAACACGTAGGTGACATCGGTCAGGCTCGACCCGAGATGCCGGACCAGCTTCACCCGTTGTGCCTCACCACCGGACAGCGTCGACGACTCCCGGTCGAGGCTGAGGTACCCCAGGCCGATGCCGACCATCGACTCGAGCATGGCCAGCAGGCCCTCCAGCAGCGGCCCGACCGAGGCGTCTCGAATGCCCCGGACGAACTCGGCCAGGTCGCTGATCTGCATCCGCGAGCACTCGGCGATCCCGACTCCGTCGATCCGCACCGACCGGGCCGCCTCGTTGAGCCGGGCACCCTCACAGTCGGGGCAGCGGACGAGCTTCACCGCGCGATCGGCAAACAGCCGGACGTGGTTCTGCATCGAATCGCGATCCTTCGCGAGCAGTTGGCGGCGTACCTTCGTCACCAGTCCTTCGAAGGTCAGGTTGCTGGTGCCGATCTTCACCTTCATGGCCGGCTGGTAGAGGAACTGCTCCCACTGCTCGGCCGGATAGTCCTTCAAGGCCAGGTCCGGATCGAACAGGCCCGAGGTGGCCATCAACTGCCAGTACCAGGTGCCGACGGCATACCCGGGCACCTTCACGGCACCCTCGTTGAGGCTCAGCGACCGGTCCACGAACTCGTCGAGGTCGATCTCCGAGGACTTGCCCAGACCCTCACAGGTCGGGCACATCCCGTCGGCGAGGTTGAAGCTGAACGCCGACGGCGACCCGATCCGCGGCGTACCGAGCCGGCTGAACAGGATCCGCAGCATGGTGTGCGCGTCGGTCGCGGTGCCGACCGTCGAGCGGGCGTTGGCGCCGATCCGCTCCTGGTCGACGATGATCGCGGCGCTCAGGTTGCGCAGCGAGTCGACGTCCGGGCGGGCCAGGCTGGGCATGAAGTTCTGGACGAAGGCGGTGTAGGTCTCGTTGATCAGCCGCTGCGACTCGGCGGCGATGGTGTCGAAGACGAGCGAGGACTTGCCCGATCCGGAGACGCCGGTGAAGACGGTCAGCCGGCGTTTGGGGATGTCCACGGACACCCCGGCGAGGTTGTTCTCGCGGGCGCCCCGGACCTGGATGACGTCGTGGCTGTCGGCAACTTCGTGGCCGGAAAACTCCAGCAATTTGGTAGCAGGCATGCATTCAAGTTTCTCATTGACCCGCCTGTAGAGACTTTTCCCGTACTACGACCCGCCACCGACCGCAGGCGGCCGGCTCAACCTTCCACCAGCACGTTAAGCCCTTAGTGCCGGGTCAGGCAGTCGACGGAGCCGGGCGACCGGTGAGAGGAAGACAGCCACCACCACGATGGCCGACCCGATCGCGGCGACGGTCAGCGCAGTCCGGGCGCCGGCCGCGTCCGCGAGCAGGCCCGCGCTGAGACCTCCGAGCGCGCCACCGCCGAACAACAGCGTGCGGAACACGGCCGTCATCCGGCCCATCATCGCCTGCGGCGTGCTGATCTGCCGCAGGCTGACGATGATGACACCGGCCACGCCGAGGCCCAGGTACGTGATGAAGAAGGACAGTACGAACATCGCCAGCCAGGACCCCGGTGCGATCACGAGCAGCGTAGGGCCGAGCAGCAACATCGACTGGGCGATCAGATAGACCCGTCCGACCGGGAAGCGGGCCACGATCCGCCGGGCCAGGCCGGCTCCGACCAGACCGCCGGCCGAGGCCGTCGCGAAGATCAGGCCGAGGGTTTGCGCTCCGAGCCGCAGGTCGTTGGTGGCGTAGAGCAGGAACATCGTCCAGACGGTGATCATCGAGAAGTTGCAGCAGCACCCGATCAGCGCGAGTGCGCGGAGTACCGGCGTACCGAAGACCCAGCGCAGGCCGTCGCGGAGCTCGGCCACGACCGGGCGGCGCAAGGCCGGATCCGGTCGTGGTTCGGCTCTGCGGATCATCAGCAGGGAGATCGCCGAGAGCGCGTACGAGCAGGCGTCGACGATCAGTGCCACCGGTGCGGTGAGCCAGCTGATCAGCAGACCGGCCAGTCCGGGACCGGCCACATCCGCGGCCGATGAGCTCATGGCGAGCTTCGAACTCGCTTCGACGTAGTGGCGGGGGTCCTCCACCAGAACGGGGACGTAGGACATCCAGCTCACGTCGTACAGCACCGAGGCGATGCCGATCGCGCACGCCATCGCCAGTAACGACGGCAGACTGAGCAGGTCCAGCCAATGCAGGACCGGGATCAGTGCCAGCAAGACCATCCGGACCAGGTTCGCGCCCAGCATCACGCGGCGCCGCCGGGCGCGATCGACCCAGACACCGAAGATCAACGCCAGACCGAGGTACGGCGCCAACTGCAGGAAGCGGAGTAGGCCGACCTCACTGTCCGTCGCACCGAACGCATGGATCGCGGTCAGCGGGAGCGCCAGGGTGGTGACCTGGGTGCCGAGCAGGGACAGGCTCTCGCCGAACCAGAACCGCAGGAAGTCCCTGTTGCGCCACAAGGTCGACGGTTCGGCCAGTGTGGTCACCTGGCCGCCCGGAGTTCCGCGACGGCGGCGACGACCTGGGCGACCTCGTCCTCGGTGTTGTAGTAGTGCGGTGACAGCCGCAGGCACCAGTCGACGTCCTTGTCACCGAAGTCGAACTGGGCGAACCGCCGGAAACTCAACGCCGAATTGATGCCCCGGGCATCCATCGCCGCCTTGAACTCCTCCGCCTCCCATCCCTCGACGGCGATGGTGACCAGTGCGCCCAGCTGCTCACCCCGATCCAGCGCCCGTACGCCGGGCAGCGCGTCGAGCCCGTCCCGCAAGCGGCCGGCCAGCAGCGGAGTACGCGCGGAGATCGCGTCCAGCCCGACGGCGCGCGCATACCGCACGGCCGCCGCGCAACCGAGAACCGTCGCGTAGGGCATCTCCCACTCCTCGAAACGCGTCGCCGTCGCGCTCGCCTTGTAGGCGTCGCCTGCCGTCCACGCGGCTCCGTGCATGTCGATGAACAGCGGCTCGTACCCGGCCTGCAGGAAACGGTCCGACACGAAGAGGAAGCCCGAGCCGCGCGGTCCCCGCAGGAACTTCCGGCAGGTTCCGGTGAGCAGATCGCAGCCGATCTCCTCGACATCGATCGGGTACTGCCCGACCGACTGGCAGGCGTCGACCAGATACAGCAGGTCCAGGTCACGGCAGTGCCGGCCGATCTCTGCCACCGGCTGGACGAGCCCGGAGTTGGTCGGGATGTGCGTCGCCGCGACCAGTCTCGGCCGGTGTTCCTTCATCAGCTGGGCCATCGCCGCGACGTCGACCCCACCCGTGGGCAGGTCGGGTGCGTGCACGATCTCGACGCCGAAGCGCCGGCGCAGCGAGAGGAACGCGATCTGGTTGGAGATGAAGTCGTTCCGGGTGGTCAGGATGACATCACCCCGCTCGAACGGAATCGCCGACAGGGCGGTCGCGTAGGCGTGGGTCGCGCTGCCGGAAAAGGCAACGTTGTCGGGACCGCAGTTGATCAGGGCGGCCAGCTCGGTATAGAACTCGCGGACCTGGCCGTCCCGGGCGGCCGAAGCCTCGTACCCGCCGATCCGGGCCTCCAGCTCGAGGTGGTCGAGCATCGCGTGCAGAACCGGTTTCGCCAGCAGTCCGCAGCCCGCGTTGTTGAAGTGGATCACTGTCTCGCAGCCCGGAGTGTCCGCCCGCAGGTCCGGAAGTGATTCCCAGCTGGAGTCAGTAGCGCTACCATGTGCTCTCATGTCCGACAGTAGCACTACTGAGGAGCTGCTGGGCGTCCTCCGCCGCCTGGTCCAGCAGAGCGCGCCGGGGGACAAGCTGCCGAGCAGTCGCGAGCTCATCGACCGCCATCGCGTCGGCCCCGGAACGGTGTCGAGGGCGATCGCCCAGCTGACCGCGGAAGGCGCGGTCATCACTCGTCCGGGCAGCGGCACCTACGTCGCACCGAGACCCCAGGTGACCGAGCTTCCGATCGACACCGCATGGCAGACCGTCACCTTGGCCGATCGAAGCGTCGACTCGCGAGCACTCAGTGACTCACTCGGACCGGCGCCCGAGGGCGCAATCCGGCTCGACGGCGGCTACCTGCACCCGTCACTGCAGCCGACTCGGGGCCTGAGTGCCGCGCTGGCCCGGGCCGCGCGCCGCCCCGATGCCTGGGATCGCGCGCCCGCCAGCGGGCTCACCCCTTTGAGGACTGTGTTCGCGAGGATGGCCGGCGCAGGCGCGACCGCGGAGGACGTCCTGGTCACGGCGGGCGGCCAGAGTGGCCTTTCGATCGCCTTCCGCGCGATCACCGGCCCAGGGACGCCCGTCCTCGTCGAGTCACCGACGTATCCGGGCGCTCTGGCCGCCGCCCGCGCAGCCGGTCTCAGCCCGGTGCCGGTTCCGATCGACGACCAAGGACTCCGCCCTGACCTGCTGGTCGAAGCATTCGCGAGGTCAGGCGCCCGCCTGCTGTACTGCCAGCCGACGTATCAGAATCCGACCGGAACGGTGCTGGCCGCCGATCGACGCCGGCGCATCCTCGAGGTGGCCCGCGATGCCGGTGCGTTCATCCTCGAGGACGACTTCGCCCGACTCCTGGGGCACGGCGCGTCGGTCCCCGAGCCGCTGCTGGCCGAGGATCTCGACGGGAGGGTCGTCTACCTCACCTCGCTGACGAAACCGGCCGCGCCGAGTTTGCGCATCGGTGCCCTGATCGCCCGCGGGCCGGTCCTGGAGCGATTGCGGGCCATTCGCCAGGTCGACGACTTCTTCGTACCGCGCCCGTTGCAGGAAGCGGCCCTTGAACTCCTCGGCTCACCCGGCTGGGAGCGTCATCTGCGGACTCTCGCCGGCTCGTTGCGGCAGCGATCGCAGAGTCTCATCGCCGCACTCGGCCAGGCGCAACCCGACTGGGCCGTGACCAACCCCCCCGACGGCGGGCTTCATCTCTGGGTCCGCCTTCCGCCGGAGGTCGACGACACGACCGTCGCCGCCGAGGCTCAGCGACTCGGTGTCGTGGTCAGCGCCGGCAGCCGGTACTTCGCCACCGAGAAACCCGGCTCCTGGTTGCGCTTCAACTTCGCCGCGGCCGCCGATCCTGCCGAGCTGTCAGCGGCCGCGCGCCGGCTTGCCCGGATCTGAGGCCACCCGATTGGTGACGTCGTCGAGCAGCAGTTGCAGTTTGCTCGCGAGCAGATCGCGCTCGGTCGGGGTGAGCGACGAGACCAGCTCGGACTCCCGGCTGAGGACCTGGTCGACGGTTCGCTCGATGAGGGCGTGACCCGCCTCGGTGAGCGACACGACCACGGCCCGGGATCCGTCCGTCCGGGTACGCCGCTCCACCAGGCCGGCCTGCTCGCCCCGGGCGACGCGCTGCGAGATCGCGCCGGCCGTGACAAGGGTTCGTTCCGCGAGCTGGCGCGTGGTCAGCTCGTACGGCGTACCGGCGCGGCGCAGCACGCTGAGCAGGTCGAGCGTCGCCGGGTCGACACCGAGTTCGGTGAGGAGCCGGCGCCGGTCGTCGGCGAACAGCTTGGCCAGGCGCCACAGGGGAGTGACGATGCCGATCGAGTCGGTCGGCGTACCGGGGCGTTCCCGTTGCCAGGCGTCGGCGATCGCCGAGGCCGGGTACGGGCTGGCCTGGTCCAGCGGGTAGGAGTCCACGGCACCATGCTACGTTTAGAGCTAAACATTTAGACCTAAACGAGGAGATGGGCGTGTCCAGAACGATTGTGGTGACCGGCGGCGGAACGGGAATCGGCCGGGCCCTGGCGGAACGGTTCCGCGGGGACGGCGACCAGGTGGTGATCACCGGGCGACGTCCCGAAGTACTCGAGAAGGCAGCGGCCGAGCTCGGCGCGCGGGCCGTGGTCTGCGACGGCACCGATCCCGCCCAGGTACGCCGCCTGGCCGAGCAGTTGGACGAGGTGCACGTGCTCGTCAACAACGCCGGCGGCAACACCGACTTCACCGATTCGTCCGGCGACGACGACCTGGAGCAGGTCAAGCAGAGCTGGCTGGCCAATCTCGAGGCCAACCTGCTCACCGCCGTACTAGCGACAACAGCCATCGGCCCGCGGCTTGCCGACGGGGGAGCGGTGGTCCATGTCGGCTCGATCGCCGGCGCCAGCGGCTCCGGATCGTACGGCGCCTCGAAGGCCGGCCTGGCGGTCTGGAACCAGAACATCGCCGCCGAGCTCGGCCCGCGCGGCATTACCTCGAACGTCGTCGCACCCGGCTTCACCGCGGAGACCGAGTTCTTCCGCGACCGGCTGACCGGCGAGCGGCGCCAGAAGTTGCTGGAGGCAACCATGACGAAGCGCGAAGGCGAGGTGTCCGACGTCGTTGCCGCGATCCACTTCCTCGCCTCACCGGGAGCGCGGCACATCACCGGCCAGGTTCTGCACGTGAACGGCGGCGCGCTCACCACCCGCTGAGCCCCCGCCGGCGCGGCGACCGGCCCGATGCCGGTGACAACGAAGGCATCGCCGGGCCGGACCGGTCGTCGGTGAGAATGGGGCCATGCGTGCCACGGTCAAAGACGTCGCGAAGCTGGCCGGGGTGTCACCGAAGACGGTGTCCAACGTCATCAACGGCGTGGTGTTCGTCCGTCCGGAGACCCGGGCGCGGGTCGAGCAGGCGCTGGCCGAGCTCGACTACGTGCCTAACCTGAGCGCCCGCGGCCTGCGCAACGGCCGGTCCGGGATGATCGGTTTGGCCCTGCCCGACCTGCTCCGGCCGTACTCCGCGGAGATCACCCACCTGGTCGTCGAGCTGGCTCACCAGCGCGGCTGGGGAGTGCAGATCGAACAGACCGCGGCGGAGCCCCAGCGCGAGTTCGAGCTGTTGTCCAAGGCCCGCGCCCACCTGGTCGACGGGCTGATCCTGAACCCGATCAACCACGACGACAGCGCGGTGACGACCGCGGGCCCGTTGCCGCCAGTCGTCCTCATCGGAGACGTGGACCAGGACGTGGTCAGCCAGGTCGCGATCGACAACGTCGCCGCCGCGCGCGACATGACCCGGCACCTGCTCGACCAGGGCTACCGGCGCATCGCCGCGGTCGGCACACCGGAGATCCCGAGCGGCTCCAGCGGCACCGGCCGGATCGGTGGCTCCACCGACGCGGCCGGTACGGCGGCGGCGCGGCTTCGCACCCTCGGCTATCGCGAGGCACTGACCGAAGCTGGCATCGATCCCGACCCGTTGCTGGAGGTCGCGCTCGACCGCTGGAGCCCCGAGGGCGCGGCAGCGGTGGTCGGGCGCTATCTGGCCGACCACGAACCCCCGGAGGCGTTCTTCTGCTTCACCGACACGATCGCCGTCGGCACCCTGTCGGCACTGTGGACGGCGGGTCTCGCAGTACCGGCTGACTGTGCGGTCGCGGGATTCGACAACATCGGCGAGAGCCGGTTCACGGTGCCGCCGCTGACGACGGTCGACTTCGACCGGCGCCTGTTCGTCGAGTCTGCGCTCGACCTGCTGGCCGAGCGGATGGCCGACAAGGACACCACCCCGCGCCGGGTGATGATCCCGCATCGCGTCATCACCCGCGCCAGCACCGCCCGCCCGGCCTGACCCGCCCGCCCGGCCTGACCCGCTGGCAACCTTGTTGCCCTGAGCAACTGATCTGCCGTGGCGACCGGTTTCGGCCCGAGCTGTTTCGGTCCGGACTGGATCGCTGGACAATGGTTTCGGCAGGCGGGATTCCGGGAGTCATCCCTTGAAAACACCGTCACTGTGAGCAAGGCTGCCGTGGTCACTTGCGCGCCGGAAACGGGGCGGAAGGGCGGTGACTGTTGCCCGGTACTGCGCGGTGAGGACCGTCGCGCAGCACTGACAGTTGCCTGGTCAAACAACTGTTCCTCGGGGGAACGAAGAGAGGGGGATGTGTGTCACCGATGAAGAGGCTCGCCGAGCAGTGCCGTGGTGTGAGGAGTCACGGTACGTCGCAACTCGGCCGGGCTGCGATCCAACCAGCGGTCTGTACCGGCGTCCACGAGGTGAACTCGTCGATCCAGTCCGGGCAGCCGCGCCGCGTGGCGGTCCTGAGGCTCAGTAACGGCCTCACCACCACACTGCGTCTCGGCAACGGCGTGCACGCGCCGGAACGGGGCGCGACCGTGTTCGTCCAGGGTGGCCGTGGGATGGGCGATCAGCCCGCCTCAGGTGGGGTCACCCTCGCGCCGGAGTACTCCGGCTCACGGGCGGACTGACCGACAACGGCTGTAACCCAGCCTGCGGCTGGGCACACCGGCTGAATCAGTGACTCGCCGGTCTCAGGTCAACGCCGAGCTGAGACCGGCAAGTCCCTGGTACGCCGGGCTACTCCTCGAAGGGGTCCGTCAACGCTCGGACCTCGATCGGGGAGTGGCGGGCTTCGGGAAGCCTCGCGGCGAGTTCCGTCGCGCGCTCGAGGGTGCAGTCGAGCAGGTAGTAGCCGGCCAGCACCTCCTTCGACTCCGAGAACGGCCCGTCCGTCACGGCCGGTACGCCGTCCTTGACCTGGACGACGCGGGCGTTCTCGACGGTCAGCCCGTCGGCGCCCAGCAACTCTCCGTTCGCACGGGTCTCGGCCAGGATCCCGCGATGCACGGCGTACACCGCCTCGATCCCTTCCTGATCCAGCGCATCCCAGGTCTCGGTGTTGCCGTAGATCAGCAGCATGTACTTCACAGCGACTCCTCTGGTTGCGGACAACAGAGACGTCGGAGCCCTCCGTGTCACCTCGACATCATTCACCTCTGCCCGGCTGCGGAGTTGGTCGGGCTGTGCGTCGCCGCGACCAGTCTCGGCCGGTGTTCCTTCATCAGCTTGACGGAGCTCAGACAGAAAGTGTGGCAGCTGCTTGGGCGAATTTCAGGTCGGCTCGCAGGCGGGTTTCGACGGGGACCGACAGGTCGGAGTACTGGGCGGTGAGGCAGATGGGGCCGGTGTAGGTCTTGAGGTGGTGGAAGACCGATGGCCAGTCGGAGAGGCCTTCGGTGGCTTGGCCGAACCAGGTCTTCCAGCCGTCGTCGGTGTGGACGTACTTGGCGTTCTTGAGGTTCACGATCCCGAGGCGGGCGCTCACGAGGTCGAGCGTGATCGCGGGGTCGTCGCCGGCGAGGGCGTCGTGGGCCGCATCCCAGACGACCTTGAACTGCTCGGGCAAACCGTCCAGCAACTGCAGGACACCGAGAGACGACGTGACGAACCGACCGTGATGAGGCTGCACACCAACCTGTACGCCGTACTGCTGCACGAGCGCGACACAGTCCTCGAGCTCCCGCCTGATCCGGCGTACCGACGCGGCGTAGCCGTCCGGACCGATCGGGGCCATGATGCGGATCATCGGGACGCCCGCCTTCGCGCAGGCGGAGAACGCGCTCTCGGACAGGTCGCTCGCGATGCTGATCGTCTCGACCCCCTCGGCACGCAACTGCTCGACGAAGCCCGGAAGCATGGCCTCGGCGGTGGCTGGGGTGACGTACGAGGTGTCGCGCACGGGGATCTCGGCGCCCGTGAAGCCGAGCCCGGCGACGAGCTTGCCGAGCTCGTCACCGGGCAGGCCGGACCACGGCTTGGTGAAGACGGACCAGCGAAAGCTCATGTGGCCTCCTCAGCTGAAGAGCAGATCGATCGACTCGGCGCGGATGCGGTCCTCGTCGACCCGGACGCCCAGACCGGGCGCGGTCGGGACGGTTGCAACGGCTTTGGTGATGGTGAGCCCTTCGACGTACAGGTCCGAGAGCAGTTCCGGGCCGTTCAGCTCGGCGGGCAGCGCCAGGTCCAGCTGGCTGAACAGGTGCAGCGCGGCCGCGAAGCCGATCCCGCAGTCCGTCAGGCCGCTGGCGAGGATCTCGACGCCGCCGGCGAGGGCGACCTGAGCGGTCTTGAGCGCGTTGCGCAGCCCTCCGGACTTGCAGATCTTCACCACCACCAGGTCGGTGGCGTCGAGCCGGATCGCCCGGGCCAGGTCCTGCGCGGTGAAGCTGCCCTCGTCAATTGCGACCGGCAGGTCGATCAGCTCCCGGACCCGCCGCATCGCCAGCAGGTCGGTACTGGGCACTGGTTGCTCGATGCAACGAATCGAGCGGACGTGACGAGTCCGGTCGAGCAACTGCCTGAGCGCGCTCGGCCGGTACGACTGGTTGGCGTCCAGCCACAACGGCTTCGCCCCGGCCACTTCCGCGACCGTCTCGATCGCAGCCGTGTCGGCATCCAGGTCACCACTGACCTTCACCTTGTACGCCGCATAGTCCGACGACTCCTGCGCGTGCTCGCGAACCGCCTCCCGCGGGCCGACCCCGATCGCGGAGCACAGCGCTATCTCGTCGTACACCTTCCCGCCCAGCAACGCATGCACCGGTACGCCGGCCAGCTTGCCGGCCGCGTCGTGCATCGCCAGGTCCACCGCCGCGCGGGCGAACGGGAAACCGTTCGAGACCGACGGGCTCAGCCGCTTGGTCACCCGCTGGTGGAACAGTTCGTTGTCGAAGGGCGTCAGCTCCAGCAGGATCGGTTCGAGCTGCCGCTTGATCACCACCGCGATCGTCTCGGCCGTCTCGTAGTTCCAACTGGGGAGCGCCCGCTGCTCGCCCCAGCCGACGACGCCGTCCTCGGTCGTCAGCTTCACGAAGACGACAGCGGCCGCCTGGTCCGGCGCTTGGCCGGGGGAGCCGACCGCCCCGCTACCGAGTATGAATCGCCGTGCAAACGGCACCGCGACCGGAAAGACCTCTACCGACCTGATCCTGCTCATGCCGCGATCGCCCAGACCGCGGGATCGACGAAACTCGGTCCGCGGACTCCGTCGTCGAGCCAGCGCAGTACGTCGGCGATCACGTAGCCCGCCAGCGCGAGATGGCCTTCGACAGTGTCGCCGGCGATGTGTGGGGTCAGCAACAGGTTCGGCGCGGCCAGGACGTCGGGGCCGAAGGTCGGCGGCTCGGGGTCGAAGACATCGAGGGCAGCGAAGAGGCGCCCGTCGAGACAGTGCTCCAGCAGCGCCGCCTGATCGATCGCCGGCCCGCGCGACGAGTTGACGACGATCGCGTGGTCGGGAAGCTGCTCGATCAGCTTCCGCGTCACCAGGCCGCGCGTCTCCGGGACGTCGGGCACATGAATGGAGACGAACCGGCACTGCAACGCCTCGTCCAGCCTGGCCGTCCGTACGCCGAGTTGCTCCGCGCGCTCGGCTGTCAGGTACGGGTCGTAGACGAGGATGTCGCAGCCGAAGGGCTTGAGGAGGGTGATCAGCGCTCTGGCAGTCGAGCTTGCGCCGAGGATGCCGACCTTCTGGCCGGCCAGCTCACCGCCGCGCACGTGCGGCTGCTTCCATCCCCCTGCTCGCAGAGCTTGGTCGAAGTGGGGAAGTCGCCGCGCGAGGGTCAGCATCGAGGCGAGGCAGTACTCGCCCACGGACCAGGCGATGCGCGTTCCGGCAGAGAAGACGGCGACGCCTTGGTCGAGGATGGCTGGGTCGATGAGCTTCTTCACTGAGCCGGCCGCGTGGGCGACGACCTTGGGTCCGTTGCCGTCAGCCCACAGCGCCTTGTCGAGGTGCGGCGTACCCCAGCTGGTGAGGACCACATCGCTGCCGACGACCACTTCCGGGCTCAGGTCCGGTCCGGCCCAGCTGACGTCGAACCTGGCGGCGAGTAGCTCGCGAGTCTCCGGACTGCAGACGTCATCGGCTCGGTCGGGCGTCATCATCACGGCAAGCTTCGGCAAGCTGACTCCTTCGGGTCGGTAGCTCCAACTCGGAAGCTCCCGGTCGGATGGTCCCGGCCTCGACGGTAAAGGCTTTCCGTTATGCTCGTCCAAGCCCATTTCCGCATCGGCCGATACCGTGGAGGCATCAGGTGGACCTCTCGCTGCAGCAGCTGCGCGGCTTCGTCGCGGTCGCCGAAGAGCAGCACTTCGGTCGCGCGGCCCAGCGGCTGAACCTGACCCAGCCACCGCTGACGCGACAGATCCAGGGCCTGGAGCGCTCCCTGGGCGTCTCGTTGTTCGAGCGCACAGGCAGGGGAGCGCGGCTCACACCTGCCGGCGACGTCTTCCTCGAGCACTGCCGACGAGTCCTCGCGCTGCTCGAGGTCGCACCCGAGGCGGCCAGACGGGCAGCCGATGGGCATACGGGAACCCTGCGCATCGCGTTCACGGCCATCGGCGCGTACGCAGTGCTGGCTGATTTTCTGGCGTTGGTGAACAGGCGGACTCCGGCGGTGACGGCGGAACTCACCGAACTGGTGAGCCCTGACCAGTTCGAGGCACTGGCGAATCTGGAGATCGATCTCGGGCTGGTTCGTCCGCCGATTCCTGCGCAGTTCGACTCGGTACTCGTGCATTCGGAGGACCTGGTGCTCGCCGTACCGGCCGACCACAAACTGGCCGAGGGGGAGGGGACGGTGTCGCTGGGCGAGGTGACTGCCGACTACATCGGGTACAGCCCCGAAGGATCGCAGTACCTGCACGACATCTGCGCCGCGATGATCGGCATGAACCGGTACGCCGTCAGCCAGCTCGCCTCGCAGGTGCCGACGATGCTCGCGCTGGTCCGCGCCGGCCTCGGCTGCGCCCTGATCCCGCGGTCGATCACAGCGATGGGGGTGGAGGGCGTGCGGTACCGCGAACTGGCCGCGGCCGATGCGCATTCGGTGACTCTGCATGCGGCTTGGAGCCCGGACAGTCCCAACCCCGCGCTGCAACGCCTCGCCGAGTCGCTGAAAGCCAACCCGCGCCTCGACGCTTGACCTAGAGTCGGCTCTAGTTCGTACTGTCGTCGGCATGAGCACTGCACAGCACAAGATCGGTTCGGGCTTCGGCCATGACAGCACGGCGGACGAGGTCCTGAACGGGATCGACCTGACCGGCAAACTCGCCCTCGTCACCGGCGGCTACTCGGGGCTCGGGTTGGAGACCACCCGAGCACTGGCGAAGGCCGGCGCGCACGTCGTCGTACCGGCGCGACGTCCCGAGGCCGCTCAGGAAGCGCTCGCCGGCATCGACGGCGTCGAGGTCAGTGAGCTCGACCTGGCCGACCTGGCCAGTGTCCGGTCGTTTGCCGACGGCTTCCTCGCCTCGGGCCGGACGATCGACCTGCAGATCAACAACGCGGGCATCATGGCCTGCCCGGAGACCCGCGTCGGGCCTGGCTGGGAAGCACAGTTCGCGACCAACCACCTCGGGCACTTCGCGCTGACCAACCACCTCTGGCCGGCCCTCGCCGACGGCGGTGCCCGGGTCGTGTCGGTGTCCTCGTCCGGACATCGGGGATCTGACATCCGGTGGGACGACCCGCAGTTCGAGCAGGGCTACGACAAGTGGGCGGCGTACGGGCAGGCGAAGACCGCGAACATCCTGTTCGCCGTCCAGCTCGATGCTTTGGGCAACGATTCCGGCGTACGGGCTTTCGCCTTGCATCCGGGCGGGATCCTGACCCCGTTGCAGCGGCACCTGCCGCGCGAGGAGATGGTTGCCTTCGGCTGGATCGATGAGCAGGGCAACCCACTGAACCCGGCCTTCAAGTCCCCGGAGCAGGGCGCCGCCACTCAGGTGTGGGCGGCGACGTCGCCACAGCTGGACGGTCTGGGTGGCCTGTTCTGCGAGGACTGCGAGATCACCGAACTCTCCACCGACGACGCCCCCGGAGTACGTCCGTACGCCGTCGACCCGGCCTCGGCCGAGCGGCTGTGGACACTGTCGGCCGACCTCACCGGAGTCAACGCCTTCCGGTAATCTGACCGCATCACTACCTCCTCTATCGTCAGCACCCTCCGCGCCGCCGGCTGCGTCTTCGCCGAGGACGAAGCGGACCTGCTGATCTCCGCGGCCCACGACGACGCCGAGCTCGCCCGCATGGTCGAGCAACGCGTCGCCGGGCTGCCGATCGAGCACGTGGTCGGCTTCGCGGAGTTCCGGGGACTGCGGATCCTGCTCGACGAAGGGGTTTTCGTACCGCGGCGACGTACCGAACATTTGGTCGCCGAAGCCGTCACGCTCAGCCGCCCTGGTGCGGTGGTCGTCGACCTGTGCTGCGGCTCGGGTGCACTGGGTGTTGCCATCGCGGTTGCCCAGAGCATCGACCTGTACGCCGCCGACATCGAACCGGCCGCGGTCCGCTGTGCCAGACGCAACGTCGAGCCGATCGGCGGTCAGGTCTTCGAAGGCGACCTGTACTCCGCGCTGCCCGCGTCTCTGCGTGGCCGTGTCGACCTGCTGATCTCGAACGTGCCCTACGTACCGACCGACGAAGTCCGGCTACTCCCAGCAGAAGCCAGACTGCACGAACCTCTGGTGACCCTCGACGGCGGCAACGATGGTCTCGAAGTACTGCGACGCGTCAGCGCCGAGGCGGCCCAGTGGCTCGCACCCGGTGGCAGCGTGTTCGCCGAGACCAGCGAGGAGCAAGCACCCATCGCGGCCGCGATCTTCTCGCAGGACGGGTTGACGCCGCGCGTCAGCACCTCCGACGAGCTCTATGCAACCGTCGTCATCGGCACGAAGGAGTAGCACTGTGGAGATCCGGCCCGCCACAACGGACGACCTCGACGGCCTGGTCGCGTCCAGCTCCGCCCTCTTCGCCGAGGACGCCGCAACCCGCGACCCCCTCCGCAACACGAACTGGCCGGCCGCTCACGGCGCTCAGTGGTGCCGCGAACTGCTGGCCGATCCGCAGGCTTTGGTGCTCGTCGCCGTCGTGGACGGAACTGTCGCCGGTCACCTGGTCGGGATCTTCGCCGAACCCTCGGCGATGTGGACCGCAGCCAAGGCCGAGTTGGTGAGTATGTATGTCCGTCAGGACGTCCGCGGTCAGGGCGTCGGCGGACGGCTGGTGGACACGTTCACCGGCTGGGCCAAGGAACGCGGTGCGTCGCGACTGGACGTCACGGCGTACGCGACGAACGAACCCGCGCTGCGGCTTTACCGCAGTCGCGGGTTCGCACCTCAGTCGATCACGCTCGCCACCGACGTGTGAGCTTTCAGACTCGGCGGAGTACGTGGAGCAGGTAGTCGCGGCGGTTGAGGGGGTCGTTGTCCGTGCGCGGCCGGGTGGGGATCGGGCCCGTGACCGGCTGGTAGCGCTCGAACGCCGACTCCAGGACACCTTCGCCCCGCGAGAGCCCAGGCAGTTGCTGCTCCAACTGGTAGACAGCGGCTGCTGGGATTTCCCCTTCCAGGACTGAGGTTTCGGCGCCTAGCGCGGGCACCTGCGGGATCGCGCGAAGGCGAGTGAGCGCCGCGAGTACGCCGCGGACCGTGTCGGTCGGGATCTCGAGGCGGAACCGGTGCATCGGCTCGTACACCGTCGTACCGGCTTCCTGCAGCGCCGTCATCAACACCAGCGGCGTCAGGTTGCGGAAGTCACCGGCCGTGCTCGACATGCTCTTGTCGAACACGGCGTGCGCGTGACTCTGCCGCGCGGAGTACCCCGAGTGCGTCATCACCACCGACGCGTCCGGGATCTCCCAGCCGTACACGCCCTGCCGCAGCGTCTCGCGGACCGTCTCCTCGACCGCCTTGATGAACGCGTACGGCATCGAACCGAGCTCGACCTCCAGCCGGAAGCTGACCCCGGAGTTCACCGGTGCCGGCTCCACCCGCAGACCGACCGTCGCGAGGAACGGGTTCGGGTCCACCTTGTTGAACTCGACCGCAGCACCGATGCCGTCCAGCCGCTCGATGCAGATCGTGGTCGTCTCCCGGAACGTCACGTCGAGGCCGAACTCGTTGGCCAGCGTGGTCTGGATGACTTCCTTCTGCACCTCGCCGTACAGGGACACGTAGGTCTCCTGCCGGACGTCGTCCTGGCGCAGGTTGATCAGCGGGTCCTGCTCGGCGAGCTGGGAGAGCGCGACCTGCAAGTTGCCCTGGTCTGAAGGTTTCGCGGGTGCGATCACGGTCTCCAGGGTCGGGGGAGCGAAGTGACCGCTCTGGACTGCTTTGGAATTGTCACCGATCGCGTCGCCGATCTGGATGTCGCCGAGCCCCCACAGCTTGCCGATCTGACCGGCCGTCACTTCGGGCTTGGTCAGTACCGAACCGCCGTCGAAGACACTGATCGCGGTCACCTTCGCTTCCTTGCCCTCGTCGACCCGGTTGCTGTGGAACCGCAGCCGGTCGCGGGTCCGGATCGCGCCGGAGAACATTCGAACGAAGGCGATCTTCTCGCCGGCCCGGCCGCGCTCGACCTTGAAGACGGAACCCGATACGGGTGCCTCGACTTCGCCTTCGGCGGCCGGCAACAGTTCCCGGATCCCGGCGATGAGCGCCTCCGTGCCGGCGCCGGTGATGGCCGAACCGAAGTACACCGGGTGCACGATTGCCCGCCGCGTCTGCTCGGCCAGCCGGGCGCGCAGCGCGTCGTACGAGAGCATTTCCTCGTTGTCCACGTACGTCGCCAGCAGCTGGTCGTCGTGCTCGGCAAGCAACTCGATCATCGCGCCTTTGAACCCGGCGTCGTCCCGCCCGTACGGCGTGAACGTGGCGCCGCGACTGCCGAGATCGGTGGCCGCGCCCATCGCGATGACGTCGGCCGATAGCCGGTCCGCGATGCTCTTCAGCACCTCAGCCGCCTGCGCACCGCGCCGATCGATCTTGTTCACGAAGATCAGCGTCGGAATCCGCAGTCTTTGCAGGGTCCGCATCAGCACCCGCGTCTGCGCCTGGACACCCTCGACCGCCGAGATGACGAGCACCGCGCCGTCGAGCACGCTGAGCGCCCGCTCCACCTCGGCGATGAAGTCCGGGTGACCGGGAGTGTCGATCAGGTTGACCGTGACGTCGTCGATCGCGAACGAGACCACCGCGGACTTGATCGTGATGCCGCGCTGGCGTTCCAGCGCGAGCGAGTCGGTCTGGGTGTTGCCGTGATCGACGCTGCCGACTTCGTCGATCACTCCGGCGGCGTAGAGGAGCCGCTCGGTCAGGCTGGTCTTACCGGCGTCGACATGGGCCAGAATCCCGAGGTTCAGTAATTTCACGCAGCAACATGTCCTTTGAGGAGGAGAAACGACCTGTCTGGTGGGACATGAAGCGAGGTCGCATGACTGCTCTCCTTCAAACTCTCGGCTGCGGACGAAGTACGCCCACGAGTAGACCAGAGACCACATTCCGGCAGCAATCGGTTTTCCCCGGCTACGGTGGCCGGATGCTCGACGCCACTCACCTCCGCGCCCTCGGGCCGATCACCACCGTCGAACCGGTCCAGGGTTTCGTCGGCAACCAGAATTTCCGCCTGCGCACGGATGCGGGGGAGACCTTCTACTACAAGTCGGGCGCCGCCTCGGCGCTCTCGGCGGAGGTGTGGGCCTGCCGCCGCGCGCGGGAGGTCGGCGTACCGGCACCCGAGATCGTGTCCAGCGGCGACAGCCACCTGATCCAACGAGCGCTGACCGGCTCGCCTTCATCCGAACCGGAGGTCCTGGAACAGGCGGGCGCTCAATTGCGGCGACTCCATGAGGTAACCGGCGACGGCTACGGCTTCCTCCACGAAGGCCTACGAAACAACTGGCTGGACGTCCTGAACGAGCCATTCGACCTAGGCCGCTTCTCAAGAGACGGCGCCACCACCACAGACGCCTTACTCCGCGGCTACGGCCTCAACCGCACCCCAGCAACCGAGTGGACACTGACCTTCTACCGAACCATCTGGTCCGTAATGGCCCTCCACTGGGAACACGCAGCAGGCGGCGACTGGTTCACCCCCCACCTCGCCACCATCACAACAGAACTACCCGTCCTCGAGCTCAGTTGATGAGCGCGGCCGGTGGTTTTAGAAGGCGGCGATGCTCTGGGGAGCGCGTTCTGCTCGGGTCAGGGTGCGTAGTACGGCGGTGGGGCCGTGGCGGCGTACGGAGAGTTGGGTGAGGAGGTCGACTACTGCGGTTACGGCGGTTGGCGGGAGGGTGGGAGTGGGGAGTGCGACGCTGACGGCTAGGTCGTCGGAATGGACGGCTAGCTCCATCAGTCTGGTCAGGAGCATGTCGTCGAGTGTCAGGGACCACGGGCCCCACAGGGAGATCCGGACCGGGCGGTCCCCGATCGCCGGTAGCTCCGCTCGCAACTGCTCGAGCGCAGCATCCAGGCGATCAGCCAGTACTCCGGGGCCGTCGGCCGCGATGTCCTCGCCGCCTGACCTGATGCGGATACTGATGTCGTCCTGCAGATCGGCGTCGATCCACTCCACCCGGTCGTAGTGGTCCAGCACCGAAATCGTCGGCTCCTCCGGGATCGGTGCGGCGACGATCTCCGGGATCGCCAGGACCTGAAAGGCGAGATGCCCGGCCAGACCGGCCACGCCGAACTCCGGCAGCGCGCTCGGTTTCGACCATGCCTCCGCCACCGCCGGCTCACGAAGAAGCTGGGCGGACGATGCCCCGACAGCGAGAAAGTCTTCCCTGATCCCAGTCACACCTCACCTTCTCACCCAGACGGGCGACGTTGCGACGGCTTCCGGAGGGTCATCATCAGTCCACCGGGAGTTGCTCGTCGGCCGGTGGACCGATGAGTTGGTCGAGGGAGCGGTAGGTCCGGTTGCTCGCGGCCGCGGCTCGTTGCTCCCGGCCGGTGGCTTCGATGTAGTTCTGGCTGGTGGCCAGGCTGGCGTGCCCCAGCAACCTCATGATCTCCGTGGCGGTCGCGCCGTCCTCGGCGAGCCTGGTGGCGAAGGTGTGCCGCAGCGCGTGCAGGTTCGCACCGACCGGGACGCGGTCATGCAGGCCGGCCCAGCGGTAGCAGGACTTCACCAGATACTCGAGGCCGCCACGGCCGATCGGCTCGCCGTTCCGGTCCAGCAGCAGTTTGGTGGATCGCCCGAAACGCTTGCGAGGAAAGCGTTGTGCGCAGGACTCGAGATACGCCTCGATGATTCTCGCCATGATCGGCTCGACCGGGATCGAGCGGTCACGACTGCCTTTGCCATGGATGTGCAGGCGCATCTCACCGGGCCGACCGGCCAGCGAGTCCGCGGTCAGTGTGCGCATCTCGGCCGAGCGGAGCCCGGCGACCAGGCCGAGAGCGATGACCAGGACGTCACGCTCGGGCCATGGATCCCGGGCTCGCCGCGCACCGTCGGCGACCGAGCGCAGCAGTACTTCGGGAGTGTCCTCACCGCGCAACGGCTTGGGGGACAGGGGGGGGTCTTGGGTCGGGCCACTGCTCCCATCGGGTTGCCCGGCAGGAGGTTGTCTGACACACAGAAGGTGAGGAACTGGTTCCAGGTGGACCACGCGCGCAGTACCGAGCTCTTGGCGTGGTTGTCGGCGAACGCACCGAACGCGGTGCGGAGAGCGTGGGCGGTGAGCTCGTCGACCTCGAGGTCTTCGGCGTCGCGGTCGAGGGTGGCGCAGAGCAGGGTGGTGATGCCGGCCAGGTCGCGGCGGTAGGCGTCGGTCGTGTGGGGGGAGTCCTTGCGGGGACGCCGGGCAGCGAAGAACGCCGACTGAGCTGCGAGAACCTTCATGGGGGAGTTCTACCGGCCGGCACCGACAGTTCGCGGAGGGTGGCTGACTCCCCCGTTGTCTTTAGTTGCTGAACGCAACAATCGGTCTGCGTAAGTGCTGCATAATGTCGATTATGCATGACAGAATGGGGTAGTATCGGCCGGTCAGGGGATGGGTTTGGTGAGAGGATTCAATTCCGGTGATTCGTGAACGGCTGGAGCAGGATCTGGATTTGCTGTGCGCCATCCTGGAGACCATGGACAGCCCAGCGGAATCCCTTGCAGGCAAGGATCCCAGAGAATGGCTCCTGGAGAACGACACGGAGCTGGCCTGGGTGTTCGACATGGCGCCAGTGAGCGTCGCGCCGACCAAGAACGTCGTCGGGCACCTGGAAATCTACAAACCCGCCGATAATACCCTGGCCATCGGAAAGCATTTCGTCCGGCCTGATACCTACGAAAACAATATCGGCAGATTCCTGCTCCGGGAATCAGTCAAATACATCCAGGCGCACGGCCAGGTGCCGACGCTCGACCTCCGGCAGACCAGCTTCCCACGCACGTTCTACCAGAAGGCCGGCTTCACCGAAGCACCGTCCAACGACCCGGACAACACCCTGATGCACTACCTGAAGTAGCCCCTTCCGGCCCATCCCGCAGATGTCCGATAACTGACATTATGTCAACTAGCGCCTATGGCGCGGAGCTTCTCCTCCGAGAGCTGGACCACACCGCGACCATCGATCCCCTTCTCCGCCGCTTCGGTGGAACCACCGCTCTCGGCCGCCTCCGGTCTGTCACTTCGATCACCGCCGCAACCATTTCCGCCACTCGTCCCGGCGCTGTATCAAAGAGTCCCCAGCAGATGTGGAGATGTCAGCATGCGCATCAAGTTCAAGCACGCGGCGGTCGGCCTGGCCGCGCTCGTTCTATCGACCGGCGCTACGGCAACAGCGGCTCCAGCTACGCCCAGCGGTGGGCAGACGATATTGGCCAGCGTGACGTTCTTTGAGCACTGGTATCACGGTGGGCGGTCCGACGTGTTCACCGGCAACGCCGGCGAATGCAAGAACCTTCCAGCCGACTGGCAGCGGACGGTGTCCTCGCTCACCACGTACTACCGGGTGCGGCTCTACACAGCCGCCAACTGCTGGGGTACGGAGGCCAGTTACCCGACCACCACGAGTTATGTCGGCGACGCCATGAACGACAAGGCGGTCTCCTACCGGATCGGCGGTTGACCCGAGCTTCTCGCCAAGCACAGCGAGCAGATACTCCTGAGCCGCAGGGCAGCACTCATCGCTGTCGAAGAGCTCTGGTTTCCCCCAGGCTCTTCTGGAGACTTTGGGCACGGTGTTCTCGCGGGCTGGTCCCCCGTTGTCGTTTGAAGGCTGTGCTCAGGGCGAAGCCGCTGCCGTAGCCGACTTCGCGGGCTACTGATTCCAGCGTGCTGTTCGGATCCAGCCTCGGCTGGAAACCCGTTGCGGGTGGAGGGTGTCAGGTGCTTGGTTGGGCGGCATGTTGTTGCCTACTCCTACGCTGGAGACTGCTCGCCTTCGGTTGCGGCCGTTTGATGATGCGGATGCGGATGATCTGTTCGCGCTGCAGAGTGATGCGCAGGTGTTACGCTACTGGGACTCGCCGCCGTGGACTGATCCCCAGCGCTCGGAAAAGTTCCTCGCGGGGTGCCGGCAGATGGCGGAGGAAGGTACTGGCGCGCGGGTGGCCGTGGAGCTTCTGTCGGATGGGTCGTTCATCGGCTGGTGCACCTTCAACCAGTGGAACCCGGACTTCCGCAGCGCCTCGCTGGGCTACTGCTTCACCAAGGCATCATGGGGCCACGGCTACGCGACCGAGGCCGCCGGCGCTCTGCTCGAGTGGGCATTCGAGGCACTCCCCCTGAACCGCGTCCAGGCCGAAGCCGACACCCGCAACCTCGGCTCCGCCCGCGTCCTTGAAAAGCTCGGCTTCGTCCGCGAAGGAACCCTCCGAGAAGACTGCATCGTCAAAGGAGACATCTCCGACTCCTGGGTCTACGGCCTCCTCAAACGAGAGTGGCAAGCACCCTCCGCGCCATAGAACCTCTCCCCTGCCACCCAAGCCACGGATGCTGCTGGTCAACACCTCGCAGCATCCCCTGCGGCGTATATTCGGCGGTATGGGGGCCGTCGTGGTTAAGAGGGCTGTTCTGGCGGGTGGGCTTGGGGTTCCGTATGGCGAGGTGGGCGGAGCTGAGGGGACGCCGGTCGTGTTCGTTCATGCGTACGTCGAGTCGTGGCGGTACTTCGAAGTGGTGCTGGCTCAGTTGCCGGATTCGATTCACGGTTTTGCGCCTACGCAGCGGGGGCATGGCGATGCGGATCGGCCGGAAGACGGGTACTCCCTCGGTGATTTTGCGGCGGACATCGTGGAATTCATGGACGCCGTCGGAATCCCCAAAGCCGCGCTGGTGGGGACGTCGAGCGGTGGGCTTGTTTCGCAAGTTGTCGCTGGCACCTATCCCGATCGTGTTTCGCAGCTGGTCCTCATCTCCAGTCCTGCTTCTCTTGCTGACAAGGCGGTTGTGGATGGCATGTGGGCGGAGATCTCTGCGATGCAAGACCCGCTGGACCGCGGGTTCGTAGCGGATTTCGTCCGCAGTACCTCGCCCGGCGCGATGTCCGACGACTTCGTTGAGAGGCTTGTCGAGGAGAGTCTCAAAGCGCCTGCCCGGGTCTGGAAGCAGACCCTGCGTGGTCTGCTGGACTACGACGCGCGAGCCGACCGCGACCGGATCACCGCACCGACCCTGCTCATCTGCGGAGACGAGGACTTGTTCGTCAGAGGCGACCAGCAGTTGTTGCTGGAGGCAATCTCTACAGCTCGGTTGAAGCTCTACCCGGGAGTTGGCCACGGCGTCCACCTGGTCCAGCCCGGCCACGTGGTCTCCGACATCGTCGAGTTCCTTGCCGAGTCAGGGTGAGTCGAGGGCTTCGGTGAGCATGCGGAGGCCTTGTTGTTCGAAGTCTTTGGCGCGAACGCGGTGGGCCCAGCAGGCTGTGCCGATGGCGTCGCGGATGCGGTGGCGGTGCCAGGTTGCGGGGTCGCGTGGGTCGGTGCCGTAGCCGTCGAGGAAGGCTGTTTCTAGGGCCGGGTTGGCGCGGAACTGCTGGACGGCGAGTCGGCCGAAGTCCGTGTACGCCGGGCGCAGAGCGGCGCGGCCGAAGTCGATCACGCTAACCGTTCCTCTGTGGATCAGCCAGTTGCGCGGTTGCCAGTCGCCATGCGTCGGGACCAGGACCGAAGGTGAGGTCGGCCAGGACTTGATGGTCGTGCGCAGGTGGTCGGCGATCACCGGCGGGATCTGATGAGGCTGGTCGAGCCAGTAGAGCGCCTTCTGGTTCTCGGCAGGCTCGAAGTCGTCGTCGATCGCGAGTTGACCGTGGAGCTGAGCCAGCAGGACGCCGGCTTGGCGATAAATATCGGGCTCCTGCTCGTGCCTCGTGCCCACAACCAACTCCCCCGGCAAGTAACGCGTGACGATCAGCTTGGCTGCCTCGTCACCGTGCACGAGTTCCGGTGCCCGGCTGAGCGTCGTCCACGGTTTCACCCAGGCGTGGTGCGCCTCCAGTTCCCGGGCAATGTGGCCGTCGCCATCGTCTCCCGCCTTGACGACGTACCGGTTGCCGTCGTGCAGTAGCTCCAGCACGGTCGTGCCGACAAGCCCCCAGCTGTGGTCCTTCACCACCTCCGCGCCCGGCAACCACTCGGACAAGAGCTCACGTTGATGTTCAGCAAGACTCATCGAGCGGGACGACCCATCACCTGAACACCCGGACGCAGTACGCCGAGCTTGCGCCAACCACTCGACAAGTACAGCCGTACTGCGGGGTCAGCCGGGTCGTCGGTCGTGCTGAGTAGACACCGGGCGGTGACGGGCTCGAGCAGCTTGTCGTGGAGCGCCCGGCCGACTCCCTGGCCGCGGTAACCAGGCAGCACCGCCAGCTCGACCACCTCGAAGTGCCCGCCGACCCACTCGTCGGTGATGGCCTCAGGCAACGAGTTGCAGACCAGGTCGCTCCAGTACTGGCCGCGCTCACCCGTATATCCCCAGCCGAAACCCACCAGCGTCGAGTCGTCGACGGCGGTGACCAGGCGGAAGCCGTCTCTTGCCGCATGCCGGTCGTAGAGATCGGTGCGCCAGAGGTCGTAGCTCTCGAAGTCGCCGAAGACCGTCTCGTAGACCGGCCAGATCTGGGGTGCGAGGTGGTCGACGTCAGTTGGGTTCTGAATCTCCACCGAGGGATACCTCTGCTGTGGTTGCCGTGCCGGCCTTTCGACCGGGCGCTGTGTGGTAGGTCCAGTAAAGGTTGGTGTGCGCAATGACCTTGTCGGGAGGTGGAGCACCCCACTCGGACTGGTCCTCAGTGGTGTGGGCGTCGCTGACGAGCAGGGCGTCGTACCCGCGAACCAGCGCACCGTGCAGGGTCGAGCGGATGCACTCGTCGGTCTGCGCGCCGGTGACGACCAGCCGGCCGATCTTGCGGTCGGCGAGAACGGTCTCGAGGTCGGTCTCCTCGAACGAGTCGGCGTAGCGCTTGTGCACCACCGGCTCCGACTCCCCCACCTTCAGTTCGGGCACGAACTGCCAGCCGTCACTGTCGATCGGCAGGTTCTCGCTCGAGTGCTGCACCCAGACCACTGGTACGTCCTCGGCTCGCGCGCGGTCGACGAGCGTGGCGATGTTGGCCACCACCGCGTCGCGCTCGTGCGCCTCTGCCACGACACTGTTCTGTACGTCGATCACGACCAGCGCAGAGTTCGGCCGGTCCCCCAATGTCGTCATGTCCGTCTCCTTCGCCCCGCACGATCAACTATGGGCCCATGCTAGGAACCACTACCGACAGTTTGCGCCAAAGTGGGCACCCGGTGAGCACTTTGTTTGCGAAGATGGGGACATGCGGGCTGACCGGTTGGTGGCGACTCTGTTGCTCATGCAGGCGCGGGGGCGGGTGACCGCGGCCGAGCTGGCCCAGGAGCTGGAGATCTCGGTGGCCACCGCGCGACGCGATCTCGAGGCACTGTCGACGGCCGGGATCCCGGTCTATCCACAGCCCGGACGCAATGGCGGCTGGTCGCTGCTGGGCGGTGCGCGGACGGATCTCAGCGGGCTCAACGCGACCGAGGCACAGGCGCTGTTCCTGCTCGTCGGGCCGGCCGCGTCTGTCGCGCCCGAGGCCAAAGCCGCACTCAGGAAGCTGGTCCGCGCCCTGCCGGACACGTTCCGCGCGGACGCTGAGGCAGCGGCCGAGGCGGTCGTGATCGACCCGGCGCGATGGGGTGAACACATCAAGGAGCGACCCGAGATGGTACGCCACCTCCAGGATGCCGTGGTCCGCCGGGTGAAGGTCAGACTCCGGTACGCCGGACGCGGGCGGATCGAGTCCGAGCGGCTCATCGATCCCCTCGGGCTGATCGACAAGGACGACATCTGGTACCTGATCGCTGGCACCGAGAAGGGTCAGCGGACCTTCCGGGTGGAGCGGATCAAGGAGGCCGAGCTCACCGACGTACCGGCTGAGCGGCCCGCTGACTTCGATCTGTCGGAGGCGTGGAACCGGGTGGTGGAGGAGATGGAGCAGCAGCGTTCGCTGATGGCGGCGACGCTGCTGATCGAGGAACGCCTCGTCTGGGTGATGAAGGACCGGCACGGGCGGCACGTCGAGGTGGTGGGTCCGGTCGCCGACGGCCGGATCAAGCTCCGCCTCACCGCCCCCACTCCCCTGATGATCGCCCAGCACCTGGCCGGCTGGGGAGGCACGATCGAAGTCATCGATCCGCCGTCCGTGCAAGCGGAGCTGGCCCGGCTCGGTACTGAGCTGGTGACTCGCTACAGCGGAACCGTGTAGAGGATGAAGCCGCGGTTCTCGGCGACCTTGTCGTAAAGCCGGCGCGCCGTCGCGTTCGACTCCTGAGTGGCCCAGTAGACGCGTCCGCACTTCTGTTCGCGGGCCCAGTCGGTGACGGCTTCGATCAGTGCGCGGCCGACGCCACGGCCACGGGACTGCGGAGCGGTGAAAAGGTCTTGCAGGTAACAGACATCCGGCGAGGTGGTGCTCGCGTGGGTGAGGAAGTGCGCGATCCCGACCACTTCGCCGTCGATCCTGGCGGCGAGGGCGTTCATCCGGGTGCCAGCGGTGAACTCCGCCCACGAGCTGTCGAAGAACTCGTCCGGCATGGTGCGTCCGTAGAACTCGTTGTACCCGGCAAAGAGCTGTTGCCAGGTACTACGGTCTGCCGGTTCAAGCTCGCCGATGGTCACGATGCCGGGGTGGTCGGTCACTTGGGCTTCCTCTGAGGTTCGGTGACGGATGGGGACCGCTCGATGACCGGTGGTGGGCGTCCGGTCCGGTCGGCGGGCGGTTTGGTCACCGTTTCATACCAGCGGGCCGCGCCGACCCGGGGCGCTGAGTAGGGTGCGGTGTTCGGTTTTGTCCCAAATCGAGTAACAGGATTCTTCGTGACCACTACCCCTCCCCAGCCGCCGCAGCAGAACCCGTTCCCGCCCGAGGGTGGCGGCTACGCTCCCCCGCCCGGCCCGCCGCAGTACCAGCCGCCGGTCCAGCCGGGCCAACCGCAGTACGGCCAGCCGCAGGCGCCGTACCAGCAGGGTCAGCCCTACCAGCCGGGCCAGCCGCCGCAGCAGGGGCAGCCGTTCCCGGGTCAGCCGCAGCAGGGTGAGCCGTTCCCGGGTCAGCCTTTCCAGGGGCAGCCGCAGCAGTTCCCGCAGTACGGGCCGGGTGACCAGCAGGGCGCGCAGTACCAGCAGCCTCAGCCCCAGCAGCCGCAGTACGGGCAGCAGCCGGGGCAGTTCCCGCAGGGGCAGCAGTTCGGTCAGGGGCTGCAGTGCCGGTTCTGTGGTGGAGTGCCGGCCCTCGACGCCACTGTGCGCGGCCACCAGGGCTTCCTGATCGTCATGCGCTTCCTGAAGTTGCAGGGCCCGTTCTGCAAGACCTGTGGTGTCGCGGCGACGCGTGACATGACCGGCAAGAGCATGGTGCAGGGCTGGTGGGGTCTCGGCTCGATGATCATCAACCCGATCACGATGCTGGTGAACCTCGCCACCTTCTCGAAGTTCTCGAAGCTGCCCGAGCCGGCGCCGGGTGCGCCCGGCCGGCCGATGGACCCGGGCAAGCCGCTGTTCAAGCGCCCGGTGGTGCTCGGCCTGCTGATCCCGATCGCGGTGATCGCGCTGATCGTGGTCAGCAACCTCAACAAGGCGTCGTCGGCCGACGTCGGCTCGTGCGTGTACAACAAGGGCACCGCGGCGAAGCCGAACGTGAAGGTCGTCGACTGCACGTCCAGCAATGCGAAGTACAAGGTGGTCGGCAAGATCCCGGGCATCGCCGACAGCGACGCGTGCGCAAGGTACGAGGAGTCGACGGTGTCCTACACCGACGAGCGCGGCTCCTCGAAGTACACGCTCTGCCTGGCACCGAACTGACCTGTACTGCGCTCCGCCCGCCTCCCGGGCGGAGCGCAGGCGTCAGACGTAGTACCCGTCGAGCGGCACCACTGCCTCGTCGTACAGTGCCGGGCCTTCCATCGGCACCGGCGGGAAGCCGCCGCCGGGTTTCAACGCGTTGATCTGGTCGCCGGACAGCGCGTAGACCACCCGGCCGAGTCCCGACCGCTCGATGGCGCCGGTGCACATGCCGCACGGCTGGCAGCTGGTGTACATCGTCGTACCGGCGGCCGTCTCGGCGTCCAGCTCGCGAGCCGCCCACTTGGCCAGCTTGAGCTCGGGATGGGCGCTGATGTCGCTGTCGGTGATGCTCGTGTTGTGGTCTTCGGCGATCACCGTGCCGTCCGGGCCGACGAGCAGCGAGCCGAACGGCGGGTTGCCGGACTCTCGGGCCGTCGCGGCCAACGCGATCGCGCGGCGCAGGAAGTCCTCTGCTTCGGGGGTCACGAGTGCTCCGTTTCTCGGTGGTTCCAGGACGCCGCGACGGTCGCGAGATCCTTCCAGGCGTACTCCGGCCGTTCGGTCTCGGCCGGGTCGCCGCCGAACGGGTCCAGTACTACGGACGTGGCGCCGAGCGACCGCAGTGCGTCGAGGTCACCCAGCACCTGGTCGAGCGATCCTTCGCCCGCGACCCGCTCCTCGTCGGGCAAGGTCTGCGCGGTGATCCGCAACACGATGCGCGGCGCGAACGCGGGACGAGGCCGGTCTTCCTCGGCGGCGAGCTCGGCCAGCCGGTCAAGTTTGGTGCGCATCCAGTCGACGCGCTGGCGCAACGGGTGCCACGCGTCGCCGAGCCGTACCGCGCGGCGCAGCCCGGCGTCGCTTCCGCCGCCGACCCAGATCGGGATGTCGCCGCTGCGGTAGTCGGCGTCGTTCTCCCACGCCTTCCGGACGTCGCGGATCAGCGCGTTGGTGAGCTGCCCTCGCCGAGCGAAGTCTGCGCCGAGCGCCTCGAACTCCTGCCGCGCCCAGCCGACTCCGAGCCCGAGCACGAACCGTCCGCCGCTGAGCTGGTTGAGGTTGGCCGCCATCCGGGCCACCAGCAACGGATGCCGGTACGGCGCGATGAGCACCGTCGTCCCGAGCCCGATCCGGGTGACCCCGGCCAGCCAGCTCAGCAGGGTGAAGGGTTCGTAGAAGGGCGCCGGGTACTGCGTGGCGACATCGGGGGTGATCGCGACATGGTCCGACACCAGCAACCGGTCGTACCCCAGCCCTTCGACGGTTCGCGCCCAGTCGCGCAGCCGCCCCGGATCTGTACCAGGCCCGAAATTGGGCACATTCACACCAAGTTCCACGCCCTCAGGCTATCCAGCCGAAAGGGTCGTCCTGAAGGGATTTCTCGGCGAAAAGGGCGGCCGGAACCGTGGATTTCCCGGTAGATTGGCCGGATGACCGAGAGCTTGGATCAGACCGACTGGGCCATCCTGGTGGAGCTTCAGCGCGACGGCCGCGTCCCGCTGACCGAGCTCGGCCGCCGGGTGAATCTCAGTGCGTCGGCGGCGACGGAGCGGTTGAAGCGGCTGGAGTCCACCGGGGTGATCCGTGGGTACCGCGCCGACGTCGACCTGACCAGGGTCGGGTTCGCGGTCCTGGCCGTCGTACGGCTGAAGTATCCGGGGAACAAGCACGAGCCGCTGAAGAAGCTGTTGCGGGAGCGCGGCGAGATCCTCGAGTGTCTGCGGACCACCGGTGACGACTGCTACACGCTCAAGGTGGCGGCCGGGTCGATGGAGCATCTGGAGCAGTTGGTCAACGAACTGACCGAGTTCGGCACCACCACGACGAACCTCGTCTACAGCCAGACCCAGCCGTACCGCGGTCCGCAGGCACCACCGCCGGAAAGGCCCTGAACCCGCACCCAAGCTTCAGGGCGGTCCAGGGCCTTCCGAGTCGTGCGCTAGGAGGTCTTGACGAGCGAGAGCTGGTCGACGATGACGCCGCCCGAACCCGACGCCCGCACGGTGACCGTGGCAGCCCCGCTGGGTAGCGCGATGCCGGTGAGCTGGCGCTTGGCCCAGCCGCTCGACGACGGGATGCCGAGGGTGCGTTGGCTGCCGTCCGTGCCCCTGATCACCACCTGTCCGGCGCTGCCCCGAGCGTGCAGGGCCAGGGTGTAGGTGCCCGCGGGCACCGACTCCCTGCGCTGCTCGACGCCGCCGCTGTTGCTGATCTGGAGGGCGAACCGAGATCCGTTCACACCGCCGTTGACGTTGGTCACCGAACCACCGAGGTTCCGCCATCCCCGGACGCTGGAGACGATGATGCGGTCGGCCTGGATGTCCGGGTTGAGGATGTAGTTGTTCGCCGGCCCGACCCGCCACTCACCAGTGGTGGCGTTGAACTCCCACTGGCTGACCGAGTGGAACTGCGGCCGGGCGCCGGTCTTGGTGATCGGCACCCACTGGTTGTACCCGATCCCGTTCCAGGCGAAGTCGGCCCAGCGGTCGCCGGCGTAGATCACGGTGTTCTGCTTGGTGCCCTTGACGGTCACGAAGAACCCGGTCTGGGTCACGTGGCTGTAGTCCATCTCGGTGCCAGGCAGCACGTACTCGCTGCTGTAGGCACCCTGGACGTTGGTGCTGGTCGACTCGTTGATGTAGTTGACCGAGGTGTTCCAGCCGTGCAGGTCGGACGCCGCGTGGTAGTACTTGCCGTCGAGCTTGAACATGGCGTTGCCCTCGCGACCGGCGCCGCGGCGGATCTCCACGCCTGGCTCGATCCGCAGCGAGTCGGACTCCCGGAACTTGGCCACGAAGCCGCGCGAACGTCCTTCCCGGTTGGAGAAGATCAGGTAGTCCTTGCCGTTGTCGTCGGTGAAGACGGTCTGGTCGCCGGTGCCGGTGGTGGGCGAGTTGGTGATCTGGGTCTGGAAGTAGCCGTAGTCGAAGGAGTCGGTCGGCGAGTCGCCCTGCAGCAGCAGGACGCCGTGGCCACCCCGGCCGGTGTGCCACATCTGGACAGCCAGGACGTACTTGCCGGTGTTCTCGTTGTACGTGACCCCGAGCCGCCCGACCCAGCCCGCGCCACCCAGGGTGGCGCCACTGCCGACCCCGGTACTGCGGGTCGCGACCCGGTTCTCGAACTTCCAGTTCACCAGGTCCTTCGACGAGTACACGGGGATCGACACGAAGCTGACGTTCCCGTCGTACTTCCTGGTCGGGTTGGCCCGGTAGAGCTCGGCGCCGGTGTAGTGCACGCCGTACCAGTAGTAGGTGTCGCCGAACTTGAAGACGCCACCGCCTTGGGAGTAGATGGGGTTGCCGCTGGTGTCGTTCCAGAAAGTGTTGTTCGTGATGGTCTGGAAGGTGCCCTCGTCGGCGGCCTGCAGCCCGGCGGCGGTGCTCATCAGACCGGTCTTGGCTGCGGCGACGTCGCGCGCGGGAGCCGACTCGTTGGCGGCGACCGCGGCGGCAGTGGTCAACGCTTTGGCGAAGGGAGTCCACGAGGCACGGGTGTACTTGGCCGGAGCACGTGTCTTGTAGTCGGCGACCAGGTCCTTGAGGCCGCGAGCCACCATCGGGCCATCGGCAGCGGCCGTGTCCTGGTAGGCCTGGTCGTGCACCGCCGCGACAGGCTCGGCTCTCGTGGCAGTATCCGCCGTGGCGATGTGATGGGGTGCCGCCACCGACACGAACAGCAGCGCTGCGACGAGCAAGCCACCTCGCTTCACGGTCTTGCGTGATCTGCGCGCCATGATTTCTCCTTCGCTCATTGGATGGGTTTGTCGGCGGCGCCGTACTCGAAAGCGCCGAGATCCGGTGCCGGCCCGGTGTACGGCAGGCCGACCTGGGTGCCCTTGTCGATCAGGGCGCTGTTCGCCGCGAGGCGGAGGTGGGGCAGGACGGGCAGACTGCCGTCGGCCGGGCGGGGCACATCCCAGCCGGAGGTCGACACGCTCTGGAACTGGGAGTCCGACAGCGGGACGTTGAGGTTCCAGGAGTTATGCGTGGCACTCGTGCCGGACAGGTAGGAGGTCGCCGTACCGGAGTACGCGAGGTTGTTGCGCAGGTTGCCCCGGCCGACGGCGTTACCGCGCGAGTCGATGCCGCGCAGGTTGAAGTTGGGGTTGTTCCCGTAGCCGGTGTTGTTGAAGAAGTCGTTGGCCACCGGGTGGTGGTTGGCGTAGAAGCCGGCCGCCTTGTTGAGGAATGCCACCGAGAACCGCACGGTGTGCTTCGGCGCGTTCGCCTCCCACTCGGCGCCGTAGCCGCCCGCCTTGAAGCCGGCTCCGTTGCCGGAGGGCGTCGTCGTCCCGGGCACGTATCCGTTGCGCCAGGCCCACGATTTCTCGATGATCACCGGCGAGTAGGTGGAGATGAGGTCGTAGCCGTCGTCGGCGTTCCACCAGGCTCGGCAGCCGCGGAACACGTTCGCGGCCCGGCCGGCCGGTGTGTAGTGCGCACCGAAACCGTCGGCGTTCTCACCGGGTCCGTCAGAGCTGCGCAGGTCGTAGTTGTGGTGCGAGTCCGAGTTGAGGACGAGATTGCCGGCGCCACCGTTGATGAACAGGCCGGTCCCCATGTGGTGATGGGTGTCGAGCTGCTCGAAGGTGTTGTTGCTGCCGGAGATCCACAGTCCCCAGGACTCGGCGTTCCGGGTGTTGTTCTGCGGTACGCCGGTGACCTCAAGTCCCTTGAGGTGGAGCCAGCTGCCGGTGACGCTGAAGCCCTTGATCCGGCAGTTGTCCGTCATCCGCGAGAAGTCGAAGACGGGCTTCTCGCCGGGCTGGGCCCAGTACCGGATCGGGTTGCCCGAGGTGCCGCTCTTGTTGAGGGTGATCGCGTCGACTCTGGCGGTCTGGCTTGAGCAGGCGCTGTTGGCGCGGGTGTAGGTGTACCGGCCGCCGCGGAAGTAGACGGTGTCCCCCGCTCTGGCGGCGGACTGCGCCCGGGCGATCGACGCCCACGGAGCGGCCTGCGTCCCCGCCGCGCTGTCGTTGCCGTTGGGGGCGACGTAGTACACGTTGCCGGCCGGCGTGGCTTCCGCCTCTAGTGCGGATGCCGGTGTCAGGACGGACAGGAGGATGGCAGCGGCTGCGGCCACAGGAATCTTGACGTGTTGCTTCATTGACTGCTCCTCGTGCGGGATCGGGGCGGTGATCACCGGCCGGCGCCAGGGCAGGAGAGACCTGCGGCGACGGCTGAAGGGCGAGCGAAAGACGTGGGGGCGGTGGGGGCGGTGGGGGCGTTAAAACGTTTACTACCGGTAGTGGCAGAGAACCAAAGCAGGCCGGAAGGCGTCAAGAGCGAAACCTGCCCGGTGACTTGCCAGGATTTGCCAAGTTTCCCAGGTCCCTCGCAAGGGTGATTTCAGTAACCGTTTCCTGAAACAATGCTCGCGTCACCGCGCGGTGGCGGGAGGGCGGCAGACGATGGCGCGACGGGCGGGCGACGGCCGGCGGCGGTCCACGATCCGGGAGGTGGCAGACCTGGCCGGTGTTTCCGTCGCAACCGTCTCGCGGATCCTCACCGGCGACTATCCGGCCGCACCGGACACCCGCAAGCGGGTCCTGCGGGCCGTCGAGGAACTCGACTACGTGGCCAACGCCCACGCCCGTGCCCTCGCGGGCACACCTGCCGAGAGCATCGCCATCGTGCTCAACTCGGTCATCTCACCGCACTACGCCCACGTCGCTCAGGGGGTTGAGGCCCAGACCGCCGTCGAAGGCCGGCTGTGCCTGATCGGTACGACGGGCGGCGACCCCGAGCGCGAGCTCGCCATGGTGAAGTTCATGCGGGCGCAGCATGCCGAGGCGGTCATCCTGGTCGGCAACGTGGTCGCCGACGGGAAGTACGTGCAGCGCATGAGCCAGTACGCGCACGCCCTGGCCGCGATCGGATCCCGGCTGGTGCTGTGCGGCCGTCCGCCGCTCGGTCCCGATGTGCCGGCGGTCGTCGTGGAGTACGACAACACCGGGGGCGCGTTCGCTGCGACCAGTCATCTGCTGTCCGCGGGACACGAGCGGATCCTGTGTCTGGGCAGCCGTCCCGGCTACACCACTGCCGAAGGGCGGGTCGCCGGATACCGTCGCGCCCTCGCCGCGTACCGCGTCCCCCACGACCCGGGACTGGAGGTCGAGGGCACGATGGAATGGCACGAGGGCTACCGCATGATGAAGGAGCGGCTGGACGCCGGTCCTCGCGACTTCACCGCCGTCTTCGCCCTCAACGACCTCATCGCCGGCGGCGCCTGCCGAGCACTGGCCGACCACGGACTCGCCGTACCCGGTGACGTGTCGATGGTCGGCTACGACGACCTCCAGCCGTCCCTCGACCTCAACCTCACCACCGTGCACCTACCGCACGAAGAAATCGGCCGCACCGCCGTACGGCTAGCCCTCGAACACAGCACCACCCGAGGCGCCCCACCCCACGTAGTCCTCAGCACCCACCTGGTGATCCGCGACTCGGTCCGCCCTCACATCTCCTGAGTCAGACCGAAGGCTCGTCGAAGAGGGTGGTGGTGACCGGGGTGCCGAGTTCCACCGTGCGGCTGACGGTGCAGAGGCGGTCGTGGGACATCTTGACCGCGCGGGGCAGGGCTTCGCGGGCCTTGTCGCCGTCCTCGCCTTCGGGGAAGGTGATGGTGAACTCGACGGCGAGGTTCTCCAGCCGGTTGCCCTGCTCGGCGTCGCGGAGTTTGTTGCCGCGGACCACTGCCCGGAACTCGGTCGGTTCGGCGCGGCGGCTCGTGACGACGTCCACGTCGATCGCGGAGCAGGTGCCGATCGCGGCCAGCAGCAGTTCGACCGGGGTGAAGTCGGTGTCCTGGCCGGAGCCGACCGACAGGGTGCCGCCGCGAACGTTGCTGACCTCGTACTTGCTGTTGGCGGTGCGCTCGAACTGCACCTGCCGCAGGGTGTCGTCGCTCATGTCCTCACGATCTCATAGCGGTACAACGGTTGCCGGCGGCAACCGTCAGAGGGTGGCCAGTGCCTCGGCGACCGGGGTGTCGCCCTCGATCAGCTCGAGGGTCCGGCCGATCGAGGCGGGAGTCTCGCACAGGCCGGCCAGGACGAGTGCGACGTCGTCGCGGGTGATGTTGCCGAAGCCCGTCTTGTCCGTGAGCAGTACGCGGCCGGTGCCGGGGTCGTTGGTGAGGGCGCCGGGCCGCAGGATCGTCCAGTCCAGCCCGTCGCGGGCCCGCAGGTCGTCCTCGGCAGCCTTCTTCGCCTTCAGGTAGATCGTGAACGTGTCGTCCGGATCCAGGTCCGGGTCATCAGCCCGGTCCGCGTTGATCGAGCCGACCTGCAGATACCGCCGTACGCCGGCCCGCTCCGCCGCGTCGGCGAGCAGGGCGGCCGCGCCACGGTCGACGGTGTCCTTGCGTTCGTTCCCGCTACCCGGTCCGGCCCCGGCGGCGAAGACAGCGACATCCGCACCGGCCAGCACCTTCGCGACGTCCTCGACGTCGGCCGATTCCAGGTCCAGTACTGCGGCCTCGCCACCTGCCGCAGCGATGTCGCTCTCGTGCGCCGGGTTGCGTACCAGCCCGACCACCGAGTGCCCGCTTGCCGAGAGCAGCTTCGTCAGCCGCAGCGCGATCTGTCCGTGTCCACCAGCTATCACGACTCGCATGAAGCCGAGCCTAGGTCACAGGTGGTTGAGAACGGAGGACCGGCCGGAGCGCGTCGAGCACGCTCGCGTCCTCGATCGTTGACGGAACAGGTTCGTCCCGTCCGTCGGCGATACCGCGCATCGTCTTGCGCAGGATCTTGCCCGACCTGGTCTTGGGCAGCGCGTCGACCACGGCCACGTCGCGGAACGCGGCCACCGGACCGATGTCCCGGCGTACGGCGGCAACGAGTTCTTCACGCAGTACGTCGGGCGAGATGGTCGCACCGGCTTTCAGTACGACGAGCCCGCGCGGCAACTGGCCCTTGAGCGCGTCGTGGACGCCGATCACCGCGCACTCGGCCACTGCTGGATGCGCCGCGAGAACGGCCTCCATGCTGCCGGTCGAGAGGCGATGGCCGGCCACGTTGATCACGTCGTCGGTCCGGCCCATCACGAAAACGTAGCCGTCGGCATCGACATACCCGGAGTCGCCGGTCAGGTAGTAGCCGTCGTACCGGCTCAGGTAGTTGTCGATGTAGCGCTGGTCGTCACCCCACAACGTCGGCAACGCCCCCGGTGGCAGCGGAAGCTTGATCGCGATCGATCCCTCCTCCCCCGCGGGCAACCGGCTGCCGGTCGCGTCGAGCACCTGCACGTCCCAGCCAGGCAACGGAACGGTCGCCGAACCGGGCTTGACCGGCAACGGCTCCAGACCACGCGGATTCGCGACGATCGGCCAGCCGGTCTCGGTCTGCCACCAGTGATCGACCACCGGTACGCCGAGCTTCTCATGCGCCCAGTGATACGTCTCCGGATCGAGTCGCTCGCCGGCCAGGAAGAGCGTGCGGAACCCGTCCATCCCGTACTTCGCCAACTCCAACCCGTCCGGATCGACCTTCTTGATGGCCCGCAGCGCGGTCGGGGCGGTGAAAAGCGCCTTCACACCGTGCTCGGAGATGACCCGCCAGAAGGCGCCGGCGTCCGGAGTACCGACGGGCTTGCCTTCGTAGAGCACCGTCGTGGCGCCGATGAGCAGGGGCGCGTAGACGATGTAGGAGTGGCCGACGACCCAGCCGACGTCGGAGGCGGTCCACCAGACGTCGCCGGGCGAGATGTCGTACACCGCGCCCATCGACCACGCCAGCGCGACGGCATGCCCGCCGTTGTCGCGCACCACGCCCTTCGGTTTTCCGGTCGTGCCGGACGTGTAGAGCACATACAGCGGATCGGTCGCAGCCACCGGGACAGGATCGGCCGGGACCGCCCCCAAGACAGCGCTGTCCCAGTCGAGATCGCGCTCCCCCAGCTTTCCGGGCGCGATCTCGCGCTGCAGCAGCACAGTCCGCTCGGGCTGGTGGGTCGCGAGCTCGAGCGCCGCGTCGATGATCGGTTTGTACTCGACCACCCGGGCCGGTTCGATCCCGCAGGACGCGGCCACGATCACCTTCGGCGTCGCGTCGTCGATCCGGGCCGCGAGCTCCTTCGGCGCGAACCCGCCGAAGACGACTGAGTGGATCGCGCCGAGCCGGGCACAGGCCAGCATCGTGATCACCGCCTCGGGGATCATCGGCAGGTAGACGATCACGCGATCGCCTTTGCCGACCCCGAGCCCGCGCAGCGCGCCCGCGAACAGCGCAACCTCGTCCCGCAGCTCGGCGTAGGAGTAGCTGCGCGCAGTACCGGTGACGGGTGAGTCGTAGATCAGTGCGGTCCGGTCCCCGTGGCCGGTCTCGACACGGCGATCGAGTGCGTTGTACGCCGTGTTGAGCTCCCCGTCGGGGAACCAGCGGTAGATCGGCGCGGCCGTGGGGTCGAGTGCCCGGCTGGGTGGCGTGGTCCAGCTGATCGCGCCGGCCGCCTCCAGCCAGAACCCCTCCGGGTCCGCCAGGCTGCGGCGGTGACTGTCCTCGTACGCACCCATCTGGTCGCCTCCATCTCATCGTGAAGCACGAACCACGGTAGTCCTCCCCCGCGTGGCAAGGTGGAACACATGACCGTGACTCCTGATGACATCCAGCTCGCCTCCCGCCGGATCGCCGGCCGGGTCCGCCGTACGCCGGTACTGCGGGTGTCGCCGACGCTGGCCTTCAAGCTGGAACTCCTGCAGCACGTCGGCTCGTTCAAGCCGCGTGGCGCGTTCAACCGGCTGCTCGCGGCCAAGGAGCAGGGCACGCTGACCGGCCAGGGCGTCGTCACCGCGTCGGGTGGCAACGCGGGGCTGGCCGGTGCGTATGCCGCCCGCGAGCTCGGCGTACCGGCGCGGATCTTCGTCCCGGTCAACGCGCCGACGGCCAAGGTCGCGCGGTTGCGCACGCTCGACGCCGATGTGGTGCAGGTCGGGAACGAGTACGCCGAGGCGTACGAGGCAGCCACGGCCGAGGCGGCGGAGTCCGGTGCTCTCCTGCTGCATGCGTACGACCAGCCGGAGGTGCTCGCCGGTCAGGGAACGACCGGGCTGGAGCTGCTGGAGGACCTCGAGTTCGACACTGTGCTGGTCGCAGTCGGTGGTGGCGGCCTGATCGGCGGCATCGCGACCGCCCTGGGTGACCGCGCTCAGGTCGTCGGGATCGAGCCTGAGCTGGCACCCACTCTCGCGGGGGCTCTCGACGCCGGGGAGCCGGTCGACGTACAGGTCGGTGGGCTGGCCGCTGACTCGCTTGGCGCGCGGCGGCTCGGGACGCTGGCCTTCGACGCCGTTACGGCGTACGGCGTCACCTCGGTGCTGGTGACCGAGGAGTCGATCGTTGCTGCCCGCAACGAGCTGTGGCGTGAGTTCCAGCTCGCCGTGGAGCACGGCGCCGCGGTGACCTACGCGGCCCTGCGCAGCGGCGCCTACCAGCCGGCGCCGGACGAGCGCGTCGTCGCGGTCATCTGCGGCGCCAACACCGACTTGTCGACGATCAGCTGAGCCGCAGGCCGATGTACGGGATCGTGTCCCCGTCGAGCAGATAGCGCTCGAACTCGACGAAGCCGTGCTGCAGAGCGAACCGCAGGCCGTCCTGGTTCGTCTCCAGCACGATCGTCTCCACCGAGTCGGACAGCGCCTGGGCGTGCTTCAGCTCGGCGGTGTAGAGCTGCTCGCCGAAGCCTTGCCGGCGGTAGGCGGGCAGCACTCGCACGATCACCGTGGCGGCGGGCGTCTCGTCGGACGGTGGGCGCACGGTCGAGCAGCCGACGAGGGTGTCGCCGTCATAGGCGACCGTCAGCCGGTTGCGGCCGGACCGCTCGCGGACGTCGTCCAGCGAGAGTGGATCGGTCGGGATGATCTCGTTGTGGACGTACTGCCAGTCCAGCAGCTCGGCGTCGGTCGAGGGCTGGATCATGCGGAGGCTCAAATCACTGGTTCCTTGCGCTTCGGTTTGTCTTCGGTCAGCACCCACGCGGCGAAGATACCGGCGACCGCGCCGAAGAGGTGCCCCTGCCAGGAGATGCCGTCCTGTGGCAGCAGGCCGCCGAGCAGGGCGCTGCCCCAGACCATCACGACGATCACGCCGATCGCCACCTGGCCGAGCCGCCGGTTGAAGACCCCCCGCGCGATCAGGTAGGCGGCGTACCCGAAGACCAGACCGCTCGCGCCGATCGTGATCGTGTTCGGCGGCGAGATCAGCCAGGTGCCGAAACCGCCGATCGTGGTGACGATCGCGGTCACCGAGAACAGCCGCATCGCGCCGCTGACCGCGATCAGCGCGCCGAGTGTGACGAGCGGCAGCGTGTTGGAGATCAGGTGGCCGAACCCGAGGTGCAGGAACGGCGAGGTGATGATGCCGAACAGGCCGTCGGGGCTGCGGGCGATGATCCCGTACTGGTCGAGCTCGCCGTTGAGGGCGGTGTCGACGGTCTCGCTCAGCCACATCAGCCCGACGAGCAGGACGAGCAGCTTGAGCCCACTGCTGATCTTGGAGCCGTCGACGACACCGCGGGTGCGTCGCGCTGGGGTCGGGTAGCTCATGGATCAACTCTGCCCGATCCGGCCAAACCGCACCGCCCGCGCCGCGCGTGCCGTCCGCCTCGTGTTCCGGGGCTCGGCAATTGCAGGAAGCTGCAACACCGTCCGCTGTGCGGGCGTGGCGCTGCGTGATCGTAGCTGCTCCGTCACACTGGATGACAAGGTCGCGTAGCTCGCCGTAGTGCGATGGGGGACGCTGGTGGGCCGCCCGTACGACCCGAGATCCGGAGGGACAGCCCGTACATGCCGATCGCCGTCTACATCCTGGGCCTGGCCATCTTCGCCCAGGGCACCTCCGAGCTGATGCTGGCCGGCCTGCTGCCGGAGCTGGCGGCCGACCTGGGGGTGTCGATCCCGGAGGCGGGGCTGCTGATCTCGGCGTTCGCGGTCGGCATGCTGGCCGGCGCTCCGGTCCTGGCCGTGGTCACTTTGCGCTGGGCCCGGCGGACCGCGTTGCTGGTGTTCCTCGCCCTGTTCGCCCTGACCCACGTCGCCGGAGCGCTGACCCCGAACTACGAGGTCCTGCTCGTCACTCGGGTGGTCGGCGCTTTCGTGTACGCCGGGTTCTGGGCGGTGGCGGCCGTCACGGCGGTCGGGCTCGTCCCGGTCACCTCGCGGGCAAGAGCGATGAGCGTCGTCACCGGCGGACTCACCATCGCGACCATCGTCGGTCTCCCGGCCGGCACGGTGATCGGTCAGCACTTCGGCTGGCGGGCCGCGTTCTGGACGGTGGCCGTCCTGTCGGTGGGTGCGATGGCCGGCGTGATCGCGACCGTTCCGCTCGGGCGGCCCGAGCCTGGCGCGATCCCGCGGATGCCGGCCGAGTTGCGCGCGATGGCCAATCCCCGGCTGTGGCTGTCCTACGCCACGACCGCCTTCGTCACCGCGGCCATCCTGGTGATCTTCAGCTACCTGGCTCCCCTGCTGACCGAGGCGACCGGCCTGCCGTCCGGCGCCGTACCGGCCGTGCTCGCCCTGTACGGCGTGGGCTCGCTGATCGGCATCACGATCGGCGGCCGCAACGCCGACGCGCTGCCGTTCCGCACGCTGGCGGTCAGCATCATCGGGCTGAGCCTGATGTCGGCGGTGCTCGCGCTGTGGGCGCACACCCCGGTGGTCGCGACCGCGGCGATCTTCCTGCTCGGCGGCTTCGGGTTCGCCGCGAACCCGGCCCTCAACGCGCGGGTGTTCAGCCTGGCCGGTGACGCGCCGACGCTGGCGACGGCGGTCAACTTCTCGTCGTTCAACGTCGGCATCACGATCGGCCCGTGGCTCGGCGGGCTGGCCATCGACGCGGGCGACGGGTACCAGCTGCTCGGCTGGGTCGCGGTCGTTCTCGCGATCGTTGCCCTGGGCACCGTCATTCTGGCGGCGATGCTGCCGCTGCGCGAGGCCGGGCTGCCCCGCCCGATGGACACCGCCGTGGTGCCCACCGGGCCGAACAGTTGACAGCCGACTAGTTGACCGGGCCGCTCGGGTCGAGGTGGGACGGGTCGAAGTCTGCCTTGCGCTTGAACACGTACTTGTTCAGCAGCCAGGTGAGCGCCCACAGCGCGATGCCGATCAGCATCAGGTAGCCGGCGATCTTGTAGTCCTGCTTGGCCCGGCCCGACAGCGGGCTGGCCAGGTAGACGCAGAGCACAAGGCCCAGCACCGGTAGCGCGGTCGGCGCGTGGAAGTGCTTGTGCTCGACCCGGTCGCGACGCAGTACCAGCACGGCGACGTTGACGATCGCGAACACGCACAGCAGCAGGAACGCCGTGGTGCCACCCAGCGCGGCGAGGTCGGCGTACCCGATCAGCAGGAAGGCCAGCAGGGTGGTGAACAGGATCGCCACCCAGGGCGTCCGGCGGCGGTGCAGCACCCGGCCGAGCGGACCCGGCAGGACCTTCTCGTGCGACATGCCGTAGAGCAGCCGGCTGGCCATCAGCATGTTGATCAGCGCCGAGTTGGCCACCGCGAACATGGTGATCCAGGCGAAGATCTGGAGCGGGAAGTCCGGCGCGCCGGCCTGGACCACCTTCAGCAGCGGGGTCGCGCCCTTGTTCAGTTCCTCCGGCGAGACCAGCGCGATCGCCGAGATCGCGACCATCACGTAGATGAGTCCGGTGACGCACAGGCCGATCAGCATGATCTTGGGGAAGATCTTGACCGGGTCCTTGGTCTCCTCGGCCATGTTGACCGAGTCCTCGAAGCCGACCATCGCGAAGAACGCCAACGCGGTCGCGGCCGTCACCGCGCCGAAGGCCGAGTCGCCCTCGGGCGTGTTGAACTCGGTCAGCCGGGCGGTGTCGCCGTCGCCGTGGGCCAGTGCCCAGACGCCGATCGCGATCACGATCAGCAGACCGGTCAGCTCGATCAGGGTGAGCACCACGTTGGCCTTGACGCTCTCGCCCACTCCGCGAAGGTTGACGATGGCAATCAAGGCCATGAACGCCAGCGAGGTGATCATCAGCACCGAGCCGCGGTCGGGGTCGATCTTCAGCGCGGAGAAGAAGTTCGCCGCGAACGCCTTCGACGCGCTGGAGGCCGAGGTCAGCCCCGAGCACATCACCGCGAAGGTGAGCAGGAAGGTGAGGAAGTGGATGCCGAACGCCTTGTGCGTGTAGACCGCCGCACCACCGGCCTTCGGGTACTTCGTCACCAGCTCCAGGTAGCTGGTCGCCGTCAGCAGCGCGACGATGAACGCGCACAGGAACGGCAGCCAGACCGCGCCGCCGACCTCACCGGCCACCTTGCCGGTCAGCGCGTAGACACCGGTACCGAGGATGTCGCCGACCACGAACAGCAGCAACAGCCCGGGCCCCATCACGCGTTTCAGCTCGGGACGGTCCTCGGTCGTGGTGGGTGCGCTCGCGCTCGCGCTCTCGCTCATCCTGCCTCCCAGGGCACTCGACTGCCGGCAAGTCGATCACAGTCCGGGGTGCACCGATACCGTTCTGCGACGATCGGCGATCGTACACCGCCGTTTCATCGTCCCACCGCAACCGCGATCTCGCGTTCCGAACACGCTAGCCAACAGTGGTCGCTACGTCACCGGGATCGCGCCGAGCACGGTCTGCTCGATGCTGCCGCCGGCTGCGTCCGTGGCCGATGCCCGCAGAGACAGGCTCTTGCCCGGCAAGACCGACCACGGCGGAATGACGGCTGACTTTCCACCGGCAGACGGCACCACGACTGCCGGCGTCCAGTGGCGCCCGCCGTCGACGGAGTACGAGAGTTTGGTGCTGGTGATCCGGGAGGGCGTCGAGCGGAGCAGGTGGCTCACGGTCAATTTGATCTGCAGGGGACGCCAGGCCGTCGCGCGTCCGAAGCCGTCGACGTCCGGGTCGTAGCCGATCTGCAGCAGCGACGGCACGGTGCCGCTGGCCTTCGTCGGGTCCGGTGGCGGCGCGGAATCGAAGTTCCACACCGTCGACGCTTCGCTCGATCGCGGGTACTTCGAAACGTCCAGGCTCCAGCTCTGCTCCAGCCGGAATCGTCCACTCCCGTTGGGAATCCGGAAGTAGCTGGACCCACTGGCCGTCTCCCCCACCAGCTCACCGTCGCGGTACAACGACAACTTCCTGCTCCGGTACGCCGACGCCGGCAACTTCCCGTCGTGGAACGCATCCGCGACGCCGCCATCCGCGAACAGATAAGTAGGTGTGTGCGAAGCGGCGAAAACACTCGGGTGGATCGCCGACCCGAAGGATCGCTGCATCCTCGCGCCCGATGGGAACGGTGAGTTGGACGGATCGCACAACCGGGTCGCACTGGCGGGGCTGAAGGTCAGACACTGATTCCACTCGGCCGCCGGATCGGCAGTGAGCAACTCGACCCGCTTCGACGGTACTGCGACCGGCCGGCGCGTGACCCACCCGATGCCGGTGGCCCCTGTCGACCAAGCCCGCTCGACCGTTTCCGTACCGCTACTCGCGAAGGTGCCAAAGGTGTTCTCCACCCGAGCCATCCGGTTGAGCGCACGCCGGTCGAGCCGCGGACTCAACGGCAGCGAGAACCTGTCCTTCGGGTAGAGCAACTCGTAAACGGCCGGCTCGTTCGGCCCGACCTTGCCCGTCGGCTCCAGCCGCCAGCGAGTGCTCGCTTCGAACGACCCACTGCTCGTGCTCGTCGTCGGCTCGATGAACACCGTCCCCGCGGCGATCTGCTCCGGCGTGAAGAAGTAGAAGTCGCTCAGACCCCGCGTCGCACTGTGTCGCGAGATCCCGATCGCGGACTCGATCACCGAGGTGCCGACCTTCTCCACGGTCGGTGCGGTCAGCATCTTCGCGTTGCGGGCGTCGACGACGTAGGTCGTGTCGGCGGCCACCAGCACGTCCGCAGTACCGGCGAGGGCGAAGGTCTCCGGCTGATCCCCGGCGGCTGGGGTGGTCACGGCGGAGAAGATTCCGTAGTGCCCGCGATCCATCCGGATCGAGGCGGTTCCGTTGGCGTCCAGGTGAAGCGTGGCCGAGCCTCCGGTGTCGTAGTTGAAGACGGAAGCCTGGCCGCCCGCGTACGGCGTACCGGTGCGGTCGAGGACTTTGACTGTGAGGTCGTAGCGCTCTGATTCGTCGTAGGTGCCGAAGCCCAAGTGGAGCAGGCGTTGCTGGTCGGGTCCGGTGAAGTCGATGCCGCCTTGCCAGATGCCGTCGGGCAACACGGCCGGGTCGACCGTGATCGTCGTACTGGCGGTGCCGCCGGCCGGGATCGTGAGGGTCGCCGGGGTCGCGACGACGGCATCGGCCGGGGCAGACTCGAACCTGTCGTCCTGCTGCTGGTCAGTGATCGAGATCGTCATGGCGGTGTCGCCCGTGTTCTTCAGGCTCACAACGCGGCTCCGCACGGACTTGTCGGGGTAGCGCAGATAGGCGAAGTCGACGGACGCGACGTCGGAAATGAGGCCGGTGCCGGTGGCACGCTGGAGGTCGAGGCGGCCGGCGCCGTGGGTCCAGGTGTTGTAGATCGGTGCTGGGTCGGCGGCGTTCGTGAGCTGGGTCTTGAGTTGCTGCCAGGTCCGGTCGGGTTGTTGCTGCAACAGCAGAGCGGCCGCGCCGGTGACGATCGGGGTTGCCTGCGAAGTACCGGACATCGCTGTGTAGAGGTCGCCGTCGCGGGCTCCCGCTTTCGCGCCGAGGATGCCGACGCCAGGCGCCGTGAGGTCGGGCTTGAGCCGGTACGAGCCTCGGGTCGGGCCCTCGCTGGAGAAGCCCGCCTGCTTGTCGTTCCCGTCGACCGCGCCGACGGTCAGCCCGGAGGCCGCCACACCGGGGCTGCCGATCGTGTAGGGGTTCGCACCGAAGCCGCCACGGTTACCGGCCGCCGCCACGAACAGCGTGCCGGTCTGAGCCGTGAGTTGTTCCAGCGCGACCGCGACGGGGTCGTCGCCGTTGACCGGTGCGGAGCTGAGACTGAGGTTGACCAGGTCCGCACCTTGATCGGCGGCCCATTCCATCCCGGCGATCACCCAGGACTCCTGACCGAACCCGTCATCGGCCAACACCTTGCCGGAGATCAGCTCGGCGGCCGGCGCGATGCCCTGGCGCGCGCCGCCGGAGCCAGCGCCGTTGCCGACGATCAGCGACGAGACATGTGTGCCGTGACCATTGCCGTCAGCCGGCGTCGCCGTCTGCGTGAAGTTGCTCTGCGACGTCACCTTGCCGTCCAGTGCGGGGTGCCCGGCATCGACACCGGTGTCCAGTACGGCGACCTTCACGCCGCGACCGTCGAGCCCTTTCGCCCGGGCCGCCGAGGCCTTCACCTGGTCCAGGTAGCGGTCTTCCGTGATGCTTGATTGTGACGATAAAACGGTCGCGGTGACCTGCCGGTCGAGCCACACTTTGCGGATGGCGGTGCGCTGGGTGGCGAGTCGGGCACCGAACCCTGCCGCCGATCCCTTCGGCAGTACTCCGGCCATGGCGCCGATACTCGGCAAGGCCCGGCCGCTGTGCACGACGGTCGAGCGGCTGTCGTCCCGGACGATGACGGGAAGGTCGGCGCGGTGCGCGTCGTCGTACCGCATCTCGATCAGGCCGGTGACGTCGAACAGCGCCGGGTCGAGGACATCCGGGACGAGAGCTGCCACGTCTTTGGGGATGACGGAGACGCGGCCGGCGTCTCGTAGTACGGAGAAGCCGCCGGCTCCGGTGGAGCGCGGCTCGACGCGGACCGACGGCCGGCCGGTCTGGTCGGGCGGGCCGATGGTCACCCGGTCGCCAGTGACCAAGGTGACCGAGGTTGCCGAAGCAGGTGAAGTCGGTGAAGTCCCCGCCACCGGCGGGTCGGCTGCAGGGGTCGCCTGCCCACTGCCCAGGGCCGTGGACGGGACCGCCGTGAGGAGGATGACGGAACCCGTCAGGGCAGCAAGCAACGCCGGGGCGGGGAACTTCACCGGACAGTCGTATCGAACCGGCAGTTGTCCACGCCACGAGATAGCGTGTCGGATGCCGGACATGTCAGGAACTGGTCAGGAGGACGGGTGCTGGAAACGATCGGGGTGGCCGAACCGGACGAGCAGGCGTATCGCGCCTTGCTGGCCAGTCCTGGCTGCTGCGTGGACGAGCTGGCCAAACAGCTCGGCCGCGACCTGGACGACGTCCGCGCAACGGTCGAACGGCTGGAGCAACTCGGCCTGCTGACCACCGCCGGCGACGAACCCGTGCGCCTGCTGCCGACCCGGCCCGACGTGGCCATCGACGCGCTCGTCGCCGTACGCCGGGCCGAACTCGACCGGGTCCGCGCGGAAGCCCGCGTGATGATGTCCGAGCTGCGTGCCCAGGAACAGCACCGGCCGGAGAATCTGGTCGAGGTGATCGTCGGCCAGGAAGCCATCGCCGCGCGCTTCGCCCAACTGCTCAACGGAACGCAGGAACAGTTGCTGGTGCTGGACCGGCCGCCGTACGCGTCGGGCGTCGAGCAGTCCGACAACCGGGTGCGTGGCCTGCTGCGCGAAGGAGTCACCGTTCGGGGGATCTACTCGCCCGACTCCCTCGACGTACCGGGTGGGGTGGACGAGGCCTACAGCGCGGCCGATGCCGGTGAGACGTCGCGGGTGCATCCACAGGTGCCGATGAAGCTGGCGGTGTTCGACCAGACCGCCGCGCTGCTGCCGCTGTCGGTCGACCAGCTCGTCGACAGCGCGCTCGTCGTCCACCCCTGCGCGTTGCTCGACGCGTTGATCGAGATGTTCACATTGCTGTGGGACCAGGCGGTACCGGTCGTACCGGCCCAGATCGACGGGCTGGACGCGCGGCTGATGACGCTGCTCGCGGCGGGGTTCAAGGACGACGCGATCGCGCGGCAGCTCGCGCTGAGCAGCCGCACGGTCGGCCGCCGGGTCGCCGAACTGATGGAGACTCTCGGCGCCCGGACCCGCTTCCAGGCCGGCGTCCACGCACAGCGCCGCCGGCTCCTCGAAGGTGCCTGACTGTCAGCAGGCGTTGAGCATCTGCTGCAGAGCCGTCTTCTCGGTCGACTGCAGCGACAGGCCGTAGGTGTACTTCACCCAGATCCATTCCCGGGCATAGATGCAGTGCACCGAGGTGTTGGTCGGCTTCCAGGATGCTGGATCGCGGTCGCCCTTGGAGCGGTTGCTCGACGCCGACACCGCGATCAGCTGGGCGATCGTGAGGTCGTTGGCGAACTGCTGACGCCTGGCCGTCGTCCAGGTGCTCGCGCCGGACTTCCATGCCTCCGCGAGCGGCACGATGTGGTCGATGTCGATCGCCGAGTCGTCGGTGAGGTAGACGGCGTCGTACACGCTGTACCACTTGCCGGCCGTCGGCTCGCAGTCACTGTCGACGGTCACTCCGGTGCCGTCGCGCTTGAGCACCTCGTCACGGGTGTCGCACGTGCCCGACACAGTGCGCCAGTGCGGGAACTTGTCCCGGCTGTAGCCGGTGGTGGTGCCTTCTGCCTTCACAGTCAGCGAGTTCAGCTGGGTCAGCGCCGTACTGGCCGAGGGTGGGGTCGGTGGGTAGGCGAGCGCCGGCTGGGTACCGACGACCCAAGCTGTCGTCGCGGCGACGACGGTGATCGAGCATGCGAACAGACGACGCATCTTCAGGCCTCCGAGGTTGGGCGGTGCCCCCCTGACTTGCGCTGCCTCAACCCTTCCCCGCCTGGACCATCGGGGAAACCAGTTCCTGGTGAAGGCCTGATGAAAGCTAGTCGTGCTCGACGACGGTCAGCGTCCATGCCGCGCCGGTTCGCTCGAGTTCGGCGTTCCAGCGTTCCGAAATCAGCTTGTGCAAGGCCTTCGGCGTACCGGGGTCCTTGCCGGACTCCAGCAGGTGACGGGCCACCAGGCCGCGGGTGTGCTTCGCGTTGTGCGAGACGACCGAGCGGACTCCCCCGCGTTCACGCACCACCGAGACCGATACCCATTTGGCTGCCTGCTCGCCCGACGGCCGCCACGCCGCGGCGTACGTCGACGAACGGCAGTCCACGATGACCGACTTGCCCGCGACGGCCTCGAGCGACGCCGCCAGCGGTTCGCGCCACACCGAGGCGAGCGGCCCGAGCCCCGGCAGCGTCGTACCCATCGACAGCCGGTACGCCGGTACGCGGTCCCCCATCCGCAAGGCTCCCCAGGCCGCCGACATCACCAGCAGTCGCGAGTTCGCGCGACGCTTGGTGCCGGCCGGCAAGGTCGAGTAGCCGAGCGCGTCGTACAGGACACCGGAGTACAACTCCGACACCGGCACGGACGGCTCGGTCCGCCACCTGGTGTTCCGCTCGACCTCATCCTTCAACGACGGACCGACACCCAGTACGCCGTAGGCGTCTTCCGAGGAACTCACCTTGGCGAGAGTCTCCAGCACGGACTCGCGCACGGGGTTGAGTTCCGGGAACGAGAGGCTCGGCAGGTCGACCGCGTTGCCGCGGGAGCGGCCGGACTTGCCCTCCGACGGCGGGAGCAGGATCAGGGTCACGTCAGCTCGTCCAGGATCGCCAGGTCTTCAGCGGTCGGGAGCCACAGACCGGCGCGCACGTTCTGCTCGATCTGCTCCGGCCGGGTGGCCCCGGCGATCACCGACGAGACGGCCGGCTGCGCGGCGAGCCCGCCGATGGCGACGTCGAGCAGGGTGAGGTCGCGCTCGGCCGCGAAGGTCTCGAGCGCCTCGATCTTGTCGAAGTCGGCCCGGGCCAGCCGCTCGGGCATCTTCGCCAGCCGGCTGTCCTGGGGCGGCTGCTCACCGCGCTTGTACTTGCCGGTCAGCAGACCGGACGCGAGCGGGAAGAACGGTAGGACGCCGATACCGAGGTGCTCGCAGGCAGGGATCAGCTCCTCCTCGGCCTCGCGGGAGAGCAGGTTGTAGTGGTTCTGCGCGCTGATGAAGTGCTCCGAGCCCGCGGTCCGCGCGGCCCAGTCGGCGTCCACCACCTGCCAGCCCGCGAACTGGGAGCTGCCCAGGTAGCGAACCTTGCCCTCGGCAACCAGCTCGGACAGGGCTGCCAGGGTCTCCTCGATCGGCGTGACCTCGTCGGGCATGTGCAGCTGGTAGAGGTCGATCCAGTCCGTGCCGAGCCGGCGCAGACTGGCCTCGACGGCCTTGCGGATGTAGCGCCGCGAGCCGCGCACACCCCAGTCCGGGCCGTTGTCGCCCTTCATGTCGCCGCCGAACTTGGTCGCGACGACCGCCTCGTCCCGCCGGCTGCCGAGCGCCTTGCCGAGGATCTCCTCGCTCGAACCACGGTCGCCGCGATAGACGTCGGCGGTGTCGAACAGGGTGATCCCGGCGTCCAGCGCCGCTGCCACCACCGAGTCCGCCTGCTCCGCGCCGATCCGGCCCCCGAAGTTGTTACAACCCAGGCCGACCACACTCACCGTGAGGCCGGAGTCACCCAGCTGGCGGTACTCCATCTCGGTCATGGCCAAACTCTATCTATGCGGCTGCCGGAGTGTGGGACGACCGCATAGAGTTCACCGCATGCCGAGCCTTACCGTCGACGGCGCCCGTACCCGGGCCGCCGCACTCACCGTCCACTCGTACGACGTCGATCTCGACCTCACCCAGGGCGAGCGTACGTTCGGATCGACCACCCGGATCGTCTTCTCCGCCGCCGAGCAGTCGAGCTGGGTGGACGTGAAGCCCGACGAACTGCTGTCGGTCACGCTGAACGGGACGCCGGTCGACCCGGCCGGACTGAGTGACGGGCGGCTCGCGCTGACCGGGCTCACCGCGGAGAACGAGCTGGTCGTCGTCGCGTCGATGCTGTACTCCAACGACGGCGAGGGCCTGCATCGCAGTGTGGACGCCGCCGACGGGCTGACCTACCTCTACGCGATGTCGTTCCTGGACGCCGCGCCCCGGATCTTCGCCTGTTTCGACCAGCCCGACCTCAAGGCGCCGTACCGGGTGAAGGTGACGGCTCCGCCGGAGTGGATCGTGCTGGGCAACGGCGCCGCGACCAAGGTGTCGCCGGGCCGCTGGGAACTGGCCGAGACCAAGCCGCTGTCGACGTACTTCGTCACCCTGGTGGCCGGCCCGTACCACCAGATCCTCGGCGAGCACGACGGCATCCCGCTCGGCCTCGTCTCCCGGCAGTCGCTGGCCGAGGCGCTCGACCGCGAGGCCGAGGACCTGTTCGAGGTGACCGGGCAGGCCTTCGACGAGTTCCACCGGCTGTTCGGGTACCGCTACCCGTTCGGTGAGTACCACCAGGCGTTCGTGCCCGAGTTCAACGCCGGCGCGATGGAGAACCCGGGCTGCGTGACGTTCCGCGACTCGATGGTCTTCCGCTCCGCGGTCACCGACGGCGAACGCAGCGGCCGGGCCCGGACCGTCGTCCACGAGATGGCGCACCAGTGGTTCGGCGACACCGTGACGATGCAGTGGTGGAACGACCTGTGGCTGAACGAGTCGTTCGCGGAGTACATGGCCTACCGGGTCTCCACCACGGCGACCCGGTACGCCGACAACTGGATCGACTTCGCCTTCGTCCGTAAGTGGTGGGGTCTGCAGGCCGACCAGCGGGCCTCGACCCACCCGGTCGCCGCCGACGCGGTCAAGGACGCGCTCGCCTCGCTCGACGACTTCGACGGCATCTCCTACGCCAAGGGCGCGGCGGTGCTCAAGCAGCTCAACGCCTACCTCGGTGACGAGGTGTTCCTCAACGGCGTGAAAGCGCACATCAGCTCGAACGAGTTCGGCAACGCGACCTTCGCCGACCTGGTCACCAAGTGGACCGAGGCAGGCGCCGTCGGCCTCGAGGCATGGGCCCAGAACTGGCTCCGTACGCCGGGCCTCGACACGATCACCGCCGAGCGCACGGCCACCGGCATCCGGTTGCACCGCACCGCCCCCGCCGACTACCCGGCCGATCGCCCGCACCAGCTGACCATCGCCGGGTACGACGAGTCCGGGCGCGGCACCTCCGTACCGGTCCTGCTCAACGCGGACGTGGTGGACGTCGAGCTCGACCCGTCCATCGCGGTCGTCGTCCCGGACGCGGCCGACGACACCTGGGCCAAGATCCGCTTCGACGCGGCCAGCCTGGCGAAGCTGCCGGCGGTCATGCCAAAGATCGACGACGGCGTCACGCGCGCGGTGATCCTGAACAGCCTGCGCGACGCGACCGCCGACGCCGAGCTCGACCCGCGGCTGGGTTTCGACGTGGTGCTGGCCGCGCTGCCGTCGGAGACCAGCGACATCGCCGTCGACACGATGGTCAACTGGGTCCGCGGGCGTCTGCTGGGTCAGTACCTTCCGGTCGAGCCGTACCGGGGACGGCTGGCCGCAGTACTGACCGAGCGGCTGCAGTCGGTGCCGGCTGGGAGCAGCCTGCAACTGGCCGTCGTACGGGGTGCGGTCGGGCTCACCGACGACGCCGAGCTTCTCAAGGGGTGGCTCGCGGGCGACGGCGTACCGGCGGGGCTGGCTGTCGATGCCGATCTGCGCTGGCTGATCACGCTGCGGCTGGCCAAGCTCGGAGCCGTCGACGACGCCGGGATCGACGCCGAACTGGCTCGCGACACGTCGTCGGAAGGCGTCGTGCACGCGACCCGGTGCCGCGCCGCGCTGCCGACGGTCGCCGCGAAGGAACGCGCCTGGGCCCAGATCATGACCGACGCCGACATCGCCAACTACGAGCTGTACGCCGCCTGCGAGGGGTTCTGGCAGTACGACCAGCTGGAGCTGACGGCGCCGTACGTCGACCGGTACTTCGCGGAGATCGCGGGGATCGAGAAGCTGCGCTCGGGCTGGGTGGTCGCGCAGGCCGCCACCTTGTCCTTCCCGGTGTACTCGATCGACGAGCGGACCGTCGCGCTGGCCGCGAACCTGGTCGCCGACGAGGACGTCCAGGCCGGGATCCGGCGGGCGGTCGGGGATCGCCGCGACGATCTGATCCGGGCGCTGGCCGTCCGGGCCGCGTATCCGGTCAACTGACCGGTGAACTGATCGGTTTCAGGGGGTTCGATGTCGTGCTCACCGCCCGTTGTGACTAGTGTGACTGGTGTGACGACAAGGACCCTCCTGAGCAGGCAAGATGGGGTTTTGTGACGTAACCTCCACAATGACCGGCGGGCACGGCGCGCCGGTCTTGGTCGAGGCGCAGGTATCGGGAGAGACTGTCGAGAACCGCACAGGAGAACAAAGGCAATGCGCGAGGCGAGGCTCGTTGGCCTGAGCCAGGATGGCAAGCAACTCATCCTGGCGATGGAACCGACGGGTGAGGAGTTCGCCGTTCCGGTCGACGACCGGTTGCGTGCGGCCCTGCGCGGCGACCGTGCCCGACTCGGCCAGCTGGAGATTCAAATGGAGAGCGCGCTCCGCCCGCGAGACATCCAGGCCCGGATCCGGGCCGGAGAAAGTCCCGAGGCGGTCGCTGCCGTCGCGCAGATGCCGATGGAACGGGTGATGGCCTTCGCCGGACCCGTCCTCGCCGAGCGAGACCATGTCGCAAGCCTCGCCCAGCGCGCCTCGGTGCGCCGGCGCGGTGGCGGCGACGCCCCCACCCGCAACCTGGGTGCCTGGGTGACCGAGCGGCTGCGGATCCGGGGCGTCGACCCGGCCTCGGCCGAGTGGGACGCCTGGCGCCGCGACGACGGCCGCTGGGCCGTGCGGGTGTCGTACTTCGCCGAGGAGAATGACGAGAAGGTCGCGATGTTCGCCTACGACGCACCGGGGCGGTACGCCGTACCGGACGACGACGAGGCGCGCTGGCTGGTCGGTGAGCAGGCGCAGGTGATCGCGCCGCAGCCGACCTCTGAGCGACGGCTCACCGCGGTGGCGGACTTCGATCTGAGTCTGGCGCCCGATCACGGGGCAGACAGCTACGAGGCCGGGTTCGAGGACACGATCAGCCTGCCGCGTGGGCGCGCCGCCCAGGCGGATCGCGATGCCAACCGGGACACGGGGCGTGGGTTCGGTCGCGACCCGGAGTACGGGATCGCCCGTGATGTCGAGCGCGGGCCGCGCCGGGTGCACTCGGTGCCGAGCCCGGACGAAGAGCCGACCCTGATCGACGTACCGATCGAACCACCCCAGACGCTCCGCCCGGCCGTCCGAGCCGTCGAACGCCCCCCACACCGCCCGGTCGAGGCCCCACCCCTCTCCCCCGAGGAACGCGCCGCCGCCCCCGAAAACCGCTTCACCGAACGCCGCATCCCGCCTGCCGATTCCCGCGACCTTCGCGAGCCTCGCCAGGCAGACCCACGCGAGCCCCGCCAGCCCGAGTCGCGGCGCCCGGAGCCACGCCAGCCGGAGCCCCGCCCGGCAGAAGCTCGTCGTCCCGAAGCGCCGGCCACCGAGGAGCGCCAGCCCGACCCGGTCCGGCAGGAAGCCCCAACCCCTGCCCGCCCGTCGGCCCCAACCCCCGCTGCCTCCCAGCCCGCTTCACCTGCAGCTCCGAAGCCTGCCGACCCGAGGCCCGCGATCCCGAAGCCCGCCGACCCCCGTCGCCAGCCCGCAACGGAACCAACCGCGGACCCGGCCGCCGAGCCCGCGGCAGCAGCCCCGCCTGCCGAGGAAAAGAAAAAGCCCGCCAAACGAGGCTCCAAACGAGCCAGCGTCCCCAGCTGGGACGAAATCATGTTCGGCAAGAAAGCCGACTGACCCAGCACAAGTCGCTCGAGCGCACGAAACACCCCGTCGGCGACCGCCTGCCGACGGGTCGCGCATGTCCGCCCACCGCCGCTGAATTCCCCGCGCGCGCAGCGGTCGTGCGTGCCTGCAGCTCCTGGTGACGGACAGGTGTCTCAGATTACGGGCGGTGTTTGGCAGGGCGGGTGGGGTCTGCCATGATCTTCGCCATGCAGATCATGCTGTGTTGTCGCTGTTGTTGTCGCTGACGCGCGCCGTCTGAGGCGCGCGAGGCCCTGTCCATTCCCAGGCCCGCCCGCCGACACCAGCCCCACAGGATCTTCGCTGACATGAACCTTGCTGCTCTGGCCGACCTGTTCGCCTCCCGCGGACTGCGCCTGCTCCCCGGCTCCCACGCCGTCCCGGTCGAACTCCTCGTTCAGTTGCCGGACGCAACAATCGCCCGCTTCACCGCCCGCGGTACGACGCTGCGCCTGCGCCACTACTCCCCCGACGCCCTCACCTCGATCGTCATCGCCGCCGAATGCGGCTGCGGCGACCACCACCCCCAAACGGGCCCCAACCGCGTCACCCTGAGCGCCTTCGCCACTCCCCTCTCCGAACACGTCCTGGACGGCGAACTCCTCTTCGGCTGGACCACCCACGAAGCCGGCACCCTCCGCCTCCCCGACGCCCTCCCCCACTTCTTCACCCTCCTCCCCCTCCTAACCCCCACCCGCACCCTCGCCGTAGTCGCTTAGTTCAGTCGGGGAGCGGGACTGATGGGGTGGACTTTGCTATGTAGGTGAGGCCGTCGTATTCGTGGGTTAGGACGGTGGGGGCGAACTGCATTTTGTAGGTCCAGCGTTGGATGTAGGCGCCGTAGCTGCGGAACATTTGGGGTTCGGAGAGCCAGGTTTTCACTGGCGGTGGGGCGTTGTCGGTGTCTCGGAGGTTGAGGAAGTGGTCGCCGGGGGTGGCTGCGGCCAACTGGCCCTCTAGGGCGTTGAAGCCGCCTCGGTCGATGCTGTTGGCGACGACTGGGCCGTCCATCGGGCCGGGCCAGGGGCCGGGGCGCAGGCGGCGGGCGCGGAAGGCGCCTGAGCCGAAGAGCAGAGCCAGCGCGTAGTACGCCGGTCCGAGCCGCTCCCGCAGGTGCTGTCCCATCGGCCGCAACCCCGGCGTCTGCCGGCTGGCTGCGAGGTGTCCGTTGTGGGCCCATACCGCGATGCGGCGCGAGGGATCCTCATCCGCGAGCCTGACGACAGCCTCTGCCATATAGGCGTCGCGCACCGAGAACACCGTCTCCGCAGGATCCTTGTGCTCCTTCGACCGGCACACCAGATCACCAACCCGCTCCAGGATCCGCGCGTGCCGTAGTACCTCCTCGTCAGCCCCCTTCGCCACCAGGAAGGTGACCAACTGCTCCGCTTCCCGGACCACCAGCCGCGCCGGATCGGGAGCCGACCCAGGCTGAGCATCCTCCAGAAACCCGAAGCCCTCCTCGAACGCCGCCAGCCGATCAGGCACCGACTCCGACAAGAACTTCCGTACTACGGCCAGCGACGCCGAGCACCGTTGTGGATCGATACCCGCAAACCCGACCTGCTCAGCCGCCGGCCGTCCCGAGTTGTAAGACCGCATCCACTCGACAAGCTCCACGACCTCTTCGGTCCGCCAGGTCCAGAAGCCCAGGCCAGCCACGACACTCGCCGCATCACCCACCCCGCCGCGCACATACGCATCGACAGCCGGCGCAGCCGATTCGCTGGCCTCCATCGCGAGCACCGAATACCCCAGCTCGGTCACCAGATACTCGAACAACCGGTGTTTCAGCTGGAAGAACTGCCGCGTGCCATGCGTCGCCTCCCCCAGCCCGACCACCCGTACGCCGTCCAGCGCCTTCCCCAGCGCGGCGAGATCCGCGCTCCCAGACCCCGCCACCAGACTCGTCAGTGGGGACGCGGTCGCGGACAGCCACTGCTGGATCTCGGCCAAGCTCTCGTTCGCCACCCGAAAAGCCTATCCAGCCGCCGCGGTCACTGACTCTTGAATAAGTAACACGCATGGTTTAACTTACACGCACCCTGCTCTTGGGCCCGCCACCTGGAGGTTTCCTGCCATGTCCTCACGACGCCTGCTCGCGGGTCTGCTGCCCGCGATCCTGTTGGGTGGCGCGCTCGCCGCACTCCCGGCGCACGCGGCATCGATGTATCCGAGCGGCGTCGGCGCCGACCTCGGCGCCACTCCCACCACACTGGGCGTGAAGCCCACCGCCGGCGCCGACCCGGCCGGCCTGCGGACCGGTACCGAGCAAGGCCGCACCTACTGGCGTACCAACCAGGCCGCCGACACCGCCTACTTCACCTTCGACGTCGACAGCGACTACGTCGGCGAACTGAACGCCGACGACGTCGTCGTCACCGTCACCTACCTCGACACCGGCACGGGCACCCTCCAGCTCCAGTACGACGCTGCCGCCGACCCAGCCGCCCGCGCCGACGACGTCCAACTCAAGAACACCGGCCAGTGGCAGACCGGCACCTTCGCCTTGAACGACATCGAGTTCGCCAACCGCCTCGGCGGCGGCGACCTGCGACTCCAGGGCAGCGACGACATCACCGTCGCCGGACTCCGCATCAGTACTGCGGGCGCCTCGGTCGAGCTCGGCGCCTCGCCGGCCCAGAGCGGCATCTCGCCCCGCGCAGGCGACCGCCCCGAAAACCTCATCACCGGCGTACAGAACGGCCGGCCCTATTGGCAGACCGACCGAACCGCGCCGGCGCCCGGTACGAACTTCTTCTACATGAACGTCTCCGACACCTACCTCTACGACAACCGCAATCTGGTGCTGGTCAGCGTCGACTACTTCGACGAGGGCAACGGCCAGTTCGGGCTGCACTACGACTCCCCCGGCGAGACGATCCCGGAGAAGTTCAAGAACTCCGAAGTCATCACCTACGGCAACACCCAGACCTGGAAGACCCACACCTTCGCACTGACCGACGCGGTGATGACGAACCGATCGAACGGTTCCGACTTCCGGATCCACACCGGTGACGGCGCGGTCGACCTCAAGGTCGCGGCCGTCCGAGTCGCCAAGGTGGCAACGGTTCTCGACGTCACCGAAGGCCTGGTCGACCTGATCGACGAGGCGGCCCGGATCCAGAAGGCCGCCCGGGAAGGCTCCCGCGACGGCCAGTTCCCGATCGGCAGCCGAGCAACCTTCTCGCAAGCCATCGACGACGCCCGCACAGTCGCGACCACCCCCGGTGTCACCGACGCCCAGGTGAAGGCCGCACTCCAAACCCTGCAAGCCGAACTCGACGCCTTCAAAGCATCCGTCGTCGACACAAACTTCGCACCAGCCGGTACTGCGAGCGCCAGCGGTGGCACCGCCGCATCGAACGCGAACGACCGAAACCACCAGACCATCTGGACCAGCGGAGCGGGCGATTCCTGGCTCCAGCTGGATCTCAAGATGCCACGTGCGGTCAACGACGTTCGCGTCGAGTGGGCGCAGACATCCTCACCCGACTACACCGTGCAGGTCTCGAACGACGGCACCAACTTCACCATGGTCGGCCGGACCGGATCGCCCGGCGCCAACCAGTTCAGCAAGACCCGCTTCGCGACCGTCGAGGCGCGCTACGTCCGAGTCGTGATGACCGGCGCCGACAACTTCACGGTGAGAGAACTGCAACTGCGCGAGTCACCGGTCGTGATGCCGAAACCCCAACTGGTCGACACCGTCAATCCGACCGAGGACGGCGTGATCGCCGACTTCGACGCCACCCGGTACGGCGCCGACCGCACTGGCCGCAAGGACTCGACCAAGGCAATCCAGCAAGCGATCTACGCCTGTCAGGACGCGGGTGGTGGAACCGTCTGGCTTCCGGCCGGCAAGTACCTGGTCAAGGACACGATCGAAGTACACGCCTTCTGCACCGTCCGGGGCGACCGGCGCGATCCAGACCTGGACAGCAAGCGCGACTACGGCACCGTCGTGATCGCAGACCTTGCCTCAGGCAACGATGGACCGTCGCTGTTCCGGATCGGCGGCTCAGCCGGCGTGGTCGGCCTGACGACGTACTACCCACGGCAGAACGCGACCACCCCGATCCCGTACGGCTACACCTTCGAGATCCCCGGCGGCGCCTGGATCGGCAACGAGAACTACATGATGTCGACCGTCTCCGACGTCACCCTGCTCAACTCGTACCGCGGGATCGGGATCAGCACGATGCCGAGCGATCGCGGCAACGCGCCGAGCTCCGGCCAGGTGCACGAGTCGACGACGATCCGGAACATCCGCGGAACCGCCTTGTTCGAAGGAGCCCGCGCCTACAACGGCGCGGACGTCGGCACCTGGGAGAACGTGACGCTGAGCAACGCGTACTGGGCCGCTGCGCCGTCGGCATACCGGCCGCCTGCTCGCGCCGCGCTGGACACGTGGACCCGTGCCAACGGCACTGGGCTCGTGCTGGGTGATCTCGAGTGGGACCAGTTCCACAAGATCACGCTCTCCGACTACAAGGTCGGTATCCAGATCGTCGCGGGTCAGCGCGCGCAATTCACGGGCAGCTTCCTGCAGCCCGACATCCGGCGTACTGGGACCGCATTGAAGGTGGACGTGATGGACGACCGGTGGGGACTCACGCTCGCGGGCGGCCGGCTGGAAGGCGAGCAGGCCATCCAGAACGACTCCCGCGGCTATGTGAAGGTCACCGGCACGGCACTCACCGGCTCGGTCGCCGGAATCGTCCACCGGATGTCAGGCAACGCGCCGAGCTACACCCAGCGAGCGCTCCCCGGACCGGCCCGCAAAGCCTTGTACGTCGTGGATGCGCCGCATGGCGTCGGCTACCTGCCGGCGGCCGATGCGACCAGCGCAGTACAGAGGATGCTCGACAAGGCCGGCCGTGAGGGCGGCGGGATCGTCTATCTGCCGGCCGGGTGGTATCGGATCAACACCCGGCTCAGCTTGCCCGCGAAGGTGGAGTTGCGCGGAGCTTCCGCAGTACCGAACCGGGACCAGGGCGGACTCAGTGGCGGCACGGTCCTGCATGCCTTTGAGGGAAGGGGAACTGCGGCACCCGACACCGCGCCCGCGCTCGTGACGCTTGCAGGCAAGAGCGCCGGCCTCCGCGGACTGCGGGTCTTCTACCCCGAGCAGAACCCGGGCAAGGCCGAGGGTGTCGTGCCCTACCCGTACGCCGTTCGCGGCATGGGCGCGGCGACGTACGTCGTCAACGCGGGCTTCCCGAACGCGTGGAACGGGATCGACTTCACCACCCATCGCAGCGACGGGTTCGTCGTCCGCAAGGTCGCCGGTGCCTTCTTCGATCACGCCATCGCGGTCGGCCGCAGTACCGGTGGAAGGATCGAGGGCGTGCTGTCCAACGGCAACGCGGTCACCCGGATCGGGTACCAGCAGCCGCACTGGATGGACGAGGGCGGGATCTTCGAGCTGGTGATCGACAAGTACATGCGCAAGACGGCCAAGATCGTCACTGTTGACGGCGCGACCGGGCTGACCTTGTTCAACGTGTTCGCGTACGGCTTCCACGACGGGCTGGTCGTCAACGACGGTCAGGTGGACGCGTTCAACCTCGGCACCGACAACCTCGGTGAAGGCGGCTTCACCGTGAAGGTCGTCCGGGGTGACGTCGAGGCAACCAACCTGGCGCGCTACAACGGCGCGACCAGCACCGGACCGGTCACGCTGCACAACGTGATGGTGATCAACGTCGTGCAGCGGCGGGTGGCTGTTGTGGCCGTCGGCAACGGCACGGTGAGCATTGCCGGCAACGAGTCCGAACCGGGTACTTACGAGGTCGGCGCGCAGGTGACCGTGACGGCCGAGCCAACATCGGATAGCGTTTTCCGGAGCTGGACCGTGGACGGCGTGGTGGTCTCGACCGACGCGTCGTACAGCTTCGCCGTCTCCGCGGACCAGGTGCTGACGGCGAACTTCGCCGCGCAGTAGACCGCCGACGAAGGGGCGAGATGTCCGACTCGACGAACCACCACCAGGTCGCCATCGTGGGCTGCGGCATCATCGGCCGCACCCACGCCGACACCATCGCGGCCCGGCCGGACGCCGGCGTCACCGCGCTGGTCGACGGCGACACCGCCACCGCGGAAGCCCTGGCCGCCAGGCTGACCGAAGCCGGGCAGCCGGAGCCGAAGGTGTACGGCGATCTCGGTGCGGCCTTGTCGGGCTCGGACATCTCGCTCGTCGCGATCTGTACGCCGAGCGGCACGCACGCGGCGCTCGCCGAGCAAGCGCTCAACGAGAAGAAGCACGTCGTCATCGAGAAGCCGCTCGACGTCGACCTCACCCGGGCCCGCCGCCTCGGCGCGGCGGCCACCCGGGCGGCTGGTCACGGGGTCGTGTCGTCGGTGATCAGCCAGCACCGCTTCGACCCAGGCAGCACGCAGGTCTCGGAGGCGATCAGAGCCGGCCGCTTCGGCCAACTGACGTCGGCCGTCGCCACCGTCGCATGGTGGCGAAGCGACGAGTACTACGCGTCCGCCGGCTGGCGTGGCACCTGGGCTCAGGACGGCGGTGGCGCGCTGATGAACCAGGGCGTGCACACGGTCGACCTGCTGCTGTGGTTCATGGGCCGGCCGGTTCTCATCCAGGCGCAGGCGCTCCGGGCGGCACACCACGAGATCGAGGTCGAGGACACCGTGGTCGCCACGCTGACCTTCGAGAACGGCTCGGTCGCGACGCTGCACGCGACGACCGCGGCCTTCCCTGGTGGCCGCACCCGTGTCTCGGTCCACGGCACCGAAGGCGGAGCCGAGCTCGAGGACGACGTACTGCGCCGGTTCAACGTGGACGGCTCCCCCGACGAGCATCTGGCCACGGGGGAACGCCGTGGCGGACACGTCGCGCAGTACGCGGACATTTTCCATGCCATCGGCAACGGCGTACAGCCTGGCATCACCGTGCACGACGCCATCGACGCCCTGGCCACCGTCCGCGCCGTCTACATCGCCTCCACGCTGCAACGGCCGGTCAAGTTCGTGGATGTGCTGGAAGGCCGCTACGACGATGTCGACGTCAGCCGCGGGATCCGCCTCCCACCAGCATGAACCCGACCGGTAGTTGAATCAGGCAACCACCCGCCTTGGTTGCCTCTCGCATCGGTCGAGCCATTGACGGGACCGGGGTCGTGACCTAACGTCGCAGACAGTAACGAACTGTGATCGACGAAACGCGCGGCCGGAACGGCCGCCGTCGGTCCAACGGGGTGCGAACCCGCCATCAACTCGCGGCAGGCCTGGATTCCTGCCGATGGCGAGCTCCCGATCTCTTGCTGCCGGCCCCTGCCTGCCCTCGAGATGTCGTCCGTGCCGCACGGACCCTCCTTCACGAAGAACTGTCAGAGCACCAGACGTTGTCGCCCGCTGGGGGCAGGTGGCTCGCAACGAAGGACTCACGGGTGATTCGATCATGATGTTTTTCTCCAGGAACGGGCCGGCCCAGGCACGATGGCAACTGAGCGTGCTGGCGGTCGTGGCGGCAGTCGCGGCTTCTGCGGGTGGCCTGCTGGCCACCAGCAGCAGTGCTCCGGCGGCGGCAGTCGTCGTTCCGCTCGGTACCGCCGAGAGTTTCGTGGTCCTGGCGGGCGCGGGAATCACCAACACGGGACCGACCACCCTGAACGGCGACATCGGCAGCTTCCCCAACCCTGCGATCACCGGTACAGGCACGATGACGATCACCGGCACGAACCACGCCGGGGACAGCGTCACGCAGCAAGCGAAGGACGATCTGGTCACGGCGTACAACTACGCCGCGGCAGAGGGGCCGCCGTCGCCGATCACTGACGACCTGGGCGGCAAGACCCTGACCCAGGGCGTCTACAACTCGGCCACCTCGATCGGGCTGACCGGAGCGCTCACTCTGGACGCCCAGGGCGACGCCGGCGCGGTGTTCGTGTTCCAGGCAGGATCGACGCTGACAACGGCCTCCAGCAGCAGCGTGCTGCTGGTCAACGGAGCGAGCGCCTGCAACGTGTACTGGCAGATCGGCAGCTCCGCGACGATCGGCACCGCGACCAGTTTCCGCGGCACCATCATGGCGATGACCTCCATCACCATGCAGACCGGAGCCACCTCCATCGGCCGCATGCTGGCCCGCACCGGCTCCGTCACGCTGGACACCAACACCATCACCAAGCCCAACTGCACCACCACCCCGCCGACCTCACCCCCGACCTCACCGCCCACGTCACCGCCGACTTCTCCGCCGACGTCGCCTCCGACTTCTCCTCCGACGTCGCCTCCGACGTCACCTCCGACGTCACCTCCGACGTCGCCCCCGACTTCCCCGCCGACTTCCCCGCCCACGTCGCCCCCGACTTCCCCGCCGACTTCCCCGCCCACGTCGCCTCCGACGTCACCTCCGACGTCGCCCCCGACTTCCCCGCCGACTTCCCCGCCCACGTCGCCCCCGACTTCCCCGCCGACGTCGCCACCCACCTCACCTCCGACCTCACCTCCGACCTCACCTCCGACGTCGCCACCCACCTCACCTCCGACCTCACCTCCGACGTCGCCACCCACCTCACCTCCGACCTCACCTCCGACGTCGCCACCCACCTCACCCCCGACTTCACCGCCGACCTCACCCCCGACTTCTCACCCCACGAAGCCGCCGACGGTTCCGCCCACGCCGCGGCCGACCGTGCCCAGGCCTCCGCAGGTCACCGAGACACCCGAGGGTCCAGTCGGTACCGGTGATGCCTCCGGCTGGTCCATCTGGCTGATCGCGCCGCCCATCGCACCGTGGTTCGGCTGGATCACTCCGTGAAGCCCGGCGCAGCGGGCCTGCTCGCGGTGACGGCTCTCGTCGCGGCTGGTTGCAGTAGTGAGTCGGGCACGGGGCCGACTTACACCAACCCGGCCTCTGAGGACACCGCAACGAGCACCCCCGCTGCGCCGACCACCACCCCGCGCATCACCAACCCACCCACCACAACCCCACGCCCCACCACCCCGGCCAACCCCACCCCCCACAAGCGGACCAAGCCCACCCCAGTACTCCGCCCGAAGCCAACCGCCGAGCCCACCAGGCCTCGACGACCCACCAGCCAGCGCCCGCGCAGCGTGCGCCAGGCACCGATGCGGAAGTCCGCGCCAACCCGGATCGTCATCCCCGCGATCGGCGTCGACTCATCCCTGATCCGCCTCGGCCTCGACCGGAGGGGCAGCCTCCAAGTCCCCCCGCATGGCTTCCCCGCCGGCTGGTTCACCGGCGGGCCAACACCGGGCGAGACGGGCCCAGCCGTCATCGTCGGTCACGTCCGCTGGGCCGGCCGGCCAGGAGTCTTCGGCCCGCTCCGCGACGTACGCGCCGGAGACAAGATCGCCGTCACCCGCAACGACCGAACCACCGCGACCTTCCGAGTGACCCGGATCAGCCAATACTCCAAGTCCACCTTCCCGAGCGCGGCGGTCTACGGCAATCTCGACCACGCCGGTCTGCGCCTGATCACCTGCAGCGGACTCGACTCCACGTCCGGCAAGTTCGAAGCCAACCTCGTGGTCTTCGCCGACCTGATCCGCTGAGACAAGCTCAGGCAGGTTCGCCAGGAGCGCGGGTGTTGAGAATCCGCTGGTACAGATGGCAGGTCTGCCAAACCCCCGCGATATGGAGGTAGTCAGGAGCAGTACCGATCTGGCTGAAGCCACACTTACGCAGTACGCGCTGCGAAGCCTCGTTGCCGACCAGAGTGCTGGCCTCGATGCGGTGCAGACGAAGCTCTCGATCCGCCACCTCGGCCACAGCCTGTACTGCGGTCGTCGCCAACCCCTTGCCGAGGAGGTCCTTGTCGATCCAATAGCCCAGGCTCGCGCTCCGGAAGGGACCGGGAACGATGTCGGTCAGCGTGACCGCGCCGACCACCCGGTCGCCCTGGAACAGGAACCACGGCACGACCTCGCGGTTCTGGAAGCGGACCAACTGCGCCTTCAGGCGGTCTTCCTGACCGGCCGTGGTGAACCAGCGCTCGGAGCGGACCGGCTCCCACGGGGCGAGATGCTCGCGGTTGCGGACTTGGGCTTCGGCGAAGGCGGCCGCGTCGGCCAGCGTCGCCACCCGGAGCTCGATGTCGGCGGTCAGGGTCTGATCGAGAGTCACTTCGGCAGCCTACGAGCCTGGCTGGAGCCGCCGACCCGTGGGGTGAACGCGTCGTGGAAGATCGTCGAGGCAGCACCCACCGCGGCCGCGTCGGCCTGCAGCATCGACTCCTCCACCGCGACCGTCCGGGTGCCCTTCGCGATCGGGTAGGAGTTCACCGCCCGGTCGATCTCGGACAGGAACACCCCGGCGATCTCCGGGGCGAACGCGGGCCCGCCGAGCACGATCAGATCGATGTCCAGCAGATCGACCAGCCCGACCGCGCCCTGCGCGATCACCGACGCCACTTGGGTGACCGCCTTCTGGGCCGCTTCGTCACCACCCGCGGCGGCTTTGCAGACCGCCTTGTAGCGCTTCGCCTCGTCGGTGGCTTCCGGGTCGGTCTCGACATAGCCGAAGCCGGCCGCGATCACCGGCAGGGATGCGGTCGGGTTGCATTCGGCCAGCATCCGCGGACCGCCCTGCTCGTCCCACTCGCCCATCTTCAGCGCGCACAGCTGGCCGAACTCGCCCGCGTTCGCGGTCAGACCGCGATAGATCGAGCCGTTCAGGATCAGCCCGCTGCCGACCCCGGTGCCCAGGTAGAGATAGGCGAAGTCGCGGGCCCGCGCCGACCGGCCGATCCAGCGTTCGCCGATCGCCGCCGCGGTGCCGTCCTTCTCGACCAGCACCGGATGGTTCAGCTTGCCCTGCAGCAGATGCCGGATCTCCAGCCCACGCCAGGCCGGTTGCAACGGCAGGTCGAGCAACGTGCCGTCGGCATTGATCGGACCCGGTACTGCGACTCCCACGCCGAGCATCGATTCGGTGTCCACCTGGCTGATGCTCAGCGCCGCCGTCACGGTTGCGGCCGCGAGATCGACCAGCCGGACCGCATCCAGGTCAGCGGCCAGATCGACGGTCTCGCGTCGCACGATCGTCCCGTCCAGATCGACCACCGCGACGGTCAGCAATTCGGGGTCGATGTGGATGCCGACCGCATGGGCCGCGTTCGACCGCAGCCGCACCGGAGTACGGGGTTTGCCGAGGCGTTCGGCGCGTTCTTGTTTCTCCTCGACCAGCAGGCCCTGCTGCAACAGGATGCGCAGGATCCGCGACACCGACTGCTGGGTCAGCCCGGTCCGCCGGGAAATCTCCGTGCGGCTGATGATGCCGGCCAGCCGGATCGTCTCGATGATCACGGCCTCGTTGAAGGAGCCCAGGTCGTACTGGTTCGCGCCGGACCTGGTCGGCTCGTCGAGCACCGCCGACTCACTCTCTGGCGTGACCATCGCCGACCTCCTCGTTTCTTACTTTCCCCGTTGATGAAAAGGCTCCCCGGACTAGCCGAGATCGTACCCCGCGGTGCGCGGCGCACCGGCGGATCTCAGGGTGCCTCCAAAGCCCCGTCAAGACGCCGGACGCCGGCCGCCCACTCGTCGTGGCCGGACAGTTCCGCGGGATACCGCGCCGCGGCCGCCAGGTCGATGTCGATCCCCCAGCCCGGCGACTCGTTCGGTCGCAGCCAGCCGTCAACGATCCGCAGGGTGCCCGGGAAGACCTCGTGCACCGCCTCGTTGTACAGGTGACCCTCTTGGATGCCGAAGGCAACAGAACTGACGTCGAGCGCCACATTGGCCGCGGCCCCGATCGGAGAGGTGTCGCCCGGGCTGTGCCACGCGGTCCGTACGCCGCACAGCTCGGCAAGGTCGGCGATCTTGCGCGCGGGCGTCAGCCCGCCGATCCCGGAGATGTGCGACCGGATGAAGTCGACGCCACCGTCGCGGACCAACCTGACCGCGTCGCTCATCGACGTGGTCAGCTCCCCCACGGCCAGCGGCACCGGCGAGGCGGCCCGGACCTCGGGCAGCCGGTCCCAGTGCTCGGGCGGCAGGACGTCTTCGAGGAAGAACAGCCGATACGGCTCGAGCGATCGGGCCAGCAGCACCGCTTCCTTCGGGGTCAGGCGCGAGTGCACATCGTGGAGCAGTTCGATGTTGTCCGGCAGCGATTCGCGGGCAGCGGCGAAGAGCTCAGGCGTAGTACGGAGGTAGTCGCGGGCACTCCAGCCGTTCCGGTACGGCGCATTGGGGTAGAGCGTCGCGAGTCGCGGGGCGCCGTACCCGCCACCGCCTGGCGTCGACACCTGCAGCCGGACGTGGCGCCAGCCTCGCGCGACGAAGTCCTTCGCCTGCTCCAGAGTCTCCTCGATCGTGATGCCGCCGGCATGGATGTAGGTGTCGGCGGCGGCCCGGACCTTGCCGCCGAGCAGCTCGTGGACCGGCATCCCGGCGCGCTTGCCGGCGATGTCCCACAACGCCTGGTCGATCCCGGAGATCGCGTTGTTGGTGACCGGCCCGCCCCGCCAGTAGCCGGAGAAGCCGGCCAGCCGGACCAGATCGCCGATGTCACCGGGGTACCGGCCGATCAGCAGCCGGGCGAGATGCTCGTCGACAAACGTTTGAACGGCCTTCCACCGCTGGGTGAAGGTGGCGCACCCGAGCCCGTACAGCCCCGGCTCGGTGGTGTCGATCTTGACCACCACCAGTGGGATCCCCTGCGGTGCGGTCACGATCGCCCGCACCGCCCGGATCCGGAGGTCGTCGCGGACCGGCCAGGGCTGGGCGAAGGTCGCGGGTGTCTCTTGCGGCATCAGGTCTCCGGTGTGTCCGTCGGAAGGGGAAGAGTTGGCAACTCGAGTTCGTGCCGTGCCTGGAAGCCGAGCACGGTCCGGGCCGCGGTCAGGTCGATCGGCACCTCACGTCCGGCGAACCGCCGCAACCTCGGTACGCCGGGCGCGAACGCGTCGAGCAGCGCCTCGGTCTCGTACGGCGTACTCGTGGTGCCGGCGGCAACAAACAAGGTGTGTGCCCCGGACAACGATGCCGTCAGCCCCAACTCGATCGCGTACGCCGCGTCCCGCGTGTCGAGGTAGGCCCAGGCTTCCCGTACTCCGCCTGCCGGGTCCTCCTTGAGCCAGTCGGACTGACGTTGCAGCGCCTCGGGTGAGTTCACGTGCGGGAACCGGAACGCCACGACATCGATTCCCCAGCGCCGCCAGGCCATCCGGCAGGTGTTCTCGTCGTTCTGTTTCGACAGCGAGTACCAGTCGGCCACATCGGCCGGGATCTTCTCGTCGAGCGGGTAGTAGGCCGGCCGGATGTCGTCGGGATTGAACGGCACCCCGAAGGCGTTGATGCTGCTGGCAACCACTGCGCGTTTGATGCCGAGGGCACCGGCCTGGGCCAGCACGTTGAAGGTCGACACCACGTTGGTGGAGTAGACCTCGTACGGCGTACCGGCTCCCGGGTGGGGCAGGGCGGCCAGGTGGACGACCGCGTCGACGTCCTCAAGTGCCATCGCGACATCGGCCTCCGACCGGGTGTCGCCGATGACGATCCGGTCCGCCTTCAGCCCGTCGTCCTCGACGATCGTCAGCGCCGTCACCAGCGCTCCCAGCTCGCTCAGGTGCCGCGTCACCACCGACCCGATCCGTCCCGCGGCTCCCGTCACCAGCACCCGGCGATCCGCCAGTCCCCACTGCTTCTTTTGTTCTGTCACTACTCCTTGATACCCCCTGACATTCCGACGCCCCGCAAGAACTGCTTCTGGAAGATCAAGAAGAGCACGACCGGGATCAGGACTGCCAGGAACAATGCGCTCATCTGCAGGGAGATTCCAGTGGTCTCCGCCACTCTGGGCAGCGCCACCGAGATCGGTTGCAGTTTCGGGTCGGGCAGGACGAGCAATGGCCACAAGTAGTCCTTCCACGATCCGATCACGGTGAGCAGCGCGACTACTCCGAGGATCGGCTTGGACAGCGGCAGGATCAGGGCGGTGAACAGCCGCAGGTTGCTCGCGCCGTCGATCCGCGCCGCCTCGATCAGTTCGCGCGGGATCGCGTCGAAGTACCGCTTCATCACCAGGATGTTGAACGCGCCCGCGGCCTGCGGTAGCCAGACCGCCCAGAACGTGTTCTGCAGGTTCACCCCCAGCACCGGCATCTTGAGGATGGTCAGGTAGAGCGGCACCAGCGAGATCACGCCGGGCAGGAACAGGGTCGCCAGCACCGCGCCGGTGACGACCGGGCCCCACTTCGGCCGGAGCACGCTCAGGACGAAAGCGCCCGTCGTACAGACGAACAGGGTCGACAGCAGCGATCCGATCGCGATGATCGCCGTGTTGCCGAGGTACGAGCCGATCTGAACGCGGGTCCACGCGTCCGGCATGTTGTGCCACTGGATGCCGCTCGGCCACAACTGCATCGGTCCCTGCAGGATGTCCTGGCTGGTCGACAGCCCGGACTTGAGCAGCCACAAGAGTGGACCCACTCCAGCAATCACCACGCCGACGAACAACAGCACCTGGATGGCCGGCAGTCCGTACTGGATCAGTGGCCGCCGGCGGTCGGCCGCCGAGATGATTCCGCGCTCGTCGGCCGTCATGGGGTGCTCCAGCGCCGGGTGAGGAAGTGGTACACGATCGACAGCACGCACAGCACCAGCGCGAGCAGCACGCTGAGCGCGGTGGCGGCACCGAAGTCGCCGTTGATGAATGCGTAGCGATAGATCAGCAGCAGGATCGTGGTGGTCGCGTTGTCCGGACCGCCGCCGGTGAACAGGAACGGTTCGGTGAACACCTGGAACGTCCCGATCAGCTGCAGCAGCATCATGATCAGGATGATTCCGCGGATCTGCGGCAGCGTGACGTGCCAGACTCGCCGCCAGATCCCCGCCCCGTCCAGCTCGGCCGCCTCGTACAGCTCGGTCCGTACGCCGGTCAGCGCGGCCAGGTAGATGATCGAGGTGGCCCCGGCGCCGGCCCAGGTCGCCTCGAGCACGATGGCCGGCATTGCCAGGTCCGGCGAGTTCAGCCAGGCGAACGGGCCGATGCCGAACCAGCCGAGGACCGCGTTGAACACGCCGGACTCGCCGGGGTCGTAGAAGAACTTCCACAACAGGATCGCCGCCACCGGCGGGACGACCGCCGGCAGGTAGGAGAACACGTTGTAGAGCCAGCCGGTCTTGCGCAGCTCGCTGATGAAGACCGCCAGGAACAAGGGCACCGGAAAACCGAAGATCAGCGCCAGCAGAGCGAAGTACAGGGTGTTGAGCGTGGCTTGCGGCAGTTGTGGGTCGGTCAGGACGTAGCTGAAGTTGGCGGTGCCGACCCACTCGGGTGTGGTGACCAGGTTGTTCTTCTGGAACGACAGCACCAGGCCGCGCACGATCGGGCCCCAGGAGAAGTACAGGAAGATCAGTACCAGGGGCAAGGCGAAGAGGATGCTGCTCAGTCCGCCGGAGCGGTACCAGGTGACCGGGCTCCGGCGGTACCGAGCTGTGGGCATCGGCGTCGACAGACGCGTGAGGACGGCCATCGGGCTACCGCGCCAGGCGGGCGTCGATCTTCGAGGCGGCGTCGGTGAGTAACTTGTCGATGTCCGCGTCCTTCTTGGTCAGCACCTGCTGGACGACCGGGTCGAGCAGCGCGTAGACCTCCTGGCCTTTCTTCACCGGCTCGGGCAGCAGCTTGAGGGTTTTGGTCGACTCGATGTAGCCCTTGAACTGCTCGACCGGCACGTTGTTGTAGGGCTCACGCCACTTGTTGTACCGGTCGTAGGTCTCCTGGCTCAGCGGGGTGATCCCGGGCCGGCCGACGAAACCCTTGTCGGCGATGGTGTCCTTGGCGTTCTGCACCGCCAGCGCCTCGGTGGTGTACTTGTCGAACTCCTGCGACTTGATCCACTTGAGCGCCGCGACGATCTCGTTCTTGCTCGCCTTCGGGTTGATCATCTTGATCGACCCACCAGTCAGCGTGCCGTGCGGGCCGCCGTCCTGCGGCAGCGCGCCGTGACCGTAGTCGGCCGGCTTCATGCCGAAGTTCTTCACGCACATGTCGTAGGCGTCCGGTGCCTGCATGATCATGCCGATCTTGCCGGCCGCGAAGTCCTGCCGGGCCTCTTCCTGGTTGTAGAGGAAGTTCGTGCCCATCGTGTTGTCGGTCCAGCGCATGTCCTTCAGCAGCTGCAGCGCCTTCTTCGCCGCCGGTGCGTCGTTGAAGGTGCTCTTCTTGCCGTCCGGGCTCTGCACGGTGCCGCCCATGCTGTAGGTCATCGTGGTCAGCATCCAGCCGCCGGTGTTGTCCTTGGTCAGCTGCGCGTACCCGGCCTTGCCGGTCTTCTCGGTGATCTGCTTGGCGTACTGACGGACCTCGTCCCAGTTCGTCGGCGGCTTGTCCGGATCGAGGCCGGCCTGCTTGAACAGCGCCCGGTTGTAGGCCAGCCCGACCGAGAAGGCCTCGAACGGTACGCCGTAGATCCGGCCCTTGTCGTCCTGGACCATCTTCAGCGTCTCGGGGTTGAGGTCCTTGGTCAGGTCGACCAGCTTGAGCTCGTCGGTGATGTCCGGCAGCTGCTTGTTCGGGATCATGTTCAGCGGCTCGGTGAAGCTGATGCTCATCACGGTCGGCAGCGAGCCACCGGCCACCTGCGCCTGGAAGGTCTGCGCGTCCCACTCGGTCTCGGTGCCCTTGACTGTGATGTTCGGGTGCGCCTCGGTGAACTTCTTGATGTTGCGCTCGAAGGCGGCGACATCGGCCGGCTTGTCCGGCTTGGGCTTGTTGCCGACCGTGATCGTCACCGGGGCCTTCTCGTCGATCGCGCCCCCGCTGCCGGTCGCCGCCGGGGTGGTGCCGTCCGCGCAGGCCGCCGCCGTCAGCAGCAACGCCGCCGAAGTCAGGGTCGCGACGCACCGTGCCGTTCTCGTCATCGGAACTCCTCAGGTTTCCGGGAACACCCCAACCACCGAGCGGCCCAGGGGTGTGGTCTGGGCCACAGGAGCCCAATCCCCGAGTAAGTTAAACCATGCGTGTTACTTTATCAATGCCAAGCTCCAGCTAAACCGCTCGCGGCAGCACGGCCGTTCGGTGAGGATGGTGGAATGCTGATCCGGGCGGCGACGACCGACGACCGTGAGTTCCTCGAGCGGATGTTGCTGGAGGCCTACAACTGGGACGGGCAGCCGCGCTTCACGATGGAGCAGTTGGCGGCCGAGGACCATGCCTGGCGGTACGTCGACGGCTGGATGCGACCCGGTGACTTCGGGGTCGTCGCTGAAGACGGCCGCCCGATCGGTGCCGCGTGGGCGAGGTTGTTGACCGCGGATCGGCCGGGCTACGGGTATGTTGCGGACGGCGTGCCAGAGCTCAGCATCGGGGTCATGCCGGAACATCGCGGTCGTGGCGTCGGGCGCGCTCTGCTCGAAGCGCTCGTCCGCGACGCAGCGCAGTACGGGCGGTTGAGTCTGAGCGTGGAGCCGGAGAACCGGGCGGCAGAGCTCTACCGCTCGCTCGGTTTCCGGAAGGTCGGCCATAGCGGAGGGTCCGACACCCTGCTCCTCGAGCTCTAGCCGAAGTTGCGGGTGCGGAATTGCATGACTCGGTAGGGCCAGCCGGCGTTGGTGTGCCATTGGCTGACTGACAGGTGCAGGTCCGACAGGGTGGAGCCCGGGATGATGTAGCCGCCGTACAGCTGGGCGACGTGGTTGTCGTTCTCGGCGCCCCAGGCGCCGCCGTAGATGAGGGTCTGCCGGTACGCCGTGTAGAGGTTCGACGTCGGCGTGTCCATGATGATCCCGTCGATCCGGTAGTCACCCGCGTTGAACCAGGTGAGCACCCACTTGCCGCCGAGCGGCCGCAGGCTCATCTCGCCGAAGCTCCCGGTCAGGATCGGTGTGGCCGGGTTGCCCCAGGCCCAGGCGCCGTCGCGATAACCCCACGGCTCGTACGCCGCCGGGTTGGCGATCTGGTTGCTCCGGACCCGCTTGAGGATGATCGGTTTGTTCCGCTGGAAGCCTGTCGAGTACACGTAGACGTAGCCGTCATTGCCCTCACCCCAGGTGAGCAGTTGGAACAGGCCGCCGTCGAGGTCGGCCGGGAACTTCGCGTCGGTGTGATACCAGCTCGCTCCTGAGTTGTCCGAGCGCCAGATCTCTGTCCACACAACGGTTCCGAGCCCTTTGTTCACCATCGCGTGCAGGTACATCGATCCGCCGATGGTGATCACGTCCGACGGCAGCACGGTCGAGAAGGTCGGGTTGTCGTGCGGGTAGTCCCACAACTGCTGGGCGGCCGCTCCCCCGACGGCGCCTGACCACTTCACGCCACTGTTCAGATCGGTCGTCGTCGACCACAACGCCACCGGCGACCGCCACCAGCCGCCGCCCACCCTCGGCTCCTCGAACGTGTCGCCGAACATGAACAGCATCCGCCCGTCCGGCGTCCGCACCGGAATCCCCAGGTCCGTCGCCTGCATCCGGAACCGGTCGGTCAGTCCAGGTCCGGTCAGATCGGCCACCTTGTTCGTCAGCACCGCCTGTACTCCGCTCCCACCAGCCGCGGCGAGACCCGGAGCGGCGAGCAGCGCGCCGGCGCCTGCCACCGCTGCCTTCAGGAACGTCGATCGCTTGATGATCGGTTGCGGTGTCATCAGGAACTCCTCCGGGGCGGTGGATGGGAAATCGATTTCTCGCTTCACCATCGTGGAGTGACTCACCGAAGTCAAGGACTCACTGTGCGGAGACTTTTCCAGGATCTTCGAACTGCTTGAACCAGCTCGCGCGGCTGGCAACACTGGCGCGGACTAGTCCGGAATCGACAGAGGAGGAGCGGTGAGCCGTGATTTCTGAACTCCGCGGACGCGACCAGTAGACCGACCACCCAGCAGCGACTTCGAAGGGATGGGCACATGTCCGGCAAGGACCAGTAAGTGATCGCCCATCAGAACGCCACCAGAAGGGATGGGCAGATGTCCGGCAAGGAGCAGTGACGCGGACGGCCGCTCCTGGCGCAGGTCAGGAGCGGCCGGTGGCGATCGGGCGGTTCGGATCGGTGATCCACTCCGACCACGAGCCCACGTACACCGGCGCCTCGATGCCGGCGATCTCCAGGGCCAGTGCCTCGTGGGCCGCGGTGACGCCGGAGCCGCAGTACGCGCCGACCGGGACCGAGCCGTCGGCACCCAGAGCGGCGAAGCGAGCGCGGAGGTCGTCAGCGGACAGGAATTGACCGTCGGCGGCGACATTGGCCGTGGTCGGGGCGTTCACCGCCCCGGGGATGTGCCCGGCGACCTTGTCCATCGGCTCGACCTCGCCCGCGAAACGTTCCGGCGCACGAGCATCCAGCAGTACGCCGGTGGCGGCCAGCTCCGCAGCGCCTTCCGCATCCAGCATCGGGATCTGCCCGGCGGTGGCGACGCAGCTGCCGTTGCCGTCCTCAGGGATCTCGGTGCTGACCTCTCCCCCGGCCGCTCGCCAGGCCGCGAGACCGCCGTCGAGGACGCGGACGTCGCGCAGTCCGAAGTACCGGAAGACCCACCGGGCGCGGGCGGCGGCCATCGAGTTGGCGGCGTCGTAGACCACCACCGAGGTGTCGGCCGAGACGCCGGCGCGGCGCAGCGCCGTTTCGACAGTAGTTGCCTTAGGCAACGGGTGTCGGCCGCCGTCGCCGGGCGGTCCGGCCAGCTCGGTGTCCAGGTCGACGAAGTACGCGCCGGGCAGGTGACCGGCCAGGTAGGCGTCGCGGCCGGGCGGGCCCATCAGGTTCCAGGTGACGTCGATCAGTACCGGCTTGGTGCTGGCCGCGAGCAACGACTCGGCAGAGATCAGCGGGTTCACAGGGCGCCTCCGAACGGGAGTACTTCGGGTGACAGGGTGGCACGAGCGCGAGCCGCGGTCAGCCGGCGCCGGTGGTGGCGACGGCAGAGCACCTCGTAGGCGACGTCCGCGGCGTTGGTGACCATGTCGCCGACCACCAGCTGCTCGCCTTCGGTGACCATTTCACCACCGACCGTGCGAGCGTTGTGGGTGGCCCGCTCGCCACACCAGCACAGCGCCTCGACCTGGAGCAGTTCCATCCGGTCGGCAAGCTCGACCAGCCGCGCCGAGCCCGGGAACAAGGTCGCCCGGAAGTCGGTCAGGATGCCGAAACAGAACACGTCGATCTGCAGCTCGTCGACGAGCCGGGCCAGTTGCTCCACCTGCTCGGGCTGATAGAACTGCGCCTCGTCGGCCACCACGTAGTCGATCCGCCCACCCTGGGTCAGTTCGTCGACGACGTACTGCCAGAAGTCGAAGTCCGGTTTGACCTCGATCGCATCGGCCTCCAGCCCCAGCCGCGACGACAGCGTCGACTCCCCCGCCCGGTCGTTACTGGTGAAGATCCTGCCCAGCCGGCCCCGGGCCGAGTGGTTGTGATCCATCTGCAGAGCCAACGTGGACTTACCGCAGTCCATGGTCCCGGTGAAGTAGAGCAGGTCAGCCACAGACGCCCATCCTGCCAAAGCACCTACCCCGTCAAGTACGCCGGGGTGCGTCGGCTTTTGTTCTGGACCTTTGGCGGGGTCTACTTGGTTGTGCGCAAAGGGCTGATTTTGTTTCTCACGGTGTGTGTGACGCTGGCGGCTACGGCTGTGCAGTCGGTGGCTGTGCCGATGCGGGTCGAGGCCGGGTTGCGGGCCTACTTCGTGATTACGGCTCCTAAGCAGACCGCCGGGGTGACTGCGGCTGTCACGGCGAACGCCGGCACTGTCTACGCGGCGTACGACGCGATCGGGGTGCTCGTGGTGCATTCGGCCAATGCGGGCTTTGCGGGCGCGATGCGGTCGGCGCCTGGGGTTCAGAAGGTGGGGGCGACCCGTACGTCGGATCTCCCGCCCGCGGTGGCGAACCCGGCGATTCCGGCGGCGTTGCCAGAGGTGCCGAACAGTTCGCCCGAGACCGCCCGGCAGGACATGACGATGATCGGTGCCGACAAGGCCTGGGCGGTGAACCCGGGGTCGAAGGCGATCACCGTCGGAGTACTGGACACCGGAGTCGACGACCAGCACCCGGATCTCGCAGCCAACTTCGACGCGAGCAAGTCGGCGTCCTGCGCCTACGGCAAGGCGGACACCCGGCCAGGAGCCTGGCGGCCGGTCGCCGCGCACGGCACGCACGTCGCCGGCACGATCGCCGCGGCCAAGGACGGCAAGGGCATGGTAGGTGTCGCGCCGGGGGTGAAGGTCTCGTCGATCCGGGTCGCCGAGCCCGAGGGCAAGCAGCTGTTCTTCGCCGAGAACACGGTCTGCGCGTTCGTCTTCGCCGCCGACAAGGGCGTCTCGATCACCAACAACAGCTACTACGTCGACCCGTGGATGTTCCTCTGCCCGACCGACCCCGACCAGGACGCGATCCAGGAGGCCGTACGGCGTTCTGTCGCGTACGCCGATTCCAAGGGCGTGGTGAACGTCGCCGCGGCCGGCAACGAGAACTACGACCTGGCCGCGAAGGCCACCGACGTCACCAGCCCGAACGACTCCAAGCCCGGTCTCCGCTCCATCACCGACCAGTGCATCAGCCTGCCGACCGAACTGCCGAACATGATCGTGGTGGCGGCCCTCAGCCCCGACGGCACCCGGGCGAACTTCTCCAACTACGGCGAAGGCAAGATCAGCATCGCGGCGCCCGGCGAGGAGGTCTACTCGACCGTTCCGGGTGGCGGCTACCAGTCGATGGACGGGACCTCGATGGCCTCGCCCCACGTCGCCGGAGTCGCCGCGCTGGTTCGCAGTACGAATCCCAAGCTGACACCCGAGCAGGTTCGCGCCCAGCTCTCCACCCAGGCCGATGACATCGCGTGCCCGGCCAGCGCGGGCGCCCGGTGCAAGGGGACGGACGCGGTGAACTCGTTCTACGGCGAGGGCATGGTCGACGCCGCGAAGGCGGTCGGCGCGAACTCGAAGGTGCCGACGTCGGCCGTGACCATCACCAAGCCGGCCGAGCAGCTCGGCTTCGGTGGCGCGCCGGCCATTCCGCTGTTGCTCAAGGGCACCAGCAGCAAGGGCGAGGTCAGCTACACCGCCTCCGGGTTGCCACCAGGCTTGAGCATCGACGCTCAGCGCGGCTGGATCACCGGCGTACTGACGCCTGGCTCGGGCCGCTACAAGGTGACCGTGACGGCTCGGGACGCCGAAGCGAAGACAGCGCAGGCGAGTTTCTACTGGAACGTCTGGAGCTTCTAGAGCCCGGTGTCGACGAGGAGCGGGATCGCCATCTCGTCCTGGGTGAGCGAGCCGTGCAGCCCGATCAGTCCCGCCTCCTGCGGATAGCGACGGCTCGCGACCAGCGCGACCGGGCCGAGCGAGGCCACGATGACGTCACCCAGCCGCGGTGCGACGCGCTCCTCGACCGCGCCGAACCATCCCTGCGCGATCGCTTCGTCCCGGCTGAGCACCAGGGCTTTGTCGCCGACGCGTTCCCGGTACGTCGCCAGCACGTTCTCGGTCGAACCGTCGACGCAGTACAGGTGCCGGAAGCGCGACTCGCCACCGATGAGCCGTACGCCGTCGGTCAGTGCGGGGTCCGCGTCGAGATCGAGCCGGTCCTCGGCGGCGACGTCGATCATGCCGTGGTCGGCGACGACGAGCAGTACTGCGTCACGCGGCAACGCCGACCTGACCCGGGCCGCGAACGCGTCAGCGGCAGCCAGCTCCTTACGCCACTGCCACGACTCGCTCCCCTGTCCGTGACCGGTGTAGTCGAGCTGGGAGTCGTAGACGTAGACGAGTGACTTGTCGCCCTCGCGGCTCGCGAACCTGGTTGCGTCCAGGCGATCGTCGACCGTGTCGGCACCGCGATGCTTGCTACCGCGGAAGGCCGCAGCTGTCAGCCCGGAAGTATCGAAACGCGCCTTGCTGACGTTGCGGGTGGCAACACCCGCGGCGGCGACCCGCTCGAACACCGTCTGATGTGGTTGCCAACGGCGCGGATCGACCGGAGCGTCCCACTGCAAGGCGTTCAGCAACGCACCGGTCTCCGGCACGATCGACGTGTAGCCGACGATTCCGTGAGCACCCGGCGGCAGCCCGGTACCGAGGCTGGTCAGGCTGGCCGCCGTAGTCGACGGGACTCCAGCGGTCAGGCTCCGGCCGGTCAGCGACGACAGGTACGGCGCAGTCTCCGCGTTGCGCTGGAGCAGGTTCCAGCCGAGGCCGTCGAGCAGCAGTACGGCGTACCGGGGTGCAGGAGGCAGGTCGAGCAGGTTCTGCTCGCCGGGGACCCCGAGTGCACCGGCGACCGACGGCAGCACGTCTGCGAGTGACCCACCGCCGTAGGCGGGCAGGATGGGCGCCTGACCGGACAACGGCACTACCTGCTGGTCGTTGCGAACGACAGCGCCGAGGCGAAGTCGAGCACCTGCTGGATGCCGGCTGGGCCGTCCGCTGCCGCGGAGATCCGCAGCGAGATGTCGTCGGCGGCGACCGAGCCAGTGTAGCCGTGGTCGGCCTCGCAGTTCGGGTCGGCGCAGACGGCGGGCTCGAGGTCGATCCGGTTCACCATGCCCCAGCCGATGGTCAGCACCACCTCACCGCCGGCCGCGGCCGGATCGGCGCTGCCACCGGACGCCTTGGAGGCGTAGCCGGCCGGGTTCGGCACCACGCGGTTCACCACCACCGCGTTCACCCGGTTCAGCGGGATCGCCTCGGTCGAGGTGGACGCGTACGGGGCGCGGATCAGGTCGTCCGCGGCGTGCTCGTCGGTGTGCCCGACGATCAGCCGGCTCGGGGTGAGCGCCAGGATGGTGATGTGGCGCCGCACCTCGTCACGGTCGAACGTCGGCTCGTGCTGCAGCACGAACGCCCGGATCGGTTCGCCGGCGATGGCCACGGCGAGGGAGTCCGTCACGACATCTGGGTAGTAGCCGCACCGGTCGATCGCGTCGCGAAGTTCGGACGAGGCGTCCGCCAGCTCCGGGACCGGCGCATTCAGGTCACGCATGACCTCATCCTTGCATGCGCCGGGCCCGGAACCCGATCCGTGCCTGTGGACAACTGGTCAGCCCACGCTCGCCTTGCGCAGTACCGGTGCTCCGGCCGCACCGGCGACGGCGACCAGGACCAGGCCGACGACGACCTGCGAGACGAGCAGAACGACACCGGAGCTGCCTTCGGTGAGCACCTTGCCGCCGCTCAGCGCCAGCCCGCACAGCGCTCCGAAGCCGACCACCGGGAGTCCGACCCCGACCACCGGTACTACGGCCGCCAGCCGGGCGGAACGCTCGATCACCTTCAGCGGTACGCCGGAACGTCGCAGCGCCTTCGCCGGGCCGGCCTGGTCGAGAGCCGTCCCGACCGCGCCGGCCGCCGTCGACGCGGCACCCGTGACGAAGACGAGGCCGAGCAGCAAGGCCACGCCGAGACGCAAGTCCTTGTACATCCCCGCGTCCTGCTCGTCCTTCTCGGCAGCGGTCAGCGGAACCTTCCCCGGGACGACGTCGTACAAGACGGTGCGGACCTTCTCGCGGTCAGTGGTCGAGACGGTGATGTTCACGATCCGGTCGGAGGTCGTGACGCTGCTCTTCAAGCCGGCCTGGGTGAGCCGCTTCTTCGCGTCCTCGGAAACCACGACCGCCTGGCCCTGCTTGGTGTAGAGCTCGAAGGCGGTATCGGTGCCGTCCTGGGTCGCGCCGTAGGGCATGAACAGGGCGAGGAAGCCGGTCACGAATCCACTCAGGACCAGCGCGGCGACCGGCCGGAACGCGCCCTTCGGGTCGTCGGCGAGCCTGCGGCCGGCCAGCAGCGCGACCGGGCCCTTCGCAGTACGGGCCATGATCTTCCCGATCACCTGCACGGCGAACGGGCCGACCACGCGGACAGCGAGCGCGGCCATTCCGATCCCGATCAGCAGTGGGATGACCGCGCCGCCCATCCCGAGGATCGCGAGCATGACCGGGCCGATCACCAGCAGGCCGAGACGCAACGCGCTGGTCGCCTTCCGGGTCTGGCCGCGGACGACGCCGAGCGGTGTGATGCTGACCCGGCCGAGCCCGATCAGCGCGCTGATCACCGACAGCACCGGTACTGCGATCAGGACGATCGCCGCGACCCACCAGCTTGGGGTGAGGTCGTGCACGTACCAGTGGCCGCCGCCCAGCGGAATGCGGGCGATGAGCGGGGTGAGCACGATGTAGCCGATGAGCCCGGCGATCGCACCGAGGAAGCCGAGCACTGCCTGCTCCACGGCACTAAGCCAGAGCACTTGACTTCGCGTCGCGCCGGCGAGCCTCAGTGCGGCGAGCCGGTGCTCACGACGCTTGGCTGCGACACCCGCGGCTTGACCGACCAGGCTCAGCAACGGGAAGAGCACCAGCGTGATGCCGAACGCAACAAACACGAGCAGGATCGCCATGCGCTCGTCGAGCGCGGTGCCACGCCAGGAGTCCAGGTACTTCGGATCATCGGCCGGGCCGACCCCGGGCGAGTTCTTCTCGACGCCGTGGATGATGACCCATTCGTCGGCCGAGGACAGTCCCGCCGCACTGATCACACCGGTGGGCTGGTCGAGGCCGAAGCGCTTGGCGAGGTCTCCCGACCAGTCCTTGGCGACCTCGGGTGAGACGAACACCTCGCCCGGCTGCGGAGTCTTGCCGAGGCCCGGAGGAGGCGGCAGCTTGGCGTTCTTGTCCTGGTTGACGATCGCGAGGTCGTAGCGGTTCAGCGGGACGCCACCGACCATGTCGTCGATCTGGTTGACGGCACCGACGGCCGTCTTGGCGTCACCGTCGTTGGTACCGCGCCAGCCGATCCGGTCGGAGCGGTGGGTCAGGCCGAGCGACCCGGCGATCAGGAAGGTGACCAGCAGGGCAACGATCGCGGTGGCGCCGAGGGCTGCCAGGTTGGCCGCGCGTCCGCCTGGTCCTGGCCGGCGGACGAAGCGCAGGCCGAGGTCGGTCATCGGATTCATCGCTCACTCACCCGGCCATCGACGATCCGTACGACGCGGTGGCAGCGGGCGGCGACAGCGTCGTCATGGGTGACGACCACGACGGCCGCGCCTCGATGAGTGGCCGCTCCGACCAGCAGGTCGATCACGTGTGCACCGGTGGCGGCGTCGAGCGCGCCGGTCGGTTCGTCGGCGAAGACAGCCTGCGGCTCGCCGACCAGGGCCCGGGCGATCGCGACACGTTGCGCCTGACCGCCGGAGAGCTCGCCGGGACGACGGCCGACTTCGTTGGCCAAGCCGACCTGGGCGAGCATGGCGCGAGCGCGGCCAATGGCATCGCGGCGAGAGACGCCGTCGACCATCAGCGGGAGCGCGACGTTCTCGTCGGCCGGCAACTCGGCCAGCAGTTGGTTGTCCTGGAAGACGAAGCCCAGCCGGCGCCGGCGCAGTACGGTCCGGGCGGCGTCGTTCAGCTGGTCGACCCGCTCGCCGCCCAGCCACACCTCACCTTGGTCGGGGCTGAGGATGCCGGCCAGGACGTGCAGCAGCGTGGTCTTGCCGTTGCCGGACGGTCCCATGACCGCCAGCGCCTCCCCCGCGCGGACGGACACGTCGACACCGGCCAGGCCGACGACCTCGCCGTAGTACTTGACGAGGCCGCGACCTGCCAGCACAGGAGGCTGCTGGGCGTTGACTTGCTGGACGTGGGCTTGCTGGGTGGGGACTGGCTGGTACCGGGTTTGGGGACCTGAGTGGCTCATACCCGGTAGCTTTCCGGGATCTCGCTGCTGCAGCGTCGGTCCCGGGACCGGTCTTCGGCGCGTCTTTCGACACCCCCGGACCGACTGGCGTACTACTGCGGTCGTACGTCCGAATCGACGGCCGACGGGTAGGCATCGCGGTAGCTGAGCATCTTGCCCGCGGGCGTTTCGACGGTCTCGGCGGCGAGTACCGCGCGGACGACGGCGCGCGAGAGCGTCCGGGCGCCGGCGGCGAAGATCGTCTCCAGCTGCAGGAGGGCGGCCGGGTCGGTGACGTTCAGGCGAGGGGCCTGGCCGGTCGAGAGCGCGAAGATGCTGTCGCCGTCGACCAGGGTGTGGATCGGGTCGATCGCGCGGGCCAATCCGTCGTGGGCCACCATCGCCATCCGTTTGGCGGTTGCCTTGTCCAGTGAGGCGTCGGTGGCGACGACCGCGATCACCGTGTTCATACCGAAGATGCGGCCGGGCAGGTCAGGCGCTGGTTCGGTCGGGGTGCGGAGGCCGGCGAACTCGTCGCCCAGCCCGTACCGCGCGCCGTACAGCCGGCCTTGGGCGTCGACGGCCGAGCCGGCCGCGTTCACGATCACCAGCGCGCCGACCGTCGTACCGTCCGCGAGCCGGACGCTTGCCGAGCCGACTCCTCCCTTGAGCCCGCCGACCCGCGCGCCCGCACCGGCCCCATAGTTGCCCTCAGCAACTGGTCCGTCGGTGGCGGCCTCGAACGCCTGCCGGCCCCAGTCGCGATCCGGCCGGGCCTGGAAGCCACCGCCGCGACCGAGGTCGAAGAGCACCGCGGTGGGGACGATCGGTACGACGTCGCGCTCGCCCGGGCCGACGCGGACGCCCTGGCCGAGCTCCTCGAGGGCAGCCATCACGCCGGACGCAGCGTCGAGTCCGAAGGCACTGCCGCCGGTGAGCACGATCGCGTTCGCGCCGGGATTGGAGTTGACCGGATCGAGCAGGTCGGTCTCGCGAGTGCCAGGAGCACCACCCCGTACGTCGACGCCGGCCACGGCGCTCGCGGGCATGTGCACAACCGTCGTACCGGTGAGGTACGGCGCGTCCGTGCGCTCGAACTGGCCGACCAGGATCCCTGGTACGTCGGTGATCGCGTTGTGCGGCCCCGGCCGCTTTGTAGTCATGAGGAGTGTCTAGCAAAGAAATCCAGTTGCCGCCGAGATTACGTTGGAAGGCATGAACGCGGACCTTCTCTGTGGATCACTGGCCGAGCCCGCACGGCTGCGCACGTACTCCGCCGTCGTTCTGGGCGCCCGGACGCCCGGCGAGATCGCCGACGCCACCGGACTCGATACCGGGGTGGTCGGCAAGGCGGTGCAGCGGCTGATCAAGGCCGGTCTGCTGACCGCCTCCCCCGCCGGGCTGTCCGCGGTCGAAGACGTCTTCAAGGACGCGGTGCGCACCGGCCGGCCCGAACGCGAGCCGCTCGACCCGGACCCGTCCCGCGACGCCGTACTCCGCGCCTTCATCCGCGACGGCCGGTTGACCGGCTTCCCGACCGTCCCTGCGAAGACGCGGATCGTGCTCGAGTACCTGGTCAACTCCTTCGAGCACGGTCGCGCCTACCCGGAGGCGGAGGTCAACGCCATCCTCAATGCCTGGCACGACGACCACGCAGCCCTCCGCCGCGACCTGGTCGACTTCCAGCTCATGACCCGCACCGACGGCGTCTACACCCGCACTTAGACGTCGCGGGTTCGTAGCAGGAGTCCGCCGGCGGTGATGGCTGCGGCGGACCACCCGGCAGTGGCACCGAGCGTGGCGGTCGTCGGCGCGAGCTGCTGGAGCAGCTGCTGCCAGTGCGGGTTGGCGATCGTCTGGCCGAGGATCGGCGGCAGGGAGAGCAGCCCGAGGATGGCGCCGATGCTGGTCGCGGCCTCGCGCACGATGACGGCGATGCCCAGGCTGAGCAGGGCGATCAGCATCAGGTAGAGGACCAACCCTGCGGTCGCGCGTCTCTCGGTCAGCTCCGGATCGCCGGGCAGGATCAGCCGGCCGACCAGCAGAGAGCCAAGTACGGCGATGGTTCCGGCCGCGGCCACGACGGCGATGAGAATCCCGGCCTTGGACGCGAAGACCGTGAGCCGACGCGGGACCGCGATCAGGCTGGTGCGGATCATGCCCGAGCCGTACTCACCGCTGATGACCAGCACAGCCAGGATGGCGACCAACGCCTGACCGACCTCGACACCAAGACGGCTGACCTTGGTCAGGTCGCCGCCACCGCTGGCGGACTCGCAGGCCATCAGTGAGGCCGCGCCTGCGCCTATCGCCACTGTCGTCGCGATCACGCCGAGGAGTAGCCACAGCGGGCCGGCGACGGTCCGCAGCTTGGTCCATTCCGTATGCAGTGCGCGTCTCATGCGTCTCGCCTTTGGAGCAGGACGGTTGCTACCGCTAGGGCCGCTAGTGCGTAGCCGACCAGCACGGCGAGTCCGGCCCACGGCGCCAAGGGGTAGTAGTCGTTGTAGGGCGTGTAGGGGCTGGCGACCTGTGGGTACTGCACGAGCGTTTGCTGTACGGCGAAGGCCGCAGCCGGCGTCACCCGGGTCAGCCAGTTCGCGGGGCCGGCGGGCATGAACGGGTTGGCGACCAAGAGGTACGGCAGCACGATGGCCGCGATGACGGTGGTGACCGCGCCTGCGCTGGTACGGACGATGGCGCCGACGGAGAGGGCCAGGATCGAGGCTGCCGCGAGCAGGGCCGCAGTACCGAGGGCTACTCGTAGTTCGGTCGAGGTGGTCACGGGGAAGATGTAGACGCCGTTCGCCCGGGCCAACCGCTCGCCGAGTGGGATTGCGACGAGCACGCCTGCCAGGCCGGCGACGAAGGTGACGGCACTCAGCACGATCGCCTTGGCGAGCAGTAGCCGCGGCCGCCGTGGGCCGGCGATCAGGGTGACGTGAACCAGGTTGTTCCGGTACTCCGTGGTGATGAACAGAACAGCCACCACGACGACCGCGATCAGCGCGGCGAAGGTGCCGGTGAGGAGGTTGGCGAGCGTCCCGGCGGTCGGCAGGGAGTAGCGGGCGGCGGGCGCAATGTCACCGGCGCCGGTGACCGTGAAGGTGCCGCCGGATTCGGTGAACGATCCCGCCGCGGGAGGTGGGTATCCGGCGAAGGTGGGCGATCCGGCTCCTACCTGATCGCCGGTCCAGTGGCGGTCTGTTCCTTGGAGATCGGTGAAAGTGGCGGTTGACACGCTGGCCGTCGTACCGCGGCCTTCGACGGCCTGAGGTGATGCGACGAACAGCCCGGCTAGCGGGGTTGGGCCGAGGTCCACGTGCACGGTGCCGACCTTGGTCCAGTTGATTCCGTCGGCGGAGGCGTACCCAGTGATCGCGTCACCTGAGCGTTCGAGTCGCAGCCACTTCGCCGCGGTCGGGCCAGTTCGATCTGCGAGGTAGTTGTCCTGCATCCGTACGCCGTGGCTGCCGGTCACCATGATCGCGGCGTACGGAGATCCCTCCCGCAGGCTCTGCTTGACGATCAGCCCCGCCTTCGCCCAGGGCACGACGGCGGGCCCCCGCGGAACACTGCTCTTGAGTGCAGCTACCGCGACAGTGATGCTGCCGTCTCCGGTCAGTGGTTGGTGTACGAAGTAGAAGCTGTCGGTCACTGGTTGGCCGCCCGATCCGATCGGCACCGCAGAGGCGCCGCGCTGGTCGCTACTGATTCCGGCGAGCAGCGCGACGAGCACCACCATCAGAGCCGCGGCCGCCATGCCGACCACCCAGCCCCGGACGGTGCGGAACTTCGTCCACTCCGCATGCAGCAACTCGAGAAACCCATCGCGGCCAGCGCCCCGGGACCTGTACGGCGTCACGCTGCGGGTCACCGCGATTCCTCCTTGCCCGCCGTGGCGCGGAACTCCACCGCGTCGCGGGTCAGCTCCAGATAGGCGTCCTCCAGGGTGGCTCGATGCGCCGACACCTCCGAGAACGGGATCGCGCTCTGGCTGAGCAACTGCACCATGCGTTCGGCCGGCAGGCCGGAAACGGTGACGGAATCAGGGCCTGCGGCAACGACCTTGGCGCCTGCCTGCGCCAGCATCGTCATCGCCTCCGGGCGGGCCGTGGTTCGCAGGGACACCCGATCGCCGGACGCCGCCGCCAGCAGGTCGGCCATACCGGTGTCGGCGATGGCCTTCCCACGTCCGGCGACGATCAGGTGATCGGCGGTGTCCTGCACCTCGCTCATCAGATGGCTGGACACCAGGACGGCTCGCCCCTCGGCGGCCAACGACCGCAGGAAGCCACGCAGCCAGATGATGCCGTCGGGGTCCATGCCGTTGAACGGCTCGTCGAGCATGATGATCGGCGGATCACCCAGCAGGGCCGCAGCGATCCCGAGTCGCTGCCGCATGCCGAGCGAGTAGCCGCCGGCCTTGCGCCTGGCCGCCGAGGTCAGGCCGGTCTGTTCGATCACCTGATCCACGCGGCGCGCGGGCAAGCCCTGGGAATGTGCCAGCCAGAGCAGGTGGTTGCGACCGGTCCGGCTGGGGTGCAGTGCGGCTGCGTCAAGCAGTGAGCCGACGTGGCTCAGCGGATGCCGCAGGCGGTGGTACGGCTGGCCGTCGATCAGCGCGGTGCCGTCGTCGACCGCATCCAGACCCAGGATGACCCGCATCGTGGTGGACTTCCCGGCGCCGTTCGGCCCGAGGAAGCCGGTCACCAGACCGGGGTGAACGCTGAACGTCATGCCGTCGAGGGCTTGGGTCGTCCCGTAGCGCTTGCGCAACCCGGCGACGACGATCGCTGCGCCGCTCATCGGGGCAGGCGGCTGGTGGAAGCTGGTTTCATCTGGCTAGTTCTAGACAGCAGCCGGTCGCGGCTCCGTCGCTGTGGCTGCGACCTGGTTGAAACCGACCACCTGGCATCGTGGCGTAGGTGACACGTCGAACGGGTGGACCGCGATGAGAGTTCTGGTGGTCGAGGACTTCGAAGTACTGGCTCGCTCGATCGCTACCGGGCTGCGGCGCGAGGGCATGGCCGTTGACGTCGCACTGGACGGGGACGCTGCCGTTGATCGGCTGACTTCCACCCGGTACGACGTGGTGGTTCTCGACCGCGACCTACCTGGCGTCAGCGGCGACGACATCTGCCGGGAGCTCGCGCACGGACGGGCCGAGACCCGTGTGCTGATGCTGACCGCGGCCGGAACGATCGAGGACCGGGTCGACGGGCTCAGCCTCGGCGCCGACGACTACCTGTCCAAGCCGTTCGCCTTCGCCGAACTGGTCGCCCGGGTCCGCGCCCTGGCTCGCCGCACCGCCCCGCCGCTTCCACCGACCCTCAGTTGCGGGGACATCGTCCTGGACCCGGCCCGCCGGACCGCTTTCCGCGCCGGCCGACGGCTCGAGCTGAGTCCCAAGGAGTTCGCCCTGCTCGAATGCCTGCTGGCCGCGCCGGGCCTCGTGCTGTCCGCCGAAGAGCTGCTCGAACGAGCCTGGGACGAGGCCGCCGATCCCTTCACCTCCGCGGTGAAACACACCATGCATCGGCTCCGGGCCAAGCTCGGCGATCCACCCGTCATCGAAACCATCCGCGAAGGCGGCTACCGGATCGGACCAGCATGACCGAACTCACCGGCCCAGCCCAGCAGCACCTGGCCGCTATCGACCCAGAGCCCTTCGCCGGTACGACGCAGCCGCGGCGCTCGCTGCAGGCCCGGCTGACGCTCTTCTATGCCACCGGCATCTATCTCGCCGGGCTCGGGATTCTTGCCATCGTGACCATCCCGCTCACCGGTCTGCAGAAGACCACGGCCGTCGACAGCAACACTCCAGGCGTGCTCAGCGGAACCGGGCAAGGGATCGACCCGCACCAGCTCATGATCGGCTCCACCATCGCCCTGGTGCTGCTCATCCCGATCGCCTGGGCCGCGGGCTGGTACGTCGCCGGCCGCTTCCTCAGGCCGCTGCGAGCCGTCACCGCCACCGCCAAAGCGATCTCGGCCGGCAACCTCCACCAGCGGCTCGCCCTCGGCGAGCCCACCGACGAACTGACCGAACTGGGCTCGATCCTCGACGACCTGTTCGCCCGGCTGGAAGCCTCCTTCACCGCACAACGGCACTTCGTCGCCAACGCCTCACACGAACTCCGTACTCCGCTGGCCGGCCTGCGGACCCTCCTGGAAGTCGCCCTCGCCGATCCCGACGCCGACGCGGCCACTCTGCGCTCGGTCTGCCAAGAAGCACTCGCGCTGGGCGAGCACCAGGAGCGTCTTGTCCAGGCATTGCTCACCCTGGCCACGAGCGAGCGGGGCGTCGCCCGCTGGGAAACGTTCGACCTCGCCGATCTCGTCGCCGAGGTACTCGTCTCCCACCGCGAGCAGGCAACTCAAGCAGGCCTCCACCTCGGCGAACACCTCGCACCAGCCGCGATGTCCGGCGACGCCCGACTGATCCAAAGCCTCATCACCAACCTCGTCGACAACGCCGTCCGCTACAACCACTCAGGGGGTCTGGTCGACATCACGACGCGGGCCGCCGGCAACGAAGTCACCCTCTCGGTCACCAACAGCGGGCCGGTCATCCCCGACGATCAGCTTCATCGACTCTTCCAGCCGTTCCAACGCCTGGCGCCTGACCGCAGCGGGCGCCGCGAGAGCTACGGTCTCGGACTGGCCATCGTCAAGGCCGTTGCCGATGCGCACCACGCCGCCCTCACCACCACCGCCCGCGCCGAAGGTGGTTTGAGCATCACGGTGCGATTCACACCCGCCACCTAGGTCCGGCTGACGTCGGCGACGGTCTTCAGTTGGGCGAGGTCAGGGAGGCCGGAGATGACGCCGGCGACCTGACGGGTGGCGTAGCGGCGGTGGGTCTCGGCGTGGCCGGTGTCCATCGCCAGCGCGGCCTGTCCGTGCAGGAAGTTGAGGGAGATCGCGAGGCCGGTGGCGAACGAGGCCGGGCCGGTGATCTCGGCCGGCCCGCCCGCCGCGTGGTAGCCGGTCACGAGGCGCCGAAGGTCAGCTGGGTTGTGCAGGTGCCACATCAGCAGCGCGCCCAGTTCCCGCTCCGGTGAGAGTGGGCCGACGTTGTCCCAGTCGACCAGCCAGTTGCCCTCGGCAACGTTGCTCGCGGGTCGCAGTACGTTGCTGTTCTTGAGGTCGCGGTGGCACCAGACCTGGTCGCCGACCGGTTCCGCGTTGACGAGTGAGGTCAGCTCGAGCAGTTGCGGCTGAGCCCGGCGAAGGTCGTCGGCCCACTCGACGCCGGCCCGCAGCGCCGTGTCCACCAGTTCGTCCCAGTCGACATCGACCTGGTGGTAGAACGGCACCGGCTCGAGCTCGCCACCGGGCCAGTCGAGGGCGTGGATGACCGCCATCTGCTGAGCGAGCCACGTGGTGACCTCGATGTCCAGGTGGTCCGGAACGTCGCCTTCCGCCCACTCGTACAGCCGCCACCAAACCCCTTCATGCCGTACGACGTACTCGCCGCTGACACTCGCCAACGGCTCAGGACTCCGCACCCCAGCCGCCGCACACGCGGTCCGAAACGCAACCTCGCGCCGCACGGAGCCGACATCACCCTCGAACCAGAACAACTCCTTGGCGGCATAGGTTCCGGTCTCGGTCTCCAACCGCCAGACAGCACCCATCGCCCCGCGTGCCGTCTCCTGCATCGCGCTCGGCTCCCCCACCCCGAACAACTCCGCCAGCGCTGTCGCATCCGCCCTCAGCATCAGCTCAGCCTAGGCGGCCGAACCATCTCCGCGCGCTGCAATTACCAGACCTCTGAGGTCAGGTGAGGCGACGGGCTGGGGTGTCCTGCCGGGGTTTCTCGTTCGGGGCGATGCGGATGCTGGTGTCCAGGATGGTGGCGCCCTCGGCCGCGACGAGGACGGAGCGGAGGTCGCAGCGGACCACCTCCTCCAGCTCGAGGGTCAGCCGAGAGACTCGATGCAGCAGGTTCTCGATGGCTGGGATGTCCACCGGATCGGAACCGCGATAGCCATAAAGCAGCGGCGCCGCCCGGACTTCGCGGACCATCTCGGCGGCGTCGACCGTCGTGAGCGGAGGCATCCGATAGGCGCGGTCGCCCAGCAGGTCGGTCGCGACCCCGGACAGGCCGAACGACACCACCGGGCCGAAGGCAACGTCCTCCAGAGCCGAGATGACCACCGGTACGCCGGGAGGCGCCATCTTCTGGACGACGAACTGAGCCCGGCCAGGATCCGACGCGACCCCGAACGTCCGCGTCATCTCGGCCCATGCCTCGCGCATGTCGTCCTCGTCGTGGATGTGGCGCCAGATGTCGGCGAGGTCCGGCCGCATCCGCCACTGCTCGGCGGTTGCCTTCAGGATCACCTCGAAGCCGAGCTCCTCGGCGCGCGCGACCGCCTCGTCCGCCGACAGCACCGGGAACGCGGGCAGCACGGTGATGTCGTAGAAGCTCAGCAACCGTTGCCGGTCGGCGTCGTCGAGGTCGGCGCCGTTCGGGTGGCGCTGCAGGAACTCCGCGACGAAGTCCTCGGCGCCGGTGGTGTCGATCCCGGGCAGGTCGGGGATGCTGCTGTCCGCGCGACGCCGCCACTCGGCGTACATGGTGGCCTTGGCGAGTGCGCCCACGGCGTACTGCGGGGAGGAGAACGACGGGATCGAGCCGCGGGCCGCGCCGCCGTGCTCGTCCGGGACGCGGAGTTGCTCCGGGACGCTGCGCGAGGCGAGGAAGGTGGAGACAACCGGCTTGTCGGACTCGGCGGCGCCGGCCGCGAGCACCTGGGCGACCTCGGCACCGTTGGACTGGACCGGCGGCGTGAAGATCACCACCACCGAGTCCACCCGGTCATCGGCGAACACCTCTCCCAGCGCGGCGCCGAAGTCGGCCGCGCTCGCCTCGGCGTTCAGTGTGCGCGGCTCCCCCGCGACGTCGAGCCCGCAGCCCGCCATCGTGTCGAGGGCCAGCAGGGTCAGTGCGTCGGAGTTGCTGACGATCGCGACCCGGCGGCCCTTCGGCAGCGGCTGGTGTGCGACCAGTTGCGCGACGTCGAACAACTCACCGGGGGTGTCGACGCCGATCAGCCCGCTCTGCCGGAACAGCGAGTCAATGGTTGCTGAAGGCAACGTACTGCGACGGACCGTGTGGCCGAGCGGGACACCTTGGGTGGCGCGACCGGACTTCAGCGCGATCACCGGCTTGCGGCCGGCCAGCCGCCGCGCGACCCGGCTGAACTTGCGCGGATTGCCGAGCGACTCCAGGTAGAGCAGGACGACCTCGGTCGCCTCGTCGGAGTACCAGTACTGCATCAGGTCGTTGCCGGAGACATCGGCCCGGTTGCCGGCCGAGACGAAGCTCGACAGGCCGAGACCGCGCCCGACCATGTCGGCCAGGATCGAGACGCCGAGCGCGCCGGACTGGCAGAAGAACGCGACCCGGCCCGGGCTGGGCATCAGCGGCGACAGCGTCGCGTTGAGGCTGACGCCGGAGGCGGTGTTGATCACGCCCAGTGCGTTCGGGCCGATCACGCGCATCCCGTAGGACCGGGCGAGGCCGACCAGGTACCGCTGCCGTTTGCGTCCCTCGTCACCGATCTCGGCGAAGCCGCTCGACACCACCACCAGCCCGCGCACGCCCTTGGCCGCGCAGTCCAGGATCACGTCGGCAACCATCTCGGCCCGCACCGCGACCACCGCCAGATCGACCGGCCCGTCGACATCCCGGATCGTCGGGTACGCCGGTACGCCGTCGATCTCGTCGGCCTGGGTGTCGGTGTTGACGGCGTACAGCCGGCCCGGGAAGCCACCGTCGCGCAGGTTGCGCAGCAACGCGTTGCCGATCGTGCCCTCGCGCCGGCTGGCCCCGATCACGGCGACTCCCGCCGGGGTGAGCAGCCGCGCGATCGACAGCGCCTCCGAGCGTTGCTCGCGGGCCTGCATCACCCCGAACGAGGTGTCGGTCGGCGCGATGTCGAACTCGACCATGATCACGCCGTCCTCGAACTCCCGGGCGACCTTGTAGCCGGCCTCGGTGAACACGGTGATCATCTTGCGGTTGTCCGGCAGCACCTCGGCGACGAACCGGGCGATGCCGTGCTCGCGGGCCCCCTGGGCCAGGTGCTCGAGCAACAGTTGCCCCAGGCCCCGGCCCTGGTGGGCGTCCTCGATCAGGAAGGCCACCTCGGCGGTCCGCCGGCCGGTCCGCTCGTAGCGGCCGACCCCGATCATCGCGTCGCCGACCGTCACGATCAGCGCCAGCCGGTCGACGTAGTCCACCTGGGTGAAACGCGCCACATCGCGATCGGACAGCTGCGGGTACGGCGCGAAGAACCGGTAGTACTTCGACTGCTCCGAGACCCGTGCGTAGAAGGCCACCAGCAGGTCCGCGTCACCTGGGGTGATCGGCCGCAGATGCGCTGTCGCCCCGTCGCGCAGGACGACGTCCGCCTCGTACTCCGCCGGATAGCCTTCGGGGTGCTCCGGGGCATACTGGGCCGGCCGCTGAGGTTGCTCCGGCGCTGTCACGCGGCCAGCGTACTCACTCACCCGACTTCGGAGGGCGGTAATTCCATGTGGTGGCTGAGTGCGCTCGGTGGTCTTGCCGCGCTCGCACCCGGTGTGCTGGGTCCGTCGGAGGCGCTGGCCGTGCTCGAGCGGATCGCTCCGGTTCTGGTCTTCCTGGTCGCGGTGACGGTGATCGCCGGCCTGGCCGACGCCGCGAAGGTCTTCGAGGTCGCTGCCCGGGAGGCGGCGCACCTCGGGCGTGGCCGCACGTGGCGGCTGTGGCTCTTGGTGGTCGTGCTGGCCACGGGTTTGACCATCGTGCTGTCCCTGGATACCTGCGCAGTACTGCTCACCCCGGTAGTGCTCGCGATGGCGCGCCAGCTCGACATCCCGCCGAAGCTCTTCGCCTTCACCACGGTGTGGCTGGCCGGCACGGCGTCGCTGCTGCTGCCAGTGTCCAATCTCACCAACCTGCTCGCGCTGCATCAGTTCGACCGGCTCGGTCTCGGGCTGCGCGACTATCTCGGCCTCAGCTGGCGACCGGCCATCGCCGCGATCGTGATCACCGTGGCCGTCCTGGCTGTCCTGTTCCGTCGGGACCTGCGCCGGACGTACGTCGTACCGGAGACTCCTGAGCTCGACGACAAGGTGCTCTTCTGGGGCTCGGCGGCCGTGTGCCTCGCGCTCGGACCCGCCTTCGTCACGGGCATCGACGTGGCGTGGCCGGCCAGCGTGGGCGCCCTGGTGCTGATCGTCCTCTTCGCCGTACGCCGACGCCGCGAGCTCACGTGGTCGCTACTCCCCTGGCGGCTGGTCATCACGGTTGTAGGACTCTTCCTCGTCGTCGGCGCCTTCACGGCACACGGCCTGGAAGGCGTCCTGAGCCAGGTCGCCGGCACCAACCCGGGCGGCCTCGCGGCGCACCTGCGGCTGACCGGTACGGCGGCACTCGGCGCGAACGCCGTCGACAACCTCCCGGCCTACCTCGCGATGGAGCCCGTCGCCGCAGCAGACGGCACCCGGATGATGCTGCTCCTCATCGGCGTGAACTGCGGCTGCCTGCTCACCCTCTGGGGATCTCTAGCCACCCTCCTGTGGCGAGACCGCTGCCGAGCCGCCGACATCCACATCTCCTGGTGGTCCTTCCTCTGGCGCGGCCTGATCCTCACCCCGCTCGTCCTCACCGGCGCTGTGCTGGCCCTCAACCTCAGCTGAAGTGGGTTACGCGCGCCGGGCGTAGGCCCGGGCCGCGCGAGCCCGATCGCCACAGCGCACGGAGCACCACTGGCGGCGGCCGCGACGCAACAGGTAGCGGTTACAGGGACTCGACTCGCAGAGGGCGAGGGATTCGGCGTCGGGACCGGTGAGGAGGTCGGCCGCGTTGTCGGCCAGGGTCGCGAGCGCGCGGTCCAGAATCTGGTTCGGCGGGCAGCTCGCCTCGCGGTACGGGCCTTCCTTCTCGTCCCAGCGCAACAGGGCGGCCGTCGAGACCCTGGTCATCGCGTCATTGACCGCGGTGAGCGCGGCCGGCAGGACGGGAAGCCCGGAGCTGCGCGCACCGAACAGGGCTCGGAAGTGCTCCCGCAGCGATCGCAGTTGGGTCGCGCACATCTCCTGGACGCCGGCGTCGGCGGGCGCCAGACCGTGAGCCGCAAGCCACCGATTCGTCGCCTCGGGAGTGCCCATCAGATCCACGAAGTGCCCGTTGGGCAGCGCGATGGCGCTGTTGACGAAGTCCAGAGCGACGTACTGCTCGGCTCCAGGGGCGGGCGGCAGCACGGCCTGGTCGGTCGGGCTCATGACTCTCATGGTACGGCTTGCCAGCGTCCGTGAGAAACATTTACAGTCTCACGGAAGATGATGCAGTTATCCGTGAGGAGAGTTCGTGGCCAGCACACCGTTCCCGGTTCGGGTCCTCGGCGGTCCGACCGCCCTGTTCGACTACGGCGGATTGAGGTTTCTCACCGATCCGACCTTCGACGAACCCGGTGACTACCACAGCGCCGGACAGAAGATCCTGACCAAGACCACCGCTTCGGCCGGCCGGCCCAGCGAGCTCGGCGCGGTCGACGTGGTCCTGCTGTCCCACGACGAGCACCCCGACAACCTCGACACCGCCGGCCGGGCCTTCCTCGCCGAGGTGCCCTTGACCCTGACCACGCCGGGAGGCGGACAACGCCTGGGAGACAGGGCGAGAGGTCTGGCTGACTGGGAGTCGATCGAACTGGCCCGACCGGGCGGCGGCGTCCTCACCGTGCACGGTGTGCCCGCCATCCATGGGCCAGGGGCCCGCGAGGAGGTCGAACCGGTCACCGGCGAAGTCGTCGGCTTCGTCCTGACCGGTGACGAACTGCCGACGGTGTACGTCAGCGGCGACAACGCCTCGCTCGACGCGGTCAAGGAGATCGCCGAGCGCTTCGCGCCGGTCCACACCGCCATCCTTTTCGCCGGCGCCCCGAGTTTTCCGGTCCTTTTCGGCGGCGCGCCCATCGTCTTCGACAGCGTACAGACCGCCGAGGCGGCAAGAATTCTGGGCGCGCTCCGGGCGGTACCCGTTCACTACGACGGTTGGGACCACTATGCCGAAGGCCGCGCCGAACTCACGGCCGCGTTCGCCGCAGCCGGCCTGGCCGACCGCCTGGACCTGGGTAGTCCGATGCCTCGTGAAGACTGACGCGCCGGACCTGCGGGAGGGCGTGTCTTCCGCCGAGGCGCAGCGCCGTACTCTCGTCGTCTTGGTCGCCGCTCAGGTCCTGAGCGGCGCCGGACTGGCGGCGGGTGTCACCGTCGGATCCCTGCTCGCTCAAGACATGCTGAAGTCCACCAGCCTGGCTGGTCTTCCCAGTGCGCTGGGGACGGCCGGTTCGGTACTGGCGGCCATCGCGGTCGGCCGGATCTCGCAGACTCACGGTCGACGTCTGGGCCTTGCCACCGGTTACCTCGCCGGTGCGATCGGCAGCGCGGGCGTCATCGCCGGCGCTGCTCTCGGCAACGCCGCTCTGCTGTTCGTCGCACTGTTCGTCTACGGAGCCGGGATGTCGACGAACCTCCTGGCCCGCTATGCCGGAGCCGATCTGGCTGAGCCGACTCACCGTGCTCGCGCAGTGTCCACAGTGCTGGTCGCGACCACCCTGGGCGGCGTAGTCGGCCCCAACCTGGCAGCACCAACGGGCGAGCTGGCGGAGAGCCTCGGCGTCCCCTACCTGGCCGGACCGTTCCTTCTTGCCGGTACCGCGTATGCCCTGGCCGCCTTGATCCTGGCCGTCTGGCTGCGTCCGGATCCGTTGCTTCTGGCCCGCACGCTGGAGGCGCGACGCCCTGCGGTGGCGTCCACCGAACCGAGACCGCGGATCGGCGGGCGTCGTACCGGGGTCGTGGTGGGCTCGATGGTGATGGTGCTGACGCAGTTGGTGATGGTGGCCGTCATGACGATGACGCCGGTTCACCTCCACGACCACGGGCGCGGTGCGGCCGCCTCCGGGGTCGTCATCGCCATCCACCTCGGGGCGATGTACCTGCCGTCGCCAGTGACCGGCCGGCTCGTCGATCGCTACGGCCCGCTCGGCATCGCTGCCGTCTCAGGACTCGTCTTGCTGGCCGCCGGTATCGTCGCGGCCAGTGCCCCGGCGGGCTCTGTCGCGCCACTGGCTACGGCCCTTGCGCTGCTGGGTTTCGGCTGGAACCTGGGCCTGGTCAGCGGCACCGCGATCGTCACCGACGCCGTTCCGCTGGCCGGCCGCGCGAAGACCCAGGGTCTGGTCGACGTCTTCATCGCGATCGCCGGCGCCACCGGCGGGATGGTCTCCGGCCTGGTTGTCGCGGGCATCGGCTATCCAGCCCTGGCCCTGGGCGGTGGCCTGCTGGCCCTGCTGATCGTGCCGATTGCCGTGGCCGCCGGGCGGTCGGATTGCCGTCCGCGGTGAGCTCGGCAATAGTGCGGACATGAGCGAGGAACAGAGCACCTCGGACAACACCCGGACGTTCCGCGAGGCGCGGGACTTCTTGGTTGCCCATCGCGAGGACTACGAGACCGCCTACCGCGACTTCGCCTGGCCGGCCTTCGATCGGTTCAACTGGGCCAGGGACTGGTTCGACGCATTGGCCGTCGAGCAGGCGGAAGTGGCCGCGCTGACCATCGTCGAGGAGGACGGCGAGGTCAACTCGTTGACCTACGCGGAGATGGCCGAGCGCTCCCGCCAAGTGGCCGGGTGGCTCACCGAGGCGGGTCTTCAGCCCGGCGACCGGGTGCTGATCGTGCTCGGCAACACCGTCCCGCTGTGGGAGGTGATGCTCGCCTGCATCCGCGCCGGCGCGGTGATGATCCCCGCCACCACCCTGTTGACCGATGCCGACCTGGCCGACCGCATCGTGCGCGGCGGCGTACGGGCTGTCGTGACCAGCAGTGGTGACGCGGCTCGGTACGACGGGATCGCCGATCACTGTCTCCGGGTCAGCGTCGGTGGGGCTGTGGACGACTGGCTCGACTACGACGAGTCCCGCGACTACGACGGGCCGGTGCCCGAGGTGGATACGTCGGCCGACGACTCGCTGCTGCTCTACTTCACCTCCGGTACGACGAGTCAGCCGAAGCTCGTCGAGCACACCCAGGTCAGCTACCCGGTCGGCCACCTGTCGACGATGTACTGGATCGGACTGCAGCCCGGCGACGTCCACCTGAACGTCTCTTCGCCCGGCTGGGCCAAACACTCCTGGAGCAACGTCTTCGCGCCCTGGAACGCCGGCGCGACCGTCTTCCTCTACAACTACCAGCGGTTCGACCCCGAGAAGATGCTGCAGGTCCTGCAGACCTACGGGGTGACGACGTTCTGCGCGCCGCCGACCGTCTGGCGGATGCTGATCCAGGCCGACCTGTCCGCGGTCACGGTGGCGATCCGCGAATGCATCTCGGCCGGCGAGCCGCTCAACCCCGAGGTGATCGAGCAGGTCCGCAACGCCTGGGGCATCACCATCCGCGACGGCTACGGCCAGACCGAGACGACCGCGCAGATCGGCAACCCGCCCGGCCAGCCGGTGAAGCCGGGATCGATGGGCCGGCCGCTGCCGGGGTACTCGATCGCGCTGGTCGACCCGAGCACGGACGAGGTCGGCGACGACGGCGAGATCTGCATCGAGCTCGCTCCGCCGCCGGTCCCGCTGATGCGCGGTTACCGCGACGCCAAGGACCTCACCGACGAGGCGATGCGTGGCGGTTACTACCACACCGGCGACGTCGCCAGCCGCGACGAGGACGGCTACATCACCTATGTCGGCCGCTCCGACGACGTGTTCAAGGCCAGTGACTACCGGATCTCCCCGTTCGAGCTCGAGTCGGTCCTGATCGAGCACCCGGCCGTCGCCGAGGCCGCCGTCGTACCGTCGCCCGACCCGGTCCGGCTCGCCGTACCGAAGGCGTACGTCGTACTGGCGGCGGGGCGGGAGCCGTCGCGGGAGCTCGCGGCGGAGATCCTGCAGTTCTGCCGCGAGCACCTCGCGCCGTACAAGCGGATCCGGCGGATCGAGTTCGCCGAGTTGCCGAAGACCATCTCGGGCAAGATCCGCCGGGTCGAGTTGCGCACGGACGAGGCGGCCAAGGTCGACAGCGGCGAGCGGGGCGAGTACTCCTTCGACGAGGCCGACTTCACGCCCGAATGACCCGGGTATCGGGGGCGCGGCGTGCTGGAATGGGCGGATGTCGCTCGACACCGGTCTTGGGTTCGCCGCGCTGATCGTCCTTCCGCTGCTGATCGCGATCGGCGTCGCCGGCTCCCGGTACGCCGGTCTGCGGCACGACAAGGGGATCGTCACCGCGGCGCTGCGCGCGGTCGTGCAGCTGGCCGCGGTCGGGCTGGTGGTCGGGTTCGCGCTGCAGCACACGCTCGGGGCGATCGCGTTCGTCCTGCTGATGTTCGGCGTCGCGACCTTCACCAGCACCCGGCGGTTGCACCAGACCGTGGCGGTTCGCCATCAGTGGCTGTACTGCGGCGCCGCGATCGGTGCCGGCGCGCTGACTGTTCTGCTGCTGCTTATCCTGCCCGGCGTGGTCCCCCGGAACCCGGCCACGATCTTGCCGATGGGCGGCATCATCGTCGGCGGAGCGATGACCGCCACCACGCTGGCCGGCCGCCGGGTCCTGAGTGAGTACGGCGGCCGGTACGGCGAGTTCGAGGCCGGCCTGTCGATCGGGCTGCTCCCCCGCGACGCCTTCAAACTCGTCGTCGGCCCGGTCGCCGGCGACGCCCTCCTGCCGGCCCTGGATCAGACCCGCACGGTCGGCCTGGTGTCACTGCCCGGCGCGTTCGTCGGCATGGTCCTCGGCGGCGCCTCCCCCACGGCCGCGGCAGCCCTCCAGCTCGTCGTCCTGGTCGGCCTCATCGCCGCCGAAACCATCGCCATCCTCACCATCACCGAGCTACTGTCCCGCGCCCAACTCCCGGACGGGCGTACGGTTTCCCCATGACCGACGACACCAACATCTTCAGCAAGATCGACGCGCTGGTCGCCGAGGAGCACGAGCTCCGGGCCAAGCACGCGGCCGGGACCGTTGCCGACGACGACGAGCGCGCCCGCTTGCGCGCGCTCGAGGTCGAGCTGGACCAGTGCTGGGACCTGCTCCGCCAGCGGCGCGCCAAGCGCGAGTTCGGCGAGGACCCGGACGCCGCCGAGCCCCGCTCCGCCGACACGGTCGAGAACTATCTCAACTAGAAGCCGCGGAGTTTGTCGGGGGTGACGCGGATCAGCACCGAGTAGGCGGCGTGGAACTGGGCCGGCGTCATCCCCAGGCCGGCGATCGGATCGCCGTACTTCGCGTTGTACGCCGCCAGCGCCTCGCCGCTGATCGGGTCCGGCTCGATCACCGCGGTACCGGTGATCACGCCGACGTCTCCCCCGGTGTGCGTGGCGTTGAAGTTCAGCGAGACCTGGGGACGCGCGGCGATGTTGCGCAGCTTGGCCTTGTCCGGCTGGCTGCTGATCAGGATCTCTCCGTCGTGCCAGAGGAACCACACGGGCGTCGGTACCGGCGTCCCGGACTTCGCGACCGTGGTCAGCCAGAGCACGATCTCGTCGTCCAGCTGCCGCGCGATCCGCTTGCCGAAGGCCGTGGAGGTGTCGATGTCGATCATCAGAACCTTTCGCTGTCGGGCCGTGTCACTACATCCAGCTGGAACCACCCCGCGTCCGCGCTGATTCCCTACCCGCGCAGATAGGTGAGCACGGCCGAGACCCGGCGATCGCGGCCGTCGTCGAGCTGGAGCTTGGCGAAGATGTTGCCGACGTGCTTGCGGACCGCCGCCTCGCTGACCACGAGCTGCTCCGCGATCGACGAGTTCACCCGGCCCTCGGCCATCAGTGCCAGTACTTCGAGCTCGCGCGGAGTCAGTGCCGACAGCGGGCCGTCGTCGCGGCGGCGCGCCAGCAGCTGGCGTACCACCTCGGGGTCGACGACCGTGCCACCCTGGGCGACCCGGTCGAGTGACTCGAGGAACTCGGCCACGTGGCCGACCCGGTCCTTGAGCAGGTAGCCGATCCCACCGGTCGTTGTCTCCAGCAACGAAGACAGGTACGCGTCGGCGACGTACTGGGACAGCACCAGGATGCCGATCCCGGGCAGCTCGGCCCGGATCGCGGCGGCCGCGCGCAGCCCTTCGTCGCTGTGCCCCGGAGGCATCCGGACGTCGGTGATCACCACGTCCGGCGGCTCCTTGCGAACCACGGCCAGCAGGGTGTCCGCGTCGCCGACGGCGTCCCTGACCTCGTGGCCGGCCCGGTCCAGAATGCTGGCCAGCCCTTCGCGCAACAGCAGTGAGTCTTCAGCCAGGACGATGCTCAGTCGTCGAGCCGGCACGGGCACTCCATCCTCAGTCGGGTCGGCCCACCGGGTGGGCTGGACAGGTCGAGTGTGCCTCCCAACGCGTCCAGGCGGGTCACCAGCCCGGTCAAACCGGTCCCGGACGAGCTTTCCAGGGTCGCGCCGCCGACCCCGTCGTCGGTGATGGTGACGACCAGCCGGTCGCCGGACACCCAGCCCTCCACCGCGCAGTGGGTCGCCTGGGCGTGCTTCGCGACATTGCCCAGCGCCTCGCTGACGACGAAGTACGCCGCCGCCTCGATCGGCGTGGGGAACCGCTGCGGCAGCGCCATCCGCACGCTCACCGGCAGCGGACTGCGATCGGCGACCTCCCGTACTGCGGCCTCCAGCCCATGATCGATCAGCACCCGCGGATGGATGCCCCGCACCGCTTCGCGCAGATCCGCCAGCGCGGCCTCGGCCTCAGCATGCGCCTTCACCACCAGCCGCCGCCCCTCCCCCTCGGGCAGGTCCAGCTCGGCCAGGCCGAGCGTCATCGTGAGCCCGACGAGCCGCTGCTGGACGCCGTCGTGCAGATGCCGTTCGATCCGCGCCCGCTCGGTCTCGAAGGCGTCGACCAGGTCCAGTCGCGACCGGCGCAGCTCGGCCAGGTTGCGCCGCAGCTCGTCCTCCCGCGGCCCCAGCATCGCCTTCGCCAGCTCGGCCTCGGCCGCGGCCAGCGCGCCGACGATGTACGACGAGACGACGTAGTAGACCGGGCCGAAGGCGACCAGGAACACCAGCCCGTCGAGGGTGTCGTCGAGAATCCACGGGCCCATCCCCATGTTCCCGTGCGAGGCGACGATCGGGGAGATCAGCGTGATGCCGAGGATCATCGCGCTCAGGCCGCCGAAAAACGCGCTCAACGGCCAGACGAAGATCCCGAGCACCAGCCCGTAGCCGAGCGCGCGCATCGAGGCCCGCTCCCCACGCCGGAACCTCAGTCGCGCCCGCCACCGGTACGCCGGGGGCATCGCCGTGTGCGGACTCGGCACGCCCGCCGGGATCATCAACCGGGCCCGCCACCGCTCGACGCTGCCGATCACGACGCCGAACAGCGGGAGCGCCGCCATCAGCATGATGCCGACCAGGATCGGGCTCAGCAGCGCGCCCAGCCCCGCGGCACCGATCAGGACAACGAGCGTCAGCGCTCCGGCGGGGATCGAGCTCAGTAGATAGGCGTAGCTGCGCCAGGGCCACGACGACACGAGGAAGCGCCGCGAGCTGAGGGCGGCCCAGGCCGTGTCAGGTCTCTCCACTCGCTCAACCCTAGGTCCGCGACCTGCCCGAAGTCGGTAGCGTGCGCGCTACCGCTGGTCTAGCTCCTGGACCAGGGTTCGGACCGGCCGATCACGGTTGGCTGGGAACCATGACCAGTACCGCGCCGATGCACCCCCTCGCCGGACCAGGCGAACCGCCCGCCCTGCTGCTGGACGGGATCACCAAGACCTATCGCTCCAAAGCCGGAGCGGTGGAGGCGCTGCGAGGCGTCACCTACCACTTCGTCCGTGGCTCGTTCACCGCCGTCATGGGCCCGTCCGGATCCGGCAAGTCCACGCTGCTGCAGTGCGCGGCCGGACTCGACCAGCCGACCTCCGGCCACGTGATGCTCGGCGGGACCAGCCTGCACGGCCTCGGTGAGGTGGCGCTCACCAAGCTCCGCCGCGAGCAGATGGGGTTCGTCTTCCAGGCCTACAACCTGCTGCCTTCGCTCACGGTCTACGACAACGTCGCGCTTCCGCTGCGACTGACCGGACGCCGGCCGCGCCGCGGCGACGTGCTCCAGGTTCTCGACCAGGTCGGCCTCGAAGGCAAGGCCCGGCGGCGTCCGGCCGAGCTCTCCGGTGGTCAGCAGCAGCGGGTCGCGATCGCCCGGGCCCTGATCACCCGGCCGGCCGTCTTTTTCGCCGACGAACCGACCGGCGCACTCGACAGCAGCACCAGCCGGCAGGTCCTCAGCTTGTTGCGTGAGGCAACCGACCGGGCCGGTCAGACGGTCGTGATGGTCACCCACGACCCGGTCGCGGCGGCGTACGCCGAGCGGGTGCTGTTCCTGTCCGACGGCCTGGTGGCCGGCTCTCTCGACCACGGCAACCCGGCCCAGATCGCCGCTGCCATGAGTGATTTGGAACGCTGATGCTCTTCCTCAGCCGACAGACCGTCCGCCGCCACCTCTCCCTGTACGCCGGTTCGTTCGTCGCGCTCGCCGTCGGTGTCTTCATGCTCGGCCTGGCCGCGACCGCGACGGCCGCCACCATCGCCTATCGCGGACCCGCGGCCGACAGCATCACGGTCACGCTGCCGAACGCCGATCCGCCGACCACCGCCCGGGTGCTGCTCTCGGGTGAGGACGCGTCCGGCCTGCAGGTCGTCCTCAGCATGGTCGGCGTGATCAGCGGGTTCATCACGATCTTCGTGATCGCCAGTACGTTCGCCTTCGCCGTGGCGTCGCGGCGTCGCGAGGTCGGGTTGCTCCGGCTGATCGGTGCTACGCCGCGGCAGGTCAAGCGGATGGTGCTGGGCGAGGCGCTGTTCGTGGCGATCGTGGCTTCGGTGGCAGGCGCAGTACTGGCTCAGTTGGTGACTCCTTTGGTGCTGGCCAAGGCGTCGTACACGGAACTGGCGCCGGTGAAGCTCGAGCCTGCCAGTCCGTGGGTTCCGCTGGCGATCGCCGTGGGCGCCGGGCTGGTCGTGGCGATGCTGGGTGCACGCTCGGCCGCACGCCGCGCCGGACGGGTCGGCGCTGTGGACGCGCTGCGCGAGGCCGCACTCGAACCGCCGCAGATCGGGCCGGTACGGATCACCTTCGGGGTGCTCGTGCTGGCGGGATCGATCGTGCTGCTGGCCCTGATCCGGCCGGGCACGGGTGAGGCGGTCATGCCGCTGGCCATGTTCACGCCGATGCTGCTGGTGGTCGCCCTGACGCTGCTTGCGCCGATCGTCGTACCGCTGATCGGACGGCTGTGGGCGTTGCCGCTGGTGAGGTGGACGCGGGTATCCGGCCGACTGGCCCGCAGCAACGTGATCGCCGCACCCCGCCGGAGCGCATCGCTGGCCGCGCCCATGCTGGGCATCTCGGCGATCGCGGGCTCCATGGTGCTGACCCTCAGCTTCGCGGCCGACGCGTCCGTCGCCACCATCCGCGACACCCTGCGCGCACCCATCGTGGTGACCGCGCCGGAGAACTCCCCGCAACTGTCCGAACGCATCCTCGGTACGCCGGGCGTCGCGGTGGCCGACGGCGCGATCCCGGTCGGCCTGATCCGCACCGACCGGGACACCGCCGACCTCGAGGAAGCCGAGGGCATCGATCCGGCGGTGTCCACCCGGACCCGCGCGATCACCCCGCTGACCGGCGACCTCGGCAAGCTGACCGGCAAGACAGTTGCCATCAGCAAGGAAATGGCGGGGTTGGGCAACTACCGGGTCGGCGACCAGATCAGCGTCACCTTCACCGACCGCAGTGCCGACCAGCTCGAGGTCGTCGCGGTCCTGAAGGACGCCGCCGAGATCAACCCGTCGATGTTCGTACCGGCCGAGCTCGCCCGGCAGCACGCACCGGGGGCCGGCCCAACCCGGTGGTTCGTCCAGCCCGCGGAAGGTGTCGACGCGGCCGCACTGACCAGAGCGCTCGACGAACGGCTGGCCGGTACCGGCGCGGACGCAGTACCGGCTGCTGAGTGGCAGCAGGCCGAGGGAGAAGGTCTGCGAAAGGGCAACCAGCTGGGGTTGATCCTGCTGCTGGGTCCGGCCGCGTTGTACAGCGCGATCGCGATCGCGAACACGCTGCTGATGGGAAGCCTGCAACGCCGCCACGAGTTCGTCACCTCGCGACTCCTCGGCGCGACTCCGGCCCAGATCCGCCGCATGGTCCTCTGGGAGTCGTCCCTGGTCAGCGCGGTCGCACTGAGCCTCGGAACCGTGATCACCGTCACGGTCGGGCTGCTGATCCGGCACGCGATGTCGGTCGGCCTGACCGACGTACCGATGACGGTGCCATGGGGCACGCTGCTGTCGATCGGAGTGGTCTGCGTGGCACTGGCGATCGGGGCGGCGCTGCTGCCGACCGGGGTCATCCTGCGCGACTCGCAGCCGTCTGCGGCCGTTCAGAGCTGACCGGGCCGCTCTCAGCGGACGGACGGTTAGAAGGTGGTCTAACCGAGGGCCGAAGAGCCGCCTCCCGCGCCACGATCATCGCGCCGGTCCAGGCGGACCGGCGCGACGGAAAGGGGTATCCATGAGGAAGCGCAGCATCATCCTCGGCAGCCTGCTGGCCGGTGGGCTGCTCGCCGTCCCGGTGGCCGCCGCGGCCGACGGCTCGGTCCGGATCACCAGCGGCGAGACGGACTCGGTCCGGATCACCAGCACCGGCACCGACTCGGTGCGCATCACCAGCACCGGCACCGACTCGGTGCGCATCACCGGCGCCGAGACGGACTCGGTCCGGATCACCGGCACCGACAACCGGGAGTTCTGATGGCGAACCGGGACTTCTGACGGCCGATCGGGACTTCTGACGGACAACGAGGGAGTGATGACGATGGCAAACAGGGAGTGGTGACGATGGCGAACCGCGACATGTGACACCTCGACGTTCCGCCCCGCGACCAGCGGGGCGGAACCCCGGTACGGCGTACGCTGGGCGGTCAAATCGGGAGGACACCCGGGTCGGTGCTGGGTTCGGGTGCCCCCTGCAGTGACAATGGGCCCCAGCCGCCACGCAGCTCGACGGAGTTGCAGTCACCGAGGAGCACGCAGAACCGCATGGCACGCCGTACCAGCAGCACCGCCGAACCCGAGGACTACGAGGAGCACATCCTCGATGTCGACGTCTCCGACGAGATGCGCACCAGCTTCCTGGAGTACGCCTACTCGGTGATCTACTCCCGGGCCCTGCCCGACGCGCGGGACGGCCTCAAACCCGTGCAGCGCCGGATCCTGTTCTCGATGGCGGAGAACAACATCCGTCCCGACCGCGGACACGTGAAGAGCGCCCGCGTCGTCGGTGAAGTGATGGGTAAGTACCACCCGCACGGCGACGGTGCGATCTACGACGCGCTGGTCCGGACCGCGCAGCCCTGGTCGATGCGGCTGCCGCTGATCGACGGCCACGGGAACTTCGGCTCGCTGGACGACGGCCCCGCCGCGATGCGGTACACCGAGTGCCGGATGGCGCCGTCCGCGGTGGCGATGACGAACGGCCTGGACGAGAACGTCGTCGACTTCAAGCCGAACTACGACGGCCGCGAGGAAGAGCCGTCGGTGCTGCCGGCTGCCTTTCCCAACCTGCTGGTCAACGGCGCGGCCGGGATCGCGGTCGGGATGGCGACCAACATGGCGCCGCACAACCTGGTCGAGGTGATCCAGGCGCTGCGGCACCTGATCAAGACGCCGAGTGCCGACGTCGACGACCTGATGCGCTTCATCCCGGGCCCGGACCTGCCGACCGGCGGCAAGATCGTCGGTCTGGAAGGCATCAAGGACGCCTACCTGACCGGCCGCGGCGGCTTCAAGATGCGCGCCACCGCCCGGATCGAGAACGTCACCCCGCGGCGCAAGGGCATCGTGGTCACCGAGCTGCCCTACACGGTCGGCCCGGAGAAGGTGATCGAGAAGATCAAGACGCTGGTCCAGGCCAAGAAGCTGCAGGGCATCGCGGACGTCAAGGACCTCACCGACCGGTCGCACGGCACCCAGCTGGTGATCGAGGTCAAGAACGGCTTCGTCCCTGAGGCGCTGCTCGAGCAGCTCTACAAGATGACGCCGCTGGAGGACTCGTTCTCCATCAACGCGGTCTGCCTGGTCGACGGCCAGCCGCGCACCCTCGGCCTGAAGGAACTGCTCGAGGTCTACCTCGGCCACCGGTACGACGTGACCCGGCGGCGCAGCGAGTTCCGCCGGAAGAAGGCGCTCGACCGGTTGCACATCGTCGACGGTCTGCTGGTCGCGATCCTGGACATCGACGAGGTGATCCAGATCATCCGGTCCAGCGACGACGCGGCCGCGGCCCGGACCCGGTTGATGGACATCTACGACCTGACCGAGATCCAGACCAACTACATCCTGGACATGCCGCTGCGCCGGCTGACCAAGTTCTCCAAGCTGGAGCTGGAGACCGAGAAGGCCGAGCTCGAGCGCGAGATCGAGAAGCTGACCGCGATCCTCGAGGACGAGTCGCTGCTCAAGAAGATCGTGTCCGAGGAGCTCAACGAGGTCGCCAAGACCTACGGCACGCCCCGGCGTACGGTGCTGCTGGAGTCGTCCGGGGCGACCAAGACCGCCGCCGTACCGCTCGAGGTCACCGACGACCCGTGCTGGGTGCTGATGAGCTCCACCGGCCTGCTCGCCCGCACCAACGGCGTCGAGCCGTTCGGCCAAGGCGACGGACGGGCCAAGCACGACGCGATCGTGTCGGCGATCAAGAGCACCGCCCGCGGTCACTACGGCCTGGTCACCAGCGCCGGCCGGCTGATCCGGCTCGAGTCGCTCGACCTGCCCGCAGTACCGACGACCGCCAGCGCGCCGAACCTGCAAGGCGGAGCACCGGTCGCGGAGTTCATCTCCCTCGAGCCGGGCGAGAAGGCGCTGGCCCTCACCACGATGGACCCGGACTCCGTCGGCCTGGCCCTCGGTACCGCGACCGGCGTCGTCAAGCGGGTCACCCCGGATCACCTCAGCAACCGCGACTCGTGGGAGGTCATCCGGCTCAACGACGGCGACGAGGTCGTCGGCGCGGTCGAGTTGACCACCGGTGACGAGGAGCTCTGCTTCATCACCAGCGACGCGCAACTCCTGCACTACAACGCATCCGTGGTCAGGCCGCAGGGCCGTACTGCGGGCGGCATGGCCGGCGTCCGGTTGTCGGCCGGGGCCAAGGTGACGTACTTCGGCGCCGTTGACCCGGGCAAGGAGTCGCACGTCGTGACGATCTCCGGATCGACATCGGCATTGCCGGGCACGGAGGTCGGCGCGGTCAAGGTGACGCCCTTCAGCGAGTACCCAGGTAAGGGCCGGGCGACCGGCGGTGTTCGTTGCCACCGGCTACTCAAGGGCGAGGACGGCCTGCTGCTCGCCTTCGTCGGAACCGCCCCGATCAAGGCCAGCGCCAACAGTGGCGCCCCGGTCGACCTTCCCCCGCTGGACCCCCGCCGCGACGGTTCCGGCGTACCGGTGGCTCAACCGATCGCGGCCTGCGCCGCAGACCTGGCAGGCTGAGGGTATGAAGAGACTGCTCGCGCTGTCCGCGGCGATGGTGCTGGCCGTGTCACTGGCCAGTTGCAGCGACAAGAAGACCGATGACGCCGACGGCAAGAAGGGTGACGACCCGGTCGCCCTGCTGACCGAGGTCAAGAAGACGATCGACGAGGCCGCCAGCATCCACCTGGTGATCACCGGACGGGACCTGCCCGACACCGGCCAGGTGCTCGCCAGCGGTGACGGCGTCGCCACCCACGCCCCGGCGTTCAAGGGCAAGCTGACGGTCCGCTCCTCCGGCGCGCCGATCGACGCCGAGGTGGTCGCGGTCGGCAGCAAGGTCTACGCGAAGCTGCCGTTCACGCCGAGCTACATCGAGCTGCCGCCGTCGCAGCTGGCCGGTCTGGGCGCGCCCGACCCGGCGGTGCTGCTCGACCCGAACAAGGGCCTCACGTCGGTCCTGCCGACCCTGAAGGACCCGAAGATCAAGGGCGAGACCCGCGAAGGCGCGAAGGTCCTGACCGAGGTGACCGGAGCCGTCCAGGGCAAGACGCTGCAGGGCATCTTCCCGAAGGCGCCTGCCGACCAGGACTTCCCGAGCAGCTTCAAGATCGACAAGGACACCAAGCAGTTGGTGTCGGCAACGATCACCGGCCCGTACTACGACGGCGCCACCAGCAGCTATGACGTGACCCTCGACAAGTACGGCGAACAGGTAGAGATCACCAAGCCGTGAGCAGTCCCAGGACGCGGCTGACTCTCGCGTCGGTGGCGGTCGCGTTCGCCGCGGCGGACACCTACGTCGTAGTACTGGCACTGCCGGACATGATGGCCGGGGTCGGCCTGTCTGCGGACCAGCTGCAGCGGGCCGCCCCGATCATCTCGGGTTTCCTGCTCGGCTACATCGCAGTGCTCCCGCTGATCGGCCGCATCGCCGACGTGGTCGGCCGTACGCCGGTCCTGGTCGGTGCGCTGACCCTCTTCGCTGTCGGCTCGTTGATCACCGCCGGGGCCTATGACCTGTCGCTGATCGTCGTGGGGCGGTTCCTGCAAGGTGTTGGCGGCGGTGGACTGGTCCCGGCGACACTGGCGCTCGTCGCCGACCTCTGGCCGGCTGAGAGACGAGGACTCCCACTCGGCGTAGTAGGAGCAGTGCAAGAGATCGGGTCGGTGCTGGGCCCTCTCCTCGGTGCTGCTGTGCTCGCGGTCGCCGACTGGCGCTACATCTTCTGGCTGAACCTCGCCGTCGCCGTTGTGCTCGCGCTGTTCCTCCGTGGTCTGCAGCGGCCGCCGCTGTCGGCTGCAGTCGGGTTACTGGCCTGCATAGCGCTCGGCCTCACCTTGACAGCGCCAGAGCGACTAGCCAGCGGCATCACGCTGGGCCTGCCGTTCGTGCCCTTCAGCGGTGATTCCCGGCTTCTCACTCCCATCGGTGTGGCCAGCCTCGTACTGCTGCTCTTGTGGCTGGCGTTGATCCTCTTCAAGACACGCGCGAGCCTCGCGGACCTGGTGAAGAAGGTCGACCTGGTCGGGGCGCTACTGCTCGCCTTGGCGTTGTCGGGCGTAGTACTGGCGTTTGCTACGGCTGACCCCGAGCGGGAGGTCATGGCACCGGCCGGGCCATGGCTGCTGGTTGCTGCAGCCGTCTTCGCTGTCGCCTTCGCCGCATGGCAGCGCCGTACTGCGCAGGCCATCGTCCCGCCCGGCCTGCTCGGTGCCAGACCGGCGTGGGGATCCCTACTGGTCAGCTTCCTCGTCGGAGCCGCCCTGATCGCTGCGCTGGTCGACGTCCCAGTCTTCGCCCGTACTACGCAAAGCGGCGGCCAACTCGCGGCCGCACTCGTCCTGCTGCGCTTCCTGGTCGCCCTACCGATCGGTGCCGTCGTCGGAGGCTGGCTGACGCGCCGTTACGGCCTCGGCCTGATCACGGGCGCCGGGCTGACGCTGGCGGGCGCGATGTTCGTCCTGATGGCCTTCTGGGACAAGGACGCACTGAAGCACGCACCGGCAACCATCAGCCTGCTCGCCTGCGGATTCGGGTTCGGCCTCGCGCTGTCCCCTGTCAACACAGCGATCCTGGGCGCCACCCGGCCCGACAGCCACGGCCTGGTCAGCGCCCTGGTCGTCGTCGCCCGGATGGTCGGCATGCTGGTCGGCGTCTCGGCACTGACCGCGATCGGACTGCGCCGCTACTACACGCTGGTCGCTGACATTCCGTCACCGAACGAACTCTGTCCGGACAACGCCGCCTCCTGCCGGCCGTTCGTCGACGCGCTCCGCGGGGCTGGCATTTCACAAGTGCACACGATCTTTGCCGGTGCCGCGGTCTGCGCGTTCGCGGCCGCAGTACTGGCTGTGCTGCTGCTCGGCCGGCGGCCGGCCACCGCGACGGTGTCCACAGGTGACGGCGGTCATGGGGACGGGGAGTCTGCTCGCGTACGGTGATGGCTGTGAGCGCACCGACAATCGGCAGGCCGGGCCTGTGCTCGACCTATTGCCGTGAGCTACGGGAGCCGATGGCCGGTACGGCGCCCGAGGCGACCGGCTGGCTGGTCGTCGAGCAACCCGGCCCATGGGGCGCGAAGGCGCCGACGCAGAGCCACCTCGATCCGGAGTTCGGCGCGAAGATCGACGCCGACGCAAAGAAGGCCGACCTGCGCTTCGGCCTGATCCGCTCCCCCGGCAGGCATCCGGACGCCGCGCCACGAGCACACCAGGTGTACGTCGCCAGCACGCTGCCCGGCCGCACCTGGCTGCTCGGGGGCAGCGTCGCCGATCCGAAGATGCTGACCGCACTCGACCTCATGGCGGTCGGCCGTGGCGATCGCGCCGCGGCCATCAGGTCGATGCCAGAGCTTGCCCCGGTCAACGAATCCGTCCTGCTGGTCTGCACCAACGGCAAACGCGACGAATGCTGCGCGCTGCTCGGCCGGCCGATCGTGCAGGCGCTGGCCGCCCAGGCACCCGGGCGGGTGTGGGAAGCGAACCACCTGGGCGGGCACCGGTTCGCGCCGACCGCTACTCTGCTGCCCGCAGGGATCATGTACGGCCAGCTCGACGTGGAGACGGCCGCCACCCTCCTCGCCGCGGCCGACCGCGGCGAGACCGTCCTGGAGAAGCTGCGCGGCCGGTCCACCTGGACCAAGCGCGGCCAGTTCGCCGAGATCACCGTCCGCAACCTCATCGGCGAGGCCGGACTCGACGCCCTCAGCGTCGTGGCGGAAGACCTGGAGACCGTGACGGTCCGGCACGCCGACGGCCGGCTGTGGACCGTCGAGGTGACCAGCGAGCCCGCCGACCCACCCCGCCCTGAGTCCTGCGGAAAGGAACCCTTCGCCATGTCGATTCTGCGCGCCGGAACAGTCACCACCGGAGAGCCCCGATGACCGACGACGTCCAGACCGGTTTCGAAGACCTGCTCGCCGCCAACGCCGACTACGCCAAGCACTTCCAGTACAGCGGTTTCGACGGCATCGCCCACGCCGGCGTCGGCGTGGTCACCTGCATGGACTCCCGGATCCCGCCGCTGGAGCTGCTCGGTCTCAAGCCGGGCGACGCCAAGGTACTGCGCAGCGCCGGCGCCCGGGTCACCGAACTGACCCTGACCGGGCTGATCCTCGGCGTTCAGCTGCTCGGCGTCCGCCGGGTGATGGTGGTCCCGCACACCCGCTGCGCGATGGCCGCGATGACCGAGGACGAGATGCGCGCGAAGGTCGAGGCGGCGGCCGGCAAGCCGGCCGGCTACCTGCCGCTCAACGTCATCCCCGACCAGCTGGAAGCGCTGCGCCACGACGTGGCCGCGGTCCGCGAGCACCCGCTGATCGGCGACGACATCCTGGTCGGCGGCTTCATGTACGACGTCGACACCGGTCTGCTCCGCCAGCATGTCTGATCCGTCAGGCGGTTTACACGCCGTTCACAATGGGGCAACAGCTCTGTAACGGCTGATTGACACTGTCGACCGTGGTCGGTTCAGGAACCCCTGAGGGACGGCCTCGACGAAGGGACAGACGGTTGACGTACAAGGCCGAGTACATCTGGATCGACGGAACCGAGCCGAGCGCCCGGCTCCGCTCGAAGACGAAGATCCTTGCCGACGGCGAGGCGCTGCCGGACTGGGGTTTCGACGGTTCGAGCACCAACCAAGCACCTGGTGACAACTCGGACTGCGTGCTCAAGCCGGTCTTCTCCTGCCCCGACCCGATCCGCGGCGGCGACCACAAGCTGGTGCTGTGCGAGGTCTACCTCGTCGACGGCACCCCGCACCCGACCAACCACCGGGCAGCGCTGCTGCCGGTCGCCGAGCAGTTCGCCGAGCAGGAGTCCTGGTTCGGCATCGAGCAGGAGTACACCTTCTTCCAGGAAGGCCGCCCGCTCGGCTTCCCGGCCGTCGGCTTCCCGGCCCCGCAGGGCCCGTACTACTGCGGCGTCGGCGCCGACGAGGTGTTCGGCCGCGAGATCGTCGAGAAGCACCTGGACGCCTGTATCGAGGCGGGCCTGAAGATCTCCGGCATCAACGCCGAGGTCATGCCCGGCCAGTGGGAGTTCCAGATCGGCCCGGCCGGTCCGGTCGAGGTCGCCGACCACCTGTGGGTGGCCCGCTGGCTGCTCTACCGCATCGCCGAGGAGTTCGACGTCGCCGCGACGCTGGACGCCAAGCCGGCCAAGGGTGACTGGAACGGCGCCGGTGCGCACACCAACTTCTCCACCAAGGCCATGCGCGAGGGTTACGACGCGATCGTCACCGCCTGCGAGGCGCTCGGCGCTCCGGGCAAGGTCGAGGAGCACATCGCCGGCTACGGTCACGGCATCGAGGAGCGCCTCACCGGCGCCCACGAGACCGCCCCGCACGACGTCTACAGCTACGGCGTCTCCGACCGTGGCGCGTCGGTGCGGATCCCGTGGCAGGTCGAGGTGGACAAGAAGGGCTACATCGAGGACCGTCGCCCGAACGCCAACATCGACCCGTACAACGTCACCCGCCTGCTGGTGAACACCTGCTGCACCGCGCTGGAGAAGGCCGGCCAGGTCTGAGCCACGCAACTGGACACCGGCAGGCCTCAGTTGAAGAGGACCTTGCCGGTGTCCAGTTCGTAGTACGCGCCAACAAGTTTGACCTTGCCGGCCTTCTCCAATGGGCCGATGACGGTGGACTTGCGGAGCTGGGCAAGGACCAGGCCGACGTTGGCGTGGACCGCGTTGGCGAGGCGGTCGCCGGTGTAGCCAGCGACCAGGCGCACCGCCGGCGACAACGCTTCGACCAGGTAGCCGATCTCTCCTTCGGCCTCGGCGTGCTTCGCATCGACCGCTTTGATGGTGGCGTCCAGCGCGCCACACCGCTGATGGCCGAGCACCACCAGCAGCGGCGTACGAAGCTCGGCGATGCCGAACTCCAGGCTGCCGGTCACGGAGTGGTCCAGTACGCCGCCGGCGCTGCGGACGACGACGAGATCGCCGAGGCCGCGGTCGAAGACCAGCTCGATCGGGACCCGCGAGTCGACGCAGCCGAGCACGGTCGCGAACGGATGCTGCGCTTTGCTGACGGCGACCCGGCGCTCGGTGCCCTCGTCGCTGTGCAGGCCATGGTCGGCCGCGAACCGTTCATTGCCCTCCTTGAGCCGTTGCAAGGCCTGCTCGCCGGTCGTGATCGGCGGCTCGGCTTGCGGTACACGGTCGGTGCCGCAAGACGTAACGAGCGTCGTACCAAGTGCTGCGGAGACGGCTGTGGTCAGGAAACGGCGACGGGTTGAGGCGGGAACGGTCACGACTTGCTCCTCACGGGATACAGGGCGTTAGGGCGGCGCCACTCCTGACCGTAAGGGATTGCATACTGTCTGCCATAGACCGCTCTGTTCGAATCTCTCGGTATCGGGCCTGAGATCTGATAGACAACGGGTATGAGACTCCGCCCAAGCTCTCTTCCGCGCTTCGCACTGCTCGGCGCCCTGGCCCTGGCCACCGCCCTCACCGGTGCTCCGGCCGCGACGGCCACCCGGCTCCCGGACCAGTCCACCAAGCCGACCTGCTTCGACACCGGCGGCGCCGGCACCATCGAGGAGCAGCGACTCGACAACGGCGTGGCCGGCGGACCGTCGGTACCGGCCGAGATCCTGTCCAGGACCGGATTCGACCGTCAGGTGGCGCTGTTCACCAAGCTGCTCTGCGCAGTACCGAGCCGGGCCGCGGCGAGCACTCTCGTCCGGGTCCAGGGTGAGGCCCTGTGGCGCACTGCCACCCACCGCGCCCAGCACCCGCAGGCCGCTCCCGCACTGCCCTCGACGGACGACCGCGGCTTGTACTGGGCCCGCATCTCCATGGCGCTCGCGCTCCGCCAGTGGCAACCCGGCTTCGGCCTCGGTACTGCGGAGCGCGCCGAACTGATCCGCAACCTCGAGTACTCCTCCCGCGGGATCACCAGCACCCGGTTCTCCCCCGGCGTACGGAAGATCCTGGTGACCGGGTTCGACCCGTTCACGCTGGACGCCGACATCCGGATCGGCAACCCGTCGGGTGCGAACGCGCTCACCCTGGACGGTCAACGCTGGAAGGTGAACGGCAAGACCTACGAGATCCAGACTGCCGTGTTCCCGGTCCGCTACACCGACTTCGACGAGAACATGGTCGAGAACGCGCTCCGGCCGCACTACCAGGGCGGACCGCAGCACGCCGACTTGGTGATGACGGTGAGCCAGGGCCGGGTCGGCATCTTCGACCTGGAGGCGTTCAACGGGCGTCGCCGCTCGGTCAGCTCGATCGGTGACAACAACAACCTCTGGGGCGGTGGCACCATCACCGCACCGGTCGTCTCGCCCAGCATGCCGGCCGGCCCCGAGTGGCTGACATCGAGCCTGCCGATGGCCCGGATGTCAGGAGCCGTTGTACCGGCCCAGTTCCGGACCAGGGTCAACACGTCGGTCCTCGAGATCCCCGCCGGCCAGACCACCCCGGTACGCCGTCCCGACGGGCCGACGCCCGGCTCGATCGCCTCCGAGGGCGCCGGCGGTGGCTACCTCAGCAACGAGATCGCCTACCGCAACACCCTCCAGCGCGATCTGCTCGACCCCACGATGCCGGCCGGCCACCTGCACGTCCCGGTGCTGAAGTTCGACGCCGCCAACACGACGCAGATCACCGACCCGACCTACGAGGCCAACCGCGACCAGATCATCGAGGGCTCCCACTCGATCCTGCGAGCCGCCCTCCGCTGATCGCTGACGGGACGCTAGTTGTCGGCGAAGCTGGCCTTGGCCGCGTCCAGGGCCTCTTCGCCGACATCGCGAAGGTGAGTGGCGACCGACCAGCGCACGCCGAACGGGTCGCGGAAGGTCGCCGCCCGGGCTCCGTAGAAGGTGTCGGCAAGCGGCTTTTCGATCGTCGCCCCGGCCTTCTCAGCGGCAGCGACGGTCGCGTCGACGTCTGGCACGTACAGGTTCAGTGCGTACGTAGGCAGCCCGTCCGCAGCCGGCGCCGCGACCCCGACCTCGGGGTAGGCGTCGGACAGCATGAACCCGGTGCCGGCGATCTCGAGCTCCGCATGACCGATCCGGCCATCGGCACCGACGAAGGGTGTCTCGGTCGGACGGGCCCCGAAAACCTCGCCGTACCACTCGATCGCCTTGGCGGCGTCACGGCAACACAAGTACGGCGTCAGCACACGCCCATGCGGCGGCAGGTAGGTCATGGCGGACATCCTGTACTACCCCGGCCAGCAAAGACCACGGCTCAGCGACCGAGAATGACCTGGAATGCCGGCAGCACTGACTCGAAGTGATGAGTAGGCGCCTGCTCCGGCGTCACAGCCGCGCGGTGATGATCCCCCACCAGAACGGTTGACAGCCCGGCGGCGATCCCACCCGCGATGTCGTACGCCGGATGGTCGCCCACCATCCACCCGCCGGCCAAGGTCGCGCCTGTCCGGGCGGCCGCGATCTTGAAGATCGTGGGATCGGGTTTGCGCACGCCGACCTGCTCGGAGATGCAGCAGTAGTCGACGGCCGCGCCGATCCCGGTGCGGTCGAGCTTGAGTGACTGCTGGACGACCCCGCCGTTCGTGACCACGGCGACCCGCCACCCCGCAGTACGGAGTGATGCGATCCCGTCGAGCACGGCCGAGTCTGCCGATGTGAACGGCGGATGCTCGCGGTCATAGGCATCCACGAGCTCCTGTACTTCGGCAGCCAGCCCGAAGCGCGCCTTCGCCATCGCGAACAACTCGACCCGCGGCCGGAACCCACCCTCGTCATGGGTGAGCAACCACTCGACCGCCTCGTCGCCGAGGCCTTCGCGCCGGGCCCACCACTCGGCCCACGCGACGAACGCCCCGTCCCGATCGATCAGCGTGTTGTCCAGATCGAAACAGGCCAGCCGGGGCGTCGTCGTCATCGTGGCTCCGTCAGGCGTCGATGCGGGTCTCGTCGAGCTCGTAGGCGCCCTGCACGATGAACTCCTTGCGCGGGGCGACATCGTTGCCCATCAGCAGGTCGAAGACGCCCGCCGCGGCCTCGCCGTCGTCGACGGTGATCCGGCGCAAGGTGCGGTGCCGCGGGTCCATCGTGGTCTCCGCCAGCTGGTCCGCGTCCATCTCACCAAGACCCTTGTAGCGCTGCGGGGGCTCTTTCCACTTGACGCCCTTTTTCATCAGCTCGGCCGACTTCCGCTGGTACTCCGCGTCGGAGTACGTGTAGATGTACTTGTCCTGCCCCTTCTTCGGGTTGGTCAGCTCGAAGCGGTGCAGCGGCGGTACGGCGGTGTAGACCCGGCCCGCGTCGACCAGCGGGCGCATGTAGCGGAAGAACAACGTCGCCAGCAGGCAGCGGATGTGCGCGCCGTCGGAGTCGGCGTCGGCCATGAAGATGATCTTGCCGTAGCGCGCCTGCTCCAGATCGAAGGTGCGGCCCGAGCCGGCCCCGACCACCTGGATGATCGAGGCACACTCTGCGTTCTTCAGCATGTCGCCGACGGACGCCTTCTGCACGTTGAGGATCTTGCCCCGGATCGGCAGCAGCGCCTGGAACTCCGAGCTGCGCGCGAGCTTCGCCGTCCCGAGCGCGGAGTCACCCTCGACGATGAACAGTTCGGAACGGTCGACGTCGTTGCTGCGGCAGTCGGCCAGCTTGGCCGGCAGCGCGGAGGACTCCAGCGCCGTCTTGCGCCGCTGCAGCTCGCGATGCTGCCGGGCCGCCACCCGGGTCCGGGAGGCCGCGACGACCTTCTCCATCACCGCGCGCGCCTGGGCCTTCATCGTGCCCTTGGTCGAGGTGAGGAAGCTCTCCAGCTCGGTCTGCACGACCTTCGCGACGATCCGCGACGCGGCCGGGGTGCCGAGCACCTCCTTGGTCTGGCCGTCGAACTGTGGCTCGGACAGCCGCACCGTCACCACCGACGTCATGCCCTCGAGCACGTCGTCCTTGATGATCTCCTCGCCGCTCTTCAGCAGCCGGGTGCCGGTCAGCACGTTGCTGAACACCTTCGGCAGCGCGCGCTCGAAGCCGGCCACGTGGGTGCCGCCCTTCGGCGTGGCGACGATGTTCACGAACGAGCGCAGCTCGGTCTCGTAGCCGTCGCCCCAGCGGACCGCGATGTCGACGTCGAGATCGCGCTCGACATCGGTCGGGGTCATGTGGCCGGCGTCGTCGAGCATCGGCACGGTCTCGGTGAAGTGGCCGGTTCCGGACAGCCGGATCACGTCGGTGACCTTCTGGTCGGTGGCCAGGAACTCGCAGAACTCGCTGATCCCGCCGTCGTGCTTGAACGACTCCTCGGTCGGCTCGTCACCGCGCTCGTCGCGCACCACCAGCTCGAGACCGGGCACCAGGAACGACGTCTGCCGCGCCCGGGTGACCAGCTCGTCGTAGTTGAACGCGGCGTCCTTGGTGAAGATCTGCCGGTCGGCCCAGTACCGGATCCTGGTGCCGGTGACGCCCTTCTTGGCCCGGCCCGCCTTGCGCAGGCCCTTCGCCGGGGTGAAGCTCGCGGACGCACCCTCGGCGTCGAACTCGCCGGCGACGCCGCGCCGGAACGACGTGGTCCAGGTCACACCGCCACGGTCGACCTCGACGTCGAGCCGCGCGGACAGCGCGTTCACGACCGAGGCGCCGACACCGTGCAGACCGCCGGAGGCGTTGTACGAACCGCCGCCGAACTTGCCGCCGGCGTGCAGCTTGGTGAAGACCACCTCGACACCGCTGAGCTTCGTCTTCGGCTCGATGTCGACCGGGATGCCGCGGGCCTTGTCACGGACCTCGACCGAACCGTCGCGGTGCAGCACCACGTCGATCCGGTCACCGTGACCGGCCAGCGCCTCGTCGACGGCGTTGTCGATGATCTCCCACAGGCAGTGCATCAGGCCGCGGCTGTCGGTCGAACCGATGTACATACCCGGCCGCTTGCGGACCGCCTCCAGTCCTTCGAGGACCAACAGGTTGCGGGCGTTGTACGTCGGGTCGAGCTCGGTACTGCGAGGCGTCGGGGCGGCCACTGGGCTCCTTCACTGGTTCACAAGCAGACAACGTGGTGGCCGGAACCACCACACGCGGACAGCCTACGCAGCCGCACCCCCAAAACCTGGCAGGGCCACCCTGTGGCGCTGGTGTATCCGCCATCCGGGCGGGGTACTGACCTAGGACCAGATACGGTGGCAAGGAAAGGTGCTTTCGCAGATATCGATCCGGACTCGATCCTCCGTGTTTTCCGACACTCCGGCCATGCGCAACCAGTGACCAGGTTGTGGCGCACAGTGAGAGTAGACACGCCCGACACCCGTTGGAAACAGCGGATCGCCCGAATCCGAAACGATTCCCCGTCAATATGCGTCATAAGGGAACAGGTGGTTCGTCTCACATTCGGACACGCTGCACCAACCGGGAAGCGATCCGCATGTCAGGATGTTGCTATCTGGTGAGTACGGAACTAGATGAGATGAGGCCTCAAGTGACTACAGCACTCGCCCCGAGTTCGACCCTGTCGGCTGCGGACCGTTGTGACCGCTGCGGCGCGCAGGCCTACGTTCGTGTGACCCTGACCTCCGGTGGGGAGCTACTTTTCTGCGCCCACCACGGACGGGAGCACGCGGACAAGCTGCGCAACATCGCGATCACCATCCACGACGAGACGGGCAAGCTGGAAGACAAGCCCGCCGAGTCGGTCCCTGCGGAGGGCGACCGGTAACCCGGCCTCACGGCGCCAACGAGGGCGCTTCCCCAACCTGAACTTCGATGGCGGTCACCCGCAAGGGTGGCCGCCATCCGTCATTTCAAACGATCTCCGGTACTACGTCCGCCGGCCCGTGCCGCCGCAGTTCACGCCAGGCCGAGGCGAGCCGGTCCACAGCTTCCGTCATCACTTCCGCGGAGTAACTGAACGGCACCCGTAAGTAATCGTCATGCTGACCCGTTGGATCCATTGCCCGGCCTGCGACGACTTCCACACCGTGCCGCAACGCGACCTGTGCGAAGACCCGCGCATCGGTCTGCGGCAACTGGATCCACAACGCCGAACCGCCGACCGGTTCTGTCCACACCCATTCCGGTAGGCGTTGTGTCAGCAACTGACCCATCAGCTGTTTTCTGTTGGTTGCCAGGGTCGCCCGCGCCGCGGTGAGTTCGGTCAATCGCGGCAACAATCGCGCGGTCAACGCTTGATCGATCACCGGACTGCCAAGATCCGCGAGTGCCTTGTGGCGCGCGAGTCGCTCGGCCAGTGGTCGCGGGGCCCGGATCCAGCCGATTCTCAAACCGCCCCAGACAGCTTTCGACACCGACCCGATGGTGAGAACCTCGGCGTCCTTCGGAGCGAACGCGGCCAGCGGCGCCGGTACGTCTGGCCCGGTGGGATCCCAGGTCGAATAAGCGTTGTCCTCGACAACGACCACTCCATGTCTGGCGGCCAGCTCGGCAACCTGCCGCCGCCGCGTTGCCGACATCAACTTTCCGGTCGGGTTGTGGAACGTCGGCATCACGAACAACATCGCCGGCTGATGCTCCCGGAACGCCGCCGCGAGCAGGTCGGGCCGGACACCGGCATCATCGAGCGGTACGCCGACAACGCGTCCGCCGGCTGCTCCGAAGAGGTCGAAGCACCCGGGCCAGCTCGGTTGCTCGATCACCACGGCTGCGCCTGATCGCAGGTACATCTGCGTCACCAGCGCGATCGCCTGATGTGCTCCACTCGTCACCACGATCTCGTCCGGGCTCGTCGGCAGGCCGGACTCGGCGAAGTGTTCGGCGATCCGCTCCCGGAGTACTTCGAGACCGCGTGGGTGATAGCCGACGCCTTGCAGCAGCAACGGCAGGTCGGTGCGCGCCAGCTCTTCCACCTCGGCCGCCAGTTCGGGGATGCCGGGGTCGACAGCGTACGTCATCGCGATCACGTCGCTGGGACCATGCGCGATCCGGTGGAAGAGCGATTCGCCGTACCCGGCGGGCATGCGTTTGTCGGTTCTCGACCGGCCCTTGGCGGCGGCCTGGGCAACCGTCGTACCGCTGCCCCTGCGGCTCTCGACGAGGCCGCGGGCGCGCAGTTCGTCGTACGCCGCGACGACGGTCGAGCGGCTGATCGCAAGGGCTTCGGCCAAAGGGCGTTCGGCGGGTAGCCGGGCGCCGACCGGGAGCTCGGACGACCCGATCAGCGCGGCGATCGTGTCGGCGAGGCGGCGGTAGAGGCCGCCGGAGCGGCCGGTCAGCTGGTGGCCGATCAGGTCGGCGAGGGCGGCCGGGTCGTCAGAACGGTCCACTTCTCCTCGGATTGGCTCGGGTGGACTGCTTCGGATCTCGCCAGGCTAGTCGCAGGCAGTCCAATTCGGGAGTTTCGAGAGTGAGGCAGACAGATGGGGATCGGGCAGGCGCTCGGGTTCGTGGGGGCGACGGTGGTGCTGGTCGGGATGCCGGGGCCGAACAACATCTACATCTCGCTGCGGAGCCTGACCCAAGGACGCCGCGCGGGCGTGGTCTCCGCGTTCGCCATCGAGACCGGGTCGGTGGTCTACATCCTGCTCGCGGCGCTCGGGCTCGCTGCCATCGTGCAGGCTTCGCCACTGGTGTTCACGGTCATCTCGCTGGCCGGTGCGGCGTACCTGGCTTGGCTTGGGGTGCGGACGCTCCGCTCGAATGATTCGAGCGGAGTCGGCAGCATCAAGGTGACCACCCTCGGCCGGGTGTTCCGCGAAGGCGTCCTGGTCAACCTGCTGAACCCGAAGTCGGCGCTGTTCTTCCTTGCCTTCCTCCCCCAGTTCACGACCCGTGGCGCCGGCACGGTCCAGGTCCGCAACGAGATGCTGCTGCTCGGCCTTGCCGTGCTCGCGATCGGTCTGTTGCTCGACCTCTGCTACGCGCTCGGCGCCGACGCCATCGGCCGTCGCTTCAGAACCGCTGGGCGATTCAGCGGTCTTCGCAAATACGTTGTCGCCGGCATCTACCTCACGATCGCGACAGTGGCCGCGGCCGGCGCCCTCACCTAGTCAGGTCCTCGACGCTCAGGACGCCGTCGCGGAGCTCGATGGAGAGTCTGCGCTCGCCGACCCGGACTCCTTCGAGGCGAAGCCGTTGCCAGGGCAGGTCAGCAGCCGGAGTGATGTCGAGCGTGCCCGCAGGAACGTTCGGCTCGATGCCCAGGGCAGCGATTGTCACGGCGATCGCCGAGGCCGCCGCCCACGCTTGTGGACGACAAGACAACGGGTACGGCGTGGGCTTGGTCTCCTGCTCGCTGCCTTCGCCACCGTAGAGCTCAGGCAGCCGGTACTCGAACGCCTCGGCGGCACCGACCAGCCCTCGCACGTACGACGTCGCGGTCGCGGCGTGGCCCGCGGTGTACAAACCCTGCACGGCCATCGCGGTGTCGTGCGGCCACACACTGCCGGTGTGATAGCCGAGCGGGTTGAAGCGACTCATTGCCTTTGACAACGTTCTGAGGCCGAAGCCGCTGTCCAGGTCCGGATCGGCCAGCACCTTCGCGACCGCTGCTTCCTCTGCTGCGTCCAGGATGCCGGTGCCGAGCAGATGGCCCATGTTCGAGGCTGCGCCGGAGACTGGGCGCTTCGAACCGTCGAGGGCGATCGCCGGGTAGCCGTCGATCCAGAAACTCTCCCGGAAGCGCTCTTTGAGTTGTGCGGCCCAGTCCCGCCAGGTCTCGCCATCGTCCAGCCCGAAGGCATCCAGCAAGTCGGCACCGGCGACCGCCGCGGCGTACGCGTAGCCCTGCACCTCGCAGAGCGCGATCGGCGCCTCGGCCAGCGTGCCGTCCGGCCATTGGACGGAGTCGATGGAGTCCTTCCAGCCCTGGTTGGCGAGACCGTGACCGGACTCGTCGATGTACTCCAGGAAGCCGTCGCCATCGGGATCCGCGTAGTCCCGCATCCAGGCGAGCGCCGCCTGAAGATTCGGAAGCAACGCCCGTACTTCGTCCGCCGGCATGCCCCAGCGCCAGGCCTTGTGCAACGTGGTGATCCAGAGTTGGGTCGCGTCGTGCGTTCCGTAGTACGCCGCTGGAAGCACGAGCCCTCCCCCGTGGTCGGCGACCTCGGATCGCAGCTCGTGCGGGATCTTGCCGGGCTGCTCCGCCGAACTGGGATCGACGCGAGTGCCCTGATGGGCCGCCAGCACCCGCAGCGTGCCTGCTGCGAGTTGCGGGTCGACCGGAAGCACCATGCCGGAGGAGATCAGTGAGTCGCGGCCGAAGAGTGTCAGGTACCAAGGTGGTCCGGCTCCGAGGTAGCGCTCTCCCCCATCGGCGGACAGCTGCAGGCCGGCCAGGTCGGCCAGCGACCGGCGTACCCATCGCTCGACCCGCCGGTCGTCGCACGTGAGCTCGACGTCGTCGTACGACGGCCTGGTGGTCGGCGGCTCGATGGCGAAGGCGTCGGCGGCGGGGAAGCTCGCGGTCAACCTGAGCGTGACCGTTGTTTCCTGTCCCGGCTCGACCTTCAACCTCCAGCTCTGGTTGAGACTTGGGGCCGGGGTGAAATCGGCTCTCACCCGCAGACCGCGGCCGCCGTCCCAGTACAGGCCGTCGGCATCGGTGACCGGCTCGACGGCCGGCAGGTCGGCGGCGGCTCCGCTGCGAACCGCCGCGGTACCGGCCAGATCGGTGCCCAGGGCAATCATCAGTTCGCAGTCGACGGTGTCGTGCGAGCGGTTCACCAGGGTGAGCTGCTCGGTCATGCCGTCGCCGTCCACCTGACGGGTGCGTCGCAGCGTCACCGTCGGGTCGTGACCCACGACGTTGAGGCCTTCGAGCACAGCGCCGTACCGGCTGGTGCCGGCCGCGGGTTCGTCGACCAGGACCGGGGTCGGCGGCCGGCCGTCGACCGTCACCTCCAGCCGGGAGAGGATGCGGCGGTCCCGGGCGTAGACGCCCTCGGCGCCGGTGCCGGTGAGCTGCCCCGATCGCGGCGACAGCACCACCCAGGGAGCGGCGAGCGTGGTGACGAGATCGTGAAGGTCAGGCATAGCTCCACCCTAAGACCGCCGACTTACGGCAGAGTGGCAGGCGTGAACAGCGTTGCGACTCTTCTGGTCGGGGTGGCGATCTTCGTCGGCATCCTCGGCATCGTCATCCCGGTGCTGCCCGGCGCCATCCTCAGCCTGGCGGCGATCCTGGTCTGGGCGCTGGAGGTGCAGAGCCCGACCGGCTGGACCGTGCTGGCCGCCGCCGTGGTGCTGATCGGTGCCAGCCAGGTGGTGAAGTACATCGTGCCGGAGCGCCGGCTGCGCGAGTCCGGCGTACCGAGACGGTCGATGTTCGCCGGCGTCGTGCTCGGCATCCTCGGCTTCTTCGTGATCCCGGTGGTCGGCATGTTCGTCGGCTTCCCGGTCGGCGTCTACCTGGCCGAGCGGCACCGCCTCGGCAGCCACGACCCGGCCTGGGCCTCGACCAAACACGCTCTTCGTGCGACCGGGCTGTCGATCCTGATCGAGTTCATCGGTACGTCGCTGGCGGCCGCCGTCTGGCTGTTCGCCGTGCTCTTCCTGGTTTGAGGCTGGTCGCTGGAGGCCGGGGTTGCCAGGAATTTGCCAGGTTGGCTGCAGGCTTGTCTCAGGTCCAGCATGGATCTTGGGATGACCAGCACCAGGTACCTGCTTGGTGCGCAGTACCGGGAGGCAGTACAGCATGGCGTCGAACCAGAAGCTCACCGACAAACGCTGGCGGGTGGCCGGCACGATCGCGGCGGTAGTGGTCACCACCGGGGCCGGCGGAGTCGCCTGGGCGACTACCAACGCCGATCCGACCCCGACCCCGACCGCCTCACCCTCCGCGCCCTCCGCGCCCAACGCGGCCGAGCCGGCGAAGCCTGGCGGTCCGGGCGGCCTGGGCCGGCACGGCGCGTTCGGCTTCAAGGGAGCGCTGCACGGCGAGTTCACGGTCGAGAAGGAGGGCGGCGGGTACCAGACCGTGGCAACCCAGAAGGGCGAGGTGACCGCGGTCAGCAAGGACGCGATCACCCTGAAGAGCGCCGACGGCTACACCAAGGAGTACGTCGTCACCGCCGACACCCTGGTCAACGCGACCCGGGACGGAATCGCCAGCATCAAGACCGGCAACACGGTGATGGTCGCGGCGACCGTTGCCGACGGCAAGGCCACGGCCGCCACGATCAGCGACGGGACGCAGCGCGAGGCGGCGCACAAGAAGTGGGGTTTCAAGGGCGGGCCGCGCTGATCCCTCCGCCTGGAACTCGGTGACACTCACAGCGGATTGCCAGGAACCTCCCAGGCGGCGGCAGGGTGCGGGCGTAAGACTGGAACCATGAGCCCGCACCTGCTGGTCGTCGACGACGAACCCAACATCGTCGAACTGCTGTCCGCGAGTCTGCGCTTCGCCGGGTACGACGTGACCACGGCGACGCACGGCGCCGAGGCGCTGCGCAAGGCGCGGGAGGTGGAACCCGACCTGGTCGTGCTGGACGTGATGATGCCCGGCCTGGACGGGTTCGAGGTGGTCCGCCGGCTGCGCGGTGAGGACCGGCACGTACCGGTGCTGTTCCTCACCGCGCGCGACGCCGTCGAGGACAAGGTCCTCGGCCTGCAGACCGGCGGCGACGACTACGTGACCAAGCCGTTCAGCCTGGACGAGCTCGTCGCCCGGGTCCGCGCCCTGCTGCGCCGCTCCGGCCATCGCGAGCAGACCGCGACAGAACCCGCAGTACTGCGGTATGCCGACCTCGAGCTGAACGAGGACTCCTACGAGGTGTTCAAGGCGGGTGAGGCGGTCCAGCTCTCCTTGACCGAGTTCAAGCTGCTGCGCTGCCTGCTGGAGAACGCGGAACGGGTGATGTCCAAGGGCCAGATCCTCTCGGCCGTCTGGAACTACGACTTCGCGGGCGACGCCGGCGTGGTCGAGTCGTACATGTCCTACCTGCGCCGCAAGGTCGACACCGGCGACCAGAAACTCCTCCACACAGTCCGCGGAGTCGGCTACGTCCTCCGCACCCCCCGAGGCCCGAACTGATGCACCCGCGGCTGGCGGATCGCTACCCACTCCGCATCACCATCGTGGTCGTGCTGCTGACGCTGGTGACAGCAGCCCTGCTCGCATCCGGTCTGACCGCGACCACGATCATGCGCGGCTACCTGGTCAACAAGGTGGACGAGGACCTCACCCGGACCTCGATGCCGCTGCGCCTCGTCAAGAACATCGAGGATCCCGGCGTCCCGGTCGGCGGACCCGGCGGCCCAGGCGCCGCTCGGCGGCTGCCACTTCCCAGCGCCTTCACGCTGCAGTTCAACCACGCTGACGGGAGCACGGCCTCCGGCCCGTTCCGGGCTTCACTGGCCGAGTCCGATCCGCTGCCCGACTTCCCGGCGCTCGACCTCGACCAAGTGCGTAAGCTCCGCGGCCGGCCGTTCAACACGAAGGCGGTCTCCGGCGGCGACACCTGGCGCGTGTTGATCGTGCCGGTCGAGAACAAGAGCGGCGGCGGCTCTGTGCTCGTCGCCCAGAATCTCTCCGAGGTGAATCAGACGGTCAGGCGGCTGGTCGGCGTACAGATCGCGGCGGGCGTCATCTTGCTCGTGTTGCTGGCGGGGATTGGGACTTATGTTGTGCGGCGGAGTTTGCGGGGGCTTGAGGATGTTGAGCACACGGCGGTGGCTATTGCGGGTGGGGATCTGAGCCGGCGGGTGCCACAGCGGGATCCTCGGACTGAAGTCGGGCGGTTGTCGTTGGCGCTCAACCAGATGCTCGGGCAGATCGAGGGTGCGTTCGCGCAGCGGACTGCTTCGGAGTTCGCGGCTCGCCGGTCCGAGGATGCGGCGCGCCGGTCGGAGGAGAACGCGCGGCAGTCGGAGGAGCGGATGCGGCGGTTCATCGCCGACGCGAGCCATGAGCTGCGGACACCGTTGACCTCGATCCGCGGGTTCGCGGAGCTGACCCGGCAGAAGGGTGCCGCGGCTGATCCGGCCACGATGAAGCGGATCGAGGACGAGGCCAAGCGCATGGGCCTGCTGGTCGACGACCTGCTCCTGCTCGCGCGACTCGACCAGCAGCGACCGCTGCAACTCCAGCCGGTGGATCTCCTGACGCTCGCGGGCGACTCGGTGCACGACGTAAAGGCTGTTCAGCCAGGGCGCGAGGTCAAGCTGAGGATCCTGCCGGACTCTGGCGCCCCGGTCGTCAATGGCGACGAGGCACGGCTGCGGCAGGTGCTCGGCAATCTGGTCAGCAATGCTCTTCACCACACTCCGGTCGATGCGCCGATCACCATCTCGGTCGGCACTCGCGACGGCGAGGCGGTGGTGGAGGTGGCCGACACAGGCCCGGGTCTGAGCAACGAACAGAAGGCCCGGGTGTTCGAGCGCTTCTACCGAGCCGACTCGGCTCGCACGCGTTCCACCGGCGGATCCGGCCTCGGGCTGTCGATCGTCGCCGCGTTGGTCGCCGCCCACAACGGCAAGGTCACCGTGGCCGACACTCCCGGCCACGGCGCCACCTTCACCGTCCACTTGCCCCTGGCGGACTAGCGGTCAGACTGCCAGCCTGCGCGCCTTCACCGTGCTGTCGCGACGGGTGAGGAGTTTCCCGTCGATGACCTGCTCGCGCTCGTGCTCGCGGCTGACCAAGATCTCCCAGCGGCCGTCGTCCAGCCCGACATCGGCGATCACCTCGGCCGGCGTCGGGAAGTGGATGTCGGCGTGGTCAGCGTGCTTCTCCACGTCAGGAAAGCCCAGGTGCCCCTCGATCAGCAGGATGCCGCCAGGCGCCACCAGCTCGGCTGCCGCACGCAGGACCGCCTCGCGCGGAAGCTCAGCCAGCGAGTGCAGGAACTGCGCCGACACCAGATCGAACGTCCCCTCCGGCAACGACTTCCCCAGATCGTGCTGCTGCCAGTCGATCCGGTCGGCCACGCCGGCCTCCTCAGCATGCTGCGCCGCCCGGGCGAGAGCCACCGACGAGACGTCCACGCCGGTGACCCGCCATCCCTGCTGGGCCAGCCAGATCGCGTCAGCGCCTTCCCCACACCCGAGGTCGAGGGCCGTTCCCGGCGTCAGGCCCTCGACCTCTCCGACCAGTTCCACATTGGGTTTGCCGCTCCAGATCTGTGAACTCTCGCTGTAGCGGGCGTTCCAGTACTCTTCGGCGGCTCTGTTGTCGACAGTCATGTCCTCAGCATCTGCCGAGGTTCCAGCTATGACAAACTTTGTTGCCGTTCCGGCAAAACTAGGCCGGCTGGATGTTGTGGTTGGCGGCGAACAGGTTGGTGGGGTCGTACTGCGCCTTGACCGCCGCGAGCCGCTGGTAGGTGGCGGTCGGGTAGATCGCGGCGACGTCCGCCTCGGTGACGCCGGCGAGGAAGTTGCCGTAGGCACCGTTGACGTGTGGTGCGAGGCCGTCCCAGAGGGCGTCCAGCCCCGGCCGGCCCGCGGCTATGGCCGGCGGCGGACCCACCAGGTTCGTCACGAGCATCAACTCCGCTTGGCGATGCGCGTACGCCGTGGCGTCTGCCGGCACCCGCGAGACTGCTCCCCCGACGCTTCGGACGGAGATGATCGGGGGCCGTTCCGACCGGCCGGCGTCGGCCAGCTGCCGGAGTACCTCGGGGACCGAGTCCTCGTTCACGAAGCCGCTGCGGGCGATGAACTGGATACCCGGCGGCGGGACCATGCCCTCCTCGAGGATGTCCGGGTAGGGCTTCAGGGTGACGTCGTCCTCGAGCACCGTGCCGAGTCCGCGGAGCGGGTCGATCGCTGCCGCGGCGAGGTCGGCGTCATCGCCGTCGAAGGCGACCTGGACCTCGATCGGTGCTTCCCGTCCACCGGCGAACGGGTTGGCGAAGCTCACGATCGAGGTGAGTTCCTCGGGCGCGGTCCGCAGGTAGTCGGCCCACCCCTGGACCACGGTAGCCAACTCGGCCGCCGGGAAGGTGATCTTCCCGAAGTACACGTCGGTGGTCGGATGCGCCGCGAACTCGAAGGCGGTCACGATCCCGAAGTTCCCGCCACCACCGCGAACGGCCCAGAACAGGTCCGCGTTCTCCTCCGCGCTCGCCCGCACGACCTCGGCTGCGGCGGTGACGAGCTCGACGGCGACCAGGTTGTCCAGCGCGAGACCGTACTTCCTGACCTTCCAGCCGATGCCGCCGCCCAGCGTCAGCCCGCCAACGCCGACCGTCTTGGTGTCACCCGAGGAGATCGCCAGGTTGTGCGGGGCCAGGGCAGCCGCGACCTGACCCCAGATGGTGCCACCACCGATCCGTACGACGTGCCGTTCCTTGTCGATCACCTCGACGGTCGCGAGCCCGCGCAGATCGATCACCACGCCGTCGTCGTTGGTGCCGAAGCCCGGGAAGCTGTGGCCGCCGCCGCGCACGGACAGCTTCAGCCCGGTCTCGGCCGCGTACCTGACTGCTGCTTGCACGTCCGCGACGTTCGCGGGCCGCAGGACGCAGACCGGGGTCCCCGCGGCCAGGACCGCTCGGCTGGCCGCCTCGTACTCCGCGGCGCCCGGTTCGATGATGTCGCCGCCGAAGCCGGGGCGAAGTGTTTCCAGCGCTGAACTCATGACTTCCTTCCACACAGGACAGATTCAGATTTCTTCAGATGCTTTGTTCATAGGTCTGACGGAACAGCGCGGCCAGATGTGACACGAGCGGTGAGATTCACTGTGCGCGATCAGCCGAAGAAGATGCGTTCCGCACCGGGCACGACGACGAACGCTCTTTGATTTGTTGGGTTGTCAGTGCGCGGAGACGACGGTCAGGTCGTTGTCGCTCTGCTCGGCAGGGGTGTCGGTCTTGCGGTCGCGGAGCAGGACGAAGGCCAGCACCGCGGAGCCCAGTACTGCGATCGCGCCGGCAAGGAAGCTGCTCGACATGGCCTTCGCGAAGGCGACTCGGGCGGTGTGGGCGAGCCCCGCGTCGCCGGTACTGGCGGCGATGGCCAGCGCTTCACCGATCGACTCGCGAGCGCCCGAGGGAGTGCCCTCCGGCATCTTCGACGTGAAGTTGCCGGCGAGGATGCTGCCCAGGATCGCGACTCCGAGCGCCGCGCCGGACTGCTGGAGAGTGTCATTGAGAGCGGAGCCGACACCGGCGTGCTCGTGCGGAACTGCGCCCATCAGTGCCGCAGTTGCGGCCGGCTGCGCCAGACCCCCACCGATGCCGAACAGTGCGAGGGCAATCGTCACCATGCCGAAGCCGTCGTCGGCGCCGAGCGTGGACAGGAACAGGAAGCCACCAGCGAGGACGACCAGGCCCGCGGCGGTCATCGGCCGGTTGCCGATCTTCTGACCGAGCGTCGCGCCGATCCCGCTGACCAGGATCACCGCGATGGCCATCGGCGCCAGCGCCAGACCGGCCTTGGTCGGGGTGTAGCCGAGCACGAACTGCAGGTACTGCGTCAGCGCCAGGACCAGGCCGCCGTTGCCGATCTGGACCAGCAGCAGCGACAGGCTGCCGCCGGAGAAGTTGCGGTTGCGGAACAGGTTGAGCGGGACCATCGGTACCGGCGTGTGCAGCTCCCAGGCGACGAACCCGGCCAGGCCGGCGACGGCGACCGCGGCCATCGGCCAGTGGATGCCACCGTTCGGGACCTCGATGATCACCCAGACCAGCGAGACCAGGCCGACCATCGAGAGGAGCGCACCGAGCGGGTCGGGCTTGCGCCACGGGCCCTTCGACTCCGGCATCCAGATCATCGCCGCGGCAATCGCGAGCGCGGCGACCGGGACGTTGATCAGGAACACCGAACCCCACCAGAAGTGCGCGATCAGCGCGCCACCCATGATCGGACCGCCGATCAGGCCGACCATCAGCACCGAGCTCCAGATCGCCAGTGCCTTGCGGCGCTCCTCCTCGTCGAAGACCGTGATCAGGATCGAGAGCGTGCTCGGCATCACCACCGCTCCCCCGATGCCCATCAGCACCCGGCCTGCGATCAGTGTCTCCGGACTGTTCGCGTAGGTGGCGAGCAGCGAGGCGGCGCCGAAGATCGCCAGGCCTATGATCATCACCTTCTTGCGTCCGTACCGATCGGACAGGCTGCCCGCGGTGAGCAACAGGCCGGCGAAGACCAGGATGTAGCTCGCGATGATCCACTGAATGTCCTGGGCGGTGGCGCCGAGGTCCTCGGTCAGCGACGGGATCGCGACGGTGAGCACACCGTTGTCGAGCACCAGGACGAGAGTGCTCAGGCAGAGCACGATCAGGATGAGCCAGCGACGCGGATGACGATCAGTCATCACGCACCTCCTCAGGTGGGGTTGTTATTGAACAGTGTGCAGCTCGCCTGAACAGTGTGCATGAGACTTGAACGCTGGTCAATTGCTGCACAGTGTTCAGTGGATGCGCTACGCTGGCCCCTCCCGCACCGGAAGGAGCACCTGATGGCCACCGAGGAGTTCGCGTCGGTCTGGACCCGGCCGAAGCGCAAGCGCCGCGAACAACCCGCGCTCAGCCAGGAGCAGATCGTCGCCGAGGCGATCAAGCTGCTCGACGCGGACGGGCTCGAGGCGCTCAGCATGCGCAAGCTCGGCGCGGCGCTCGGCGCCGTCGCGACCGCGGTCTACTGGCACGTCGCGAACAAGGAAGAACTGATGGAGCTCGTCGTCGACCACGTGTACGGCGAGATCGAAGTACCGCGGGTCGAGGACCCGGCGAAGTGGCGCGCAGCCGCGACCGAGTTCGCCCAGACCTTCCGCGCCCTGATCCTGCGCCACCCGTGGATGGGCGCCACCCTGGCCGGAGCCGGCGTCACCTACCTCGGGCCGAACATGCTGCGGCTGTCCGACGAGATGCTGGGCCTCTACGAAGCCGCCGGCTTCGACCTCCAAGAGGCGAACCTCGCGTCCACCGCCGTCCTGAGCTTCGTCGTCGGCATCGCGTCCACCGAGGCCGCAACCCTCAACCAGGTGAAGCGCAGTGGACTGTCCGCCGAGGACTGGATGGCCTCCGCCTGGCCCGCCGCCCGCCAAGCAGCCGAATCACTCCCCCGCCTGAAAGCCCTGTACGCCGCCTACGACGCGGCAGCAGCATCCGGCAACGGCGACGAAACCTTCGACTACGGACTGGCCCGAGTCCTGGACGGCCTAGCAGCCCGCCTAGCCACCCAACGCTAGCGGAGGAGGAGGGTTCGTTCGAGGAGGGTCCAGGCTGTCGTTGTCAGGAGGTAGAGGCCTGCTGCCAGGGGGATGAAAGCGGCAGTCACCAGCGTGCCGAAAGGCAGGAACCGGGCCATCCGGCGAGTCATTGGTGACGCGGTCTCGTCTAGCAGGCGGAGTTGGCGGCGGGAGGAGAAGTAGGCGACCACCGCGAGGACCAACGCCAGGCCCAGGTACGCCGGGGTCGAGGCGAACAGTGGCCAGTGGATGCCTAGCGGGGCGCCGAAGATCGTCCCGGCCAGCAGCTGGTTCGAGTGGCCGGCCACGATTGCGGTGTTGAAGAGGGTGTACATCACCCAGAAGAACGGCAGCTGCGCGAGCATCGGCAGGCAGCCGGCCAGCAGGGTGGTCCCGGACTCCGCCTGGAGCTTGGCGACCTCGCGCTGGACGCGTTCAGGGTTCTTGGCGTGCCGCTCGCTGATCTTGCGGATCTCCGGCATCAACGTGGCACGGGACTTCTCGCCGCGGATCGCGGCCAGGCTCAGCGGGAGGAGCAGGAGGCGGACGGCGACCGTACAGAGCACGATCGCCACCGCGGCGGCGTACGCGCCGGTGAGGGGTTCGATCGTTGTGGCGATGCCGTGGACGAGTTGGTAGGCGGCGTTGACGGGCGCGTCGAGAAAAGCAGGCATGGCGAAACTCCACGAGTACAGAAGGAATGGGGCAGCGAGGAAACTCGCTACCTTCCCGGTGCTCGTGGGCGCGGCCGGCCGGCGGCGTCCGGATCGCGGAGCTGGAGATACGCAGTACGGCGGGAGTTGGCGCGGGCCGCGCTGGCTCGCGCCGGCAACGGCGAGGCGAGCGGACGGTGCGGCGCAGTACTGGAGAGCTGGACGACGGCAAACAAAACGGCCGCCGCCGTGAGAACGGCGGCGGCCAGCAGACCGGAGTCCGGGCCGAGAGCAGGCAGGGCCGTCCAGATGGCGGCCACTGCCTTCCCCAGCATGTGGATCAGTCTAGGTAGTCACGCAAGACCTGCGAGCGCGACGGGTGCCGCAGCTTCGACATCGTCTTCGACTCGATCTGGCGGATCCGCTCGCGGGTGACGCCGTAGACCTTGCCGATCTCGTCCAGCGTCTTCGGCTGGCCGTCGGTCAGGCCGAAGCGCATCGAGACCACACCGGCCTCACGCTCGGACAGCGTGTCCAGGACCGCGTGCAGCTGCTCCTGGAGCAAGGTGAACGAGACGGCCTCGGCCGGCACGATCGCCTCGGAGTCCTCGATCAGGTCGCCGAACTCCGAGTCGCCGTCCTCACCCAGCGGGGTGTGCAGCGAGATCGGCTCCCGGCCGTACTTCTGCACCTCGATGACCTTCTCCGGGGTCATGTCGAGCTCCTTGGCGAGCTCTTCCGGAGTGGGCTCGCGGCCCAGGTCCTGCAGCATCTGGCGCTGGACGCGGGCCAGCTTGTTGATGACCTCGACCATGTGCACCGGGATCCGGATGGTGCGGGCCTGGTCGGCCATCGCCCGGGTGATCGCCTGCCGGATCCACCAGGTGGCGTAGGTGGAGAACTTGTAGCCCTTGGTGTAGTCGAACTTCTCGACCGCACGGATCAGACCGAGGTTGCCCTCCTGGATCAGGTCCAGGAACAGCATGCCGCGGCCGGTGTAGCGCTTGGCCAGCGAGACGACCAGTCGCAGGTTGGCCTCGAGCAGGTGGTTCTTCGCCCGGCGGCCGTCCTCCGAGATCCACTCGTACTCGTCCTTGACCTTCTCCTTGAGCTTGGTCTCGGCGTCGGAGATCTGCTCCTCGGCGAACAGGCCGGCCTCGATCCGCTTGGCGAGCTCGACCTCCTGCTCCGCGTTCAGCAGCGGAACCTTGCCGATCTGCTTCAGGTAGTCCTTGACGGGGTCGGCGGTGGCACCGGCGACCATCACCTGCTGCTCGGGCTCGTCGGTCTCGTCGGCCTCGGAGACGATGAAGCCCTGGTCCTCGGTGAGTTCCTTCTCCAGGGGCTTCACGGCGTCCGGCTGGAAGTCCGACTCGTCGACCTCGTCGAGCGCACGCGGCTTACCGGTCTTCGGGTCGATCGACAGACCCGCCTCGGACACGGCCTTCTTCGCCGGCGCCTTCTTCGCGGCGGCCTTCTTCGCGGGAATACCGTCCTCCTTGGGGGACACAGCAGCCTTCTTGGCGGCGGGAGCAGCAGCCTTCTTCACGGTAGCCTTCTTGGCGGCAGGGTCTTCGACCCGGGCGCTGGTCCTGGGAGCCGTGCTGCGGGCGGTGGCGGCCACGACCCGGGGGGACTCGGCGGGAAGGTTCTCGGACGAGCTGGACGACACGAATTACCTCTCGTCTGACGATTCAGTCTGCAGGGTTACTGGTACTGCGTTACGACGTTACTGTGGTGCTGGTGGTGCCCCTCAACAGGTGAGCTGGGTACTGCGAGCCGGGGGCCACTTCGCTGGTCAGGCGGCAGCAACACTCCATTGTAATCCGCGGACCAAGCCCAACCGTTCCGCGACCCCCTTCACGGCGTGCCTACCGGTACCAGTCCACCGTTCCCACTGGTACCGGCATGCTCTACAAATGCTGGCTCCCACCCCACCACCCGGTCAGGCGGTCCAGTGCTCAACTGTTCCTGGTCTGCCGCAGCGGCCGGGCCACGACCCGCTTCTCGACCTGCTGTTCCTGCTTGAACTGCCTCACCTTCACCAGTGACGCCACGTCGATCACGTCCGCGACCGACTTGTACGCGCCGTCCTCGCCGTACGGCTCGGACGCCTCGCGCCAGCCGCGCGGGCGGACCTTGAGCTGCTTGCCGAGCAGCGCGACGAAGATCTTCGCCTTCTGCGCGCCGAACCCGGGCAGGGCCGACAACCTGGCCAGCAGGTCGTCCCCACTCTTCACATCGGCCCAGACGGCCGACGCGTTACCGCCGTACTCCTCGTCCAGATGCTTGGCCAGCGTCTGGATCCGGGCTGCCATCGCGGTCGGGAAGCGGTGCACCGCGGGCGGGCCGGCCACCACCTCGACGAACCCGTCCGGGTCGTAGGCGGCCACCGTGGACGGATCGAACGGGCCGTCCATTCGTTGTGCGATCGCAACCGGACCGGCGAACGCGCGCTCCATCGGGATCTGCTGGTCGAGCAGCATGCCGACCAGCAGCGCGAACGGGTCTCTGCTCAGCATCTCGTCGGCGTCGGGCTGCTGTGCGAGGCACAGCTTCCTGCTGCGTGTCGAAGTCACCTCAGTCCTCCCCATTTTCGGTCAGCCCAGCGTCGGCCTTGACAGCCAGCACGGGACACGGGGCCTCGAGCAGCACCCGTTGGGCGTTGCTGCCGAGAATGAGCTTGCCGACCGGGGACCGGCGGCGCAGGCCGATCACGATGAACTCCGCGTGCACCTGCTCGGCGACGGCCACCAGGTCCTCCGCCGGATCGAGTCCACGCACCAGTTGTCGTACCTCGTACGGCACGCCGGTCGAGTCGAGCTGTTCCCGTACCTCCGTCAACGCGGCGTCACTCGCCTCGGCCTCGTCGCTGTCGAAGCTGCGTCCACCCCGATGCGAGTTCACCACCACCAGCTTGGCGTCGCGCAGCTTCGCCTCCTCTGCCGCCCGCCGCAGTGCCGCGCGACCTTCGGCCTTCGGCACATAACCCACGACGATGGTCGTCATCGACTTGCCTCACCTCCGGGTGTCCATCACCTGAAACGGTCGACCCGTTCCGAACGATACTGCCCTGAACCCGCTCCGGCATCTGTGGAAATGCACGATCTGTGTCGCGACCGTGACGCTTGGGCGATTGCGCCCGCAACACGGCCGTCCCCGCCGTCGTGCGACAGGTCACCGTCCCCCGACGGTTCACGACTGCATACCCGCCCTGTCGCGGTCTAACCGTCGTGGCGGACACCTTTGCAGGGTTGGGACCCGGCGCGCCAGCCCCCTGTACGCCGTTGCCTTGGGCAAGGGCGTGCTGTTCCGCCGGGCTGACCCCGGTTCCGGCGCTGTCCTTCGTTGTCTGCCCGGACTTACTCGGTTAACCAGTGCGGGTGAGCCATCAGTCGATCGGCCACTCGTGCACCGGCGTGTTGTCGTGCATGTGGTCGCGGTAGCGGCTCAGCATGCCCCGCAACGCGTCGCGGCGACCGTGGGATCCCTTTGTATACAGCCGGTGGAACTCGTCGGCCTGCCAGGAAGCCCCGTTGCGGTTGGTCAGGCAGCGCTGCTCGATGATGCCAAGCAGCCGGTCCCGGACCGCGGCGTCGACTCCCCAGGCGTCCAGGCCGCGCGATGCCATCGGCAACAGGCGGCGCAGGACCAGCTCGGTGGCGCGCGCGGTGCCGACTCCAGGCCAGAAGACCTCGGCGTCGATACCCTGCCGGGCGGCCTCGTGGAAGTTCTCTTCCGCGGCGCTGAACGACATCTGCGACCAGATCGGCCGCTCGTCGTCGGCCAGCGCCCGGACCAGGCCGAAGTAGAAGGCGCCGTTGGCCATCGTGTCGACGACCGTCGGGCCGGCCGGCAGCACGCGGTTCTCCACCCTCAGATGGGGCTTCTCCCGGACAACGTCGTACACAGGACGGTTCCAGCGGTAGATCGTCCCGTTGTGCAGCCGCAACTCCGAAAGGGCCGGGGTGTCGCCGCGATCCAGCACGGCGATCGGGTCCTCGTCGGAGGTGACCGGCAGCAAGGCCGGGTAGTACCGCGAGTTCTCCTCGAACAGGTCGAAGATCGAGGTGATCCAGCGTTCGCCGAACCAGACCCTCGGCCGGACGCCCTGCGTCTTCAGCTCATGCGTGCGCGTGTCGGCGGCCTGCTCGAACAGGGCGATCCGGGTCTCCCGCATCAGTTCCTTGCCGAACAGGAAGGGTGAGTTGGCACCGATGGCCAGCTGCACGCCGGAAATCGCCTGGGCCGCGTTCCAGTACCGCGGGAACGCCTCGGGCGTGACCTGCAGGTGGAACTGCGTCGACGTACAGGCGGCTTCGGGCACGATGCTGTCGGCGGTGACCTGGAGCCGCTCGATCCCGTCGATGGCGATCTGCACGTCCTCGCCGCGGGCCTGGAACACCTGGTCGTTCAGCAACGTGTACCGCGGGTTCGCGCTGATCGCCTCACGGTTGATGTGCTCGCGCATCAGGGTGGGCAGGATGCCGATCGTCACCATCGTCGAGCCGGTCCTGGCCGCCTTCTCGTCGGCCGCGTTCAGGCTGTCGCGGATCGAGGCCTCCATGGTGTCCAGGCCGGTGCCGTCGATCTGGCCCGGTGGCACGTTGATCTCGATGTTGAACTGGCCCAGCTCGGTCTGGAACGCGTCGTCCTCGATCGCCTTCAGCACCTCGGCGTTCTTGAACGCCGGGTCACACGCCTCGTCGACCAGGTTCAGCTCGATCTCGATCCCGGTCATCGGGCGCTCGGCCTCGAACCTGGCCTCGCGCAGCATCCGCGCGAACGCGTCCAGGTTGCGATGAACCTGATCGCGGAACGCGGTCCGGTCCGCCCGGGTGAACTCGACCCGGTCGACTTCCTCGCCCATCTGCGCCTCCCCTGTCGGGTTCTTTGCCTCAGTCTGCCCGAACCCGGTGGTCGGCGTACGCCGCGTCGCGTCGTTGCCCACCGACTGGTACGCCGGTCCGGCTGGTCTGACGGGTGCCCCGTCACCGGGAGCGGAAACCCGGGAGACTGCTCCCGGGCCAGGAAGGCGGTCCTGACAAGGAATTGTCGGTGCGGCCGGGGAGACTGGGGCAGTGCGTACCGATCCGTCCATCCTGCATGTCGACCTGGATGCGTTCTTCGCAGCCGTCGAGCAGCGGGACAAGCCGTCCCTGCGTGGCAAGCCGGTGGTCGTGGGCGGCATCGGGCTGCGTGGGGTCGTGTCGACCGCGTCGTACGAGGCCCGCAAGTACGGCGTGCGGTCGGCGATGTCGACCGCCGAAGCGCGTTCGCGGTGCCCGCACGCGGCGTACCTCGGGGCGCGGTTCGAGGTCTATCGCGCCACCAGTCAGGCGGTGATGGCGCAGATGCGGGCCCTGTCGCCGCTGGTCGAGCCGCTCTCGCTGGACGAGGCCTTCGTGGACCTTGCCGCCGCGGGGTTGAGCAATCTGACCGTGGATGACGTCGAAGCCATCTCGAACGATCTCAAGGCCGCGATCAAGGAAGCCAGCGGCGGCCTGACCGCGTCAGTAGGAGCCGGTACGTCGAAACTCATCGCGAAGATCGCCAGTGATCTCGACAAGCCCGACGGCGTGGTCGTCGTACCGGCCGGCACCGAGGCCGAGTTTCTCGCCCCGATGCAGGTGACGGTGATTCCCGGGGTCGGTCCGGCGACCGCGCAGCGGCTCAGCATGGCCGGCGTGCGCACGGTCGGCGACCTCCAGCAACTCGACCAGGACGAGTTGGTCCGGCAGGTCGGCTCGGCCCACGGATCGAGCCTGTACCGGCTGGCGACCGCCTCCGACGACCGGGCGGTGGTGAGCGACCGGGAGACCAAGTCGGTCAGTGTCGAGGACACCTTCGAGACCGACATCATCGACCGGTCGTTGCTCGCGGCCATCGGCGACCGGATGGCGCACCGCGTCTCGGAGCGGCTCCAGAAGGCCCAGTTGTCCGGCCGGACGGTGACGGTGAAGACGCGGATGCACGACTTCACCACGCACACCCGCTCGTCGACGCTGGCCGGCCCGACCGACGATCCCCGGGTGATCGCCCGGGTGGCGCGGCGGCTGCTCGAGGACAGCGACATCTCCGGCGGGATCAGGTTGCTCGGCGTCGGCGTCTCGTCCCTGGCCGACTGGATCCAGGACGATCTGTTCACCGAGTCCGAGGACGAGGAGTTGCCGGTCGAGGTCGTCGAGCTGCCGGAACGGAGCCGGGACCGGCCGGTCGGCTACTACCCCGGCCAGGATGTCGTGCACACGCAGTACGGCGAAGGCTGGGTCTGGGGGTCGGGCCGCGGCCGGGTCACTGTCCGGTTCGAGACAGCGCAGACCCTGCCCGGCCCGGTCCGTACCTTCGCTGTCACCGACCCTGAGCTGGCAAAACGGGTACTCGCAACCGGTGAAGACGACAAATTGGCCGAAACCAGCCAAGATGGGGCGAATGAGTGACGTCCGCGGCGGGATCTACCCGTTCTGTCGAGCCTGCACCGCGTCGTCGACGGCTTGGCGCGCGCCCGACGCGATGAACAGGCTGAGCGGCGTCGGCAGCCGGTTCTACGGCCATCGGGACGTCTGTGCGGACTGCGGATCGTCCGTGCGCACGCTCTACTCGACCTTCCTGCTGATCCCGGTGGCGCGCCGCGGGCGGTTCCGGATCATCAGGACCGGCGGCCGCAGCTATGTCGGCCGCAGACTGCTCGACCGGCCGGCCGCGGTGCCTCCGGCGGAGCACGACCCGCCGATCTCGGAGCTGAAGAAGCATCCGGAGCTGGTCGACGCGACGTACGAGCAGGCCGAGGCCCATTGGAAGGCCGGCGACTCGACGGGTGCTCTGCCGCTGTACAAGGCGTCGCTCACGGCGTGCGAGAAGGTCTTGAAGGCCGACGATCCTGCGACCCTCAAGGTCAGGCTCCGCGTCGCACAGGCGTTGCTGGCGACGGGTGACTACGGTTCGGCGATCGGGTGGTTCGAGCTCATCACCCCACAACTCACCCGCGTTTACGGCGCCGAGCACGACCTGACCCGCGACGCGGTCGAAGGGGTGACCGGTGCCCAGTTGATGGTCGGCGGACCACGCGCCGAGGCGAAGCTGCTGTCCGAGTTGCTCGAGCGCGACGAGAAGTCGCTCGGCCGCTACAACGCGAAGGTACTGCGAACCCGCGCCGCGCTGGGCCGGGCGACCATGTTCACCGGCCGGCTCGGTGCCGCGGTGGAAATGCTGGAGGCAACCCTTGCCGACGGCATCGAAAGTCTCGGCGCCGACCATCCCGACACCGAGATCTTCCGCGGCGTGCTGATGGAAGCGTGCGGGGCCGCGAACACCCGCGGCAAGAAGAAGGATCGCGACCTGGCGGCTGCCGCCCGGGACCGCTGGTCGCTACTGCCGAAGACGAACTGACAAGCACGTCACGCAGCCTTCGAGCTTCTCGAACTCGCTGATGTCGACGATCACGGGCTGGTAGCCGCGCTCGCGGAACAGCTCGGCGGACTTGGGTGCCGACGCCGCCATCAGCAGCCGGTCCGCCCCCAGCAGCACGACATGCGCGCCGCTCTCCTCCGGTACGCCGAGAAACTTCGGAAAGGCAGCCGGGTCGTCGGTGAGCGGCTCGTATCCGATCACCGTGCCGTCCGGCAACGCGGTCACCGCCGACTTGAGGTGCAGAACCTTGCGAACCGGTACTGCGATCACCTCGGCGCCGAGTGGCGTGAGGTGCTCCCGCAACTGGTCGATCCCGGACTGGTTGGTGCGGCCGCCGAGCCCGGCGTACACGGTGGTTCCGATCTTGAGGATGTCGCCGCCGTCCAGCGTGCCGGGCGCGGTGAGGTGCGCGATCCGGTAGCCCTGCGCGGCCACGGCCTGCTCCGCCTCGGCGGCTTCCGGGCGCCGCTCGTCGGCCCCGGACCGGGCGATCACGGCCAGGTCGCCGTACACGACCATCGTGTCCTCGACGAACACGCCGTCCGGGCACTCGTCGATCGGCGGGACTTCCACACAGTCCCAGCCGGCCTCGGCGAGCGCGTCGACGTACTGCTGCCACTGCCGTACTGCGAGGTCCGGGTCGACCGGGACGCGTTCGAGATGGGTCAGCAGGCCCTCGGCCAGGCGTGGGCTGGGGCGGCGGACTAGTGCACGGACAGTGGCCCTCCCCGCAGGCTAGCCCGGCCGTGAATGGGCTCGCGGGGCGCGGGTACCAGAGTGCGACAGTCTCGTTACCTTGGAGGACATCAGAAATGCCGAAGATCCTGCAGCACACCGGCGGCGACGTGGTCGAGATCATCCTGGCCGACCACCGGTGGTTCGAGGAGGCGCTGCGCGAGTTGCGGGACGTGCAGGCCGACCGGGCGGCAGTGCTGGCGGATCTGGCGACCGTGCTGATCGCCCATGCCGAGGCCGAGGAGTCGAAGGTCTACCCTGCACTGCGGAAGAAGGACGCGATCGACGCCGAGGAGGTCGAGCACTCCGAACACGAGCACGACGAGGGCAACGAAGCGCTGCTGGCGTTGATGGAGGTCGCGGACCCGCAGAGCGAGGAGTTCAGCGAGAAGACGCACGAACTCTCCGAGGCGCTGTCTCACCACCTGGACGAGGAGGAGCGCGACGTGCTGAACCCGGCCCGGACCGAGGTCGGCGAGGACACCCGGACGCAACTCGGCGAAGCCTTCGCCACCGAGCGCGCCCGCTTGATCGAGAGTGGCTGCGGCTCGATCGAGAACGTCCGCAAGGTGGTCGAAGCAGCCAAGCAACACCACTGAACCTGGTACTCCCACCGCCGGCTGGGCGGGGTGCCCGCGGTGGAGCCTGCGGCCTTGAGCACGGGCCAGTCGCCAGAATCGGCGTCAGCGCGACTGGTCCGTGCCCAAGGTGGCGGGATCCTGCTCAGAGCTCGAGGACGAGGCCTTCCTCGGCGGCGATGACCTCGCCGTGGAAGACCTTCTCCGCCTCTGCGACGGAGACAGAGCGATCTGAGCCGGGCCAGAAGTGGGTCAGGAGAAGTCTTCTCGCTCCGCGGGCGGCTGTGGCCGCTTCGGTTGCGGTCATCACGTAGCGCGGGGTCGTGTCCGGTGAGGGTCCCTGCAGGGTCGCGTCGCAGATGAACAGGTCAGCGCCTTCCGCCAGCGCTGCTGCCTCTGGGCCCGGCCCGCTGTCGCCGGTATAGGCGACCGTCAGTTCCGGCGTACTCAATCGGATGCCCAGATTGGTCACGTAGTGCGGCAGGAGGGCGGTTTCCAGTTGAAACGGCCCGAGTTCGGTCGATGCCAAGTCCCGTACGTCGAAGACCGTCGCCGGGTCAGGTCGTGGCTCAAGGGATCGCAGTACGTCGAGAACGCCGGGTGGGCAGTAGAGCGGGATCGGCGCCGCGTCGCGGGCGAGGTAGTAGCGGACGCGGGCCAGTGCGCTGACGTCGACGCAGTGGTCCGGGTGTTGATGCGTGACGATCACCGCGTCGACCGCGCCGTCGGGACAGTGCTTCAGCAGTTGCGGCAACGCGGCGTAGCCGAGGTCGAGGACGACCTTGAAACCGTCGTACTCGAGCAGGAAACCCGCGCACGCGCGACCCGGATCGGGCCACGCGCCGCAGGAACCGAGAACGGTCAGCGACCTCATCGGCCGGCGAAGGCCGCGTTCGTCGGGACGATCTCCTTGCCCAGCGGGAGCAGCGAGATCGGGATCAGCTTGAAGTTCGCCACCCCGAGCGGGATGCCGATGATCGTGACGCACAAGGCGATCCCGGTGACCAGGTGGCCCAGCGCCAGCCACCAGCCGGCGAAGACCACCCAGATGACGTTGCCGAGAACCGACCCGGCCCCGGCGCCGGGCTTGTCGACCATGGTCCGGCCGAACGGCCACAGCGCGAAGCCGGCGATCCGGAACGACGCGATGCCGAACGGGATGGTGATGATCAGGAGGCAGCAGATCAGGCCGGCCACGACGTAGCCGACCGCCAGCCAGAAGCCGGCGAACACCAGCCAGATCAGGTTCAGAATCGTTCTCATGCCCTCCAGCCTGCCACCCGCCGGGTGTGTTCCAGGACCAGACCGGCCACCACTCCGGGATCATTCCGGGGCAACCAGTGGCCTCCCCTGACCACCTGGACGCTGAGGTTCGGGGCCCATCGCGCCACATCGGTCTGCAGCGGCGTCGTCACGAACGCGTCCCCGTCCGGCGAAACAGCCAGCACCGGTACGCCGGTACGCCGCTCCCGCGGACGCAACAGGCGGGGCACCACGTTCGCGCGGTACAGGTTCAGCCCGTTGACGTAATCGGCCAGCGAGCGCTCGGGGCTCGTTCCGCCGGCGCTGCCCTCGAGCTTGCCGAACACCCGATGCGCCCAACCTCTCCGCCAACCACGTTCGGGCAACCACGGGAGGTGGAAGTAGAAGATGTACCAGGAATGCGCGAGCTGCTTCAGCAACTCCGGCGACCGCCACCGGGCCCGGAGGAAGTAGCCCGCGTGATCCAGCGACGGTCCCGAGATCGACACGAATGACGCGATCCGGCCGGCCAACTTCTCGCTCGTGACGAAGTGCCAGGACTGGATCGACCCCCAGTCGTGGGCAAGCAGCTGGACGGGCTGATCGGGAGCCACCGCGTCGATCACCGCCACGAAGTCCTCCTCGAGCCGCTCCAGCCGGTACGCCGCCCGCTCCCGCGGGTGGTCCGACTCCCCCGCGCCGCGGACGTCGTACGTCACGACCCGGAAGTGTTGGGCCAGCCGGGTGGCGACCGGCTCCCAGAGTTTGGCGTTGTCCGGGTAGCCGTGGACGCAGACCAGCACGGGAGAGCCCGGTTCGCCGTACTCGTAGAGCGCCAGCCGGGTGCCGTCGGCACTGGTCACGTGCCGCATCCGTCAGTAGTCCTCGACCACGAGCGTCTCGAAACCGATGCCTGCAGCAACTAATCTCCTGCGCAGCGCCGGACCCATCGCGGCCGCCGTCGTCACTTGGCCGGAGGTCTTGGGGAGCGTGTCGAGTGCCAGCGACAGTGCGCACTCGGCCAGCATCTTCGCGGTCTCGTCGTAGCCGGGATCGCCGCCGGACACCTCGGTGACGACGCGCTTGCCGCCGCCCTCGCCGACGAAGCGAGCCTTGAACCAGGACTTCGCCCGGCGCTCCTCGCTCGGTCCGTCACCCGCCTTGATCCGCTTGAGCAGGACCTTCCGGGCCGGCGGGAGTTGCGCGGCGGCCGCCAGCAGGCCGATCCCCGCGATCCCGCCGACGACGGTGGGCAGTCGTTTCAGGGCGGCAAAGTGTGAGTAGCGGAAATCGGGTCCGTAGTCGTCCAGCAGCAGTGCCGAGTTCGCCACGACCTGCGGGTCGACGGTCGGCAACGGTACTGCCCAGAATCCTTGACTACGGTGGATCTTGCCGGTCACGACCTTGACCGAACGACCTTCGGGCCGTGGCTGGACCCGGCGACGGGCGCGGTGGGCTTCGAGGTGCTGCTTGCCGCGAGACAGCGCGGTGACCACTGTCTCCCAGGTCCCGCCGGACGGCTTGCCGCCGCCACGGATCAGACCCTTCACCGCGATCGGGACGTTCTTCGGCAACTGCTCGACGGTGTACTGCACCCCCAGGTCGTACGGGATCGAGTCGAATCCGCAGCAATGGATGATCCGGGCGCCGGTCTCGACCGCCTTGGCGTGATAGCCGACGTACATCCGGTCGACGAACTCCGATTCGCCGGTGAGGTCGAGATAGTCCGTGCCGGCTTGGGCGCAGGCGGCCACGAGCGGTTCGCCGTACCGGGTGTAGGGGCCGACGGTGGTGACGACGATCCGGGTGGCCTCGGCTACCGCTTTCAGCGAAGCGGGATCCTCCACGTCGGCGATGAGCAGGTCGACCTCGACACCGAGCTTGGCCCGAACGGCCTCCAGTTTGGCGCGATTGCGTCCGGCCAGCGCCCAGGTGAGGTCGGCCGGCGCGTTCTTGGCCAGGTACTGCGCGGTGAGCGCTCCGGTGAATCCGGTCGCGCCGAACACGACAACGTCGTACTGGCGGCTCATCGCTTGGCTGCTTTCTCGGTGTCCGCGCGGCCGCCCGCGCCGGAGGCGCGAGAGGAGGCGGCGGCGCCACGTGCCTCGATGTCGGCCAGCGCGGCCCGGTCGGCCTTCGGAACGTTGAACCGGGCGCCGAGCTCGACCAGGTGCGGAATCAGCGAGCGGAAGATCTTCAACGGCCCGATCCAGCCCGGCACGTGGACGACCCGAGAGCGCTTCCTGATGCCCACGGTGAACTTCTCGACCGCGAGGTCGATCGGATAGGTCTTGCCGACCAGCGGGAGTCCGGTGCGGACCTTGCCGAAGACGGGGTGTTCGTCGACACCACGGACCATGTCGGTGTCGACGAAGGTCAGGTGCGCGACTCCGACGGCTACGCCGAGGTGCCGCAACTCGGCCCGCAGGCTGTTGCCCATCGCCTCGACTCCGGCCTTCGCGACGTTGTAGGACGCGAGTCCGGGGATGTGCACGATGCCGGCCAGTGAGGACACCAGCAGGAGGTACCCCTTGCTCGCCAGGAGATGCGGCAAGGTCAGGTGGACGGTCCGCCAGACGCCGTACAGGTCGACGTCGAGGACGCGCTCCCAGACAGCTGGGTCCATGCTGCGGGTGAAGCCCGGGGCGGCGATGCCCGCGTTCGCGACGACCACGTCGATCCGGCCGTAGCGCTCGGCGATCGCCTCGACCGCGGTGCGCAGCGAGTCGGCGTCGGTGACATCAGCCTCCCACCAGCCGGCGTCGGGCCCGCAGTCCTGGGCCACCTTCCGCAGTTCATCGGGTTCGAGCCCGACCAGCGCCAGGGTCGCGCCGTCGCTGGCGAGACTGCGGGCGACGGCGGCGCCGATCCCGCGGGACGCGCCGGTGATGAGTACGACCTTGCCGGTCATCGGGAACCTCCGACTGTTGAGTGGATACTCAACAGTAAGTGCTTGTTGACGGATTACTCAATACACTGGCCGGGTGAGCCAAACCTCGTCCGCCCGGCTGCAGCCCGAGGAGCGCCGGACCCAGATCCTCGAGGCCGCGCGGCGTGTCCTGGAGGCCGACCCGCATCGCGAGCTGAGCGTCGAGCTGGTCGCCGCGGAGGCGGGCGTCTCCCCCGCACTGCTGTTCCACTACTTCGGCTCCAAGAAGAATTTCCAGTACGCCGTGATCGAAGCGGCCGCCGCCGAGGTGATGCTGCGGACCGCTCCCGACCTCTCGCTGCCACCCGCCGAGCAGCTCCGCAGCGGGATCCGGGCGTTCGTCCGGGCGGTGCTCGAGGCTCCTCAGCTCTATCGGGCGACGCTGCTGATGTCGGCGGCCGGCGACCCCGCAGTACGGGCTCTGCATTCGCAGTTGCGGCAGGTGTTCAGCCAGTGGGTGATCAATGCGGTGGCCCAGCGCGGGATCACCGTCACGCCGACGGTCGAGCTCGCTTGCCACGGCTGGCAGGGGTACGTCGAACAGACTCTGCTGACCTGGATCGACAACCCCACAGTGTCCGCCGCCGAACTGGAGGACCTCTGCGAGCGATCCCTCGACGCCATCCTTGGGACAGCGAGGGGCTAAGGTTCCCGGGTGCTGAAGGTTGCGACGGCGAATGTGAACGGGATCAGGGCGGCGTTCCGGCGGGGGATGGCCGGGTGGCTCGAGGAGACCGATCCGGACCTGTTGCTGCTGCAGGAAGTCCGGGCGACGGACGAAGTACTGCGTGATCATCTGGGCGGCGACTGGCACATCGCGCACGCGGAGCCGGTCAGCGACGGGCACAAGGGCCGGGCCGGCGTGGCGGTCGCGAGCCGGCGGCCGATCAAGCAGGAGAACGCCGAGATCGGGCCCGAGCGGTTCAGCGGGAGTGGGCGCTGGATCGAGGCCGACGTCGTCCTCGACGACGGCTCGACGCTGACCGCGATCAGCACCTATGTCTTCACCGGCGAGTTCGAGACGCCGCCGCGGCAGGCCGAGAAGTACGCCTTCCTGGACGCCTTCACCGAGCGGCTGTCGGTACTGCGCGCCGACGGGCGGCACGTGCTCGTCTGCGGTGACCTCAACATCGCGCACCGCGAGGTCGACCTGAAGGCCTGGAAGGCGAACCGGAAAAAGAGCGGCTTCCTGCCCGAAGAACGCGCCTGGATGGATCGTCTGTTCGAGGCCGGCTGGGTCGATCTGGGCCGGCGGTTCGGCGGCGAGGGACCCGGGCCGTACTCCTGGTGGTCGTGGCGCGGCAAGGCGTTCGACAACGACGCCGGCTGGCGGATCGACTACCAGATCGCCTCCCCCGGGTTGGCCGCCGCGGCGACCTCCTGCGTGATCCACCGGGCGCCGACGTACGCGGAGCGGTGGAGCGATCACGCCCCGGTCGTGGCGACGTACGAGCTCTGAGGCCGCCCACAGGGAAAGCCTGTGGAAACCCGCAGTACGCGGGCGGCAGGTGCGGGGTAGTCTCCCGGCATGTCCGAGTTGAAGCCACCAGTTGCCACCCGTAAGCCGATCGAACGCACCCACCACGGAGACGTCTTCGTCGACGACTACGAATGGCTGCGGGACAAGACGAACGACGAGGTGCTGGACTACCTGCGCGCCGAGAACAGCTACACCGAGGCCCGCACCGCGCATCTCGAATCGTTGCGCGAGGCAATCTTTTCGGAGATCTCCGACCGGACCCTGCAGACCGACCTGAGCGTGCCCGCCCGGCGCGGCGGCTTCTGGTACTACTCGCGCACCATCGAAGGCAAGCAGTACGCGATCAGCTGCCGGGTCAAGGCCACCGGTGACGAGCCGCCCGCGACCGAGGGCGAGATCCCCGGCGAGGAGGTGCTGCTGGACGGGAACGAACTGGCCGGCGACTCCGAGTTCTTCTCGCTCGGCACGGTCGACGTCTCCCCCGACGGCCGGCTGCTGGCGTACTCCGTCGACCTCACCGGCGACGAGCGGTTCACCCTGCGCATCAAGGACCTCGACAGCGGCGAGCTGCTGCCGGACGAGCTGCCCGGCGTCCACTACGGCTCGGCCTGGTCGACCGACGGCTCGACCATCTTCTACACGAAGGTCGACGACGCCTGGCGCCCGCACCAGGTCTGGCGGCACACCCTCGGCCAGAGCGACGACGTGCTCGTCCTCGAGGAGCCGGACGAGCGCTTCTGGGTCGGTGTCGACCTGACCCGCAACGAGCAGGCCATCCAGATCTCCCTCGGCAGCAAGCTGACCAGCGAGGTCTGGCTGCTCGACGCCAACAACCCGGCCGGTGAGCTGGTCGTGGTCGCGCCACGCCGTGAGGGCGTCGAGTACGACGTCGAGCACGCCGGCGACCAGTTGCTGATCGTGCACAACGCCGACGCGTCCAACTTCTCGCTGGCCACCGCTCCGCTGGACTCCCCCGGCGACTGGACCACCCTGATCGAGGGTGACGAGTCGAGCCGTCTGCTCGGCGTCGACGCCTTCGCCGACCACGTCATCCTGTACCGGCGCCGCGACGCTCTCACCGAGCTGGCGATCATGCGCCGCGACGGTGGTTCGTTCGGTTCGCCCGAGGCGCTGACCTTCGACGAGCCGATCTACACCGTGTCGCCGAGCCGGAACGACGAGTGGCACGACACCCGGTACCGGTTCGGCTACACGTCACTGGTGACGCCGGGGACGACGTACGACGTGGATGTGGTCACCGGTGAGCGGCGGTTGCTCAAGCAGCAGCCTGTGCTCGGTGGAGTCGACCTGAGCGCCTACACGCAGTACCGGGAGTGGGCGACGGCGGCGGACGGGACGCGGGTGCCGGTCTCACTGGTGGCCCGCAAGGATGTCGCCAAGGACGGGAACGCGCCAGTCGTGCTCTACGGCTACGGGTCGTACGAGAGCTCGATGGACCCGTGGTTCTCGATCCCGCGGCTGTCGCTGCTGGACCGTGGCGTCGTCTTCGCGATCGCGCACGTGCGCGGCGGCGGCGAGCTCGGCCGCAGCTGGTACGACGACGGCAAGATGCTGACCAAGCGGAACACCTTCACCGACTTCATCGCGGTCGCCGAGCACCTGGTCAAGGACGGCTGGTCGAAGCCGTCACGGATCGTCGCGCAGGGCGGCAGTGCCGGCGGACTGCTGATGGGTGCGGTCGCCAACCTGGCGCCCCAGGCCTTCGGTGGCATCGTCGCCGAGGTGCCGTTCGTGGACGCGCTGACGACCATCCTCGACCCGTCGCTGCCACTGACTGTGATCGAGTGGGAGGAGTGGGGCAACCCGCTGGAGGACCCCGAGGTCTACCGGTACATGAAGTCCTACGCGCCGTACGAGAACGTCACTGCCCAGCAGTACCCGCGCATCCTCGCGATCACCAGCCTGAACGACACCCGCGTCTTCTACGTCGAGCCGGCCAAGTGGGTGGCGAAGCTGCGCGCGACGGCGACCGGCGAGGTCGACGTCCTGCTCAAGACCGAGATGGAAGCCGGCCACGGCGGCCGCAGCGGCCGGTACGACGCCTGGCGCGAGGTCGCCTTCACCCTCGCCTGGGAACTGGACACCCTCGGCCTGGCCTGACCGGCCTGAGCACAACGCAGAGTTTGTGTCCTGTGACACATTCAAAGGCTCCGAATGGCCGATCGATCGGCCATTCGGAGCCTTCTGTGATGAAACCTGAGAACAGTTCTCAGGGCCTTTCCGGCCCCGAAACCCCGCAAATCAAGCCGATCTTGTGCACACCAGGTGTGCAGCGGGCAGAACCAGGGCACTGAGCGTGCAGCAACCGCCGTTTCCGGTGCACTGAGGGTGCCGGGAAATCTCAGGGAACGTTCAGGCTGTTTACACACTCATCGTGGAATCTTGAACCTCACTCGAGCGTTGCTCTCCATGTAACGACGAAGGGAGTTTCGGTGGCTCGCACGGCTCGTGTCCGTTCAACGGACGACGGTATCGACGGTAAGGACAGCGTCGGTCTCTACCTGGAAGAGATCGCTCGCACTCCTTTGCTGACCGCGGAAGAAGAAGTCGAGCTCGCTGAGACGGTTGAGGCAGGTCTCCTCGCGGAGCAACTGCTGGCCGAGGGGCGGGTTGGACGCAAGAAGGGCGGAGCGCCCAAATATGCGACGGAGGAAGAGCTCGAGTGGCTGGCCGAAGAGGGCCAGCGCGCGCAGCAGCGGTTCGTGACCGCGAACCTCCGCTTGGTGGTGTCGATCGCCCGTCGCTACGGACGGTCCCAGATGCCGCTCCTGGACCTGGTCCAGGAAGGCAACACGGGCCTGATCCGGGCGGTGGAGAAGTTCGACTACCGCAAGGGATTCAAGTTCTCGACGTACGCGACCTGGTGGGTGCGGCAGGCCATCACCCGCGGTATCGCGCAGCAGGCCCGGGTGGTCCGGCTGCCGGTGCACGTGGTGGAGCAGCTGAACCAGATCGGGTCGGCGCGGCGGACGCTGGAGCGCAAGCTCGGGCGTGAGCCGGAGATCGACGAGATCGCGGCGGAGCTGGACCTCGACCCGGAGCGGGTGACCGACCTGATCCGGATCGGCCGGGACCACATCAGCCTGGACAACCCGATCGACGACGAGGGCGAGACCTCGCTGGGCGACCTGATCGCGGCCGAGACCGCGCCGGGCCCCGACCAGCTGGTCGCCGACGCGTCGGACCGCTCGGGCCTGTTCAGCCTGGTCGATCAGCTCGACCCCAGGTCGGCTGACGTGATCCGGCGCCGCTACGGACTGCACGACGGCCGTCAGGCCAAACTCGCCGACATCGGCGCCGTGCACGGCATCTCCGCCGAGCGCGTCCGCCAGATCGAGCGCGAGGCCCTCGGTCGCCTCCGCCTCCTGGCAGACCCGACCCTGGCCGCCTGACACCCCCACCACCAACTCCCCCAGAACCCCCGAGCCGACCTTCGGCCCGGGGGTTCTTCTTGTGCTCAGCCAGCCGGGCGGCGGTCCGGGTGCTCAGCGCAGGCCAAGCGGTCGCAGTGCTCAGCGCAGGCCAGGCGGTCGCGGTGCTCAGCGCCGGCCGGGGTGCTCAGGAGGTAGACGGCCCGCGGGGCTCAGCGGCCGTTCCAGCTGTCGATCAGGGGGAGCAGGTCGGTCAGTTCGTGGATGGTGGCGTCGGGGACGCCCTCGGTGTGGCCGATCTGGCTGACCGGGATCGCGCTGTGCGGGATGTGGGCCGCGCGCATGCCGACGTTCTGGGCGCCCCAGACGTCGTCGAACAGGCGGTCGCCGACGAACAGGCAGCGGGCCGGTTCGGTCAGACCGACCGCCGTCATGGCCGCGCGGAACGCCTCCGGGTGCGGCTTCGTCCACGGCACCTCGCTGGTGTAGACGGCACCGTCGATCAGCTCGAGGACTCCGTCCCGGGCGAAGATCTCCTCGTGCCGGCGGCGCGGCCAGATGGTGTTCGACAGCACGCCGATCTTCAGGCCGCGGGCCCGCAGCTCCCGCAACGTGTCGGCGGCGTCCGGCGCCAGCTCGGTGTGCGGGTGCCACTGCAACTCGTACTCCGCCAACGCGTCCGCCGTCAGCTCCACCTCGGCGAGCAGGCAGACCTCTTCGAGCGTGCTGCTGCGGTGCTCGTCGCGGGACCGAAGCCAGACGGACTCCTCCGCCGCGACCAGCTTCGCCGCGAGCTCATCGGCCCGCTCCTCGTCGACCAGGCGCGCCACCGACCGCCACACGTCGTACAGGTCGATGTCGTGCCAGGTCGCCAACGTGCCGCCCCAGTCGAACAGGACGGCCTCGATCGGTTCACTCTTCGCGTTCGTCACGGCGGACACCTTGCCAGATGCCACGGACAGAACTCGCCCGATTTTTCCGGCGCCCGGATCAGCTGACGCGGGCGATCTTCTGACGTTTGGCCAGCCAGAGCACAGTGACGGCGTACAGGGCGATGGCGGGAACGTCGAGCACGAACACGGGCCAGGGGGCGCCGCCCTGGTCGGCCCAGCTGTCCAGATCTCCGATGGCCGCGGGCAGCATGAACGCGATCACGTTGTTGACGGTGTGCAGCGCGATGCCGCTCTCCAGTCCCCCGGTCCGGATCGTCAACCAGCCGACGGTCATCGCGAACAGGAAGACATCGGCCATCGCCCAGCCGGTGTAGCCGTGCCCGAAGACGAACGCGATGCTGCTCACCACCAGCGCCGGCCAGGGCGAGCGGAACAGTCGCTTGATCGTCTGGACGAAGGGCTTGCCGTCGGTGTTGTCCGGACCGTACGCACCCACTGCCTGGACCAGCCAGCCGCGGAACACGAACTCCTCGGCGGCCGACTGGAACGGGACCAGCAGGAGGATGACCAGCGCCGGTACGACGAACTTGGCCCAGCCGATGAACGTACCGTCCTCGGCGACCTCGGGTCCGGTGTCGACGTTCGGGAAGAGCGCGTCGAAGGCGCTGCCTAGGGCGACGCTCACGACCAGGTAGAGCAGACCAGGAAGGCAGCACAGCAACATCCAGCGCCAGCGGATCTTCAGCAGGACCGAGGCGACGCTGAACGCGGGACGGCGCTGGATCAGCCGGACCGTCAGGAGCACGACCGGGGTGAGGATGCCCAGCATCAGCAGGTTGACCGCGATGTCCTCGGTCGGGTTGTCGAAGAGTGAGTTCGGGCCTTCCGGCTCGGCGAAGTCGCCGGTGATCGCCGCGTGCGCGACCTCCCAGGCCATCACCACGATCAGAGTGGCACCGATCGCAAAGATCGCCAGCAGCAGCGTCCCCAGGAGCGGCCTCCACCACCGATGCCCGGGAGTCCGCGCCAACCGGTGATACGGCGTCCCAGCAGGCGCCACCTCCAACGGCCGCTTCACAGCCTGATACGGCACCCCGTACTGCGGATACGGCGGGATCCCCGGCTGCCCGTACGGCGGTGGCATCGGCTGTCCGTACGGCGGAGGCCCTGGCTGTCCGTACGGCGGCGGCCCACCAGCTTGCCCGTACGGCACCGGAACCCCCGGCTGCCCATACGGCGGCGGCTGCCCGTACTGCGGCTGCCCAGGCTGCCCGTACGGCGGCGGCACCGGTTGCCCAGGTGCCTGCCAACCCCCGGTAGACGGCTGTTCGGCGGATGGTTGCCCGGGTGCGGGCCATGGTGACCGCGTGGGTGGCGGGTCGGCCGGCGTTGGGTCCGCGTCGGGCGGGTCCAGGTGGGGATCCATGGCCAGACTCTATGAGAGTCCCCCAAAAGCCACCCACCCACGATCCCGCCAACCGCCCCCACTTCCTCGCTTCGGGCTGGCATGCTGTGCCGATGGGTGGGGTGGGAGTTCGCGTTCGGGTGGGGTATGCGCTGGGTTCGGTAGCGACCGGATCCTTCGCGACCGTGCCAGGGTTGTTGCTGTTGCCGTATCTGACCGACACTCTCGGGATCGCCGCGGCCACCGCCGGGGCGATCGTCTTGTTGCCCAAAGCGCTCGACGTGGTGCTCAACCCGGTCGCCGGTCGGATCTCAGATCGCCACCAGTCGCCGCGAGGCCCGCGCCGCCCGTTCCTGCTCCGCGGTGGCCTCACCCTCGCGATCTGCTTCGCCCTCCTGTTCGCAGTACCGGATCTGGGTTCGAAACTGTTCGACGCCACTTGGGTGCTGATCGCGTTCATCGGTTGCGCGACGGCGTACGCGTTCTTCCAGGTCCCGTACGTCGCGATGCCCGCCGAGCTCACCGACGACTACGCCGAACGCACTCGGTTGATGAGCTGGCGAGTCGCCGTGCTGACGATCGCGATCCTGGTCAGCGGCGGCAGCGCGCCCGCCATCCGCGACGCGATCGGCGGGCGGGACGGGTACCGCGCGATGGGCCTCACCGTCGCCGTCCTCCTCGCGATCGGCACCGTCGGCGCGTACTACGGAACGCGCACCGCCCCCATCGGCCCTCCCCGCGAGACCACCGGAACCCTGCGTGAGCAACTCCGCGTGGTCGCCCAAGCCGCCGACTTCCGCCGGCTGCTCAGCACGCTCGTCCTGCAAGCTCTCGCCATCGGCACGATGCTCGCCGGCATCGACTACCTCGCCCGCTACGTACTGCGAGATCCCGGCGCCGCCACCATCGCCTTCGTCTGCGTGGTCGGGCCCGCGCTCGTGGTCAGCCCGCTGTGGCTTGCCATCGGCAACAAACGCGGCAAGAAGCAGGGCTTCCTCATCGCCTCGACCGTGCTCGGGCTCGGTGCGATCAGCCTCAGCGCTGCCCAGCATGTGCCGACGTGGTGCTTCTACCTCGCCACAGCCATCGTCGGGATCGGCTTCACCGGCGTACAGGTGTTCCCGCTCGCGATGCTGCCCGACGTCGCTGCAGTGGACGCCGCCCGCAGCGGGATCCGTCGAGCCGGCGTCTTCACCGGCATCTGGACGGCCGGCGAGACGCTCGGCCTCGCGCTCGGCCCAGGTCTGTACGCGTTGGTGCTCGCCGCCGGCGGCTATGTTTCCTCGACCAACCGCGACGCCGTCCAGCCGGACTCGGCGTTGACGGCGATCGTGATCGGAATGTCCGTGGTCCCTGCTTTGCTGATCGCCGTCAGCTTCTTCGCGCTGCGGCGCTACCGGCTGACCGCCGACGAGGTTCTGGAGGCTCGATGAGCGACGTACTGGCCCGACTGCGCGCCTTGCAGCAAGGCGATCTGCCGACCCACGGCGGCAGCACGCTGGCCTATGTCTACGACTCCGGCTTGGCCGAGGCGGACGAGATCGGCCGGCAGGCGCTCGCCCTGTACGGCGCGACGAACGGCCTCGACCCCACCGTGTTTCCCAGCATGCGCACCTTGGAGAACGAGCTGGTCGGCTGGGCCGCTCGCCTGCTGCAGCGCGACGACGCGGTCGGCACCGTGACGTCGGGTGGTACCGAGTCGATCTTGCTGGCCGTCCAGACCGCACGTGACGCGTCGCCTGGAGTGGCACAGCCGAGCATGGTCTTGCCGAGTACTGCGCATGCCGCGTTCCACAAGGCCGCTCACTACTTCGGGGTGCGCGCGATCGTGGTCGACGTCGACCCAGCGACGTACGAGGCCAGGCCGGAGGCGATGGCGGCTGCTTGCGACGACAGCACCGTGCTCATGGTGGCGAGCGCGCCGTCGTACGCGCATGGGGTCGTCGATCCGGTCCCCGCGATCGCCGAGGTGGCCAGTGCTCGGGGTATCCGGTGCCATGTCGACGCTTGCATCGGCGGGTGGCTGCTGCCGTATCTGCGGGCCGATGGCGTCGAGGTCGCGCCGTTCGACTTCGCAGTACCGGGGGTGACGAGCATTTCGGTGGATTTGCACAAGTACGCCTACACGCCGAAGGGTGCGTCGATTCTGCTGCATCGGACGCCCGAGCTTCGGCGGGCGCAGTACTTCGCTCACGCCGACTGGCCTGGGTACACGATGCTCAACTCGACAACGCAATCGACCAAGTCGGGTGCACCCCTGGCCGCCGCGTGGGCCGTCATCCAGCACATCGGTGACGACGGCTACCAACGCCTCGCCCGTACGTCGTACGACGCGACGCTGCGCCTGGCCGAAGCAGCCGAGTCGGTGGACGGCTTCACACTGCTTGCGCGCCCGGCCACGACGCTCATCGCCTTGCGTAGCGACGAACGCGCGGACGTCTTCACGATCGCTGATGAACTCGGTGCCCGCGGCTGGTTCGTCCAGCCGCAACTCTCCTTCCGCGACCAGCCGGCTTCGCTCCACCTGTCCATGAGCGCCGCAACCGCACCCCGCCTCGACGACCTGATCACAGCTGTCCGTCAGTCAGTTGCCGCAGCCCAGACAGCCGGCCCTGTCCAGATCGCCCCCGAATTGGCCGAAGCAGCTCAAGCGATCGACCCTGCCCTCCTCGACGACGCCGCCTTCGACGGACTCCTCGAACTAGCCGGCCTGGGCACCGCCGAAACCCTCCCCGACCGCATGGCCCCGGTGAACGCCCTCCTCGACATCGCTCCGCCACGCCTCCGCGAAGCCCTCCTCACCGCCTACCTGGACCGCCTGATGCGACCCACCTCCTGACATGAAAGAGTTGCGCGATGGTGACCGATCCGACCCCTGGGCCGACAGCATCGACGCGCGCCCTCCCGCAGGCCGTGCTCACTCCGCTGACGGGTTCGGCGATCTTCCTCGTCGTACGGATCGAGCCCGGCGGTGAGCAGGCGGCGCGCGAGTTGCTCGAGGGGGTCTCCGGACTGACCAGGGCGGTCGGGTTCCGGGTGCCGGCCGGCAATCTGTCCTGCGTCACCAGCATCGGCTCGGACGTCTGGGACCGGTTGTTCAGCGGACCCCGTCCCGCCGCGCTCCACCCCTTCGTCGAGCTGAAGGGCGCCAAGCACAAGGCCGTCTCGACTCCCGGTGATCTGCTGTTCCACATCCGCGCCGGACAGCTGGACATGTGTTTCGAGCTGGCCCAGCAGATCATGAAGCAGCTCGGCCCGGCCGCGACCGTGGTCGACGAGGTCCACGGCTTCAAGTACTTCGAGATGCGCGACCTGCTCGGCTTCGTCGACGGCACCGAGAACCCGACCGGCACCGAGGCCGACGACGCGGTCCTGATCGGTGCCGAGGATCCGGAGTTCGCGGGCGGGAGCTACGTGATCGTGCAGAAGTACCTGCACGACATGACAGCCTGGAACGCGTTGACCGTCGAGCAGCAGGAGCGGGTGATCGGCCGGACGAAGCTCGAGGACATCGAGTTGCGCGACGAGGTGAAGCCCTCGAACTCGCACATCGCCCTGACGGTCGTCGAGGACGCGGACGGCAACGAGCTGCAGATCCTGCGCGACAACATGCCGTTCGGCTCGATCGGCAGCCAGGAGTTCGGTACCTACTTCATCGGCTACGCCAAGGACCCCGGTGTGACCGAGCTGATGCTGCGCCGGATGTTTTGCGGCGAGCCCGAGGGCAACTACGACCGCATCCTGGACTTCTCCACCGCCGTCACCGGCACGCTGTTCTTCACCCCGTCGGCCGCCTTCCTCGACGACCTGCCGCCGGCACCGTGACAGCTGTGTGTCGCCCGCACCGTGACAGCTGTGTCGCCGAAAAACTGTCGGTGGCGTGGGTGAGACTGGACCCATGTTGCTCGCAGATGTGGTCGCCACGTCGACCTCGCTGAGTCAGACCAGGTCGCGCCGCGCCAAGGCCGATCTGATCGCCACGCTGCTCACCACCGCGACCGACCCGGTGGAGACCGAGATCGTGGTGACTTATCTGTCCGGCGAGCTTCGCCAGCGGCGGACCGGCGTGGGCTGGCGGACACTGGCGGACGCGCCCGCACCCGCTGCGACGCCTTCATTGACGATCGAAGAGGTCGATCAAGCCTTCGCCGAGCTGTCGTTGTTCGCCGGTGCCGGGTCGCAGGCGAAGCGGCGGGAGGCTGTCGACGCGCTCTTCGGCCGGGCGACCGCGGAGGAGCAGCGATTCCTGCGCTTGCTGGTCGGTGGCGAGTTGCGGCAGGGCGCCCTCGACGGCGTGATGGCCGACGCGGTCGGCAAGGCGACCGGGATCCCGCTGGAGAAGATCCGCGCGGCGACCATGCTGCGTGGCGCGGCCGCGCCGGTCGCGGTCGCCGTACTGACCGAAGGCGAGGCAGGGCTCGACCAGTTCGGGCTCGAGGTCGGCCGTGGGGTGCAGCCGATGCTGGCGCAGTCGGCGACCACCATCGCCGAAGCCCTCGCGAAGACTGGCACGCCCGCCGCGATCGAGTGGAAGCTGGACGGGATCCGTATCCAGGCGCATCGCAACGGCGACCAGGTCGTCGTCTACACGCGCACCCTGGACGACATCACCAGCCGGGTGCCCGAGGTGGTCACCGCGGTGCGCGAGCTCAAGGCCGAGCAGATCGTGCTCGACGGCGAGCTGATCGCCCTCCGACCCGACGGCCGCCCAGAAGCCTTCCAGGTCACCGGCTCCCGTACTGCGACGCGCGCCGCGACCGGACCCGAGACGGTCCCGCTGACGCCGTACTTCTTCGACATCCTGCACCTCGACGGCCATGACCTGCTTGGGCTCGACTCCACCGAGCGGCACGAGTGGCTGAGCACGGTGGTGCCCGAGGAGCGTCGCATCCCGCGGTTCGTGACCGAGGACGCCGCCGCGGGTGAGGCGTTCTTCGACGACGCGGTGAAGCGCGGTCATGAGGGCGTCATGGTGAAGTCGCTCTCGGTGCCCTACGAGGCCGGCCGGCGCGGGTCCGGATGGGTGAAGGTGAAACAGACACACACCCTCGACCTGATCGTGCTCGCGGCGGAGTGGGGGCACGGACGGCGTACCGGCTGGTTGTCGAACCTGCATCTGGGGGCGCGCGACGAGGAGACCGGCGAGTTCGTGATGCTCGGCAAGACGTTCAAAGGGCTGACCGACGAGCTGCTGCGCTGGCAGACCGAGCGGTTCCAGCAGCTCGAGGTCAGCCGCGACGAGTACACCGTGTATCTGCGCCCCGAGATCGTCGTGGAGATCGCGTTCGACGGTGTCCAGACGTCGACCCGCTATCCGGGCGGGATGGCTTTGCGGTTCGCCCGGGTGGTGCGCTACCGCGAGGACAAGACCCCGGCGGAAGTGGACACTGTCCAGGCTGTCCGCGCGATCCATCAACCCAGCGAAGGACCGATCGATGACCAGTGAACCCGTCGAGCCAGACCCCGAGCTCGAAACCCGCCGCCTGGCGAACGAGTCACTGCGGCAGAACGACCCGACCGGCTGGTTCGAACGCCTGTACTCCGCTGCCTCCGACGGCGCGGCCGTTGTCCCCTGGGATCGCGGTGCCGCTCATCCGTTGCTGACCTCATGGATCGAGTCGGCAGCGCCCTCCGGTGAGGGCCGACGGGCGCTCGTGGTCGGCGCGGGGACCGGCTGGGACGCGGAGCTCGTCGCCGACCAGGGCTACAGCACCACCGCCTTCGACATCTCCCCGACCGCGGTCGAGACCGCCCGGCGCAACCATCCGGACTCGAAGGTGGAGTACCAGGTCGCGGACCTGCTGAATCCGCCTGGCGACTGGCATCGCGCGTTCGACCTCGTCGTGGAGATCTACACCGTCCAGGCGCTGCCGATCTCACTGCAGCCCGAGGTCACCAAGCAGGTCGGCGAGTTCGTCCGTGCCGGCGGCACACTCCTGGTGATCGCCGCCGCCCGCGACGACAACACACCGGACGACGCAATCGAGGGCCCACCCTGGCCCCTGACCCGAGCCGCCATCGACGCCTTCGCCACCTCAGACCTCCGCCTGATCGAGGTCGACCGCTCCCCCAGCCCCAACGACCCAACCCTCTACCGCTGGCGAGCCGAATACCTCCGCGACTAGACAGGTGCTGTGGTCAGCAGTCGGGCACACGCCCGGCGATGGTCACCAGGTGCCGACCGCACGCTCGGGGACTATGTCCTGTCGGTCGGCGCAACAACAGTCGGACTCGCTGGCTTACGAACGCGGCTCGCGTGGATCACCCCGTCGTTGCCGGCTCCTCGTCAAGGCGTCGAGCTCGGCGGTGCCAGTCTCGCAGTCGGTCTGTGACGAGTTTCCGCACCTTCCGGCCAGGTCGAACAGCTTCTGGCACAGGTCGGGAGCTTGCTGACCCTCCGACCGTGCCGAGGCCGGCTCCGCGGCGAGGATCGCCGAAAGCCGACGACCTCACCGGTTCGCCGCTCCCGCGCCCCGAGATCGCGCCAAACCGGGGTGCCTACTCTCGCCTTCGCGCGACGAAGGAGCGCCCTGGGGGCGGGTGGGAGCCAGCGCCGTGTGAGCGACGCAGGAGCGAACGTGGCGCCGGCATGGGATCTCCAGCCAGCAAGCTGCTCGGCCTCACGAGCGTGCGTGGGCGCCGGTGTGGGGAATCTTTTCCGGTCAGAGCGCGGGTGGGCGGCGTTCGTACGGGGTGCTGAGGACGATTGTTGTGGTGGTGGAGACGTTGGCGCGGGCTCGGATCACGGCGAGGAGGTTTTCCAGGGCGGCCGGGGTCGCCACTCGGACGATCAGCACGTAGCTGGAATCGCCGGCCACCGAGTAGCAGGACTCGATCTCGCGGACGTCCCGCAGGCGCTCCGGCGAGTCGTCCGGCTGGGACGGGTCGATCGGGCGGATCGAGATCAGCGCCGTCAGCGGCAGGTCGAGCGCGGTGTGGTCGATCGTTGCCGCGTACCCCTGGATGATCCCCCGCTGCTCCAGCCGCTTGACCCGCTGGTGCACCGCCGACGTCGACAACCCGGTCGCCTTCCCCAGGTCGGTGAAGCTCATCCTGCCGTCCGAGGCGAGCAACGCCACGATCTTGCGATCCAGGTCCTCCATGCGCCGACCCTACTCTGAGCGAGCCTTTGGCGAGTACTGCGTCCATTCCTGCGCATGCACCCCTCACCGCAGGCTCCAGCACGACAGCCCGACGTCTCAGTCGCCCCGAAGGATGCTGGCGAGAGACGCCGCCAAAGCCCACGCCAAGGTCAGAGGCCGTACAATTTCAGACCAACGTGATCGACGATAAAACGACGAGCATCCGAATCCATTGCGAAGTAGACCCGGCCCACCTGACTCGGAGCGGTATTGTCATCAATTTTGATGTGTGGCGCACGAGAGTACTCGATCTCATTTAGCTTGAATTTGTCTTTCCCGACCTGCTCAAGGCCCTTGTCGGTCGCCGACATCGCCAGTGACCATTGAGTTCGGAACCAGTCATCTAACATTATGCCGTCTATCCTGCAGTTGCCCTCGCGCCAGGCGAGCGCGGCTTGAGCAAGTCGGACGAGCGTCTCCTGCATCACAGCCGGGAACGGGTAGCGACTGCGCTTCCAGGACTTTATTGCGTTGTGCGTGAACATGATCGCATCCTGCGTATTTTTCGACAAGAACGCGGCCAGATCATCGAGTTCTTCATCACAATCCGGCGCCGTCGCCCAACTGACCCCGGTAGGTGCCTGACTGTTCACCTGTGACGAAAGAACAACTTCCCGCCAGTACCGGGACGACGCCGCCTCCTTCTTGAGTGACTCGTTGTCCGCCTCCAGGCGTGTTATCTCGTCGATCCACACCGAGTTCTCATGCGAGAGATCAGCTACGCGCAACTTCAAGGCACTGATCTCAGTCTGACTGTCACCCTGCGCCTCCGCCTCAGTGAGTTGCGCCGCAAACTGCTGCTCCCGCTCCAATGCAGCCGCTTTGGTGGCCATCCGCCACAAGACAGAGTGCCCGCGGGCTACAACTGAGAGCGGCGCGATCGTCCGCAACATCTGATTCACGGTCTTACGAAGCGCCGTCAACCTCTCCTCGAGCCATGCCGGGTGCCACGCGCCAAGATCGGGCCAGATCAGACGCGCCCCTCCGGCAGGAACACGAGCCCCACTACCCAGCAGCAAATCGTCAAGTTCATGCAGCGCACCCCGGGTCGCCAGCACAACCTGACTCATGCCGACGAGTTCGCGCGCGGCCTCGACGGCGAACCGCTTCGGAACCTCACCTGCTCCGGCATCGACGACTACCAACGGGAGCCGGTTGCTCTGCTGAAGGGCATCGCGCAAAACGGCCACGGTGTCTTTTTGAATCCAGATGTAGCGACCATCGATGCGTTGTCCCCGATAGCTACAGATAAGCGATTCATCGGTGGCGACCATGCGCACGATACCTGGCCGTCGCACTTGCTCGACTGGAGTCGGAGTAAGAATCCCGCCGGTACTGTCTCTTCCCATGGAAACATGGAGGGCAGCGTGATTTTCGTCCCGGATCGCCGTCAACTCGGTTACGAATGTTGCACCGAGCCCTGCGGCCAGTGGTTGAGACACTCGAATTCTAGTAGCCTCAAGAGATGTCGAGTTAGCTACGGTCCAGTTGACCAACCGATCCGTAACATATTCACCGGATGTCACCGGAAGAGAGAGGCTTCCTGCTTCCTCGAAGATATCTCGCCTCACCGAGATCTCTGTATTACGCGAGAGCCATGTCGCCACATGGTCCTTCAGCCGGCTGTACACGTCGCCGCAATCACTCGCCCCCGCCGGCTCGGATGCCACGTCTAGTTCTACGATATATAACGGATCCATAACTCCCCCACCACGTTGAAACCACCAATCAGCAGTTTCGCAGGCTTGTCGGGTCTGACCAAGACCCCACGCTTTCATCATCCGCAAGGCTTGAGGCAGCGCGCTCCGCAGCGGCAGCGGCAGATTCACAGCACTTCGAGGCCAGCCGGGCTCCGACAACAGCCGAAAAGCTGGATCCCGCCCTTCTGAGGAACGAAAGTTCAACCGACAGGCTTGCGACCAGTTAGCCAGTAACGCGGGGCGCAGCACCTCCGCGTCGGGTCGAAGGCGATGCAGTGGCCATCTCGCGGCGGGGGGAGCAAGCGCAGGTTCACCCGCTCGCCGGCTACGCAGGGCAAGGGCAGGCGGCAAACTACCACCTGCATGTGAAAGCATCTCGCCATGGCTGACAGGTTGATGTTGCTCGACACCGCGTCACTGTATTTCCGGGCCTTCTTCGGTGTCCCCGACACGATGAAGGCTGCCGACGGTACGCCGACCAACGCGATCCGCGGGCTGCTGGACTTCATCGCCCGCCTGGTCGAGAACCACCACCCGACCCATCTGGTCGCCTGCTGGGACGACAACTGGCGGCCGTCGTGGCGGGTCGCGCTGATTCCGTCGTACAAGGCGCAGCGGGTCGAGTTCGTCACCGCGGGCGGGGACCAGGTCGAGGACGTGCCGGACCGGCTGGAGATCCAGGTGCCGTACATCCGCGCCTGCCTCGAAGCCCTCGGCATCGCCATTGTCGGCGCACCCGACCACGAGGCCGACGACGTCATCGGCACGCTCAGCCACCGCGCGACGATGCCCGTCGACGTCGTCACCGGCGACCGGGACCTGTTCCAGCTGATCGACGACGCACGCGGCATCCGGATCGTCTACACCGCGGCCAAGGGGGTCGGTCGCGCCGAGGTGTACGACGAGAAGGCGCTGCTGGCGAAGTACCAGATCCCCGCCAACCGGTACGCCGACTTCGCGACCCTGCGCGGCGACGCGTCCGACGGGCTGCCCGGCGTCAAGGGGGTCGGCGAGAAGACGGCCGCCTCGCTCGTCACGGCGTACGGCGATCTGGCCGCGATCCGGACAGCGGCGGCCGACCCGACGACGCCGATGGCGCCGGGCGTCAAGCGCAAGATCCTCGACGCAAGCGACTACCTCGACGTCGCACCCAAGGTCGTCGCGGTCGCCAAGGACGCTCCGGTCGGCAGCTTCGACGCAACGATGCCGACCCAGGTTCGTGATCCCGAGCGCTGGCTCGACCTGGTCGAGCTGCTCGAGCTCGGCGGCAGTGCCCAGCGGGTCATGTCGGCCCTCAACCTCGCCCCGAAGGGAACCGCATGACGAGCACGCTCGAGCTAGCAGCCAGGTACGGCGACAGCATTATCGAACTCCGCCGGGCCCTGCACATGGTCCCGGAGTACGATCTCGAGCTGCCCAAGACGCAGGCGCTGATCCTGGCGGCGCTCGAAGGGCTCGATCTGGAGATCACCCTGGGCAAGGAGTTGTCCTCAGTCACCGCCGTACTCCGCGGCGGAGCCGGCCCGGGGCCGGTCGTCCTGCTGCGCGGCGACATGGACGCGCTGCCCGTGACGGAACGCGTCGACGTGGCTTACAAGTCGACGCATCCCGGGCTAATGCATGCCTGCGGCCACGATCTCCATGTCGCCGGGCTGGTCGGTGCGGTGAAGATCCTGCACGAAATGCGCGACCAGCTCGCGGGCGATGTGGTGTTCATGTTCCAGCCCGGTGAGGAGACCACCGGTGGGGCGCCGATCATGATCCGCGAAGGGCTGTTGGAGATCGCCGGGCGGCGGGTCGATTCGGCGTACTGTCTGCACGTCCAGTCGGCGGGCGACCCGCTCGGCATGTGGAGCAGCAAGGCCGGCCCGTTGATGGCGGCCGCCGATCAGCTCAGCGTGCGGGTGGTCGGTGAGGGCGCGCACGGCTCGGAGCCGTTCAACGGCAAGGACCCGATCCCGGTGCTGTGCGAGATCGTCGTCGCGCTGCAGACGATGGTGACGCGGCAGTTCGACGTGTTCGACCCGGTGGTGCTGACGGTCGGCAAGATCGCCGGTGGCACGAAGGAGAACATCATCCCGGACGACGCGTTCTTCGACGCGACCGTCCGGAGCTTCTCGGCCGAGTCACGAGCGAAGATGCAGGTCGCCGCACCGCGACTCGTCGAGGGCATCGCGGCCGCGCACGGGTTGACGGCGGAGGTCGAGTACCGGGTCGGCTACCCGGTCACGGTCAACGACGAGAAGGAGTACGTGTTCGCCCGCCAGGCGATCGTCGACCTGTTCGGCACCGACCAGTACCGGGAGCGGGCGCACGCCGAGTGCGGCGCCGAGGACATGTCCTACGTCCTCAACGAGGTCCCCGGCGCCTACGTCAACCTCAGCGCCTGCGGCGCTCCGGTCCCCGCGGACGCCGCCGACAACCACTCCCCGTTGGCCGACTTCGACGACTCGGTCCTGCCCAACGCCGCCGCCCTGCTCGCGGAACTGGCCGTCCGCCGCTTGGCCCGCGGCTGATCCCAGGGCCTGCGCAAGTAGGCCGAGGCGAGCCCGACCCAGCGTCGGCAGGTCAGCGACCGAGGCCCGCGTCGCGGGCGCGGATGATCGCCTCGGCCCGGTCGGCCACGTGCAGCTTGGCGAAGATGTTCGACACGTTGTTGCGGACCGTCTTCGGTGACAGGAAGAGCTCGGACGCGATCTGGGCGTTCGATCGCCCGGCCGCGACCAGTGCGAGCACCTGCCGCTCCCGATCGGTGAGTTGGGGGAAGGCGGCGGGCCCGGTCGCCACCGGAGCACCGGCGAAGAACTCGGCCACCCGCCGGGCCAGCGCCGGCCCGAAGATCGCCTCGCCGCGTGCGACCGCGGTGATCGCGCGCAGAATCTCCGTCTGGTTGGCACCCTTCAACAGGTAACCACGAGCGCCCGCCCGCATCGCGGCGAACAACGTCTGGTCCTCCTCGGCCATCGTCAGGATGACCACGCCGATGTGCGGACTGTCGGTGGTGAGCCGCCGGGTCGCCTCGATGCCGTCCAGTCCCGGCATCTGCACGTCCATCACCACCACGTCCGGCTGCAGATCAGCGGCCCGGTCAACAGCTTCCAGTCCGTCTGCGGCCGTCCCGACCACCTCCACCCCGTCGAGCGATCCCAGCAGAGCGGCCAGACCGTCCCGGTAGACAGGGTGATCGTCGACCAGCATCACCCGCACGACCTCAGACACGAGCCACCTCCGGTACTGCGTCCAGCGGCAGCCGAACCCGTACTACGGTGCCGCCGCCCGCCGGGCTGGTCACGCTGCACTCTCCCCCGAGTTCCACGGCCCGTTCTCGCAACGACAGCATGCCCACTCCCGCCACCACCTCCTCGGCGATTCCGATCCCGTCATCCTGCACGGACAATTCCAGCGCCGGCCCGTCGGTCAGTCGCAGCGCGATGTCGCACCGCGACGCGGCCGCATGCCTGGCCACATTGGTCAGCGCCTCCGAAGCGATCCGGTACGCCGCCACCTCGACCCCCGCCGGCAACGCACCCAACGGCGAGGCCTCCACCTGGACCTGGAGACCACCCAGCCGGAACCGCTCGGCCTGTTGCTCGATCGCCCGGACCAACCCGAGCTCGTCCAACGCGGGCGGCCGAAGGTCGTGCACCAGCCGCCGGACGTCAGCCAGAGCGGCCGCAACCTCAGCCGTTGCCTGTTCGAGCATCTCATCAGCCTGCTCGGGTGCGGACCCGGCAAGGTTCCGGGCGGTCTCGATCCGCAGCGCCACCGCACCCAGGCCGGGACCGAGGCTGTCGTGCAGATCCCGCCGGATCCGGCGCCGCTCCTCTTCCCGCGCGGCCACCAGCCGGCTCCGGCCGCGCTGCAACTCGGTGCTCAGCTCGCTCGCCCGGGCAGCGGCCGCCGCCTGCCGCACCAGATCACCCAGCAACCTCTGATCCCTGTCGGACAAGGCCGTCCCATCCCCCGGGCACAGCACGAGCCGCCCGACCGACTCGCCGCGGTACCGGACGGGAAGCGCGATCGTCGGACCGGACTCGGTCCCGTGCGTCACGATCGCCCGCCCTCCGGAGGAGCGCTCGATCTCGACTCGTACGTAGGGCAGTTTGAACGCGTCGGCCAGTGTCCGAGCGACCGCCCGCAACTGTTCGTCGGGGTCGGCCGCGGACTCGAGTCGTTCCGCGAGCGTCGACACCGTCGAGTACGGGTCGTCCCGCGAACCGCGAGCCAACCGGCGTACCGCTCGCCAGAGACGGCTCCGCAGCGGCGCGTAGACCACGGCCACTACCGCAATCGCGGCGAGGGCGGCATCGCGCTCGCCGAGTACCCCGCCCGCCAGCGCGAACACGGCGAGATCCACCGCGACGACCAGGACCGCGAGCAAGCCGTAGAGGAAAGTGGCCGACAGCAACCGATCGATGGCGTACAACCGGTGCTTGGTGACCGCGCCGACGATCGCGGCGGAGGTGAGGGCGATCGCGGTGCCGAACAGGATCGCGGGCACCGCCGGCGGGTTCTCCACCGGAACGAACAGCAGGAACATGTCCACCAGCGCGGCCCACATCAGCCAGCGGATCTGGGCGCGCCGTTCCCGGGACGCGGCGCGATACCGGTGCACCGTGACGGCGAACGGGACCACCAGGCTCGCGATCACGGCCACATAGGCGATCCGGAGCAGTGACTCCCAGACGCCGTACGGGAGGTGGATGCTGAACGGATCGACCGCCAGCCGAGTGACCTCCGGCGGCAACGCGGCACCGTGGTACCGGATCATCACGGACATCGGCACGACCACCAGCAGCACCGGCAGGAGCGCGGTCAGTGCCAGGCTGATGACCGACAGCCAACGCCAGAACCGCGCGGTGACCAGCCGACCGTCCGGGAAGAGCAGGATCAGCAGCGGCAAGCCCAGCAAGAGGACCGCGCCGAACCGCGAGTAGAACCAGTACGCCGCCGCGGCGCCGGGCAGACCCGGCGAGGTGTAGATCGCGTACGCCGCCCAACTGGAGGCGAATCCGTCGACGATCCACACCAGGCCGGAAAGAGTGAGTATCCAGGCGATCGGATGGCGTGGCAGGCGATGCAGCAACAGCACCCCGGGCAGGGTCTGAGCGAGCCCGGACAGGACGGAAGCCCACCCTGAGTCGAGTTCAGCCGCAGCCGGTACGCCGCCACGGTTCCGCAGGTCGAGCAGCACCGTCAGGACAGCCAGCGCCACGGCGGCGAGCGCCATCGCGACCGGCCCCCATCCCCTGCGCGCGGGCACCCGCGACTCCCCCGCCTCCGTCACCGTTGCATTGTCACCCACACCGTGTCCCGCCGTCTCGGGTCAGTTGTCCCGCGATCTTCGGGACACCACGGGGGCCTGATGCCCCTGCCGCTCGGGTCGCCGCCGGCCGCAGGGTCTTCGTCCAGGGGGTACGACGTGTGCTCCAGGGGAGGAAGGAACCGTCATGACGGAAACACCGGCGCGGGCCAGGACCGACGTCACCGATCCCGGGTCCGGCTCGGGGGCGACGCTGGACCACGCCCGGATCAAACGGCTCGGCCTCGGTCTGACCGCCGGCACGCTGACCTGGGCGGCGTGCATCTTCGCGTTCGAATCGGTCAGCGAGGGGGCGGCCGAGCGGATCAACGACCTGACTGGTCTCGCGTTCCAGCTCGGGCTGTTCTGTCTGCTGACCGTGCAGTACCGGACCCGCGCGACGGGCCTGTCCCGGCCCGCGGTCGCGATGCTCAAGGTCGAGGCAGTGATCCTGGGCGTGGCGAGCATCTGGTCGCTGCTGCACGGCATCCTGCCGGAGAATCTCCAGGATGCCGGCTGGCTGCTCATCCTCGACATCTGCTGGCCCCTGTCGATGATCGGCATGATGGTCATCGGCATCAAACTGGCCATCACCGCCCGCTGGCGAGGCCTACTCCGTTGGTGGCCCTTGGTGGCGGAGAGCTGGGTCTTCGTGACGATGCCAGCCGTCATCATTTTCGGCGATGCCTCGGCGCGGTGGGTCGGCGGGGGCCACCTGCTAATCGGCTACGCCACCCTGGGCGTCCTCCTGGCGCTCCGCCCGGAGCTAGTCACCAGCGAGCAGTAGCCGAGAAGTACGTAGTACAAGGCCGTGGGCGAGGACGCCGGGTTGGCGTCCCCGCCCATGCGGTCAGCGGGCTGGGGGGCCTGCTGGTACCGGGGCTGCTGCGTTCTCCTCGTCGATGTCTACTACCGCGCCGCTGAACTGGGCGTTGTAGAGGCGGGCGTAGGCGCCGTTGGCTGCCAGTAGTTGGTGGTGGTTGCCTTGTTCGACGATCGAGCCGGACTCCATCACGAGGATCAGGTCGGCGTCGCGGATGGTGGACAGGCGGTGGGCGATCACGAAGCTGGTGCGGTCCGAGCGGAGGGCTGCCATCGCGCGCTGGACCAGTACTTCGGTTCGGGTGTCGACCGAGCTGGTTGCCTCGTCGAGGATCAGCAGCTGTGGGTCGGACAGGAAGGCACGGGCGATGGTGAGCAGTTGCTTCTCACCGGCGCTGACGTTGCTGCCTTCCTCGTCGATCACCGTGTCGTAGCCGTCCGGCAGGCTGTGCACGAAGCGATCCACGTACGTCGCCTTGGCCGCGGCGAGCATGTCCTCCTCGGTCGCGTTCAGGTTGCCGTAGAGGATGTTGTCGCGAATCGTCCCGCCGAACAGCCAGGTGTCCTGCAGCACCATCCCGATCCGCCGGCGCAGGTCGTGCCGGGTCAGTTCGGTGATGTCGACGCCGTCCAGCGTGATCCGGCCGTCGTTCAATTCGTAGAACCGCATGATCAGGTTGACCAGCGTCGTCTTGCCCGCGCCGGTCGGCCCGACGATCGCGACCGTCTGGCCCGGTTCGGCGACCAGGCTCAGGTCGGTGATCAGCGGCTTGTCCGGCGTGTAGGAGAACGACACGTGCTCGAACTCGACCCGGCCGTGCGACTCCGACAGCTTCGCCGGCGTCGGCTCGTCGGGCACCTGCTCGGTCGCATCCAGTACTTCGAACACCCGCTCGGCCGAGGCCACGCCCGACTGCAGCAGGTTCGCCATCGACGCCACCTGGGTGAGCGGCTGGGTGAACTGGCGGGAGTACTGGATGAACGCCTGGACGTCACCCAGCGACATCGTGCCCGACGCCACCCGGAGACCACCGATCACGGCGATCACCACGTAGTTCAGGTTCCCGATGAACATCATCGACGGCATGATCAGCCCGGAGATGAACTGCGCCCCGAACGAGGCCTGGTACAGCTGCTCGTTCTTCTCCGCGAAGCTCGCCTCGATCTCCTTCTGCCGGCCGAACACCTTGACCAGCTCGTGGCCGGTGAAGGCCTCCTCGATCTGGCCGTTCAGCGCGCCGGTGTGCCGCCACTGGTCGACGAACCGGGTCTGCGACCGTTTCGCGATCGCCGCCGTCAGGATCATCGAGATCGGGATCGTGACCAGCGCGATCAGCGCCAGCACCGGCGAGATCACGAACATCAGCGTGACCACGCCGATCACCGTCAGCAGCGAGGTGAGCAACTGGCTCAGGGTCTGCTGCAGGCTGGACGAGATGTTGTCGATGTCGTTGGTGACCCGGCTCAGCAGCTCACCGCGCGGCGCACCGTCGAAGTAGCTCAGCGGCAGCCGGTTGAGCTTGTCCTCGACGTCGGACCGCAGCTCGAACACGGTCCGCTGGACGACGCCGTTGAGGATGTAGCCCTGGATCCAGGAGAGCAGGAACGACCCGGCGTACAGGGCCAGGACCAGGAGCAACACGTTGCGCAGGGCATCGAAGTCGATGCCGACGCCCGGGATCAGGTCGATCCCGCCGAGCAGGTCCGCGAGCCGGCCGTTCCCGGACGCCCTGGCCTGGTCGATCACCTGCTGCTTGGTCAGGTCCTTCGGCAGGTCCTTGCCGATCGCGCCGGCGAAGATGATGTCGGTCGCCCGGCCGAGAATCTTCGGCCCGAGCACGGACAGCCCGACGCTCGCGATCGCGAGCAGGATCACTCCGAAGACCTGGAACCGGTGCGGGCGCAACCGCCGCAGCAGCCGCTTCGCGGACGGGCCGAAGTTCATCGACTTGTCGCCGGGGATACCGCCGGGCGGGCCGAACGCGCGTCCGGTGGTCGGGCGATCGACCGCCTTGACCGTCGGGGCCGGCTGGTCTTCGCCGGGTGCCTGGTCCAGCTTCTGATCCGTCATGCTGCTTCCTCCGCGGACCGCTGGGACTCCACGATCTCGACGTACGTCGGACAGGTCTCGAGTAGTTCGTGATGGTTGCCCTTGCCGACGATCGCGCCGTCCTCGAGCACGATGATCTGGTCGGCGTCGATGATCGTGGACACCCGCTGGGCGACGATCACCACACAGGCCTCGGCGGTCACCGGCGCCAGCGCGGCGCGCAGTCGCGCGTCGGTGGACAGGTCGAGCGCGGAGAACGAGTCGTCGAACAGGAAGATCTGTGGCTTGCGGACCAGTGCCCGGGCGATCGCGAGCCGTTGCCGCTGACCGCCGGACACGTTGGTGCCGCCCTGCGAGATCGGTGCCTCGAGTCCGAGCGCCATGCCCTCGACAAAGTCCTTGCCCTGGGCAATTTCCAGCGCTTCCCAGAGTTCCTCGTCGGTGGCGTCGGGGTTGCCGTAGCGCAGGTTGCTGGCCACCGTGCCGGAGAACAGGTACGGCCGCTGTGGCACCAGACCGATCCGCTCCCACAACAACTCAGGATCGATCTCCCGTACGTCGACGCCGTCCACGAGTACCCGTCCGCCGGTGGCGTCGAAGAGTCGCGGGACCAGCGAGAGCAGAGTGGTCTTCCCCGCGCCGGTGCTGCCGATGATGGCGGTTGTCTGGCCCCGCGACGCGGTGAAGCTGACGTCCCGCAGTACGGGCTCGGCGGCGCCGGGGTACTGGAAGGAGGCGTTGTCGAAGACCAGCTCGCCGGTGCCGGCGAACTTCCGGATCGGGGTGGCCGGCGGGCGGACCGAGGACTCGGTGTTCAGCACCTCGCTGATCCGGTCCGCGCAGACCGCGGCCCGCGGCACCATGATCATCACGAAGGTCGCCATCATCACCGAGAACAGGATCTGGATCAGGTAGCTGATGAAGGCGGTCAATGCGCCGACCTGCATCGCGCCGTCGTTGACGCGGGAGGCGCCGAACCACAGCACGGCGATCGTCGACAGGTTCAGGATCAGCATCACCACCGGGAAGACCAGCGCCATCAGCCGGCCGGCCCGGATCGCGGTGTCGGTGACATCGGTGTTCGCCTGGCCGAAACGCTCGGTCTCGTGCGGCTCGCGGACGAACGCCCGGACCACCCGGATGCCGGTGATCTGCTCGCGCAGTACCCGGTTGACCGCGTCGATGTTCGTCTGCATCTTGCGGAACTGCGGCACCATCCGGCTGGCGATCAGGCCGATCGATGCCGCCAGCAACGGTACGGCAACGGCCACCAGCCAGGACAGGCCGACGTCCTCGCGGACCGCCATGATGATGCCGCCGACCATCGTGATCGGCGCGGCGACCAGCATCGTGCAGGTCGTCACCACCAGCATCTGCACCTGGGTGACGTCGTTGGTACTGCGAGAGATCAGCGTCGGCGCACCGAACTGGTTCACCTCGCGGGCCGAGAACTCGCCGACGCGGTGGAACACCGCGGCGCGCACGTCCCGGCCGAACAGCGCGGCGGTCTTCGCACCGAAGTAGACCGCCGCGACGGTGCAGATGATCTGGACCAGGCTGATGCCCAGCATCCAGCCGCCGGTACCGACGATGTAGCCGGTGTCGCCCTTGGCGACGCCGTTGTCGATGATGTCGGCGTTCAGGCTGGGCAGGTAGAGGGAGGCGATCGTCCCGATCAGTTGCAGGACGACCACCATGGACAGGTTGCCGGCGTACGGGCGTAAGTGCGTACGCAGCAGGCGAAGTAGCATCAGCGATCCCCGGAGTCGTGGATTCGGACACCGTCGAGCGCGAAGTCGACGATCTCCTCGGCGGTCAGCATCCGACCGGCCGAAATCATTGGGTGGGAGGCGGAGAAGATGATCAGCCGCATCCGGTGACAGACCTCTTCCGGCGTCAGCCGCAACTGGTCGGCGTCCGGCCGGAGCAGGTCGGTGAAGACCTCGTCGGCGCGGGCGTTGTCGGCCTTGGCCCGGGCCTGTTCCTCGGGAGTACCCTCGAAGTCCGGCCGCCGGTTCATCCGCAGCGCGAAGAAGAGTTTGAAGACCTTGCTCAACCGGGCCTGGGAGATGTCGACGGCGACGATCAGCCGCTCCCGCAACGGGAGCTCCCGGTCGATCTTGCCGAGCGCCTCGATCAGCGGCTCGACGTCGAACGCCGTCTTGAAGGTGGCCTTGATCAGCGCCTCCTTGCTGCCGAAGGCACGGAAGATCGTGCCCTCCGCGACGCCGGCGGCCTCGGCGATCTGCCGGGTGCTCACGTCGACGCCGTACTTCTCCAGCAACGGCAGGGTCGCCTGGACCAGCGCGGCGCGGCGCTCGTCGGGCGGCATGGGGGTAGCTCGTGGGCTCACCCGATCGAGGCTAACTGAGTGAGTACTCACTCACAACTGCATTTACCGATCTTTCAGTAGTGCCGCGATCCCGTCCAGCACCCGGGCCAGCCCGAACTCGAAAGCATGGCTCGAGTCGTACGGCGCGTCGAACTCCTGCCCGACCGTCGTCCCGACCCGGCTGGCCAGCGGGAACTTCTTCGTGTCGCCGATCTTGTCGAGCAACGGCTCGTGGGCCTCCCACCACTCCTTGTCGGTGATCCCCGAGCTCCGTATCACCTGAGCCGCCTCCACGGCACTCCGCACTGCGCCGTGGACGTACCCGTTGACCAGAGCGACCGCGGCATCCATCTCGACATCGGTCAGGCCGATCCCCTCGACCGCACTCAGTTCGTACTCGTACTTCGCCATCACGCCCGGCCCGAGCGGCGGCCGGCTCACCGCGACCTGGAGCAGCCAGGGGTGCTTCAGGTACATCTCCCGGCTCTCCCGGGCGACCTCGTCGAGTTTTGCCCGCCAGTCCCCGTCGACCTCGCGCAGCGGCAGTTCGCGGTACACGGTGTCGAGCATGACGTCGATCAGCTCGCCTTTGCCGGGCACGTACCGGTACAGGGTCATCGCTCCAACGCCGAGCTCGTCGGCGACCCGGCGGATCGACATCGCGGCGAGCCCCTCCGCGTCGGCGATCCGGAGCGCGGCCGTGACGATCCTGCCGACGGTCAGCGCGGGCTTGGGCCCCCGGGTCGGTTTCGCCTGGATCCCCCAGAGCAGTTCGAGGCTCTTCGCCGGGTCACCACTGCCGCTGTACTCCTGAACCATGTGCGCGATCCTCCCCGGTCTGGTTATACTCCCGCAGTTACTTCGTACAGCGTACTCAGTGAGGGTGGGGAAGCTTGACCTCTAGTTGTGTTGAGGTTCTACGGTCAGAAACTGTCGGTGGTCCAGAGGATCATCGGTCGTCCCTCGTCCTCGACACCGGAGCAACGCCGTGAGTATGGAAATGACCGCGTGGACCTCGATGTACCACGCCATGCACAGACAGGACGAGAAGCGGCCGTTCTCGAAGGAGACGCTGCTGCGGATCCTGGCCTTCGCGCGCCCGCACCGGCGGCACCTGATCTTCTTCCTGCTGCTCAGCGTCGCCGGCGCGATCCTCGCCGTCGCGACGCCGGTGCTGGCCGGCCGCGTGGTGGACGCGATCGTCAAGGGGCAGGAGCTCAGCGTCCTGCTCTGGCTGGCCGGGGTGATCGCGCTGATCGCCGTCGCCGAGGCCGGCCTCGGCCTGGTCACTCGCTGGCTGAGCGCCGGGATCGGTGAGGGGCTGATCCTCGATCTGCGCACCGCGGTGTTCGACCACATCCAGAAGATGCCGATCGCCTTCTTCACCCGGACCCGCACGGGCGCGCTCGTCTCCCGGCTGAACAACGACGTGATCGGCGCCCAGCGCGCGTTCAGCGACACGCTGTCCGGCGTCGTGAGCAACCTGGTGATGCTGCTGCTCACCCTGTTCGTGATGCTGCGGATGTCCTGGCAGATCACCCTGCTCGCCCTGGTGATTCTGCCGGTCTTCGTCATCCCGGCCCGCCGGATCGGCAACCGGCTCGCCGCGCTGGAGCGCGAGGCGGCCAACTACAACGCGACCATGAGCACCCAGATGACCGAGCGGTTCTCGGCCCCGGGCGCGACGCTGGTCAAGCTCTTCGGGCGGCCGGTGCGCGAGTCGCACGAGTTCGCCGTCCGGGCCCGGCGGGTGCGCGACATCGGCGTACGGACCGCGATGGTGCAGTGGGTCTTCGTCACCTCGCTGACGCTGGTCTCGGCGCTGGCCCTGGCTGTGGTCTACGGGCTGGGTGGGTTCTACGCGCTCCGCGATCAGCTCGACGCGGGGACGGTAGTCGCGATGGCTCTGCTGCTGACGCGGCTCTACTCGCCGCTGACCGCGCTGGCGAGCGCTCGCCTCGAGGTGATGACCGCTCTGGTCAGCTTCGAGCGGGTCTTCGAGATCCTCGACCTCGAGCCGCTGATCAAGGACAAGCCGGACGCCGGTGTGGTTCCGCCTGGGCCGGTGTCGGTCGAGTTCGAGAACGTCCGGTTCGCCTATCCGTCGGCGGACAAGGTGTCGCTGGCCTCGCTGGAAGAGGTGGCCAAGCTCGACACCCGCGGCGGTGTCGAAGTACTGCACGGCATCTCGTTCAGGGCCGAGGCCGGCCAGATGGTCGCGCTGGTCGGATCCTCCGGCGCCGGCAAGTCGACCATCGCCCAACTGATCCCCCGCCTGTACGACGTGGACGAGGGCTCGGTGAAGCTCGGCGGAGTCGACGTCCGCGATGTGACGGCGGAATCGCTGCGGGACACGCTCGGGATGGTGACCCAGGACGGTCACCTGTTCCACGACTCCATCCGGGAGAACTTGCTGCTCGCACGGCCCGAGGCCACCGAGGACGACCTGTGGGAAGCCCTGACGCGAGCACGCCTTGGCGACTTGATCCGGTCGCTGCCTGATGGGCTGGACACGGTCGTTGGTGAGCGCGGATACCGGCTGTCCGGTGGTGAGCGGCAGCGGCTGACGATCGCCCGTCTGCTGCTTGCGCAGCCGCGGGTGGTGCTGCTGGACGAGGCGACTGCGGCGCTCGACTCGACGTCGGAGGCCGCGGTGCAGGCGGCGTTGGCCGAGGCGCTCGATGGCCGGACGGCTGTGGTGATCGCGCACCGGCTCTCCACTATCCGGGCGGCCGACCAGATCCTCGTGATCGAGGACGGGCAGATCGTCGAGCAGGGCACCCACACCGAGCTGCTGGCCGCGGCCGGACGGTACGAGGAGTTGCACCGGACGCAGTTCGAGCAGGCGGGTGCGAGCCGAGAGGTTCCGGTCGCCGCGGTCTGAGCCGTTCGCGAGTAGTTCGAAGTTTCGAGCGAGACACAGGGAGTACAGGTTGGCTGGGAACGTGCAGGCGGGGGCGCTGGCCGGTTTGGCAGCGGTATTTGTTCCCTCCGACCCACCCCGCGAGAGCCGAGTCGCCTTCTGGGACCCCTCAGGAGGCGACTTGCCGCTCGGCGTCGGCGAGCAGACCTCGCTCGACCTGGCGGCGAGAGCCGACCACCAGCAAGACGGCGAGCCCCGCAGCGGTGAGCGGGGTGGCGGCAGGGTGGTTACTCGGGCGGTTCGGGTGGTTGTGCTTCCGGTTGAGCAGGCGGTGCCTGTTCTTGGGCGGGCGCGGACGGCTGCTGGGGCTCACCCGGCCGCGGCGTTCTGGGGAGCTGCTTCGCTTGTTGCTCTTCAGTTGGTGGCTCGTGGGCGGTTGCTTCCGGGGGTGTCCCCCGCCGGGTACGACGCCTGGCGGGTCGGGCCGTTGGATGCCGCGGATGTCGATCGGGTTCTCGCGCTTGCGGAGACGATTCCGTTCGAAGCCCGTTGTCTTCCGTTGGAGCAGCCGGAGTTGCGGGTGCCGGTGGGTGAGGAGCTTGTTCGGCAGTTTCTTGATGCGGTGGCTGACGGGATGCCTCGCTCCCCCGGTGCTGTGAAGGCGCACGGTACGACGCTCTTCGCGGCGAAGGCACCGCACCAGGTGCCGCGGTTGCGTGCCTGGGCCGACGAGGTGTCGGCCGGACTCGACACCGGTGTGCGGATCTCGCTCCGCATCGAGCTGCCCGAGTCGCTCGGCTTCCGGGCCGTGGTGCAGCTACACAGTCTCCAGGATCCCACCCTCGTCCGCGACGCTTCCGACGTCTGGGCCGAGGACGTGAGCGGCTTCGGTCCCCGTGCACGCATCGACGCGACGCTGGCGATCCGGCGAGCATCCCGCGTCTGGTCTCCGCTGTCCCGGCTGCTCGACTCCGCAGTACCGGATCGGCTGGAGCTGGCCGATGAAGAGGTCGCCGGGTTGCTGGCGACCGGTGCTCAGCGCTTGGCAGCAGCCGGTGTCGAGTTGCACTGGCCGCGCAATCTCGGGCGTGAGCTGACCGCGCGCGCCGCGATCACCTCCACCGACGGTCCGCCGTCGGACATGCCGAGCTTCTTCGGTGGTGACAGCACCCTCGACTTCAGCTGGCAGGTTGCCCTCGGCAACGACCCGCTGACCGAGGCCGAGCTGGACCAGCTCGCCGAGGCGACCCGCCCGGTGGTCCGGCTGCGGGACCAGTGGATGCTCGTCGACCCCGAGCTGGCCCGCAAGGCCCGCGAGCGCATCCTCAAGCCGGTCACCGCGATCGACGCGCTGAGCGCCGCCCTCACCGGCACCACCGAGGTCGAGGGCCGGCAGATCGCCGTGACCCCGACCCGCTGGCTCGAAGAGCTGCGAGCCAAGATCGCCGACCCCGAGCGTTCGCAGGAGCCAATCGATCCGCCCGCGGCTCTGCAGGCGACTTTGCGCGACTACCAACTCCGCGGTCTGCGCTGGCTCGCCCGGATGACCGACCTCGGCCTCGGCGGGTGCCTCGCCGACGACATGGGTCTCGGCAAGACGATCACCCTCATCTCCCTCCACCTGCACCGCCAGCAAACCGCCGACACCGAGGGTCCGACCCTCGTGGTCTGCCCGGCCTCACTTCTCGGCAACTGGGAACGCGAGGTCCAGCGCTTCGCCCCCGGCACGCCGGTACTGCGCTTCCACGGCTCCGGCCGCTCACTCGAAGGCGCCGACAGCGGGTTCGTGCTCACGACGTACGGGACCCTGAGGCGCGATGCCGCCCGGTTGGCCGGTCATCGCTGGGGGCTGCTCGTCGCCGACGAGGCCCAGCACGTCAAGAACCCGACTTCCGGAACTGCGAAGGCGCTGCGCACAGTGCCCGCCCTCGCCCGAGTGGCCCTCACCGGCACTCCGGTCGAGAACAACCTCTCCGAGCTGTGGGCGATCCTCGACTGGACGACCCCCGGATTGCTCGGCCGCCTGAGCACCTTCCGCACCCAGTGGGCGACACCGATCGAAGCTGACAAGGACGAAGCGGTCGCCGAGCGGCTAGCGAAGCTGGTCAAGCCCTTCCTGCTGCGGCGGCGCAAGTCCGACCCCGGCATCGCGCCCGAGCTGCCACCCAAGACCGAGACCGACCAGACCGTCTCGCTCACCCGCGAGCAGGTGGTTCTCTACGAGGCGACCGTTCGCGAACTGCTCGATGCAGTCGCTGCCAGCGATCAGATGGCTCGGCGCGGGCTGATCGTGAAACTGCTGACCGCGCTCAAGCAGATCTGCAACCACCCGGTGCAGTACCTCAAGGAGGGCGACGACGCGCGCCTGGCCGGCCGCTCCGGCAAACTCGAACTGCTCGACGAGTTGCTCGAGACGATCGTCGCCGAGGACGGCGCCGTGCTCGTCTTCACCCAGTACGTCGCCATGGCGCGACTGCTCGAGCGCCACCTCGCCGACCGTGGCATCGCCACCGAACTGCTCCACGGCGGTACGCCGGTGCGCAAGCGCGAGGAGATGGTCGAGCGGTTCCAGGCCGGTGAGGTGCCGGTGTTCCTGCTGTCGCTCAAGGCTGCCGGCACCGGACTCAACCTGACCCGCGCCGATCACGTCGTCCACTACGACCGCTGGTGGAACCCAGCCGTCGAGGACCAGGCGACCGACCGGGCGTACCGGATCGGGCAGACCCGGCCGGTGCAGGTGCACCGGTTGATTGCCGAAGGCACCATCGAGGACCGGATCGCGGCGATGCTGAAGAGCAAACGCGCGCTCGCGGACGCAGTACTGACGGCTGGGGAGGCCGCGCTGACCGAGTTGACCGACACCGAACTCGCCGACTTGGTGGAACTGAGGGCAGCCCGATGAGCGGCGAAGAGGCGCGCGGATTCCCGGCCTTCCCCGCGCAGGGCGGCCGGCGCAGTACGCGCGGGAAGTCCTGGTGGGGACGCGCCTGGGTACAGGCACTCGAGGACACCTCACTCGACTCCGACCAACTCCGCAAAGGCCGCCGGACGGCGAACTCGGGGCAGGTCGGCACGATCACGATCAGCCCTGGGCGGCTCGCGGCGACGGTGTACGCGCCGGAGGACACCTACGAAGCCGTGGTCGAGATCGATCGCCTCGACGATGACGAGTGGGTCCGCTTCCTCGATCAGGTGGTGGCCCGCGCGGGACACATCGCGGCGCTGCTCGACGGCGAGATGCCGCACGACCTGGTCGATGCGGCCGCGGATGCGGGGGTTCCGTTGCTTCCCGGCATCGGCGACCTCGACCCGAGCTGCACCTGCGACTCGTGGGAACTCCCCTGCCAGCATGCCGCTGGTCTCTGCTACCAGGTCGGCTGGCTCCTGGACGAAGACCCGTTCGTGCTGCTCCTGCTCCGCGGCCGCTCGCGGGAGACCCTCCTCGAAGACCTCCAACGCCGCTCGTCAGGTCCCGCGGCTGCGGCAGCTCCGAAGCCTTCGGAGACGGAGGTTCGTGAAGGCGTTCTGGCGACCGACGCGGCAACGCTCGAGCTCAGCCAACTGCCCGAGCTGCCCGACCTCCCACCCAAGATCGCGCTCGAGGATCTGGTGGTCAGTGGCACCCAGCCGTTGGCGGAGCTAGAGGCAACTACTCTGCCGCTGCTCGTGCTCGACGCCGCCCGACGGGCCCGTGCTCAACTCAACGCGCTGCTGTCGGGCGCCCCCGACCCGTGGGTCCTCGACGAGTGGCAGGACAGCATCCGCCTGGCCGCCGACCACCCGGTACTACGCGAGCGGGTGACCGCCGCTTGGGATCGGCCGGACGCCGTCGCGCTCGGAGTACGGGCCTGGTCGTACGGCGGAGCGCCGGGGCTCGACGTACTCGAGAACACGTGGACGCCAGATGCGGGTGACCTTGCTCGGGCCCGCACCGAGCTCATTGCCGCCGCGGATGGTGAGCTGGAGATCGTTGTCGAAGGCAACCGGGTCACCACCGCGGGAAGCGTTCGCTGCCAGACCCGCCTGGACCGCACCGGGCGCTGGCACCCGTACCATCTCGTCGACGACGAATGGCAACCGGCAGGTCCGCCCGACCGGGATCCCACCGTCGCCCTCGCCGTACCGGACGGATGGTAAATCGCGTGCGCCAGCGGCTGTCCGCTGACTAGAGTGCCGAGTGATCAGGGAAAGGAGATGAGTTGATGACCGCGAATGCGGCTGCTGCCGTGCGCAGCGCCCTGCCCCGAACCGGTCACCTCCATCTCTGAAAGGTATTTCCCGTTGTCTTGGATCACCCGTGCGGAAACAGCTGCCGATGTGGCTGCGATCCGCGAAGTCAACCTGCTCGCGTTCGGCAAGACCTACGAGCCGGATCTGGTCGAGGCACTGCGCTCCGACTCTTCGGCCTGGTTGCCGGGGCTGTCGATCGTTGCCACCACCGGCGACGGTCAAGTGGTCGGCCATGTGCTGCTCAGTCGCTGCACCATCGGCGAGACCCCGGTCTTGAGTCTCGGGCCCGTCGCGGTGTTGCCGGCGTACCAGGGCCAGGGCGTCGGCAGCGCCGTCATCCTGGCCGGCCTGGCCGAAGCACGCCGGCAGGGTGAGCATCTCGTCATTCTGGTGGGTCATCTCGACTACTACCCGCGGTTCGGTTTCCGGCCGGCCTCGGACTTCGGGATCGACGGTCCGATCAGCGGTCCGCACCTGATGGTGCTGCCGCTCGACGACCATCCGGTCCCGGCGGGCACCATCCGTTATCCGCTCACCTGGGGCTTGTAACTCCCGGGGCCCGCTGTCCTGTGGCGGTCGACAAATGCCGGACGGTCGTGCCGGAGTCCCGGGTGATCGGGCAAGGTGGACACCAGGTCGCCTGCCATCTGGTGAACGACGACGGCAGCGGGCCCGACGTACGCGCTCCGGCAGACACAGCAGACACAGCAACAGACACAGCAAGAGGAGTTGCTCGATGACCTTCACCACCCGGCCCACGCTGCGCGGCACGTTCGGGATGGTCTCGTCCACCCACTGGCTGGCCTCACAGTCGGCCATGCGGCTCCTGGAGCTCGGCGGCAACGCCTTCGACGCCGCAGCCGCCGCCGGGTTCGTGCTGCACGTTGTCGAGCCGCACTTGAACGGTCCTGGCGGTGAGGTGCCGGCGATCATCGCTACTGCCGCTGACCCGACACCACGGGTGCTGTGCGGGCAGGGGGCGGCTCCGGCTGGCGCCACGATCTCCCACTTCCAGGAGCTGGGACTGCCGCTCATCCCGGGCTCTGGACCGCTGGCAGCCGCAGTACCGGGTGCTGTTGATGCATGGTTGCTGCTGCTGCGGGACCACGGCAGCATGCCTCTGCGGGCTGTGCTGGAGCCCGCGATCGGGTATGCGCGGTCTGGGCATCCGCTGGTCGCGCGGGTGGGCGAAACGGTCGAGACGGTCCGGGAGCTGTTCACCGACCACTGGCCGACGTCGGCCGAGCTGTGGCTGCAGGGTGGTGAGGCGCCTCGGGCCAACCAGTTGTTCCGCAACACGGCGTACGCGGAGACGCTTGAGCGGTTGCTGGCCAGTGCCGAGGGGGCCGGTGCGGGTCGGGTGGCTCAGGTCGAGCGGGCTCGGCGTACCTGGCGGGAAGGGTTTGTCGCGGAGGCGATCGACCGGTTCTCGCGCTTGCCGCATCGCGACTCGAGTGGCGAGGACCATGCCGGGTTGATCACCGGCGACGACGTGGCGTCGTACGAGGCGAGCTGGGAGGAGCCGGCGACGTACGACTGGCACGGGTACACCGTCGCCAAGACCGGTCCGTGGGGCCAGGGGCCGGCGCTGCTGCAGTCGCTGGCGGTGCTGGCCGAGTTGGGTGATCCGGCGTCCCTCGACCTGACGAGCGCCGAAGGCGTCCACACGATCACGGAGATCACCAAGCTGTCCTATGCGGATCGGGAGGCCTGGTACGGCGACGGCGTCGACGTACCGCTCAAGACGCTGCTCTCGCCTGGGTACGCCGCAGAGCGGGCTGCACTGATCGGTCCGGACGCGTCGTACGAGCTGCGACCCGGCAGCCCCGACGGCCGGACGCCGCGGTTGCCGTCGATCGTGTCGGGTGTCGTGGGCGACGCGAGCACCGGGGAGCCGACTGTGTCGTCCAATGGCGTCACGCGCGGCGACACCTGTCACGTGGACGTGATCGACCAGTGGGGCAACGTCATCTCGGCTACTCCGAGTGGCGGGTGGCTGCAGTCCTCACCGACCATCCCCGGGCTTGGCTTCTGCCTGGGCAGCCGGTTGCAGATGTTCTGGCTGGAGGAGGGCCTGGCCTCGTCACTTGCGCCAGGGCTGCGGCCGCGGACCACGCTGACACCCACGCTCGTACTACGCGACGGTTCGCCAGTACTCGCCTGCGGGTCGCCCGGCGGGGATCAGCAGGACCAGTGGCAGCTGCTGTTCCTGATGCGGCACCTAGCCGGCGGGCAGGACCTGCAGGAAGCAATCGATGCGCCTGCTTGGCATACGACTGCGTTCCCGTCGTCGTTCTACCCGCGGGCCGCAGTACCGGGCAACGTGACGATCGAGAGCCGCCTGGGCCCGACTGTGCGGGACACGCTGATCAGCAAGGGACACCAGGTCGTCGAGACTGACCCGTGGAGCCTCGGGCGCCTCTGCGCGGTCTCCCGCACCCCGGACGGCATCCTCGCCGCTGCGGCGAACCCCCGGGGGATGCAGGGCTACGCCACCGGCCGCTAGCGCGGGGCAAGCGCGCCGGGTACTAGCTGGCCAGTGCTGCCGCGGCGGCGGCTTCCACGTGTTCTCGGGCTGCTGTTGTGGCTGCTGCGCGGTCCCCGGCGGCTATCGCGTCAACCAGGCGGATGTGCTCCTTCCACGAATGCGGAGCACGCTGGGCGGCGCCGAGGCGGAAGACCCAGTGGACATGGTGATACATCGCCGCCGACAGCGACGCCAGCCAGCGGTTGCCGCTCATCTCGATGACCGCGAGGTGGAGCGCACTGTTGAGCTCGGCAACGAGATCGAAGTTCTCCGCCTCGGTCGCGGCCCGCGCGTCGTCCAGCAACTGCCGCAGTCGCGCGACGTCCGCCTCGGACGCCCGCTCCGCCGCCAGCCCGGCCGCGAGCGTCTCCAACTGCTCCCGTACTGCGAACAGGTCCCGGATCGCCGTCTCGTCCAGGGTCGCCACCACCGCACCCCGACGGGGCAGAATCTGCACGAAGCCCTCGGCCTCGACCACCCGCAGCGCCTCCCGGACCGGATTGCGCGACACGCCGAAGTCCTCGGCCAGCCTGTTCTCGGTCAGCCGCTCGCCCTGCGCGTACTCACCGTCGACGATCCGCCGACGCAGCTCGGCCAGCACCTGATCCCTGAGCGCGAGGTGGTCGCCACCGATCGTCCGCGCTCCCCCGTACTGCTGGTCCACCCGAGCTCCCCTCCTGCGCGATGGTTCCGCAGCACCCTACCGGTACCGGAAACCCGCTTGTCCGCGCCGAACCGCTTCGGTTACCTTGCGGCCTTGACTACTACGATCACTGCCCTGTCGGATCCCGGCTACGGGCCGTTCAGCCGGCGGCTCGCGTGGCTCGCGGCCGACGCTGACGGCAACCCGGTCGGCTCGGCGTACCTGACGCTGTTCACCCGGCCGAGCCAAGCCCACCTGACCGAGCTCGAACTCGCGGTCCATCCGGCCGAGCGGCGCAAGGGCATCGGGTCGCAACTTGTTGCAGCCGCAGCCGACGCGGCCCGGGCGGCGGAGGCGCGGATCGTGCTCGCGGATGCCCGCGTCGGCTCCCCCGCCGATCACTTCCTGGCCAAGTGCGGTTTCACCGTCGGACTCAAGCTGATCTTCACCCGGTTGCCGCTCGCCGACGTCGACACCGCAGTACTGGCTGCTGTCGCGGAGGCCGAGCATCCTGGCTACCGGCTCGTGTCCTGGCACGGCGTGGTGCCCGATGAACTCGGCCAGACGTTCACCGACGCCCGGTCCGCGATGGATGACGCGCCGGTCGGCGAGATCGATTACGGACCCGACGTGTGGGATCTCGACCGGACGAAGGCCGCCGCGCTGCGGATCGAGCAGCGCGGCGAGCACCTCTCGACGGTCGCCGTGGTCGAGGAAGCCACTGGCCGCATCGTCGGCTTCACCGAACTCGTCGTACCGGCTGACGGCCAGGGCGAAGCGCAGAACTTCAGCACGGCGGTCCTCAAGGAGCACCGTGGCCACGGTCTGGCCCGCTGGCTGAAGGCGGAGTCGATCCGCCAGACCCGCGAGCGTTTCCCGAATCTCGGCGGCCTGCTCACCGACATGGTCGACACCAACGTGGCCATGCGCCGCGTCAATGCCGACCTCGGCTACCGCACCACGCACGAGGTGCACCGCTACAAACTCCCGCTCTCAGAGCAGGCCGGCCAGGCGATAGAGAACCAGTGAGCCGGCCACCGCGACGTTGAGGCTCGCCCCGCTGCCCACCATCGGGATCTCCACCACCACGTCGAGCTGATCGAGCGCCTCGGGCGGGATGCCGGTGCGCTCATGACCCAGTACTGCGATCGTCCGGTTGCGAGCCGCCGGGAGGTCGCCCAGCCGCACCGACTCCTCGGCCAGCTCGACCCCGACGACCGTCGTACCGGAACGCTTCTGGTCGATCAGCCAGCGCACCGGGTCGTGCCCGGTCCAGTGCACACAAGTCCTTGTTTTCAAGGTGTTTCCCAGCCCTAAAGCCTCCGGCACCCACGGAAGCTTCGGTACTGCGAGGCATGCACCGACCGCATCGCAGGTGCGCAGCAGCGTGCCGAGATTCACCCCGTGTTTGGGCCAGAGAGGCGCGATCAGCAGATGATCCCAGCAGGAGTGCGACCGCCGTCGCCGCTGCCTCTTCAACTCCTTCGGGCTCCGCACCCGAACCTGCGCCCCACTCACACCCGAACGGGAGCGACCCTCCCGCACCACAAACCAACCGTCATAGAAGAGATGCTTAGCGGCGCACCCAGGCCATCGACGGGATCAGAAACCATCCACAGTCTAGACCAAGCAGGTGGCCATCAGCGGCCGAGGATCTTCTGGACCGCGGCGGTGGTGATGGGGTGGTAGTTGGGGCGGGCCGCGGCGAAGACCTCGGTGGCGAAGTCGCGACCGGCCTCTGATGCTGCCAGGGCTTTGTAGACCGGGAGGACGAGTTTCATCCGGCCGACCCGGGTGAGGAAGGTGGCCAGTTCGTCGTACGCCGGGGTGTAGTTGCTGGCGGCCACGATTGCGTACCAGCGACGGGCGATCTCGCCGTTCGCGGTGCCGGTGAGGTCGAACTCCCGGTCCAGTTGCTGCAACTGCGCAGCGGTCAGTACGTCGGGTGCGGCGTCCAGGAAGCGCAGCCACTCCTGCGTCGTCCAGTGCTTGGCTCCGGCCGGCACCTCACCGGTGGTCAGCCAGCGTTCGCGGAGCTCGTCGACGATCTCGAACCGCGCGGAGACAGCCCTCTCCGCGAAGGCCGGGATGCCCGGTTCATCCAGCCAGGCGGCGAGCTCGGCCGGCGTGACCAGGCCCGGGTGCTTGTCCAGCAACTGCTCCTGCAGATGCCCGACGAAGTCGTCGGTGTTGATGCTGCGGAACGCGAACCGGTCGAAGTACCCGCGCAGGAAGGGATCGAAGGTCTCCCGCGTGAACCGCTCCTCCAGCCAGGCCAGGAACCAGGCGCCCTTGAGCGGCCCGAGACCGGTCGTGCCGTGGTACTGCGACCGGTGGTTGAGCCCTGGCAGCTCGACCGCCTGCTGAGCAGCCGGAAGCGGGTCCAGCCTCACCACCGTCGCGTGCTGCTTGATCGCGGTCTCCATCACGGCCAGCTCGTGTCCGTAGACGGCCTCGACGATCCGGTTCTCGACGTACGACGTGAAGCCCTCGTTCAGCCAGATGTCGTCCCAGCTGTCCTGCGTGACCAGGTTGCCCGACCAGCTGTGCGCCAGTTCGTGCGCCACCACGCTGACCAGCGACTTGTCGCCAATCACCACGGTCGGGGTGGCGAACGTCATCCGCGGGTTCTCCATCCCGCCGTACGGGAAGGACGGCGGCAGCACCAGGATGTCGTAGCGGCCCCAGCGGTACGGCCCGAAGAGCGCCTCGGTGACGCGCATCATCTCCTCGGTGTCGCAGAATTCGGTCGCCGCCCGCTTGGCCATCTCCGGCTCGGCCCAGACACCCGCGCGGTCGCCGATCGGCTCGAACACCAGGTCACCGGCGGCGATCGCCAGCAGGTACGACGGGATCGGTTCGGGCATCACCACGTCGTAGGAGCCACTGCGGTGGGAGATGGTGCCGTTGTCGGCGCTCATCAGCACCATCAGCTCGGGCGGTGCCGTCACGTGGGCGGCGTAGCTGAAGCGCACGCTCGGAGTGTCCTGCACGGGCACCCAGCTCCGGGCGTGGATCGCCTGGGACTGGCTGAACATGAACGGCATCATGCCGCCGGCGGTCATCGACGGCTCGAGCCATTGCAGCCCGGTGGCCGTCGGGGCAGTCCGGTAGCTCACCCGCACCTGTTCGTGCTGCCTGGTGCGGATGGTCAGTGCGGAGCCCAGCTCCTGGTCGGGCACCGCCAGGCTGTACTCCAACGGCTCCCACTCCCCGTCCTCGCCGCCGGCGCCTTCCACGGCCAGGATGGTGAGATCCCGCGTGTCGAGGACCAGCCGGTCGCCAGGGCCACTCCAGGCCAGCGTGTGCGTGGCCGTGCCGGACAGCACCTTGGCGGTGAAGTCCAGGTCGAGGTCCAGCGCGAGGTGGGTGGTGCGCACCAACGCCGGCTCGGCGTAGGAGTGGCGGTCGTGGGTCACAAGGGCTCCCGAAGGCAGAATGTCGTTCGCTGGACACTACCCACGCAACGGCCCGATGACGCGGCCGATCAGGGCCACGGGCAGCACCGTGCCAAAACAATTTCCGGCGGCAGGGCGCCGCTTTCCGGACCGGCAGACTGGGAGCAGGGATGGCGCAGAGGCGACCGGAGCTCGTCCTCCAGCGGAGACCGTTCGGATCGTGGCTGCTCGGCCCGGCCGGTCAGAGCCCCCGGCAGCTGCGGATCCGCTCCCAGCTGCTACTGACCACGTTCTCGCTCGGGACGAACATCATCGGGGCGTCGGTCGTCTTCGTTCTGATGGTCTTCGTCCTGCCCGGCCCGCCTGCGAACCACGAGCTCCAACTGGTCCGCGCGATCGTCTTTCCCGGCTATTTCCTGCTGGCCCTGCTGGTCGGCGCGATCTGGAGCACCCGGTACGCCGTCCGCGTCACCTCGTGGGTCCTCGAAGAGCGGCCGGCCACCCGCCAGGAGCAGATCGCGACCCTGCGACTGCCGTTGCGGCTGACCATGATCGAGGTGTTCCTCTGGCTGCTGGCGACGGTGCTGTTCAGCGCGCTGGCCCTGATCTTCCAGCCCGACAACGTCCTCCGGATCCTGGTGACCACCTTCGACGGCGGCATCGTGACCTGCGCCGCGTCGTACCTGCTGACCGAATTCGCGCTGCGGCCGGTCGCCGCGAGGGCGCTGGCCGACCAGGCTCCGCCCAAGCGGCTGCTGGCGGCCGGCCTGAGCACGCGGACCGTGATCTTCTGGGCGGTCGGTTCCGGGGTGCCGGTCGCGGGCCTGATGCTGACGGCCGTGCTGGCCCTGATCGAGAAGGATGTCTCGGCCACCCGCCTCTCGGTGATGATCCTTGCCCTCGGCACCGTTGTGCTGGTCTGCGGCTGGTTGCTGACCGTCCTGACGGCCAGATCGGTCGTCGCGCCGGTCCGCTCGGTGCGCAACGCGCTCACGGTGATCGGTGACGGCGAGCTGGACGTGACCATCCCGGTCTTCGACGGCACCGAGCTGGGCTCGCTGCAGGCGGGTTTCAACCGGATGGCCGCCGGACTGCGCGAACGGGAGCGGATTCGCGACCTCTTCGGCCGGTACGTCGGTCCTGAGGTGGTGCGGGAAGCCTTGGCCAGCGACTCGATCGGCGGTGAGGAGCGGTTCGTCGCCGTGCTGTTCGTAGACCTGGTCGGGTCCACCGAACTCGCGGCTGTCCGGCCACCGACCGAGGTGGTCCAGCTGCTCAACAAGTTTTTTGAGATCGTGGTCGACGAGGTCGATCGTCAGGGTGGCTTCGTCAACAAGTTCGCGGGTGACGCCGTGCTGGCCGTCTTCGGTGCGCCGGCCGAGCTGCCGGACCCTGCCGGGAGCGCGCTTCAGACCGGCCGCGCGCTGGCCCGGCGACTGACCGAGGAGTTGCCTGAGGCAACGGCGGGGATCGGCGTGACCGCCGGGACGGTCGTCGCGGGAACCGTCGGCGACCTGCGCCGGCACGAGTACACGGTCATCGGCGACCCGGTGAACGAGGCCGCCCGGCTGACCGAACTGGCCAAATCCGTCCCTGGCCGGTTGCTCGCCTCGATGGCCGCGGTCGACGAGTCCGCGCCGGCCGAGGCCGCGCACTGGAAGGCAGGCGAGGAGGTCACCGTGCGTGGCCGCAATCGCCCTACCCAGCTGGCGATTCCCAGCTAGTCAAGTACTCGTGCAGCAAGGCGGCGCCGTGCAGCATCACGCGGGTCCGCCGATCATGAGCCGCGCGCCGCTCCGCGAGGGCCGCCCGCAACGCCTCCGTGCTGCCCGCCTTCCGCAACCCGTCCAGCACCGGCCGGATCTGCTCGAACCCGTACCGCCCACGCCGCAACATCGCGATGATCCGCGCATCCCGCACCTGGACCGGCCCATACCGCCGGTACTTCGTCCCCGCCTCCCGCACCGGCGTGAGCAACTCCGCCGACTCCCAGACCCGCAAAGTCGACGTCCGTACGCCGAGTTGCGCCGCCAGTTCGCCGACCAGCAGCTCCGGCCCGTCGACGACCGGTGGACCGTCGAGGAACTCCTCGGCCGCCGTACCGAGCGCTTCGCTCGCCGCGTCCGTCGCGAGCCGCTGCTCGTGCAACGCGGCATGACTCGCGTCGATCAGCCGGAACGCCAGCGCCTGGTCGCCATCGTGGACCGCGGACATGATCGCGGTCGCGGTCTCCCGGCCGAACCCGGGCGCCAGCGCGCGATACGTGAGCAACGCGTGCAGATGCACGTCGTCGTACTGCCGATAGCCCGACTCGGTCCGCGGTACTGCGGGCAGGATGCCGACATCCTCGTAGTTGCGGACCAGTTGTGTCGAGATGCCGGCTTGCCTGGCCAGGTCGACCGGTCGCAGTCCCATTCGCCGGGTCCGCTCAGCGACCGCCGGCCACGTCGACCATCGAGCCGGTCATGTAGGAGGCGCGATCGGAGGCGAGGAAGGCGATCAGCTCGGCGACCTCTTCCGCCTTGCCCGGGCGGCCCAATGGCGGGGTGCCACCGATCCGTTCGAGCCGTCCTTCCTCGTGGATCTCGGTCTCGATCAGTCCGGGCCGGACGCCGAGCACGCGGATGCCCTCCTTGGCGACCTCGTTGGCCAGCCCGATCGTCATCGTGTCGACGGCGGCCTTGCTCGCCGCGTAGTCGACGTACTCGCCGGCCGACCCCAGCACGGCACCACGTGAGGAGACGTTGACGATCACTCCTCCATTGCCGCCGGCAACCGTCGACATCCGGCGTACCGCGGCGGCCGCGACCAGGAACGCGCCGATCGTGTTGATCCGGAACACCCGCTCCAACCGGGCGAGGTCGTAGTCGGCCACCCGGCCGCTCGGCGAGACGACGCCCGCATTGTTGACCACGGCACCGATCGGACCGAGCTCTGCCGTCACCGCGTCGAAGAGCCGCTCGATCTGGTCGGCCTCGGCGACGTCCGCCTGGACGGCGAATGCCCGCCGGCCGAGCTTCTCGCACGCCGTGACGACGTTCTCCGCCTCGTCCGAGCGAGTGCGGTAGCTGACTCCGACATCCCAGCCGTCCGCCGCCAGCGCAACGGCCGCAGCCGCGCCGATCCCGCGACTTCCACCAGTGACCAGGGCGGTCCCCCGCCGATCCTCATGCTTCGTCATGACCCCAGCTTTTCACGCCGGCACAGGTCGCTTGGACAACTGCAGCTGTACTTCGCTGTCGCTGAAGCCCAGCGAGCGATAGATCCGGATCGCGCGATAGTCCGGGTCGGCCACCATCACCAGCGTGTGCGCCCCGAGCTCGTCGAACCCGTACCGCGAGGCACGGTGCACGAGCGTGCTCGCCAGGCCCCGGCCCTGGTCGTCCGGATGCGTCTGCACGGTCTGGAACCGCGCGACGCCCGAGCCGTCCGAGGCGAGCCCGAGCGACGCCTGCAGCCGATCCCGCTCGAAGGCGCCGAACCACTTCGCGTGGCCGGCGTCGCACAGCGCCCGCTCCGCGGCGATCCGCCGCCGGTTGTACTCGCGATACTCGTCGTCGACTTCCATCGTCGCCAACCTCAACGTCAGCTCACTCAACTGCTCCCAGTCCCCGTCACCACTCAGGAACCGGTACTGCGAAGTCTCGTTCGGCCGCGCCGGTGCGCGGACCCCGGTCGCCGTCATCACCGTGTTGCGCTCGATCTCGAACCCGGCCGCCTTGAGCTCCTCGTCACTACCGACCAGCCCGTCGGTGGTGTCCAGGCCCAGCGATCGATGGGCCGCCTCGGGAAACTCGCTCCGGAAGATCTCCTCGCGCTTCACGGCATCACCCGGCGTGAACGGAGTACGGAAGAGCAGGTAGTTGCCCCACCAGAAGGTCGGGTTGGCCGGAGTACGCACGACGACGTACTCGCCCTGGTCGGTCAGCACGCTGCCGCTCATCTCGAGCAGCATCAGATCGGTTCGGTAACCCAGGCTGGTGATGGCGATGTCCACCTCACCATCCTCGCCAGGGCGTCAAGACGATTTGTGCTCGGCCTTGTCCTGGGCCTTGTCCTGGGCCGCGTTGGCGATGTTGCGTTGCATGCCGCCGAAGACGATGCCGTGGAACGGTTTGATCGCCCACCAGTACAGGTGTCCCGGCAGGCCGTGAGGATGGAAGAGCGCTCGCTGCCGGAACACGGTGCGCTTCTGGTCGTCGGTGTCGACGACGAGCTCGAGCCAGGCCAGCCCTGGCAACCGCATCTCGGCGCGCAACCGGAGGAGCTTGAGGTCCTCGATCTCCTCCACCCGCCACCAGTCGAGCGGATCGCCGACGGACAGGTCGCTCGGGTTGCGCCGCCCTCTGCGCAGCCCGGGACCACCGACGACACGATCCAGCACTCCGCGAGCCCACCAGCCCAGGCGCCAGGAGTACCAGCCGTTGGCTCCGCCGATGCCTTCGATCACCGACCAGAGCCGCTCCGGCGTCGTGGAGATCGCGCTCTCCCGCTCGTCGACGTACAGCGAGCCGCCCGACCAGTCCGGATCTCCGGGCAGCGGGTCGCTGGGCGCACCCGGCATGGCGGCGGACGCCCAGCTGGTGCTCACGTCGAGATCCCGGACCCGCTTGAGGGCGAGCTCGACCGCCTCATCGAAACCGATCAGCCCCGGCGCCGGATCCGCGACGTACTGCGCGATGTCGTGTTCCTTGCAGACCACCTCGTGGATCAGGCTGTCGACCAGCGGGCGGGCGATGCTGCTCGGTACCGGCGTGACCAGGCCGACCCAGTGACTCGACAGCGACGGGGTCAGCAGCGGAAGGGTGATGATGCGCCTACTGGTGAGGTGAGCGACAACGGCGTACCGCTGCATCATGTCGCGGTAGGTCAGGACGTCCGGTCCGCCGATGTCGAAGCCGCGGTTGACGGAGCCAGGCATCGACGCGCTGCCGACGAGGTAGTGCAGGACATCGCGAACCGCGATCGGCTGGATCCGGGTGGTCAGCCAGCGCGGGGTGATCATCACCGGCAGCCGGTCGGTCAGGTAGCGGAGCATCTCGAAGGACGCCGAGCCTGATCCGAGAATGACCGCCGCCCGGAGCACGGTGGTCGGGACGCCCGAGGCGAGCAGGATCTCGCCGACCTCGCGCCGCGAGTCCAGGTGCCGCGAGAGCTCCTCCCCCTGCGGATAGAGCCCACCGAGGTAGACGATCCGGCCGACCCCGGCCTCGCGGGCCGCGGCGCCGAAGGTCAGCGCGGTGTGGCGGTCGCGCGACTCGAACCGCTTACCGGTGCCGAGGGCATGGATCAGGTAGTAGGCGACATCCACCCCTTCGAGCGCCGCGTCGACCTGATGACGATCGCCGGCATCGGCCTCGACCACCTCGACCTGGTCGTACCAGTCGCGGTCTTGCAGACGGCGTGGGTTGCGGGCCATCGCCCGGACCCGGTAGCCCGCCTTGAGCAGCTCTGGGACGAGCCGCCCGCCGATGTACCCGGTGACACCAGTGACCAGAACCAGCTTCGACGTATCCATGGGAGCCGTCAGGTGCCCCTTCTGCGCTTGCTCATGCTCCCCTGGTTGACATGCAGCCTTACGGCTGCCTATGTTGGTTAGGCAGCCAGATGGCTGCATGAATGGAGTGGTGATGGACGACGAGGTGTTCCGGGCGTTGGCCGACCCGAGCCGCAGGCAGTTGCTGGACAGCCTGAACCAGCGGAACGGACAGACCTTGAGTGAGCTGTGCGCCGGGCTGGACATGGCCCGGCAGTCGGTCAGCAAGCATCTGGCCGTGCTCGAGAGCGCGAACCTCGTCACCACGCTCCGGCGCGGCAGGGAGAAGTTGCACCACCTGAACGCCGAGCCGATCAACGCCATCGCGGACCGCTGGATCAACCAGTACGACCGCCGGCGCGTGCAACTGTTCGCCGATCTCAAGACAGCATTGGAGCAGGAACCCGTGAGCGACAACGACTTCGTCTACACGACCTACATCAAGACCACGCCCGAACGGCTCTGGCGCGCCCTCACCGACCCGGCCTTCACCCAGCAGTACTGGGGTGTGCAGCACCGGACCGACTGGAAGGTCGGCTCGCCGATCGACTGGGTGATGGGTGACGTCACGATGTCCGGGCCGGGTCAGGAAGTGCTCGAGTACGACCCGTACCGCCGGTTGGCGTTCACCTGGCACCACATCACGCCGGAGTTCGCCGAGGCGGTCGAGATGACCGACGAACAGCGGGACAAGGCTGCCGCCGAGCCGCTCTCCCGGGCCAGCTTCGACCTCGAGCCGGACGGCGACCAGGTCAAGCTGACCGTCATCCACACCGGCTTCGAACCCGGCAGCGTGATCCGCCCCATGATCGACGAAGGCTGGACCAAACTCATCTCAGACCTCAAGTCCTTCGCCGAAACAGACGCATTCCAGCATCAAGCCGACCAAACCGAGGCCCCCGCGCCCGCCTAGCAAGCCGCAAAGGCCAGCTAATGAGAACAACCCACCGAACCGCCAGGGCCGGGCGCGGGCGGGCCCGGGGCGGGGTGGGGGCTGGCGGTTAGGGCCTTCGGTGGATTAGGAGGGGTAGTACTGCGGCGGCGCCGGATTCTCTGAGTTTGGCGGCGGCTACTGTGATCGGCCACTGGGAGGACGACGCATCGACCACCAGGAGGACCGAGCGGCCGGTGATCGCCTGGGCTGTCGGGGGATCGACTGAGACGCCGTCGCGCCAGACCTTGGCCTCCTCCGCGGACGACAGCTCGTCGCTGAAGGCGGCGCCGTCGACGGTCAGCTCGGCTCGCTCCAGGCGACCGATCTCGGCCAGGTGGTTGGCGACCTCGGTCACCAGCTGACGATGGCCGGCCGCCGGCAGGGTCACCACGACTTCCGGCCGCCGCGACCACGCATCCCGCCACCGGGAGAGCGCAGCAACACACCCCGCCTTCAACGCCTCCAGCGCGGCAGGCTCCGGAGTGGCACTGAAGACCGACCGAATGACCTCCCGCCACTCCGGCGCATCCGCGTACACGATGCTCCGGCCCGGCTCGGCCGCCAACGCCGGTGGGATCCGCCCCTTGGCGCCGAACGCACCACCGGGCCACATCTTGCGAGGCTCCAGCACGTGAGTCTCGCCGCGCAGCAATCGAGTGATCGCCTGCACGGTGTCCGGATCAGGCTTGGCGGTCAACGGGTCGGGCAGCAGCCCGAGACACACCGAGCATCGCCCGCACCGCTCGGCGGACGGGTCGTCCAGCGACTCCTGGAGCAGTTGCATGAGGCAACGTTCACCGCGGGTGTAGGCGCGCATGATGTCGGCCTCGCGACGGCGTACCGAGACGATGCCGTCGTAGTGGGCCGCGTCGAAGGTCCAGTCGACGGACGTCCGCACCCAGCCGCGCTCGACCCGCTCGACCGCGCCGTCGACCGCCAACTGCTTCAGCATCAGCTCGACGCGACCCCGGCGCAGACCCGTCTCGGCCTCCAGCGCCGGCACGGTCGCCGGCTGGTCGGGCCCGTAGGCCTCCAGCCCGCGCAGCAACCTGTTCACCTGCTCGGGAATCGGAATCGTCGCCGTCGCGAAGTAGTCCCAGACGCCGGCATCCGCGTCCGACGGCAGCAACGCCACCACCGCATGATCGATGCCACGCCCAGCACGCCCGACCTGCTGGTAGTACGAGACCGGCGACGGCGGCGACCCGACATGCACGACGAACCCGAGGTCAGGCTTGTCGTACCCCATCCCCAGAGCCGAGGTGGCGACCAACGCCTTCAACTCGTTACCCCGCAAGGCATCCTCAAGCCGCTCCCGCTCCCCCACTTCCAGCCCGCCCGTATAGGCAGCGACCGGCACCGAAGCCCCATGCACTTCCTGGATCGCCGCGGCCAGCCGTTGCGCATCGGAGACCGTCAACGTGTAGACGATGCCCGATCCCGGCAGCTTCGGGAGATGGTCGACAACCCAGGCGAACCGGTCCAACGGCGACAACGCATCGACCACGGCCAGTTGCAGACTCGACCGCGCCAATGGGCCTCGCAGTACGAGCGTCGACTCACCCAACTGATGGGCAACGTCATCGGTGACTCGCGCGTTCGCGGTGGCGGTCGTCGCGAGCACCGGCGTTTGCGGGTTCAGCTTCTGCAGTACGTCGGACACGCGCCGGTAGTCCGGCCGGAAGTCGTGACCCCAGTCGGAAACGGCATGCGCCTCGTCGATCACCAGCAAACCGATCTGCCCAGCGAGCCCGTCCAACACCCGCCGACCAAAGCCAGGATTGGCCAACCGTTCTGGCGACACCAGCAGCACGTCGATCGCGCCCGAACGCAGCTCGCTCTCGATCCCAGACCAGTCGTCCACGTTCGAAGAGTTCAGCGTCGCCGCGCGCAGCCCGGCCCGGCCGGCCGCGGCCACCTGGTCTCGCATCAACGACAGCAACGGGGAGACCACCAGCGTCGGCCCCGCCCCCTCGGACCGGCGGATCGCCGTCGCCGCCCAGTACACGGCGGACTTGCCCCAGCCGGTCGCCTGGACGACCAGCACCCGGGCGTTCGGCTCGCACAGCGCGGCGACCGCGGTCTCCTGGTCGTCCCGGAGCCGCGCGCCGTCACCGGCGATCGCGCGGATCACTCCCGCGGCGGTCGTCGCCCGATCATCCGACAGCTTGATGTCACCCATGCCGACGACCCTAGACGCCGCCACCCCCAGCCCGCTCGGCCGCACTCGCCGGTTGTGGAAAACTCAGCGGCAACTGCCCGGATGACAAGGGTTTCCGCCCGAATCGACCAGCCGTTGCGGGCCAGGACCTTTGGTCGCCAGGACGTCGTACGGGTTGGCCAGGCCGCAGCGGTCGAGGGAGAGGCAGCCGCACCCGACGCAGTCCTGGAAGTCGTTGCGCAACTGCTCCAGCTGGACGATCCGCCGGTCGAGCTCGGCCTGCCAGCACTCGGAGATGCGCGCCCAGTCCTGCCGGTTCGGCGTCCGGTTGTCCGGCAGCAGGGCGAGGATCGCGGCCACCTCGGACAGCGGGATGCCGACCCGCTGCGCGATCCGGATCATCGCCACCCGGCGCAGCATGTCGCGCTTGTACCGGCGCTGGTTGCCCGCGGTCCGGCGGCTGACGATGAGGTTCTGCCGCTCGTAGAAGTGCAGCGCGGAGATCGCCACCCCACTGCGCTCCGCCAGTTGCCCGACCGTCAGCTCGCCCGGCTCGATGTCCACTCGTTCAGCCCTCCGCTCGAACCTCAACCAATGTCGAGGCTAGCGGAAGAACTCAGACGACAGCGATCCGGCGCCCGATACTCGCCGACATCAGGGCAGCGATCGCGCACAACCCGCCCGCGAGGTACCAGGCCAGGTTGTAGCTTCCCTGCACGTCCCGGATCACCCCGGCACCCGTCGCCGCGATCGCCGCGCCGATCTGGTGCGAGGCGAACACCCAGCCGAACACGATCGGCCCGTCCAACCCGAACCACTCGCGGCACAGCGCGACCGTGGGCGGAACCGTCGCCACCCAGTCGAGACCGTAGAAGATGATGAAGACCCAGACACTCGGTTGAGCCGTCGGACCGAGCAGGGACGGCAGGATCAGCAGGGACAAGCCGCGGAGCGAGTAGTACGCGATCAGCAGGTACCGCGGGTCCCAGCGATCCGTCAGCCACCCCGACAGGATCGTCCCGGCGATGTCGAAGACCCCGACCAGGGCGAGCAGCGATGCGGCCGTGGTCGGCGGCATGCCGTGATCGTGGGCCGCCGTGACGAAGTGCGTACCGATCAAGCCGTTGGTCGACGCCCCACAGATCGCGAACCCACCGGCGAGCATCCAGAACGCAGGCCGATGCATGGCCGACCAAAGAGCAGTCAACGCCCGTACTGCGCTGTTCCCGGTCGCGTCGACCCGCAACCCCGCAGTACTCCCCTCCGGAGCGCCGTACGCCCGCAGCCCCACATCACTCGGGTAGTCCCGCAGGAACACCAGCACCAGCGGTACTACGGCCAGCGCGGCCCCCGCAGCGACCAGTGCCGGCACCCGCCACCCGTAGGAGGTCGCCAGCCGGGCGATGAGCGGAAGGAACACGAGCTGCCCAGTGGCGCCCGCTGCCGTCAGGATGCCGGTGACCAGTCCGCGGCGCGCCACGAACCAGCGCCCGGTGATGGTGGCGACGAACGTCATCGACATCGACCCGGTGCCGACCCCGACGAGCAGGCCCCAGCAGAGCAGCAACTGCCACGCCGAGTCCATGAAGATGGTCAGGCCGCTGCCGAGCGCGATCAGGACCAGCGCGCCGCTGACCACCTTCCGGAGACCGAGGCGGTCCATCAGCGCGGCCGCGAACGGCGAGATCAGGCCGAACAGCAGCAGGTTGATCGACACCGCCGCCGAGATCGTCCCGTGCGACCAGCCGAACTCCTCGTGCAGTGGATCGATCAGCACACTCGGTACGGACCGGAAGCCGGCCGCCCCGATCAGGGTGATGAAACCGACGGCGGCGACAGGCCAGGCGCGATGCCACCGGACCGTCTGCTTCTCCAGAATCTGGGTCACCAGGCGAGTTTGCAGCAGCTTCCGCGGCCGAAACAGTGGCCAGATCGCCAACGTGTGTCAAGATATGGCCATGGCTGCTCCGATCACGCCACACCGCGTCGCCGTCCTCGCGCTCGAGCCCGTCGTCGGCTTCGACCTCACCATCCCGCCGACCGTCCTCGGCGAGGCGACCACCCCGGACGGCACCCGCCTGTACGACGTGAAGATCTGCGGGCTCGACTCGACCCCGATCCACGCCGGTGCAGGTTTCTCCCTGATCCCCGACCACGGCATCGATGCGCTCGCCGAGGCCGACACCGTGATCATCCCGGGCACCTACATTCATCAGCCCCGGCACGAGGGCACCCTGCCCGACGATCTGGCAGCCGCCCTCGCCACGATCCGTCCGGGCACGAGGATCGCCTCGATCTGCACCGGCGCCTTCGTCCTCGGCGCGGCCGGCCTGCTCGACGGCCGACCTGCGACGACGCACTGGCGGCGCGCGGACGCGTTTCGCGCGCTCTACCCGAAGGTGCTGCTCGACGAGGACCTGCTGTTCGTCGACGACGGAGACATCATCACCTCAGCCGGACTCGCGGCCGGGGTGGACCTGTGCCTCCACCTCATCCGCCGCGACTTCGGGAGCGAGGTCGCCAACCGTGCGGCGCGGCACTGCGTCGTGGCGCCTTGGCGTGACGGCGGCCAATCACAGTTCATCGAACGCGTAGTACCGGACGAAGGAAGCGAGGGGACTGCGCCCACGCGGGCCTGGGCTCTGCAGCACCTGGAGCAGGAGATCACCCTCAGCTCCATGGCCGCGCGGTCCGGGATGAGCGTGCGGACCTTCAGCCGCCGCTTCAAGGCCGAGACGGGCCAGTCGCCGGGGAGCTGGCTGCTGCAGCAGCGTGTCCGCCACGCCTGTCACCTGCTGGAGACGACAAGCCTGTCGGTCGAGCGCGTTGCCGAAGCAGCCGGCCTGGGCACGGCTGCTTCGCTGCGCCACCACCTGCGCGGCGAGATCGGCATCTCACCGCTCGCCTATCGCAAGACCTTCCGCGCCAGCTGACTCGTCAGAGCACGACCAGCTCGTGTGGACGCTGGTTGACCGACTCGACGCCATCCTCGGTGACGACCACGATGTCCTCGATCCGCGCACCCCAGCGACCGAGCTGGTAGATGCCCGGCTCGATGCTGAACGCCATCCCCGCTTCGAGGACGAGGTCGTTGCCGCTCACGATGTACGGCTCTTCGTGGACATCGAGCCCGATCCCGTGGCCGGTTCGGTGGATGAAGAACTCGCCGAACCCGGCCGCCTCGATCACCTCGCGAGCCGCGGCATCGATCGACTCCGCGGTCACGCCCGGCCGCACCGCGTCGACCGCGGTCTGCTGCGCCACCCGCAGGACCTCGTACGTCGCCGCGACGTCGGCGTCCCGCGGTTCACCGATCGCGTACGTCCGGGTCGAGTCCGAGTTGTAGCCCTCGGCGATCGGGCCGCCGATGTCGACCACGACCACATCGCCGTGCTCGATCACCCGGTCGGACACCGAGTGGTGCGGACTCGCCCCGTTCGGGCCGCTGCCGACGATCACGAAGTCGGCGAGCACGTGCCCCTCCTCGACGATGGCCGCCGCGATGTCCGCGCCGACCTCCGCCTCGGTCCGCCCGGCTCGCAGGCACTCCCCGACGCGGGCGTGCACGCGGTCGATCGCGGCACCCGCCTTGCGTAGTGCGTCCACCTCCGCCGGGTCCTTGCGCATCCGCAGCTCCCGCACGATCGGTCCGGCGAGCACCTGCTCGGCGCCGGGCAGGGCTGCCCGCAATGCGAGCACGTGCAGCGCTGGGGTGAAGTCGCTGACCGCGACGCGATCGGGTTTGCCGAGCCGCTCGGCGGCCACGGCGTACGGGTTGTCGCCGTCGACCCAGGTGATCACGTCGATGCCGAGCTCGTCGGTCGGCACGTCGGCGTACCCGGGTGCTTCGAGTTTCGGCACCACCAGTGCGGGCGGGCCGTCGGCGGGGATGACCAACGTGGTGAGGCGTTCGAACGAACCGCCTTCGCGACCGAGTAGGTAGCGCAGGTCCGACCCCGGCGCGATCAGCAGTCCGGTGCCGGCGGCAGCCTCCCTGGCCCGCTCCAACCGAGCACGCAGTACTGCGGAATCGGGGGCCGGCGACTGTGGTGATCGACGTGACATGAGTCCGACCCTAAGCCAGATTCGCAAACTGTCCGAGGCGATTGTTAGAACTGTGCCTCAGTGTCCTGCGTCCGAGGTTGTTTGAGTGATTGCGGTGTCCAGGTGCGTGCATCGCGGTGCTTGAGGAGGGTCCTCGATGCGGAGCATCGTGGATGCTTCTCAAGTGCCGTGAGGTGCGTGCCTGGGCGCCGCAAGCGCCAAAGAACCTCGGACGCAGGACACTAACTGAATCGGTATCGCGAAAGGGCATCATCATGGCGCTTCATCACGTCACTCACGGCGAGGGCACTCCGGTGCTCGCGCTGCACGGCTGGACCCCGGACCACCGGTTGATGACCGGTTGCTTGGAGCCGATCTTCGCGAACCGGCCCGGCTACCGGCGGCTGTATCCCGACCTGCCCGGCATGGGCCAGAGCCCGGCCGGGGACATCGACAGCTCTGACGGCATCATGGCCGCGCTTCGGGAGTTCGTCGACGCCGAGATCGGCACCGAGCCGTTCATCCTGATCGGCGAGTCGTACGGCGGCTACCTGTCGCGCGGCCTGGTCGCGGAGCGTCCGGACCAGATTCTCGGCCTCGGCCTGATCTGCCCGATCGGCGTCGCGCTGGAGCACGCCGATCGGACCGTGCCCGAGCACGTCGTGCTCGAGTCCGATCCGGAGGTGCTCGCCGGCCTGACCCCTGCGCAGGTCGAGGACTTCACCGGGATCGCCGTAGTGCAGACGGCGGAAACCCTCCGGCAGTACCAGCAGGACATCGAGCCAGGTCTCGATGCGGCCGACGCCGAGGCGATGGCGCGGATCCGCAAGAACTGGGCGCTCACGATCGCGCCGGAGAGCGGCCCGGTCTTCACCAGGCCGTCACTGATCCTGTGCGGCCGGCAGGACTCGAGCACCGGGTATGCGGATCAGTACCCCCTGCTCCCCCACTACCCCCGCGCCTCGTACGTCGTCCTCGACGGTGCGGGCCACAACCTTCAGATCGAGCAGCCCGCGCTGCTGGCCGCCCTGATCGACGACTGGCTGACGCGGATCGCCCGCGAGCCCGAGCCAGACTTTCCGGCAGGTCTGCCCACGCAGCCTACTAGCCGGTAATGTCGTGCCATGGAGACCGGAAGGCGCCCGATCGGCTGGCCGCTGCTCGTCGCGTTGACCAACGGGCGGACCAGGATTCCTGACGACCGGCTCGCGGCGGCGGTCCGCGGCAAGGTCGTGCTGGTGACCGGTTCGTCGTACGGGATCGGCGAGGCGACGGCCAAGCGGCTGGCGCGGGCCGGCGCGACCGTGCTGTTGCTGGCGCGGACGGCCGGGCAACTGGAGATCGTCGCCGACGAGATCCGGGCCGAGGGCGGCAAGGCCTTCGCCTACCCGGCGAACCTGGCCGACCCGGTCGCGATCGAGGAGGTCGTCGCGAAGGTGCTCGCCGACCACGGTCACGTCGACGTGCTGGTGAGCAATGCCGGCAAGTCGATCCGCCGGTCGGTTGCGGACTCCTACCAGCGTTTCCACGACATCGAGCGGACCAACGCGGTCAACTACCTCGGCCCGGCCAAGCTCGTGCTCGAACTGCTGCCGTCCATGCGGGAGCGCGGCTCGGGTCACATCGTCAACGTGTCGACGGCCGGGGTGCGGACTCCGCCGATGGCGCGCTGGTCGGCGTACCTGGCGTCGAAGAGCGCGTTCGACACGTGGTTGCGGTGTGTGTCGCAGGAGGTGCGCGACGACGGCGTAACCACGTCGACCATCTACATGGGGCTGGTCCACACCCGGATGAGTTCACCGACGCCCATTCTGAACAGAATGCCTGGGCTGAGCCCGGAGCAGGCCGCCGACCAGGTCTGTACCGCGGTAGCCGAGAAGCCGCACAACATCACCCCACCCTTCGTCCGGCCGGTCGATGCCCTGGGCAATCTCTTCCGGGTGCCCACGGACCGGCTGTTCGAGCGGTACTTCCGCCTGACCAACCGCAGCCGCAAGGACAACTGATGAGGATGCGGCGGGTGGGGGTGCGGCCGATCGGGCCGATGCGGCCGCCCGACCGGTTGGTCCACGTAGCCGCCGAACTGAGTGGCGTGTCGATCGCGCTGGTCAAGTCAGGCGTTTGGCGGTCGGCACGGCCGACGCAACTGGTGCCGATTGAGCGGGCGTTGCGGCAGTGGGGTCAGTCGATCGCGGCGCTGGGTGCGATTGCGGCGATCCGGTTCCCTGACCGGCCGGCCGTGATCGACGAGCGCGGCACGATCACCTACCGGGAGCTCGGCGAGCGAACTTCGCGTCAGGCGGCCGCGCTGCACGCGCAGTACGGGATCGGCGCCGGAAGCAAGGTCGCGGTGCTGTGCCGCAACCATCGGTGGTTCCTCGAGGCGACGCTGGCGGCGTCCCGGCTTGGTGCTGACGTGCTGTTCGTTAACACCGAGTTCGCGCCGCCACAGCTCGAGAGCCTGCTGCAGCAGCATCGTCCGGATCTGCTGATCCACGACGAGGAGTTCGCCGCGGCCGATGTTCCCTCCGTGGTTGCCTGGGGCAATGGTTCGGTGACGCTCGACGGGCTGGCCGAGACCACCGCACCCGATGCACCACTACCGGACAAACCCGGACACGTCACGATCCTCACCTCCGGCACCACGGGCATTCCGAAGGCCGCGCCGCGGGCGCCGACCGCTTGGGGGCTGGCCGGGCTGACCGCCAGCACGCTGAACCGGATCGGCCTGCGCGCGGGCGAGCCGATGGTGATCTGCCCACCGCTGTTCCATGGGCTGGGCCTGCTCAACTCGATGCTCGCGCTGTTCCTCGGCTCCCCGCTGGTTTTGGCCCGCCGGTACGACGCTGCGGCGGTGCTCGCGTCGGTCGAGCGCAACCGGGCCGGCGCGATCGTCGCAGTACCGGTCATGTTGCAGCGGATGCTCGATCTCGGTCCGGAGGCGATCGCCGAGTACGACCTGCGGTCGCTGCGGGCGGTGATCTCCGGCGCATCGGCGTTGGGGCCGGCATTGGCCGAGCGGTTCATCGCCCAGTTCGGTCCGGTGCTGTGCGATGCGTACGGGTCCAGCGAGATCGGCATCGCGACGATCGCCACGTCCCCGGACCTGATCGAGGCGCCGGGCACGGTCGGGCGGCCCTGCCTGGGCAGCTCGGTCCGGATCCTCGACGATCATGACCGGCCCGTCGGTACCGGCGTCACGGGACGGATCTTCGCCGGTGGCGGACTGGTCTTCGGCGGCTACTCGGACGGCAGCAGCAAGACGATGGTCGACGGCCGGATGAGCACCGGCGACCTGGGCCACCTCGACGCCGCCGGCCGCCTGTTCGTCGACGGCCGCGAAGACGACATGATCGTGTCAGGCGGCGAGAACGTCTACCCGGTCGAGGTCGAGAACTGCCTGATGAGTCACCCAGGCGTCGCGGAGGCCGTCGCGGTCGGCGTACCGGACGAGGATTTCGGCCAGCGCCTCGTCGCTTACGTCGTACCGACCACGTCGAGCACCGTCACCGAAGACGACCTCATCGACCACGTCCGCACCAACCTCGCCCGCTACAAAACACCCCGCCAAGTGATCCTGGTCGACACCCTCCCCCGCAACGCCACCGGCAAAATCCTCCGCAACAACCTCAAGAACACAGAGGAGTACTGAAAAAGAGTCCGAGACCGTTGGGTTCCGGACTCTTTCAGATCATCAGCTGGCGGTGGCCTTCCTGGGGGCTTCGCCGCCTGGCTGGTTCTCGGGGAAGTGGCAGGCGGTTTGGTGGCCGGGGGCCAACTGGAGAAGCGGGGGTTCGACCGTTTTGCAGATGTCCTGGGCTTTCCAGCAGCGGGTGTGGAAGCGGCAGGCGGGGGGTGGGTCGATGGGGCTGGGGACGTCCCCCTGGAGGCGGATGCGTTCTTGTTTGCCCCGGCGCTTGGTGTCCGGGACCGGTACTGCGGACAGCAGGGCCAGCGTGTACGGGTGCATCGGCTTTTCGTACAGGTCGACGCGGTCGGCGATCTCCACGATCTTGCCGAGGTACATGACGGCCACCCGGTCGGACACGTGGCGGACCACGGACAGGTCGTGGGCGATCATCACGTAGGTCAGGTCGAACTCGTCCTGCAGGTCCTCCAGCAGGTTGACCACCTGGGCCTGGATCGACACGTCGAGGGCGGAGACCGGTTCGTCGGCGACGATGAGCTTCGGGCGGAGGGCCAGGGTGCGGGCGATGCCGATGCGCTGGCGCTGGCCGCCGGAGAACTCGTGCGGGTAGCGGTTGTAGTGCTCCGGGCTCAGGCCGACCAGCTCGAGCAGTTCCTGGACGGCCTTCTTGGTGCCGCCCTCGGTCTTCACCTTCTGCAGCCTGAACGGCGCGCCGACGATCTTGCCGACCGTGTGCCGCGGGTTCAGCGAGCCGTACGGGTCCTGGAAGATCATCTGCACGTCCTTGCGCAGCGGCCGCATCTTGCCGTCGCCGAGGTGGCTGATGTCGCGCCCCTCGAAGATGATCTTGCCGTCGGTCGGCTCGAGCAGCCGGGTGAGCAGCCGGCCGGTGGTGGTCTTGCCGCAGCCCGACTCCCCCACCAGCGAGAACGTCTCGCCCTTGCGCACCGTGAAGTCCAGGCCGTCGACGGCCTGGACGGCGCCGACCTGGCGCTGCAGCAGGCCGCGCCGGATCGGGAAGTGCTTGGTCAGATTCGTCACCGCGAGCAGGTCCTCGCCATCTGCCGGGGCAGGCGTGACCGGTTCGGTTTCAGCAGTAGTCACAGGGTTCGCTCCGTCACAGCTTCGGCTTGATCTCGGTGTCCCAGATCTCCTGGCGCTTCGCCGGGGACAGGTGACAGGCCACCTTGTGCCCGCCGGCGATCTCCAGCAGCTCCGGCCGATCGGTCTCGGACGCGCCGCCGTTCAGGCTGGCATAGCTGCAACGCGGGTTGAACGCACAGCCCGACGGCACGTTGATGAGGCTGGGTGGCGACCCCTTGATCGGAATGAGGCGCTCGGTCCGCTCCCGGTCGATCCGCGGCATCGAGCCGAGCAGGCCCCAGGTGTAGGGGTGCTGCGGGCGGTCGAAGATGTCCTCGGCGCTGCCGTACTCGATCGCGCGGCCGGCGTACATCACCTGGATGTCGTCGGCCAGCTCGGCGACCACGCCGAGGTCGTGGGTGATGATGATGACGGCCGAGTTGAACTCGCGCTGCAGGTCCCGGATCAGGTCCAGGATCTGCGCCTGCACGGTGACGTCGAGCGCGGTGGTCGGCTCGTCGGCGATCAGCAGGTCGGGGTCGCACGACAGCGCCATCGCGATCATCGCGCGCTGCCGCATACCGCCGGAGAACTGGTGCGGGTAGGCGTCGACGCGCTTGTCGGGCTGCGGGATGCCGACCCGCTCCAGCATGTCGATCGCGTGCTTGCGGGCGACCGCCTTGGTGACCTTGTTGTGCACCCGGTAGGCCTCGATGATCTGGTGGCCGACCGTGTAGTACGGGTGCATCGCGGACAGCGGGTCCTGGAAGATCATCGCCATCCGCTTGCCGCGCAGCGACCGGACCTCGTCCGGAGTGGCGTTGACCAGCTCCATCCCGTCCAGAATGATCTCGCCGGAGATCCGCGCCGTACCGCGCTTGTGCAGGCCCATCACCGACAGGCTGGTGACGCTCTTGCCGGAACCGGACTCGCCCACGATGCCGAGCGTCTTGCCGCGCTCGACCGAGAACGACAACCCGTCGACCGACTTGACCAGACCGTCGTCGGTCGGGAAATGCACCTTGAGATCCCGCACCTGCAGGAAGGGGTCGGTACTCAATTCACTCGCACCCTCGGGTCGATGACGGCGTACATGAGGTCCACGATCAGGTTCGCGAACACGATGAAGACGGTGGAGACCAGGACCACTCCCATCACCTTCGGCATGTCCTGGTCGCTGATCGCGGTGACCGCGTACATGCCCAGGCCGTTGATGCTGAACACCTTCTCGGTCAGCACGGCGCCACCGATCAGCAGGCCGAAGTCCAGCCCGAAGATGGTCAGGATCGGGGTCAGGGCCGCGCGCAGCCCGTGCTTGACCACGACATCACGCTCGATCAGGCCCTTGGCCCGGGCGGTGCGGATGTAGTCCTCGTTCATCGTCTCCAGCATGCCCGCGCGGGTGTGCCGGGCGTACTGCGCGGAGAACAGGAAGGCCAGCGTGATCCAGGGCAGCAGCAGGCCCCGGAACCACTGGGCCGGATTCTGGGTGAACGGGACGTACGACCCGCCACCCTTGAAGATCTGCAACTGGTAGGCGAAGATCGCCAGCGCCATCAGGCCGGTCCAGAAGATCGGCATCGAGACGCCCGCCAGGGCGACCGACATCGCCGCCCTGTCGAAGATCGACCCTCGTTTCAGGGCCGACAGGACGCCGGTACCGATGCCGCTGAGCAGCCACAGCACGGCGGCACCGATGGCCAGCGAGAACGTGACCGGTATTCGGTCCAGCAGGTCGGGCCAGACCGGTGACCGGTTGATGAAGGAGTACCCGAGGCAGGGTGCCGGGCAGTGCTCGATCGACGCGCCCATGTCGTAGTCCGTACCGACCACGACGCCCTTCGCCCAGTTCCAGTACTGCACGGCGATCGGGTCGGTGAACCCGAGCCGCACCGCCGTCGCGTGCACGGTTTCGGCCGTCGCGGAACGTCCGACGTACCGGGCAGCCATCGTGTCCGGTCCGGCGCCCGCGAGGCGTGGGACCAGGAAGAAGATGGAGAAGGTGATGATGCTGATGACGAACAGCAGTCCGACTGCGGCGATCAGGCGCCTGATGATGTATGTGACCACGACCGGTGGCACCGGTGGCCGGCCCGGCGGATTCCACCGGGCCGGCCACCTTCTGCCTTCACCTACCTAACAGGTTTGAATGCTGACTTACGAGTGGCCGAGATTCACGTAGTCGTACATGCCGTACTGCGCGTTGACGAACACGTTCGTCAGGTTCTTGCTGCGCAGCAGCAGGCTCTTGGCCCACACACCCGGGTAGACCACGGCCTCTTCCATCACCCGCTTGTCGATCTCGCCCCACTTGGCCTCGCGCTTGCCCTTGTCGAGCTCGTTCTGCGCCTCGTCGAGCCACTTGTCGACCTCGGGGATCCGGACGCTGGTGTTCGACGAACCACCGGTGTCGCGGATGACGCGCGAGTCGGTGATCTGCGACAGGAAGCCGAAGCCGTCGTTCCAGTCCGCGCCCCAGCCGTTGACGACCAGGCCGAGGTTGTTCTTGACCACGTACGGCGGGTTGCCGGCGTAGGTCGAGAAGTAGTCCTTGCGCGGGAAGCCCTTCGGGGTCAGCTTGATGCCGATCTTGGCCAGCTGCTGCTGGAACGCCTCGGCGGCCGCCTTCTCCTTCGGACGCTCGATCCGGTAGGAGATCTGGGTCGAGAAGCCGTCCGGGAAGCCGCACTTGGTCAGTGCTTCCTTGGCCTTGGCGATGTCGCCCTTGTTGTCCGGCGTCGGGAACGCGTCGTTGGCCACGTAGCCCGGGATGATCGGCGGCAGCATGCTGCTGGCCAGCTCACCACCGGCGAACGCGCCGCCGTAGGCGGTCTGGTACGCCGTCTTGTCCATCCCGTACATGACCGCCTTGCGGCACTCGATGTTGTCGAACGGCTTCACCGTCGGGTTGATCGAGGTGTACCAGGTGCGCGCCAGGGTCGGGTTGTCGGCCCGCGACTTCAGGTCCGGGTTGCTCAGCACGCGGCTCTGGGTGGCGGTGGTGACACCGGTACCGGTGATCGCGATGTCGAGGTCGCCGGAGGTGATCCGGTTGTCGATGTCCTCGGCGTTGACGTTCATCAGGACCTCGTAACCGTCCGGCAGCGCCTTACGGTTCGGGTCGGTCGCCGCGTCCCAGTGCGGGTTGCGAACGAGCTTGTAGCTCTTGCCCTCCTGGTAGTCGGAGAACATGTACGGACCCGAGGAGATCACGTGCTCCTTGTACTTCGCGCCGGTGTCCTTCGCGGCCGGCGCCGGAGCGCCCTGCGGCGTGGTCAGCACGTAGTCGAAGCCGGAGAACGCCTTCTTCAGGTGGAAGACGATGGTGTAGTCGTCCGGCGTGGTGATCGCCGAGTCGATGTTCATGCCCTTGGTCTTGTACGGACCCTTGTAGGCGGCCGGCCAGTTGAGCATGTCGTTGAAGTACGTCGGGCCGTCGGGGTAGATCTCCTTGTCGAACGACCGCTCGATCCCGTACTTGACGTCCTTGGCCTTGATCTCGGTGCCGTCTTCGAACTTGACACCCTTGCGCAGCTTGTAGGTCCAGGTCTTGCCCTGGTCCTCGGTCTTGCCCAGGCTCTCGGCCAGGTCGGGGACCACGTTGTCGCTGGTCTTGCCGGGGCCGATCTCGAACATCGTCAGCGTCCGCACGTAGGTGCGGACCATGTTCCACTGGCTGCCGTAGTAGGTGTCCGCCGGGTCGGTGGAGTCCGGCACGCTCTCGTCGGCGATCTTGATGATGCCGCCCTTCTTGTCAGAAGGGTTGAACACCTTGTCCACACCGGCGTTGAACTCCGCCTTGGTCGTCGAGGAACCTCCGCCCGTGGTGTCGTCGCCGCCGCCGCTACAGGCCGAGAGGCCGAGGGCAAGTGCCGCTGCAGCGGCGATCGCCGTTCGCAGTCGTCTGGTGTTCATCGTTCCCGATCCACCCCTTCTTCCATCTTCTGTCAGCTTCGGCGAAGCTGACGGGGAGCTACTTGGTCAGTTGTGCGTGCGGGTCATCGCGCCCGGGGATCGAGCGCGTCACGCAGCCCGTCGCCGAACAGGTTGAAGGACAAGACGGTGATGAAGATCGCCATGCCCGGCCAGAACATGAAGTGCGGCATCGTGTAGTACGCGACGGCGTCGGACAGCATGCCGCCCCAGGTGGCCATCGGCGGGTAGACGCCGACACCGAGGAACGACAGCGCCGCCTCGAACAGGATGTTGGTCGGGATGATCAGGGTCGCGTAGACGAGGATCGGGCCGATCAGGTTCGGCAGCAGTTCGGTGAACAGGATGTACGGCCGGCGCGCGCCGAGGCTGCGGGCCGCGTCGACGAACTCGCGTTCCCGCAGCGACAGGGTCTGGCCGCGGACGATCCGGCCGATGTACGGCCAGTTGAAGAAGCCGACCAGGAAGATCAGCAACGCGATCCGCAGCGCGTTCCCCTTCAGCCCGAAGGCCTCGTCCGGGATCACACCGCCCAGGGCGAGTGCGAAGACCAGCAGCGGGAAGGCCAGGAAGACGTCCATCAGCCGGCTGATCAGCGCGTCCACCCAGCCGCCGAAGAAGCCGGCGATGATGCCCATCGCGGTGCCGATGGTGACCGACAGCAAGGTGGCCAGGAACGCGATCAGCAGCGACACCCGGGCGCCGTAGACGACCCTGGCGAAGATGTCGCGGCCCTTCTCCGGCTCGATCCCCATCGGGTGGTCCCAGGACATGCCGCCGAACTTGCCGAGCGGGGCCAGCGTGCCGTTCTTGGTGTCGATCAGGTCCTGGTTGTACAGGTTCGGGGACACCCCGATGGCCTTGCAGATCAGCGGCGCGAAGATCGCCACCACCATCAGCACGATCACCACACCGGCGCCGGCCAGCGCGACCTTGTCCCGCTTGAGCCTGGTCCAGGCGATCTGGCCGAGCGAGCGTCCCTCGATCTTGCCCGCACCCTTGAGGACAGCCTCAGGATCTGCTGCCATCGCGCCGGGCTCGACCTCGAGTGGTGTCGTCACGCGTCGTGTTCCCCTGCCTGTGTCAATGGATCCGGGGTCCGGATACCGAGTGGCTGCCGCCTTAACCTGCCGCCATTACTCGCCGGAGTCAAACGCCCAAAGTGGTGCGTTGCCCGATCGTGATGCGTAGGCAATCGTCCCGTATCGTGGGACAACTCGCAGTACAGCATGCACTTACCGAGGGTCGCTGGCGACGCGCTGTCACTGACACTGACGGGCCACCGGGACTCCCGCGGGGCTACTTGCGCAACGACGAGAAATACAGGAACGACAGCGGATTGAGCGCCTTGTCGACGTTCTCGACGCTCTTACCCGCGACAACGGTCAGCCGGCCCTGCCAGCTGGGGATCACGGGGCTGTCCTGGGCCAGCAGGTTCTGCAGCTCGGTCAGTGACTCTTCGCGCTCGAGCTGATTCTGCTCCGCGATTTCCTGATCCAGCAGCTTGTTGGCCGCCGTACTCCGGTAGCCGTTCTGGAACATCCCGTTCTCGCGGACGAACGGCTGCAGGTAGTCACCGCTGTCGAGGTAGTCGGGGATCAGGCCGGCCTGGTAGAAGTCGTAGGCCCCGGCCCGAGCGAGCTGCTGGTACCTCGGCCACTCGGCACTCCTCAGCACCACCTTGAACAGCCCCGACGCCTCGAGCTGCCGCTTCAGTTCCAGTACCTCGGCCTTCGCGCCCGCGCCGTACTGGAAGGACGTCCAGCCGAGGGTGAGCGTCACCGGCGTGACGATGCCGGCCTCGCGCAGAATCGCCGCGGCCGCCGTCTTGTTCGGTTCCCTGTACTGCGTCCGGAACGCGTCCACCTGCCCGGCGAATCCGGGTGGCACCACCGAGTACAGCGGTGACACGTGATCGCCGTACGCCTTCTTGGCGATGGCCGGCCGGTCGATCAGTTGCGCGACAGCCCGTCGTACGGCGGGCTTGCGGGCGATCGGCGAGCGCAGGTTGAAGGCGAAGAAGCGGATCTCCGCCGATCCCCCCTCGATCACCTGGACCCGGTCGCCGGCGCGCAGCTTGTCGAGTGTCCCCGGCCCGAAGCCGTGGAACCCGAGGTCGGCTTTGCCGGTCGTCATCGCCTGCGTCAGCGACGGCGCGTCCTTCAGGAAACTGATCTCGACCGCGTCGTTCTGCGCCGCCCGCGATCCGCGGTACTTCTTGAACTTGCCCAGCACCGCCGACGTACCGGGCTGATAGTTCTTCAGCTGGTAAGGCCCGCTGCCCATCGCGTTGTCGCTCAGCAGCTTGGTGGCCGGATAGACCTGCTCGTCGACGATCGACGCGGCCGTCGTGGTCAGCAGGTACGGCAACCGGGCGTCGGGCTTCTTCAAGGTGAAGACCGCGGTCAGCCTGTCCGGCGTACTCACCGAGGCCACCGAGGAGAACAGCCCGGCCGCGCCACCGGGCGTCTTCAGCCGGAGCATCCGGTCGAAGCTGAACTTCACGTCCGACGAGGTCAGCTCGTCACCGTTCGGGAAGGTCAGCTCGTCCTTCAGGCTGCAGGTGTACGTCGTCGGTGCGTCGTACTGGCAGTCGGCGGCGTCCGGCACCGGGGTGGGTTTACCGGGCATGATCGTCAGCAGCGTCTGGAAGAGGTTCGCCTGCAGCGTGCGGGACCCGATCTCGTACGGTCCGGCCGGGTCGAGTGAGGTGACGGAGTCGGCGGTCGCCACCTTGATGACCAGCTGCTTCGGGGCCGGCTCGCCCTGGCTCGGCCCGCCCGCGCCGGGCTTGCCACAGCCGGCGATCGAGCCCGCCAGCAGACCGGCTGCCGCCAGCCACGCGGCTCGCCGCATCATCACACTCACCATCTCAACCTTCCCCCAGAACACCCCCACAGGCACTCAAAGAAGGTAACCCCTCAGTGGAGCAGGTCGCGCAGCGCATCCGGCGTGAGCTGTTCGAGTGACTGCACGACCAGCCGCCGTGGCGCCACCGGGATCGTCACCCACTGCGGTACGGCGACCACGAACGCCCCCGCCGCGGTACCGGCCTGCGCGCCGGTCAGCGAGTCCTCGATCACCACGCACTGCGTCACGTCGACGCCCAGCTCGGCCGCCGCGGTCAGGTACGGCTCGGGGTGGGGTTTGCCGTTGCCGACCTCGTCGCCGGCCACGATCACGTCGAACAGGTCGGGCGGCAGATGGGACAGCGCCGCGTCGACCATCACCCGGTACGACGCCGAGACCAGGCCGCACGGAATCCCCGCTGCCTTCAGCCCGGTCAGGAGTTCCAGCGCGCCAGGACGCAGTACGACGCCCTCCTTCAGCGCGCGGACCACTTCGCCGTACATCCGCCCGGCCAGTTCCTCGGCCTCGATCACACCCGGCCGCAGCTGCGCCATCCACACCTTGACCGCGTCGGCCAGGTCGCTGCCGACCAGCGTCATGCAGTCCTCTTCGGTCCAGGTGGCGCCGAGTGAGGTGAGCAGCTCGATCTGGACCCGCGCCCAGACGGGCTCGGAATCCACCAGCGTGCCGTCCATGTCCCAGAGCACCGCTTGGAGGGTCATGCGGGAGATCCTACGGATACGCCACCGACACCTTTCCGCTGGCTGTGAAACCACCGCCGCGCGGCACCCGATGCACGTAGGCTGGGGAGTCCGGTAAGGCTCTACAGACGACTAGGACGGGGGATGGCGAGTGGCAGATCTCGCGAACCTGAGGGATCCGGTCGTGATCGCCGCGTTCGAAGGCTGGAACGACGCGGCCGAGGCGGCCACCGGAGCGGTCGATCACCTGATCGAGGAGTGGGACGCCGAGCTCGTCACCGCGATCGACCCGGAGGACTACTACGACTTCCAGGTGAAGCGGCCCGAGGTCGAGTTCGACGACGAAGGCGTCCGGCGGCTCACCTGGCCGACCACCCGGGTGTTCCTGGCCCGGCCCGACGACACCGGCCGCGACGTGCTGCTGATCCGCGGCGTCGAGCCGAACATGCGCTGGCGCGGGTTCTGCCGCGAACTGCTGGAGATCGTCGACGAGTCGAACGCGCAGCTGGTCGTGGTGCTCGGCGCGCTGCTGGCCGACTCGCCGCACACCCGGCCGATCCCGGTCACCGCGTCGTCGTCCGACCCGGAGCTGACCGCGTCGTGGAGCCTCGAGCCGTCCAGCTACGAGGGCCCGACCGGCATCACCGGGGTCTTCGCCGACCTGTGCGGCGCCCTCGGCGTACCGGCCGTGTCGATCTGGTCCGCGATCCCCCACTACATCGCCGGTACGCCGTGCCCGAAGGCGTCGCTGGCGTTGCTGAGCAAGGTCGAGGCGTTGCTGGATCTTCCGATGCCCGAGGGTGACCTGCCCGAGTTGGCTCGCGCCTGGCAACGCGGCGCGGACGAGCTGAGCGAGGAGGACCCGGAGGTCGCGGAGTACGTGGCGTCGCTGGAGGAGCAGCGCGACACGACCGACCTGCCCGAGGCCAGTGGGGACGCGATCGCCGCCGAGTTCGAGCGCTACCTGCGCCGACGGAACACGGACCGCCCCGAGTAGGCGACACTGCGTGACTACCCCGTGACCCGTACTGCGCAGTAGCATCTTCGGCGAACCGCGGCTTATCCTCGTCGCACGACGGGACCACTGGGGAGCTGGTATGCGCAAGGCACGCGCCGACGAGCGAGGCGGCGGGTCGATCGGGGCACTGGCCGTGCTCCTCGTGCTCGGTGCCGTCGCCGTCGTCGGGATCCTCGGCAACCGCAAGAACGCCGAGGCCGCGATCGACCTCAGCACGCTGATCGGTTCGTCGACGCACACCACCATCACCACCGCGCCGCTCGACGCCGACCCGTTCGCCACGACCGACGGCCTGGTCGTCCACCCACGCACCCAGACCGCCCTGTACTCCGCTCCGGAGGGCGAGCCGTTCGCGAAGATCGGCCCGACCCAGTTCGGGCCGACCTGGTTGCCCGTCGTCGGCCGGTCCGACGGCTGGGTGCAGGTGCTGCTCCCGTCGAAACCGAACCGGTCGACCGGATGGTTGCGCGACGACGGACTGGACCGGGCGTCTTCGGCGTACCTGATCCGGGTGCACACGGGGTCACGGACGATCGAGCTGTTCAAGCATGGCAAGAGTCTGGGCGAGTGGAAGGCCGGGGTGGGCGCGAAGAAGACGCCGACGCCACCCGGCCGTACCTTCCTGCTGGGCTCGATCGTTGACACTAAGCGGTCGGCTTCGCCGATCGTGTTGCCGTTGGGTGCGCACAGTCCCACTCTCGACACGTTCGGTGGTGGTCCTGGTACCGTCGCGATCCATGGCTGGCCCCGGCCGGACGTCTTCGGGGCGGCCGTCAGCGCCGGGTGCGTACGGGTGCCCAAGGCAGCACTCGGCCGCCTTCAGCAGGTGCCACTCGGCACCCTCGTTCTGATCGACAGCAAGTGAAATCGCCAGTGACGCAGCGTTCGGCTTGAGAAGTGAGGATCTCGATGCGACGACTAGTGCCGACCATCACGACGTTTGCCGCGGTGACCGGGGTGGTGGCGTTCACGGTGGTTGCCGGTGCGCCGGTGGGCAACGCAGCCGCCCGGGCGTCCTCGGCGTACGCGGTCAGCGCCGACGGACAGGTGCCGATCGCGAAGACGCCGTACGTCGAATCGCTGGACGGCAAGCGACGGACCTCCTCCGCGCTCGAACTGCCGAAGAACCCGCTGCTGTCGGTACGCGCTGGGACGGTGACCGCGGGGAATGACGCGGCGTCGGTCGAGCTGTTCGACGTCGTGGTCGGTCCCGACATCCTCGACCAGGTGAAGCTGCCGCCGGACCTCAAGAAGAGCTGCGCGAACCTTCCGGCCACCGGCGCCGATCAGCTGCCGATCCCGAATCTCCCGTTGCCGTCGCTCGGCATTCCGCTGCCGGACTTGAAGACCGTCGACCTGCCGGTCAAGAACCTGCCCGACCTGTGCAAGCTGCTGCTCACTCCGCCGAGCTCACTGCTCGGCATCGAGAGTCTCAGCGTGTGGTGCTCCGGCGATCAGGGTGGTGTCGACATCGGTGCACTGACGCTGCTGGGTCAGCGGGTCGCAGTACCGACGGTCAAGCAGAGCGCGACGATCCCGGCCGCGCCACTGGCCACCATCACGGTCAACCAGCAGACGAAGCACGCCGACGGCGCCTTCACCATCACCGGCCTGACCATCAACCTCGGCGGCGCCCAGACAATCCGCCTGGCCTCAGCCACCTGCTCAAAGCCGGCCGCCAAGCCAACCCCCAAGCCCACGCACCCGACCACCCACCCGGTCCCGGCCCCCGAACAACCAGCCCCCGCGGCGCCCACGCCAACCCCGGTCAAAACCCACCACCCGGTCACCGGCTGAATTCTTTACAGCTTGATACCTAGGAGTGCGTCTACTGCCTGGGCGATCAGAGCGGGTGCTGTGGTGTCGTCGCCGTGTGTTTCGGCCCACTGGTCTACTGCGGCCAGGGCGGCGACTGTGTCGAGGTCGTTGGTGAGGGCGGCTCGCAGCGCGTCCACGGCGGCGGCTCCGTCGGGGCCTGAGCCGCGACTGATGGCGCCTCGCCAGACGTCGAGGCGCTCCTGGGCGTCGAGAAGGTCCGACGACGTCCAGAACCAGTCGGTGCGGTAGTGATGTGCCAGCAGCGCCAGCCGGATGGCCATCGGGTCGGTGCCGGCCTGGCGTTCCCTCGACACCAGTACCAGGTTGCCCTTGGACTTCGACATCTTCTCGCCGTCCAGCCCGACCATCGCCTGGTGCACGTAGGCCCGCGCGAACGGGTGCTTCCCCGTCGCCACCTGCGCCCCACTCGCCGACATCTCGTGGTGCGGGAAGATCAGGTCACTCCCACCACCCTGCACGTCGAACGTCATCCCGAGATGCTTCAACGCGATCGCCGAGCACTCCACATGCCACCCCGGCCGCCCACGCCCGAACGGTGAGTCCCAGGCCGGCTCCCCCGGCCGCTCGGCCCGCCACAGCAGGCTGTCCAGCGGGTCGCGCTTCCCCTCACGCTCGGGGTCGCCGCCCCGCTCGGCGAACAGCGCGCGCATCGTCTCCACGTCGTACCCGGACACCGCACCGAACCTCGGGTCGGCCTTCACCGCGAAGTACAGGTCGTTGTCGACGGAGTACACCGCGCCGGCCCGCTGCAGCTCCTCGATCGCGCTGACCACCAGCTCGATCGACTCGACCACGCCGACGTAGTTCTGCGGCGGCACCACCCGCAAGGCGGTCATGTCGTCGCGGAACAGCTGGATCTCGCTCTGCGCGAGGTCGGTCCAGTCGACGCCGGTCGCGGTCGCGCGCTCGAGCAGCGGGTCGTCCACGTCGGTGATGTTCTGGGTGTAGTGCACGTCGTACCCGGCGTCCTGCCACAACCGGTTGATCAGGTCGAAGGTGACGTACGTCGCGGCGTGCCCCATGTGGGTCGCGTCGTACGGCGTGATCCCGCAGACGTAGATCCGGGCGGCGCCGTCGTCGCCCGGTGGCACCTCGACGAGCCCCGCCGACGCGGTGTCGTAGAGGCGAAGACGCCGGGCCGGCCCGGGTACGACCGGGATTTCTGGTTTCGTCCACGCCTGCATGGGAGGGAGCCTATCCAGTCAGCGAATTCGCGCCATGACCTGGTTCCACTCCCCGATCCGCCGCGCGATTCCGGCCCGGATGCGCTATGAGGTGCGCCACACCTGCTCGGCGTACTGCGCGAAGGTCGTGGCCGGCCGCCCGAGCAACTTCTCCACGGTGTTGGTCGGCTCGGTGAGGAACCCCGCGCGCATCCCCGCGAACATCTTGTCCAGCGCCTCCACCGCCTCCGCCGGATACCCCGCGGTGAGGAGCTCCTCCCGGTACTCCGCCGGCGACAGCTCGACGTACTCGATCGGCTTCCCCCGCACCTCGGCAATGATCCGGGCCGCCTCGGCGAACGTCAGCGACTCCGGCCCGGACAGCTCGTACACCTGCCCGGAGTGGCCGTCACCGGTCAGCGCGAGAGCAGCCACCTCGGCGATGTCCTGGACGTCGATGAACGGCTCCCCGACCGCGCCCATCGGCAGCGCCAGTCGACCGGCCAGCACGGGTTCCCGCCACAGGTCCTCGCTGAAGTTCTGGTTGAAGTTGTTGGCCCGCAGCACCGTCCACCCCACTCCGGACGCCGCCACGGCCCGCTCGCCCTCCCGCATCCCGGCCCAGGCCTCCTTGTCCGCCTGGTCGATCCCCCGCCCGGACAACACGACGAACCGCTCGACGCCGGACTGCACCGCCTGCTTCACGAACCCCTCGGTCGGGGCCGGATCGTCCGGAGCGACGAGGTACACCGCGCGGACTCCTTCGAGCACAGCCGCCCAACCCGCAGGCTCGTTCCAGTCGAACCGCACCTCACCGGACCGCGACGCGGCCCGTACTTCGTTGCCTTCGGCCCGCAATTGCGCAACCACTCGCCGGCCGGTCTTCCCTGTCGCTCCAAGTACCAAAATCGTCATACCCACAGCCAACCGCCCGCGGCGGCCGCGGACCATGTGCGAGATCGCCGTCCGCCTGTCCATTGGTCCCACCGAATACCGTTGTCCGCATGGATCCCCTCGACGAGCTCCTGTACGCCGTCCGCGCCAACGGCTCGGTCCTCGGTACGCCGGTCCTGCCCGCCGGCACCGCGTTGCGTTTCACCGACGCCGCCGCCCTCACCCTGTGCGCACCCCTGCGCGGCGAGGGATGGCTACACGTCGACGGCCGGACCGTCCACCTCAAACCCGGCGAGACAGCCATCGTCCGAGGCCCAGAACCCTTCATCTTCAGCACTTCGCCTGACGGAGCCGCCGAGCCGATCGACGTCACCTGTGACGGCACGGTCGGTGCTCAGCCCGAGACCGAACAGCCCGGTGGCACGGTCCTGCTGGCCGGCGCCTACCACGTCCGCCAGGAGATGCCCCGCCGGCTGATCCAGGGCCTGCCCGCCGTGATGGTCGTGGCCGACGAGTACGACTGCACGCCGCTGCTCGACTACATCGAGAACGCCCTGGCGATCGGCAAGCTCGGCCGTCAGGTCAGCCTCGACCGGCTGGTCGACTGGCTGATGGTCTGCACGTTGCGCGACTGGTTCGACCTCAACACACCCCGCTGGTACGCCGCACTCGGCGACGCGGTGGTCGGCCCGGTCCTGCAGGCGATGCACCGCTCCCCCGCCGATCCGTGGACGCTCTCCTCACTCGCCGAGGTCGCAGGAGTCTCGCGAACCACCCTGGCCCGGCGCTTCACCGAACTCACCGGCGAAAGCCCGCTCGGCTACCTCACCGACCTCCGGATGACGCTCGCCGCCGACCTGCTCGCCGAGCCGGGTTCGTCGGTCGCTGCGGTCGCCCGGCGGATCGGGTACGCCGATGCGTTCAGCTTCAGCGCCGCCTTCAAACGCGAACGAGGCATCAGCCCGAGCATGCTTCGCCAACCAGCAGGCGTCTGACCTAGAAGGCCGGCCAGGGAATGGCGGGCCAGTCGTCGCTGGGGAGCGGGAAGGTCGCGGTCTTCAGCAGCGTGGCACAACGCTCGCGGGTCGCGGTCAACTCGACAGTGGTGATCAGGTCCGTGAGCTCTGTGCCGAGCTGACCGGCCAGGGCGTCCGCGAGTTTCCTGACGTCGTCGAGCAGTTCGTCCGGGACCGGCGTACCGGCCCAGCCCCACAACACCGTGCGGAGCTTGTCGTCGGCGTTGAAGGTGACTCCGTGGTCGACACCGAAGACCCGGCCGTCGCCGGGGTTGAGCACGTGCCCGCCCTTGCGGTCGGCATTGTTGACGATGGCATCGAACACCGCCATCCGTTGCAGCGCGAGGTTGTCGGCATGCACCAGCGTCACCGGGTTGTGCCGGCCGTCGAGCGCGTCCAGGACGCCGACCCAGCCCTTCGGCACCCGGCCTTGCGGCACGATGTCGACCAACTCGGTCTCGCCCGGCGGCAACTCGACCTCGTCGATCCAGAGCTGGACCATGCCGATGCCGAGTGGGCCGTCGCGTAGCAGCGTCGGGGGCACCACGTTCCAGCCGAGCGCCTCGGAGACGACGTACGCGGCGTACTCGCGCTGAGCCAAGGTGCCGTCCGGGAAGTCCCAGAGCGGGCGCTCGCCCTCGACCGGCTTGTAGACGACCGTGGCCGACTCGCCGTCCAGGCTGACCGTGCCCTGGAAGGTTCCGTTGGACGCGGCCATCAGCCGGCCGAGCAGGGACAGCTCACCGCGGGCGAGCAGGTCCAGATCGATCATTCGCGGACGTGCCTGCGGTAGCCGTTGGCGCGCGGGCAGATGTGCCCCTCCGGATCGATCGGTCGGCCGCAGAACGGGCAGCTCGGCCGGCCGGACGCGACCAGCGCGACGGCACGGCGGGCGAACGCGCGGGCCTGCTCCTCGCTGATCCGGACGATGAACACCTCGGCGTCCTCGGACTCCAGCGCGGCCGCGACCGGGTCGGTCTCCCCGAGCTCGGCCTGCTCGCCGGCGACCACGGCGTAGACCTCGATCACCACCTTCTCGGCGTCGGCCTCCCAGGCCAGCGTCATGGTGCCGGCCCGGAACTCCTCCTCGATCGGCTGCTCCAGCGGGTCGGTGTCGTCCACCCCACCCGGCGTGGCCGGCTCCCGGTCGAACCGCCGCGCGACCTCGTCGAGCATCACGTCCAGCCGCTCCGCGAGCGCCATCACCTGTTCCTTCTCACAGGCCACCGAGGTCAGCCGGTTACCCGCCCTGGCCTGCAGGAAAAAGGTCCGGGCACCGGGTTCACCGACGGTGCCGGCGACGAACCGGTCCGGATCGTCATACGAATGCACTACGCGCGCCATGACAAGAACCCTAGAACATGCTCGGTAGTCCCCTGCAGTCGCGAGCAGGTGCTCGGCGCGGTAGCTCGGCGTGCTGGAGCGATGGCGTCGATGTTTTTCCATCGTTGCCTTTGCTCCAGTGCGGCGAGATGCCGTGCCGAGTGCCGCGCAGCACGCAGGGGGCTACCGAGCATGTTCTAGTTACCGTCCGCCGACTACGGCGTCAGAGGACTGGACTGCGGACTCCCCCGCTTCGCCCTCGGCCTGCTCCGGCGGCTTCGGGATCAGCGACGCGAGCTCGCTGCCGGAGTCGTTCAGGCGGACCACGAACGGCCGGGTCTTGGTGTAGCTGATGATCGTGGTCGAGGCGGTGTCGACGACGATCCGCTGGAACGCGTCCAGGTGCTGGCCGAGCGCGTCCGCGACGATCGCCTTGATCACGTCACCGTGCGAGACCGCCACCCAGAGTGCCCCGTCGCCGTGCTCGGCGGCCAGGGCCGCGTCGTGGTCGCGGATCGCGTCCACCGCGCGCTGCTGCATACCGCGCATCGACTCGCCGTTGGGGAACGTCACGCCCGACGGGTGCTGCTGGACGACCGCCCAGAGCGGGTCCTTGGCCAGTGTGCTGATCTTCTCACCGGTCCAGTCGCCGTACCCGCACTCGGTCAGCCGCGGATCCGTTGCCAGATGCAACGTCGGGTGATGCTTCGCGATCGCCTCCGCGGTCTGCAGGCACCGGTCCAGTGGCGAGGTGACAATCGCCGCCAGCGGCAGCACGGCGAGCCGCTCGGCCACCGCCGCCGCCTGCTGGACGCCGGTCTCGTCGAGGTTCACCCCGGGCGTCCGCCCGGCCAGTACGCCGGACGTGTTGGCACTGCTGCGGCCGTGCCGGACCAGAATCACCGTGGGCATAGACGGCACGGTATCCGGTCGGACAAGTCACCGGTGCCATGATGTGAGGGTGATCGTGGATTGCGGGGTCTATTCGGAGGGCGCACGGCACAACCTGCCCAAGGACCCCGAGAGCGTGGCGCAGGCGATCGACGACGACGGCCAGGCCTTCGGCTGGATCGGCCTGCACGAACCGACCGCCGCCGAACTGGCCCGGGTCCAGCGCCTCTTCGACCTGCACCCGCTGGCCGTCGAGGACGCGCTGGCACCGCGACAGCGCCCCAAGGTCGAGCGGTACGACGACTCGTTCGTGATGGTCCTGCGCACGCTCTGGTACGTCGACGCGGAGGACGCCGTCGAGACCGGCCAGGTCAGCATCTTCGTCGGCAAGCGGTACGTCGTCACCGTCCGGCACGGCGAGGGCGCGCCGCTGACCACCGCGCGCCAGGACCTCGAGGAGCGCGCCTCGGTCCTCGGCCACGGCCCGGCCGCGGTGCTCTGGGCGATCTGCGACTCGATCGTGGACGGCTACGAGGCGGTCGCCGGAGCCGTCGAGGTGGATGTGGACGAGGTGGAGTCCTCGGTCTTCTCCCCCGAGCGCACGAGCGACGCGGCCCGGATCTACACGCTGAAGCGCGAAGTACTGGAGATGCGCCGGGCGATCACCCCGCTGCGCGACCCGATCGAGGCGTTCGCCCGCGGCGCGGTTCCCGGGATCAGTCCGGAGGCGGCCCCGTTCTTCCGCGACGTCGCCGACCACGTCACCCGGGTCTCGGACCAGACCGAGGCGCTCGACACCCTGCTCAGCTCGGCGCTCAACGCGCACCTGGCCCGCGTCTCGGTCCAGCAGAACGACGACATGCGCCGGATCGCCGCCTGGGTCGCGATCGCGGCCGCCCCGACGATGATCGCCGGCATCTACGGGATGAACTTCGAGAACATGCCCGAGCTGCACTGGTACTACGGCTACTTCGCCGTGCTCGCCCTGATGGCGGTCACCTGTGTCTCGATGTACATCGGCTTCCGCAAGGCCGGCTGGCTCGGCCCCTCGCCCAACCCGCACCGCAGTACCGCGAACTGACCTGTCAGCAACCCAGGAGGACCCGGTACTGCGGTGTGCCGGGCTCAGGTCGCGGTGATGGTGCTGGTGGCCAGCAGGATCAGGATGACCACGCCGAGCAGGATCCGGTAGAACGCGAAGATCGAGGTCGAGTGCTTGGCCACGAACCGGAGCAGCCAGGCGACGGACGCGTAGCCGACGATGAAGCTGACCACCGTGCCGACCAGCAGCGGTACGACGCCGATGTGGCCGCTGAGCGCGTCCTTCAGTTCGAACACGGCCGCGCCGACCAGGGCCGGGATGCCGAGCAGGAACGCCATCTTGGTGCTGGCGACCCGGTCCAGACCGCGGAACAGACCGGCCGTGATGGTAGCGCCGGAGCGGGAGACGCCCGGGATCAGCGCGAGGCACTGGATCAGGCCCATCACGATCGCGTCGAGCAGCGTGATCCTGGTCAGCGGGCGGGCCTTGCTGCCCAGTTTCTCGGCCGCGACCATGAAGAACGACCAGACGATCAGCGAGCCGGCGACCCACCACATGCTGCGCAGCGGTCCGGAGATGATGTCCCTGGCCAGGAACCCGACCACGCAGATCGGCAGCGAGCCGACGATCACGAACCAGCCCATCCGGTGGTCGAGCTCACCGCGGTGCTCCGGATGGCGCAGCCCGCGGAACCAGGCGACGGCGTACCGGGCGATGTCCTTCCACATGAACAGCACGACGGCCGCGATCGCCCCGAACTGGATCACCGCGGTGAACGCGGTGACCGCCGGGTCGTCGATCTTCTGCCCGAGCAACTTCGAGGCGATGGTGAGATGACCCGTGCTGGACACGGGCAGAAATTCGGTCAGACCCTCGACGATGCCGAGGATGATGGCGTCCCAAATCGTCATGGAAAGTCAGTCACCGATCCCGGCGAGCTCCAGGGCCTCCGCGACCGTGCGCAGGGTGGTGATCCGCTGGTCGACGGTCGGCTCGAACGGGGTCAGCGCGACCGTGGTCACCCCGGCTTCGGCGTACGCCGTGAGCTTGTCGGCGATCCGCTCCTTGCCACCGAGCAGCGAGACCGAGTCGATGAACGCCTGCGGCACGGCCGCCATCGCCTCGCGGTGCTTCTTGTCCAGGTAGAGGTCCTGGATCTCCTTGGCTTCCTTCTCGTAGCCCATCCGGACCGCGAGCGCGTTGTAGAAGTTCTTCTCCCGGCTGCCCATCCCGCCGATGTACAGCGCGGTGTAGCCACGGATCGGGTCGGCACCGGCGGCCAGGTCGTCACCGACCACGACCGGCACCTGGGCCACGACATCGAAGTCGTCCATGCCGAGGCCCTCTTGACGGGCCGCGCGGCCCGCCTTGATGTGATTCAACTGCTCTCCCAGATAGGCGGGGTCGTTCAGGATGCCGAGCCAGCCGTCGGCGATCTCGCCGGCCAGCTCGAGGTTCTTGGGTCCGACCGCGGCCAGGTAGATCGGCACGTGGTCGCGGACCGGGCGGATGGACAGCTTGAGCGGCTTACCGGGGCCGCCGGGCAGCGGCAGGGTGAAGTGTTCACCCTCGAACCTGACGGTCTCGCGCCGCATCGCCGCGTTCACGATCGCAACGTACTCGCGGGTGCGCGCCAGCGGCTTGCTGAACGGTACTCCGTGCCACCCTTCGGACACCTGCGGCCCCGACACGCCCAGGCCGAGCCGGAACCGGCCGCCGGACAGCCGGTCGAGCGTGGCAGCGGTCATCGCCGTCATCGCCGGAGTCCGGGCCGGGATCTGGAACACCGCCGCTCCGACGTCGATGGTGCTGGTCTGGGCCGCAATCCAGGTGAGCAGCGTCGCGGCGTCCGAGCCGTACGCCTCCGCCGCCCAGGTGACCGAGAATCCGAGTGCCTCGGCTTCCTTCACCAGCCTCAGATGATCGAGGTGGTCGTCGCCACCGAAGACGAAGCCGATGTTGAGTCCGAGTCGCATGACAGGCGAGCCTAACGAGCCGTTGCCGGTGACCCGCAATAGGCTCGGTCCATGCAGCAGCGCTATCTCGGTCACAGTGGCCTCACGGTGAGCAGGCTCGGCCTGGGCACCATGTCCTGGGGACGCGACACCGACGAGCATGAGGCGCGCGAACAGCTCGCCGCTTTCGTGGCCGCCGGTGGCACCCTCGTGGACACCGCGGCGGCGTACGGCGACGGTGACAGCGAGCGGCTGATCGGGTCGCTGCTCGGCGACGTGGTGGACCGCGACGACCTGGTGATCGCGACCAAGGCGGGCTTCAGCGTCCGGCGTGGCGAGCGGATCACCGACACCTCGCGTGGCGCCCTGCTGCGCGACCTGGAGGGGTCGCTGCGGCGGCTGAACGTCGACTACATCGACCTGTGGCAGTTGCACACCTGGTCCGACGATGTGCCGCTGGAAGAGACGCTCTCGGCGCTCGACCACGCGGTCAACTCCGGCAAGGTCCGCTACGTCGGGGTGTCCAACTACGCAGGGTGGAAGTCGGCCCGTGCGGTCACCTGGCAACAGGCCTGGCCGGGGCGCGCAGTACCGGTGTCGAACCAGGTGGAGTACTCGCTGCTCGCCCGGGACGCCGAGGCGGATGCCATCCGGGCCGCTGGTGGCCTCGGGATCGGAATACTGGCCTGGTCGCCGCTTGGGCGGGGTGTGTTGACTGGGAAGTACCGGACCGGGATTCCGGCCGACTCCCGGGCGGCGTCTCAGCATCTGTCCAGATTCGTCGACCCCTATCTCGACGGGCGAGGTTCGGGCATCGTGGAAGCGGTCGCCCGTGCCGCTGACGGACTGGGCTGGACCCCGCTCGAGGTGGCGCTCACCTGGGTCAGGGACCGGCCCGGGGTGACCGCGGCGATCGTCGGGGCCCGGACGGCGATGCAGCTGAAGTCGGTCCTGGGTGTGGAGGAACTCACTCTGCCGCCGGCCATCGTGGCGGCGCTGGAGGATGTTTCGTGAGTTAGCAGGTGTTCCGTGAGGTGCGGAGGTGCGGATGGCCGAATACGAGCTGCAGCAGTTTGAGGTGCCCAGGACGGAGTCGCGCGGGGCGGTACGGCGGCTGCTCACCGAGCACGCCGAGTACGGCGGCTGGGAACTCGCCCGGCTGCGACGCTACCCGGACGGCACTCGACGGGTCTGGCTCCGCCGCCGCATCATCCGGGTCATGCGGACCCTCTAGTTCTCCCCGAGAAGAGCGGCAATCATCTCCCGGCGATTGCCGACGCCCACCTTGTCGTACGCCGCTCTGACGTGCTCCTGCACCGTGTGCGGCGACAGATGCAGCTCGTCGACGATCTGCCGGGTCGAGCGGCCCCGTAGTACGAGCGCCGCGACCCGCTGCTGAGCCGGCGTCAGCCCGTGCACGTCCAGCAGCATCGACCCCAGCTGCGTGGACGTGGCAGGCTCTAGCACCACAGCCGTCTGCTCCGCCTCGCCGCGCAATACCGACGCATGAACCGCGAGCCAACGCCCTGCGCGACTCCGCAGCTTCAGCACCGGCGCCGACTTCCCAACCGGCAGCCCGCCCAACCGCCTCAACTGAACCGCCGCCGTCCTCACCGCAATCGGCAGTTCACCGTGCGCAGCCCACTCCTGGTCCCCCAACTCCGTCAGCCAGTACTCCGCCTCCGGGCTCACCGACACGACCTTCAGGCCCGCATCGAGAACGATCACACCCGGTCCGGCCGACCCCAACTGCCGCTCACCGACGAGCAGACTTCGCCGCAGCCCTTCCGCCAGATGAGGAGCGAGCCGCCGAACCACCCCCAGGTCGGACTCGCTGAACCCGGCCTCGGCGTCTTCGCGGTGAAGGCAGATCACACCCCAGCAGCGACCGCCGGACGTGAGCGCCGCCCGCAACTCGTCGCCCAGGCCGAGCGGCGTCATCACCTCGACCGAACGCGCACTCGCCGCGCGGTCACCCTTGGTCGCGTGGTCCAGCGAGGCGACCGGGTCGGCCGCATCGGCCAGTACGGCGAACTTGTTGACGTCCGCGCGCCCGAACTCATCCGCCAGGAACTCGGCGGTTGCCGAACGCAACGGCTCGTCCGCGAACGCTGAGGTGAACAGCAGGGTCGCCGGGTCGACGGTGGCGAAGAAGGCCGCGTCGACGGTCAGGATGCCGCGGAGGCGGTGGAGCACCTCGGACCGCAGTTCATCGGTCCCCAGCCCTGCGTAACAGCGGCGGATCAGGACATCCAGGCGATCGGCACCGGCTGCCATAATCTTGATGCTACGCCGGACCCGCGCCGGGCTGCTGGACGGAGGCGCTGGGGTGCTGGGCGCCCGGCTGCTGGGCCCCAGGTTGCTGGATGCCGAGTTGCTGGAGGAAGCCGAGGTCGTCCAGGCGTCCCCACCGCTCGACGATCCGTCCCTCCCTGAGCCGGAAGATGTTGATCCCGGGCAGGCTGACGGTCCGGCCGGTCGGCGGCACCCCCATGACCTCACCCCGGTGCGTACCGCTCGCCGTGAACCGCTCGATCACGAGATCGCCCTCCGCGATCAGGTCGTGCACCTCGCTGTGCCAGTCCGGGAAGCTCGCCCGCAGCATCTGCCCGGCCGCCCGCATACCGTCCCGATCAGCCGACACCCCGAACGGCGGATCGTGGTTGATGAAGTCCTCGGCCAGGTACGCGTCGGTCGCCCCCAGCTCGCCCTTGGTGAACAACCCGTCAATGAAGTCCCGGACGGTGTCCTTGTTCTGCGCCGTGGTCCTGCTCTGCTCTGTAGTGGTCATGACCCGATCGTGCGACCGGAGATTGCCGCCGTGTACCCCGACTAATTGGGGTATGTCACAGGTCGTGCCGCACCCAGACATTCGGCTCGACGTACACCGCATAGCCGTGCTCGACATCACACCGCACCGGAACGAGCGCCTTCGGCACGATCACCTCACCCGTGCGATCGAACGGCAATCCGGTCCACTCCCGCCACTCGTCGAGCGATCCGGCCATCACCATCGACGCCGGCGCGACCTTCACAATCTCCGCGCCGGCCTTCACGTGCACCCGCAGCCACGGATCAACCGGCAGCCCGTCCTCCCGGAACTCCCGGATGTACTCCGTCATCGGCCGGCTCGGGTCTTCCTTCCCGTTCGGCCGCACCGGCGCGTACAGCGTCTTGAGCCCCATCGCCTGCACGTTCCGACGCATCGCCGCCAGCATGTCGTGCGAGAGCCCGCGACCCAGATGGCCGGCCGTGATCGAGATCTCCAACGCGCTCGCCACCGTCGGAGTACGGCCGTTGCGCTGGTCCGCCACACCCCACATCAGCGCTTGGTTCCACCCGCCGGCCGGCAGCTCGGCGCGATCCTCGTCCGGAAACACGAACGGGATGCTGCGACCGTGCGCCACCAGCTCATCACCTTCCAGCGCGAGCAGCACGTGCTCGGGAAAGAGCTCCGGCACCCGCCCCATCAGCGCCGTACCGATCGGGTCCTGCTGCATGAACTTCGGCCAGCTACCGGAGAACTCCCTGAGCTTCTGGTGCAGTTCAGGCCGCTCGGCCAGCGTGGTGATCGCGATGTCGGACATGGTCCGCAGTTTCGCAGGGAGCGCTCTCCCGTGCAGCCCGATTTCGCCGTACCAGCAGTACTCCGAGCGCCACGGCCGCGGTCAGCACGCCTGCACCGACCAGCGTGTTCTCGGCGCCGGCCACGGCGATCACCGGCCCGCCGATCAGCAGCCCGGCCGAACTGCTCGCGTTGACCACGACGGACTGCCCCGACAGGAGCGTCCGCCGCTCGGCACCCGCCGACGACCTGGTGATCAACATCGAGATGGCGGCGATCCCCAGTACGACGGTGACGCCCGAGAGCGCCCCGAGCGCCGCGACCGCCGGCGGTGTCGTCCAGAGGCCCATCCCGATCCAGCACACCCCCATCAAGGCCCACGAAAGCCCGGCGAGCGGTACCGGGGAAATCCGCCGGATCACCGCGAGAGACGCCAGCGTGCCGATCACCGACCCGATCCCGTAGCCGGACATCCCCGCCGCCAGGTACACCCCGGGCTGGCCGCGCTGAGCGCCGATCACGGAGAGCCCGAGCGTGAACGAGAACCAGGTCAGGCAGCCGGTCCCCCGCGCGATCCACCCGTAGAGCACGTCCGACCGCCCGACCAGACTCTCCCGGATCGACGGCATAGCCGGCGCCTCGGGGTTAGCCCGCTCACCGACGACCCCGACCGCCAGCAGACCAGCCCCCAGTACTGCGGCAGCCTCCACCCACAGCAACCCATGGGTGAAGCCCGCCGTGACGGCCAACGCCCCAACCGGCGGCCCGACCACCATCCCGATCCGCCGGATCCCGTCCTGCCAGGTCAGCAGAACCACCGCGCGATCTCGCTTTCCGCCCCTCGTCTGGTCCCACCGATCGCCGGTGTCTGCGAGCAGCGCACTACGGCCCGGATTGCTCAGCGCATCACCGCAGCCGAGCATGAGCCCACTGGCGATCAGCACCCCAGCGTGCAGCCACCCCAACGCGGCCGCCGCCGGAACCATCGCCAACGCCATCGCCTGAGCGAGAGCGACCACAGCCAGCCGGCTCCCCGAATCCACCCACTGCCTGGCCCGCCGCGCCCACCACGGCGACAACAAAACCGGTACCCCGGCAGCGCCACCAGCGAGGCCGGTCGCCGCCACCGAACCCGTTTCCTGCAACACCACCAACGGCAGCGCGACCTGCGCGATCCGGAACGCCAGATCCGCGGATCCACCACCTGCCAACAAGAACAACGCATCCCGACGAGCTGTCACCCATCGATCGTCGGGTTCACCGCCCGGTCTCTGGTAGCCGTCAGCAACTAGCCAGCGGTCATAGGCTGTCCCTATGCCTTCATCACCATCGGTCGAGGATCTCCAGCTCGTCCTGGCGATCAGCAGGACCGGCTCGGTCGGCACCGCCGCACGAGAACTGCGGATCTCCCAACCCTCGGCCTCCCAGCGCCTGGCCCGGCTGGAACGCAGTTGCGACACCCAGCTGTTCTTCCGCGACACCCGAGGCGCCCGACCGACCCCGGCCGGCACCGAGCTCGCCCGCCGGGCAGAACACATCCTCAACCACCTCGACGAGGTCTACGACGCCACTCGCGCGGCTGCTGCCGGCCAGCGTCTCGTCGTCGGCACCTTCGTCAGCCTGGCGCCGATCCTGTTCCCTGTGCTCGACGCCGAGCTGCCCGACATCGCCATCGAGCAGCAGGTCGACCACGGCCAGCAGCTCGTGGCAATGGTTGCCGAGGGCACCATGGATGCCGCGTTCATCGCGATCGCCGACCAGATGGTGCTCCCGCGCGGCACAGTCGCCCGCCCCGTCGGCCGCGACGAGCTCGTGCTCTTCGTACCGCGCCGAGTAGCGCTACCCGGCACTGGCCGCCAGCCGCTCAGAGAGCGCGATCTGCCCTTCTCCACCTACGATCGGGGCGCGGACCAGATCCGTAGCCGCCTGATCGCCCTCGGTGTTACCCCGCGCCGCGGTGTCACCTTGGCCACGACCGTCGCCATGGCCAGACACCGCTCCCAACTGGCTCTGATCCCCAAGAGCGCGCTCTCTCACGAGCTACGCCCCGGCGAACAGTTGATCCCGGCCCCCTTCCGCTACCGCCTGACCCTCTCCCTGGTCACCGGCCCCACCCCGCCGCCCCGACTCCTTGCCCTCCTCCCCAAACTCCGCGACGCCCTGCACCTGTCCCCCACCCGCCAGTCCGGCTGATTCGGTGTTGTTGAGGGTTCAGCTATGGCGGTCGACGCCTGCGCGAAGTAGAACTGCGATGTAGCCACTTCACCGGGAGGGATCATGTTCCGTCGTTCCACTGCCATCGCGGCAAGCGTCGTCCTGGGGATCTCCGCCTTCGCCGTACCGGCCGCCACCGCGGCACCGGCCATCCCGCTGAGCGGCGGCCAGGAGACCGCTGCCGCCGACGAAGACGGTCACGGGTTCTTCACGTACTCGATCGAGGGAACGACGTTCTGCTGGACCCTCAGCTGGCGATCCGCGGCCAACTGAAGTAGCGGTCACCGCCGTCTGCCCGCCGCGGTGGTCGCGGCGGGCGGACCGGAGTACCGGTTGTCAGGCCTCGTCGAAGAAGCGGTCCAGCACCCGCGAACCGAACTCCAGCGACGCCGTCGGCACCCGCTCGTCGATGCCGTGGAACATGCCCATGAAGTCGAGATCCGGCGGCAGCTGCAACGGTACGAAGCCGAAGCAACGCACTCCGAGACGGGACCACGACTTGGCGTCCGTGCCACCCGACATCAGCAGCGGCGCGGTCCGGCTCAGCGGGTCCTCGGCGGCCAGGCAGGCCTTCATCGTCTCGACCAGCCGGCCGTCGAACCCGGTCTCCAGCGCGATGTCCTCGATCACCGTCTCGCGCTGCACCTTGTCGCCCAGCAACTCGTCGATGGTGGCGAAGAACTCGTCCTCGTACCCCGGCAGGAACCGCCCGTCGACATGCGCCTCCGCGTCGCCCGGGATCACGTTGACCTTGTAGCCGGCGTTCAGCATCGTCGGGTTCGCGGTGTTGCGCAGCGTCGCCCCGAACATCCGGCTGAAGCTGCCCAGCTTGGCCAGCGTCTCGGTCATGTCCTCCGGGTCCAGCTCGGTCCCGAGCACGTCCTCGAGCGTCTTGAGGAACTCCCTGACCGTCGGCGTCAGCCGCAACGGCCAGTCGTGGTTGCCGATCCGGGTGACCGCCTCGACCAGGTTCGTCACCGCATTGTCGTTGTTGACCATCGACCCGTGACCCGCGGTCCCCCGGGCCTTGAGGCGCATCCAGTTCATGCCCTTCTCGGCCGTCTCGATCAGGTACAGCCGCTGGTCGTCCTTCAGCGTCACCGAGAACCCGCCGACCTCGCCGATCCCCTCGGTGCAGTCCGCGATCGTGTCCGGGTGGTTCTTGATCAGCCACTGCGCGCCGTACAGGCCGCCGGCCTCCTCGTCCGCGGTGAACACCAGCCGCACCGGCCGCCGCGGCTTCTTCCCCGCCCGCTGCCGCGCCCGGACCACCGACAGCACCATCGCGTCGAAGTCCTTCATGTCGACCGCGCCCCGCCCCCAGACACACCCGTCGAAGATCTCCCCGGCGAACGGGTCCACCTTCCAGTCCTTCGGATCAGCCGGTACGACGTCCAGGTGCCCGTGGACCAGCAGCGGGTCGGCGTCCTGGTCCTCCCCCTCCCAGTGCGCCACCAGAGAGGCCCGCCCCGGCTCCGACTCGTAGATCGTCGACGCGATCCCGACCTCGTCCAACTTCGCCGCCACGTACTCCGCGGCGCCCCGCTCCCCGTTGCTCTTCCCGTTGCCGTAGTTGGTGGTGTCGAACCGGATCAACTCACTACACAGCTCCACCACCTCGCCATCAGGCGCGTACGACGGCTGGTCCCCAGAGCTCGAAAAAGTCATACCCCCATCCTGCCCGGGCCCGATGTGAAATTCACCCGTGGGGTTTGCTAAGGTTCTCCAGTCAGCCGCACAGAGCGGCAGACCACTCGTCCGGGTGGCGGAATGGCAGACGCGCTAGCTTGAGGTGCTAGTGTCCTTTACGGGACGTGGGGGTTCAAGTCCCCCCTCGGACACGCAGGCTAACCACACGCGGGGTACTGATGGAAACATCAGCAACCCGCGTTTTGTGGTTATAGGACACTTCCAGTCCCAAGGCGCCGTACAGGTCAGCCAGATCCCCGCGATCCGCCCGATCCAACACCGCCTTCATCGCGCCCAGCTCCTTCACCATCGCGCGAATATCGGACGCACCCAGCCGCTCGGCCGGCTCCAACGCCTCCAGCCCAGCGAGAGCAGCCTTCTTCTCCGCCACAGCAGCGTTGTACTGCCCCGTCAGCGCCTCAGGATCCCACCCAGCCTCCAGCGCCCTCTGCAGCCGCCCAATCGTCCCCTCCGCCGCAGCGATCCGACCCCGGAAGCCCTGCTCAGCCGCGTCAACGGCATCATCCTTGCCCTGAGCCCCTACAAGAATTGCAACAGTCTCATCAAGATTCTCCGGGCTGAAGAGCTTGGCGATCCACCCATTCACCCCATCCGACAGATGGTCCTCGCGAAGATAGACAGTCGGCGGATGCCCAAGCTCCTCCTTCACCCCTGGCACGAGCGTCCGAGCAGCACACCGATAGAACATCGCATGCTTCCGCGGAGCCCCCTCCATCTTCCGCCCGCAGCTCTCACACCGAATCGCCCCTCGGAACAGGTAGGCCGCCTTGGGCGCCACCCGAGTCCGCGGCTGCGACGCCCGACTCGCCATGTCCGACCCACGTCGAGCCCTCATCTCCAGCTGCACCCGCGTGAAGGTCTCGACCGAGACGACCGCCGGATGAGCGGGCTCGCGCGACCGCACGATCCTCGACTGCGCCGACCGCCGAAACCTCACAACGTGGCCGGCCGCGACATCGTCCGGGTCGAGCAGCTCCTCGACCTTCTGCCACCGCCCATAAATCGCGTACCCGGTGTACCGAGGGTTCTCCAAAATCGCCTTCACCGCAGAGTGTTGCCATCCATCTGCCCGTCGGTGCCGATTCTGCCGAGGGGTGTGCGCGGATGGACACAAGACGCGGTCCCTGTTCAGGGTCTCCGCGATCCCCTTCAACCCCACCCCATCGAGATACATCCCAAAGATCCGCTCCACCACCGGCGCCGCAACTTCATCGATCTCTAATACGCGAAGCCGATACCCCTCCTGCGCCTTCCGCGGATTCGGATGCAGACCGGCGTCAACAACGACGTAGCCGTACGGCGCCCGCCCACCTTGATGCTTCCCATCAATCAACACCTGCGCCGCCATCGCGGCCCGAACCCTGCGCTGCACATGCTGCCGCTCACTCTTCGACAACCCGCCCGTGATCGTCATAGCCATGTCATGCACCGTGTTGTCGGGCTCGAACCGACCTCCCAGGCTAGGGATCCACAACGACACGCCATACCGGTCGAACTTGGGCCACGTCAGGCTGAACTGATTCCCGAACCAGCACCGAGTCGCCTCCCCCACCACGAGCCCATCCCACCCACGCGCGGGATTCTTGAGTTCCCGCAGGAGTTCCCCCGCCTTCTCGCGCCGCTCCCAAGGCAACGACCGCGATTGACCGATGTCGAAGTACTCCGCGACCACCACCCCACCCAGCGGCTCGACGAACCGCTGCGCCTCCCCGAGCTGCCACGCCAGAGAAGTCCGCGGATCCTGGTTGTCCTCGGTCGAGCACCGCCCGTAAAACGCCAGCCGCCCGACACCGTCGGTGCCGGACGTGGCCTCCTCCGCCAGCGACTCCAAACCCAGCAGTTCATCCAAGGTTGCCCACGAACCAGCCACATCGCCGCTCAAGACGCCTCCTCCGTCGCACGCTTCGCCTTAGCCAGTCGTACAACGATCCTGCAGAGCACGCGAGCCGCCTGTGGATAAACCACCGGCGCCCGGCCCGGAACACGCACCTCTACCGGTGCCTCAACCGCCGCCTGCCTCGACCTCCGCTCGCCTTCCATATCCCATCAACGGCTGGCCACACAGGCTCTCGAAGCCCTCCGGGCCAACACGATCACCACGAAGTCGCCGGCAAACCGCGTTCGTTGCCATCGCAACCCATCAGCGCTCAACCTTTGCCACGCTTGGCGCGCAACCCACAGCTTCCGTACTAGGACGTTCGAGAACGTTCAAACTCGATACCGTTGGCCGGTGACTCAACCCGACAGCAACCGCCCGGCATTCGGCTTCTCTAGATTCGACGGCCGCCCACTCAACACCGAGCGCGACCAGCAAGCCGACAGCATCCGCGCAACACTCCACGCCGCCGGCCTCCGCGACTTCCACGTGAATCCGAACGACGACAGGTTCTCGATCGCGACTACGAGCGAAGACACAAGAGCGACCCTCGACGACCCGGTTCGCTTCGCCGCTCTCATGACCGCCGCCGGCTACTTCGTCACCGGCGACCGAGACGACGACCAGGCCCTACTCGCATCGCCAACCGACGACGCGACGCTGCCCGGATCGAAGTTCGGTGACTGGGGTGGCTGGCGACTCGACTTGTCTGCCGCAACGCTCGAGCACCCCGACTCGGAATACTGGATCGAACTCGGTACCTGCACGACGCCGGCAGAGGTTCTGAGTTGGATCGCGCAAGCCTCCTACAAACGACTCGGCAACGACGACCGAGCCTTGGCCGGCCTCGTCCGCGCACTGGACGACATCCTCCACCTCCAAGCAACCCTCTGCCCCGGCGGCGAGGCACGAACACTAGCCCCCGAACAGATCGAGACTCGGATCGCCGCCGCCGCACAAGCAGCGCCAGCGTCGTACCTGGTCTGACGCTCGCGATCGACTGAACTCCGCCTCAGCCGCTCAAACCACCCGACCAACACCGTCACACTTCTTGCACTTAAGGCGTTTCTAGCGCCGAAACGGCTGGATGCGATCTGGCGACGGTGTGGGATGTGCCGGGTTTTGCGCTCCACCGCTGGTCAGCGGGAGGCCGG